>VINJ01000001.1:0-1330000 GCA_013376735.1 bacterium Scap17 | reverse complement strand
CCGATGCGCCGCTCCACCGTCAGGGTGTCTTCACCGGCACGCAGCTGATGCACCACCTTCTGGTTGTGACGCAGCGTCCAGCCGATGTCGTGGCGTGACAATGCCAGCCGCCGGAAGCTTTCCTCGACATGACCGAACTCGGTCTTCTCGGTGCGCATGAACTTGCGGCGCGCCGGCGTATTGAAGAACAGATCACGCACCGCGACGCTGGTGCCACGCGGATGCGGCGCCGGGGAGACGCGCGGCGCCATCTCGCGCCCTTCCGCCACCACGCGCCAGCCGTTGGCCGGCTCATCCGAGACATTCGAGAACAGCTCCAGCCGCGAGACCGAACTGATCGAGGCCAGAGCCTCGCCCCGGAAACCGAGGCTCGCCACGCCCTCGAGATCATCCAGGCTCTCGATCTTGCTGGTCGCATGCCGTGACAGCGCCAGCGGCAGGTCTTCCTCGGTGATGCCGCTGCCGTTGTCGCGCACGCGAATCAGCCGCGCACCGCCGCCTTCCAGCTCCAGCTCGATGCGGGTGCTGCCGGCATCGATGGCGTTCTCGACCAGCTCCTTGACCACGGAAGCCGGCCGCTCCACGACCTCACCCGCCGCGATCTGGTTGGCAAGGCGTGGATTGAGAATGCGGATCCGTCGCTCGCCAGGGCGAGCGGGTTGCATGTCGGTCAGCTCGTCAGACATCGATAAACTCCTGGATACACGAGCGAAAAACGCCGCGTCTCTGAAAACGATACTGTCCGCCGACCCAGCCACGGCAAGCAACGCATGCCGGAACTGCATCAGCGGACAGTGTCTGCGCCCCGCCAACGCAAGGCGCTGTCAGGACGACTTGATGGCGTCAGGCTCAGCTGCGCGGAATCTTGAGCAGCTGGCCCACGCGCACCGTGTCGCCACTCATGTTGTTGGCCTGCTTGATGGCCGCCATGCTCACGTTGTGGCGCTGGGCCACTTCCGACAGCGTATCGCCACTCTTGACGCGATACTCACCGCCGTTGCCACCGCGTGCCTGGCTGCGCTGCCATGCCAGCAGACTTGCGGGCGGCGGATTGCGCTCGAAGTGGCTCTGGATTCCCGAGAAGATCGAGCGCGCCAGCTTTTCCTGATAGGGGCCGCTGTTGAGGTTGCGCTCTTCCTGGGGGTTGGAGATGAAGCCCGTCTCCACCAGCAGCGAGGGGATATCCGGCGACTTGAGCACCACGAAGCCCGCCTGCTCCACCTGACGCTTGTGCAGGGAATTCATGCGCCCGAGGTTGGCCAGCACGCCGCTACCCGCCGCCAGCGAATCGTTGAGCGTCGCGGTCATGGTCAGGTCGAGCAAGACGCCACGCAGCATCTCATCCTTGTCATTCAGGCTGAGATTGCCATCCACGCCCCCGATCAAGTCAGCACGGTTTTCGGTGGCGGCCAGCCAGCGTGCGGTCTCGGACGTCGCCCCGCGGCTTGAGAGCGCAAAGACCGAACTGCCGTGCGGGCGCGGGCTGTTGAAGGCATCGGCGTGAATCGAGACGAAGAAGTCCGCCTTCTGCTCACGCGCGATCTCGGTGCGCTTGCGCAGCGGAATGTAGTAATCACTGTTGCGGGTCAGGATGGCCTTGAAGCCGGGCTGGGCATCGAACATGCGCTTGAGGCGCTTGCCGATCTTGAGCACCACATCCTTCTCCCGAGTCCCGCCGGGGCCACTGGCGCCGGGGTCTTCCCCACCGTGGCCAGGGTCGATCGCGATGATGATGTCACGTTTGGGGTGTGCCGCCGCCTGGGTATTGACCACAGGTTCCACCGGCTCGCCCTTCAGCTTGCGCTTGGCCGCGGCCTGTTCCTGCTCGCGGATACGGGCTTCGATGGGATCGATGGGATTCTCGACCGCCGATTCGCCGGGGAACTCGAGATCCACCACCAGGCGATTGCCGTACTTGGCATTCGGCGCCAGCGTGAAGTCCTTGGGATTGACCGGCCGCGTCAGGTCGAGCACCACACGCAGGGCATCCCCCTGGCGTCCGCTGCGGATCGACTTGATGGCGCTGCCTTCGAGATTCAGCGCGGCGAACTTGCGCTCGACCGCGGCACTGGCCACTTCGCTGCCGGCAAGGTCGATCACCAGACGGCGCGGATTGTCGAGGCCGAAGACCTTGGCCTTGGCGGCACTGTCGAGATCGAACACCAGCCGCGTGTGGTCCGGTGCGGTCCACAGGCGCAGGTTCTCGACCTTGGCGGCCAGCGCCTGCGGCGCCAGCACCAGACTGGCAAGCGAGCAGACGACGCCACCCACCAGCCAGCGACGGAAGCTGCGCGCCAGACGCATACGGGGGATTTTGGACGCTATTTCAGGCATCAGACAGGATGACCCAGACAGAAAGAACATGAATGAAGTTAACGAATGACCAGACACTTCGCCGCCAAGCATCGCAAGCGGATCAGCGTCATCATGCCTGAGAGGTTCGGCGCTCGGCCAGTGTTGCCAACCAACCCTCACCTCGCGGTGTCAGGGCAGTCAATTCGGCCTCACGTCCTTCGTCGGCGACGAACAGCGTGATGCGCAGATCCGGCGTGGGCAGAAAGCCCTGACCACAGCTCGGCCACTCGATCAGCGCCAGGCTGTCGGCGGCGAGCAGATCGCGCCCCCCGATGAACTCGAGCTCTTCAGGGTCGGCGAGGCGGTAGAGATCGAAGTGGTTGATGTGCCATTCTCCACCCTCGGCCCGTGGCAGCACGTAGGGCTCCACCAAGGTGTAGGTCGGGCTCTTGACCGCGCCCTGGTGACCATAGGCGCGCAGCACGCCGCGGGTCAGGGTCGTCTTGCCCGCCCCCAGCTCGCCCTCCAGGAACACCAGCCCGCGGCCGGCAAGGATATTCCCCAATTGAGTGCCGAAGGCAACCTGGGCGTTTTCATTAGACAGAAGTATGCGCATCTCGGGCCCGTGGATTGAGCAATAAATGCATATAGGATGCCAGATCACCTGCAAGCAGGCCACGTTCACCACGCTCCTGTACCGCCTGATCGGCCGCCAGGGCATGCACCAGCACCCCAAGCCGTGCCGCCTGCGCCATGGCACGCGTGACTCGCCGGGCCTGCACCGCCTCATCCCGGGTGGAACGCGGCTGGCGTGCATCAAAGCCGCCGTTGAGTGCCTGCGCCGCCAGACCCGCGATGATGCCCCCCAGCACATCGCCCATGCCGCCACTGGCCATGCCCGGGTTGCCGTAGGGGCAGAGCGCCACCGCCGGCCCCTCGAGCACTCCCGCAGGGCTCGCCACCAGACTGCCCGCGCCCTTGAGCACCACGCTGCCGCCGAAACGCTGCTGGAGTGCTCTTGCGGCTGCGATCCGGTCATGTTCGACATCCACCACACTGCAATCGAGCAAACGCGCGGCCTCGCCGGGATGCGGCGTCAACACCCAGTCATCGCGGTGAATGATCTCGCCTTCGCTTGCGCGCCAGGCCAGCAGGCTCAGGCCATCGGCATCCACGACCAGTGGCTGACCCGCCGCCAGCACCCGCGACATGCCGCCCCACCCCCACAGCATGCTCTCGAGACTCTCGGTACCCATGCCGGGCCCGACCAGCGTCACGCTGGCCTGAGCCAACTGTGATTCCAGCACGGCGAAGCCATCGTGGCTGCTGCCCTCCGGGCCACTCTTGAGACCGCGCGCCATGACCTCTGGGCAGCGCGTCAGGCTGGCGCTGATATGCGCGGGCGCCGTCAGCAGCGCGACCTTGCCGGCACCGGCCCGCGCCGCTGCCTCGCTGGCCAGCAGCACCGAGCCACCCAGCCCGGGCCCGCCACCGAAGACCAGCACGCTGCCGGCATCCCCCTTGTGAGCCAGAGGTGAGCGCGGTACCAGCTCCGACTCCAGCCAGCGCGGTGTCAGACGCTGCACGGCGTCCTGGGCCAGCAAGGCCGCCGTGCGCGTTTGCGCCACCACCTCCGGCAGGACGCGTGCCGCACCCAGTCGCGCCAGGCTGACCTGGCCGGCATGCAGCTCGGCGCGTCCGGTGTGCAGGCCCGGCTTGTCGACCAGAAATGTCAGCGTCACATCCGCTTCCACGGCGACACCGGCGACCGCGCCCGTCGCGGCGTTCAAGCCTGAGGGCACATCCAGCGCCATGACATGCACGCCCTGCCGATGAGCGTGATTGATGCGCTCGATGGCTTCAACCACGCTGCCGCGCGGTGCATCGCGCAGGCCGATGCCGGTCAGCGCATCCACCAGCAAGGGCCAGCCCTTGAGCAGCGCATCCGCCGCGGCCTCGTCGCCCGCGGGCCATGCCAGCGTCTCGACGCCAGCCTCGCGCGCCGCAATCGCGGCCAGCTGCGCATCACCGGTCAAGGCATCCTCCGGCGTCAAGGCGATGACTCGCACCTCGAAGCCCGCCAGCAATGCCAGGCGCGCCAGCAGATAGCCATCGCCGCCATTGTTGCCGCCGCCACACAGCACGCACAGCCTGCGCGTCTCCGGCCAACGCTGACGCAGCAGGTCGAACGCCGATTGCGCGGCGCGCCCCATCAGGCGCTTCTCCACCGGCGCCTCGCTCTGGCCACTGTCAGCGGCGACGGTCTCCTCCGCGAGCATCCAATGCTCCAGATCGCGCAGCGCCGCCAACGGCCACAGGCAGTTGACCGAACGCCACAGCGTCATGGTCGCCGAAGATGCCGGCGGGCAGGTCTGCTCAGAGGTCGATTCGTGCGCTGCCATGCCTACACTCCTTGTCTGGGTATTCGTTGCCTGGCTGAATGTTCGTTGCCTGTCTGGACGCTCATTGCCTGCCTGGATGTGCGTTGCCTGTCGTGAGGCATGGCGTTGCATGCCGCCTTCCTTTCTACCACCTTTACCTGCCGTGCACGCCCCGACAGGCAGCACGCTTGGGCTGACCGGCAAGTTGCGCTAAGGTGGCGCGCCTCTGCCCTCGATCTCGCTGGAAACCCCATGTCTGCTCCGCACTCCTCCACTGCTGCCGTAACACCTGACGACACAGGGAGCCCCGCCGCCGATGAACAGGCCATGGCGGAGCTGGCGACGCGCATCAAGACATGGGGGCGCGAGCTGGGTTTTCAGCAGGTCGGCATCACCGATGTCGACCTCTCGGCCCACGAGGCCTATCTGGAGCGCTGGCTGGCCAACGGCCATCACGGCGAGATGAACTTCATGGCCAAGCACGGCACCAAGCGCACTCGCCCTGAGGAGCTGGTGCCCGGGACACTGCGCGTGATCAGCGTGCGCCTCGATTACCTGCCGCCTGAGGTCGAGACCACTCAGGTACTCAGCCAACCCGAGCGCGCCTATGTGTCACGCTACGCGCTGGGGCGTGATTACCACAAGCTGATGCGCAAGCGACTGGCCAATCTGGCCAAGCAGATCGAGAAGGAAGTCGGCAAGTTCGGCTATCGCGCCTTCGTCGACTCCGCGCCGGTGATGGAGCGCGCCCTGGCACAGAAGGCCGGCATCGGCTGGTTCGGCAAGAACGCCATGCTGATGAATCAGCAGGCCGGCTGCCTGTTCTTCCTGGGCGAACTCTACACCGACCTGCTCCTGCCGGTGGATGCCCCTTTTGAAAAGGAACACTGCGGCAGCTGCAACGCCTGCAAGGTCGCCTGCCCGACGGATGCCATCATCGAGGACAAGGTCGTCGATGCGCGGCGCTGCATCTCCTACCTGACCATCGAGCTCGATGGCGCCATCCCCGAGGAATTCCGCCGCCCGATGGGCAACCGCATCTACGGCTGCGATGACTGTCAGCTGTTCTGCCCCTTCACACGCTTCGCCAAGGCGACTCAGGAGACTGACTTCTCGCCGCGTCATGATCTGGATCGCATCGAGCTGATCCGCCTGTTCTGCTGGGGGAAGCAGGAATTCCTCAGCAAGACGGAAGGCAGCCCGATCCGACGCATCGGCTACGAGAAGTGGCTCTCCAACATCGCCATCGGGCTGGGCAACGCGCCCTGGTCGGAGCAGGTCGAGCATGTGCTGCGCGCCCGTCTGGCCTACCCCAGCGAGCCACTGCGCGAGCATGTGCGCTGGGCGCTGAAGGAGCAGGCCATCAAGCGCGGCGCCCGCCTGGCCACCGCGCTGTGAGAGGCGTTGCCTCCAGCGCTATCGCTTTCAGTTGAGGCACGATGTTCAGACGATGCCCTGCTGGGTCAGCTTGAGGAAGGTCTTGCGGTAATGCGCAAGCTCCGCCAGGGATTCGCGGATATCGTCCATCGCCTGGTGAGTCGCACGCTTCTTGAAGCCGTCGAGCGCGGCCGGATTCCAGCGCTTGGCCAGCTCTTTCAGGGTCGAGACATCGATGTTGCGGTAGTGGAAGAATGCTTCCAGCAGCGGCATCTCGTGCTGCAGGAAGCGGCGGTCCTGATGCACGCTGTTGCCACACATCGGCGAGGCGCCTGCCGCCACGTGCCGGGCCAGGAACTCGAGAGTCTGGCGTTCGGCTTCGGCGGTATCCACCTGACTTTCCTTGACGCGCTTCACCAGCCCGGATTCACCATGGGTGCGCGTATTCCACTCATCCATCGCCTCCAGCAGGCTGTCCGGCTGATGCACGGCCAGCACCGGGCCTTCGGCGATCAGGTTGAGGTCGCCGTCGGTGACCAGCGTGGCCACCTCGATGATGCGCTCATGCGCCGGGTCGAGACCGGTCATTTCCAGGTCGATCCAGATGAGGCGGTCGGCCTGCTCGGTGGGGTTTGCCATGGGTCACTCCTTGCTGAACTGAGGATGGAATGGCGCAAGACGCCAGCCAGTGGCCGCAGTATCACACGCCATCCCGGGGCGTCGCACGACACCCGAGGGCGCAAAGGGTACAATCGCGCCGCAGACGGGGGAAGACTCTCCCATCCCTGGCGAACGAACGGCGACCGGAGTCACCAGCCAAGCATGAGTAAACGCAAGCTAAGCCGCCAGCAGCAATGGCGAATCGAGAAGGTGCAGGCCGAGCGTACCAAGCGCGCCGAAAAGCGCGAGACGCAGGACCGCGACAAGCTCGACGCCGGCGAATATGGCCCGGAGCAGCATGGCCGTGTCATCGCCCACTACGGGCGCAGCCTGGAAGTCGAGAGCGAATCCGGCAGCCTGCATCGCTGCCACCTGCGCGCCAACCTCGAGACGTTGGTCACCGGAGACCGGGTCATCTGGCGCGAGGCCAGCGATGCCAGCGGCGTCGTCGTCGCGCGTGGCGCACGCACCACCGAGCTTGAACGCCCCGACATGCGTGGCGTGCTCAAGCCGGTGGCGGCCAACATCGACCAGATCCTGATCGTGTTCGCCGCCGAACCCGCCCCGCAGCCCAACCTGATCGATCGCTATCTGATCGCCGCGGAAGCCACCGGCATCACGCCGGTGCTGGTGCTCAACAAGGTCGACCTGCTGCCGGAAAGCGGCGGTGAGCTGCGCGACCTGCTGGCGCGCTATGAGGCACTCGGCTACGAAGTCGTCGCCTGTACCACGCGTGGCGAATCGGGGCTCGATGCCCTCAAGGCCCAGCTCAGCGACCGCACCTCAGTCTTCGTCGGCCAGAGTGGCGTCGGCAAGTCGTCCCTGATCGGCATGCTGCTGCCCAGGGAAGAGGTTCGCGTCGGCCCGCTGTCGACCGAATCACGCCAGGGCACGCACACCACCACCACCGCCTGGCTCTATCACATGCCGGATGGCGGTGACCTGATCGACTCGCCCGGTATCCGTGAATTCGGCCTGGTGCACCTGACTCCCGAGCAGGTCACCGACGGCTTCCGCGAGTTCCACGATTATCTCGGCTATTGCCGCTTCCGCGACTGCAAGCACGAGAAGGAACCGGGCTGCGCCCTGCTGCAGGCCGTGGACAATGGTGAGATCGGCCGCGTGCGCTTCGAGAGCTACAAGAAGATTCTGCTCTCGCTGACCGAGAGCTGATCAGGCGCGATCCAGAAGTCGTCAAAAAAGCCCCGCCAGGCAGTCACTGCCTGACGGGGCTTTTTCATGCTCGAAACTATCGAGATACATCACAGCCTCGAGACATATCACTGCCGCTTTCGAAGCCTAGCCTTCCAGCAACAGCAGCAGTGACAGCGCGAACAGCACCCACATGGTCGGGCGAATCTCGCGCGCCTTGCCGACACCGAGCTTAATGACCACGAAGCTCAGGAAACCGTACACGATACCGTGGGTGATGGAGTAGGTCAGCGGAATCATCACCATGGCGATGAAGGCCGGGATCGCATCATCGAACTGGTGCCAGTGGATCTTGCCGATCGGCTCCATCATGAACACGCCGACCAGGATCAGCGCCGGGGCAGTCGCGATGGACGGCACCAGCGACAGCAGCGGCGCCAGGAACAGGAACGGCAGGAAGCAGAGCGCCACCACCACCGCGACCAGCCCGGTGCGTCCGCCCTGACTGATACCGGCCGCAGATTCAATGTAGGCGTTCGCCGGACTGGTGCCGAGTGGCGCGGACACCAGCGCCGAGAAGGCATCGACCATCATCGAGCGTCGGATATTGCGCGGGTCACCATTCTCGTCCTTCAGGTTGCCCGCCTCGGCCACCGCCATGAAGGTCGAGAGCGCATCGAAGAACACCGTGAACAGGATGACGAAGATGAACGGCGCATAGGCCACCTTGAGCGAACCGAGCAGGTCCAGCGCCAGCAGGCCGCTGAAATCAGGCGCAGCGAAGATACCGGTGAAGTTGACCAGCGTCGGTTGGGCGATCTCCGGCGGGAAGTAGGCGCTGCCATCCCCCCACAGACGCCCGATGGTGGTCGCCATCAGGGTCGTGACGATGATGCCGATGATCAGTGCGCCGTGAATGCGCTTCGCGACCAGGATGGCGGTCAGCGCCAGCCCCAGCAGGAAGACCACCAGCGAGGGCGTCATCGGCGCGACACTGACCACGGTGACCGGGTTGGAGACGATCAGCTTGGCATTCACCAGGCCGATCAAGGTGATGAACAGGCCGATACCACAGGCGATGGCGTAGCGGAGCTGAGCGGGAATCGCATCGATCACCAGGCGGCGAACGTTGAACATGGCCAGTACCGCGAAGATGACACCGGCCCAGAAGACGCAGCCCAGCGCGACCTCCCAGCTCATGCCGCCGCCCAGCACCATGGTGTAGGCGAACAGGGCATTGATGCCCATGCCCGGCGCGACCAGGATCGGGTTGCGCGCGTACAGGCCCATCATCAGGCTGCCGAAGAAGCTGACCAGCACGGTCGCCGTGAGGGCCGCACTGAATGGCACGCCGGCGGCTGACAGGATGCCGGGATTGACCACGATGATGTACATCGACGCCATGAAGGTGGCGATGCCCGCCAGCACTTCCGTGCGCGTCGTGGTGCCTTCGGCACGCAGTGAGAATAGGCGCTCGAGCAAGATGATGACTCCCGTTCAGGATGAAGCGATTTGAGTAGCAGCTCAGCATCGACGGGGCGCCGACACGCTGCACCAAAATGACACACATTGAGCGCCAGCGCCGCACCCGAAAAGTGCAGCAGCGCCACTGGTGACAGACAGTGTATTGCCTGAGGCCGCGAAGAGGATGCCTCGAGGGCCAATGTTGCATTCGCCACAGGGCGCTGGGCTGAAACACGCGCTTCTCTCGACAAGACCGACTGGATCTACTGGCGGCTGGGGCTACTGGCTGGTCTCGCCAGCTGACCAGAACCCCGCCCTTGAAACTGGCCGGAATCCGGAAGGCTGTCCAGGAGGTCAGGTCGTGGCGCGCACTGGGCTTTCACACGTTCGCCCCAGAATGTGACGCGCGGCATTATACTGAAAACATGTCGTTTCAGGGGACAAGATGGCAAGGAATCTGGCGCGGTGACACTTCGCCTCGCCGCAGTCACTTGATTGCATCTCTTGATCACAGTGACTTGACCACAGCGCCAGCCGACGTGCCATGATGCCGGAAGGACCACTCTCTTCGTAGAAGCAAGGATTACGCCATGTCTCACGATTCTTCACATCCTTCCCCCTCGGAAGCCGACCTGCTGCCCTTGATCGTCGAACCGCAGCAGCTCGCGGAAATGCTCGACCATCCTGATATCGTGATCGTCGATGTGCCGCTGAAAGCCGAGAGCCATGCGCGTCACGTGCCCGGCGCTCGCCTGCTCGACTTCAAGCAGCTGGTCGGCAGCAATGACGATGACATTCCCGGCGTGCCGAGCCCCGAGGCGCTGTCTGAGGTGATGTCAGCCCTTGGCATCACCCGTGACAGCCATGTGGTGGCCTATGACGATGAAGGAGGCGGCTGGGCCGGACGCCTGCTGTGGACCCTGGCGCTGCTCGGCCATACCCGTTACAGCTACCTCAATGGTGGCCTGCACGCATGGCAAGGCGATGGCCTGCCGCTGAGTGACGCCACCAGCGACTGGAGTCCCAGCGAGTATCACGCCGCCTACATGGACGCCAGCGTGATGGCGACGCGGGAGGACATTCTCGATCGGCTGGCGGCCGAGGATCCGCAGAACAGCGTCGTGATCTGGGATGCACGCTCGGCGGAGGAATATCGCGGCGAGAAGGGCCAGAACGCCCGCCTCGGCCATATTCCGGGCGCCGTGCATTTCGAGTGGACCGAGGCCATGGACCGTGAGCGCAACCTGCGCATCCGCGACTATGCGGAGCTGATGACCGAACTGGGCGCTCGCGGCCTCAACCCCGAACAGCACATCGTGACACACTGCCAGAGCCATCACCGCTCCGGCCTGACCTGGCTGGTGGGTCAGGCGCTTGGCTTCAGCGATGTGCGCGCCTATCCGGGCTCCTGGAAGGAATGGGGCAACCGTGACGATACGCCCATCGAGCGCTGAAGGCGCTCGATCGCAGACTGGAATGCCCCTTTCGATCGCCAGCACGCCAGGGCAGGCCATGTCGAGATGACGCGCATGGCCTGCCTAGCAACTGTCGCCAGGCCCACGACTGCGGCGATCCGCAGGCTTGAGCCGTTATTGACGATGGGCTAAGGTGCAGCCCAACTGCTGGCCGCCGCTTGAGCCGGCCAACGCCCGCCCTCTCGAGGAGCGGGCTTTTCATTCCTGAAAGAGCCTGCAAGGATCGCCATCGTGGATCGCGCCAAGCTGTTTTCCCTGAGCCAGTACCCACTGCCCCAGCACCTGATCTCACGCCTCATCGGCCGTGTCGCCGCCTGCACCAATCCGTGGGTCAAGAACACCTTCATCGAGCGTTTCATCAAGGCCTACGGCGTCAACATGAACGAGGCGCTCGAGGAGAATCCGCGTGCCTACGCCTGCTTCAATGACTTCTTCACCCGTGCCCTCAAGGCGGACGCCCGCCCCATCGGTGAAGGCCTGGTGTCACCGGCCGATGGCGTACTGTCCCAGTTCGGCAACATCGACCACGGCACCCTGGTACAGGCCAAGGGTCAGGCGTTCTCGCTGACCCAGCTGCTGGGTGGCAGTGAAGCGCGTGCCGCGCCCTTCCGCAACGGTCGCTTCGCCACCGTCTACCTGTCACCGAAGGACTACCATCGCGTTCATATGCCGGTGGCCGGGCGTCTGATCGAGATGGCCTACGTTCCGGGGCGCCTGTTCTCGGTCAACGAAGCCACTGCCAAGCACGTACCGGGCCTCTTCGCGCGCAACGAACGCCTGGTCTGCATCTTCGAGACCGAGCATGGCCCGATGGCCATGGTGCTGGTGGGCGCGATGATCGTCGCGGCGATCAAGACCGTCTGGAGTGGTCAGATCACGCCGCTTTCCGGTGATGTCGAGACGACCCGTTTCGATCAACTCATCGAGCTGGCGCGCGGCGCCGAGATGGGTCGCTTCCAGCTCGGTTCCACCGTAGTGATGTGCTTCCCGGACAGCGTCGAGTTCGATGACGCCCTGACGCCGGGCCAGAAGGTCAGCATGGGACAGTCACTCGGCATGCGTCCGTCTGCGACAGCACCAGCCGAGTCAGAAGCGCATGCGGCAGAGACGGCGCAGGGCACGCCGACCACAGACGAGAAATAAGGTCAGGCCTGGCGCAGCGCGAGCACGACACTCGCGCATAAAGCCTGCACATGAAACCCGAGCATAAAAAAAGGGAAGCCCCTGGCTTCCCTTTTTAACGACAGGAGCCTGACCGCGCTCCTCGCCTTCTTGCCTTGCCCCGCGATGAACGCTGCCATCGGGGTGATCACTACCTTCAGTGCCCAAACAGATCAGAGTCCTCCATGACGGGCGTCACGCTCTCACGACGCGACTGCCGGATGATGCCTCGAAGGCTCCGAGGGTTCGAGTCATCATCTGTCGCCTTCTTTCACCATGCCCGATAAAAGAAGACCCGCTGCGACCATTGCCCTGGTCCTGCCATCACCTTGCCTGCGGGCTTCGCCGGCAAGCGCCAACCCTCCACGCTGACCTCTCCAGTCTAGTCGACGCACGCTCGGCAAGCGTGTTGGCAATAAACGCTGGGATTCACGCAATTCACATCGAAAGCTGCCTCTCATGTCGGCTCTCAAGCACGTGATGCCGGGAAAGCGATGACCGCCGAGATATCGCGCTCTCCCAGCGCCAGCATGATCAGACGATCCAGCCCCAACGCCACCCCGCTCCCCGTGGGCATTCCCGCCTGCAGGGCCGCCAACAGGCGCTGGTCCGCCGCTACCTCAGGCAGCCCCTGGGCAATTCGCGCGGCATTGTCTTCGGCAAAGCGCACCGCCTGCTCACTGGCATCAGTCAGCTCGTCATAGCCGTTGGCCAGCTCGATGCCCGCCACGTAGGCCTCGAAGCGCGATGCCACCCAATCACCCTCACTGTCCTGGTGCTTGCGCGCCAAGGCAGCCTGCGCAGCCGGATACTCGGTGACCAGCTCCACGATAGCTTGTCCCTGCGCTTCTGCGCCCTGTGACCCTGAGCCAAGAGTCGGCTCGATCACCAGGCTCATCAGCGCATCCAGGCAGGTCTCATGCGACCAGTCATCAGCCGCGACCTCACATTCGCGCGCACAGGCGGCTCGCAGCTCCTCGAGCGTGGCCGTGAAGGGGTCCAGCGACAGCACACGGCGAAACAGTGCACGGTAAGGCGTGATAGCAGGCCTGGCCTGGGCATCCTGAGACTCACTGAGCAGCGACGGCTGGCCGGTCAGCTGTGCCCCGAGCGTCATCACGCGCCGGATCAGCTCGCAAGTCTCCGTCATCAGCGCCTCAAGATTCATGCCGGGGCGGTACCACTCCAGCATGCAGAACTCGGGATTATGGCGACGGCTGACCTCGCCATCACGGAAGGCACGCGCGATCTGGAAGATCGGTCCACTACCGGCCGCCAGCAGGCGCTTCATGTGAAATTCCGGCGAGGTCTGCAGCCACAGCGGCACGCGCTCACGCTCACCCGGCAGCTGCGCGGCCAAGGACAATGACGCGAGACCGACATCCGTCGAACCGGCCCGCCCCAGCACCGGCGTTTCCACCTCCAGCACTCCACGCTCGGCGAAGAAGGTGCGCACCTCGCTGATCAGACGCGCACGCTGGACGAGTCGCTCGCGCGTGACAGTGGGCGCCCAGTCCTCTACCAGGACAGCGGCTGAAAGAGGTGAAGCAGCGGCGGAAGAATCGGCATCAGACATGGGAAGCTCAAGGGAGGTATCAGCGGGAAACGTTGGCCAACCGCGAGGGCTGATCGACACGATCACCCTGCACGACTGACCAGCACGAATGAGGAGCACGAATGAGGAGCACGGATGAGCAGCACAAACGATGATGCCCCGCACGAGGCGAGGCATCAGGGTGTTCACGACGTGAGCGAAAGGACTCAGGCGCGAGACACGTACTCGGCGCTGCGGGTATCAACCTTGAGGACTTCGCCCTGGTTGATGAACAGCGGCACACGCACTACGGCACCGGAAGACAGGGTCGCCGGCTTGGAGCCACCATTGGCGGTATCCCCCTTGAGGCCAGGGTCCGTCTCGACGACTTCCAGTTCGATGAAGTTCGGCGGCGTCACGGCAATCGCGTTGTCGTTCCACAGCGTGATGGTGTAGACGACCTGCTCCTTCAGCCACTTGACGTTGTCGCCCAGCGCCTTGCCATCGACGGCGTACTGCTCGAAGGAGCCATCGGTACGCATGAAGTGCCACATCTCACCGTCGGTGTAGAGGTATTCCATGTCGACTTCCATGACATCGGCGGCTTCGATGCTCTCGCCGGACTTGAAAGTACGCTCCCATACACGACCGGTCTTCAGGTTGCGCAGCTTGACGCGGTTGAAGGCCTGCCCCTTGCCCGGCTTGACCAGTTCGTTATCGACGATGGCACAGGGATCATTGTCCAGCATCACTTTCAGACCGGACTTGAATTCGTTGGTAGAATAGTTGGCCATCTTGCTCGCTCTCGACTCGTTAACGGGTCTTGCCCGCCATGAATTCCAGATTGCAGTCAATCGGCTGCAATCATGACTAGAAGTGATGCGCATGATAACCCGAACCCCTGCATCCTTGCATACCATCCCGCACAACAGCCACGAAAGTCGTGCCTCAGAGGCCTTCTCGACTGCCGCTGAACCCCCGTCTGCCCCGAATGACTGGCGTGCACAGCTACGCGACGTGATCCGCTCTCCACAGGCTCTGCTGGAGCGCCTGGGGCTGGAGCGCGAGTGGCTGCCGGGCGCTCGCGACGGCCATGAGCTATTCTCGATCCGCGTGCCCGAGGCCTATGCCAGCCGCATCCGCGCCAATGACCCCGACGACCCGCTGCTGCGCCAAGTGCTGCCGCTGGACGCCGAGACCGACGTGCTCGACGGCTACGTCACCGATCCGCTGGAAGAGGCCGAACATACACCGCTGCCGGGGCTGATCCACAAATACACCAATCGGGTGCTGCTGATGGCCAGCGGTGGCTGCGCGATCAACTGCCGCTACTGCTTTCGCCGTCACTTCCCCTATGACGACCATCAGCCCAGCCGCGCGCAATGGCAGGATATCCTCGACTACCTGCGCGCCGACGAGCGCATCCACGAGGTGATCCTGTCCGGCGGCGACCCGCTGGTCTCGCCCGACAAGCGCCTGGCATGGCTGGTGGAGTCGCTGGGCGAGATTCCACATCTCAAGCGTCTGCGCATCCACACACGCCTGCCGGTGGTGATTCCGGACCGCGTCAATGACGAGCTGCTCGGCTGGCTGGGCACCACACGCCTGCAGAAGGTGCTGGTCATTCACACCAACCATGCCAACGAGCTGGATGATGCCGTCGCTGCCGCCATGACTCGCCTCAAGAGCGCCGGCGTCACCCTGCTCAACCAGGGCGTCATCCTGCGTGGCGTCAATGACAGCGTGGGAGTGCAGACAGCCCTCGCCGAGCGCCTCTTCGAGTGCGGCGTACTGCCCTACTACCTGCATGCCTTTGATCCGGTGCAGGGCGCCGCCCACTTCGCGGTCAGCGATGACGAGGCCTGCAACCTGATGGAAGCGCTGCTTGAGCACCTGCCCGGCTTCCTGATGCCGCGCCTGGTACGTGAAGTGCCCGGCCGACGCTCCAAGACACCTCTGTCCAAGCCCATAGTGTCCAGGACACATCAGGGAGTCGACGCCACCGCCACTGCCCCTTCGGCGCCTTCTCCTGCGGACGACGAGCGCGAGCCATCTTCGCTCAACCTGACGGGTACCATCGCCAGTGCGTGATTGGCGCACTGGCAGCGTGAGGCAACAACAGGCGGCGTGCCGCACAAAATTTGCTACTATCGCTGGCCAATTTCATCATCGGCACACGCCCCGAGAGGCGTGGCCACGCTCAAGGAGCCCATCACATGCCTCATCTCGTCATTGATTATGCCGACAGTCTGGCCCCCAGCCTCGACATGGACGCGATCATGGATGACCTGCATGCCGCTGCCATGCAAAGTGGCCTGTTCAAGGAAACCGACATCAAGGTGCGCGCGGAAAGCTGGCGACACTGGCGTCTGGCCGGCAATCAGGCACCGCTGGCGCACAAGCACGGCTTCGTCAATCTGCACTGCCATCAGCTGGAAGGCCGCAGCGATGACGACAAGTCACGTCTGGCGGATATCCTGATGGAAGCCCTCAAACCTCACTGCGAGGCAGCCCGCGAAGTCAGCGTGGAGATCGTCGAGATCACCCGGGCGACCTATCGCAAGCACAAGGCCTGAGCGCACGGATACCTCACTGCTCCTGAGGCCATATACGAAAACGCCCCGTGGCCGAAAGCCACGAGGCGTTTTTCCTTCTCGCGATCAGCGATTCAAGCCAACGGGCGAACTCAGGTGCCCGTCATGGCCATCGGGACGTGAAGCAGGTCATTGAGACGATGGGCGTGCTCGGCGGCCTCACGGCCCACCGACGTCAGATAGCCGCCATCCGGCAGCGTGGTCAATCCCTTGGCATGCAGACGCTCGGCGGCGGCCACCATGTCGGGGCTGGCATCGTGGCGAATCTTCAACCCCTTGAGAGCGGCATCGTGCGGAAACAGGCACAGCAGGTGCAGTTCATCGTCATAGGGTGACGGCATGGGCAAACTCCTGACGGCGTGGCGAGTGGCGTTTCAGTATGGCGTCAACTGACGAGCGACGAGTCGTCGGCGCTTCACCTCCAGTCTAGCCCCAACACCCGAAAGCGCATTGCTGCTTTGGGACTATTCTGCGACCTGACGACCAGACGACACCGCCCCATCGCGGCGGCGATGAGGGCGGTATCACTCACACACTGGCTTGTCACTCAGCGCGGGTGTTCAGCGGCTGAATCACGGATCAGTGCTCGAGGTCCTGCTGGCGATAGCCCATCAGGTAGAGCACGGCGTCCAGACCCAGGGTCGAGATCGACTGACGCGCCTGTTCACGCACCAGCGGCTTGGCACGGAAGGCGATGCCCAGCCCCGCCTCGGCCAGCATCTTGAGGTCATTGGCACCGTCACCGACGGCGATGGTCTGCTCCATGCGCAGGCCATGACGCTCGGCGATCTCGCGCAGCAGCAATGCCTTGCGCTCGGCATCGACGATCGGTTCACGCACTTCACCGGTGACCTTGCCATTGACGATCACCAGCTCATTGGCGTGGATCTCATCGAAGCCCAGCAGCTGCTGAAGATGACGCGCGAAGTAGGTGAAGCCGCCGGACAGGATCGCGGTGCGATAGCCCAGCGCCTTGAGGTTGGCCATCAGGCGCTCGACCCCATCCATCAGCGGCAGATTGGCGGCGATATCGGCCAGCACCGACTCATCCAGGCCTTCCAGCTTGCTCATGCGTTCGCGGAAGCTTTGCTTGAAGTCCAGCTCGCCCCGCATGGCCCGTTCAGTGACTTCCGAGACTTCCTCGCCGACACCGTGACGACGCGCCAGCTCGTCGATCACCTCGGTCTGAATCAGCGTCGAATCCATGTCGAAGCAGATCAGGCGGCGATGACGACGCCATATATCATCTTCCTGGATCGCGATATCGACACCGTGCAGCGCGCCCAGCGCCAGCGCCTTCTCGCGCAGGGCGTTGATGTCGGTGTCACTCTCCGGCAGGCGCAGCCAGCACTCGACACAGGCACCTTCGGCTGGTGACTCGCCATCCAGCGGCTCACGCCCCGACAGACGATGCATCAGCTCGACGGTGATCCCGAATTCGGCTGTCAGGCCACCGACCTCGGCCAGAATGCCGGCGGGCAGGCGTGGTGCCAGCAGCGTCAGAATCCAGCGCGGGCGCTCCGCCTGATGGCTCCAGCGCGCGTATTCCTCAGCACCGACCTGCACGGCCTGCACATCCAGCCCCAGCTGTTCACCGGCGGCGGCCAGCGCGGCCTCCAGATCGGACTCCGCACCGAGAGCCACCAGCGCTTCCAGCGACACCAGCCCGAAGGTCACGCTCTGATTGATGTCCAGCAGTCGTGCGCCGCTGCGCGCCAGCGCCTGACCAAGCCCTGCCAGCTGTCCTGGACGAGCCGTACCGGTGGCACGGATCAAGATACGTTGTGTCATTGGAAAATCATTCCTGAGCAATGAATCATCAAGGTGTCGCCCACGGGGCATGTCGGCGTCAATGCCGACGCACCTCTGCTAACAAGCCAGGCCATCTGGCCCGGATTCAACTATCGACGGCCAGACGGTCGACCTTCTGGAAGCCCTTGGGCAGCTTGCTGCCGCGGCGGCCACGCTCGCCACGATAATAATCGAGATCCGCCCCCTTGAGCAGAGTCTTGCGCTTGCCGGCATGCACCACCAGGGTCGTGCCGGCGGGCAAGACCACCAGCGAGCGCACGAACTCCTCGCGGTTGGCGGCGCGTTCGCCCGGGATCGACAGCATCTTGTTGCCCTTGCCCTTGGACATCTCAGGCAGCTCGGAGAGCGGGAAGACCAGCAGGCGCCCTTCATTGGACACCACCGCCACTTCCAGCGCAGCCCCATCGCCCTGCGCTGACTCAGGCACTTCGGGAATCGCCACCGGCGGCAGCACCGCACAGCCGCGCGGTAGAGTCAGTGCCGCCTTGCCGGACTTGTTCTTGCCGGTCAGCTGCTCGAGCGTGGTCACGAAGCCATAGCCGCCATCGGAAGCCAGCAGATAGCGCGCAGAAGGCGCATCGAGCAGCAGCCCGACCATCGCCGCCCCCGCCGCCGGATTCATGCGCCCAGTGATCGGCTCGCCCTGTCCGCGTGCACTGGGCAGATTGTGGGCGGCCAGGGTGTAGGCACGCCCGGTGTCATCCAGCAGCACCAGCGGCTGATTGGTCTTGCCGCGCGCCGCCAGATGGAAGCGGTCGCCGGCCTTGTAGGACAGACCCTCGGGGTCGATATCATGCCCCTTGGCAGCACGGATCCAGCCCTTCTCGGACAGCGCGACGGTAATCGGGTCGGCGCCCATCAGCTCGACTTCCGACAGTGCCTTGGCTTCGCCACGCTCGACCAGCGGTGAGCGACGTGCATCGCCGAAGTCAGTGGCGGCCTGCTCAAGCTCACTGTCGATCAGGTCCGTCAGTGCCTCGTCATTGCCCAGCAGATGCTTGAGGTGCTTGCGCTCACGCTTGAGCTCGTCCTGCTCGCCACGCAGCTTCATCTCTTCAAGACGTGCCAGGTGACGCAGACGCAGCTCGAGGATCGCCTCGGCCTGACGCTCGGAGAGCTGGAAGGTCTCGATCAGGCTGGCCTTGGGGTCCTCCTCCTCGCGGATGATGCGAATGACCTCGTCGAGATTCAGGTAAGCCGTCAGCAGACCCTCGAGGATATGCAGACGGTCCTCGACCTTGGCCAGACGATGCTCGAGGCGGCGACGCACGGTGGCACGACGATAGCGCAGCCACTCGGCCAGCATCTCGTGCAGCGCCATCACCCGTGGGCGCCCCTTGAGGTCGATGACGTTCATGTTGACGCGCGCATTCTTCTCGAGATCGGTGGTGGCGAACAGGTGCGCCATCAGGCCTTCGATATCGACACGATTGGAGCGCGGTTGAATCAGCAGGCGCGTCGGGTTCTCGTGATCGGACTCATCACGCAGATCCGCGACCATCGGCAGCTTCTTGGCCTGCATCTGGGCGGCGATCTGCTCGATCACCTTGGCGCCGGAGACCTGATACGGCAGCGCCGTGATCACGATATCGCCCTCTTCCAGCACGTAGCGGGCACGCATCTTCACGCTGCCACGACCGGTGCGGTAGATCTTGGCGAGGTCGGTGCGCGGCGTGATGATCTCCGCCTCGGTGGGGAAGTCCGGTGCCGGCAGGTGCTCCATCAGCTGATCGCTGTCAGCGTCCGGATGGCGCAGCAGATGCCGGGTGGCGGCCACGACTTCATGCACATTGTGCGGCGGGATGTCGGTCGCCATGCCCACCGCGATGCCGGTAGTACCGTTGAGCAGCACATTGGGCAGACGCGCCGGCAGCACCTTGGGTTCGCGCATGGTGCCATCGAAGTTGGGCACCCAGTCGACGGTGCCCTGGGAAAGCTCGGACAGCAGCACCTCGGAGTACTTCGACAGCCGCGATTCGGTGTAACGCATCGCCGCGAAGGACTTGGGGTCATCCTGACTACCCCAGTTGCCTTGGCCATCCACCAGCGGATAGCGATAGCTGAACGGCTGCGCCATCAGCACCATCGCCTCGTAACAGGCGCTGTCACCATGGGGGTGGAACTTGCCCAGCACGTCGCCGACGGTACGCGCCGACTTCTTGTACTTGGCGTTGGCCGTCAGGGACAGTTCGCGCATGGCGTAGACGATGCGGCGCTGCACCGGCTTCATGCCATCGCCGACATGCGGCAGGGCGCGGTCGAGAATCACGTACATCGAGTAGTCGAGGTACGCCTTTTCGGTGTAGTCGCGCAGGGCCAGACGTTCGACGTCACCCTCCGCGACCTGGATATCCATGCTCATGGGCGCTTGACCTTGATTACGAGCGTAAAACCGGGGAGCGTCTGACTGTGGCGCTCCCGAAAGAATGCTGTCGCGCAGCTTGTCTGGCTTTCGAAGTTCAGCTGCTTTCGAAGTTCAACTGGCCGTGAAAGCTGGACCGATGATCAGACCTCGATATCGGCCATGTTGCCGTAGTCCTCGAGCCAGCTCTTGCGATCGCTGGCGCGCTTCTTGGCCAGCAGCATGTCGAGCATCTCGTGGGTGCCGTCATCCATACTGCGCGTCAGCTGCACCAGACGGCGGGTGTCCGGCGCCATGGTGGTTTCCCGCAGCTGCAGCGGATTCATCTCACCCAGGCCCTTGAAGCGCTGCACATTGGGCGTGCCACGCTTGCTTTCGAGCTGCTTGAGGATGTGCGCCTTCTCACTCTCGTCCAGGGCATAATGCACTTCCTTGCCCAGGTCGATGCGGTACAGCGGCGGCATGGCGACGAAGACGCGCCCGGCATCCACCAGCGCCGGGAAGTGACGCACGAATAGCGCGCACAGCAGCGTGGCGATGTGCAGACCATCGGAGTCGGCATCCGCCAGGATGCAGACCTTGTGATAGCGCAGCTTGGTGAGGTCATCCGAGCCCGGGTCCAGGCCGATGGCGACCGCGATGTCGTGAACCTCCTGGGAAGAGTAGATGTCATGCGACTCGACTTCCCAGGTATTGAGGATCTTGCCGCGCAGCGGCAGGATCGCCTGGGTCTCGCGGTTGCGCCCCTGCTTGGCGCTGCCGCCGGCGGAGTCCCCCTCGACCAGAAAAAGCTCGCTCTCGGCAGGGTCGGAGCTTGAGCAGTCCGAGAGTTTGCCCGGCAGTGCAGGCCCGGAAGTGACCTTCTTGCGCGCGACCTTCTTGGCACTCTTCAGGCGGCGCTGGGCCGCCGAGATCACCAGTTCCGCCAGCGCTTCGGCCTGATCGACATGGTGGTTGAGCCACAGTGAGAAGGCGTCCTTGACCACGCCGGAGACGAAGGCCGCGACGCTGCGCGAGGATAGGCGCTCCTTGGTCTGGCCGGCGAACTGCGGATCGAGCATCTTCACCGACAGCACGAAGGCGGCGCGCTCCCACAGGTCATCCGCGCTCAGCTTGACGCCACGCGGCAGCAGGCTACGGTAGTCGCAGAATTCCTTGAGCGCCTCGAGCAGACCGGAGCGCAGGCCATTGACGTGGGTGCCGCCCAGCGGCGTGGGGATCAGGTTGACGTAGGGTTCCTGCACCAGCTCGCCGCCTTCCGGCAGCCACTGGATCGCCCAGTCGACCCCGTGCTCCTCGTCCTCGAAATGGCCGACGAAGGGCGATTCCGGCAGGCGTTCGAAGCCATCGGTGGCGCCGAGCAGGTAATCGCGCAGGCCATCCTCGTAGTGCCAGGTCGTCTCGCTGCCATCGGTCTCGATGAGCACGACCTTGAGGCCCGGACACAGCACGGCCTTGGCACGCAGCAGGTGGCGCAGACGCGGCATCGCCAGGCGCGGGCTGTCGAAGTAGTTCTCGTCGGGCCAGAAGCGCACCAGAGTGCCGGTATTGCGCTTGCCGACGGTGCCGATACGGGTCAGCTCCTCGACCTTCTCGCCATTCTCGAAGGCGATGCGCTGACGCAGGCCATCGCGGCACACTTCCACTTCCAGACGCGTCGACAGCGCATTGACCACCGAGACGCCCACGCCGTGCAGGCCGCCGGAGAAGCGATAGCTGTCCTGGGAGAACTTGCCCCCCGCGTGCAGCTTGGTGAGGATAAGCTCGATGCCGGTCACGCCATGCTCGGGGTGGATGTCGGTGGGCATGCCACGACCGTCATCGCCGACCTCGATACCGCCATTCTCGAGCAGGCGCACGCGGATTTCCTTCGCGTGCCCCGCCAGCGCCTCATCGACGGAGTTGTCGATGACCTCCTGCGCCAGGTGGTTGGGCCGAGAAGTGTCGGTATACATGCCGGGCCGCTTGCGGACCGGTTCGAGGCCGGAGAGGACCTCAATGGAACTGGCGCTGTACTGACTCATCGCAGCCTTGTGTCCTTGGTGTTGACGTCCGCCATCCGACTCGACATTTCACGTGCGCGAGACGAACAACGGATTCCTGAAAAATGAGAGACCGGCGCCTGGCGTTCAGCATCGAACGCCCTGCCATGTCGTGCCAATCCGTATCGTGGCGATCCATGTCATGCCAGGATATGCCGTATCCAGCCAGGTCGTGGCGGGTGGCGGCAGGCCTGGCACAAAGCACCACACACGTGACCTGCTAGTCCGGCGCGACATGCATCGCCGCTGCGGTGGCGGGGGCCAGCCGGTGTCCGCCATGCGCCATGATCGCCGGCAGATATTCCGCCAGCTGCGCAAAGCCGTGATCGCCACCCGGCGTGATGATCAAGCGGCTTCCCTGATAGAGCCCTGCGGCATCATTGACATCCAATGTCTCATCGGCCGTCGCCAACAGCACCAGGGTGCGCTGCGCCGTGACAGGCTCCGCTTCCAATGCAAGCAGCCCGGGGCCGAAATCCTCGGTGACGGTGAACGTCACGCCGGTATAGGGATTGGCATGCACCGAGCCGAGCCATTCGCTGACCAGTCGCGCGGGACGCACGGCCGGATTGATCAGCACACTGCGTGGCCCCTGACGCCAGACGCTCTGGGAAGGGCCTGCCGGCCCCTCGAGACGTGCGGCCTCACGCGCGACCAGCCAGGTGGCCAGAAAGCCGCCCATGGAACTGCCGATCACCATGATGGCGTCATCACAGGCGGGGTCTGCGGGGTCCAGCGCAAGGCGCTCACACAGCGTGAGATAGGCTGCGTTGACCGCCGCCTGACCCGCATCGGGCGCCGGGGGGATATCCGGCATCACGCACGGCAGGCCGAACTGCTCTGCCGCGCGCTGCATCAAGCGCGCCTTGGGCGAACAACTGGCCGAATTGAAGCCGTGCAGGTACAGCAGCCCCTTGACGGGCGCGGTGGTGTGCATCGCTGCCGTATCTGACGGAAAGAGGGAATTGGCCATCAGCACTCCCAACAGCACGCCAGACCGCGACACCGCCCCTCCCACGCTTCAAGATGGCTGGGCATCTCTCGAGCGTTCATACGCTGGAAGCAGGGTTTTCGACGGTCCGCGTCGTGCTGTCTAGTGTAAACGATTGATTCGCTTATAGGATAGCGAGAATACTGTATAAATCAACAGAGGGCGACGACTGGCGCCGCCGCTCGTCTTGCACGGCATGGCAGCATGCCCTCACACACTCTCTCACTCGCTCCCCCCCCTCACTCACCTCCGCCGCGGGTTCAGCGCGGGTCCTGGTCCTGTGCGGCCCACACCGCTTCGATCAGCGCGCGGCTGGAGGCATCCAGCGTCTCGAAGCCTTCGCCGGTGGTCATGGTCGCTTCGGTGGCGGTGGCGATCTGCTTGCCCAGCTCCACGCCCCACTGATCGAACGGATTGATGTCCCAGATGGTGGCCTGCACGAAGACCTTCTGCTCGTAGAGCGCAATCAACGCACCCAGCGTTTCCGGTGTCAGCGCTTCCAGCAGCAGCGTGGTCGACGGCTGATTGCCACGGTAGCGCTTGTGGTTCGGCTGCGCCTCATCACCGGGGATGGCGTCATCGCCCAGCATCAGTACACGTGACTGGGCAAAGCAGTTGGCCAGCGTCAGGCGGTGCTGTGCCTTGAGGTGGGCGCGTGTCTCGGCGTCCTCGACATGGTCATAACGGCACATCGGTGCGATGAAGTCACACTCGACCGCCTGGGTGCCCTGGTGCAGCAGCTGATAGAAGGCGTGCTGAGCATTCGGCCCCAGCTGGCCCCACAGCACCGGACAGGTCGAGTAGTCGATCATCTCGCCATCGTTGGTCACTGACTTGCCGTTGGATTCCATCTCCAGCTGCTCGAGGTAGCTGGCGAAGTACTCCAGACGACCGTCGTAGGGCAGGATGGAGTGGGCGCGGATATCGAGGAAGTTGTTGTTCCAGATCCCGGCCAGCGCCAGCAGCACCGGCAGATTGTCTTCCAGCGGCGCGGTGCGGAAGTGCTCATCCAGCTCATGCGCCCCGGCCAGCAGACGACGGAAGTTGTCCATGCCGACGTTGAGCGCGATGGGCAGACCGATGGTGCCCCACAGCGAATAGCGGCCGCCGACCCAATCCCAGAACAGCAGCTGATGTTCCGGTGCGATGCCCCACTCGGTCATCTTCTCCGGCTTGGCGGAAGCGCCGATGAAGTGCTGACGGTTGATCAGCGCTTCCAGGCGTCCTTCCGGGTCGAGACGTGATTTCAGCCAGTCGCGCGCGGTGCGGGCATTGGATAGCGTGTCGATGGTCGAGAATGACTTGGAGGACAGGATGAACAGCGTGGTTTCCGGGCTGAAGGATTCCAGATAGTCCGCCAGCTGGGAGCCATCCATGGTCGAGGCGAAGTGCACGCCGATCTCGTGGATGTCCTTGGGGCGGCAATCGCTCAGGGCGCTGGAGACCATCAATGGGCCGAGGTCCGAGCCACCGACTCCGAGGTTGACCACATCGGTGATCGGCTTGCCGGTGGCGCCACGCCACTGCCCGCTGTGGAAGGTATCGACCATCTCGGCCAGGTGCTCGAGGCTCTCGTGGATGGCCGGCACGATATCCTCGCCATCCACCAGGAGGCTGGCGGAGCGCGGCAGACGCAGCGCGGCGTGCAGCGCCGGACGGTCTTCGGAGCGATTGACATGTTCACCGGCCAGCAGGCGCTTGATGCCCTGCTCGACGCCGGTTTCGCGCGCCAGCTCCAGCAGCAGCTCCAGGGTCTCGCCCTTGAGGCGCTGCTTGGAGAGATCCAGACGCAGCCCCGCGGCAGAGCGCGTGAAGGTCGCCACTCGGTCACGCCCTTGCGCCGCATCCTCGGCGAACAGGTCCTTCAGATGCACATCGGCCATCTGCTCTTGATGATGGCGCGCGAGAGCCTGCCAGGCCTGGGTATTACGACGCGCAGAACGTGCCGCTGATTGAGTGGACATGGCCACCTCTCTCCTTGAAGTGTAATGACCGGCCCTGCATGGCCCGGCCTGAAATCGATTGATGGAGGCATCACCCGCCAGCCGTGACGGGTGCGTCACGGGCGCCGAATGCGTAGAATGGCGGGCCCGACGGGGCGCTCTGCCCGGCCGGTCCTCGGCCACAGGCATGTCGCCCTGGCCCACTGCCCGATGAAGCCTTGATCCATGAGTGATGCATCTTACCGTGACGCGATATTTACGACACCCCTTGACCGTGTCGCCAGCTTCTCCTTCGACGAGCAGGTCGTCAGCTGCTTTCCGGACATGCTGCGCCGCTCGGTGCCGGGGTACGGTCAGATCATCGCCATGCTGGGCCTGATGGCCCGCGCCCACCTGCGCCCCGGCGCTCGGGTCTATGATCTGGGCTGCTCACTGGGTGCTGCCAGCATGGCGCTGGCCCGCGAGATGGCCGCCGAGGATATCGAGATCGAAGCCGTCGACCTGTCCAGACCGATGGTCGAGCGCGCCAGCCGCGAACTCGCCGAGGCCTTCCCCGACCACCGCATCAACGTCACCGAAGCCGACATTCGCACCCTCGACTATCAGCCGGCCGGCATGATCGTGGTCAATCTGACGCTGCAGTTCCTGCCGCCGGAAGACCGCGACGCCGTGATCGACAAGCTGTTCGCGGCGCTGGAACCCGGCGGCGTGCTGATCCTCTCCGAGAAGATCATCAGCGATGATCCGGTCGAGAATGCCTGGCTGATCGAACGCTATCATGACTTCAAGCGCGCCAACGGCTACTCCGATCTGGAAATCTCCCAGAAACGCGAGGCCCTCGAGGACGTCATGAAGCCCGACAGCCTGAACACGCATCACGAGCGCCTGGCGCGCGCCGGCTTCCAGCGCAGCCATACCTGGCTGCAATACCTGAATTTCGCCTCGATGGTCGCCTTCAAAGCCGCCGAATGACCGCTACGCCTGCACGGACCCGACCCAGCGCATGAGCATTTCCCCGTATGACCGCGACCTTTACCGCGCCTTCACCGCGCTGGCCTGTGAGCCAGGCGCCGTCGGCGATGGCTTCGCCCGCTGGCTGGGCGCCCTGCCTGAACAGCTGGCCAATGGCCTGGACCGCAAGCGCCATGCTGACCTGAAGGCTTGGCATGGGGCGCTGGAAAAGCTGCCCGCCCTGCCCGACGCACGCGAAGTACAGCTGGAAGCCGATCGGGTCGGTGCACGCTTTCCGACTGGCTTGACTAGCGGCCAGCTGCGCCAGAGCGAGAACCTGCTGCGTGCGATGATGCCGTGGCGCAAGGGCCCCTATCAGCT
Organism: bacterium Scap17; assembly: GCA_013376735.1. Taxonomy (NCBI): domain Bacteria; species bacterium Scap17. The sequence continues at coordinate 1,303,425 of VINJ01000001.1, read as the reverse complement.
CGACGAAATCCATATCGACACCGAATGGCGCTCCGACTGGAAGTGGCAGCGTCTCGCGCCGCACCTGTCGAATCTCACCCATCGCCGCGTGCTGGATGTCGGCGGCGGCAATGGCTACCACGGCTGGCGCATGGTCGGTGCAGGCGCGGCCTTCACGCTGGTGATCGACCCTTCGCCGCGCTTCTACTGCCAGTTCCATGCCGTACGCCACTTCATTGGCGCGGACCACCCCCAGGGCCGCAACCTGCACTTCCTGCCGGTAGGCATCGAGGATGTGCCGGCGAAGATGGGTGCCTTCGATACCGTGTTCTCGATGGGCGTGCTCTATCATCGCCCCTCGCCGATGGACCACCTCTTCCAGCTGCGTGACACCCTGCGTCCCGGCGGCGAGCTGGTGCTGGAAACCCTGGTGGTGGAAGGTGACGTGACGACGGTGCTGATGCCCGGCGAGCGCTACGCCGCGATGCCCAATGTCTATTTCCTGCCCTCCTCGCAGGCGCTGGCCCACTGGTGTGAGCGCGCCGGCTTCAAGGACGTGCGCATCGTCGATGAAGCCGTGACCACCCTGGACGAGCAGCGTGCCACCGACTGGATGACCTACCACTCGCTGAGCGACTTCCTCGATCCCACTGACCCGAGCCTGACCCGCGAAGGCCACCCGGCGCCTCGGCGTGCGGTGCTGATCGCCACTCGCGCCTGAATTGGCGTGCGAGACACGGACGTCTCGTCGCACCAGAGCCGACAGCAGCAGAAATACAAGAACGGCGATGCTCCATGAGCATCGCCGTCTTCTTTTCTCATATCAGACACTTCATCTCGCCCCAGACACTGCCTCGCGCCTCAGACAATTCCCAGACGCTGCGCCTGCCGGTACAGGTTGCCGCGATCGACCTTGAGCCTGCGCGCCGCCTCCGCCCAGTTGCGATCACTGGCCTGCCAGACCCGCGAGATGTGCTCGCGCTGAAACGCCTCGGTGGCATCGCGCAGCCCCAGCGTCTCGTCGCTGGCGTGTCGGCAGGCGCGCTGTGCAGAGCTTGCTCCTGGGGTCTGACTCGCTTCCGCCGCATGACTCGCTCTTCCCGCCTGATCCACCCTCCCCATCTGCGCGCCCTGAATCTCCTGCGCTACGCTGGCGGCCCGTTCAAGTGACACCTCGGCGTTGACCTCCAGTCCCAGCAGTTCCGGCGTGATCACCACCAGCTGGCGCCCATCGGCGCGCAGGCGAGTCAGGTGGGCACCATGCGCGAGCCGGGCATGCAGGGCCGCGCGACTCAGGCAGTGCTCCAGCTCACGCACGTTGCCGGGCCAGGGGTAGTCGCACAGCAGGCGCTCCGCCGCCGGCGTCAGGCGCAGATTGCCCAGTCCGAGGCGCGTGCGGTTGTGTTCCAGAAAGGTGCCGGCCAACGCCAGCAGGTCTGCACGTCCGCGCTCGCGCAGCGGCGGCACCCTGAGCGGATAGACGCTCAGACGGTGATAGAGGTCTTCACGGAAATGCCCGGCGGCGACCTCCGCCTCGAGATCGCGATTGGTGGCCGCGATGACGCGCACATCGACCTTGACCACGCGATCGCTGCCCAGCGGCTGCAGCTCGCCTTCCTGCAGTACCCGCAGCAGCTTGGGCTGCAGCGCCAGCGGCAGCTCGCCGATCTCATCCAGCAGCAGGGTGCCACCATCCGCCATCACGAAGTGGCCACGGTGATCATGGGTCGCGCCCGAGAAGGCGCCACGCCGATGACCGAACAGCGCGCTTTCGACCAGGTCCGGCGACAAGGCGGCGCAGTTGATGCGTACCAGCGGCCGCGCAGCCCGCCGGGATGCGTCGTGTAGGCGCTGGACCACGCCCTCCTTGCCCACACCGGTCTCGCCCTGCACCAGCACCGTCATCTCGGTATCGGCGACCGCCTCCAGCTGCGCCTCGAGCCTGGCCATCGCCGGCCCCCGCTGCGGACAGGCCATGGCGCTCTGTGACGCCATGCCTGTCGGTGAGACCACCATCGGTGCCGAAAGCGCTGACCTGCCGTCCGCGGCCCACTCCTGTCGCAGGGACAGCGACAGACAATGTGCGGAGAGTGACAACCAGGCCTGCAACTCCTGAAGGGGAAGTGCCAGCTCGTCCGTGCTCGCAGAGGCACACAGCGATTCCAGCGGGGCGAGCACCCCCGGCGTCAGCGCGTCGAAGGTCATCACTCCCAGCAGGGTGTCGCCCTCGCGCAGCGCGATACCGGCACAGTCATGCACCAGCAGATCCGGCCCATGCACGTCCCCCAGCAGGCCATCGAAGGGGTCTGGCAGGTCGCTGTCCAGCGCGAAACGATGCACTCCCGTGTGCTCGGCGATCGCCTTAAGCCGCGGGTGCTCCGCCAGCGCGAAGCGTCGCCCGCGCACCTCGGCAGGCAGGCCGTAGGTGGCCAGTGGCAACAGCTCGTCACGCTCGGGCAGGTAGCGCATCAGGGTCGCCGCCTCACCGGGCAGCTGCTGCATGATCGCGGCCAGCAGACGCGTCCATGGCAGCGCTCGCCGCTCGCCGCCCTCCTCGCGGGACAACCAGGCGGCAAGCCAGGCATTCACGGCCGCGACCGGCGTATCGTTCAGGGGCAAGTGGGCATCGGGCATGCGGTCCTCCTTGCGGGGATCGGGTGTGAGAGGGCTCAAGATTGATGTCATCATGACACGTTCGATGTCATTAAGACACGCCACATGACCATGTCATTTTGACATCATGGACCTACAGAGCGCATGACGACTGCCCTGGAGAGTTGGCACGCCCCTTGCCATAGAGGGAGGGACATCAATCAGAGGTATCGTCATGCTGACCAACGCCCAGGAAGACCTGATCGCCGCCACCGCTCCCGTCGTCGCCGAGCATCTCAATGCCATCACGGCGCGCTTCTATCCGCTGATGTTCGAGCGCTATCCCGAGGTGAAGCCGCTGTTCAACCAGACCCACCAGGCCAGCGGCGGCCAGGCCCGTGCGCTGGCCGGCGCCGTACTCGCCTATGTCGGCGCGCGCCACTCACGTGAGGCGGTGGACCGCCTGCTGGCGCCCGTGGTCAGCAAGCATGTCTCGCTCAACATCCTGCCGGAGCACTACCCTATCGTCGGCGAGTGCCTGATGGCTGCCATCGGTGAGGTGCTGGGGGATACCGTCACGCCAGAGATCGCCGATGCCTGGGGCGCCCTCTACGGGGAACTGGCCGCTGTGCTGATCGCCGCCGAGCAGGGCCGCTACGACAGCTTCGCCGCTACCCGCGGCGGCTGGCAGGGGCTGCGCCGTTTTCGCATCGTGCGTACACAGGACGAGAGCCGCGAGATTCGCTCGCTGTACCTGGTGCCGGTGGAAGGCCCGATGTTCTCCTTCCTGCCGGGCCAGTACATCGGCATGCGCCTGACGATACCGCAGGGCGTGATCCATCGTCATTACAGCCTGTCCCATGCGCCGGACGAGCGCTTCTGCCGCATCTCGGTCAAGCGCGAGGCCTACGGCCAGTCCAGCCAGTACCTGCATGCGCTGAAGGCAGGTGACGAGATCGAGCTGCTGCCGCCGGCCGGCGAGCTGACCTTCGAACATGCTGCCCCGCAGAGCGCCGATGCCCCGGTGCTATTGCTGTCAGCCGGTGTCGGCCAGACACCGATGCTGCCGCTGCTGACGGCGGCGCTGGCGGCGGGCCGCCAGGTGATCTACCTGCATGCGGCACGCAATCCCGAGGTGCATGCCTTCGACGCCACACTGCAAACGCTCGTCGTGCAATATCCCGAGCAGCTGCATTATCAAGTCTGCTACGAACAGGCCGAGACGCTGCCGTCCCATGCGCAGCTGGGCATCATCGAGCGCGACTGGCTGGCGCGGCAGATCGCCACGACCGGTGCCAGCGCCGAGTCGTTGCAGGCCTTCGTGATCGGCCCGCATGGTTTCATGCAGAGCATGATCCAGCACCTCAGCCGTATCGGCGTCCCGCTCAGCCAGTGTCACCACGAGCACTTCGGCCCCTCCGCCCCGCTCGCCATCGACACGGCTGTCGCCTGATGCGCCAGAGGTGAGCCGCGCCATGCAAAAAAGCCCCCATCGCCTTGCGGCCATGGGGGCTTTTGCGTTCTCCGGCTTCATTCCAGCAGGCCGTGTTGTTATTGCGTGTCCAGCGTTGTTGTTGGTATCTCGCTGACTTCCATGCTGCTTTCGCGACAGGATGGAATCAGTTGGTGCGGCCGAGCAACTCGCGCACGTCACGGGCTTCCCAGTGCGGGAAGTGCTTGCGCACCAGCGCGTTGAGGTCGGCTTCAAACGCGGCCCAGTCGGTCTGCCGGGTCGTGGCCTGGGTGCCGGAGCGACCCACGCCGCGAATCATGCCCGCGCCGACGGTCACGTTACTCAGACGATCGATCACGATGAAGCTGCCGGTACCCGGGCTTGAGCGGTAGTCATCCACCGGCACCGCCTGGGTCAACTCGAGCTGGACTCGGCCAATGGCGTTCAGCGCCAGGCTGTCGCCCTCGTGATGCTCCAGCGTGTTGACGTCGTAGAGATAGTCGATGGCGCTGACCTGGCCAGTCAGGTCGCGGGTCGCCAGCTTGATATCGTACTGACGGCCCGGCTGCAGCGGCTTCTCGTGCATCCAGACGATATCCGCTTCCAGCGCATTGGAAAGTGGCAGTTCGGCATCCGCCGCCACCAGCCAGTCGCCACGCGAGATATCGATCTCATCATCAAGCGTCAAGGTGATGGCCTGCCCCGGATAGGCGATCTCGAGATCACCATCGAAGGTGACGATGCGCTCGATGGTCGAGGTCTTGCCGGACGGCAGCACCTTGACGCTGTCGCCCGGACGCACGACACCGGCCGCCAGGGTGCCGCAGTAGCCACGGAAATCGAGGTTGGGACGATTGACGTACTGTACCGGGAAGCGGAGATCGCTGAGATTTTGGTCGTGGGTCAGTTCGACGGTTTCCAGCACCTCGAGCAGTGACGGGCCCCCTACGCCATCGACGGTGTACCAGTCCAGTGACGGACTGCGATTGACGACGTTGTCGCCCTTGAGAGCGGACATCGGCACGAAGCGGATGTCCGGTGCATTCAGCTTGTTGGCGAACTCCTGATACTCGGCGACGATCTCGTTGAAGCGGGTCTCGGAGTAATCGACCAGGTCCATCTTGTTGACCGCGATCACCAGGTGCTGGATGCCCAGCAGGTCGGCGATGAAGCTGTGACGACGGGTCTGGGTCTGCACGCCGTAGCGCGCGTCGATCAGGATGATCGCCAGACTTGCCGACGAGGCGCCGGTGGCCATGTTGCGGGTGTACTGCTCGTGCCCCGGCGTGTCGGCGATGATGAACTTGCGCTTGTCGGTCGAGAAGAAGCGATAGGCGACATCGATGGTGATGCCCTGCTCACGCTCGGACTGCAGGCCATCGACCAGCAGGGCCAGATCGACCTCGTCACCGGTGGTGCCGCTGGTCTTGGAGGCCTGGGTGATGGAGGCCAGCTGATCTTCATAGATCAGCTTGGAATCGAACAGCAGACGACCGATCAGGGTCGACTTGCCGTCATCAACGCTACCGCAGGTGATGAAGCGCAGCAGGTCCTTGCGCTCGTGTTCTTGCAGGTAGGCTTCGATATCCGCGGAAATCTTGTCTGACGCGTGGGACACACTCTTCTCCTTGCCGCTGTCATGGGCCTGATGAGGTGGCGAGCCAGTGTCGCGAGCCAGTGTCGCGAGCCAGTATCTCGTGAGGCTGCGAGCCGACTCATCATGCTAATTGTTCGTTCGGGTCATCAAGCGCCGTGTAACGGCGCCTGCAGGCAAAATGCTAGGGCGACCTTAGAAATACCCTTCGCGCTTCTTCTTCTCCATCGAGCCTGCCTGGTCGTGATCGATGGCACGCCCGGAGCGCTCACTGGTACGCGTCAGCAGCATTTCCTGGATGATTTCCGGCAGGGTCGCGGCGGTGGATTCCACGGCGCCAGTCAGCGGGTAGCAGCCCAGGGTACGGAAACGCACGGACTTCATTTCCGGCACTTCGCCTTCCTTGAGCGGCAGACGGTCGTCATCGACCATGATGTCGAGGCCGTCACGTCTCACCACCGGACGCACTGCGGAGTAGTACAGCGGCACGATCTTGATGGACTCAAGATAGATGTACTGCCAGATGTCCAGCTCGGTCCAGTTGGAGAGCGGGAAGACGCGGATGGACTCGCCCTTGTTGATCTTGGAGTTGTAGATGTTCCACAGCTCCGGACGCTGATTCTTGGGGTCCCAGCGGTGGTACTGATCGCGGAAGGAGTAGACGCGCTCCTTGGCCCGCGAGGCTTCCTCGTCACGACGTGCGCCACCGAAGGCGGCATCGAAGCCGTGCTTGTCGAGTGCCTGCTTCAGCGACTGGGTCTTCATGATGTCGGTGTACTTGGCGCTGCCGTGGTCGAACGGGTTGATGCCCGCCTCGACGCCTTCCTGATTGATGTGCTCGATCAGTTCCATGCCGACTTCCGCCGCCATCTCATCGCGGAACTTGATCATTTCCTGGAATTTCCAGGTGGTATTGACATGCATCAGCGGGAACGGCGGGACGCCCGGCGCAAAGGCCTTGCGCGCCAAGTGCAGCATGACGGCGGAATCCTTGCCGATGGAGTACAGCATGACCGGATTGGCAAATTCCGCTGCCACTTCACGGATGATGTGAATGGATTCGGCCTCAAGCTGCTTGAGGTGGGTCTGACGTTCGGGGGTAAGCATCGCGTGCGGCAACCTCATGAGCGTTGGGACACGCCCCGAGAGGCGGCCCGTGAAGTCAGTGGCGCGCTCTGTCAGCGACAGATGGATGCCCCGAGGAAGCACGCCGAATGGTTACACGGTACTCGCCCTGCCTTGATAACGTCAAAGAATCAGAAACTATCTTTTAAGACCGAAATGACATACCTGACACCTGTGGGTCTTGCGCCACACTGATGACACCGGGCCATTCATGCTGGCGCCCAGGGCATTCACGCTGACGCTATGGCTGTGGCAGCGCATGGGGCGAGCTTGCCCGCCCTTACTTGCGAGCCTGGCTAGAGCGTGACCCGCTCCACCCAGGTCTCGAGATGCTCGCCATCGAGATCCACCACGCGCAGGCCGGGGCGCGCCGCCTCATCCACGGCGAAATCATGGCTCAGCGGAGCGAACTGATCGGAGGTGGAGGGAACGCCATAGACGGCCACACTGCCCTGCCCACACGGCATGAGTTGCGTGAAGGCCTGATGGATATGCCCACACAGCACGGCCCGCACCTGCGGGTATGGGCGCAGCGTTTCCCACAGCGCATCGCGGTCGGCAAGGCCCAGCGCATCCATCCAGTCCGAGCCGATCGGCAGCGGATGATGATGCATGGCCAGCAGGACCGGACGCGGGTCCAGCTCGACGGACAGCGCCAGTGACTGTGCAAGCTCGCTCAACTGCTCCTCGCCAAGCTCTCCTCCCGCCTGCCCGGTGACGCGCGAATCCAGACACAGCAGTCGCCAGTCGCCCAGATCCAGCTCGTGATGGAAGGGACGCAGCTCCTGCATGAATTCAGGATGATCGTGGTTGCCCGCGAGCCAGAACCAAGGGCAGCCCAGGCCATCGAACAGCTCTGCCGCCATGCGATAGGAGGCAGGGCTCTCGTCCTGGCTGACATCCCCGGTCACCAGCAGGATATCGGGCCGCAGGCGCGAGGCATGCGCCATCACCGCCTCCAGCTGACGCCAGGGGAAGCCCAGCCGTGAACGCGCATCAGGGTCGGCGCGTAGATGGCAATCACTTATCTGAATCAGTCGCATCGGTCTCTCGAGCAGCAGGGAAATGAACAGAACCGCGAGGCCGGGCCATCGCGGTTCTGTCAATCAAGACGGGTAATCCACCGGGTGTCAGCGCCTGTGCGCCACGCCAGCCCCAAACGTCACGGCAACTCCGGCACATCCGCCTGCCCGAAGGCGCGGGCATGGGTCAGCCATTCGCCGAGAAAGCGATTGAGCTGAAGCTTTTCATCCGGCTGGTGCATGCGCGGATTCGGGTAACGATTGCGCCCTGAGAAGTGACGCTGGCGCTGAAAGTCGGTGACCTCCGCCATGCGCACGTCGTGGTACAGATGCACGCTCATGCGCGGCGAATCGATGATGTGGTCCAGCACGCCGGTCTGGGCGACCGTGACCATGGTGGTATAGGGCGCGCATTCGACCACCTCGAGCAGCAGCGTGCCGAAGTGGCCCTGATTGCCCGCCAGCGGGAAGGCGAAGCTGTCACCGGCCTCGGCCTTGCCGAGGATGCGCGTGAGGCGCAGATAATTGGACCCGCACTCGGCATGGAGTGCTTTTAGGTCAGCCACATAGGCTTTCTTGACCTGCATGGGCGATCTCCTTGCGAATCTCAGAACATTGGCATGTTGTCTGTCAAAGCACGCCCGCTATCGTGCGTGGCAAGATGCGGGCGACGTGCGATAAATCAAGCGCTGTGCCAGCACTCAGGCTGTCGGCGATCAGCTCTCGGCTATCGAGTCCAGCTCTCAAGACTGAAGCTGAGACGAAAACCGAGACCGATACGGACACTGGCGCAGACAGTGATCGTTGCTGGCTGCCGGTTTTCAGCAAGCCTCTAGAATAGCAGCTCTGACGCGCAGGTTGAGGAAGCCTGCGTGAGACACGAGGGATTGCCAAGCTTCGCCTTCACTGCCTCAGGCATGCATGACGCGCAACGAGGCACGCTCACGCAGCAGCCATTGCATGGCCATGATGGCCATCGCGTTGCCCAACCGCCCTTGTTCCAGCAGCGTGAGGGCCGCCTGGAAGTCGAGCACATGCACACGGATATCTTCATTCTCCTCGGCCAGACCATGCACGCCGCCCAGCCCACTGCTGTCACACAGAGCGATGAACAGCGTGACCTCCTCGGTACAGGCGCCGGGGCTCGGGTAGTAGCGGTAGAGTTCGATCAGGTCGGTCAGCTCGCACCCCGCCTCCTCGACCGCCTCACGGCGCGCGACCTCATGGGCCTGTTCGTCCTTGTCCACCAGCCCTGCAATCGGCTCCAGACTCCAGGGCGTGCGTGCGTCTTCCAGCATGCCGGCACGAATCTGTTCGACGAAGACCACGCGGTCGTTGACCGGGTCATAGGGCAATACGCCTACCGCATCGTGACGGACATGCACCTCGCGATGGATCACATCGCTCCAGCCACCGTTGAAACGCTGGTGGCGGAATTCGCGCTGCTCGAGGCGAAAGAAGCCGTCCTGCAACACTCTGGTCTCGACCCGCTCGACATCGTTCTGCGAGAAGACCTGCTGTCCGGCCACGTGCTCTTGTTGCTCGCTCATGCATCCTCCTTGGCTGAGCAGGCATTATCCTGTCCTGCCGCGAGACTGGCCAGCCCGTCACCTGCAAACTTGCTTGGCGCGTCGTACCGAGTCAGTCATCAGCGCCATTCAAGGCGCTATCTGAAGGCACCTGGACGACTTCTCATCCACAGAGCGATAAACGACACGGCCCGAGCGGAATCTCCGCTCGGGCCGTGGGGCTCAAGGACTCAGTCATTCAGGAAATCGGGGATTCCTCCGAGGCTGTTAGAACAGCGCCTGGCCCAGCGCTGCCGTTCACTTGCAGGGCTCACTGATGTCGCTCCAGCCAGTCTCCACCTCCAACAGCCAAGCAAGCGATACGGACGACGGAGACTCACTGCAGGCGCTTGATCAGTGCGGCGATCTCTTTCTGCAATTCCTGATCGGCCAGCTCACGATTGGGTCGTGGCGGCCCGTCCTGAGCGAGACGCGCATGCTTGAGCGCTTCCTCATCACGGCCTTCGGAGGCCAGATAATCGGCGTAATAATAATTGGTATCCATGCCCGTCGGGTTGACCTCAAGCCCCTTGCGCAGCACTTCTCCCGCCTTCTCATCATCCCCGAAGCCCACTGGCCAGCCGGGCGCCTTGTCATAGAGCGCGCCAAGCGTCACATAGGCAGAGGCATTGTCGCCCTTGGGATCGAGCGAGATCGCCTTCTCGAGCGTGGCCTTGGCTTCCTTGGCCAGATCCAGTGCTCCCAGACCACCGCGCGCCTTGGCCCATGAGGCCAGGATAATGCCTTCCCAGGTCAGCACATGGGCATTGTCCGGATACTGATCCGCCAGCGCGCGTACCTCCTTGCCCAGGGCTTCCATGCCCTTTTCCTGAGCATCACCGGAGACCTGATAATTGATCTGCGCCCAGCGCTTGGAGAGCGGGAAGACGTCATCATCGCCAGGGGCAGCATGGACTCCGGTCATGCCGGCCAGCGTGATGCCCAGCGCCATGCCCCCGGAGAGCAATACGCGACAGCAACGGGATATGACACGGCAAGACGGGTGTGAAGATGGCAGCATGGGCATGGACAGCTCCCTGATTTTCGTTATTGTTGGCAGATTCGGCATGGGTGACGCGCAGGCGCTCCGGCGAGCACACACTGACTGTAACGAACGTTTGAATCGGCCGCCAATCACCCTTGGTCGCAGGTCTCAACGCTAGCGAACATCGCACACGACGCCTTGAGCCTTACCCACAGAACCAGCGGAGCAGACCATGCAAGGTCGCAACATGACACGCTGGCGCGACCCCAAGACGGACCCGCGCCAAGAAAAGAAGAGCAACGTGATTACCCCGCAGGGCCACGCGAAGATGAAGGGGCTGGCCGACCATCTGAGGCGCGTGAGGCGCCCGGAGCTTTCGCGCAAGACGGGCGAGGCTGCCGCCATGGGGGATCGCAGCGAGAATGCGGATTGCCAGAAAGAACCTCAAATGACATACTATAAACTTCAAGCCTTTGTTTTTTAATGATTAAAAAATAGTATCAATACTAATTAGAGGTACTATTTACCCATGCGCCTCCGCAACGTGCAGCTTCGATACCCACCGCTCTGCGACCTCTGTTGCCGACAGCTCATCCCAGCTCAAAGCCCCCTCTAGAAATATGGCAGTAACCATAGCCTCCAAGTTTGAACTCGTAACTTCTTGAGGCAAGGATCTGGCAATTTTTAGCTCCCAACCTCTGGTTTTAACTTTAGACAGGTAGCTCTCAAGAAACCTGGTGAACAAATGCTCAGCAGCAAAGCTATTGACATACTCTACATGCATATATTCAATTACATCTTTCACCATCCTGATCATAGTATAGTAAGCTTTATCCAGCGGATATGTAACAGCAATATGTCTAAGAACAGCATCCAGTTTGATGTTATGATTTATTTTCAACCTATAGCTCATCCCCAGATACCCAACAACAGCATAAAGCTTCTCAACCCGAACATCATTTACTAGACGCCTAATATCTTCAATATCATCAATTGTTACACATCCTTCGACCACATCACCGTTTACTGCCTGCATAAAGTCACTGATATCATATAAACCATCAGGCAAGTTAATATAGAAACCTGGCTGAGGAATACCCCTGAGCCCTGCATTGGAGAGCAAAGATTTCTTTTCGGCACTCCCGCCTCTTAAGCGAGCATATGCCGTTACAGCCTCGTCTCCCATTGGCTCGACGCGCCTGACGGCCTTCCTAGCAACCAAAGAGTTGAGAGCTTCAGCATCTATACTCTTAAAGCCAGACCAGCCAAACCCACCAGCCCCGAGCTTCAAAGGTCCATCGCCATCATAATTCATAGTGAGAATTGCCAGAAGAAACACTTTATCCAGATACTTAAGATCTGAATACTCATAGCCCTCTACTGACAAAGATGACTCCAAGTACTCAACAAGCTTCTTCTCACATTCCTCGTCAAACTTCTCTCTCTGCTCTTGCAAACAATTTTTACAGGTCCCCCTCTTCCCCTTGAGAGCCTCTTTATACTTCATCCTGCTTGACAACAAAACCACATCCCCACAAGAACCACATAGCCCCACACCTCCTGGCGCACAAAACCCAGAACCTTTTTTAATTATAACTCTAATATCTCCCTCACGCAGACCATGCCTCTCTGAAACTCTAGAAACTGAGTAGGCAAAGCCACCGTTTACACCGCCATCATCCGTCACCAACCAATAGTCATTTATTACCTCAACCTCTTCAGATGACAAGTCGCCGAAATAGCAAATGAACCCAACTTCATTATCATTCTTCATCACGTTCAACTCAAACACACCATGGAAATGACAATATAGGCGCAGCCATATGCTAGGTCAAACAGCACATAGACCATGCGCCTGTTAAGAAATGAATGATGAATGGCGAGAGGGAGAGCCAGAGAGGCAGAGGATCAGAGAGAGGGACGGAGGGAGCCGATCGAAGAATCATATACTTTAGGACTAGGAGGTTTCTAACAGGCTGGGGCATTTACTATTGTATATATGATAGAATAAAGAGGTCCGCTATCGGCCAAAAGCGGACTAACCCTCGGGGGCTATTATAGTTGGATTAAACCTTTCCCCCATCTGAATGGTTGCATTCCACCACAAGAAAACCTTGGTTTTCTTTACATGATGGCCAGAGAGAGGGCCATAGGACACTGCTGAAGAGGCCCCGCGACCTACCTCATAGCCCCACAGGTACCGGAAGCTGCCCGGTAAGCTCTATGATGGCCTCCCGCGGCATCGGCCTGGCGAAGTAGAACCCCTGCAGCAAGTCGCAGTTGCGGCGGATCAGGTCCTGCTGCTGCTCCCGCTCCTCGATGCCTTCGGCCACCACCGTCAGGTCCAGGTGATGGGCCATGGTGATGATGCCTTGCACGATGGCGGCGTTGCTGCGGCTGGTGGCAATGTCCTGGATGAAGGCCCTATCGAGCTTGACCTTGTGGATCGGCAGGTCGCGCAGGTAGCTGAGGCTGGAGAAGCCGGTACCGAAGTCGTCCAGCGCGACCCGGATCCCCAGCGCCTTGAGCTCGTTGATCAGCGTGATGGCCTGCTCGGCGCCGTCAAGCAGCACACTCTCGGTGACCTCCAGTTCCAGTAGCTCGGGCGGCAAGTCGGCATCGTCCAAAGCCGCCTTCACGTCGGCCAGGAAGCCGTCACGGCGAAACTGCAGTGAGGAGATGTTCACGGCAACCGGCCCCCCGAGCCCGCCTGCGGCACGCATCGCCGCGGCGTCCTGGCAGGCACGTCGTAGGATCCAGCGCCCCAGGGGAATGATCTGGCCGGTCTGCTCGGCCAGCGGGATGAACACCCCAGGCGAGATCATCCCACGCTCGGGGTGGTGCCAACGGATCAGGGCCTCCATGCCGCGGATACGTCCGTTCACCGCCTCCACGATCGGCTGATAGTAGAGCTCGAATTGATCTTGGCGCAGTGCCGTGTGCAGATCGTGTCGCAACAGCACCGCCTCTTCGGTACCGCGATGTTGGTCGCCCTGATACCAGTACCAGGTATTACGCCCCTGCTGCTTGGCATCGCCGACCGCCAGATCGGCACGCTGCATCAGCTCATAGGCATACGCCACGCTCTCACAGTTGCAGGCGATGCCGATGCTGGCACTGATGTGCAGGGCACGGTCCTCGATCAAGAACGGCTGCGCCAGAGCACTCAGCACGTCCTCGGCCATCTCGACCCCGGCCTGGCGGCTGTCGAGGCCAGGCAGTAGCAAAGCAAACTCGTCGCCGGTCATACGAGCCAGGCTCGCGTCACCGTCCACCACCTGACGCAGACGCTCGCTGACCGCCACCAACAACTGGTTGCCGATGTGATAGCCCAGGCCGTCGTTGACAGCCTTGAAGCCGTCCAGGTCGAGATGCATCACCACCAGCAGCCCCTGATCCTCCTGAACCCGCTCGAAGGCCGCCTGAAGGTGTTCATCGAAGGCGGTGCGGTTGGGCAGGCCGGTGAGCAGGTCATGGGTTGCCTGGTGGGCGATCTGCGCTTCCTGTTCGCGCTGCCGGGTGATGTCCTGCTGGATGCCGATGTAGTGCGTGCAGGCACCGTCGGCATAGAACACCGGGCTCAGCGAGAGGTGGTTCCAGAAGGGCGTGCCGTCCTTGTGATAGTTGCGCAGGGTAGTCTCGGTGGACTGTCGCTCGATGATCGCCCGGCGAATGACAGCAAGCGCCTCGGGGTCAGTGTCTGGCCCCTGCAGGAAGCGGCAGTTGCGGCCCAGCACCTCCAGAGGCGTGTATCCAGTGAGGCGATAGAAGGCCTCGTTGGCATACACCAGGGGCATGTCGGGCTGGGTCGCGTCGGCCATGACCACGCCGTTGGGGGTGGCCTGGATGCCTCGCTCCAGTAGAAGGCGATCCTCTTCCTCCTGCTTGCGGGCGGTGATGTCACGGCAGACGCCGTATACCCCCACCACCTCGCCATCCACCGAGACCGGGAAGTTGAGGATCTCCAGCCGATAGGGGTGCCCATCGCGGTGGGTGCCCATGGTTTCGTACTGGTGCGACCCGCCCTGTCGGGCAATATCGAACCCGGCCAGGGTCAGCTCGCGATACTCAGGCTCAATGAACTCGTTGAAGTGCCGGCCAATCAAGGCGTCTTCGGGATACCCCGTGATCCGTGTCAGCGCGGCATTACCCCGCTGGAAGTGACCCTCCAGGTCGAACTCGTAGACCCCGTCGGGGTGGTTCACGAACAACGAGCGGTGCCATTCGGAGAGGGCTCGGTGGCTGGAGGCATCGCGGTCACGCAGGATCGCCAGTGCCACCAGCGCCGCGGCCTGCTTCATGCGCCGACGACCAGTATCGGTAGGCTGCTTTGGCTCGCGGAAGTAGATGCCGAAGGTGCCCAGCAACTCACCTTCGGCGGTCAGCACAGGATTGGACCAGCAGGCTCTTAGCCCTTCTCGATCGGCAGCATCGCGAAACGGCGTCCAGCGCGGGTCGTTGCGAATGTCCTCGGTGACCACTGGCTCGCGGCAGAAGGCCGCGCTGCCGAAGGAAGCCGCATCGGGCCCGATGGGCACCGCTTGAAGGCACTCTTCGTAGGCCCTGGAGAAGCGCTGGCTGGGGATGAGGCTCAGGGTCTGACGGCGGGAATCGAAGCGCATGAAGGCCACGATGCCATCTGGCAACAGGATCTCGATCCAGCGGGCAATGGCATCCAAAGTCTCCTCGAGCGGCACCTGCTTCGCGATCCGTTCATGAACGTCCTGCTGCGCCTCCATCAGCGCTAATTCGTTAAGCACTACCGTGCCTCCATGCCGCCTTTCTCCTGGGGGTACGTGCGCTCTGGTTCACTTACCACCCTCCATGGGAAGGATAGTGGCCGAGCCGGTCCTGACGGGCAAGGTACACGCGCCTCACGAGCCATATCGTCTACCGAAGATGACGCTACGAGGCTTTTGCTGGATACTTGCGCGCGCTCGGCGAGCAGGCATGCCTCGCCTTGCTCCTGACGTCGTGAACTCTTCGCCTGCACGGATTGCGGCTGACCTGCTTCGAGGCTCCGCCATTGATCATTAAAGCGTTCTGGGCCCGCCTGACGGTGGCGGTCCTGCTCCCTGTATCCCTGGTCACCCTGACCCTGACGCCGATCGTCGTCTCGCACCTGGAAGAGCGAGTCGACGGTACGCGCCGGTCGGCAGAAGCCCTGCTCGCGTCTGAATACGACCTGCTCCTGCGCGGCATGAATGAAAGCTTCAACCAGGTGCTGGCCACCGCCGAGTACCCGCTGCTCAGACGTTTCCTGTCCCGTCAGGACGCTGCCGAAACACCGACATGGGGCCTGGCGGCGCAAAGCGACTGGGAGCAGCTGGAGGCCCTGTTCGATACCCTGCTGACGCACTTCGGCCGCTATACGCGCCTGGCGGTGGTCGACACTGAGGGGCGTGAGTGGGTGGCCACCTCTACGGTCCCGCTGCTACCACGGCCACCGGTGGTCGACCATGGCACCTCGACCGCCTTCCTTCAGGCCATGGCCCTGCAGGCGCGGGACCTGTATGTCTCTTCCCCTCACCTCGGCGCCTCCGGTGCAGAGCAAACGCCGGTGACCACCGTCATCGATATCGCCACGCCGATCGTCGGTGATCAGGGCGAGCGCCTGGGCGTGCTGCTGTTCACCCTCGACTGGTCACGCCTCACCGCCTCATTGCCGCATGCCCGCGAGAGCCGCGGCGAGGCCCTGTTGGCGGGAGCCCAGGGGCGATGGCTCTTGCCCGATACCGACGGCCAGGAGGCGCGCTTCGGCCAGCCCGTGGCCACACACTGGCCAGCGGCCTGGAGCGCGATGTCCGACCGCAACCAGGGTACCGTCACCCTGGAGAACCACCTGCTCGCCTTTCGCAGCCACGATCTGCGCACCCAGCACTATCGCAGCCAGGCCGGCACCATCATCAGCGACCCGGGTACCCAACCCTGGCGACTCGGCATCCTGATGCTGCGCCCGACGCTCTGGGGGCTACTCAAGGAGAACCCGGTGCAGCCGCTGGCCATCACCTTGGTCTACCTGTTGTCAGTGGCCTTCGGGCTGTTCTGGGTCCTCAGCAACCACCGGCTCCGCGGGCTACGGCAGCGTGCATTGCTGTTCTCTCGCGAGGCCCGCCAGTATGCCAACGAGGTACAGGACCTCTACGAGCACGCCCCCTGTGGCTATCACTCCCTGGACAGCGATGGCCGGGTCATCAAGATCAACCGCACCGAGCTGGAGTGGTTGGGCTATCGCGCTGACGAGGTGATCGAGAAACGCCGCTACCGGGACTTCGTGACCCCGGAGACCCGCGCGGCCTTCGATGCCGCCTTCCGCCAAGTGCTGGGGGAAGGCCAGGAGGGCAGTGCCGAGTGCGAGCTGCAGTGTCGCGATGGCACTCGTCTGCCGGTGGCGATTCAGGCCACCGCCCAGGTCACCGACGACGGCTTCCAGTATTCCCGTGCCATGGTGTTCGACCTCAGCGAGCGCAAAGCGCTGGAAGAGCGATTGGAACGACAGGCGCTCGCCGACCCGCTCACCGGCCTCGGCAACCGCCGCGCCCTGGAGGACCAAGCCGCCATGGAGATCGCCCGCGCCGAGCGCAGCGGGGCGCCGCTGTCGCTGATCGCCGTCGACCTCGACCACTTCAAGCGCATCAACGATACCTATGGCCACGACGTGGGCGATATGGTGCTGCAGGCCTTCGCCAAGCTGGCCCGCCAGGTGCTGCGTGATGGTGATGTGCTGTGCCGCATGGGCGGTGAAGAGTTTGCCGTGCTGCTGCCCGATACCCACCGCGAGCAGGCCCTACAGGTCGCCGAGCGCCTCCGCGAGGCGGTTGCCACCACCCCCGCCCAGGTCGGCCAGGACGCCACGGAAGACGGCACACTGGCCTACACCGCCTCACTGGGCGTGACGCTGGTGTGTGCCGGGGAGACCACCCTGAAACCGGCCATCAAGCGTGCCGACCAAGGGCTCTACGCCGCCAAGGAGACAGGGCGCAACCGTGTGGAATGGGAAGAGGCCTGACCCCTGACGAAAAATGCCCCTGGTGACGGGACCGACACCAGGGGCAAACAAGGGAAAATAATCAGGGAAGCGCCTCTGGCCAGAGGCGCAGTGCCAATGCCTACGCAGGGGCAAGCTTGCTGAACATTAGCACCCTCACATGATGCCCCGAGTGTCGCTTCATTCCCACCCCAGGCCCGAGGCCCTCCACCACACAGCGTGTCAGGAGTCGGCTGCTCGGCGCTCCGAGGCTTCGGAGTGACTGGCCTTCAAGGCGGCATAGAGGGCTGTCTTGCTGACCTTGATCCGGGCGGCGGCCTCACGGACGTTCAGCCCATTCGCCAGGTGCTCCCTCGCCCGCTTCAGCTTGTCGTCGGTGACGACGGGCTTGCGTCCTCCTTTGCGCCCACGAGCGGCGGCAGCGGCCAGTCCCGCCTTGGTGCGATCACGGATCAGGTCGCGCTCGAACTGCCCCAGGGCGCCGAACACATGGAAGATTAGCCGCCCACCCGGCGTGGTGGTATCGATGGCTTCGGTCAGCGACCGGAAGCCGACACCACGCGCCTCCAGGGTGCTGACCACCTCGATCAGATGCGGCAGCGAGCGTCCCAGCCGATCCAGTCGCCATACGACCAGCACATCCCCCTCGCGTAGGAACTCCAGGGCCGCCGTCAGGCCGGGGCGTTCCGCCTGGGCCCCGGAGACGGTGTCATCGAAGATTCGCTCGCACCCTGCCTTGAGAAGCGCATCGGTCTGCAAAGCGGAGTCCTGCTCCGCCGTCGAGACCCGCGCATAGCCGATCAGTGCCATGGACCGCCCTTTTGTCCGCTTATCCGTCCGTCTATCTTATTGTCCGCAAACCCATCCTACAAGCTTATTCTCGGACACTGTCCGGCTTGGCCGCCTAACGATCGTTTTCTGGACACCCTTCGTTGCATGTAACGGAAGGGAGCGCCACCCTGTTACATGAAACGAAAGGAGGATTCGCCATGGTGGCAACCGACAACGTGAACAACCGGGTGAAAAGGCACCGTGCTGCTTTGCGAGCGGCCGGCCTGCGCCCGATCCAGATCTGGGTACCGGATACCCGCCAACCCGGCTTCGCCGAAGAAGCCCGCCGTCAGTGCGCTGCCGTTGCGGCTGCCGACGCCCGGGATCAGGATCTGCAGGACTTCATGGATGCCGCCCTCCTGGACCTGGACGACGACGAGTGTGACGCATGAGGCGTGGCGACCTGGTGACCATTGCCCTGTCAGGTGACTTCGGGAAGCCGCTTCCCGCCCTCATCATCCAGTCGGATCAGTTTGCTGGAACCGGCAGTGTGACGGTGTTGCTGCTCTCCAGCACCCGAGTCGATGCCCCGCTGATCCGTCTCGATGTGGAGCCCACCCCCGACAATGGCTTGCAGCGACGCTCCCAGATCATGGTGGACAGCCCATGACAGTGAAGCGAGAGAGGGTAGGAGAGGCCTTCGGCCACCTCGACGACAGCACCATGGTCGCCATCAACAGAGCGCTGGCCGTCTTCCTGGGCTTCGCGTGAGGGAGAGGGTGTACCGCTTGGTTTATTTACGTCGCTGGACACACTTTTCAGCCCACTTTGCCCGTTGACTCGTCGAGGTCAGTCATAGCAGGCTCTTCGCTATCAAGTATCACCCTGTCACGACCACCACGTTTGGCCCGGTAACTGGCAGCATCGGCGCGGTCGAGAACAGCCTTGATTGACTCCTCACCTGATTGGAAGTGGCTCACGCCGATGCTGGCAGTCACGTACCAGCGCTTATCCCCTTGTTCCACGGGGCAAGACCCAATCTGCTCTCGCAGTGCCTCGGCGAGAACCAGCGCCTGATCGGGGCTACAACCACTCAGTAGCACGGCAAACTCATCCCCGCCCTGGCGAGCGGCATGATCACTGCTTCGCACCACGCTGCGCACTGCGTCCGCCACCTGCTGCAGCATGCGGTCGCCTAGTGCATGCCCCCCCTGGTCATTGACCGGCTTGAAGTGATCGAGGTCGAAGAGCAGTACCGCTGTCGGCGTGCCAGTCTTCTGCCACTCCACCAGGGCTTCTTCAAGATAGCGTGTCAGGCCACGTCGGTTGAGTAGTCCGGTCAGCGGATCGTGCTCGGTCTCCCAGCGGCGCAGAGCGTTTTCATGGCGGTCCTGGGTGATATCGCGCACCATCCCGACGATACCGATGAACTCACCTTCGACATGAATCGCTCCAGCATGTACGTCCAGCCAGCGCGGGATACCTTCAGCACCCAGGAGGCGGAACTGGCGCATGAAGTCGCAGCGGCCGGCCAGGCTTTGATGCCAGGCCTCTATCACGGCTGGACGGTCCTCAGCATGGATCCGTTTACCCCAGGTATCCATATCGAGCGATTCATCACCTCCCAGAAGCTCCTCGAGGGCAGCATTGATGAAGGTCACCTGCCCTCTCGAGTCCGTGACGAACATCCCTTGAGGCGAAGCGGCCAAGGTGCCTCGCAACAAGGCCTCACGCTCCGCCAGATCCTGCAAGTTGCCCCGTCGCTCGCGCTCGGTCTCGTTGATCACATCAATGACCCGGCGCAGCTCAGGCATGTGCGTAGGAATTTCCAGCAGATAACGCCGTTCATTCTGAAGCTCACGGACCTGCTCTGCCAGGCGTGTCAGTGGACGAAGCGTCAACCAGATCAGCCCCCCGACCAAGGGTAGAACCAATACCAGCGCCCCCCAAGCATGGAAGGAGATGCGTTGCATACCGGCCACCAGCGGCGCCTCGGCCTGCGACTGTGGCAGGTGCACGCCCACGATCCAGCCGGCTGGCCAGATCTGACGATACGCTACCAGCTGGGCTTCACCGGTGACTGCCTTGCCGGCGCTTTCCCCCTCCCAGCCGTACAGTGCTCGTTCGAGCACCGGAGAAAGCTGCTCTGGAAGGGCAACGATAGGCTGCTCCTGATCAGGGTGAAATAGCCGCTTGCCGGACGCGGTGGTAATGGTGACATACCCACCGTCGCCCAGGCGCAGCCGCTCGAAGCTCTTGAAGAGTCGGCTCTCATTGATGTTGACCAGGCCTCCCAAAAAGCCGGTGTAGCGTCCCGCGCCGTCTCGCAACGGGACCAGCATCATCACCAAAGGAGATCCGGTGATGCGCCCCACGAAAGGCTCGCTGACGTACGGGCGCCGGAAAGCATGCATGAAACGCGCATACTCTCGATCGGGGAAGCTGGCCCCCACCCGGCCGTCACCGATAGGCCAAGCGTCTACAACTCGTGTGTCGCGATCGAAAAGAGTGAGACCTTCGAAGAGGGGAGACAAGGAGTGTCCATGCTGGGCATCAAGGGCACCACGGACTGGTTCAGGAATCTGCTTCGCTAACTGCTCCAACTCATCCAGACGCTCATCGACCTGATAGGTGATGGAATTGCTGATCAGCTCAGCTTCATAACGCAGGTGCTGGTGGTTGGTCTCGTCCACCAAGATACGACCCGCTTGCCAGCCGAGGGTCAGAAGCGTCACGCACAACACCCCCCACAGCATCGCGGCGCCAACCAGCAAGCGTCCACGCAGAGTCATCAGAGGGAGCTTGAGAGGGAGTTTCAGGAGACCCAAAATTTCGGTGTCAGCACCAGGTCTCTTTGCATTAGAACTTGATGTCATCAGCATTATGCTGCACCAGAATATCTCTAGCCGCCAGAGCCCCCACCCTCCTCAGACAAAAAGCCCCTGGTGACGGGGAGGCACCAGGGGCAAAATAATCAGGGAAGCGCCTCTGGCCAGAGGCGCAGTGCCAATGCCTATGCAGATGCAAGGCTGCTTAACATTAGCAGCCTCAAATGATGCCCTGATCGCTGCCTCAAGGCCTCCCACCCGTAGGCCAAATAACAGACAAAAACGCCCCTTTTCTTGAAATAGAAAAAATTACGCAATTTCTTTACGCAAAACCGCCCCGCCAGGGCCTCCTGGAGGGGCGGTCGGCGTGCGTAAAGAAAACGACCATATTGCATACAGCCGCTATCGGCCAAAAGCGGACATCATGCCCGGGCGAGTCAGCACCCGGGCAGTCGCTATCACCTTGCGACGTTACAGCGTCATGTATGGCTGGGCTTCTCCGGCGCGAAACTGGTAGACATTCCAGTCATCCTGCTTCGGTCCCGGCATACCCGGTGTGCCGATGGGCATGCCCGCAAGGCCGATGCCATCGGTATCGGGCTGCTCTTCGAAGAGCCTTTCCACCGCCGCGAAGGGCACGTGTCCCTCGATGACATACTCACCCATCTCGATGGTATGGCAGGAGCCCAGTCCGTAGGGCAGTCCGACTCGCTCCTTGACCTGACCGATCGGGACGTCGTCGACGATGGCGACCTCGACGCCGAGCGCCTCAAGCTGGCGGGCATACTCATCGCAGCAGCCACACTGGGGGTTCTTGTAGAGCGTCGCCGCATTGGGCAAGGCCGCCTGGGCGGTGCCGGCACCGATCAGCAGTGCAGAGGAGGCAAGCAGAGTGGGGACAAGGCGTTTCATGAGCGATCCTCCCGGGAACGACGAGACGTGAAGAGATACTTGACGAGAGTAGCGATGCCGAGGCCGAGCAGAAGCATGACACTCAGAGGCATCAGCCAGCCCATCCAGCCCATTGAACCCATCAGGGCAAAGCAATCGTTGGCGTACATGATGTGACTCCTGACGAAAGTTAGGGAGCACCGATAACGAGCCAATATGTCGTTACCGGGAAGTCGAGCGACGTCAGGATCTGGGAGGTTCTCGGGGTGGTGCAGCGATGAACTCAACCACGGCCGGGTCGGCCAGGTCGGCAAGAGCGTCTGGAGGGACGCGGGGGACAGTCGGCGTGGCGGTCAATGCCGCACAGGCGCCGCAATCGGCGTTGGCGTGATCGAGCATCTCGACCTGGGAGGTACCGCAGTCGACGGCGCAGTCATCCATAGACGCATGACCGGGCAGGCTGGCGACCAGCAGCAGAGCCGCGAGCAGCAGCGCCAACAGGCGTACTCCTCGGAGGTGCAGCAGGCAGCGAACATTGCAGGTCATTCGGTCATCCTCATGGTCGAGTCCCCATTCTGCCTCGGTGGCCGTGTCGTCCAACATGATCCAGGACAAGGGATTCGGCATGGTCTTTATCAGAGCCTTGGATGCTACAACCTACGTGTAACACAAGAGTCAAGGGGTTTCGAGTTCAGTCTCATTTCAGGTTGCTGCAGTATAACCAAGGCTCCACTGATACGATCAAAGAGGTTACATGATGCGTAAGTCTCTGCTGGCCATCACCCTTGGCCTGGCCGCCACTTCCGCCCTTGCTGCCGGTGAACATGGTGGCTCCCATTCCTCCACGCCTGATGCCGAGATCGACCGCACCATCCAGGTCGAGGCCGGTGACATGTGGTTTGATCCCGAGACACTCGGCATCACCGCTGGAGAGACTGTGCGCTTCAAGGTAGTCAACACCGGCAACCTGAAGCACGAATTCGTGATCGGCGATGCCGCAGCCCAGGAAGCGCACCGCGAGATGATGCAGGCTATGGGAGACAGTGGTCATGGTGACGGCCACGACGGCCATGGCGGCCATGACATGGCGGAAGGTGCCCATGGCGGCGCTATGCCGGCGGTGACCATCGCCCCCGGCGACACCGCAGAGCTGGTGTGGACCGCCCCCGCTGACGTGGAGTCGCTCGTCTATGCCTGTAATATCCCTGGGCACTACGAATCCGGCATGGCCGGGGAGATCCAGCTAGGCAAGTGAGCCGACGCATGAAGCTCTTGCTACTCGAAGATGACGACTTGCTGGCCGAGAGCCTCGCCGAATCCCTCAAGGACAACGGTTACCGGGTCGATTTGGCCGCGTCCCTGAGAGACGCCGAGGCGCTCTCGACCACCGAGACGTACGCGCTGGCGATCATGGACCTGGGCCTTCCCGATGGCTCGGGTCTCGACCTGCTCAGGCGGTGGCGCCAGTCGGGCCGGGACCTGCCGGTGCTGATCCTGACGGCTCGGGACACCTGGGAAGACAAGGTCGTCGGGCTCGAAGGCGGCGCGGATGACTACTTGACCAAACCCTTCCACGAAGCCGAGCTTGTCGCCCGGGTCAAGGCGCTGTTACGCCGCCAGTCGGGGCGACTCTCCCATCAGTTGACGCTGGGTGGCGTTGCCCTGGACGAGGCCAACCAGTGCGTCCGAGTGGCCGATGGTACCTGGCACCCCCTGACAGGCACCGAGTTCGTGCTGCTGCGCTACTTCATGCACCATCCGGGACGGGTGCTCTCCAAGGAGCACCTGCTCAACCAGCTCTACGCCCTGGAGCAGGACGCCGCGGCCCCCAACCTCATCGAGGTCTATATCGCGCGGCTACGCCGCTACCTGGGCAAATCAAGCATCCAGACCCGTCGCGGCCAGGGCTATGTCTTCGTTGCGGATTGACCGACGCAGCCTGCGTCTCCGCTTGCTGGCCTGGCTGTCGGGTATCGCCCTGCTGGTCACCGGGCTGACCTGGCTGCTGCACGGGATCCTGCTCAACGACCTGGCGCGGGACTTCCTGGGGGAACGGCTCGAACGCGAGGCCGATCACGCCATCGAGCAGCTGCGCCGCGATCATCTGGCCACCGCGCGGGTCCTGGACTCCGCCAGTCGCGGCTTCGCGATTTTCCACCACCTCTATGTGTTGCGCCTGGGCGATGAGGTCTCGGCCTCCCATCCGCGTTGGCAGGAGGCACTGCGACCACTGCTGGACAGTGGCGAGTCGCTGGCCGAGGTGCGTGAGGCGGGTCAGCACCTGCTGGTCTTTCGCCAGCCCTTCACCCTCGACAATCAACCCGGGGTGCTGCTGATAGGGGAGGATTTCTCCCGAGTGGAGGCGGGACTGCACCGCCTGCACTGGTGGGTCGGCGGCATCGCCGCCAGCCTGCTGCTCCTGCTGGGGGTGCTCAACCTGCTAGCCGTCAGCCGAGGAATGGTGCCGCTGTCGCGGCTGCGCGACCAGCTCGGCGAGCTGCAGGCCGGCAGGCGCGATCGTCTCTCTCTGGACGTCCCCTCCGAACTCGACAGTCTGGTCGGGCAGCTTAACCGCTTCATGGACGAGATCGATGCTCGCCTGCAGCGCTCCCGTGAGTCGGTCGCCAACCTCTCCCACGCGCTGAAGACACCCCTGGCCGCGGTCATTCAGGTGCTGCGGGGCTCGCGCCCCATCGATGCCACGCGTCGCCAACGCCTGGTGGAACGCCTGGAGGAGATTCACGCCCAGCTCGATGTTGAACTTCGACGCTCGCGCATCGCGGGGCCCAATGTCGGGCGCCTTGCCGATCCATACCGCGACGCCAGCAGACTGATCGAGATGTTCCGGACCCTTTACCCGGCCAAGCGCTTCACCCTGGAGGTAGCCGAAGGCACCGGACAGCGCATTCCCATCGAGTCTCAGGACCTGTCAGAGATGATCGGTATCGTGCTGGACAACGCCGGCAAATGGGCCAACCAAGAGGTTCACTGCGAGATAGTGATGGAGGAGGGTCTCGTCCTGCGTGTCGAGGATGATGGGCCCGGCGTGCCGGACGACGACGTGGCCTGCCTGGGGGAACGCGGGTGGCGCCTGGACGAGTCACACCCCGGCTATGGGCTGGGCCTGTCGATCCTGAACCAGCTCTTGAAACGCTATGGCGGGAATGTCCAGTTCGGACACAGTCCCCTGGGCGGTCTGAGCGTGGAAATTCACGTGCCCTTTGCAAAGGATGCGCCGTAACCTGGCATTTTCAGGCGTGATTCAGCTTGCCCCGTCATGATGTCGCCTTCTGACATCGACGGGAGTCACAGATGGCACGTTCCAGCGTAATCACGCCCCCGCTGTCGCGCCGACGGCTGCTCAAGGGGGGTGCCGCCCTAGGCATCGGCTCGGCAGCCGCCCTTGGCCTACGCCCTGCCTGGGCCAATCCATGGGGGCAGACCAATACCTACGCCAAGGGGATCGAGGAAGGCCCGGAGGTGGCGCTGGCCATCCGTCGCGAGTCGCTTGAGATCGATGGTCAGGCGGCGCGGCCCTACACCATCAACGGCGAGAGCCCCGGGCCGATGATCCGCCTCAAGGAGGGCCAAGATGCCGTACTCAGGGTGACCAACCTGCTCGATGAGCCGACGTCCATCCACTGGCATGGCCTGATCCTGCCGCCCGACCAGGATGGCGTTCCCGGCGTCAGCTTCGCCGGCATCGCCCCCGGTGAGACCTTCACCTACCGCTTCCCGGTACGCCAGAACGGTACCTACTGGTACCACAGTCACTCCGGCCTTCAGGAGCAGCTCGGCCATGCCGGGCCACTGATCATCGACGCCGCCGAGCGCGAACCCTTCCGCTATGATCGCGAGCACGTGCTGCTGCTCACCGACTGGACCTTCGAGGATCCCATGGCGGTGTTCCGCAACCTCAAGACCGCCGAGGGGTACTACAACTTCCAGGAACGCACTATCGGCGACTTCTTCGCCGACGTGCGCGAGAAGGGCTTTGCGGCGACGGCGGAGATGCGCGGCATGTGGGCCAAGATGCGCATGAGCTCACGCGACATCGCCGACGTCACCGGCAGCACCTACACCTACCTGCTCAATGGCCACTCTCCCTAGGAGAACTGGACGGCGCTGTTCAAGGCCGGCGAACGGATCCGCCTTCGGGTCATCAATGGCTCGGCAATGTCCTACTTCGACGTACGCATCCCAGGGCTCAAGATGACCGTGGTGGCCGCCGACGGTCAGCCGGTGCAGCCGGTCCCGGTGGACGAGTTCCGCATCGGGGTGGCCGAGACCTACGACGTGCTGGTCGCCCCCGAGGACGACACCGCCTATACGATCTTCGCCGAATCGATGGATCGCAGCGGCTATGCCCGCGCGACCCTGGCACCGCGGGAGGGCATGGCCGCGGAGATCCCCGAGCGTCGCAGGATCGCCGACCGCGGCATGGAGGCCATGGGTGCCCATGGCATGGACCACTCCAGCATGTCCGACAGTGACATGGAGGGCATGGATCATTCCAACATGTCCGGCGATGACAGGGAGGGCATGGATCATTCCGAGATGGACCATGGCGGCAGCATGGCGAGGGAATCCGCCAAGACCCGCGGGAACGGCATGCTGGCGGCGGGAGAGGCCCAGCCGGGCTCGCGCTATGACCAGGCCGGCATCGGCATCGATCCCAACGCACGCCGCACCCTGGTCTACCGCGACCTCAAGGCCTTCACCCCCTGGCCCGACCGCCGTGAACCCGGCCGCGAGCTGGAGCTACACCTCACCGGCAACATGGAACGTTACATGTGGTCCTTCGACGGCAAGACGTTCAGCGAGGTAACGGGCCCCATTCACTTCGAGAAGGACGAGCGGCTGCGCCTGATCCTGGTCAACGACACCATGATGGAACACCCCATCCACCTTCACGGCATGTGGATGGAGCTGGAGAACGGCCAGGGCGAGCTGATCCCGCGCAAGCACACCCTGAACATCAAGCCCGGCGAGCGCGTCTCGGCGTTGATCACCGCTGATGCCGAGGGCAGCTGGGCCTTCCACTGCCACCTGCTCTATCACATGGACGCCGGCATGTTCCGGGTCGTCAAGGTCGCGTAAGGAGACGCCATGAATACCAGAATCCCGATGATCGCGGCCGGTGCCCTGCTGGCCACGCTCCCGCTCTCCGTCGCCCTGGCAGAGGATGGCTATGATGCGCCGGCGGACTGGCCCGCCCCCATGGCCAAGCACAACATGGCCATGGCGCTGTTCGACCGTCTTGAATATGCCGTGCCCGACAAGGGTCATGAGGAATTGGTCTGGGACTTCCAGGCCTGGTACGGCGGGGACATCAACCGGGTCTATGTGAAGTCCGAGGGCGAGAACGTCCAGGGCGATGGCGAGGATGCCGAGTTCGAATCCCTGGAGCTGCTCTACAGCCGGCTGATCGCCGATTTCTGGGAGCTGCAGGGCGGTATCGGTTACCAGGGTGGGGTCTTCTCCGATGATCACGCCGAACGTGGCTATGGGGTGATCGGCCTGCAGGGCGTGATGCCCTACGGCATCGAGACCGACCTGGCGTTTCAGGTCAGCGACGAAGGCGACGTCTCGGCCAGTTTCGAGGGCGAGTACGACCTGCGCCTGACCCAGCGGCTTTACCTGCAGCCGCGTACCGAGATCGCCGTGGCCGCCAGCGAGGCCGAGGCATTCGGCGTCGGCGAGGGGCTCAACTCGGTACGCGTCGGCATGCGCCTGGGCTACGAGGTGACGCGCCGCCTTGCGCCCTATGTCGGTGCCTACTGGCAGAAGCAGTACGGCGATACCGCCGACATCGCCCGCCACCATGGCGATCCCACCGAAGATACCGGCATCGTCGCCGGGGCCAGGCTGATGTTCTGAGCCACGAATCGGTCTCGCGACCGACGCCACCGCCTGGTGGCGTCGTCGTCTTTGGCGATCCGAGCCTGGGTTGATCCGTGTCAATCGTCTCGGCCATGGCGTTCAGCCTGGATTCAGACAGCGTCGCCACACTGGCGGTAACAGGAACCGTTGCCGGGCCACCGGCGATGGTCAGACACATCACAGGAGCGACGCATGATCCCCTACCCCCAGATCGATCCGGTGGCACTGTCGATGGGCCCACTGAGCATCCACTGGTATGGGCTGATGTACGTGGTGGGGCTGGCCGCAGCCTGGTGGCTGGGCAGACGACGTGCCCACCGGCTCGGCCTCACCCATGACGATATCGGCGACCTGATCTTCTATGGCGCGGTGGGGATCATCCTCGGCGGTCGACTGGGGTATGTGCTCTTCTACGGCCTCGATCAGCTGGCGGCCGATCCGCTCTGGCTGTTCAGGCTCTGGGAAGGCGGGATGAGCTTTCACGGTGGCCTTGCCGGCGTGCTGGTCGCCGCCTGGTGGTTCGCTCGCCGCCATCGCCTGGCCTTCCTCCAGCTGACCGACTTCATCGCACCGCTGGTGCCGATTGGCCTGGGCGCCGGGCGGCTGGGCAACTTCATCAACCATGAGTTGCCAGGACGCGTGAGCGACGTTCCCTGGGCGATGGTCTTCCCCTCCATGATGGGGCTCGGTTCGCAGCCACGCCACCCATCGGCCCTCTACGAGTTTGCCCTGGAGGGCGTGGTGCTGTTCGTCGTGCTGTGGTGGGTCTCCGCCCGACCACGCCGGCGCGGCACCGTCTCGGGACTCTTCCTGGTGCTCTACGGCGTCTTTCGCTTCGCGGTCGAGTTCGCACGCCTGCCCGACCCCCAACTGGGCTTCATCGCCTTCGACTGGCTCACCATGGGGCAGCTGCTCTCCCTGCCCATGATGGTGGCGGGACTGCTCCTGTTGATCGCGCCCCAGCGTCGAGGCCCGATCGATGCCGTCGCCAGCACCGGCCGGCCATCGACGTAGCGTCGCTTCGATTCCTTTCACAACCCAAGCCACCGTGAGAACGCCATGGAGAAGAGAGCACAACGCCGCCTGATGATGGTCTGGCTGCCGCTGGGGGGCATCCTCGCCGTGGGCGGCTACCTGCTGGTGACCGGCCAGCGATTACATCCTTACCAGGCGTTGCCGCTGCTGCTGCTCGCCTGCCCGCTGATGCATCTCTTCCTCCATCGCCACCACGGTGGCCAGCAGGATCATGGCGACGATGACTGACTATTCGCTAGCAGAGAAGGGAGGTTGACCATGTCACATCACGACCATCGCCCTGGCGTTTCACAAGCGTCCCTGGTCACTCGCTCGCTGAAGGTAACGTCCGAGGCGTCAAGGTATATCGCGGCGGCAGTGACCGAGATCGACGCGCTGTCCGGCCTCGACGGCGTGACCTACGATCCGCAGCACCACAAGCTCCACCTGGCCTACGATGCCAAGCGGCTGTGTATCGACGATATCGAGGCGGTATTGGCACGGCATGGCGTGGACATCGGCGCCGGACGTTGGAACCGGATCAAGGAGGACTACTACCGCTTCATCGACCAGAACGTGAAGGACAATGCCAAGCAGAAACCCTGGAGCTGTCATTGAGCTCGGGGCTGGCGAGTCATTGCCACAGAGCGCGGCATGAAGGCTGACCGACCGCCTGGACGATGGCTCCTGTGGCCAGAATGGCATGTGGCACTGTTCACGTTCCTGCTCAACGTGCCCTGGGAGTTCCTGCAGGTGCCCCTATACCAGGACATGCCCTCGATGCCTCACTGGACTGCGGTGAAAGCCTGCATGCAGGCAGCGGCCGGTGATGCGCTGATAGGTCTGGTCGCCTACTGGGTAGTGGCTCTATGGCGACGTCGCCGTGGCTGGCTGTGGCGCTATGGGCTCAAGGAGTGCGCCGCCTTCGTACTGGCAGGACTGGTCATCACGGTAGGCTTGGAGTGGTACGCCACCGCCATCGCCCAGCGCTGGAGCTACGCGCCGGTGATGCCCACCCTGCCATGGCTGGGTACCGGCCTCACCCCACTGCTGCAGTGGCTGCTGCTCCCGCCGCTCTTCCTGTGGATCGCTTCACGCCACCTCGCCGGTACTGCGGCCCTACAGACACGTGGAAATTGACCTTTGGGTAACACAAGGGTTCTAGGATGGAAGACAGAGCCTGCTGCCCCTGGCACAGCACGCCTGGCAGTTCGATGCCTCACTCGCCCATATCGACACGCAAGGAGATGCATGGACAGGTCGCCTCAGTACCAGAAGAACAGCCTCTCCCTCGTCGGGGCCATCGCCCTGGGAACCGGCGTGATGATCGGTGCCGGGATCTTCGCGCTGACCGGACAGATGGCCGAGATGACCGGCGAGCTGTTTCCCCTGGCCTTCCTCTCGGCGGCCATGATCGTCAGTTTCAGCGCCTACTCCTACGTCAAGATGTCCAATGCCTACCCGTCGGCCGGCGGCATCGGCATGTACCTTCACAAGGCCTATGGGCCCACCCTGCCCACGGCCTTCCATGCGCTGCTGATGTACTTCTCCATGGTGATCGCCCAGAGCTTCCTGGCGAGGACCTTCGGCTCCTATACCCTGGAGCTGTTCGATGGGGGTAACCGGTCGCTGCTGGTGCCGGCGCTGGGTGTCGGCCTGCTGATCGCCGCCTTCCTCATCAACCTCTCCGCCAACAAGCTGATCCAGGGCGTGGCGTCGGTGCTGGGGGTCATCAAGATCGGTGGCATCATCCTGTTCGGCGTGGTGGGCGTGCTGGTGGCCGACACCATCGGTATCCGGGCCACGGCCGAGGCGCCGGCGCCCGGCGTCTCCGGGTTCCTGGGGGCCACCGCGCTCGGCATCCTGGCCTTCAAGGGGTTCACCACCATCACCAACAGCGGGGCCGAGATCCGCGATCCCCACCGTAACGTCGGCCGGGCCATCATCGTCTCGATCGCCCTGTGCGTGGTGATCTATGCGCTGGTGGGCCTCGCCGTCGCCAGCAACCTGTCGCTGACGGAGATCATCGCGACCAAGGACTACTCGCTGGCCGCGGCTGCACGCCCTGCGCTGGGGGAGGCCGCCGTCTGGTTCACCGTCCTGCTCGCCATGCTGGCCACGGCAGGTGGCATCATCGCCAGCGTCTTCGCGGTATCGCGGATGCTGGCGATGCTGACCGAGATGAAGCTGGTGCCCCATCGCCATTTCCATATGCCCGGCAGCATCCAGAAGCACACCTTGGTCTATACCATCGTGCTCGGCCTGCTGCTGACGGCGTTCTTCGACCTGAGCCGCATCGCGGCACTCGGCATCATCTTCTATCTGGTGATGGATATCGCCATTCACTGGGGGGTGTTGCGGCATCTACGCGATGCGGTGGCGGCCCGCCCGGCCATCCTGCTGACCGCGATCGCCCTCGACCTGGTGGTGCTGGCAGGCTTCCTCTGGGTCAAGGCCACCACCGACCCGCTGGTGCTCTACGTTGCCGCCGCCGCGATGGCCGTCATCCTGGTGGCGGAATACGCCTTTCTTTCCCGGCGATCCGAGCAGGACGCCGACCACCATGCTCATTCGCATGACGCGAGTGGCAGCCACAGCAGGGAGGATGGAGCATGACACAGGACCACACCCATGAGGTCACGGACCCCGTCTGCGGGATGACGGTCGATCCTCACCATACCGACCACCGCGCCTCACACGCTGGAAAGACCTGGTACTTCTGCTCAGCCAGGTGCCAGCAGAAGTTCAAGCGGGACCCTGACGCCTACCTGCAGTGCGACGACACACCGGCCGAGCCAGCGCCGCCCGGCACGATCTACACCTGCCCGATGCACCCCGAGATCCGCCAGGAGGGGCCGGGGGACTGCCCGATCTGCGGCATGGCCCTGGAGCCCGAGACGGTCACCGCCGATAGTGGGCCTTCCGAGGAACTCAAGGACATGACCCGGCGCTTCTGGATCGGGCTGGTCCTGGCGCTGCCGGTGCTGGTACTGGAGATGGGTGGCCATGTGTTCGGCCTCGACCACCTGATCGCCCCCCAGGTCTCGAACTGGATCCAGCTGCTGCTGGCCACCCCCGTGGTGATCTGGGCAGGCGCGCCCTTCTTCGTGCGCGGCTGGCGTTCCATCGTGCGGCGCAGCCTCAACATGTTCACCCTGATCGCCATCGGCACCGGGGCGGCGCTGATCTACAGCCTGCTGGCGACGATCGTGCCGGGCATCTTCCCCGCGACCTTCCGCCAGGCCGATGGCTCGGTGGCGGTCTACTTCGAGGCGGCGGCGGTGATCGTGGTGCTGGTGCTGCTCGGACAGGTGCTGGAGCTGCGTGCCCGGGAGAAGACCTCCGGGGCGATCCGCGCCCTGCTCGACCTGGCGCCGGCCACCGCACGCCGCATCGACGACGACGGCCAGGAGGAGGAGATCTCGCTGGACAAGGTCCAGGTGGGTGATCGCCTGCGCGTGCGCCCCGGCGACAAGGTGCCGCTGGACGGCGAGGTCTTGGAGGGGCGCTCCAACATCGACGAGTCGATGGTCACCGGCGAGCCACTGGCGGTGCGCAAGGAGGCCGGCGACGGCGTGATCGGTGGCAGCATCAACGGCCAGGGCTCGTTCATCATGCGCGCCGACAAGGTGGGCCGCGACACCATGCTGTCGCAGATCGTGCAGATGGTGGCCAGCGCCCAGCGCAGCCGGGCGCCCATCCAGGGGCTGGCCGACAGGGTCGCCGGCGTCTTCGTGCCGGCGGTGATCCTGGTCGCGGTGGTGGCCTTCATCGCCTGGTCGCTGTGGGGGCCGGCACCGCCCATGGCCTTCGGGCTGATCGCCGCGGTCAGCGTGCTGATCATCGCCTGCCCCTGTGCCCTGGGGCTGGCCACTCCCATGTCGATCATGGTCGGCGTGGGTCGAGGGGCCCAGGCGGGGGTACTGATCCGCGACGCCGAGGCGCTGGAGCGCCTGGAGAAGGTCGACACCGTGGTGGTCGACAAGACCGGCACCCTCACCGAAGGCAAGCCGCGGGTCACCGAACTGCGCCCGGCCGAGGGCTTCGATAAGCAGGAGC
Organism: bacterium Scap17; assembly: GCA_013376735.1. Classification (NCBI taxonomy): domain Bacteria; species bacterium Scap17. The sequence goes on along the minus strand of VINJ01000001.1, from coordinate 1,270,673 downwards.
TGCTGCGGCTGGCCGCGGGGGTGGAGCGCGGCAGCGAACACCCCCTGGCCCAGGCAATCGTCGAGCGGGCCAAGGAGGATGGCGTCGAGCCGACGGAGGCCACGGAGTTCGATTCGCCCAATGGCAAGGGCGTGGTGGGCAACGTCGACGGCCGTCGCGTCGCCCTGGGCAACCGCCTGCTGATGGAGAGCGAGAGCGTGGCCCTGGCCGAGCAGGAAGACGAGGCCGAACGGCTGCGTGGCGACGGCGCCACGGTGATCTTCGCCGCGGTGGACGGCCGCCTGGCGGGCCTGCTGGCCATCGCCGACCCGGTCAAGGAGACCACCGAGGCGGCCATCCGGGCCCTTCAGGCCGACGGCATTCGGGTGGTCATGCTCACCGGCGACAACCGCACCTCCGCCGAGGCGGTGGCGCGCCGCCTGGGCATCGACGAGGTGGAAGCCGAGGTGCTCCCCGAAGACAAGGGGCGCGTGGTGCAGCACCTGCGTGACGAGGGTCGCGTGGTGGTGATGGCCGGCGACGGCGTCAACGACGCCCCTGCCCTGGCCACCGCCGACGTGGGCATCGCCATGGGCACCGGCACCGACGTGGCCATCGAGAGCGCCGGCGTGACCCTGCTGCGCGGGGATTTGACCGGGATCGTCGAGGCGCACCGGTTGTCGCGAGCCACCATGCGCAACATCCGCCAGAACCTCTTCTTCGCCTTCGTCTACAACGCCGCGGGGGTACCGATCGCCGCCGGCATCCTCTACCCCTTCACCGGCCTGCTGCTGTCACCGATCATCGCCGCCGCGGCGATGTCGCTCTCCTCGGTGAGCGTGATCGCCAATGCGCTGCGGCTGAGGCTTGTGAAGCTGAAGTCCGCTGACTGACTAAGCGAGAGAGGTGCAGAGTCATCTACTTGTAGGGTCCCGGATGATCAGATGAGCTATAGAAGTTATCCTTTGCTGGCCGCCAAGGAGCTTCTTCACGAGTTCATCCGGGAGCAAGGATATGGACATCAAGCTACATAAACAGGCGACCACCACTCCGAAGATCCGGGCCGAGATCCAGGCAGCGCCTTCCAGCATCAGCGACAGCGAGCTAGCACGCCAGTACGGCGTCGCCGTCTCGACCATCCGGCGCTGGCGGTACCGTGACGATGTCCAGGACCGACCGCACACGCGTCACAACCTGCTGGCCACGCTCACTTCCGAACAGGAAGAGGTGCTGATCGCGGCGCGCGAATTCCTGCGCCTCGGCCTGGATGATCTGCTCGTCGTGGCGCGTGAGTTCCTCAATCCTGGCTTGTCGCGTTCTGGTCTGCATCGCATGCTCAAGCGGCGCGAGGTGCCGACACTGGCAGAGCTGTCTAGACGGGACGCGGGCGACGATGAGAAACCCCGGCACAAGCCCTTCAAAGATTATGAGCCGGGCTACGTGCACATCGACATCAAGCACCTGCCCCGGATGCCCGATGAGGAGCAAAAACGCTACCTGTACGTCGCCATCGATCGCGCCACGCGCTGGGTCCATCTGGAGGTGAGACGCAGCCAGTCCGCGAAGGATGCGCGGGCGTTCATGAAGCGGGTGGAGGAGAAGGCTCCCTTCCAGGTCCAGACGGTACTGACCGACAACGGGCTACCTGCGGTTGAAGTGGCATCGTGGACAAAAAGATCCCTGCCGATGTCAGCATAGCTCAGACATCAGCAAGGAAAATCATTCCTGGCAGCCCGCCATATCCGGATTCAGCGGCTTACCATAGTGACAGGAGTCCGAACCATGGAGGTCGGCTCGACTAGGCTTAACAGAGGCTCATAACATCCTGGCGGGCGGGCTCAACCATTATCTACGAGGTCCTTGCGGCCCTACGGCTTTGTAAAGAAGTCCCGCCGCCAAGAATGCAATACTCATGATAGCCGCGATAGTCGGCTCCATGCTTGATCAAGGAATGTGCCACCCGTGCCAGCTTGACCGCCACGGCCGTTAGCGCTTTCCTCTTAAGATCGCCATCGGTCGGGTCTTTTCCGATGTAGCGATCAAATTTGGTGCGAAAGCTGTTGTCTCGCATCCGCACGGCAACCGTGGCTGCGAGCCAGTAGGCATAGCGCAGCCGGGCATTACCCCGCTTGGCCAATCGATAGCGGCTGCACGTGTTACCGCTCTGTGACGCGGCGAGGTTGAAACCACAAAACTTCAAGTATTGGCGATGGTGCGAGAAACGCCGCAGATCCCCGCTCTCCGCCAGAATCATCAAGGCAATGATTGGCCCCACGCCCGGAATGGTCTGAAGGCGAGCGAAGTCCTTGTTATCTCTCATGCATGTCGTTGCCATCGCCTCCAAGGCCTGACGTTGCTCTGTCAGTGAGAGGTACTGCTTCACCTGAAGCTGGAAAGTCTGCACCGCGGGAGAGTCTGGCACGACCGGCAGGCCCATGCTGGTCTGAGCTGCTTCGTAGATGCCTTCGAGAAACTGCTGCTTGGCTACCTTTCGCCCCACGCTCTCCCAGGCGGCTTCGACAAACGCCTCGCGGGTCAACTCGGTGATACTGGCTGGTGTGGGAAACGCCAGCAGGAAATGACAGAACCAGTGGGCTCGGGACGCACTGAGGTAGCGTTCCATCTCCGGGAAGTAGAGCGCCAAGTAGTGATTGACCAGGCTATGCTGGCAGCGTGTTCGGGCTCGAACGATCTGCTGATAGGTATTCGAGATCTCCTGGAGGTCGAAGTACCCTTCACGAAGGGGATCGTGGAAAGGGTGCGTCATGCCTTGGGTCAGCAGATACATCAGAACACGCGCATCTTTTCGATCATGCTTGTCCCAGGAGGTATACAAGGCCTCTCGAACCCGAGCGCCCGCCAAGGATGAGGCGAGATGCACCGGTATTCCTGCATGAGCCAGCCGGTAGGCAAGAGGCCGATGAAAGTCCGCTGTAGGCTCCATAACGGCGAGTACAGGGGCTTCCTGCTGCTGTAAGAATCGAATCAGGTCGTCGTGCCCAGCGCGTGTATTGGGCATTTTATGCACCCTTTCACGACCATCGGGCCAGCGAACCAGTACATCGTGGTAACGCTTGGCAATATCGATCGCGACACACACGGTGTCTGGCATAAGCTGAGTGGAGGCAGCCATCGTCGGTCTCCTTGTGATGATGTGGGTCACACAAGGATCTCTTAGGCCACGATGGCTGCCGCTAACCAGGTTTTTCCGTAGGTACTACGGCAAGTCATTCACCGATCGCTTCACGCGGGCGGGGGAGCGCAAGCCCAGCGGGAATCACCCGTTTGACCAAGAGTGCCAGGCCCTTGGTATCGAGCACCGTCTGATCAAGCCGGGAAGACCGCAGACAAACGGCATGGTGGAGCGCTTCAACGGCCGTATCAGCGATGTGCTGGCGACTCGGCGCTATACCTCAGGCGAGGACCTGGAGCAGACGCTCAAACGCTACACCTGGCTGTACAATCACCACATCCCGCAGAAGGCGCTGCACCATCAATCACCGATTGCGATGATGAAGGAATGGCAGACCAAGCGTCCTGAGTTATTTACCAAGCGGGTAGTCAATCACACGGGACCCGACAGGTAGCTACAACGCGGAAGCTGAGGTAACGGCTGTACTTTTAGCTCCAGAAGACTCAGCTTTCCATCTGATTCCCCGGCTATCTGTCTTATGATCTGTTTGAGCATCACAAAACGTGTTTGAGTACTGCCTCTCTTCCGCTTCGAGTTGCTGATATTCCCCCGGAGCGATGCTGCCACCGATGACGTCATCGCCGATGCCCAAAACCTTGGGGTTATTGTAGCCTTCTAGTTCACCCTGATCTTCCTGCCCTAGAATGCCAGCCTTTTTGCCATTGTAAGCAAGCTTCGTAGTAGCGGAGTTAGAGAAGACGATATCCTCCACCGGTAGTTCTATCGATTGCCTGTCTTTGGCCTCATCCGGTTCCTGCTCCGTATCCACCTCTATGTCGTCGGCACCTTGTGCTCCAGAGCCTCCTCGACCTTCACCAGTCCCTCTGACCGGCAACTTCAGGCTCGGGTGGTGGAAGTAAATGTCTTGCTCGTTGGTGCCCGCATCCAAACCCTGTAAGCCAGATATCTCCCAGATAAGCATTTCCCTGAACTGGTCTAATTGGAGCGGACACCCCGGTAAGCCTCATACTGGAGGCATTGGAGGTGTTCATGACCAAGAAAACGCGACGTCGGTACTCCGACGAATTCAAGGCTGAGGCGGTCAACATGGTGCGAGGAGAGGGTTATGCCATCTCCGAGGCTGCCAGGCGGCTGGATATCGATCGCAGCCTGCTGGATCGCTGGTGTCGCCAGCAACGTGACCGGGAGGATGGTGTGACTGACGACCAGGCAGATGAGCGGGATGCCGAGATCATGAAACTTCGCGAAGAAGTTCGTAAGTTGCGGATTGAAAAGGAGGTTTTAAAAAAGGCCACGGCCTTCTTCGCGAGAGAGTCGAGCTGAGATACCAGTTCATCGAGTCGGAGAAGGCCTACTTCCCAGTGGCGGTGCTGTGCCGTGTCATGGACGTCAGCCGCAGTGGCTTCTATGCCTGGCGTCAGCGTGAACCCGATGAGCAGCGCCAGTGCCTGCACCGGGAGGTCAAGGACATCCACGATCAGAAACGTGGTAGCTATGGGAGCCGGCGAATGGCCAAGGAACTCCGTCGCAGAGGTCATACGGTCGGTCGTTATCAGGCGCGTAGCCTGATGCAGGAAGCCGGTGTTGCCTGCCGACAGCGTCGCCGCTACCGGCATACGACGGACAGTGACCACGGGCTGCCAGTGGCTCCCAACCTGCTCAAGCGGCAGTTCACGGTGCCTGAGCCCAATCAGGCGTGGGTGGCCGACATCACCGCCATCTGGACCCTGGAAGGCTGGTTGTACCTGGCGGCCGTGCTGGACCTCTACGACCGACAGGTCATCGGCTGGGCCATGGCCGACCACATGAAGACATCACTCACCCTGGACGCCCTGGAGATGGCAATTGGCCGCCGGCGACCTCCCCGAGGCGTGCTCCACCACTCGGATAGTAATACTGGGAGATGCCAGGTGTTCCGGGGTTGACCTGACTCACACAGCGATCGACCTATGCTGAAAGACCCGGTGCCGTAAGGGTTCTCGGATCTCCTGACTCCCACTCTGATCGACCCGGGTAGTGTGTCTTTCCACGGACCTGTCGGTGATCCGGGAATACCTGACGGCGAGGGCTCACCTCGTCGATGCATGTGACTCAAGAAGGGCCTGACGCCTGTCTCGTTACTGTCGTGTCCAGGCTATCGCACTCGGTGAAGCCACCTTGACCTGATAGCCTGGAGAGACGTCATGACTCAGCATCACCGTGATCGCCCTGACATTGTCGGTGGCGTCGACACCCACAAGGATCTGCATATGGCCGCTGTCGTGGATAAACACGATCGCGTGCTTGGTACCGCCAGCTTTCCGACCACCCGGCATGGCTACAAGGCCATGCTCGCCTGGATGCGTGGCTTCGGTGAAGTGAGCCGAGTAGGCATCGAGTGCACCGGGACCTATGGGGCTGGTCTGCTGCGTTACTTGCAGCGCACCGGCATCGCTACCCTGGAGGTCACCACGCCCGACAAGACCGTGCGTCGCAAACGGGGCAAAAACGATACCATCGATGCGGAGAACGCTGCCCATGCGGCTTACGCGGGCATTCGTACGGTCACCCCAAAGACCCGTGATGGCATGATCGAGGCCTTGCGTGTGCTGAAGGTCTGCCGGAAGACCGCCGTGGCAGCTCGCCGTGTGGCGCTTCAGATGATCCAGACCCAGGTGATCTCCGCGCCAGAGGAGCTGCGCGATCAGTTGAGGAATATGACGCGGATGCAGTTGATTCGGACGTTGGCCGCATGGCGCCCCGACTTAAGTGGCTATCGGGACGTCACAGTGGCCTACCGCATCGCTTTGAAATCTCTTGCCCGGCGCTACCTGGAGCTGCATGACGAGGTGGCCGATCTGAATGTCATGATCAAGGCCATCGTCGATGAGCTGGCACCAGAGCTGGTGTCGCGAACGGCGGTAGGCTATGAATCAGCTGCACAGTTGTTGATCACGGCGGGCGACAATCCGGATCGTATTGGTTCAGAAGCCAGTTTTGCGGCGCTATGTGGTGTTAGCCCGATACCCGCTTCTTCAGGCAAGACACAGCGCCACCGCCTTAATCGGGGCGGCGACAGAGCCGCCAATAGTGCTCTGCATATCATCGTCATCGGGCGGCTGCGCCTGGATGCGACAACCCAGGCGTATGTCTCCCGGCGAGTGACGGAGGGGCACTCCAAGCTGGAAGCTATTCGCTGTCTGAAACGCTACATCGCCCGAGAGCTGTACTACGTGCTGCGCCACCGTTACCGCGAGATCAATCAGACGCAAATCGCTACTTGACACTTAGAAGGGCGTCCGCGGCAGCCAGTACGCCTCCCGTGCGTATCGTGAACGACTGGTTAAGCACGGGTTCCTGACCTCCATGAGCCGCAAGGGGAACTGTTGGGACAATGCGATCATGGAGCGCTTCTTCGGCTCTCTAAAAGCGAATGGCTGGAGGGGCAACGGTACTGGACCCGCCTGTCAGCGAGGCGCGACGTCGTGACCTATATCGAGATGGAGTACAACAGCTGCCGGCTCCACTCGACCCTTGGCTACCACGCGCCGAGGGAGATCGAGAAAATCGCGGAAGCAGCTTAATAAAAGTGTCCGCTACGACTTGACCAGAACACTCCGCCACGATGCGGCTTTCGCGGACCATCAGCGAGCCGCCGATGAGGTCGGAGTCGTAGTGGAAGTCATAGGTGTCAGTATTCCCTGGATTCATAGAATAACCGCAGCACTTTGGACCGCACGGTAGAGGCAGGAGGGCCAGCGCCGGTACCCTTCTCGGCTCACCGACCAAAGTGAAGCAGAGTATGGAATACCGACAGCTGACCCAGACCCAACGATATCAGATCCACGCCCGTTATGACTTGGGCATGAGCCAGCGCCAGATCGGCAGGGAGCTGAACCTCCACAGCAGCACGATCAGCCGTGAAATTCGCCGTAACGCCACCGCTAATGGCTATGATCCCGAGCAGGCTCAGATACTCAGTGATCATCGGCGCCGCACTGCTAACAAGTGGACAAAGCGCCTTCCAGGCATGATGGCCGCCGTTGCCGGTCGGCTACGTGAGGAGTGGAGCCCACAGCAAATCAGTGGCTTCATGGCGCCCTTGGCTGGCGTTAGTGTCAGTCATCAATGGATCTACTCCTTGATCTGGGACGACAAGGCACGGGGTGGTGACCTTTGGCGGCATCTCCGTCAGCCTAAACGCCGCAATAAGCACCGCACGCACGCCAAGAGCGCCGGGTTGGGCAAGATCCCCAATCGAGTCGGTATCGAGCACCGCCCAGATGAGATTGATGACCGGCGCTTCATCGGCCACTGGGAGGGCGATACCGTGATACAGGGGCACAAGCAATCAGGCCTTGTCACGCTGGTCGAGCGTCGCAGTGGCTATTTACTGGCGGCACGATTGCCCAAGATCTCGGCCGAGTTGACACAAGCAGCCATGATCCGCTTGTTGAAGCCGCGTCGGGGAGCGGTCCAGACGATCACACTGGACAATGGATCGGAATTCGCTGGCCACGAAGCGGTGGCCAAGGCCGTGACGGCGGCGATGTACTTCTGCGATCCCTACTGCTCTGGACAGCGTGGGACCAACGAGAATACGAATGGCCTGATACGGCAGTACTTCCCCAAAGGAACGGATTTTCGTCAGGTCAGCAATGCAGAGCTACGCAAGGTGGTCGAAAAGCTGAATGACCGTCCTCGAAAGCGACTCGGCTACCGGACACCGGCGCAGGTGTTTCTAGGGGAATACTCAGGTGGGCTGGATACTGCAGGTGCTGCGCTTATTGCTTGAATTCAGGTTCACAAGGACTCGCAGATAAAAGCCTTAAAATGATCATCTGTTATAAGAAAAGCTTTCAACATACCATAGCTTCCGCCCATCCGGAGTTACGATCTCCACTTCATCATCGATTTCTTTACCTAAACAGGCTCTAGCCGCAGGCGAATTAATTGAAACATACCCCTGTTTTCCATAGATCTCGTCAACACCTACAATCCGAAACTTCATCTCCCTGCCATCGTCATCAACAAGCACCACGTGGGCGCCAAAATAAATCTTACCCGCTTGATCCGGATGATAATCAACCACCTTAAGCTCATCCAGTCTTTTCCGTAGATACCTGACCCTCCTGTCAATTTCTCTAAGTCGCTTCTTGTTATACTGATAATCTGCATTCTCCGACCTATCGCCTAGACCGGCCGCCCATGTCACCTTAGCTGTAACCTCTCTCCTCTCCACCCTCCAAAGATAGTCAAGCTCTTCTTTCAGGCTTTCATAGCCCTCTCTTGTTACAAGTGGATTCTTCATAGCTGACCTACAAGTTATTTAGAGCCTTTTTAATAGCATCGATTGTAGCAGCTTTGAATACCACCTGACCACCCTCATCCACAACCTCACCAAACTCAGTAGCGCGAAAATTCCACTTACCAACAAACTCATTGGATATCAGATATTCCAGCGCTCTTCTCTCCTGCTGGGAGAGCTTCTCTTCCTCGCCCGCTTGCTGTGACCTATGATCGTATACGTCTATTCTACTACCCGGAGGAATAATTTCATTGAGCTTGTTTTTAGCATTTTTTAGATCGGAAAGAAGCGATCTAACAAGAAGCTTATGTTTAGCACTCGCAATCTCCTCTACCCAGTCATCAGCGCTTGGCGAGGGACGCTTAACATTGCCGCCGGCCATATCAGAAAAGGATTCTATGAGGGCGCGATATTTTTCTCCAGACTTGTTCCTAATGCTTTGTGGCTTCGGAACTCCTCGCTTGGCACCCAGCCTAGATATAGTTACTATAGAGAAATCACTAACACCTCTCTCCATTTGCTCACTACACACTTCATATATTGCATCAAGCGTCTTCTTGGTTCTAGGCGTAGCGTCTTCTTTTAGCTTCAACAAAAGATCTTCATTTTTCATATTAGCAGCCCGTCTCGTTTAATAGCTGAGGCTTTAGAATCAGAGAAAGCTCCGACCTATCAATTCTCTCCTCCTCCATCAGCTCGTCTAGCCTCACTGAACAGTCAACGACCTGGCCAACTCTTTCCCAGGTTTTCAGCCGTGACCTCAAAAAACCGACTACCTGGTTACCAACTTTAAGCTGCTGCTCATCCGTCAACATAAAAAGGCTCGGCTGCAACTCATTAAAAACCGACATTCGGTCCAACAATTGAGACCTCGGCGCTATTGCAACGGCTGCATCAGCCGAATGGTAGATTGTTGCATTCTCGCAAATCTCATGCAGTTGCTGAAAGTAAGAGACCTCCTCCATTTCTATCTCCATTTCGGAATCGGGCATCTTAATCAGAGAAATACCATCCTCTGCATCAGAAGAGACACCATTGACAGCTGACACGCACATCCTGATTAACTTATAGCAGGACTGCAAATCGCACAGGAACATGTCCATTTTCTTTGCTGCACTCTCATACTCTGACTCCAGCTTTCTTTGTTCTGCCTCAAGCGAAACTCTCTCAGCCTGATCAAAACTCATGCCCTTTGCATTTGCAATATACTCATCTCGATCTATCTTCTCCAACCTTTCTGTGATTGTGGAGATTTCTTCTTGGAGCCGCATACATTTTTCAGACTGCTTATTCGAAACGAACAAAATCTCGTTCCCAACCGACATTAAGCCACCCAGAAAAACCGGTCCTGTGATGAAATGCCTGCACCTAAGACAGTTCTGCATTCCCAAATACCCCATGGGCACCGGAGCCCGTACTCTTGTAGCGCCGACCTGATCTCCTCCATCATCGCAGCGTGAGGCAGCAAATGGACAAATACCATAGTCTCTGAATACAAAATTTCCTGCAGGCACACTATTGGTTAGCGACATCAGAAGGTCTTCATTATTAGAAACCAACTGATTCTTTACCGACTCAATTTTATTGGACTCAATTGTTTTTTGTATTGCTTCCACCTCGGCTTGAAGCGCAATCTTCTCGCCTTCCTCCAATCGCCGCCTTATTTCCCCATGGGATATTTTGCGATAATATATCGACATGACGATCGAAGAGTGCCCCACGACCTTCATGACAACTTCAACCGGCATCCCCATTTCCATAACATAAGCTGTAATCAAGCTCACCCGCATGGAATGAGGGGTGTATGGAGACTTATAACAAGATATATTATTAGGCAGCCCACTCAGCTCTGAAAGCCTAAGATGCGATGGTTGTATATGATAAATGGCAGCTGCCAACCTGCCCGTCAAAGCCGTGCCGACATTTTTTGGCTCAACATCTTCAAAAGCCCTAAATAAAAAACAATTGACACCTTTTGACTTCAACTGAATTTCATTTAAGTTGGTTCTCTTGCACCGCGACCAGCTGGTAGGAAAAGCGACAGGATTATATTTAGCCTGCCACTCTCTCAACTTAATCAACCAGTATGCAAGATCTTCCGGCATCCATGGTATGGAGTAACCGCCATTATTGGACGATGTCTTATTAGTTGTAACAAACATCCCAATCTGGTCATCGGGATAGCGCTTAACAAAAGACTGCGACTTAGTCATCCCTGCCATTTCGGCATGATTCTTTACCCACGCCACTCCTCCAGCATCCTTAATTACAGGTATATATTCGTCAGCCTCACCCGAATCATTATAAGCGATCTGCCTTCCTCGAAGAGGAACCTTTGTCAAAGCAAAGGTGTGCACCCAGTCTGTCGGAACCCATAGATACCAGAAAGGCCCTGCTTTCTTGTAAACGCAGTCTGGGTCATCTTTGTCAATAATATGTCTTTCTACTTTCACCCAGTCCGAATCGAACTCATGAAGATGTGCAAGGTCACGAAAACTTCTAGCTGACTCTGGAATAATCCATGACTGGGCCTTCCTGACAAAGTGATACTGAAGACAAGGTTTGGTTGACTCGCTTCTTCCAGGCGAAGACACATAAGAGTCGGTCAACATAAACTCAAATGGATTTCGGGCATCCATCAGCCTGAACACTTCTCCAGTCTCTTCATCCTCCACAGTCAAATCAGACCCGATGATATAATCAAAAAATTCATTTACTGACAGTATGACATTTCTTCTCATATTGTCTGTTGAGAACTTTTCCAGCTCATCTCTAAATGGTTTTATATTTACTTTTTGCTTTGTTAGAAACTCCTGAGGACTTTTACTTCCATCATGCCTCTCAATATAAACTCTCACAAACCTACATAGATAGGATTTTTTCGAGCTTCCCCCCAGCGCCTGCCTCATAAACTCATTTATCTTTACGCGCCACTGCTTAAATTCCGGCAGGATAAACTCTACATTGAATGGCTCTTCTTTCCCCAAGAACTTGTACCAGTTTTTCCAGCTTTCTGCATACGCGCCTTGTGGGTCAAATGGAAATCTGGGGTCGCCGAGGTCTTTGACATACTTCTTATATTCTGACTGAGACCTTATCCCCTTCCCTTTAATCTTATAAACAACTTCTTCGTAGGTATAGAATTCTGGGATGTCAAAAAAATCATTATAGCTAACCCACTCATCCGGAAACATCCTCTCCGGATGAGCAACCAATCCCGGGACTTCCTTATATCGCTTCTTGTACTCAGAAGAGTTGCTAATCCCATGCTTCTTGCAAAGAAGCTTCATTTCGTGCAGAGAAAAATTCGCTTTAGGTAGCTTAAGAACATCCTCATCCACATTAAGCATCTTAAGCTTACGCATCTTCATCAGCAACACCTCGCATTATTTCTCTTATATCTTCATTGGTTGGCTTAATATAAACCAGGCAAGAATCAGGGCTTCTATGATGCATGGATTTTTGTATTTCAACCCGACTCAAACCAAATTTTCTAGCTCTATAACCATATGCATGCCTGTGTCCATGCTCGGTCGTGCCGAACTCTTTTTTACATACCAAGCCAATCTTTTCTACGGCTCTCTTGTGAGCGCGCTGGAAATTTTTTAAGGTTTCAGGCCCGCCATCTTTTTTAGTAAATGCAAATGGGTGGAAGCTGGCAGCAGGCTCCATTCTTTGGTATTTTAGATACTTCACCCAAACTGCTAAAAAGGTTTTCGCCATGCTAGGTGGATTAAAAATCACCTCAAAAAAACCAGCACTGCTTGTAAGAAGAGCACCTTTCCACCCTGCATGAAGCCGCTCGCTTAGCGGGTAAGAATTTCTTGGCTTATATTGCGTCTCTGCAAGAAGATATTCTCTTCTATTTTTATAATCCGGCAGTGGTGACTTCCCATACTCTGGGTGATACACCCTAACCAGTGCCTCGTCCCTTCGCTCAGGGTGCACAGTGATATCTGAAACGTAAAGGTGAAATAACTCACTCTTCCTCAACCCCCCATAGTTCATTAACATGGTCATTAGTTGATATTTGTAGTTCACTCCCCCAGAGTTGCTAAACCCTTCCTGCAAAAGAACATCCACCATGTCATCAGGAAATTTAACCACCTTATCGTTATCTATTTTAGGATCGCGATACCCTGCCACGGCTCTCGTTCGGAATCTGTCAACATAGTTGGCACATGAAGTGGTGCTGGCTTTTTAAAATCCTGCTGCCTGCGGTATCGGATCCCCGGAATCTGTCAACATAGTTGGCACATGAAGTGGTGCTGGCTTTTTAAAATCCTGCTGCCTGCGGTATCGGATCCCGCTCCGGATTCAAATGCACTATCTCCGGCAGGTCGAGTTTTCGGATGTCGCCTGACCATCGCTCCGGGTGACGCTGCTTCGCGGCCTCGAAGACCTCTCGGCGCTGCGTCAGAATGCCTTTGGCCTCGCCGTCATGACGCTGGCTCGGCGTGACGTAGCGAAGGGCGCTGTGCCGGTGCTCATGGTTGTACCACTCGGTAAATTGCTGAACCCAGTCCTGAGCCTCGGCCAGGGTGGCGAACCCGTCGATGGGGAAGCCCGGCCGGTACTTCAGCGTCTTGAAGGCCGACTCGGCGAAGGCATTGTCGTTGCTGACTCGCGGTCGGCTGTATGAGGGAGTGATGCCCAGGTCATAGAGCTTTTCCAGGAAGGTCGCTGCCTTCATCGGGCTGCCGTTATCTGAATGCAGAATCAAGGGTTTATGACGATCTGTCAGGCGCTCTCGCCAGCAGGCTTTCTGGATCAACTCAGCGGCCAGCTCGCCAGTCTCTGTTTCATAGATCTCGTGCCCGACGATCTTGCGGCTGAAGACGTCCATTATCAGGTACAGATACCACCAAGTGCCGCGCGCGGGACCGGGCAGCCACGAAATGTCCCAGCACCAAAGCTGGTTCGGCGCCGTCGCCTGGTGAGTGGTCGGTGGGCGCTTACGCTGAGGGGCCTGCTGTCGACCCCGGTGATGTTGCTGATCATATTCATGAAGCACTCGGTATATCGTCGACTCAGAGGCCAGATAGCGGCCCTTGTCAGCCTGATCGGCCACGATGAAGGCCGGAGGGCGGCTTCGGTACTCTGGAGCGTTGCACAACGCCACGATCGATTTTCGCTCCTCGGGAGATAGCTTGTTGGCCGGTTCCGGGCGATCGGCGTCGGGACGGCGGTCCGCCGTCACTTCGCCTTCTGCGACCCAGCGGTAGTAGGTCCGCACGCTGATGCCCATCACCTGACAGGCCTTGGCCAGCCGAGCCCCGTCACGCTGGGCGTCTTGCACCAGGGTCACGATGCGCTGGCGATCCGGGAGGCTGGTCAGTCGTCCTCGTCGTGGGTCGTGCCCCAGATCGCCTCGGCTTTTTTTGACAGGGTCAACAGGGCCGCCGTCTCGGCGAGGGCCTTGTCCTTGCGGTGCAGCTCGCGCTCCAACTTACGGAGCCGCTTTTGCTCCGCCTTGCGAGCCTGGCGTTGTTGCTTGGCCTGCGCTGCCACGTCGTCGTTGGCGTTCATGCAGGCATCCCGCCAGGCTTCCACCTGCTCGGGGTAGAGCCCACGCTCGCGGCAATAGGCGCTGAGTTCGGCCTCGTTCATCGGGGCCGTCTCCAGGACGATCTGGAACTTCTCCTGGCTGGTCCACTGGTCGGGCTGGGTGGAACGTGATGGCAAAACTTGTCCTCGCTCTCTGGCCTGTTTCCGCCAATTGTAGAGGGTTGTTGCAGTGATGCCTTCCTGTTCGGCCAATTCCGGGATGGTCATGCTCATAGGCGGCGCCATCTTCTTGAGGATGGCTTCCTTACGCTCTGTGGAATAACGCACGTTGATCACCTCTCAATCCGTTTAGGTGACAACTACGCTGGCAGATAGGGCGTTCGCCCAACTTCCAAATAGGCGTCCGCTCTTTTCTTTAAGTGATTGAGAAAAACATTGGCATTTCTATTATAGTATGCGCACCAATTTAACCTTTCTTCATAACCCGTTGCTTTTAAAAATGGATTTATACGAGCGGCCTCATATTCAGGCTGCCTGGCCAAATAATCCGTATAGTGTGTTATATGAAACAAAATATTGTTCACATCGAATGTTGAACGCGGGGGCCAGAACAACCCCATAGGGTCGTTACAGCTTTCATAATCAATAGTCCCTGTTACTAAAGAACGGGTGAATGATTTCAATAAGTCAATGGCTCTAATCTCGCCACTCAACGAATTTATATAAGAAATCAAAAGCCGAAGTGAAAAAACTGACCTTTCTTTCCAAGATTCACTTTTGTAACTGAACCAGGCCAAGTATCTGAGGTGGGATGCAATCACTCCACTTTCAGTATAAACAGCCGGCAACAAGTAAACATTACCGCTAGCCACATCCACGTAGCGGACTTGGACCTTATGTGCGAAGGGCATCAGATAGTACTTTTTTAGGGGTTGTTTTCATGTCTAGACCAAAAACCTTCAGTCGTCAATAAAAAACACCTTGGAAATAGTATTCGAAGGAAGGGGTTCTTTTACACCTACAACAAGAAGGCGCTCAATCAGACCATCGCCAAGATTGCCTATCTGGAGAAACGCCTGGATGAGCTGACGGTCGTCGATCGCCTGCCCGCGGATCTGGAGCGCGTCTATTTCGCGGCCTTCGTGACGCTGGAGGACGAGCAGGGAGAGGAGATGGAGATCCGCATCGTCGGCCCTGACGAGACCGACAATCCGCGCCGCTGGATCAGCGTCGATGCGCCCCTTGCCCAAACATTGCTGGGCAAGGGGCTGGATGACGAGGTGAGCGTGGCCGCACCGGGTGGTGAGACGACCTACATCATCACGGCCATCCGCTATCAGTCGCCGGAAACGTAAGCGGCGAGCTGGGCATCAGGCCGCGGGGAATCAGGCCGCAGAGGCTCAGGTCGCAGGGAATCAGCGCGCCTTGCGCGCACGATAGACCTTGAACTGGCGCGTTTCCGCGAGCACTTCAAACTCGCCGAAGGCCGCCTGCAGCAGATCGGGATACGGCAGGAAGGCATTGGCGACCAACGTCAGGGTGCCGCCGGGCATCAGGTGATCCGGTGCCTGGCTGATCAGGCGCGCCGCCGGTCCGTAATCGATATCGCGCTCATGATGGAACGGCGGATTGGCCACGATGGCCTCGAACCGCTCCCCCTCGAACGCCGCGAAGACATCGCTGAGGCGTACGTCCGCCTCAAGCCCGTTGAGCGCCAGGCTGCGACGGGTCGCCTCCACCGCGAAGGCACTGACATCGCCCGCCATCACGCGCGCACCGTGACGCGCCAGCCAGCAGCTGATGATGCCATCACCCGCCCCGATATCCAGCGCGCGCTTGTAGCCACGGGTCGGCAGGTTCTCCAGCAGCAGCGCGGTTCCCGGGTCCAGCTTGGCATTGCCATAAAGCCCCGGATGGCTGGTCAGTCGCATCTCCAGCGCCTCGAATTCGCCCCAACCTTCTGTCCATTGTCCAGCCACTGCCAGTGGAGATTCACTGCTGGCGGCCTGTTCGGGCGTCAACTCACGCGTGGCGGATGACCATAGCTGGCAACGGCGCGCGGTATCGTCCTTGCGCGCCGTCATTCCCAGCGCCTTGAGGATGCGCTCAGCGCGCTTGATGCCGCCGTTGACCTCGCCCACCACCTTGATTGGCGTACCGGCCGGCAACACCTGGCACAGCGCCACCAGCCACCACTCGCCCAGCGCGTGCGCCTTGGGCCAGAACACGATGGCACCTGCGGCTTGCGTGATGGTGTCGTCAGCTCGCGCCTCGGCGAAGGACACCGCGTGGCTGACCCGGTGCCCAGCCTCCCGCGCGGCATTCACGATGCCGGTATCATGCCCCCAGACACGCCGCTGACGATCCGATGACAGCCACCAGTCATCACGCGGCGCAGCGACCCACAGCCAATCACGGAAATCACTGTCCTGACGCTCGAGCAGCTGACAGGCGGGGGTTTGAGCAGACATGAAGACTCCAACAGGGCAAGAAGATACGGACAACGGCGAGAGCGCCGGATATCGAAACAATACGGTTGTGCAGGCGCCGCCTCAGGCTGGACGCACCAGCTCATAGTGCAGATAGCGGCCCAGATAGACGAAGGGTGGCGTGCGCCAATGCTGGCATTCGAGCGCCAGCAATTTCTGCATGTCAGCCTCGCTCAGCGGGTCGCGTGAACGCAGATAGTCGTGGAAGACGCGCAACCCGGTCAGCTCGCGCACCTCAAGCCCCGCCTCTGCGGCCCACTGACGTATCTCGCCATCGCGAAGCGGTGAGATGGGCGTCAAGCGCTTGCCGGTACCCCAGCCCGCCAGGCGCCCTTCCAGCACCTTGTCGAAATTGCCCTTGCTGACATTGGAAAACGCCAGCGCATCGCGATTGAAGACACTCAGTGACATGACACCGCCGGGCGCCAGCAACTTCGCGAGCAATGCAAACCCTTCTCGCGGATCGACCAGCCACTCCAGCACGGCGTGACACACTACCACCGGCCACTGCTGGTCAGTCACGGCGGCGAAGCCCTGCAGATCACGTCCCTCCCAGACCAATCGCCCCGCAAACGGCTCATCACTCGTCAGCGCGTCGGCTTGACCTGGCATTTGCGGATCTGACGCCGCCTGGGCCACCCGGGAGGGATCAGCCGTCGTACCAGCGGACAGCCCCTGGCCTTGCGGCGCGGCAGTGCTCAGGAAGCGTTTCGCGCGCTCACGCATCTCGCCTGAGGGTTCGACCAGCGTGAGATGGTGCCCACGCGTGAGCCACCAGTGGGCTGTCTGCCCGAGCCCCGCACCGATTTCCAATACCGGGGAAGGCGGCAAATGCGAGAAACGCTCTTCCATCAGGCGCTGGGTCAGCGCAAGACGAACACGACCGCGCTCCGTGGTGTAGAAACCACGTTCGAACTTGTCAGCCAGACCGTCGAAATGACGATCAGCGGTGGCACGGCGAACGCGGGAAGCGCCAGCACGGGACGAGGTTTTCGGCTCAGGCATGAAGAATATCTTGGCGAAGGAGAAAGAACTGACGTTGCGATGGTGCAGATAATGCCTCACTCACTCGCCAAAGGCACTTCTCGGCGCGGATGAACCGCGATCTGATGCCGCTGACGGCCCGTCGCCACGCATTTCCTCCGCCAAAGGGATCGGCGTAGAATGGCGCCTGCATCGAAGGGCCAAGGAACGGCACATGGCGAGGAAAGCGGTCATGGGGCAGAGAAAGACCGACACTTGATCGACTTGAGCAGCCAAGGCTTCAACGTGACTGACTTGTGCACATCGACTCCACTTCCGACATAGACCTCAGCCATGACACAACGCGTCCTGCTAATCGTCCGCAAGCTCAACATCGGCGGCATCCAACGCAATACCGTCAATCTCGCCAATGTCTTGCACCGCGAAGGCCATGAGGTTCATGTACTGGTACTGAAGGGTGAACTTGAGCTCGTCCCGGATGCCGG
The DNA here is from genome assembly GCA_013376735.1 of bacterium Scap17. NCBI lineage: Bacteria > bacterium Scap17. Next base: position 1,252,787 of record VINJ01000001.1, on the reverse strand, counting down.
CGTGCATCTTCATCAGGTCGACTTTGACAAGGCATTTCGCAAGACGGGCATCGGCCTGTTCTACGACCTGTTCACCCGCCTGCTGCTGACCCCCTGGATCAAGGGCTCAGGATACGTCTGGCGAGGTTATTACGGCGGTCACTACCTACGCCGTTTCGTCGCGCGCCTGGAAAAGGAATACGGCCCGCTCGATCGGGTCATCACGCGCGGCCAGGGCGCCTTCGAGACCTTCTGGTCGTGGCGCGACCCTCGCCTGTGGCAGGTGGCGGTGTCATGGCCCGGCGATCTGAAAGAGGGCTGGCGACAACGCTTCCTGTTGAGCCGCCTGTATAGCGGCAAACAGGTCGTGTGCAATACCGACAATGTGCGTCAGCAACTGGAAAACCTGCTGGACCATCACGGCATCCAGGCGGCGAGACTGGCTACCATCGGCAATGTCTGTGACCTGGATGCCATCGCCGCCATGGCAGAGGAAGAGGTGGAACTGCCCTCCCGCCCCTACGTGGTGCAGGTGTGTCGCCTCTCGGATGTCAAGCGCCAGGATGTGCTGATCAAGGCATACCTCGCCTCAGGTATCGAGGAAGACCTCGTCATCGTGGGTGATGGCCCCAAGCGGGAAGCCACCGAAGCACTGATCCGCGAGCTGGGTGTCGGCGACAGGGTCCACCTGATCGGTAGCCGCCTGAACCCCTACCCATGGATGAAGCACGCCCGCCTGTTCGTGCTCAGTTCACGCAGTGAGGCCTTCGGCATCGTGCTGGTGGAGAGCATGTGCTGTGGCACGCCATGCGTGGCACCGGATGTCCCCGGCGGCATTCGCAATGTCTTGATCCATGATCAGGCACGTCTGATCTCCGAAGACTCCATCGAGGCGCTGGCAGCCAAGATTCGCGAAGGCCTCGCCAACCCGCCAGCACTCGACTCGGACCCGGAGCTGATCGAACGCTTCCGCGATACCCGCATCATGCAGGAGTTTCTGTCCCTGCCCACTGATGCCGTGACATCAGACTCCCGCTGACACCAACGCCCTGCATTTATCGAGAGACTTTCCTGCAGGGCTTGTTCTTGCGCCTTCCTGCGACGATTGAGTGACAAAGCGATCGACAGACACGACGATGCGATGTCCAGATAAAGAGCCAGAACATTGTGAATCGAGTAATCGGACAGGAAGACCAAGTGCGACAGCTCTTGAGGCGAGCCTGAAGCCGCTCACGGCCAGGGCCGAGCACGCAACGAGCGGTACAGAAAAGACGACAAGGCGATGACGCAGAAGGCAGAACTGACAACATCGTCCATAAGGTGGGATTGCTGGCGCCCCCTGCAGGAGTCGTATAGCCCTTTGTTTATGGGGCTTTGCTTAACATTCCTTTCCTCACCATACACACCACCATACATGGCGGCTTATACTGAGCAAGACTTATACTTTGCTTGACTATGAGCAGGACAGGGGGACCTAAAGCGGCTAGGGAGGCTAAGTAGACACACCTCGATCGTCACCACCGGCAAGCTCAGCGACTCACCGATGATCTGGTCCCCTTCGTCATAGACCAGACTGCCGACTTTAGTACTCCCATTAAACATACACTCTCCACCACCAGTCACTTTCACCCGTGCGCTATTCTGATTGACATTGATAACCTTTCCAATTGGACGTATTGTGTTAGACAATAATCTTAAAAAAACGAAAGCAATGATTAGACACCTTACAACCCCCTTCAAAAAACCTATATTAATGATAATATTAAACAGCAACTCAGAATGAACAATACCACTTACACATAATATAACAAAATAAACCCAATTATCAAATAGCTATCAAAAACCTAACATCAAAAAGGGATATAACTAACAACATGAACTTCAAATTTGAAATAGATAAGCCCTTGGACTCACAAAACTCTTTAGAATATGACAAGTTAAACAGGAAGTCCTATGTTGAAAATATAACCAAATTATTGCAGAAAAACCAGCAGCCCGGTTTAGTAATATCTATTGAAGGTGAGTGGGGTAGCGGGAAGTCATCGTTACTAGCTATGATCGAGGAAATACTTCATAGGGATGAACAATGTCATATAGTTAAATTTAACCCTTGGTCAATTGGTAACAAGGAAGCACTACTAATGAGCTTCTTTGAACAAATTGCAAATACAATCGATATAACAGATACGTCAAAAGATGTACAAAGAGTTTCTAAAGAGCTGAGAAGTTATGCAGGTATTTTTGATGTTATGAAGTTCATACCAGGCGCTGAGCCATGGGCATCTATATTAAAAGATCTAATAACAACCACTAGTGATTCGTTAACTGCAGTAGCCGAGCATAAAGAAAAAAACCTTGAACAGACAAAAAGAAGCCTTGAAGAAGCATTAAATAAGCTATCTCGCCCTATCGTAGTTTTCATTGATGATGTCGATAGATTATTTCCTGACGAAGTATATGAAATAATAAGAATCATCAAAACAATAGGCCAACTCCCAAACATTTCATATATAGTTGCTTGGGACGCAAAGTATATCAACGAGTCTTTAAACAACATCGGAATTCCATCTAGCACCTCATATATAGATAAAATAACTCAAATTAGAATGCCAGTACCATACCTATCATTCAGATGTAAAAAAGATTTAATACTAGAGGAGTTAAATAGATTGCCAGTGCAAGCCTGCGAAGAGCACTTCTCTAATCAAGAAAAAAGGCTACATCAACTTTTCTTATATGGTCTTATTGACTGCTTAGAAAACGTAAGAGATGTAAAGAAAGTTATAAATTATTTTGGGCATATAGAGCCTATCTTTAGAGGAGAAATAACATATCCTGACATCCTCGCTATGGCAACTATAATAACAAAAGCACCTCCAGTATATGATCTATTAAGAACACACACGCGATTGTTTGTGGGCTATACCTCTCATGAGTATGCATACGATGAATCAGAAGATTTTAAGGTAAGAGACGACCTGCTCTGGGAAAGCACATACAACCAAACTAAAAATTCAGACGCAATAAAAAAACTAGTCAATTATTTATTTCCGTTTACGAAAAAAGGGGATGGTAGAATATCAATAACACCTCTCATTCCAGGCGAAGGCCATATAGGGCAAAGTGCTAAAACTCACACTTTCTTACAATTTATCTCTGACGAAAACTCCAACACTAAGATTGCAAGGAAATATTTGAACTCTCAAGAAACTAGAGAAACCATCACGACTAAAGTGACTGAGATTGACTCCGAGGACTTCATAGATCAAATCACCAAGAGAATTATATCTTTATCCGACAATGCTATACATGAAGACATAGAAGACATAATCATATCAACAACCAGACTAGCTGACATACAGCCTTTCTCAAACCTTAGAAACAAAGGCGGTTTTAGGTTGATGATTCATGAAAACATCGAAACATTCGTAGCAGAGGCACTGCGCAAGTGCAGTAGCGATAAAATCGACGATATTATTTGCAGAATAATACGAGACCCAGAGAGCATTAGTGTTTCTTGGGTCATCATTAGCAATAGTGTTTACGAAAGCATAAGGCATGGGCGGGTATTAATCAAAGATCCGAGCACACTCAACAAGCATATAAAAATTTGGGTAAACAATACTGTAGAAGCAGCAAAGAACGATAATTTCTTTAATATCTCAGCAATCGAAATGATACTGAACGGTCTTCCTGATATAGATAGCCAAGCGTGTAAAACGATGTTTAAAAACATAAAGATTTGGGACCATAATCTTGACAATTTTGCCATGACCTTTTTTGGGGGCAGTCAAGATAGCTACAAAGGTGAGTTCTATACTTATAAAGACACAAGTCAGGCCAAACTAGAAGCTTACACTGACATTGAAGAGTTACACAAACATGCTCATCAGAGAATTACATCAAACAACATTGACACAAGTATTAAGTCAGCTTGGGAATCGTTTATTCATAAAAAAGAAATATATAAAATTGACGGCAGCACTAGGTCCTCAAGATAAAATCACAATTACTTGTAATCTTTGTCCGTAAAACAATAAATCGTAGGGAGATCTATAGATAGAACCTTTACAGCTCGATATAATGGCGCACGCGAAAGGCACCCCTGCAGGCTGGCGCTGACGCTCACGCCACGCGAGACACCACGCCAGCCATCGCACTCGATCATTATGCTAGTCAGTACCATACCGCTCAGAAAAATTGAGTGGTTTTTCGATACTCTCAATGGCTGCTTATGTCAGTAATATTATTCTGACGTAAGCAGCCATTTAATCAATAACCAATTAATAATACTACATATTACCAGCAATTATAAACATAACGATTAAAAATCCAATAACGCATACAATCACCTTCCCCCCTCCTGTACTAAAATCAGAGATTAAGGCTGCACAAAACGGACATACTGATTTTGATGGTTCTCCATTGTAAACAATTAAACGAGGAACCACCTTCCTTCTACAATTACCGCAAGTGACTCTATCGTCTCTACCTTCCTTGTTTAATCGCGGCTTTTCTTTAATAACAACATTCTTAGCTCTAGGACCCTTGTGTCCCTTAAAGGAATCAAATTCAACAACATCTCCCGTCGATGGTAATTCACTACCCTTTACACCTTGAACATTAAAATAATAATCTTGATCATCGGCAGAAGTAATGAACCCGAACCCCTTATCGTCGCTAAACCACTTAACAGTCCCTTGCATATTCTCTCTCCAAATCCTTTATGAAGATGACATTTATTATTTCGGCAGATACTAATACAACAATATTACTTAAACTTCAATCATCACCACCGGCAGGCTCGGAGCCACGCCAGTGATCTGGCCACCCTCCACGTAGACCATGCCACCCACCTGGGCATCGCCCTGGCAGGTGCGCACCCCACCCCCTACCAGATCCACGCGAACGCGCGAGCCGCTGACGCTGATCACCTCGCCTACCTGGCGCGGCGTGGTCGGCAGCAACGCCAGCAGGCGGCGATATGGATTGGCCATGCTATCCCCCTCCTTTGCTTGAACTGATACCACACGACGCCATCACAGATGGAATCTCTGCAGCTCGATAGACTGGCGCACGCTCAGGGCACGCCCCTGCAGGCTGGCGCTGACGCTCACGCCCCGCGAGACACCACGCCAGCCATCGCACTCGATCATCATGCCAGGCAACAGCAGGCCGCCCAGAGAGGCCGCCAGGGGCATCTGCAGGCTCTCGGTGCTCTGGCGTAGGGTAGCGGCCAGCTCAGCGATCCCGCGCGACTGGGCCGGTGCCTGATCGGTGATCAGGGCATCCACCACGGTGGGTGCCAGCTGATCGCCTGCGGTGCCCTGCCGGATGATCTGGGCCTGGATGCCGCCGGTGTCGCCATGCAGCCAGACGGCATTGCGGGCATCACCTGGCTGCTGATCGCTGCCCAGCTGGGTGATGATGTCACGGGGCACCGCCAGATCGACCTCGCTCTCAGCCCAGCGCCAGGGCGCTGCCTCGAAGTGTGGCGCGACGATGATGGTCTGATCCCGCTGGTGGGCCTGCACATAGCCGCCGGCCGCCTGGGCGATCCGCGAGATGGCGTCGATGGGCGCGAGGCTGTCATAGCTCCACGCGCCGGCGGGCACCACCCAGTCAGTCATGCGCCAATCCAGTGACCAGCCCTCTGGCATCTCAGCACGGGCGAGCTGCGAGGCAGTGGCCTGGCTGTCCTCGGTGTAGCTGCGCGCGGTGGCGTAGGGCGCGCCCAGGTACGCCGCAAGCGAGCGGCCGCTGATGGTCACGCTATGGCTTTGCCAGCTCTCAGAGCGTCGCCAGCCATCCACCAGGCACCGCCACTGCTCGCCATTGATCTCGGCCATCACCTCTACCGGCTGGCCATCGGTGCCGGTCACCAGCGCTTGAGCGTCACGCCCTGCCAGGCCGGCAGAGAATGACCATGCCCAGCTGTCAGCGTCGATGCTGAGCGTCATCTGGGTGGCCGGCAGCTCCAGGCCATCGGAGAGGCGCACCAGGCGCGCGGAGTTTTGCACGATATAGAGCCTTTTGACGGGAATGGTCGGGGTGGGTATCTCACACGTCAGACCGAACTGCAGCACCCACGGGGCGCTCGGCGTGGCGTGGCAGAATTGTAGGGTGGTGCTGCCCTCCACCGGCTCGAGCACCGGCGGCTCAGGCGGATCTGGCGGCAGGTCGATGCCAGGCGGTGGCCGGCGGGCCTGCTCCCAGGGCACGCGCCAATCGTCGCCAGTGGTGCGCCCTTGCTGATAGGGCACATCCATCGTCACCGGCTCGAGGGTGCGGGCCTCCTCATAGCGCGATCGCCGGCGGGCATCATTGCGGGGTGGGTGCTGGTAGCCGCTCGAGCGAGCAGCCGCAATGCCCTGCCCCTGCTCCCATACCGGCCGCGAGGCGCGGCGGACGTGCGGCAGCTGCAGCCATTGGCTGCCACTGAGGGTGCCCAGGATGCGCTCGGCCTGCTCCCAGCGCGAGCCATTGATGCCATCGGTGCGGGGCCGTGCCGACCACTGGCCGCCCTGGCTGGCCGCAAGCGATGCGCCCTGCTCGAAGGCTGACGCGGTGGCACCATAGGGGCTAGCCGGCGGCTCCCAGCGGGTGCCGCCCTGGGCCTCGAGCGGGTCCGCGTTCTCGAAGCGCGAGGCGGCATTGTCGGCAGGACCACGAAACACGTTTATGTCTCGGGTCAGCGCGACATCGACCACGGCCGGCGCGCCCAGCGTGGCCACCAGCGAAAGGCTGACACCCTGCTCGACGCGGATCTCTGCCGTCACCGGCGGCGAGGCCACCTCCATGCTGAGCGACTGGATCAGCTCGAGCTGCGCCCGCACAGTGGCGGCCGGCATCACCAGACTGGCCGCGATCTCGATGGCTCCACCCTGGGCGAGTCGAGCATCGAGGGATGGCGGCGTCAGCTGGGCATCGAGCACCAGCTCGCGTGGCAGCTCCACCGCCTCAGTGGCACCGCCGAAGCCCAGCACCACATGCCCGCCCGCCGGCGGCGTATAGTCACCGGCGAACAGCAGCAGCAAACCAGGATCACCACCCAGGCGCAGCTCGAGGGCGCGCGCGCTCCAGGGCGCTAGCCCTTGGACAAACTGCAGCCTGATCTCTCTCACGGTGCCCCCTAGCCCTCAGCGAATACCATGCGGCTGATCCGCGTCAGTATCCCGCGATAAATCGTTGTCGAGCTGATGGTCACGTCAGCGCCTGATCCCTCGATGCCGACATCCAGATCCATCACCCACGCACCCGCGCCATCGACCAGGCGCGCCCAGGTGGCTTCACCATCGGCATCGGCCATCACCTCCTCAAAGGCTGCCCCCGTCAGGACGCCACCAGAGAGATCCGCGGCGAATGGCTGGGGCACCTCCAGCGTGGCCAGCACCACCTGATCGGTGACGGCAGCCCCAGGCGATGGTCGGGTGCCGGAGTACACGACGAACGACGCCGGCGAATCGCCGGCATCAATCGCGCCGGCGATGGCCGCCAGGCGCGCATCTTTCACGCTTGTCGAGAAGCTGATCACGGGGCGTCCTCCACCTCAGAATGCACATTGTCCGAAACGACAGCGTTTTGCTGCAGGGTGTGATCGAAGGCCATCACGTAGAACGCGCGGTGCGGGTCGAGGTCAGTGAAACGGTATTTGCCATCGGGCCCGCTCCACGTCTCGCGAACGATGCGGCCGGTGATCCGGTCATGCACCCGAACGCGGCGGCTGACGGGCTGGGCCTGGATGTCCAGCACGGTGCCGGCAATGACGCCTTTACGGGCCTTGTCGCGCAGGGTACCTATTGTTGTGCCGTTATAGCCGGAGCCATACATCTGATCGAAGGCAAAGAGGCTGAACGTGGCCGCATGCGTCGCTTGACGCCGCTGGGTAGTGCCGGTGATCTTGTTCTCGATGGCGTCGATGGACGGCACCAGCGTGCCGCCCTCCCGATAGACCACTGGCCGGCCAGGCGATGGAACGGCAAATATCGGGTTACCATCCAGCGTATCGCTCATTGGTTAGCCCTCCACTTGTCCAGGCGCCACCCCACCAAGCCTGAGCCGTTTATCTCCTTGTAATTGGTATATCCCCCTTCATCATCATAAGCGGTCAGCCAGAGCATCACCGGCACTTCCACCAAGCCTGGCAGATCATCGAGGATCGCTTTGTGATAAGCCTCTGCCGTCTGCAGCGGCTGGACCAAGCCAGGCAGATACCCACGCAGAATGTTGCCATCGCCCTCGGTCACCTCCTCCACCATGGTCGGGCCGCTATGCACATAGAATCCGTAGTCAGCCGGATTCGGGTATTGGTACATGACACCAGACCCAAACCCCAGACCTCGCATGCACCAGAGCGTCTCCTCGTCAGAGGGCATCTGATGATAAGGGCGTGCCAGGTAGTGCTCGCCTGTTACGCCATACTTGGCGAACTCTGCATAGTTGTTGTCGTTGCTGTCCGCCCAGTCAGCCTCTGATCCATAGGGTATCCCCTGCAGCACGGTGCCGAAGGCATCGCCCTGCAGAACGCTATCGAACTCCCCGAAAGTGACGGTTGAGCGCTGGCTCTGCTGGGCATATCGGCTGGTGTAATAGAACAGGCGATCATCCCCTACCAGCAACCACTCTCGCCCCTCTGACGCATAATCCCAGCCAATCGGCCAGCGAGCCTCAGCTAGTGCGAGATAAGTGTCGATGTCTGTATGCTCGGTGACAATTTTCACTTTGGCCCCGCGCTGCGGATAGGCAGTGTTTGAAGCGTACTGCCAGTTGTCATAACTGCCATCATTCCAGTCATCGTTCTGGATATGGAGCATCAGCCCATTACTGCGCGGATTGGTCGAGCGCAACATGATGCGGTAGCGCTCGCTATCCTCGAGCACCACCTCCCACCCGCCAATCGGGGCGGCTTTGATCTCGATCAACTCGCCAGTGGCGGTGGCCGAGATGGGCGCGGCATCGGGAGCAAAAATCGCCCAGGTGCTGCCCACCTCAGTGATGCGAAACTCGCCATTGAACTGATTCTGATCGGCACCGCTGATGCTGATCACCTGATGTTTCAGGAAGCCATGCCCCTGGCCGATCTCAGCGGTCACCAGGCCGGTGCTGCTATCGAAGGCGAGCGAGGTCAGCGGCGAGGTATTGAATCCGGTGATCAAGCACGCCTTGAGCAGATCAATCAACGCCCCGACTTCATCACTGCCGCTCGGGCTGCCGCCCATGTCACTGCTGAACCACTTCACGGGAAAATCGGCCATCTTGAACGTCTCCAGAAACAAGGCCGCCCAGCGAGTGGCTGGGCGGTTGAGGGATAGGGATAGAGGGTTGCGCCTGCCGTCTGCGGTCAGGCGTTGGCGTTGCCACGGATCTGCAGCCTAAAGCTGTCTTGCTGGCCGCTGGCCGGCCCCTGCAGGATCACGCGCGCCAGCCACATCGGGAAGCTCGCGCCGATGGTCGAGAAGCGGATCACGTTGCCATTCACCCAGCCGGCCCCGAAACCGCCCGCCTTGAGCGTCCAATAGGGTACGCCCTGATTCGGGTTGGTAGGCGACGTATCCTCATTGGTGCTACCCACGCCGATCTCGCCCACGGTGCAGCCGATGATGCGGAACGTGCTCGAGCTGGTGAAGATCAGCGCCCAATCCTCAGTGATGGCTCCGCGATTGGTGATGATGGGCGGGTAGGTGGTCACGTTGTACTCGGCCAGGGTGCCATCTGCGCCATCGTTGTCGTCTTTGCTCCAGTCTCGATCCCAGCTCGAAAGATCGAAGAAGTCAGACACGCGCGCTTGCAGATCGCCGGCCACCATCGCGGCGCTGACCAGCGTATGGCCGGCGGGGTAGTCGTGGCTCAAATTGCCCTTGAGCGTCAGCGCCCCCGATAGATCCACGTCACCCACCAGCAGCATATCCTCGACACGGTGCAGGGCGTACCAGGGTTCGGGGTGGGTGGCCGTGTCAGGCGCCGCGAGCTGCACGGTGCCGGCGTCGAGGTCTGCACTGTACTGGGTGGCTGGCACCTCCTCGCCGGTGGCGTCCTCCACCACCAGACTGGCCAGCCGCGAGCGGCCGACATCCAGCGTGGTGCCGCCACCGATCCCCAGCGGGAACGGGGCGCGGCCGGTGTGATGCACCACCACCACGCCGCCGGCGCGATAGATGGGCACGCGGCCATCGCTGGGCAGGCGCACGGGGTCGATGCCGATCAGCTCAGCCTCGAGCGGCAGCGTGGTCAGAATGACGGCATTGAAGCGCGCGGTGCTCGGGATCACCTCGGTGGGCCGCCAGATCATGCCGGCGTCATCCACCGCGGTGGCGTCATACCAGGATTCGGCGCGCTCGGCAGCGCTCAGGCTGTCATTGCTGACCAGCTGGCCGAAGGTCACGCGCACCACCCCCGTCTCGAAGCTCACGCTGCCTGACATCTCGTCACCCTCGATCTCGCCAGAGAGTGCCGCCTGGCCGGTGATCGAGCGGCCGTCGAGCGTCGTGGCCTGGATCAGCAGGCCGCCCACCTGCAGCGGCGAGCCTGGCGTGCGGAAAAACGCCTCATCGAGCGTCCAAGTGCCGAAGGTGGAAACCAGCGTTTTGACGGTGATGGTGGCGCTGGTGCCGCTAGGCCAGTCGGTGATGCGGGCATCGCCGGTGCCATAGTCGATGGTGCCCGCGAGAACGCCGGCCCCGTTGCTGGTCACGCTGCGATAGAGACTGCCCTGACGGTCGATGAACGTATCGCCTCGGAAGATGAAAGACAGCGTGCCAGGCACGACGCTATCTTGCAGCAGGGGCATCAGCTCGACATCGAGCGGGGCGAGATCCTGGGTGATGGTGTGGGTGGTCGGGGCGGCGCTGTCCAGCTGGCTGGTCAGCCAGACGCTCGAACCATTCTCGAAAACGTCGCGCTTTTCTTTGCTGCCCCAGTCACGCCCCTGGGGGCGGTCATCATCCCATTCTTTGACCTCGCGGACCTTCTCGACCTCGAAGGTCACCGCGCCGGTGGCGTAGTCGATGCTTCCCTCCCATCCACCATTGAAGCCGCCACGGCCATCGTCGGTGATGGTGTAGGTGACATCGGCCTCGCCCCCGTTCTGCTCCACCCATTCGACGGTGCCGGTGCGGGCGCTGGTCCGCGACTCGCTCTCGCTGCTCGACCAGGTGCGCACCACCGACCAGGTGATGGCCACGCTACCAGGACGCACCGGCGCATCACTGATGCTGAGGCTGACCAGGCCGGCCCCGTTGGCAGACGGCAGAAATTGCTCGGTTTTTGGGGCCCCGTAGTCATATTCGATCTCAACCTGGGTGCTGGCATCGGGGAAGGCATCGCCATTGAACTCGACATACGCCTCGCCTGGCTGGGGCGCGCCACTGCCGTCGGCATAGCCATAGACCACGCGGCCGGTGGCTGCGCCGCTGAGGCTCCCCAGGCCATCATCGGTGGCCGTCTTCTCGCTGCCGCCAGAGATCCAGCGCACGGTAACGCTGCCAGGCATCACGCCGGCGTGATCGAGCACGAACGTCATCCACGGCTTGTCGATGGTGGCCTGCCCGGCGCGGTCCTCATAGTGGGCCGGCGTGCCCCAGCTGAACAGCACCGAACTGCCGACATCCGGCAGGCCGCCCAGCGTCACGCTGACAGATCCGGTGGCGTAGTCCACGCGCCCCGCACCGCTGCCGCTCAGATCGCCATTGGCGTCATCGTCGCGCAGCTCATACCACTTGCCCAGCGAGCGATAAGCGATCACCACGCTGCCAGGTGCCGGCAGCGGGTCCAGGCGGCTGACATAGGTGAAGCCGCGGTTATTCAGCTCGATAGCGATCTGGGTGGTGCTGGCGATCTGCGCCACCTCGAAGGTCGAGCCCCCGCTGCTGACGCTGATGGTGGCCGTGCCGCCCACCTGCACATCGGTCACCGCCTGCTCGGTAGTGGTGGCCGGCACAAGCGGCGCATAGGTGCTGGCCACGGTGACGCTATTGGCCCCGAAGGTGGCCGGCTGGGTCAGGGTGCTCACGCCATAGTAACGGGCGGCATCGGTGCTCTGCCCCTCGCGGATCACGGTAGCGGGGTTGAGGGTGCCAGGCTTGGGCTGCACGCCATAGACGCGCTGGCGCAGCGCAGTGGATAGGCCCAGCGTCAGCACGCGGCGCTCGAACGTCTGCACGTTGCTGCCGTTCTCATATTCAAACGTGCGGATCTCGTGGTCGATCTCTGAGATGCGCACATATTGGACCTCGCCGGCGGCATCGCCCTGCTCGGTCATCAGCGCCAGCACATCGCCCAGATCGGGCAGCGTGGCCTCTGGCATCTGAAACGTGATGATGCTGCGCTGGCCGGCCAGCTGATCGCCCAGCAGCGTCATGCGAGAGGTCGCGCCGGCGGTCACATAGCTCTCGACGTAATCGCGGGATTCGGCACGCTCGTCAGATGGCGAGCCGGTATCGAACATCACGACGCTGACATTGGGATCAGCCGGCACCTGGTCAATGATCGCGTGCGCGCCGAAATATTGGGCGGTGTTATCGGTCAGCACACCGGCCCCGACCTTGCGCAGCGAGGTGCGCCCCGCCGCGCGATCAAGATCAGAGATGTCGTCAAAGATGTCATTGCTCGCGCCATCGGTCACGGGGCGGCCAGTCAGCCGGCCACCGCCATCGGCGTTGTCGGTCATGCGCTCGGACTGCAGGATGCGGATGTCGCCGCTATGGATTGTTTCGTCGGCCATTGGGCTGGCTCCAGCAAGGTGATGGGGTGTCAGACGGTGATCAGGCGCAGGGTGATGGTGTAGGGGTGATCGGCATCCTGCCGGCCGGCCGCAAGGCGCAGCACCTCAGACGCTGACACTGCCTCGCCGGCGGCGTGATCGAACACGCAATCGAAGGTCCGGCCATCACCCCACACCAGCACCATCGGGGTGTCAGCAGGGCGCGGCGTGGCCGCCAGCTCGGATAGCGCCAGCACGGTGGCGCGCGTCACCCAGGCACCGCCACCGCTGGCCAGCGTGATGGATCTGCCGGCCGCCTGGGCGCTCTCCTCGACCACCAGCGCGCCGGTCAGTGTCGGGGTCTGCACTTGCCCCACCCCATGGCTGACCATCTCATCAGTCCACTGAATATCATCAGGCAGGGCGATGCCCTCTAGTGTCACCGGCATGGGTGTCTCTCTCGGTTATGGGGTGATGCGGTATCAGCGGGCAGCGGTGCGCGAGGCGCGCGAGAGGGTGTCGAGCAGGGCGTCAGCCTCGCTCTCGTCCACCCCGTTGAGCGTCACCTGCTGATTGCCGATATTGAGATCCACCGCGACGCGGCGCTGGGCCTGCAGCGAGGTGGTCAGCTGGGTGGTGCGACCTTGGGCGGCCGCATTGTTCTCGCGCTGGGTAACCTCACCGGCCTGCACCTGACGTTGCAGATCCGCCTCAGCCTGCAGCGCCTCCCGGCGTTCCTGCTCGCTCTGGGCCTGGATGTCAGCGAGGCGTAGGTCGTGGGCCTGCTCGGCCAGTCTTAGTGCCTCCTGGGCCTGGCTGATGGTCTGGGCATCGCCCAGGGCGCGGGCCTTGTCCAGCGTCTGCTGCAGCTCGAGCTGCTGCTCCTGGTAGCGCAGCGCTTCCACCTGGGCACTGTCACCCTGCAGGCTGGCCAGCTCAGAGCGCAGGCTCGCCAGCGTGTCGCTCACGCTGTCAGAGAGCGAGTCCACCTGGCTGCGCACTGACTGGATGGCACCCTCGAGGCTCGATAGCGAGGCGTCATCGAGCAGATCGAACTGCCGGCGCAGATCCTCGCTCGACATGCTCAGCAGCTGGGTGGCAGTCACTGCCTGGTCTGAGCTGGCCGCCAGACTGCGGATCATCGCGCCTGGGTCGCTGCTGGATACCTTGCCCAGCGCCTCGACCAGCTCAGTGGCCGCAAGCTGCTGCTTGCGGAACTGCAGCTCCACAGCGCCAGAATTGGCTGCCACCTTGGCCAGATACTTGTTGACACCCATCGGATCGGCGCGCGTTTTCCACGCCACAAAGGCATTACCCACGGAGTCCTCGAGCTGAGCGATCTTGTCGCGCAGCAGATCCACGGTGCCGGTGACGCCCCCGCTGCCGGTCATGGCCGCTTTAAATGCGCTGCCGGCGCGAGCGCTCAGCGCCTGGGTTGCATTGGCCGCCTTGTTATAGACGGCCGCCAGACCGCCCCCGATAGCACTGGCTCGCGCCTCCACATTGCTGATGGCCGACTGGGTGGCTGCCTCCTCCTCGGCCTGGGCCTCTCTGCGCGCGTTCTGGATGATGCGCAGATTCTTGATCGCCTCGGCCTGGGTGGCCGCCTCCTGGGCGCGTTGCTCCTCGAGCGCGCTGGTGGTGTCGTTAATACTGGCCTTGTACTCGGCCCAGACGCCGCGCAGAGTACCGGCCCCCGTCACGCCATCCGACACCAGGCCGGCCAGCGACTCGCGGATCGCGTCGAGCGCTTCGTCACCCTCGAGCTGCGATAGCGCCTCACCGAACGCGGTGCGTAGCTGCTCACCGGTCAGATCGCCCCGGCGCGCCAGCGTGTCGAATGCCTCGATCACGTCCGCCTCGGCCTGGCTGATGCCGGTGGTCAGATCCTGTAGCGACAGCCCCAGGGTGTCAGCGGCTGCCTTGCCGCTGGCCTTGAGATGCTTCTCGATCAGATCCGCCCCAGCGACACCGGACTCGACCAGCTCCTCGAGCAGCGCACGAAACGCGGCGAGCCCTTCATCTGAGCTGATTAAGCCCTGGGCCTTCTCGAAGGCGGCCGCGACCTGCTCGGCACTGACCTGGCCGTTATTGGCGAGCCGGTCGAATGCGTCGATTGCCTCAGCCTCGCCATCCGAGATGCCACTGCTCAGCTCCTCCAGCGAGGTGCCCAGATCCTCGGCCGCCTGGGCCGCTGCCTTGCCCTGGGCGCGGGTTGCGTCAGCCTGCCGGCGTTGAGTCTCGGCCAGTGACAGCATCTTGCCATCGACCACATCGGCACCATCGGCCAGCTTGTCGAGCTGGTCTGCGGTAATGCCGGTCGCCTTGGCCTGCTCCTCCACCGCCTCGGTCGAATTGTCGAAGGCGTTGGCCGCAGCCTTACCGGCCTCCATGGCCTGATCAAAGTAGCGCTCGGCATCCTTGTTGAGATCATAGAGCGTCTGCTCTGCCGCCTTGGCCTTGGCCTGGGCGTTGGCGACCTCCTTATCAGATGCAATGCCTACCTTGTTCAGCAGCTCGAGCGACTTGGCATTGAGCTGCAGGATGCCAGTGCCCAGCGACGCGACGCCCGCGGTCACGCCGGCGGCGGCCGACTGGATCAAGCGAAACGATGCCACCAGGCCATGGCCCATCATCTGGCCGGCATCGACCAGCGATTGCATCGAGTCTGCGATCTGCTCGCGGTTATCAATGAAGCTACGCGCCCAGTCGGTGCCGATATTGATCAGGCCGCTGATTGCAGTCGCCAGCTCATCCACCAGCTTGGGGTTGTCTTTCAGCGCGTCATCGAAGGCATCGGCGGCGCCCTCCACCGCTGGCGCGAGCTTGGAAAACAGCTGGGTTGTAATGCCCCTGAGACGGGTCTGAACGCCATTTATGGCATCCTCGGTCTTGAGCAGATTGGCGATCTGCTTCTCGGACATGATCAGCCCCAGATCGCTGGCCTGATCGCCCAGCTCGCGCAACAGTGCTGCGTTGTCTTTCAACAGCGGTTGCAGGCGCGAGGCATTGCTCGCCAGCCCCTCAAGCAAATTGATCTGGCTCGCCTGGGGCAGATCCTTCATCGCGTCAGCGAGGCGCAGGAACATCTCGTCAGGGGCAAGGCCGATCAGATCGCCGGCAGAGATATTCACCGCCTCGAGCGCATCAATGGCATCACCGCCACCATTCTCGAAGGCGTCGCCAATCTTGTCGGCCACATCTCTAAAGGTTTCGCCGGCTTCGTCGGCGTCCATCTCCACACGCTCGAAGGCGTAGCGGTAACGCTGCAGCGCCTCGATGCCGATGCCGGTGCTTTCGCTGACGTTATCCAGCTCGCGTGCCAGATCCGCCTGATCGGATGTCATGCGCACCGCAAAGCCAGCGGCCAGCGCACCACCCGCGACAGCGGCGCCGGCGGCCGCCTTGCTCCAATCGTTGAGCGCCTGACGGGCACGCTGCAGGCCCGTGGCGCCCTCCTCGGCCTGATCGCCTGCCTGGGCGGCTGAGCTGCCCATGCCATTGAGCGCGTTCTGGGCCTCGCGGGCCTCACGCGCCAGGCGCAGCTGCTCCTCGGAGAGATTGCCAGTATCAATGCCGGCATCGGTCAGGCTCTGCCCCAGCTGGGTCGCTTGCGCTGCCTGCTGCTCATACGCTGCGCCGGCGCGAGCGGCAACGGCGCGCGCTTCGTTGAGGCGGTTTTGCTGGGCGATGCTCGCCTGGCCGCTGGCCTCGATCTCCTGCTCAAGCGCGCGCACCTTGTCGGTGGCTTTGTCCCACTCCTTTTGCGCCTTGCCGGTGGCCGTGGTGGCCTGCTGGAAGGCACGCACAAGGGCGCGCTGATCCTCGAGCTGATCCAGCGTATCTCGCAGCGCGGCAGCCTCTGCCGATAGATTGCCAACACTATCGGCCGCCGCATCGGTGCTCGGAGAAATCAGATTTTTGGCCTTGATCACCAGCTCAGCGGCGAGATCCGATAGAGCCATCATTTCCTCCAGGCATAAAAAAACCCGCCATCGGCGGGTTTTTTCTAAATTATTAGTTAATCACTGCATGTATTAAGATCGATAACTGCCATTGTAAAATCTGTAACATATAACCATGCTGCAAAAGCTACCCCAATAGCTAAAGATGGCAAGAAAGCAGGGAAGAAATCAATAGCATCATTTATACCAAGTAAACCATAACCGGAAAACAGCATAAGCAACAAGGGTAAAAAAATACTTACCTTCAACTTACGATTCCAATGATTCATCACGGATGAAGTGTTGGCATTGTTGCTCGGAACTCTATTATAGACCGTAAAGATAGTTGCAATCATCCCCAGCGCCATAGTCATCATGCCAGTATAGAATATTGGTGCAATTTTTAGCGAAATTAAACCTGCGCTTTCTAGCAGCATTAATACCAGGGTAACTATAAGACCTATAAATGTTGAAAACATCTTTGCAGGCCATCCTGAAATCCAATCTCTATTTATTAGACTTACAGCTGTTGATAATGTAACCAAAGCCACGAAGGCACATAAGACATAGAATATCTCTTTAATATCTTGGCTATTAGACACATCCGCTTTATCGTAAACCCAATAAAGAAAAACCATACAAGCAACAAGAATTATCAATGACACACAAGTATAAGCTCTATTATTTTCCACAACTAACTCCCAGTCCATTGGTTAATCCATAAAATATATATTAGTAAAACTCAAAAGCCAAGAGAATATCTCTTGGCTTTCTATTTAGCGCGCCATGGCGACCTTGAAGTAACGCGACACGCCGGCACCGACCTTGCTGGAATCGACCAGCAGGCTGCCATCGAGTGACAGCTCGCCAAAGTCGTCACCGATCAGCGCCAAACCAGTGGTCGGGCTGAACTTGACGCGGTGCGCGGTGACGGTCACAGGGCGGTCGCTCTCGGCTTCGTTCAAGCCATCGAACACCAATTCGTATTCGTCGCCGCTGCCGGTCATGGCCTCGATCACGTCCGCCTCGGCGCTGGTGTAGTCGATGGCGACCACATCGCCCTCAGAGATAGCGCCGCCCTCGGTCACGTAGACGCCCGCGCCGGTGATCTCGAAATCGACATCCTCGATAGCCTCATCACCCGCGCCATCGGGGTCGATGGTGACGGTGATGCTCTCGGTGCGGTCAGGCGTCTTGCTGAGCGCCAGCAGGGTACCAGGGTAGGCGGTGTGACGCTCGCCAGTGACGGGGGCGCTCTGCACCTCGGAGCGAGTGCCGCGCAGCGCCATCGCCACGTTTTCGGGGCGCAGCTCCAGCATGGTGATGCTCGCACCCACGCTGCTGACGCGCTGGATCTCATTGGCGTTGCCGCCACCGGCTTGGGTGTAGTCGGCCTGGGTCAGAGTGTCCGTCTCGACAGAAAACTCGAGGGCGGAACAGTTGCCCACTTGCTTGAGGCCGCCACCGCTTGAGCGGTTGCGCAGATACACCATGCCTTTGCCAAGGTAGCTATAGGTTTTCGTGGCCATGTTGTGGCTCTCCAGATATGCGGGATGGTGGGTGTCTTGCAGTGATGCGCGATCAGGCGTAGTGCTCGACGCACTCCATGGTCACTGGCATGGATGCCAGGGCGTAGCGGGAATCCTCAGCCAGCGCGTACTCGGCCGCGCCCAAGGTGATGCCGTTGTGCTTGAGCACGCGCGTCAGATCATCGCTCTGGTCCATCAGCAGGCACCGGCGCAGATCGGCCAGCCCTGCCTCGAGTGCCGTCTCGCCGGCGGTCGGATCGTCCTCACTGCGCGGCAGTGCATCGACCACCAGCACCAAGCGCGCGTCAGTGCTGAGCTTGGCGCGATCTTGCCGCGTGTCGGTGGGGCGCTCGGTGTCTGACTGCAGCGCCAGAATCGGCACATGCTGGCGAGCGCCAAGCGCCAGAATCCAGAATCCCCGCCAGACGCTCAGGCCGAGATCGGTGTGATAGCCATTGGCGCGCGTGATGCTGGCCAGCCTGGCCTGCAGTGCGTGCATGGCTTGTGTGGTGATCGGCAGCCCAGGCGCTGCCAGTAATTCGGGCATGGTTACCTCTCAGAGAATGGGTCAGCTCAGGCGATCAAACTGCCTGATGAACTCATCAGCGGCATGCTGCATGGCCTGGGGCGCGACAGTGCCGCGCACGTCAGACCACACCTGGTACACGCTGGGGCCGTGCATCACACGGTAATCGCTGCGCCCATCGCCGGTGCGTTCTGCCGGTGCCCACTGGCCACTCCCCGCCAGACGCACCCAGAACGCGCCCTCGATCCGCTTGGTGCCGCTGCCAGTCTTCACCCTGACGCCCTTCACGCCTGCCGCCTTGCGACCTGCCGCAATGCCCCGCGCTGGGTCACCCTTGAGGCCGCGCCGGCTGCTGGCCTTCACGGTGCGCATCTTGGCCCCGTAGCGCGTCAGCAGGACCGCGCGAGGATTGGCCGCAATCCGCGTCGAGAGATCCGTCGAGGTGGCGAAGGTGCGCACCTTGAGATTGTCATTCACGTAGCCGGCAGACAGTGCCACCTGCTGGCGTATCGCGGCGCTGCCCAGAGTACGGGCACGCCGCGCGGCAGAATTTAGCGCAAGCTGCGCCGCCTTGGCCGCCGCCTTGGGTGCCAGGCGGTAGGCGTCAGCGACGCCCTCGAGGTCGCGCAGATCCAGGCTTGTCGCTGCCATTGTCAGTACCTCGAGGCTGTCCAGCGCTGCTCGAATCCGTCATCGCCAATTGGCTCGAGCAGCGTCCAGCGGTCATCGGGTTTGCCGGTGTCGATCAGCGTGCCCCGATCCACCCGCCCCACCTCTTCAGTGAGCACCCCGATCTCGCAGCGCGATTCCAGCACGATGCCGTAATCGTCTGTGATGGTGGCGTCACGGTCGATGATGATGCGTGTGGGAATGGGCGCGCCGCCACGCGGAGTAACGGTGGCGGGTACGCTGAGGCCGCCGACACCAAACAGCCGCCGGTTAGCGGCTGCCTCGATCTCGTCGATACTCATTGGCTCAGGCCGTCTCAACCAAACGGATGCACGCGCCTGGGCGAGTGTTGAGAATGATCGGGTTGGACTGGGCCTCCAGCTCCACGCCCTTTCCATGCTTGAGGCGATCGGTGCTGGAGTAGAACGGCAGGCCAATCGTGTTGACAGCCTCGACGTAATCGGCCGGCGCATAGTGCGCGATGAACATGTCCGGCACGTCCATCGGGATCACGACAGCCTCGCCAGTAGCGATAAAGGGCTGGCCGGCGACATTGCCCACGGCGCGCTCCCAGGTGATGCCACCGAACTCGAAGGCATCGCGGCCATCGCCGCGCAGCTTCTCGCTCTGCTGATTGAGATACGCCTCGCGCACGCTCGGATGGCTGATCAGCTTGCGCCAGTAGCTGCGCCCACAGAACGCATGCGCGCCGGTAAACGGCAGCATCTTGAGCGCATCCTCGATGCCCTCGAGCACGTCCAGCGCCTTGGACTGCACGTTAGTGCTGTCAGTGTTGAGCGCCATCTTTACGGTGGTTTGCTGGATGCCGAAGGCGCTATAGAGATCCGTCAGCACGGTGCTGCCGTCAGCGTCCAAAATCTTGCCTTTCAGCGCGCCCATGCGCTGCCACTCGAGGGTCGCGTCGATACGGCGAGCCATCCGGCCCAGCTTCGTATCAACCACCTGCTGCACGCCCTCGAGCTGGTCCTCGCTGCCGAAGGCGCGCACGTTCTGTACTTCATCCGCGAGGATGGTGTCAGTCACCGGCAGGTGTACGGCATTGAAGGTGACGCCGCCGCGCTTGTTGCGCTTGAGCGGGTCAGCCGGAGCACCACGCTCGCCAGCCGGCACCAGCGCCAGGGTGTCGCCATCCTTCTCGACGGTGGCGGTGGTAGTGGCAATGCCGGTTTCTTCAAAGATGCCCAGCTGGCCCAGGCGGGACGGCACATAGTCGGCTTCGTTGATCGAGGCCGTCAGGCTGCCGATAGAGAAGATGTCAGAGGAGAAAATATCAGCGGGCATGTCGCCCTCCTTGAGATGTCGGGTACGGTCGGGGTCGTGCGCTAGAAACGACTACGCCGCCCAGTGGGCGGCGCATCAGATGGCGGTGATCTGGCGAGGCTTATGGCGTCTCCTGCACGGTTTCACCGCCGGAGAGCACCAGTCCCGCCGGCAGCTCGACACCGCGCAGGATGATGCCAGCTTGCATGAGCGTGGCATTCATCGCGCCCAGCTGGTCATCGGTCATGTCGGCCGCCCAGGTGATCGCGGTGCCATTCACCTCGCAATCGCGCACATGCGCGACAGCCTGCACCGGCCCATCAGTGGCGTCTGCCGGTCCATAGAGGATGCCAGCAGCGATCTCGGCGCCGTCGCTGGCAGTCGGGTCATGCGCCACATAGGTGCCGTCAGCGGTCATGGCCAGCACGGTGCCGGCCGCCAGTACGCCAGATGCGACCACAATCGACTCGCGCGAGCGATAGCCGGCAGCCTCTGAGAGTACGTGCTCGCCGGTACGGGCCGGCTCGGTGTGTTGAATCGGGGTCATGATGCTCTCCAGGTGGTGCGGTTAGGATGCGCTGCGCGCGCGGCGGCGGGCATAGATGCCCTGGGTGTCGATGCCGGCACGCTGGCCACCCTCGGGCGAGTGGCTGGAATGCACGCCGGCGCTCGAGGCAGCGGCCACGTCGAATACGTATTCGCGGGCGGTGTCGGTCTGCATGTCGCTGCTGACCAGCTTGGCCATCAGCTGGTGCTGGCCGGTGGTGGTGCAGGTGTCGATGATGGCGACCACGCGCTCGCGCTCAGCCGCGACAGCCTCGCGCTGCAGGGCAGCGGTATCAGCCGCCGGCGCGGTTACCGGCTTGTCACGCCAGGCGAGGATCTGATCGCCCAGCTCAGCGGCGCGGGCCTCGGCCTGGGCCGGCTCGATGTCGAAGGCCAGCGCCAGGGCATCGGCGGCGCTCATGGCGCTGGGTGCCGGCTGCGCCGGTGCGCGCTGCTGCTCGAGGTGATGCTGGGCAGAGCGGCCGGCAGCGGCCAGGGCGCGGGAATAATCGCCAATCGAGGCGGCCGCCTTGAGGTCAGTGTCCACGGCGTCGATCAGCCCCAGTGCCATGGCGTCCTCGCCGGTCATCCAGGTTTCTGCGCGCATCGCCCCCTGGATCTCGACGCGGCGCGGCTCGCCGGCACGCGCGACGAATAGCTCGAGGATGCCATTGCGGATAGTGTCGAGATCATCCGCGAGCTTGCGCATCTCGGTGGCGTTGCCCATGGCGACGGTCCACGGGTCGTGGATCATCAGCAGCGAGCCGGTGGCCATCTCGCGGCGATCCCCGCCCATGGCGATGGTCGCGGCGATAGAGGCGGCGATGCCCTCCACACGGGTGGTTACCTGGGCCTTATGGCCGCGCAGATAGTTGGCGATGGCGATGCCATCGGCCACGTCGCCGCCAGGCGAGTTGATATGCACGGTCAGTGTCTCGACCTCGCCCAGCGACGCGATGGCGTTGATGAACGCGCTGGCCGTGGTGCCGTCACCGCTCCACCAGTCGATGCCGATCTGGTCATTGATCCACACGTCAGCGTGACGGCCATCGGCGGCCGCCTGTACTTCAAACCATTTCATGATGATTCCTCATTGGTCGGGGTCGGCGTCAGGGTCTGGGTCGTTCGCCTGCGCGGTGCCGTTCTTGGCCACGCGGCGCGGGTCGGAATCGAGCACCAGCCCCTGGTCATCTGCGCTCACGTTGCCGCGCGCGATCTCCTTGTCGAGCTGATCGAGCGACCAGCCGCGCTCTGCTGCCGCCTCGCCGCGAGGCTTGAAGCCGGCGCGCACTTCCATCAGATCGGCGGTGACCTCCTTCACGGGGTCCACCCACTGCCATTTTGGCGCGATCCAGTCGATGGCCAGCAGATCCGCGCGGCGGCGTGCGTAGTCGGGAATGACCAGCGCCCCGCTGCTGACGGCGGTATCGAGCCACTTGGCCGCGATGGGCCGGCACCACTTGTGGATCACCAGATCGGCCTGCAGCATCTCAGCCCGCCGGCGGAACTCCAGCAGCCCCGCGCGGATCGAGGAATAATTGACGCCCTGCAGATCGCCAGTCAGCTGCTCATGCGTCAGGCCGGCACCGCGCGCCACCGCATGCATCTCGGTGCGCAGCCAGTTGGTGTAGCTGCTGCCAATGTCGGGCGGGTCGGAGAATGTCACCTCCTCGCCATCCTCGAGGTAGTGGATGCCGCCAGGCTCGAATGCGTCGATGCCCTCGCCGCCCTCGCCATCCTCGACATGGGTGCCGTGGGTGCCAAAGAATGGCCCTTCATCCTCGGGGTCGGCATCGGCCTTGCGCTTGACGAATGCCCCGAACAGCTGCGCCAGTTTCTGGCGCGCGAGGGTGGCATCCTGCATGGCGTCGATCTCATAGAGCCTGACGATCACGCTGGTCAGCTCAGGCACGCCGCGCAGCTGGCCAGGGCGGGTGCGCCGGAACAGGTGCAGCACCTGATCGGCCGGCACCGGCACGCGAGCATTGATCTGCGCGGTCAGCTTCTCGGCAGGGTGGTAGCGCCAGAGATGGTAGGCGCGGCGCTGGCCGATGCCGTCCATCTCGATGCCCATTTTGATCACGCGGCCGCTGAGGGTGGTGGAGTGGCTGGCGTCCAGGTGGTCGGCCTCGATCACCTGGATCTGCAGCGGCACGCTCAGACCATCGCTGAGGCGTCGATAGCGGAAACGCCCCAGCACCTCGCCGGCCTCGAATTGGCTGCCAATCGCCAGCGCCTGCAGGCCATAGAAGCTGTCCAGGCCATCGGCGTCAGCCTCGCCGGCCCAGCGATCCCATAACGCCTGGATCTCAGGATCTGACCACTGGGGTCTGATGCCGGTGCCCACCAGGTTGGCCACGTAGCTCTCGCGCGCGCCGCTGGCGTAGGCGTTATTGCGCACCGCATGGCGCGAGCGCGACTTGAGCAGCGGCAGCGAGTGAGCAATGGCGGCATTGGGGCCGGTGGTGGTCACGCCCCGCCCCGCCATGCGTCGGCCCTGGCTGGCCCCTTCATAGGCGCTCGCCTTGATCCCCAGCCGCGAGGAGAGGCGGCGCATGCCCCGCGAGAGGGTGCTGATCACGCCCATATCACAGCCCCTTAGATGTCGTGGTGTAGCGGGTGCGGGATCTCTGCCGGCGGCCGATATGCGAGGCGCTGGCCACTTGTGCCGCGATGGTGCGCTCCAGCTCGCGCAGCTTGTCGATGTCGGCATCTGCATAGCTCAGCGTTTTGCCGTTGGCCGTGCGAAACGATGTCACCCGCTGGCCGGTGGCCAGATCGAGCACCGCCTGGCGAACGCGGGCGAGATCATCAGCGGTATATGCCATGGGGTAGGCTCCAAAGGTTGGCCGGCCACGCCCTATAGGCGCGACTTGACCACCCGCCGGCGCTTGCGCGCGGCCGGTGGCTTGGGTTGAGTGACGGCAGGGGTGGCGTCTGGCGACTGCGAGATCAGTGCGTTGTCATCCCAGGCGGCTGCCCAGGGCGGCGGCGCGTTCCAGTCGATGCGCTCGCCTTTCATCAGGATGAACAGCGCCAGGTTGTACACGCACAGATCAAACGCCTCATTGGGGCGCTTGCCTGGCTTGCGCCATTTGCCGCTCGCGGGGTCGCGGATCTCATACGTCAATTCGTCATACCACCAGCGCCCCAGCCAGCTGGGTGTGTGCAGGTAGCCCGCGCCGGCGTTGTCGCGGTCCATCATCGCGGCAACGGCGTCTTTCAGCAGATCGGTGCCCAGCAGGTAGAGCGGCACGTCACCGCGCGCAGTGGATTGGCGCGACTTGCGGCCGGTGTTGTCCGGCCATGTCTTGCGCACCCGCGAGCTGCCGCGCGTGCTCGAGCCTTTGACCAGGAAGGCGCGCGACTGCAGGCCATCGCGGCGCAGCCGGCGGTGCCAGTCATACGCCTGGCTGGTCACGCTCTCCTCGCCCTCGCCCTCGCCGCCGGTATCCACCGCGATGGATGCCACCGGCATGCGGCGGCCGCTTCCGTCCTCGAGCTTGTAGCTGCGCAACAGCACATCACGGGTCAGTAGATCCCAATCCTCTGGCTGGGTGGCCGGAGAGATGGGGCGCGGCTCCTGGTCATTGTCGGGCCCGCGGTCCTCCTTGAGATTGAAACGGTCGATCACCCAGCACTCGCGGTGCGCGCCCCAGCCCTGAATCTGCACGACAAAGCGGCGATCCTTGCCGCCCTGTACATCCACGGCGGCGGTCAGGAAGCGCACGCCCTTGGGCACGGTGCGGCGCTGGTAATCCTCGGAGCGATCAGCCAGCCGCTCGCTCGAGCGTTGCGTGGCTGCGCGCCGGCGAAGATATGGCCGGCCCCAATCGGTGTTGATCACCGCCTTGAGCGTTTCCTGGCTGTCAGTCTGCTGGTACGTCTCCTCGGCACGCCGGAGCTTTTCATTCAGCGACGCCCAGGACTGGAAGGCCGCGGCCGGCCCCTCCATCCAGAATGAGGCGATCCGCGATCTGCGCGGGGTGCCGATCATCTCGCCGGCCTCATTGAGCTGGGCACCCTCGGGCACCCAGCAGCCGGCCAGGTTGAGCTGACGCTTAGCAGCGGGGTCGATCTCGGTGCCGCAATGCGGGCAGAACACGCACCCCGCCTGCCGCGAGAAATTGTCCATCACCGGCGGGAACCACTGCCGGCAGTGCGCCTCGGGGCACTGCCAGTACCAGAGCCGCCGGTCGCCGGCGTTGAACAGATCCAGAATGCCGGTGGTGGGCGGTGCCATATGCGGGGCATCGTCGGGTCGCCGCCAGTCGGGGTCGGTGATCTCGCGCCCTGGCGAGGACTCGGCCAGCGTCATGCCGGTTGAGCCAAAGGTCTGGGTTCGTTTGCTGGCGAGCAGGAAGGCGCTACCCTCGCCATCCACGTCATCGGGCAGGCGGTCGAAGTCGGTGATCAGCACGAACTGATAATCGCTCGAGGCAAGGACGTTCTTAGACGGCCATTTGATGCCCAGGTAGTTGCCGGCGCGGAATGTCTTGTCATGCACGTTGTTGTCGTGGCCGCGCGGACTCATGCGGCCGACCAGGCGAGGCGAGTTGACCAGCATGCGGTCAATGCGTTTCTTACTGAACTCGCGGGCCTTCTCCTCACTGATCTGCACGATCAGGCCATCGCCTGGATCACACTCGATCTTGTACGCGACATAGCCATCCACCAGCGCGTTAGTCTTGCCGGTACGTGCGGGGCCGACAAAGATCACGGCGTCATATAGCCGCGATCCCATGCAATCCAGCGGCTCGCGCATGTAAGGGGTGGTGTCTGCGCTCCAGTCGCGCACGGTGCCGTCACCGCTGACCACCTTCATGACCTCGGCCGCTGACTCGCTGGGCTGGATGCGGCGAGGCGGCCGGATCAGCTCGGCCACGTCGCGCCGGATAGAGGCGGCACTGGCGGTGCTAGTCATCGGTGCTCTCTCCATCATCCGCGATTATTGCCTGGTACATCTGCTCGCGCAGCGCGTCGGTCACCTGCTCCACTAGTTGGATGCTCTCGGGAGCCAGGCCGGCGTCGCGCTCCAGCATGTCGGCCAGCGAATCCAGACCACTGGCCACCGCCTTGGCCAGCCGGCTCATCTCGCGGTGCGCATCCTCAACCGGCACCAGCAGGCGCAGCTGCTGCTCGAGCTTCACGCGCTCGGTTTCGGACTGATACCACGCCTTGCGATCCTGGGGCGGCAGATCATCGGGATCACCGCCGGTGGCCCCGATCATGTCGGAGTAGAGCGCGGGGCCGACATCCGCCAGGGCATAAACGCTGGTACTGCCACGCTGGCCGGCCGGCACTACGCCGGCGGCGCGCAGCCGCTTGCGCACGGTGTCGCGGTGTAATCCGAAGGCGTCAGCAATGCGCGTGATATTCCAGTGGTACGCCTCTTTTAACGCGCTGATGTCTGCCATGCTCTGGCCACCTCTGCTGATCACGTCACTGCCGAAGCATCGGCACCATCGGCACCTCGAAAGTCAATAGCTATGCGGGATTGCACGCGGTGCCGCTGCCGACGCTAGAAACCCGAAAAAATGCCGAGATCCGCGAGTCTGCGCCCCCGTGGTAACTTATCTAGCAATAGAAAGAACCTAAACTTTCAGCCATTGAACTTTTATTCAAAAGTAGCTAAAAAAACTATATAGAGAGCACAAAACAATGGGAGATCACCTCCCATTGTTTCTGTTAAGAAAGTTCTATATTTGTGCCATTCTATTAGACACGAGATCATCTAAAACTACAGCTATTGCTGAAATATAATCGGCTTGCATTCTTAGGCCACCAATCACATCACCCATAATCTCATCGTTCATAAAAGACGTATCCTTCTCACAAGCTTTACGCGTAAGATCTTCCTCAATCAGAGACATAAATGAACTTAGGTGGTTACTGATAACATGCAACTTCCTTATTTCACTATAGAAACGTGAGTCGCCGACTACATTGTTTGTTTTTTTCATCACTTCATCCCCTTCATTCATATTTGACAAAACTGGTATTCCTAGTGCTGTGAGCAATAGATACTACATATACAGCTAATGTAATCTGAACTTATAACAATCTACACTGGAGAAAATACTCGATTCTCACACTTACATCACACAAACCATAATCTTCTGAGGCCCTATATTACGTAAATTAACACTCGTTTATATAGCAATCCTCTTCCTTGTGTACTCATCGTTATAGTGCGATATCGGGATGCGTAAAATTTTTTTCAAAAATTTTCGTACGTGCCCTGAAACCATTCGTAAATGAATTCGATGACCTTCTATAGGATCTTCACGAAAGAAGCGCGACTTAGCACCTAAAATCTTCGATAGATCTCTCGTAGAGCTAAACGATCCAAGTTGGCCTGCCTTCTAACCTCTTCATAATCGGCCAGCAGGCTGAGCAGATCGCGGTTGGATGTCACTGGCCGATCAGGAGCGGGCAGTGGATTGAGCAGGTAGCTCGGCACATCAGGCGTGCACTGCCACTCAGTGGGCATCACCACTGGCTTGCTCTCGAAGGCGCTGCAGCCACTCAGCAGCAGCGTCAGGCACAGGCCGGTCAGCCCAATCCCCAGTCGGCGCATCGTCTCTCTCCATCCGGCGTGCAGCTGCCCGGGCAGCCATGATTGAACGGTAATCCAGAGCGCGACTGGCCTCGCGTGCCTCCAATGCGACGGACAATCGCTTCATCTGATTGCCGTAATGCAGCGCCATCATCTCGAGCCCGCGGTTGACTGCCTTCTCGGTGGATAGCTCAGCCTTGAGATCATTGGCATGCTGCTCGGCCTTGGTCGCCTCATAGGTCTTCATCGCACCCCAGCCCAGCACCACTGCCATCAGGACGACCTCGATCTTCACGCCTGATATCAGCTTGCGGCCCCATGCCCACGCGGTCGTGATCAGTGCAGCCATCGTCCCAGCACCTTATCGAAGATGGCGTCAGACTTGGCACGCAGCCACTCGACACCGAGGAAAGCGATCGCAGCCCCGATGGCCACGGCCATGTCCTGATCCAAGCCACCCCAGTCCAGCAGCGGCTTGAGCGCCAATGTCAGGCCACCCACCAGGGTCGCCTCGAGCAATGACTTGTAGAAGCGGCCACCAGCATGCAGGCCGCGCAGCAGTGCGATCACGAATGACAGACCCGCTGCATAGAGGTTGGCTTGATACGGCTGTAGCCACTCCAGCAGCATCTGCCATGTCGATGGATCGCGGTGTGGCATATCGGCGGACTCGTGGTCGTCATCATGCATATGGCCTCCTGAGTCGGTAGGCCCTGCGTAGTTCGTCGTTATCGTTATGCGATGTGGCCGCCAGCACGCACGTACACGCCCAGCAGCTCATCGGTATCAAGCTCACGCTGGCCATAACCTGCCCCCGGCAAGCTCGCCCAGATGCGCCGGCAGGCGTGGATGGCATCAGCGATGCGCCCGTCATACACCA
Source organism: bacterium Scap17 (assembly GCA_013376735.1). NCBI lineage: Bacteria > bacterium Scap17. The sequence goes on along the minus strand of VINJ01000001.1, from coordinate 1,224,177 downwards.
GCCCCAATGCTCGGCACTGGCGGATCAACTGCTTGGCCGCCTCATCCTGCGAGGCTGGCGAGAAGTCGCGCAGGTGGAAGCGCTTGGCCAGGTCATCCCAGGTACGGATCAGAAATTGATAGCGGCCAGCTGCCGTCGAGTGAATGCCCAGATTCGGCAGCCATACCGACTGGCGGGGATGATCATCGAAGCCGTCGAAGGTCTTGCCGCCCACCAGCACGTCATAGCCCTCTATCGAGCTGAAGCGGGGCGTGCCCTCGGCATAGGCAATGGTGTCCAGGAAGGCCGCCAGATTGCTGGCATCATCAGCCGCTGGATCAACAGGCGCATCGAAGCCCACCAGCTCGACCTCATCGAGCCAGTGCGCGGGGGCATGTGCAGGCATGGGCATCACCGGGGAGCAGATACGAAAAAGCCCCGCCAGATGGCAGGGCCCACAGAATTACAGGTTCATGCTATGAAAATCGTCTATGTGCACGGCCGCGCGTCAGTGCCGCTTCGGCAAGCTCATGTGTAAGCCGTGTGAACTCACATTCTTCGATGACGTCATCAAGCGCTATCCCCATGTCATCACACACAATACATAGAGACTCGCCCAGAAGATCAAGATTACCTTTTCTGGCTTGCTCCACATGAGTCACACTGATGATGTCATCGAGCATTCGTCACTCCATAAGACTTGATGCAGGGAAAGCCCGCTCAGTGATGGCACTTGTGGAGAATACCTTTCGCAATGCTTGACGCGCCTCCAATTGCTTCTGATCCCGACGTGCTTTGTTGCACGCCTGCAAAGCCAGCTCTCGGGTGAGCCCCAGATGCTGGTAACGCTCAACAGCCTCATGAACAGCCAGGTCCTCAGCTTCTATGATTCGATTGAGCTCTCGACCTAGACGTAAAACATCACCTTTCTCCCCGCTCACCACCAAGTTACGAGTGATATTTTTCATTCTTTTTGTATCCGTACAGTAAGTTTCGTAACCAAGGTACTGCTACAGAAGCGTTTACACTTCAACGGAGTGATATTCAGAAATTATTGACTCGCATAAAACCGTGCGGAAATACAACGAAAAAGCCCCGCCAGATGGCAGGGCCTTGAAATGAGCGGTGATCCAGAGACACAAGAATCACACAATAGCTGGATCGTACCCTCAAACCCTCGTTCTTGCAACATGTAGTAGTCAGGCAGCCATTTCAGCCTGAGAAAGCACCATATGCAGTAGTGATCCACGACCTCGAGATGCCGCACACTGCATCGACTTGGCCGACTTGAACGGCGCCACCTTCACTGCCCCGGGCACCCAGCCCAGCCGTGCCAGAATCGCCACCTGCGCCGCCACGGCCTGCGATTGGGTCATCATGCGGGGTGACTGGCAATGCTGTACCGGCGGGATGGCATAGGCCGCCAGCAGTACCGCCATACGCTGTCGATCACTCAAGCGTGACAGCAGTGCCGCCGCCATCGTCCGCCACTGGCTTTCCTGCTGATAGCGCTCTGCCGCCTTGCCGACGTGATCCACCAGGCCCGTGCACTCGCCTCGCCCTTCCCCCATGCCGCCCACCGATGACACTTGATGCCATCCGGCATTCTGATGGCGTAGCCCGGTGCGATACTCGATCTCCTCCTCGAGCAGCTCATCCAGAGCATGCGCCAACGCCTGCTGACGCCTCACGCCCTCCGGCAGCTTCTCGATCAGGCGAAAGGTCTCCGCCAGCCCCATCTCCTCGATCCGCTGCATGTCCTGCCCTCCTGCTCCGGGTTGCTACGTGAGCACTATGCCGTTGCCTTGCGCCACTCACTGCCATGCGGCATCACCTCCGGCTCACCGGCCACCACCGTCTCGGGCCAGCTCGCATAGGCCACCAGCACCGCCTTGGCCTCATCCACGCCCTTGGCCAGCACTGCCAGATAGCCATTGCCCTCCATCTTCTCCAGCCACTCACGCTGAGACTTCGCCAGGGCGGCATCATGTGGCGGGGCTGCTTTGAACTCGATGTAGAGCCCGTGATACCCACCGCGGGCCGTGGCCACCACCAGATCGCTCACCCCAGCCCGCACGCCCTGCATCTTCAGGTCTGCTGCCGTCTTCTTGTTGCGCTGGCCACCATTGGGGACGTGGAAGGTCACACCGTGCAATAGCTGCCCCACCTGCATACCATTCTGCTGCTGAGCGTACAGCCAGCGAATCAGCACCTTCTGCTCCAACCCTTCACGGTCGATGCGTGGCGCCGACTTGCGGGCCGCCACCTTGGCGGAAGGATGTGCTGCCCAGCTCATTCAGGTCTCCTTTGCGCCGACTGCCAACGTCGGAAGTTGGCGATGATTCGTGGCAGCATCTGGCCAGATCGCTTGCTCTTGTCCATCTCGGCCAGGGACGAAACACCACACGCTTTGCAGAGGAAATCCACGCCATCCTCATATTGATGAGTCCCATCCGGAATGGTGTTCTCATCAAGCTTGTAGCGATGCCGTTTGGCGTGATCGAGAAATAACAAGAACCCCTCAGCAGCCAACAGCATCTCGGCCATCTGGGCATACTTGCCCTCTATGCTTGCCATCACCCTGCTCCCCTTATCCGAACACCCTTGGCGTTGTAGTGTGGCCTACCCAAAGCAATGCAGCGCTTGCACGTGCCCAGGCAGGCCGCCATCTGACTGACTGCTACTCGCCTACGACAAGCAAAGCAGCGGCGCAGGGCTGAACGATTCGGCCGCCTGTAGCTGCCAGCGGGGCGATAGCTCACTGCAGAGCCTCCAGCATGTCTGGCTGAGACTTGCCCCGAGCAAGATGCAGCAAGCGATACTCATGGGCCGCACTCTCCCCACGGCGGCGACTCTCCACTCTTACCCCATGATGACGACGCAGATCTCGCAGGCGGGCGCTGATGGCGGCTTCACTATCCAGCCGATCGAAGCGGGCAAGGATTTCGGCGGCCAGCTCATGCAGCATCAGCCATGAGCGCGATTCACTGAGCGCCAGATAGGTACGGCCCAGCTGACTTGCGGGATTGTCCAGCGTCGCACGTCGTGGCCGTGGAGTTCTGCCAACATTGGCACCGCCCGTGGTTATGAATTCATGATGCTCATGATTACCCATTTGCTAACCCTCCCCGCATAATCTTCAGTGCTTGAGTCGGTGTGATGCCTGCCAGATCTCCCGCTGCTTGGCGTGCTTTGTCTTCCCCCGCCATGACGGCAAGTTCCGCCGGTGACAGTTGGCCGTCATGACCAATCGCCGCTTGCGGCTTGAGGTCTTCGCCGCGGGCAAAGCGCTCCACCACCTGCTGGTAGTACACACGGAAAGCGCGCTCGTGCTTGTCCATGCGCTGATAGGTGGCCGAGGCCATGCCGTGCAGGTCCATGTGCTTGCCTGCGGCGGCGATGGCCTCATGCGGGTACGGCTTGCCGGTGAAGGCGTGGTCCTGCAATGCCTGCCAGGCGGTATCGAAGTCCGGCAGGCCCAGCCCCTCGGGCGTCATCTGGCATAGCTCGGCGAACTGCATGGCGCTGTCCGGCGGGAAGGCGTTGCCACGCTGTTGGAGTGACTTGGCAGTGCGGGCCTTCTCGGCCTGCAAACCACAGCGCAGGTGCTGGCCGCTCAGGTGGCTCAGGGCCGCCAGCCACTCGCCTTCCACGTCACAGCTCACCCACTGGCCGTTCTCCTCAGTGCCCCAGCCCATCTCACGGCAGCGGCGGTGCCAATGGGCGCCATGCAGCTGGGCCAAGCGATCGAACAATGCATCCACCGCCTTCTGGCTCACCCGTGGCAGGTCATCACAGCCACTCGCCATCGATGATGTCGCCGGACGGCGGCTGGCCTTCGGCTTGTTCACGGCGGCGCTGCTCAATGAGTGCACGCCCTTCAGCGGCTGAGAGTTTCGAGTTACGGATTGGACCAGTTGAGCGACGGCTTCCATGGGTGCCTCCAGCGTTGCGTGCAGTGTTGTTCGATGAAGTGTTGGCGTTCTGACTCATGCGGGCCTGACGGGCCGCCTCTCGCTTGCGGTTATCACTCACCCAGCGCACGAACTTCGCGCACCAAGCATGATGCGAGTACGTCCGGCCCGGCTGATCCGCAAAGTGCGCGGTGAAGTCCGCCAGCTCGCCCTGATCCCATGTCAGGCTCGGGTCGCCACGGCGTAGTGTCTCTGCCTGCCAGTAAGTGGCATTCGGCTGCCAGTCCAATGTCATCAGCACCTGACGGGCCCCGGCAGTCACTTGCGGCTGGCCGTTGTCAGCCTGCTGGGCCGCTCGCTCAAAGATGCTCGGCTCGCCCGCGCAAGAGAGAGAGGGGTTAGAATCATTGGTACCCTGATTCGTCGGAGATTTTTCCGACCCTGGCACGGATATTTTTCCGACCCCGCTCGGAGATTTATCCGAGGTCGGATTTTTTTCCGACCCTTGAGAATCAGGCGCCGAGGGACGGATCGAAGATTTTTCCGACCCTGCCGAGCGGTTCCAGGTCACACCCTTCTCGGTTAGGCGCATGTACGTCCGGTTGTCGCAACTGGTCATCACGATCAGGTCGAGCTTGGCCAGCTGCTTCATGAGTCGGTAGGCGGTGTCGTGCTTATCAGTCAGCAGCGGAAGCTCTTCGCAGATCTTCCCCTTGCCGATGTTGAAGTAGGTGTGGCCATCGATCTGACGCGCATCTGCCCAAGTCGGCACCTGATGCAGAAACGCAAACAGCACCGCCTGCTGAGCATTGAGTCCCCACTCGACGGCCTTGACTTGGTTGATAGTAACGAGGTACTGCATCAGCGATATCTCCACATCGTGCATTGACGACTCGTTTGTGATCGGGTGTAAGCTAAGGCGATCACAACACGCGAGAAACGATGGAGCGGGACATGGATAACGCGAAGCACGAAGCGGCGCAGCAGGATGAAATTGAGCGCGAACGTCGAGCGGTTAAGCTTTTTAATGACTTCATCGATGAGAACGCCGACGAGCTCAAGCTGATCGCGCATTGGGGCGACGGGCATTGCGGTTACATGCTTCACATTCTTCAGGAGAAGCTCAGCCGGAAGCCGTAGGGATATTCGTGCCGTGATACTCATGCCGATACCTCATCGCCCTTGGCGGCCATACCCAGCGAAAGACGCTCGGAACGCCCTGCCTCGCTCATGTGGTGATCGATCGACAACGTGCGGCGAGCATCTTCCTTGGCCGTCTCGCCCTGCCCCTTGCCACACTCCAGCAGGGCCACCACAGCCAGGTGGTGTTGCATGCTCATGCGCAAGTCGATTACGCCACCCACCCGCTCACGTTTCTCGATGGCCACCGCCAGTCGATAGGTTTCCTGCTTGAGTTCCTCGCAGCTCCAACCGCGATAACTCAACAACAAGCCCTTGGCTTCACTCGTCTTGATCGTCATGCCATACTTCCTTGGCGTAGTTGAGGTGCCCCGTCATGGTTTGGTCGCCGGCGGGGACTTCTTTGCATCTAGCGCTTCGTTACTTGCCAACCACTTTCAGCGGCTTGCGCATCGCCTGCAGCTGGCCCATCAGAGTGCTCATCTGCTGCTCGATGGCCTTATGCTGTGCTTCCAGTTGTGCAGCCTCTTTGTCATCTATCTCGCCATCCGCAATCGCCGCCTGAATCAGCGCCGCCATCGCCCCCTGGCCCTGCTGTGCTTTCAGTACAGATGCGAACACGTCACCACGGCTCACCTCGCCCTGCGCATAACGCGGCACCGCCACCATGCCCAGGTGATCGAGGAATGGGGTGATCAAACGCATCTGGTGCTCGCGGTCCACGTTCCAGAAGATCCCCACCACATCGACCAGACGCATCGGCATGGGGTCGTCCTCTGCCACCCGGCGGTAAAGCGACTTCACCGACATGCCGATATCGCTTGCCAGCACCTTTGGGCAGCACTCGAAAACCACGTCATGTACTGCATCCAGATAGGTATCCATGTCACGTTCAGGGGCTGTATGGCTGTCCATGGTGAATCTCTCCGTGTTCGTTCCGTTTAAGCCGATATGGGCGGCCGGCTATTCTGTGGCTGTCAGGCGGTATGCTTGTTGGGCATGAAGCGATTCCGGATTTCCGAAGCCTCAACCACAGAAGGTGAAAGTCCCGCGATGGCCTCTGCATGACTGGTTTCGCCGGTATATTCCGTTCTTGGCAGGCACCCCCTCTCGATCCACTTGTAGACGGCACGGATTGAAACGCCGCAAGCCTTGGAAACCGCCCCCACACCTCCTGCCTGCTCGACCAGTTCGCGCAAGGAGTTCATTTGTTTGCCTTTGAATATGTACCAAAAGTACATAATAGACATGTACTGAAAGTCAAAGCAAGTCCAATCATCATTGGACCCATGGTTCATACACTGTCTGAACGGGATGAGTTTGCCTCCCGCCTAAAGAAAGCGCTTGCCGAGCAGGGCATCCCTGATCGCGGCCAAGGCGTGCATCTAAAAAATCTCACAGGCGTCACCCCTAAGGCCGCCAGCAAATGGCTCAATGCTGAGTCAATGCCAGGACAGTCCAAGCTGGTGCTGATCGCCAAGGGGCTAAACGTGCGTGCGGAATGGCTGAGGTTCGGAACCGGGCCAATGAGAGAAAACAGCAAGAATGAGCTGATTTTCCATGAGGCCGAGTTTGTGGATGGAGACGTTCCACTCCGAGAGGATGAAGTTGAAATTCCCTACTTCCGGGAAGTGGAGATGGCCGCGGGAGATGGCCGTACACAGGTGATCGAAAATCACGGAGCGTATATGCGCTTCAGCCTGCCACGCCTGGCCCGTGCAGGTGTAGATCCCAAGCAGGCCGCCTGCGCCACTGTCACGGGCGATTCAATGGAGCCAGCCATTTTCGACGGCTCCCCCATCGGTATCGACAAGAGTTGCCGTCACATCATCGACGGCAAGATCTACGCACTGGATCACGGGGGGATGCTGCGCGTGAAGCGACTCTATCGCCTGCCCTTGAACCGTATGCGTGTGGTCAGCGATAACCACATCGAGTATCCGGAAGAGGTCTACACCCTAGGGGACCCCGACGCCCCGAAAATCATCGGTCGTGTCTTCTGGTGGGAAGTGTTTGCCTAACGAAATCCTCTCGCGCACGCGCATAACCAGAGAGTGATTCTAATAGGTAGGTTCTAGGTACGACGCTGGTGTCGCTCTCCCCCTGACACTGGTGTCACCCTCCCTTCCCCGCTCTCGTTTCTGCCTATTGGCTAAATCACCTCTCGATCATCAGGCCGCTCCCCGGAGCGGTTTTTTGTACCCGCAATCCAAAAATGTACTATTGGTACTTGACCAATACTGAACCATTAGTACATATTTGTTCCACATCGACACGGCACACCGCCATCGTCACTGAGTGGATTGGAATAGCCCATGACCGACACAGCCCGCAAGCATCGTTCAGCCATCACCCTCGCCGTCATCGTCGGCGGTCTGGTCACGCTCGCCAGCCTCACCCAGCAGACCGATGGCCCGCGCCAGCTGACCGCCAGCGAAGCCGAATACTGCGAGATGACCGCCATGTGGCAGGAAGACGCCAAGGCCGGTTTCGCCGAATCACAGCGCCGCGGCTGGCCGGACTTCCATGGCAATGCCGCCAGTCTCTGCTCCCCTCAGATTACGCATGGTCAGCAGCTCGCCAGTCGCTGATCAAGCCTCGCCCCACGGCCAGCAGGTGGTGCCAGTGGGATTGCGAGCATAACCACCCGCAGGTAAGGCGCCGGTTCCTCCCTTGCGCTAGCGGCCTTACCCCCGACACCTGGGCAAGTGGTGTGACAGCTGGAGAGACAGCGCTTATCAGAGGGCATCGGCACTGCCGGTATCGCCTGATGAGTCCCGAACCGCCGGGCAATGCGGCTGCTCTTTAACAATCAGGCATGCCCAGCCCGCCCGTAGCGCTAGACACGCGAGAGGCCGCTGGGAGTACGCTGCCCAGGGCTGTCGAAATACTGGGAATGGTATGGGGCTTTGCCAATGGCAGAGCCCACTAGAGAGTGCACTGGCAAGCCATCACACAGCGCGACGGCTTCCCGATGCTCTTTCCCTGCAGTGCCTGTGCTACCCCGTCACGTCCATGACGGGGCCTTTTGGCACCACCCTTTTCATCGTGTCTCTCGGCGCACCTTGCCCACCCCAACCGGTGGGCCTTTTTGTGCTCACACGCCAGTCTCTTCTGGGGGCTGACCTGTGCGTTCAATCACTCAAGGAGGACAGCATGACGCTCTTTCTTCGATCTCGGGCCACCGTCGATGGCATCACCGCGACGATGGCCGAACACGCCGAGCGGCTCGGTATCGGGGAAGGGACACTCATGTCCCGCATGACGCGCTTGGGCCGTCATGACCCGATACTACTGCTTGAGCCAGCCACCAGGTCTCGCAAGCCAGTGCCTTCACCCGGTCAAGAAGAGATCATCAGCACCTTGAGACGCACGCCCGCCGGCCTGTTGGCAACTGCCAAACGACTGGGGGATTACGCCTTACTCAAACAGGCATCGCCATGATTAACCCCCTACTCATTGCCGCCACTTGCCTGGCGGCTTTCTTTTACCTACTCGCAGGTGGCTGGCTCGACACACTGCTCACCAAGGATGACTGATATGACCCGAGATCAACTGATGGCAAGCCTGATACACCTCCCCCACCCGTGGCCGCGACCCGAAACGGAATGCAGCCTGCCGACCGACAACGGCCACGGCGATCTCGAGGGCTGGATCAAGGGACCGACCAACAACGAATGGCACTACGCATGGATCGGCGCCCATGAGCGCCGCATCGTCATTACCCGGGAACAATGGGAAGAGGCGTTGCTGGCACACGTCCAACATCTCGAGCGGCCAGCCTCAGCAGATGAAGTCGATCCAGGCGATTGGAATGGTCCCTCTTTTCTGCCGCCAGTGGTGTGTGTGCGAAGCCAACTACTGCGAGGAATGGCGCAAGTGTGAGGTGATAGCGCTTTTCAAGCAGTCTGCCGGCATGGTGGCGGCATTCATCGTTGATTGCGGTAACGGGGTGATGTCTCTGGATGCGTACGGGGCTGATTGCTTACGTCCCATCCGCAGCGAGCGCGAGACGGCGATTGAGGACATGAAACAGATAACCAAGGCCGCGGCTGACGCTCATAAGCGCGAGCTGCACGGGGCACTGTCGGAAGAGTATCTGTTGGGCGCGCTCTACGACGCAGGCCATCGGAAGGTGAAGCCATGAACATCATCGACCTCTTCGCCGGTGCAGGTGGATTCAGCACCGGTGCCAGCATGGCCGGCTGCAACGTGGCATGGGCTGCCAACCACTGGCCGGATGCTGTCGAGTGGCACAGCCGCAACCATCCGAACGCAGCACACATCTGCCAGGACTTGCATCAGGCGGATTGGAGCCAAGTGCCCGCGCATGACCTGATGCTGGCGTCACCTTGCTGTCAGGGTCACAGCAAGGCGAGAGGCAAGGCCAGCGGTAACCCTCAGCACGATGCCAGCCGCGCGACTGCCTGGGCAGTGGTATCAGCTGCCGAGTATCACCGGCCGCCAGCCATCCTCGTGGAGAACGTACCCGAGTTCCTCGATTGGCAGCTCTACCGCCCCTGGGTGCTGGCCATGCATGCACTGGGCTATGCCGTCAGCCCGCATGTAGTGGACGCCGCGGATCTCGGCGCCCCACAGAACCGCATCCGCATGTTCCTGGTACTCACCCAGTCCGCCCAGCCGCTCAAGCTGAACCTGCCGACACTCGATCACCTGCCGGCCGCCAACTTCATCGACTTCGAGGCGGGCCGCTGGCAGCCCATCGAGAAGCTTGGGCGAGCCGCCGCCACCCTGGAGCGAGTGCGCGCGGGCCGTGCCACCCACGGTGACCGCTTCCTGATCAGCTACTACGGCAACACCAAGACGGGAAGATCGCTGGATCGTCCCATCGGCACCATCACCACGCGCGATCGCTGGGCCATCGTCGATGGCGACCGCATGCGCATGCTCAGTCGTTGGGAGTGCCGGTCGGCCATGAGCTTCCCCGATACCTACCAGCTGCCGGACAACCATCGCCTCGCCGTGCACCTGCTCGGCAACGCGGTATGCCCTACCCCGGTCAGTCACATCATCAAGGCGCTACAGCAAGCCGCTTGAGCGTGAGGGGCCTATGCGTCAGGTATCGCAAGCATCGTGGGAGCCGCCAGCGCATGGGCCATGCCCGCAATGTGGTGGCAGCGGCACATTCCAAGGCGTCTTCCATCGTTCGCCCTGTGCTCACTGCCACGGCACTGGGTACGCCGCTGACGATGGTGAGGCGCTGCCCCTGGAAGACCTGATCGTGATGATCAGCCATCGACGAGATCACTGGCGCCGCAAGTACGCATTGATGATGCAGATGCCCGGTGTGCAAGACGCGGTGGCCAATCATGCCGCCGCGCAAGAAGAGCAGGCCCTAGGCTACAGCTCGGGCCGGTATCAAGGTGACTAATGCCGTCAGAAAGCTCCCTTTTCTTCCGGACAATTCATGACTAGCTTTCCAAGCCAAGCCATAGACATAGTGATCAGAAAATGTTAGTGAGAAAAAACGGCGTTACTCACTGCCCCACAAGCTATATAATAGGGTAGTCAAGCGGATAAAATTTCAGTTAGTTCAAATGACCAACATCAGTTTACATGCATAAACTAGTAAAACTTATAGTGTTTGCTTGAGAAGTGGAGTTAATAATGCTGTCTTTTGCCACACCATTGAGATACCCAGGAGGAAAAGGGCGTCTAGGAGAATGGTTTTCAAAACTTATTGAAATCAATGAGCTACGTAACTGTCATTTTATAGAACCATATGCTGGGGGCGCAGGCTCAGCAATATACTTATTAACACAAGAAAAAGTAGAACAGATTACAATTAATGATAGCGACCCTATAGTACATAGTATATGGTGGGCGTTAGTGAATGACGGCGACCGCTTCATTGACATGATAGAAAATGCTGAACTCACTATCGACGAATGGTACAAGCAGCGCGCAATAGTGCAAAACAATAACACTGACGACATTACAAAGCTTGGTTTTGCAGCATTTTATCAGAACAGAACCAATCGATCAGGAATTATAAAGGGCGGCGTGATTGGCGGCATAGCTCAAGAAGGGAAATATAAGCTCGACGCAAGATTTAACAAAAATAGCCTAATAAAAAGAGTTCGCAGGATACAATCCCTGTCCGACCGGATAACTATTAGATGTGAAGATGGCATCAAACTAATGGCTAATAACGGGAAAATATTCGACAAAAAAACACTAATATATATAGACCCACCATATTACAACAAAGGGAGCCAACTTTATAAAAATTACTATAACCCTGACGATCATAGGCATGTTGCAGATGTGGTTAAGCATCTCAACTGCCCTTGGATCACTACGTACGACAACTGCCCTGAAATAGTAAACCTCTACTCTGGAGAAAAGACACAAGAGTTTAGTTTTTCTTATTCAACACATACCTCAAGACCGAAAGGAAAAGAGGTATGCTTCTCCGGGAATCTTAAGAAAATTCCCAAAATATACCTAAAGAGGTGATATTCGTTTGCTATAAAAAATCTGGCTCTATATTGTACGAATTACTATATACACATTTGGCAGCCTCAATAAAAGCTTTATTAAAATTTTCAACCTCTTCAGAGTTATCTAAGGCCCAAAGGTGGAATGGATTATATTCCTGAGGGCCTTTAATCAAACCCTGAATGTGCTCACTCTTGTAAAATTTTTTAAACATCACTCTCGGCGTTTCTTTAAATTCCTTCGCCTTATTTCGGCTATCAACTAATTCCGCAAAGTCGGTATCTATACTCATGTCTGCATCAGCTATACCCAGCGATTCACGCAAAGAACGATTATCACGCATAAACACTGCTTTGGTATAATTATATTTGTTATCCCAAAATTTCGTATCACTTGCAGGCTTTTTGGCCAAGAACTCGAATACAAGCTGATCTGGAGGCACAGAACCAGGTAGTTTGACGCAGTTTTTATATTTTTTATCAATAGTCACATCAGCATCGAATACTAAGATACTATTTTCCGAAAATTCTTTAACTCCTGCTTTGATAAGCGACATATATTGGTCGCAACCCAAGGTAACATCTTTAATTAAATTAAAAAACTTCAACAGCTTTCGTGACCTGACTAACTTATAGAAGAAATCATATGCCTCCCCATCCTCAAAATACACATTGATTTTTGGATAGGCAAGCTCTTTAGTATGATTTACTGTTTCAATCTTTAAATCAGTTATAATATCCAGCCAACTCACATCCTGTCTGACAACAATATCACCAAATGTATCTGTCAGATAAACCACTTTATACTTATTATCTTTAGAAGACTGCCCTAATGAATATACACCTTTTATCATAATAGGTGAGTGTGAAGATATCACAACTTGTAAATTTAATTTATTCGAAATACTAGCCAGCAGGTTGATAAAATCTGACTGCGCAGCAGGAAATAACCCGGCATCAGCTTCATCTATTATTAACAAACCACCATGATATTCTGGAGACTCGGCTTTTAGCTTTTCAAATGACATCAGTGCTGAGACAATTTGCCCAACATTATCCTCGCCAGAGGACACTGAGTCGTGATCATAACTTTCTCCGTGCGCCACAGCAGAATTGATATCTCCTCGTGTCGCAGTTACAGAATTACTGCCATTTTTACTAAGAATACGATTACTAAGTTGAGAGAAACGCTCAGCGTTAGCATTCAAATATTCTATGTCTACGGTTGTATAGCTTTTTCTTTGGCTTATTGGCAACAGCCTTGATAAGCTAAGATATATTACAGGATGAGTTACATTCCTAGATGTATTGCCAGTCGATGATTCGATATTATTTCTAACAACTGGCCTTGGATATGGCCTATCGGATGATTTAGTAAAACTAAGCTGCAACTTTTCCGGTGTTTTATTAAAATAACCATCATGAAGATCAATATGAATCTTTGAGCCCGAAACATCATCAAATCGTTTTGAAAGTCTAAAGTGATCTGAAGGCAAAGATTTAAAATCACCACCATGCAAAGTTTTCGCCGAGATAGTTACGAGATCTTTCTTTGAATAATCTTTGTCATAGCTAAATATTTGCGCAGCTATACCTAAAATGGTTGATTTTGAAGTACCATTCTTACCGCAGATTACGGTGATTCTCTCTCCAAACTCTACCTCTATGTCTTTCAAGCCACGAAATTTCTCTATATTAATTTTTCTTAAAATAGTTTTTGACATTACCCTGCGCCCTTATTCTATCGGAACTTATGAAAATAAAGCGGTCCGAAAATATCCACTGCATGAACAATAGACATGCAATAATACATCCATAATTTTATATCGGCCAGACCGAAGCCATACTGGCACTAAGCATTTTTGCAAAGAGGCGTTACTAGCTATCTTATAGTATCTGTCAAACAGATAAAGATTGCTAGCATCGATAACCCGAACAATACCTTTGCATGACCTCTTTATACCAAAGATGTCGATGACGCCTTCAAGCCAAATTTCTCAAGCCAAATTTCTCAAGCCTAAATCTTATGGCCCAGCATAACACTACGCAAGTGCAGCTAGCCCTAGCCTCAAGTTCGAAGCGTTATCAAGACAAGTAAACAGGAGATGACCATGACAGACACAGCCACTCACCAGCCGCTGCGCTTCCTCCGCACCCGAGAAGTCTGCGAGAAGATAGGCCGCAGCCGCTCATCACTCGAGAAGCTGCTGGTAAAAGACCCTAACTTCCCTCGCCCCATCAAAGATGGTAATGGCCGGGCATCAACCAACTACTGGTACGAGCATGAGGTTGAAGCATGGATGAGCCAATGGGCTATGCAGTTACGTCCCGCTGACGACGCTTGAACTTGTCCCGCTTGGCTTTGGTCATGCCGACTTCCAATGCCTCAAGGTAGTCGGCATACCACTGCATCATCTTCCGCCTCTGCTCAAGGTACGACGCCTGGTTGTACACCCCCTCCAACCCGATCGGCTTGTGCGCAAGCTGCATCTCCGTCCACTGTAACGGCCACCCATGCTCACTCAGCAGCGTCTTGGCCGTGTGGCGGGCTCCATGCCCCGTCATCCTCTCCTTATACCCTGCATTCGAGAAGCAGCGATTGATCGCAGCATCCGACAGGACAGGTAGCTTTGCCCCCTCCCCAGTGAATACATACTTCGATCGTCCGGAAAGAGGACGCATCTCTTCAAGCGCTTGTAGTGCTTGACGACATAGTGGCACGACATGATCGCGGCGCATCTTCATCTTCTCCGCGGGGATGTGCCACGACTTGCCCTTGATCTCACTCCATTCCATCCATCGCACCATGCCTGGCCGCGATGCCGTCCACACAACCATCCAAGCAGCCAAGCGAGTAGACCGGCGGCTGGTTGTCATACGCAGCGCACGCAGAAAGTCTGGTAGATCTTCTTCCAGTAGATGAGGACGAGGCTTGGAGACAGGTGCCGGCGCCGCAACGTCCAGCAGGTTCGAAGCCGGGTTGTTCTCGCAATAGCCGTGAGCAATGGCGAAGTCGAATATCCGGCGCAGAAAAGCCCGAGACTTCTCAGCAATATTGAAAGCCTTGCGGGCCTCAATGCCTTTCTGAACGCGCACACAGTCAGCTCGGGACACCTCAGCAACTGCCTTATCTCCCAGTGCAGGCAACGCATCATTATCGAGCCAATGCCTCATCTTGGTCAGCGTCTTGGCCGATCTCCCCTGTATCTGCTTGTGCTCGTACCACTGCTCTGCGACAACCCCAAAGGTACGGACACCACCGCCCCCTCTAAGGTGCTCCCGGGGATCAATGCCGTCGGCTACCAGCTCGGCAATCTGGATAGCTTGAGCTCGCGCTTTCTTGGCCTTGGTGTCCGGGTAACCCCCTACTCCCATGAACGACCACTTTTGCGTGATCGGGTGTTTGTAGCGAACCTCCCAGCGCTTGCGGCCAGATGGCGACACGACGAAGTAGAGACGGTCCAGGCCATAGGCCTCACGATACTCACGCGCTTCTGGCTCGAGGGTAGACAACACGGTGTCTGCAAGCGGTCGCCGCTTGATAGCATCACGCTTCATGTATGGTGCCCATGTATGGTGGAACCTCACCATACACCACACCATACACAGGCTTCTAGGGTGAATACATGTATAAATATACAGTATTACGGACCCAATAAAGGTAAAACAAGGAGTTACGAGAATATAAGAGGAGGGTAAAGCAGGTAAAAAGAGGGACTTGGCGCCCCCTGCAGGAGTCGAACCTGCGACCTGCCCCTTAGGAGGGGGCCGCTCTATCCAGCTGAGCTAAGGGGGCGTAGCGAGCGGAAGTATAAGCCATTGAAGTGGCGAGATAAACCCGGCAATTGCTGCGCCGCCTGCATCACGCTCCTGTCATCAGCTACATGCTTGAGGCACCGGATCAATAACCTGATGGCATGCTCGACGCCTGATTTCGGTGTCATGCTCCTTGACTGACTGAGACAGCCTCATGAAGCGGCCTATGTCTCAGTGATAGTAACCCACTGCGATGCGATGAATATGAGTCCAGCGTCATTCGATCGGCACTGGCGTCGATCTTCATCCGGCTCTCGAGCGCCACTCAGGCCTTTGAATCGAGCGCGTTCACTCCCACAACACTGACAGCTCAGACTTCAGATACCTGACAGCATGATCCACACGGAAGCCTCGGGCGTAGTACACACATCACGCCATTCGCCATGGAGAGCCACTCCTTGAACGCTCTGCTGCCCTTAGTGTCAGTCACACTCTGCATACTGCTATCGGGATGCGGCCCGCACTACCTTGCGGCCAATGACATCCACCAGGCTCCTTACCTTGAGGAATCCTCCACCTCATCCCATCTCGTGACCCGCGACGCCACATCGCTGGCATGGGAGTCCTGGCAACCTGCGCAGGCAACCCCTCAACGCGCCATGCTGCTTGGCCTGCACAGCTACGGCGACTTCCGGCGGGCATATGCCGATCTGGGTCCGTGGCTGGCCGGGCAAGGCATCGTGACCTACGCCTATGATCAACGCGGTTTCGGGGAGTCCTGCCAGCAAGGGCGATGGCCGGAGTCCCCGTTGCTGGTCGAGGACCTGATGGACGCCATCACGGTACTTCGCCAGCGCCATCCGAACCTCCCCTTGATCGTGGCAGGCGAAAGCATGGGCGGCTCGGTGATACTCAATGCCCTCGCCCACCACCCGGCGCTGTCGATCGATGGCAGCCTGCTCGCTGCCCCGGGCGTCCGCGGTGGCATCCGCTGGCGCTATCTTTACAACGCAGGGCTCTGGACAGCGGCGCACCTGATCCCCGCGGCCAGCGTGGAGGTGCCACGCAGGTACCCCGAAGGAGAACTTCAGCCCGTGGCCGCCAGGCGATTGGCCGAGGATTCCCGCGTCGTGCATTCCGTGCGCCTTGATGCCTATTACGGTCTGATACGTTTCACGGATCACGCCAGCGATGACATCGCGGCGCTTTCTGCTGACACACGGCTGCCACCCACCTTGCTGCTTCACGGTGATCGTGATGACACCGTGCCCCGTGTGGCCATCGAGCGGCTGGTCAACGACTGGCCGAGCGCCTCACGCGATACGCTCGAGATACATTACCTGCCCGAGGCCCCCCCACCTGCTGCTGCAATGGCACGACAGTGAGCAGGTACGTGGGCGGATAGCACACTGGTTGGCCGAGATCCTGCCAGCGCGCGCTTCACAAGAATGAAAGCAAGAGTGGGAGTAAGAACGAGGCGATGGACGTGACACGCCGCGTCGTTCCGATAGCGCGTGCCCTACAAACAGCAACGCCCCGAACAGGGTTCGAGGCGTTGCTGTCTATCTATCTAACTATCGCCCCTGCGAGGGGCATGCTGGCCGCTAGCCAATGATCACTGACGCGCGGTCTTCAGGGCGTCTGCCAATTCACGGGTCAGGGCATGCACTGCCTGAGTGCCCTGCTCCGGCGTCTCGGCATTGGCCTGCAGGTCAATCAGGGCGGAACCGACCACCACGCCATCAGCGAAGCGCCCGATACGTGCTGCCTGTTCCGCGGTACGGATACCGAAGCCGACCGCGACCGGAATATCGGTATGCTCACGAATACGACCGACCTCGGCCTCGACCTTCTCGGCAGTCGGTGCCGCGCCGCCGGTCACGCCATTGCTGGAGACGTAGTAGAGGAAGCCCGAGGTGTTGGCCAGCACACCCGGCAGGCGCTCGCTGTCGGTGGTCGGTGTGGCGAGGCGAATGAAGCTGATGCCCGCTTCGCTGGCCGGGACGCACAGCTCGTCATCGTGCTCCGGCGGCAGATCGACGACGATCAGGCCGTCGACACCGGCCTCGCTCGCCTGCTCGAGAAAACGGCTCACGCCACGACGATAGATCGGGTTGTAGTAGCCCATCAGCACGATGGGGGTGTCCTGATCGCGCTTGCGGAACTCGCTGACCATCGCCAGGGTGCGGTCCATGGTCTGACCGGCCTTCAGGGCACGCTGGGTAGCATGCTGAATGGCCAGGCCATCGGCCATCGGGTCCGTGAACGGCATGCCCAGCTCGATGACATCGGCGCCGGCGTCCGCCATGCCGAGGAAGGTCGCGAGGCTGGCATCGTAGCCGGGATCGCCCGCAGTGATGTAGGTCACCAGCGCGGCACGATTCTCGGCGCGCACAGCAGCGAAACGACGGTCAAGACGGCGGCTGGCAGTAGTGTCGATAGCGGAAGTGCTCATCAATAGACTCCGAATTTGCTGGCCTGCAGGCATCGATGACACCTGCAGGCAAAGAAGACATGGGGCGCTCAGATTCGATCAGCGACTGACGAACCTGACGCCGGGCAACACGTGACAGACCCGGACTTACTCGCCGTCAGGGTTCAGGCCCAGTTCGTCGGCCAGGTGATGAGTCACGGTGGCCATGTCCTTGTCACCACGGCCGCTCAGGTTGACCACCATCAGGTGGTCCTTCGGCAGGCCCGGCGCACGCTTGATGACTTCCGCCAGCGCGTGGGAGGACTCCAGCGCCGGAATGATGCCTTCCAGACGGCACAGCATCTTGAAGGCGTCCAGCGCTTCTTGGTCGGTCGCGGCGACATATTCGGCACGCTTGATGTCATGCAACCATGCGTGTTCCGGACCGATACCCGGATAGTCGAGACCGGCGGAGATGGAGTGCGCGTCGCCGATCTGACCTTCTTCATCCTGTAGCAGGAAGGTGCGGTTGCCATGCAGTACGCCTGGCAGGCCGCCCTTGAGGCTGGCGGCATGACGCGGAGTTTCCAGGCCTTCACCAGCGGCTTCGACACCGATGATCTCGACGCTCTCGTCATCGAGGAACGGGTGGAACAGGCCCATGGCGTTGGAGCCGCCGCCGATGCAGGCGACCAGCGAATCCGGCAGACGCCCTTCCTTCTCCTGCAGCTGCACGCGGGCTTCCTGACCGATGATGGACTGGAAGTCACGCACCAGCTGCGGATACGGGTGCGGCCCGGCCACGGTACCGATGATGTAGAAGGTGTCATCGACGTTGGTGACCCAGTCACGCAGCGCCTCGTTCATGGCGTCCTTCAACGTGCCATCACCGGCGGTGACAGGCACGACCTTGGCCCCCAGCAGCTGCATGCGCTGCACATTGGGCTGCTGGCGATGGATATCGGTGGAACCCATGTAGATCACGCACTCCAGCCCGAAACGCGCCGCCACGGTGGCAGTCGCCACACCGTGCATGCCGGCACCGGTCTCGGCGATGATCCGCTGCTTGCCCATGCGGCGAGCGAGCAGTACCTGGCCCAGCGCATTGTTGATCTTGTGAGCCCCGGTATGCATCAGGTCTTCACGCTTGAGATAGATCTTGGCGCCGCCCAGCTGCTCGGTCAGGCGCTCGGCGAAATACAGCGGGCTCTGGCGACCGACATAGTCCGCGGACAGGCCAGCCAGCTCCTCGGCGAATGCCGGGTCCTGCTTGGCGGCTTCATACTCGCGCTGCAGGTGCAGGATCAACGGCATCAGCGTCTCGGCAACGAAGCGGCCGCCGAAATCACCGAAGAAACCCTTGGCATCAGGCCCTTGGCGCAGGCTGGGGGTAGCAGTCGTCTGGCTCATGCTGAACTCCTCGAATCATGTCAGTGGCTGGTCTCACATACTGCGCAAGGCATCTGCGGGGCCAGCGATATGGTGATCATCCTAGCGCTGCAGGCACTGGAAGAAAAACGATAAAATCGCCAAGATGTGTGAGAAAACCTCACATATAGTCGAGACGGTCATTGCCGCGCATCCACCCTTTCCCTGCCAATGACACGTCCAGCACTTGCTCAGGAGACACACCATGGAGCGCACCGAGCTACTGCCTCCCCTAAATGCCCTGCGTACCTTCGATGTGGCGGCTCGCCATGAGAGCGCCTCGCGCGCCGCAGAGGAACTGCATGTGACCCACGGCGCCGTCAGCCGTCAGATCCGCCAGCTGGAAGACGCACTCGGCACACGCCTGTTCGATCGTGCCGGGCGTGGCCTGACACTGACACAGGCCGGCCGTGAGCTGGCGACCGCGACCCGTCATCATCTTGGCGGTCTGGCACGCGTGTGCGGGGCACTGGCCCGCAGTGATGCGCGGGCGCCCTTCGTACTGAGCTGCCCGGGGTCGTTTCTGGCACGCTGGTTCATTCCCCGGCTGGGGGCGCTCAAGAACGCTCTGCCGGAACTCGAGCTGCACCTGACCGCCAGTGATGACAACGAAGGACTGCGCAATGGCGTGGACGGTGTCCTGCGCTTCCAGACGCCGCCCTTTGATGACGCCGATCATCAGGAAACGCATGTACTGGGCACCGAGCGCATCGGCCCTGTCCTGCGGCCCGACAGCGAGTGGCTGGGCAAGGCCTCCAGCCCCCCTTCCTCGGAGGTACTGCTGGGCCTGCCCCTGTTGCATACCCGATCACGCCCGCAAGCCTGGCCGGATTGGTGCTCACGCCAGGGGCTATCCAGTGAGGGGCTTGATTACGCGCAAGGCTTCGAGCACCTCAACTACCTGCTCGAGGCGACACTGGTCGGGCTGGGCGTCGGCATCGCGCCGGACTATCTGGTGGAGGAAGACCTGCGCAGCAAGCGCCTCGTGGCCCCCTGGGGCTTCGTCGAGACCGAGGCATGCCTGACACTGACATTGCCACAGGTCGGCCGCGCTCGTGCTCGCCATCCGCATGCCGAAGCGCTGGGCGAATGGCTCGCCCGGGAGCTGGCGACGACTCCGCCTCACTAGCCACACTTTGTGACGGGCATAAAAAAAGCCAGTCACAAGGACTGGCTTGCCCGGCCATGTATCCAAAGGATAACGCCGGAAAGATCGTGAATCCGCTCAAGGAACCATCGCAACCTGCAGCACAGGTTGGAAGCGAAGATGGGCGAACAGCCCTGCGCATTGAACGACGCAGCCATCCTCGGCAGAAATGATCGAGGAGCCATGGCAGGCTCGACTCGAAGACTTCACGTCAGGTGACCAGTCCTTATCCGAGATGGAGGACTCGAGATGAAGAGTGACGGCCTGACGCGCTTCAACTGTCAGCATCATATCTTTTAGTCCGCGAACAAAAAAGGGCCCAAACAGCAACAGACCTTTGCTGGAGAAGCACCATCAATCGCTCGCATTACGATCGGTATCAGTGACAGCCAGGGGCTGCAGCACCCTTGTCCGAGGCGAGGGCCCCCGAGGCGCGATTCGGCGGATTGTTGCCGCCGAGTAACAGACGCTGAATATCCGTGGCCGCCATCGGCTTGTAGAAGTAATAGCCCTGGATCAAGTCACAACGCATCTCGCGCAACAACTCCAGCTGCTGTTCGTTCTCGACCCCTTCCGCGACCACCTCCAGCCCGAGGCGATGACCGAGGAAGACCGTGGCCTCCATGATGGCGCGGTCCTTGGGTTCCTGGGCGCACTCGATCACGAAGGAGCGATCTATCTTGAGCGCCGTCACGGGCAACAACTTGAGATAGCTCATCGAGGAATAGCCGGTGCCGAAGTCATCGATGGCGATCTTGTAGCCACGGTCGTAGAGCGCCCGCAGGCTGTCGCGCACCTTGATATCGGCATCGATCAACACGTTCTCGGTCAGCTCGATACCGATGTCCCGCGGGGTCAGTCCGTATTCCTCGACATAGGCCTCAAGGCGGGTGAAGACGTCCGAACTGATGGCCTGGCGTCCGGAGATGTTGATGTCGATCCGGTAGCCCTTCAGTCCCATGGCACGCCATTCGGCCTGCTGACGACACGCCTGGCGGATGACCCAGTCTCCCAGACGCTCGATCAGGTTGGTGCGCTCGGCGACCTTCACGAAGTCGGAGGGCGGAATATAACCCTCGGGAGAATGCCAGCGTAGCAGCGCCTCGAAGGATTCGATGCGCTCACTGCGCGCCGCCACCTGCGGCTGATAATGCAGCGACAATTCCCCACCGCCATCCTGATTCAGCAGCGCCTGCAGACGTCCGGCCAGATGGTGCTGATGCAGCATCTCATTGCGGACTTCCTGATTGAAGAACTGATAGCCATCGCGCCCGGCCAGCTTGGCACGATGCTTGGCGACATCGGCATTGCGCACCAGCTCGGCCGCCTCGCTCCCATTCTCGGGATACAGGCTGATGCCGATGCTCATGCGCAGCAGCAACTGGCGCCCTTCGATCTCGAAGGGTCGCTGGAAGTCCTGACGAATGCGCTCGACCACCGATAGGGCATCACTCTCGTAATCCAGTCGTGGCATCGCCAGCACGAATTCATCGCCACCAAAGCGCGAGAGCAGATCTTGATTGCGCTGGAAGCCCTGCAGACGCTTGGCCACGCTACGGATGACGCGGTCACCCATCTCGTAACCGAGGGTGTCATTGATCTCGGTGAAATGATCGATATCGAGAAACAGCACCATCAGGGTGTCGTCATGACGCTGACATTCACTGAGCGCCTCACCGAGCTCGCTCTCGAAGGTCTGGCGATTGGGCAGCTCCGTCAGGGGGTCAAAACGCGTCATGTAATCCAGATCACGCTGGACCTTGCGCTCCCCCGCCAGATCGATGTCGATACAGAACATCAGCGGGTTGTCAGTGCGCTCTCCCAGCATCACATGGTGGGAAAAGACAGGCACGGGGGCGCCTGACTTGTGCTTGAGCTCAAGTTCACTGGAGGGGATCTCGATACCCTGAGAGACCCAGGCATGGTGTGCGTCCACCACGACATCTGCCATCGTCTCCGGGATCACCAGAGTTTCCAGGCATCGTCCACGAGCTTCCTGCTCGCTATAGCCGTATAGCCGCTCGCTGGCCTCGTTCCAGTAGATGACGCGGCGCTGGCTGTCATAACCCTGAACGGCGACGCGCGGCAGACTTTCCAGCAGCTCTCGAAAGCGCTGATCACTGACGGGAAGTCCCTTGCTGGTCGAGAGGCCAACCATACTCGTCTGCATGACCGCCTCCTGCGTATGCTGATGATGTGACACCTGACGCTTGCGAGATAGCATGATGCCCGCAGTTGCGCCAAGAATCACCATCAGTAACGCGGTTGGCCATCGACCCAGCATGCTCTGGCCCCACATCACCACCACCATCAACGTCAGTACCACGGCAATGATGACGGGACGAGAGCACAATATTCCGACGGCCCTGCTGACCTGGCGGAACCCTTTAGCCATGTTGAAGGATACCTCCGCTGCCGTCCTTCGCCTGTTCGCCGGACTTCGGCGGGGCAGATCAACTCGTGACGGAATGTCACTTCGAACGAGTTCTCTCACACACAGAACGAGTTCTTGTCGTCATGAGAAAAGTCTAAGGGTCTGCTGCGCGTAAACCCAGCGTCTTGCAGCGCCTCTCGATCATTATCCTCAACGCTTCATTCAGTGCCAGACGGCCTGAACCTGCGTTGCGCGGCTCGTCTGCAAAGGGCGAAGAATAGCGCTAATGACTTACATAGTACCAGTCGATTAGATTACTCACACCTCGATATTGGCCATGTACCCATATTGATGATACTTCGCGAGATTAGCGTGTTACCGCCATGGTACGGGTTTGACTATCTCGTGCGCACCTTCCCATTCTCCTCGACGTTGCCAACGCAACACCTTCCATCTGCGCCCAAGCGCACAAAACGTCGAGGAATTTCATATGAACATCGCAAATCGTGGCGTACGTCAACTGGCCGACTCTTCCCGCAAGATCACCCTGGAACAGGGCGGCCTGGTGGAGCACTACCCGGCCCCCAAGACGGACACCGCCCCCTTGCGCCTGCCGCTTGCCTCGCAGTACTGGCCGAAGGCAGTCCACGAGGAGCTGGCACGCCAGCATTGGAGCAAGGCTTCCATCACCTCCCAGATCGACCTCGAGGCCTGGCAGGGCTTCCTGAAGGACCTGCCGCGTGACCCCTACGTCAACACCCGCTGGAAGCGCATGTCTTGGCTGCACCTGAACGACCAGCATGAGGTCGAGACGCTGGGCGAATGTCCGATGGCACAGGGCGGCAAGTTCAATGACGCCGCCAGCATGGCTGACCGTCTGCGCTATTACGCACCGCTGGAAGAGAGCTTCACCGAGCGCGAGGATGTGCGCGCCTTCGTGAAGGCCTGGGCCGACATGTGGGGTATCGGCCCACGTGAGCCTATCCTGATGCAGATCACCGGCGTGCGCGGTGATGGCACCATCGACCCTCTCCAGGGCCAGGGCATCCACGCCGATGGCTGTAAGTACCTGAGCATCCTGGTGCTCAATCGCGAGAATGTCAGCGGCGCCATCAACACCCTCTATCAGGACAAGGCAGGCAAAGAGCTGCTGACTACCACGGAACTGGCACCGGGCGAGGTCCTGCATATCCACGATGACCAGCTGTTCCACAGTGTCAGCTCCATCACCCAGGAGAACGCCGGCGAGCACTTCGAGCGCTTCATCATCATCATCAACTGCTCGTTCATCGACGAGTTCCAGAACCGCATGCTGCGTCGTCATTTCCCGGACGCCGTCCTCAACGACTGTGAGTGAGCAACGGATTGCTCGCGAGCCATCGCAGCGAGACGCATCGCAACTTGCGGCGTCGTCTCATCTGAAGCCCCGCCGCGCAGAAGCCACGATGCCGATGCCCCCCGATACGTGAAACCCTGTTCTGAGCGCCTGCATCCCTGAGCGCCCAAGCGCCAGAGTACTTGAGTATCTAAGTACCCAAGTGCCAGAGTACCTGAGTATCTAAGTACCCAAGTGCCTGAGTACCTGAGCGCCCGAGCCTCATGGCGACAGACACAGGAAAGAAGAAGGAGAACCTGCCATCAGGTGACGCACTGTCACAAGATGCGCGCCGACGAAAACGTGCATGTGCAGCACCCAGCGCCAGCCGGGCCACCGGCTGGCGCTTTCATATGCCACAGTGCGCCCGCTTCGCGCTTGCCTTGAATCATGCATCTGTCCTGTTACCCGATTCTTCCTTCTTCTCTCTTCTCTCTTCTCTCTTCTCTCTTCTCTCTTCTCTCTTCTCTTCATTCTGATCTCTTCAGCCGTTCCTTGTTCTCGCTTTCTCCTCCTTCATCCCTTCCTCTTGTTCTGCTCTCCCGCACCGCCGCGCTTTGCATTACTCTGGTGTCTCGCGCTTGGCACTCTCGCCTGTCGTCGCGACGCGCTTGTTTGCATCGTCGCTGTGGCGGCGCTGCCCTCCCCTCTATAAATCAGGGACCTCTCATGACCTTTGAAAGCGGGCTGACCTTCTTCATTGCCATCTTCCTGTTTGGCATCACCCCCGGGCCTGGCATCCTGGCGCTGTTGGCGCGCGGCATGAGCCAGGGTGGCAATGCCTGCGTGCCGATGGCCGTGGGCATGAGTCTCAGTGATGTCTGCTACATGCTGGCGGCGGTGTTCGGCCTGTCGGCACTGGCCACGCATTGGGGCGAGGTCTTCGTGGTCATCCGTATCCTGGGCGCCGCCTACCTGCTCTATCTCGGCTACCAGTTATGGACGAGCTCACCGACGCTGGATGAGACTGATGCTCCCAGGTTACGCGGCAACTGGTGGAAAGGGTTTCTGCAGGGCTTTCTCATCTCGGCCTCCAACCCCAAGGTCATCCTGTTCTATATCGCCTTCCTGCCCACCTTCATGGATATCACCCAGCTGTCCGGCAGCGATATCGTGATCGCCGCCGGACTCAACCTGAGCGCATTGCTGCTGGGCGTGGTACCGGTGGGCTATCTCGCGGGCCGTGTCCGCCGCTATCTGCGCTCGGCGAAGGCGGTCAAACGCCTCAATCGCAGCGCCGGCGGCCTGATGATCGGAGCGGGCGGCTATCTGGCATTGCGCGGCTGACGCCTGAACGACACTCCATGTGACACGAGCGCCTTGCACAAACACGAACGCCTTGCACAAACAAAAACGCCCCTGCCGATTGGCAGGGGCGTTTTTGTCGAGAGGTATGGGGTGGGATTGCACAGCGCTTGCCATCAATCCACGGCGTCAGTGCACGCTGACAGCTCAAGTAAGCATCAGTTGCCTGCACTTGCCGTCCTTACTGGCGGATACCTTCGATGACCAGGTACAGATCGACGGTGGCCGCATTCGGACCAAGCTTGGATGTATCGATACCATAGTCGGCAAGCTTCAGCGTGGTAGTGCCTTCAAAGCCCTGACGGTAGCCGCCCCACGGGTCTTCACCGCCACCGATATGATCCACATCCAGGGTCACGGGCTGAGTCTGGCCGTGCAGCGTCAAGTCACCCTTCAGCTTGCCGGAACCATCGCCAGTGGACTCGAAGCCGGTCGAGGTGAAGGTCGCCGTCGGATATTGGGAGACATCCAGGAAGTCGGCCGACTTGATGTGCTTGTCGCGTTCGGCGTGGGCGCTGTCCAGGCTATCGACATCGACCTCTACCGACACCTTCGCATCTTCCGGCTTGCCTTGGTCATAGGAGAAATCACCGCTGAACTCCTTGAACTGCCCCAGCACGTAGGAATAGCCCAGATGGCTGATCTTGAACTGGATGAAGGCGTGCTGGCCATCGGTATCGATCGTGTAATCGGAGGCCTGTGCCTGACCCGCCATCAGCGGCAACGACGCCGCCATGAGACCTGCCACCAGTGACTTGCCGAGGAAGGATGTCTTGTTCATGTTGGTGCTCCTTATGAGGTTTCGTCACATCTGGCGTTCGAGCGTACCCAACGCCTTCCTTTTCGTCAGCGCAGCGGCCGAATCATGCGCCGCAACGTGTCCTGCCCATCCAGCAGGTGATGCTTGAATGCTGCCGCCGCATGCCCCAGCGACAGGATGATCAGCACACAGGCAGCATACCAATGCACCTCACCTGCCAGCGATGCCTGATCCTTCAGCCCCGAGATCACTGCTGGCACCTCGAAAAGATCGAATACCTTGATGCCACGCCCGTCAGCGGTGGAAATGAGGTAACCCGAGATCATCACCACCAGCATCAGCACGTAGAGCAGCACATGCCCGACCAGCGCAGCGCGCTGCTCATTGCGCGTACCATGAGCCTGCGGGGTCGTCTGGCGCCAGCGCCAGGCAAGCCGCGCCAGCGTCAGTACCAGCAATATCACCCCGACCGAGCGATGCCACCACGGGCCGAGCTGATACCAGGCATCGTAATAGCCAAGCGACGTCATCCACCAGCCCAGCGCGAAGAGCCCGACGATGGCCAGCGCCGACAGCCAATGCATCACGATGACAGGCCAGCCCCAGCCCCGTCGAGAGTTACGCCACATGAAGTGCTCCTGATGACAGTCTCCACCTGACCATCGAGCTGGCAGGTTCTTTGAGCAAGAGCTTAACCAGTGCCCGGACGGACGCCAACCCTTGCGGGCAACACCGGGGGAAATTGTCCAGAGACACCAACGCCCGGCAGAACCGGGCGTTGGTATGCAAAGCAGGCGTTACGGGGCTCAGCTCGCGAGACGATCAAGCCCGCGCGCCAGATCACGCTTGATGTCATCGAGATCTTCCAGACCGACGGCAATACGCAGCAGGCCCTCTTCGATGCCGGCGGCCGCTTTCTGGTCATCGCTGAGGCGACCGTGAGTCGTGGTGGCCGGGTGCGTGATGGTGGTCTTCACGTCACCCAGGTTGCCGGTGATCGACAGGATGCGCGTCGCATCGACCACAGACCAGGCCGCCTCGCGGCCGCCCTTGACCACCACTCCCAGCACTGCACCGAAGGCCTTCTGCTGGGCCTTGGCCAGTTCATGCTGCGGATGACCCTCAAGCCCGGAGTAATGCACCCGCTCGATGGCCGGATGCGCCTCCAGCCAATGTGCCAGTGTCAGCGCGCGTGCACAGTGGGCTTCCATGCGAATGTTCAGCGTCTCCAGGCCCTTGAGGAAGACCCAGGCGTTGAAGGGGCTCAGACACGGCCCGCAGGTCCGCACCACGCCATAGACCTCCTCCATCAACGAGGAGCTTCCGACCACGGCGCCACCCAGCGTCCGGCCCTGACCATCGAGATACTTGGTGGCGGAGTGGATGACGATATCGGCACCCAGCGTCAGCGGGCGCTGCAGGGCCGGCGTACAGAAGCAGTTGTCGATGGCGAGCCAGGCATCATTCTCATGGGCCAGCGCCGCCAATGCCTTGATATCGCCGAGCTCGGATAGCGGATTGGACGGCGTCTCGGCGAACAACAGCTTGGTGGCCGGCGTGATCGCCTCGCGCCAGGCGTCCAGATCCTTCAGTTCGACGAAGCGGGTGGTGATGCCCAGCTTGCCGAAGTACTTGGTGAACAGGCTGACACTCGAGCCGAAGATGGAAC
This sequence comes from bacterium Scap17, assembly GCA_013376735.1. Taxonomy (NCBI): domain Bacteria; species bacterium Scap17. Next base: position 1,196,456 of record VINJ01000001.1, on the reverse strand, counting down.
GCGATGCGACGATTTCATCACCGGATTCCAGCAATGCCAGCACGGTGGACATGATCGCGGCCATGCCGGAACTGGTCGCCACGCAACGCTCACCGCCTTCCATCGCCGCCAGGCGCTCCTCAAAGAAGCGCACCGTCGGATTGGTGAAGCGCGAGTAGATGTTGCCAGCTTCATCGCCCCCGAACTTGGCCGCGGCCTCAGCGGCACTGCCATAGACGAAGCTTGAGGTAGTGTAGATGGGCTCGCCGTGTTCCTGCTCGGCACCGCGCAGGTGACCGGCACGGATGGCGAGCGTCTCGAGGCCCAGCTCATCGCGGGAAAGACCGGCGCGGGAAAGATTGTCGTCGTGCATGGTGTCCAGTACCTCTACTGATGGAATCTACTGCCCTGTGAATCACGATCCAGCGTCACGCGCCGCTGTGACATGTCGCGTCTTCAACATTTCGGTCGCGTCGACAGCAAGGAGAAGGAAAAGCGATGCGCCAATGTTACCGGTTTTGAACGCGCAACGGGCCCCGGATTTCTCCGGAGCCCGTTGCGGTTCGCTCATCGCGTGATTGCCTGCCGAGGATGACAGGCAGCCGGATCAGTCGATATCTTCCGAATCGTTGTGCAGATCCACCACCGCGTGGGTCTCGCCAGCGCTCTTGGCGCCATCATTGCGCGAGGCACGCAGGTCGTTCAGATAGGCTTCGTCGATATCGCCGGTCACGTAGACACCGTCGAACACGGAGCAATCGAACTCATCCAGCGCCGGATTGACTTCACGACAGGCGTCCTTCAGGTCATCGAGGTCCTGATAGAACAGACGGTCAGCGCCGATCAGGTCCGTGATCTCCTTCTCGGTACGGCCATGGGCGATCAGCTCTTCCGCCGCCGGCATGTCAATGCCGTAGACGTTGGGGTAGCGAACCGCCGGGGCTGCCGAGGCGAAGTAGACATTCTTGGCGCCCGCTTCACGCGCCATCTGGATGATCTCGTTGCAGGTGGTGCCGCGTACGATGGAATCATCCACCAGCAGCACGTTCTTGCCGGCAAACTCGATATCGATGGCATTGAGCTTCTGACGCACCGACTTCTTGCGCAGTGTCTGACCCGGCATGATGAAGGTACGGCCGATATAGCGATTCTTCATGAAGCCTTCGCGGTAAGTCACTCCCAGATGCTGGGCCAGCTCGAGGGCGGAGGTGCGCGAGGTATCGGGGATCGGAATCACGACATCGATGTCCTGTTCCGGCCATTCACGCACGATCTTGTCGGCCAGCTTCTCGCCCATGCGCATGCGGGTGCCATAGACGTAGGCGCCGTCGAGCAGGGAGTCAGGACGCGCCAGGTAGACGTGTTCGAAGATGCAAGGCTTGAGGACTGGGTCATCCGCGCACTGCAGGGTGTGCAGCTCACGCTCCATATCGATGAATACCGCTTCGCCCGGGGCAAGATCACGGATCAGCTCGAAGCCGGCGACGTCGAGCGCCACGGACTCGGAGGCGATCATGTACTCGACGCCTTCGGCGGAGTCACGCTTGCCGAAACACGCCGGACGGATACCGTACGGATCACGGAAAGCGACCAGGCCAGTGCCGTTGATGATCGAGACAGCCGCGTAGCCGCCCTTGCAGCGACGATGCACACGACGCACGGCATCGAACACATCACCGGCGCCCAGACGCATGCCCTGCTTGCCCAGCTCGTGCGCGAAGACGTTGAGCAGCACTTCCGAATCGGAGCTGGTGTTGATGTGACGCAGATCAGAAGAGAACAACTCCTGCTTGAGCTGGTCGGAGTTGGTCAGGTTGCCGTTGTGCGCCAGCGTGATGCCGTAAGGCGAGTTGACATAGAACGGCTGTGACTCCGCCTCGCTGGAGGAACCGGCGGTCGGGTAGCGAACATGGCCGATCCCCATGTTGCCCTTGAGACGCTGCATGTGACGAGTGCGGAAGACATCACGCACCAGACCATTGCTCTTGCGCAGCAGGAAACGACCTTCGTGCCAGGTCATCATGCCCGCGGCATCCTGCCCGCGGTGCTGCAATACGGTCAGCGCGTCATACAGCGCCTGGTTGACCGAGGCGTTGGCCATCAAACCTACAATCCCGCACATCCCGTCATTACCTCACTAATACACACTTGGATAGGGAAGCGCACGCTGGCGGCTGCCGGCGCCCGTCCATATGGCAATATGAGTGCTCACACGGCGCAATTGTCAGGCCTGCCCCCCATGCAGGCAACACCTGACCGATGGGTCAACCCCTTCGACTGGCCGGCATGAGGCTTCAGCAACACGTGCCGAATGCTGAAAACGACAACGCCGGGCCACGATGCCCGGCGCTGAAAATCCTGCCTGTCACTACTCATCACCCGCATTGCGGCTTGTGGCCTCGTCAGCGGTGTTGCCCCTGAGCAACGCCTCCAGCGAGGGCTGGTCCTGCGTGGCATCCTGGCGCGTGAACGACTGCAGCGCCTGCTGGCTGAGGCTGTCGCTCAACGCACGCCCTTCTCGCTGGGCGCTGTCGATCAGACCGCTGGCCTGCTGCTTGAGCCGGGTGCCGCTGGTGGAATCCGGCAGCGACACGCTCTGGCCCCAGTCACCGCCCGTATCCCATTCACGATAGCGAGCCAAAGACCAGTCGCGCAGCTGCTCAAGCGTCGGCCGCAACTGCGCGGCCTGCCAGTCGGCGCTGTCACGCAGGGGGGTCAGCCCCACCACGGCGGTGATCAGCACCAGTATGACCGCCGCACGCAAGGCACCGAACACACCGCCGAGCAGACGATTGAAGCCGCCCATGCCGACTGCATGAATCAAGCGTTCCAGCAGGCGCAGCATCAGCCCCCAGATCAACACACTCGCGATCACCACCAGCACGAAGCCGACTGCGGTGCGAATGCCCGGCGAGACGATCACCTCATCGAGCAGGCCACCCACCTCGGCGCCGAATTGGCGTGCCGCAACCAGAGCCACCAGCCAGCCCGCCAGGCCCAGGGCCTCGCTGAGCAGGCCCCGCATTAGCCCCAGCAGTACCGAGATCCCGATCAGGCCCAGACATAGCCAATCGATCCAGACCAGCTCGTTCACTCACCCTCCTTGCGTCGTACCAGCAGGCCCTTGATATTAACCTGCTGCTGCAGGCGCGAGCGTGCGGACTCACCGATCTCGGAGGACTTATACGGACCGACGAAGACAACGGTCAACTTGCTGCCACGCGGAATCCGGTATGCCGCGAACCCCTTGCCCTGCAGTTCCTTCTGGAGACGCTCGGCGTTGGCCGGGTCACCGAAGCTGCCGACCTGCACGGCCCAGCCACCGGCGGAAGACGACGGCGCATTCGAGGCCACCGCAGGCTTCGGTTCAGGCTTGGGCGCGGGCTTGGGTTCAGCCTTGGGCTCCGGCTTGGCAGCGGGTGCCGGTTCCGGCTTTGGCTTTGACTGCGGCTCGCTGCTGGCCACAGAGCGGGTCGGCGACAACTGCTCGGCCTCGGCGACACGGCTTGGGGACTCGGAACCGCTGTCACTGCCAGCACCCGGGTCACTGTCCCGCACCTTGCCGTTGCTGTCGACGAAGGTGATCGGCACATCCGTGCCGATCTTCAGCTCGCTGGGCGGCTGCGGCTCATCGACGTTGGAGCGATCGATATCCACCGGTTTGCCAAGCGTCATCACCGGACTCGGGCGCTCATCACGGGCCGGCGGCTCATCGAAGAGCATCGGGATGAAGATCACCCCCAACGCCAGCAGGATGACCGCACCGCTGATTCGCTCGCGTTTGCCATATTTCATTGTGACATCTCCCTTGCACCCGAAATCCCGGACCCGCCGCCGGCCTGCATCAGGCCTGGGCGTCGAGCCACATCAATGCTTCACCGACCGTGAAGAAGGAACCACAGACCAATACTTCTCCAGCGCTCGTCTCGCGTGCCAGCCATTCGGCTGCGGCGGTGACCGTCTCGCACTCCGCCAGCACCTCACCACCACAGTGGCGGACCACGGCGGCAAGCTCATTGGCCTGGCGACTACGTTCGCCATCCAGGGTGGCGACGACGAAGCCGTCCACCACCGGCGCCAGCGCCTGAATCACGCCAGCGGCATCCTTGTCGCCCAGCATGGCGAGCAATGCCCGCCGCGGCTGGGTGGCAGAATTCCGCGCGCAACGCAGGTCATGAGCGGCAAGACGACTGGCCAGATAACTCGCGGCATGCGGGTTATGACCGACATCCAGACACCAGTCACGCCCGTGGCGGGTCAGCCACTGCATGCGCCCCTTGAGCTTGACGCTCGCCATGGCCTGCCGCACGCATTCGGCGTTGAGCTCGATACCGGCCTCGACCAGCGCATTCAGCGCACTGGCCGCATTGTCGCGCGGCAAGCCCGGATCTGGCAGCGCATCGAATGTCAGCGCCGGCGCCGACAGGCGCTGCCATTGCCATCGCGAGGTAGCCGAATTGCTCGTACTGCCATCCAGGCTGCTATTTGAACTGCTACCCACAAGGTCAGCCGCGGCCTGCCAGCGAAAGTCCTGCCACAGCACCTGCGGCGTGACGCCCAGTGAGCGAGCGTGCGCCGCGCAACTGGACGGCAGCACATCCGAGCCGAACACGGCCGACTTGCCGGCGCGCAGAATACCGGCCTTCTCGAAGCCGATGTTCTCGAGATCGGTGCCAAGAAACGCGGCATGGTCCTGTGCGACCGTGATGATCATCGCGACATCACAATCGATGATGTTGACGGCGTCCAGACGCCCGCCCAGGCCGACCTCCAGAATCGCGAGCTGCGGCTGCTGCTGAGCGATCAACCACAGCCCTGCCAGTGTACCGGCCTCGAAGTAGGTCAGGCTGATCACGCCCTCGTCATCCACCGGCTCACCACTGGCTGACAGCCCGGAGTGGCGCGCGGAATCGACCTGCTCGAAGGCCGTGACCAATGCGGCATCATCGACGTCGTGACCATTGAAGCTCAGACGCTCGTTGTAATGCAGCAGGTGGGGAGAGGTATAGGTGGCGGTGCTCAGCCCATGGGCACGCCCCAGCGCCTCGAGCATGGCAACCGTCGATCCCTTGCCGTTGGTGCCCGCCACGGTAATGATGCGGCCACCGAGTCGACGCGCGCCCGCCCCGACCAGACCGAGACGCCTGGCCACGCACAGCACTCGGGCAAGGCCCATATCGATACTGACGGGGTGCTGATGCTCGAGGCGCGTCAGCCACTCATCCAGCGAGAGGCCGCGCGGCACAGCATCATGCAGAGGGGAAAGCTGCCACGAAGCGGCATCCAGCGGAGGGAGTGAGGAAGACTGCAGCACCTCGTCGGTGCTGCAGCTTGCCGGGGCGGAGCCCTGCTCAGCCATCGCGACGTTCGCCTTGCGGCTTCTCGCTGGTAAAGGTCTCGTCGAGCACGCTGTCCACGGCGGAGCGCGGCTCGGCCGGTGCTTCGACAGGCGCATCCGCCTCGACGGATTCTTCTTCGACGACCGCATCCGCGACCGGCAGGTTGGCGGCGTTGACCGGCATGCCCTGCAGCTTGAGCAGGATGCTGGACAGGCGCTCACGCATCTCGCGACGGTGGATGATCATGTCGACGGCGCCATGCTCGAGCAGGAACTCGGAGCGCTGGAAGCCTTCCGGCAGCTTCTCGCGCACGGTCTGCTCGATGACACGCGGACCGGCAAAGCCGATCAGGGCATTCGGCTCGGCGACATTCAGGTCACCCAGCATCGCCAGCGACGCAGAGACGCCACCGAAGACCGGATCGGTCAGCACGCTGATGTACGGCACGCCAGCCTGCTTGAGCTTTTCAAGCGCCGCGGAGGTCTTGGCCATCTGCATCAGGGAGAACAAGGCTTCCTGCATGCGAGCACCACCTGAGGCGGCAAAGCAGACCAGCGGAATGTTCTCGGCCAGCGCAAGCTCTGCTGCACGCACGAACTTCTCGCCGACGATGGCACCCATGGAGCCACCCATGAAGCTGAACTCGAAGGCCACGGCCACGACCGGCTGACCGGAGAGAGCACCGCGCATGGCGACCAGTGCATCCTTCTCGGAGGTCTGCTTCTGGGCAGCGCTCAGGCGATCCTTGTACTTCTTGGAGTCGCGGAACTTGAGGCGATCGACCGGCTCGAGATCCGCCGCGATTTCCTCGCGACCTTCGCTGTCGAGGAACCAGGACAGACGCGCACGCGCAGTGAGACGCAGGTGGTGGTCACACTTGGGGCAGACGTTGTCGTGCTTGGTCAGCTCCGGAAGGTACAGGACTGCTTCGCACTTGGGGCATTTACGCCACAGGCCGTCAGGAATGGAGGTACGCCGATCCTTGCGTTGGATACGGCTCATTGACGGCACAATCTTGTCAAGCCAGCTCATGGTGGGGAGGCTTCCGTTTTGCTGCTGTTCTGGGCACCGCTCGACGACTGTCGGCGGCCATGCGAGTTGGCACATATTCCAGAGCGTTCACGCCCCGGCAATATGGCGGGCAGCTACCATCACAGGGCAGTGCCAATGGAAAAGACCGTGCAACCCATTGGTCGTACGGCCACTTTTCCGAATTCTGGAGGTCATTGTAGCGGCTTCGCCCCCCTTGCGGGTAGTGCGAGATGCCAATTGAGCGTTGCGGCCCTCGCCGCCCGGGACGAAAGCAACGCAAGGGTCGCAACGCTTGCCGGCAAATCAGCGCTGCTGGCGGACTGCCTGACAGAATGCCTGCATGCGCTCGGCACTCTTCTCGCCGGGCGCGGCTTCCACACCACCGGAGACATCGACCGCGTAAGGGGCGACCTGCGCCACCGCTGCGGCGACATTGCCTGACTCGAGACCACCGGCCAGGATGACCGGCAGCGGCAGATCGGCCGGGATGCGCGACCAGTCGAAGGTCTCGCCGGTGCCACCGGGCACGCCAGGACGATAGGCATCCAGCAGCAAGCCACGCGCGTCATGGTAGCGCGCCGCCTCCGCGTCGAGATCGATCCCGTCACGCATGCGCAACGCCTTGATATAGGGCCGCCCAGCCGCTCGGCACTGCTCTGGCGTCTCATTGCCATGCAACTGGAGAAGATCGAGGTGCGGTGCCGCTGCGGCAATCTCTTCGCCGCTGGCATCCACGAACAGGCCGACCCGCGTCACGAAGGCCGGTACGCACGCGGCAAGCTCGGCCAATCGCACCACATCGACCGCACGCTTGCTGCCCGGCCACAGCACGAAACCCAGCGCATCGGCACCTGCCGCCACGGCGTCGCGGATATCCTGCTCACGTGTCAGGCCACAGATCTTGATCCGGGTACGCTGGCTCGCTCGAGCGCTCATCTCGATCATGGGATCACTCCGTTCAACGTGAGGATTCATTCTGGGTGGCAGTCGTCAGCGTGTCATCCTCGACGCCTGCTGCAGGATCGCCTGCCGCAGGATCGCCTGCCGCAGGATCGCCTGCCGCAGGAATCGCTTGTTCATGCTCACGACTGAGGCGCTCGGCCTCACGGGCTACATTGGCCAGCCGGATGGCCTCCTGCTCACTGAGCTTGCCTGCCGCGCGCGCCTCTTCGGCACTCTCGGCCTCGGCGCGTGCCATGCGTGAGCGCACCATCGGGCAGTCCGGCAACGGGCGCTCACCCGTCCACTCGCCAAGATGTGCGACCAGACCAGGCCCCAAGGGTTCCTTGGGCAGCGCATAGCGCGGCGGATAGATGACATCGACGAAGTGAAGCCCTGTCGCCGCTGCCGTCGCGCTCGAGCGCGTGCGATCTCCCTCGCGCATCAGCTGGACGATCCACTCGACAGGCTTCTCGCCACGCCCGATGGCCATCAAGGTGCCCGCGATATTGCGCACCATGTGATGCAGGAAGGCATTGGCCTGGATATCGATCATGACGATATGACCATGGCGACTGACTTCAATGAAGTGCACGTGGCGGCGCGGCGAACGCGACTGACAGCCTGCCGCGCGGAACGCTGAGAAGTCCAGCTCACCCACCAGGTGCGCCGCTGCGGCCTGCATGTCGGCGACATTGAGCGGCTCGCGACACCAGGTGACATTGTTGCGCTCCATCACCGGCCGAAACGGCTGGTTGATGATCATGTAGCGATAACGACGGGCGATGGCGCTGAAACGCGCATGGAAATCATCGGGCACCGGCACGGCCCAATGAATCCCGATATCGGGGGGGAGGTTGACGTTACCGCCCATGCGCCAGGCCTTGCGGCTGCGGCCCACGGGGGTATCGAAATGCACGACCTGACGCACGGCATGCACACCGGAATCGGTGCGGCCACTGCAATGCACGGTAATCGGCGTGGAGGCGACCTTGGACAAGGCCTTCTCGAGCGCTTCCTGCACGGAGGGGGCGTGGCTCAGACGCTGCCAGCCACAATAGCGGTTGCCATCATATTCAACGCCCAGAGCAATGCGCCCCGGGCGTTTCTCGTTATCATCCAGCGGTGTAAAAAAGGGCATCAGGTCAGACCAAAGCGCTCCATCAACGCCAGCGCCTCTTCACGGACCATGTCATCACTGGCAGTAGCGAGCGGCTCAAGCAGCGCAGCCGCCTGATCATCATCGCCATCCACCAACAACTGACGGGCTTCCTCGAGCTGTTGGAATGCCTTGGTATCCTGGGCGCCAGCCCCAAACCCTGCCGACTCGACAGAGGGATAGGCATTATCCTGATCCCCAGACTCGAACGCCACTTCCTCGACCTCGAATTCCGAGATATCACGCCGCGGCACGTCCACTTCTTCCAGCGTCATGCTATCCAGTGACGGTAACTCCTCCATGCCATCGACTGAAGTTGACGACTTGCTGGACGCCTCATGCGGCGCTTGGCTCGCTGCATTGCTCTCGATCGCAGCGTTGTCATCCAGCTCTTCACGCAGTGAGGTGAACTCGACGGACTCGCCCTTGAGCGCACTATCCGCCGCATTGGATGCCGCGGTGTCAGTGCCCTTCTCGTCATCAGCCTGACCAGCATCTCCCAGCGTCAATTCCGGCGCCTGGTAATCGATCACGTTGTCGCTGTTGAAGTGACTCTCACGCACGGACACCTTCTCGTGATCCACGCCCTTGAGGCCCGGCTCGAAGGCGACACCTTGGTCGGAAGCACGCTCGACCAGCGGCTCGCTCACGCCGTCACCGGCATGCGGTTCGCTGTCAGGCACCGCGCTGATATCTTCCTGGTCATCAAGGGAGGTGTCAGCACCCGTGGCGGATGCATCTGCCGGGCCGCGAGCCGCATCATCGGTCTTGTCGCGACCTTCAAGCGGCGCGCGAGGCGCTGCCGCCTGCTGGCTTGCCACTCCTGACAGATAGGAGACCTTGCGCCCCACCGGACTCACGCCACCGCCAGCGACAGCACGCAGCGCACTACTTGAGGCACTATAGCGATCCAGCAGCGCCTGAGCCTCGAAGCGCTCTTCCTCATTGCCGGCCGCCAGCACCTGCTCACCTTCATGATGCAGGGCTTCAGCATTGCCAAGCTCGCCATGGACTCCCATCAGCTTGAGGCGCAGATCCTGGCGTGCGGGGTCTTCCACAAGACCGGCTTCCAGCAGGGCCTGGGCCTGATCGAAGCGGCCGTAGGCGATGAAGATGTCCGCCTCGCTGATCGCAGCCGCTTCCGGCTGGGAGAGCGGCTCGAGGCTACTGGAACCCCGGCGCGCCGCCACATTGTCATCTTCAGACGCGGATGACTTGTGACCCGCGGCAGCTGCGGCAGTCGAGGCTGCAAAGGTATCCGGGAAGACGCGGGGCTTGTCCTGGTCGGGCGCTTCATTGCCGCGGACCGCATCGGCGAAGCTCATGTTCTCATCGCCCCCGGAACCGGAGCGGCGACGCAGCAACAGCAGCAACAGCAGCAACAATGCCCCAGCCGCCCCGCCGACGATGGCCAGGTTGTCCTGCACCCATTGCCAGGTCGCTTGGGGCCACGGCTGCTTGGGTAACACCAGGTTGCCCTCGCCGTCGCGCGGCTGACCGAGATCCACCCCGGCGGCGATCAGGCTTTCCGGCAACGCCAACGGCGAGATGCCGCTGTTGACGAGCAGGCGATTCTGTTTGGCGAGCAGCACCTTGGCCGTCTCGAGCTGCTCGGTACGTTCTGCCAGCGACGCTCGCAGCTCGCCGACTTCGTTGCGCAGGGAGGCCACTTCGCTGCGCAGGTCATCACGCTCCTGCTCCAGCTGATCGAGGCGCTGCTGATTGGTCAGCAGCTGATCTTCCAGCGACTCGAGGCGATCGGACAGTTCATCGATCGCCTGCTGGCTACCCGCCGAGATCTGACCACTGGCTGCCGCCTTGGGCTTGCTGCCGTCTTCATCCAGCAGCGTCAGACGCGGCTTGCCATCGGCGCCCGCGCTGGCGGGCCCGCTCGGCGCGGGCGCAGCACTGGAAGAAGGCTCGTTCGACGTGCTGGCCGCGGCGGTTTTCTTGCTGGGCGGAGCCGGCACGGTCTTGCCCTGCGCGCCTGCGACCCACTGCTGATACTGCTGACGCACTTCCCTGTCGGCCTCGGTACGCGAACGTCCCAACATGGTGCTGCGGTCCGGCACACTCAGCACCACTCCCGCACGCAGCTTGTTGATGTTGCCACCCGGGAAGGCCCTGGGGTTGGCTTCCTGAATCGCCAGCATCGCCTGACGGATGCTGACACTGGCATCCGGGCGCACGCGACGCGCGATCGTCCACAGCGAATCACCGTTGCGCACCTTGATGCTGGACGGCGGCGTGCCGGATGACGCGCTGCGCGAGGAGGCCTGGCTGGGCTGGGCATTGTCGCGGAACACCACGGAACGTGTCGGCGAGGAATCGTTGGTGGCCAACGGGCGCGAGCGCGCGCCTGCAGGTGTCACCAATGACGGCTGGCTCGAATAGCCCGCCGGATCGAACAACAGGGTCACCTGGCGCTGCAGCTTGCCATTGGGCCATTCGACATCCAGCAGCAGGTCCACATAGGGCTCACGTACCGCGCCATTGGTGGACAGCTGGAGGTAGTAGCGTCCACCCTGCTGCTTGACGGCAACCTTGATCTCATCGCTGACATAGCTGCGATCGACGCCCGCTCGCGTAAAGGCGGCAGAATCGGCAACGCCGGCCTTGATGAGGCTGGCATCGAGGCCCGAGGTATCCGTGAGGCCAATGCGCGCGTCCAGTGGCTGATTCAGATTCGAGCGCAACCGCGGCGATTCCATGCCGACTGCCAAGGCCTGAGCACTGTAGACGGCGAACGACACCGCCAGTGCGAGAGGAAGCTTGCGTCCCATTGAGTGTCCCTTCGTATGCGGCCGAATCATTGCCCGGCCCGCGCATTATGTTACGTATACTTACACAAGATACCAGAGAGTCCGTCCCAGGAGTGCGGGAAGCCATCGGCAAAGTGGAAAGAGTTTCAACGATAGAGTATCGGCCCACGATCGATTAGGGCCGCAGAGGCGACATATCGCGAGTGACCAGCTCGACGACACCCCCATAACGATACCCGTAAAAAACACCACTCTGCCATCATGGATCAAAAGCGCCAGCCAAAATCGCAAAAAATGCGCAGCAAGGACTGAGATATCTGGTACTAGCCGTAACATCAGTGACCTATCTCCCACCTGAAATCACCGACCATCCACGACGTAACGTGCAAAAGCGAAGCGCCCTCGACTCTCTGGAGTCGAGGGCGCTTTCAGGTCAGGCTCGCAACGAGCCCGACGACATGCCGCTACGCAGTACGATCAGGCCGCGCGATGTTCACGCAGGATGGTCAGCATGCGCTTGAGCGGCTCCGCGGCCCCCCACAGCAGCTGGTCACCGACGCTGAAGGCAGAGAGATATTCGCCGCCCATCGCCAGCTTGCGCAGACGGCCGACCGGCACCGTCAGGGTACCGGTGGCGGCAGCTGGTGTCAGATGCTTGAGGCTGTCTTCCTTGGTGTTGGCGACAACCTTGACCCAGTCATTGTGCTTGGCCAGGCGGTCTTCGATCTCGTCCAGCGGTACGTCCTGCTTGAGCTTGACGGTGAAGGCCTGGGAGTGGGAACGCATCGCACCGATACGCACGCACAGACCATCGATCATGATCGGGTTGCCCTGGCTGTCGAGAATCTTGTTGGCCTCGACACCGGCCTTCCACTCCTCGCGGGTCTGGCCGGATTCCATCGCGGAATCGATCCACGGCAGCAGCGAACCGGCCAGCGGAGCACCGAACTGCTGGGTCGCGAAGTCATCGCCGCGCATGGTGGCGGTCACCTTGCGGTCGATGTCGAGGATGGCGCTGGCCGGGTCGGCCAGCTCGGAGGCCACGCTGCCATTGAGCTGCCCCATCTGGGTCAGCAGTTCACGCATGTGGCGCGCACCGCTGCCGGACGCTGCTTGGTAGCTCATGGAGGTCATCCACTCGACCATGCCAGCCTCGAACAGGCCGCCCAGGCCCATCAGCATCAGGCTGACGGTACAGTTGCCGCCGACGAAGGTGTTGGCACCGGCGCCGATCTTCTCATCGATCACATGACGGTTGACCGGGTCCAGCACCAGCACGGCGTCCTTTTCCATGCGCAGGGTGGAGGCGGCATCGATCCAGTCGCCCTTCCAGCCGGCTTCGCGCAACGGGCCGAACACCTGCTTGGTGTAGTCGCCGCCCTGACAGGTGACGATGACATCCAGTGCCTTCAGTTCATTGATGTCATTGGCATCCTTGAGCGCCGGTACCGGCGTGCCCACATCAGGACCGGCCTGACCGACCTGGGAGGTGGAGAAGAATACCGGCTCGATACCGGCGAAATCGTTGTCATCACGCATGCGCTGCATCAGCACGGAACCGACCATGCCACGCCAACCGACAAATCCGACTTTCAACATGCTTGTTCTCCTTGTTCATGCACGGCCGGGAGCAGGGAAGACACCACCGCTCCCGACACAGGAATGACCCGCAGCGAGCACAGGCAACTCAGACGAGGCGAGCCTTGCCCAACGCTCCAGCCGCAGGTCTTGACATGAGAACTCGGCGACGCACGCCGAGCTCCCCCATGATCATCGCGTGAACGCCGCGGGCTTGCGGCGTTCACGCGGGTATTGCCTTACGCCTGGGCCTTGAAGGCAGCCAGCACGGCATCGCCCATCTCGGAGGTGGAGACCTTGCGCGTCCCGGCGTAGGCGATATCGGCAGTGCGCAACCCTTCATCCAGCACCACGCCGACCGCCTTCTCGATGCGCTCGGCCCAGGCCGCTTCGTTGAGCGAGTAGCGCAGCATCATGGCCACCGACAGGATGGTCGCCAGCGGGTTGGCGATGCCCTGCCCTGCGATGTCCGGCGCGCTGCCGTGGCATGGTTCGTACATGCCCTGACCACCCGCATTCAGCGAGGCGGACGGCAGCATGCCGATGGAGCCGGTCAACATCGCGGCTTCATCTGACAGGATATCGCCGAACATGTTGCCGGTGACCACCACGTCGAACTGCTTGGGGGCACGTACCAGCTGCATGGCGGCGTTGTCGACGTACATGTGCGACAGCTCGACATCCGGGTAGTCGGCGGAAATACGCTCCATCACGTCACGCCAAAGCATGGTGACTTCCAGCACGTTGGCCTTGTCGACGCTGCACAGCTTCTTGTTGCGCTTCTGCGCCATCTCGAAGGCGGTACGACCGATGCGCTCGATCTCGGACTCGGAGTAGACGTAGGTGTTGTAGCCGACCTGCTGGCCATCACGCGTCTCGATGCCACGCGGCTGACCGAAGTAGATGCCGCCGGTCAGCTCACGCACGATCATGATGTCCAGACCGGACACCACTTCCGGCTTGAGGCTGGAGGCCTCGGCCAGCTGCGGGTAGAGAATCGCCGGACGCAGATTGGCGAACAGCTCGAGCTCCTTGCGCAGCCCCAGCAGGCCGCGTTCCGGGCGCAGCGAGATGTCCTCGAGCCTGTCCCACTGCGGGCCGCCGACTGCACCTAGCAGGATGGCGTCCGCTGCCTTGGCCGCCTCCAGCGTTTCCGCCGGCAGCGGGTGGCCGGCCGCGTCATACCCTGCACCACCGACCTTGCCTTCGCTCAGAGTGATGTCCAGACCTTCGCTGCGGGCGGCTTCAAGGATCTTCACGGCTTCGGCAGTGATTTCCGGGCCAATGCCATCACCGGGCAGAATCAGGATATTGCGGCTCATCTGGAACTCCTTGGGCCGGAGAGCTTCCGGCGAGACCGACGGTTCACCGCCGGTGCTGAGACTGGGCTCGCTGCCACTCTGGACGGCGAGCCATGACGAATGTGTTGCGACTTCGGTGCTGACTGACGCGATGCTGGACAGATCAGGCCGTCTTGCCATTGCGGAACAACCACGGACGCTCGGTGCGGTGGCGTTTCTCGAAGCTGTCGATGGCGTCCTGGTCCTTGAGGGTCAGACCGATATCGTCCAGGCCTTCCATCAGGCAGTGCTTGCGGAAGCTGTCGACCTCGAAGGGAATCGACTCACCGGACGGCGTGATGACCGTCTGTGCTTCGAGGTCGATATCCAGACGATACCCTTCCACCGCCTCGGCTTCCTTGAACAGACGGTCCACCGTGTCCTCGTCAAGGGTAATCAGCAACAGACCGTTCTTGAACGAGTTGTTGTAGAAGATATCGGCGAAGCTCGGCGCGATGACCACGCGGAAGCCGAAGTCGGTCAGTGCCCAGGGCGCGTGTTCACGCGAGGAGCCGCAACCGAAGTTGCGACGCGCCAGCAATACGCTGGCACCCGCGAAACGCGGCTGGTTGAGCACGAAGTCCGGGTTCAGCGGACGCTTGCTGATGTCCTGGCCGATATAGCCCTCATCGAGATAGCGCAGCTCATCGAAGAGGTTCGGGCCGAAGCCGGTACGCTTGATCGACTTCAGAAACTGCTTCGGGATGATCAGATCTGTATCGACGTTGGCGCGATCAAGCGGTGCCACGAGGCCCTGCTGGCGAATGAACTTTTCCATGTCGGGCCTCCTCAGGCGACTTGAGTGTTGTTGGTAGGGATGGGGGCAAAGTCACGAACATCAACGAAGTGACCCGCAATCGCGGCAGCGGCGGCCATGGCCGGGCTGACGAGGTGCGTACGCCCACCGAAGCCCTGACGGCCTTCGAAGTTGCGGTTGGAGGTGGAAGCGCAATGCTCACCGGCGCCCAGCTTGTCGGCGTTCATCGCCAGACACATGGAGCAGCCCGGCTCGCGCCATTCAAAGCCCGCGGCGAGGAAGATCTCGTGCAGCCCTTCGGCTTCCGCCTGTGCCTTCACCAGGCCAGAGCCCGGCACGACCATCGCCTGCTTGAGGCTCTTGGCGACCTTGCGGCCTTCAGCCACGCGCGCCGCTTCACGCAAATCCTCGATACGCGAGTTGGTGCAGGAACCGATGAACACACGGTCCAGCTTGATGTCGGTGATCTTCTGCTGAGCGCTGAGGCCCATGTATTCGAGCGCACGGGTGATGCCACGCGCTTCGGTGTCATCGCTGGCGGCTGCCGGGTCCGGCACCACGCCATTGACGCTGGTGACCTGCTCCGGGCTGGTGCCCCAGGTGACCTGCGGCGCGATGTCCTCGGCCTTGAGCACGACAACCTTGTCGAATTCGGCGTCCGCATCGGAGACCAGATTGCGCCAGTCGGCGACGGCCGCTTCCCACTGCTGGGCGTTCGGCGCATAGGGACGATCGCGCAGGTAATCGATGGTGATGTCATCGACACCGACCAGACCGACCCGCGCACCGGCTTCGATCGCCATGTTGCAGATGGTCATGCGGCCTTCCATGGAGATGTCCTGGATGGCAGAGCCGCCGAATTCGATGGCGTAGCCGGTACCGCCGGCGGTGCCGATCTCGCCGATGATGGCGAGCACGACATCCTTGGCGGTGACGCCAGTGCCGAGACGCCCATCGACGCGCACCAGCATGTTCTTCATCTTGCGCTGGATCAGGCACTGGGTGGCGAGCACGTGCTCGACCTCGGAGGTGCCGATCCCGTGGGCCAGCGCCGCGAAGGCACCGTGGGTCGCGGTGTGGGAATCGCCACACACCACGGTCATGCCCGGCAAGGTCGCGCCCTGCTCCGGCCCGACCACATGCACGATGCCCTGACGCGCATCATTGATGGTGAACTGCTCGATGTTGAAGCTGTTGCAGTTGTCGTCGAGGGTCTGCACCTGAATGCGTGAGGTTTCGTCCTCGATGCCCGAGATACCGGCAGCACGCTCCTTGAGAGACGTCGGCACGTTATGATCCGGCGTTGCCAGGTTGGCATCCAGACGCCACGGCTTGCGGCCGGCCAGACGCAGCCCTTCGAATGCCTGCGGCGACGTGACTTCGTGCAGCAGGTGACGGTCGATGTAGATGAGTGCAGTACCGTCTTCGCGTTGCTTGACCAGGTGCTGATCCCACAACTTGTCATAAAGGGTCTGGCTAGCCATGTCGTGTCTCCTCGTGGCGCCTTACGGTAAGAGCGCGCTTGCTGCCTCGGGGCTCGTAACGGCCCCTTGATGAGGGTGTGTCGTCCAGTGTTGATGGCGGGGCGGTCGTGCGAGCCTGTGGAGAGTGACCACTTGCTTGCAGGCTCCAGCATCGCCGCCGCGTCCTGTGCCATCAAGAGTACTCGGCGACCATGAATAAAAGCAATTCATGTTTTTCATGCTTTGGATTCCCAAAAGGAATACCATGACTCATCAGGTCTTGATCAGGAATTCATCCGCCCGGGACGGCATAACCGCCCCGCTTGATGCGCCTCTGAATGCCTCTCTGAACGCCGTCATCACAGGATAGCTGGCCCACATGGACACACCCTCTCTGCAGGCCTTCGTCGCCGTCGCCGAAACCGCCTCCTTCTCGCTGGCCGCCGAGCAGCTGCACCTCACCCAGCCGGCCGTTTCCAAGCGCATTGCCCAGCTGGAGCAACTGCATGGCGCACGGCTGTTCGATCGCATCGGACGGCGCGTCACCCTGACGGAGGCCGGCAACATCCTGCTGCCGCGGGCCCGCGCCATCCTGGTGATGCACGATGACACCCGGCGTGCGCTGCGCAATCTGTCCGGCGAGGTAAAAGGCAGCCTGACGATGGCGACCAGCCACCATGTGGGCCTGCACCGGCTGCCGCCACTGCTCAAGGCCTTCACCATGGCCCACCCAGAGGTGCGCATGGACATGCGCTTTCTGGATTCGGAACAGGCCTATCAGGGCGTACTCGATGGGGAGCTGGAACTGGCCGTCGTCACCCTGGCACCGCATCGCGATCCCAATCTGACGGTGGTGCCGGTGTGGCTGGATGAGATGCGCTTCGTGTGCGGACGGGACCATCCGCTGGCGGGGCACAAGGCGTTGCCGCTGGCCGCCCTCTCACAGCACGACGCCGTACTGCCGGGCCACCTGACCTTCACGCGCGGCATCGTCATCGACACCTTCGCGCGTGACGGCCTCTCGGTGGAAGTCTCGATGTCCACCAACTACCTCGAGACCCTCAAGATGATGGTCGCCATCGGCCTGGGCTGGAGCGTACTGCCGGAAAGCATGATCGACGACGAGATCGAGATCCTGCCCATCGACCACCGCCCCATCGAACGCCAGCTCGGCTACCTCTACCACAACAACCGCACCCTCTCGAACGCCGCCAGCGCGATGATCGAACTGCTGGAAGGGGCAAGGGACGCGGCATCGAGAAGCCTCTAGCGCGCTCGAAAGCCCACTTTGGAAATACCGCCTGAACCCACAACGCCAGCCCCGAAGGGCTGGCGTTGCGATTCTGACTCACAACTTGTGGCGCCGCGGATCAACTCTTGTCGCTATCCTTGGCATTGCCAGACGCGCCATCCGTCTTGCTGGCCGCAGGCTTGGCATCGTCCTTCTTAGCCTCTTCCGCTGCCTTGGCGGCGGCGGCCTTGCTAGCATTGGAGGGACGGCCACGGCGCGGCTTGGGCGCTTGGCTGCCGGTGTCGCTCTTGGCGGTGGTAGTGGAAGCACCAGAGCTTGAAGCGCTCGAGCGGGAAGCCCCCTGATTGGAAGCCCCGGTGCTGCTGCCCGTCTTGGCAGTACTCGTGCTTCCTGTCGAGCTGGCAGTGCTATTGCTGGTTCCAGTCGCCTTGCTCGCCGTGCTTTTGCTCGCCGGAGTCTTGCGCGTCGTCGCGGGCTTCGCAGCACTGGAGCCGGAGGCCGCGGAAGAAGTGCCACTGCTCGAGGTGCCGGAGGCAGACGGTTTGCTGTCAGAGGCTGACTTGCTTGCCGTCGTCTTGGCCGCCGTTGTCTTGTTGGCTGTGGTCGTCTTGTTGGCAGCCGTCTTGCGCGGCGTGGAGGTCTTTCTCGCCGTGGTGGTCTTCGCCGCTGAGCTACCGGTGCTGCTGGCCGCCGTGCTCGCAGTGCTCGGTTTTGCCGTGCTCTGTTTTGCAGTGCTCTTGGCAGCAGTGCTCCTGGCAGCAGTGCTCCTGGAGGCTGCGCCTTTGGGAGCAGCGCGCTTGCTCGCCGGTGCTGCTGACTCAGTAGACGCTGATGCGGCCTTGGAAGCGGCAGGCTTGGCGGTAGACGACTTGGCAGCAGAGGCACTGCTGGCATCATTGGCGGCCTTGCCGGTGACGGCTTCGGTCATCGCGGTCATGGCCTCTTCCAGCGGCAGTGTCACCTGCTTGAGCGCTTCATTCACGCTCTTCTCGACCGTCTGCTGGACATCACGCACGGCCTTGAGCTGCGCATCCGCCACGCTGGTGATCTCTTCCGGCACGCTCTGCCCCAGCACTTCGGGAATGGTCTGGCGCGCATAACGCCCCGGCGCCGCTTCGATCACGTCGAGCTTGCCCTCACCCGGCGTGCGTGCAGCGACCTCCGGTTCCGGCTCCACGAAGCCATTGCCGGTCATCCACGCCTGCCAGTCATTCCACCAGGAGCCTTCATGCAGCTCGGTACCCGCGAGCCACTCGTCGGGGGTTGCCTGCAGGCTGTCATTGGTGGCGTAGCCGTACTTGTTCTTGTGCGGCGGATTGACGATGCCCGCGATATGACCAGAGCCACCTAGCACGAAGCGCTTGATGGAGGCCTTGGGCAGCTGGGTGCCGTTGTAGGTGGTCTGCCACTTGGCAATGTGGTCCTCGCGCGCGGAGACCCAGTAACTCGGTGTCTCGATCTGCGAGAGATCGATCGGCACGCCGTCCAGCTCGATGCCGCCGGGCTGCACCAGGCGGTTTTCCAGATACATGTGACGCAGATACCAGGCATGGGTCCCGGCCGGCAGGTTGGTGCCGTCGGTGTTCCAGTACAGCAGGTCGAACGCGGTCGGCGCTTCGCCCTTGAGATAGTTGGAGACGTAGAACGACCAGAACAGGTCATTCTCGCGCAGCAGATTGAAGGAGAACGCCATCACGCGGCCATCCAGATAGCCGTCCTGCGCCATCTGCTTCTCGAGACCCTGCAGCACCGGCTCGTTGAGGAAGACACCGATCTCACCGGGATCGGAGAAGTCCTGCAGCGTCGCCATGTAGCTGACCGAGCGCACGCGATCCGCCTGCTTCTCGGCCGCCAGATAGGCCATGGTGCTGGCCGTCAGCGTGCCGCCGATGCAGTAGGACAGGATGTTGACCTGCTTCTCGCCGGTGGCCTGCTCGATGGCATCCATCGCGGCCAGCGGCCCCATCTGCATGTAATCGGCCCAGGTGAGATCACTCTGCTCGGGCCCCGGATTGCGCCAGGAGATCAGGAACACGGTGTGGCCCTGCTCCACCAGCCAGCGCATCATCGAATTGTCCTGACGCAGATCGAGAATGTAGTACTTGTTGATCCACGGCGGCACGACCAGCAACGGCGTGCTGAAGGCCTTCTCGGTCGCTGGACGATACTGGATCAGCTGGATCAGCTCGTTCTCGAAGACCACATCACCCGGCGTGACGGCGATGTTGTCGCCGAGACGGAAGGCTTCGGTATCGGTCATCGCGACATTGATGCCTTCGGCGGAGTTGGCCAGGTCCTCACGCAGACGCTTCAGGCCGTCGAGCAGGTTCTGGCCGCCGGTCTCGCGGGTCACGCGCTGCACTTCCGGGTTGGTGGAGGCGAAGTTGGAGGGCGAGAAGGCGCTGACGTACTGGCGCGCGTAGAACTCGAGATTGCGCTTCTGGCTCTCCGGCAGGCCTTGAATGCCGGCCAGCATATCGTCCACGGCACGCGAGAACAGCAGGTATTGCTGCACGAGGAAGTGGTAATAGGGCTCGTTCTGCCAGGCCTCATCGCGGAAGCGGCGGTCAGAGCGCGCGGGCGTGATCACCGGCTCGACACTCTCGCCATTCAGCTCGCGCAGCGTGCCTTGCAGCAGGGCCATCTGGTCCTGGAAGAGGCGAGTCTGGGTCGACAGCAGCAGTTGCGGGTCGCGTGCCAGAGCCTCGGCTCCCGCCTGGAAGCAACGACCCATCTCGTCATAGATGGTGGAAGCGGCGGCGCTGGGCCATAGGCGCTCCAGCATGTCACTCATCAAGGCTTGATACTGGGCACTGGCCTGCTGCACGACGCTGGCCCACTCCGTGCCTTCAGCACCGTCGGGGAACAGACTGGCAAAGGCCTGAGAGAATGTCTGTGAGAACGCCTGCTGCTGGGCTGAGTCCATATCGCCCTTCCTCCTTGTCATTGACCATCACGTCATTGGCTATCGAAGCTTGGCTGCCGAACGCCTGTCGGCGGCACGATTTCATCGAATCGAATCCTTCCTGAGCACTGAGCGATGTCATGCCATCTTCACCGAGATGAGCGCCTTCACTGGCGACGGACATCGTTTTCAAGGTTGTCCAGCAATTCATGACTGACCGCCACGGGGCGATCGAATGCTCCACTGCAAGGACTGCTTTCCGTCGGATTCGCGCGCGGCAAATACGAGAGCAAAACAGCCTGTTCGACAGCGTGCTCACCTCCAGCATGCGCCTTTCAGCACGGCAGGGGCAATGCCAGACAACGGCAAAAAAGGCTGGCGCAAGCGCCAGCCTTTTCGGGGTATACCTTAGTTCTGCTTGGCGCGGCTTGTCGCGGCAGCCGGCTTGTTGCTGGCAGCGGAGGATGCCTTGTCCTCTGCTGCCGAAGCGGCTTTCTGTACGGCAGCGGACGCCTTGTCGTTGGCTTCCTTGCCAGCGTCAGAGTAGGCCTGTTCGAGCTGGGCGCGCATGTCGTTGCCCATCTCGGCCAGCTTCAGGGAATCATCCATCATCTGCTGAGACAGCTCGGTCGCCACTTCCAGCTGGCGGCTGCTGAACTCGCTGAACTCTTCCATACCCTTGATTTCAGTGGCAGCACGCGCACGCTCGAGACCAGTCTCGGTATAGCGCTTGGCAGCGTCCATCTGATAATCGGCAATCTTGCCCATATGGTCGAGCATCAGAGTGTTGAGCTTGCGCATCGGCTGGTAGAAGCTGCGGGCTTGCTCGGCAAAGGCGTTGAACATCTGATCCTGCTGCATGACGGTTCCTCCCATGGATTCCGTACCGGGACAGCGCGCAGAAGTCTCTGCGCCACCTGTGGAGCACAGCAATATGCTGCACTGCACAAAGACTAGTCTGCTCCTCAGGTGGTTGCAATCCCATGACAGAAAACTGTCAAACGACATTCTCTGTCACGGGATTGGCCGGGCATGCCTCACACCGATATCAGCCAAGGACTTTCATCGCGCCTAGCATCAACTGCGCTTGGCGCGTGAGCGCGCACTGGCCGCAGAGGCCGGTTTCGCATCATCCGCCCGGCTGGCGCCTTGCTCTGCCTTCTGATCCGCGGCTTGATCACCACTGGGCCCCGAACTCCTGCGTGCGGCAGGCTCCGGCTTGTCAGCCTCCTTGCCTTCCGCGCCGCCCTGACCAAACTGCTGCAGGGTATCCAGCATCATCTTCTGATACTGATTGAAGGCGGCCATGCCCTGGGCCATGCTCTCGCCCATATCGCCCGGCATGCCGCCCACTACCCCCTGCCCGGCATTGCCAGCGCCAGACGCGCCACCCATCATCCCCTCGGCCATGCCCGGCGGCATGAACCTGGCAAACGGCGTGCCCGCGCCCGGTGCCATCAATGGCTTGAGCAGACTCATGGGGTCGTAACCTTCAGCACCCGCCTCCATCTGGCGACGAAAGCGCTCCATCAATTCCTGCTGGAAGGCTTCCACGTCCGGCAGGCCCATCGCCTGGCGAAATTCCTGCGGCGTGAGGTCGAATTCGACATTGATCTTCATGGCAGATTCCTTGTGTTGTCTGCCCGCGCACGGCGTGGTGCGCGAGTCCGCTGGCATGCATGCCATTCGAGTCTAGCAGCGAGAATGACACGGGGGCAGCCTGCTACTTACGCCTTTTCTTATTTACTTTGTGCAAGCCAGCCCACTACGCAAGACGCCCCAGCCATGAAGGATGCTGGGCATCACTCCACGGCTGGGGCGTGTCTTTTTACAAATTCAGCGGCTTGGCAGCGTTACAAGTTCAGCCGCGCCGCATGCGGCTTACACTTCGCGCAGCACGGGCGTATCGACCTTGACGTCAGCGTTCTGACCACGATGGCGCAGCAGGTGATCCATCAGCGTCAGCGCGACCATCGCCTCGGCGATCGGCGTGGCACGGATGCCGACACACGGATCATGACGGCCAGTGGTGATCACCTCGACCGCCTCGCCGTTGACGTCGATGCTACGCCCCGGCAGCCGCAGGCTGGAGGTCGGCTTGAGGGCGATGCTGGCACGGATGGTCTGGCCGCTGGTGATGCCGCCCAGAATACCGCCGGCATGATTGGAGAGGAAACCTTCCGGCGTCATCTCGTCACGATGCTCGGTGCCCTTCTGGCTGACCACAGCGAAACCATCACCGATCTCGACACCCTTGACGGCATTGATGCTCATCAGGCCATGTGCGAGTTCGGCATCGATACGATCGAAGATCGGCTCACCCAGGCCGACCGGCACGCCAGTCGCCTCGACGGTGACCTTGGCACCCACGGAATCGCCTTCCTTGCGCAGGGCGTCCATGTACTGCTCCAGCTCCTCGAGGCGATCGGCATCGCCACAGAAGAACGGATTGGTGTCGACCAGCGACCAGTCCTTGACCTCAAGCTCGATGGGGCCAAGCTGGGACAGGTAGCCACGCACCTGCACGCCCAGACCCGCCAGATACTTCTTGGCGATGGCCCCGGCGGCGACACGCATCGCGGTCTCGCGGGCCGAGCTTCGGCCGCCACCACGATAGTCACGCTCACCATATTTGTGGTGATAGGTGTAGTCGGCGTGGGCCGGACGGAACTGGTCCTTGATCTTGCCGTAGTCCTTGGAACGCTGATCGGTGTTCTCGATCATCAGGCCGATAGCGGTGCCGGTAGTGCGACCCTCGAACACGCCCGAGAGAATGCGCACCTGGTCCGGCTCGCGACGCTGGGTAGTGTGGCGCGAGGTGCCGGGACGGCGGCGGTCCAGATCGATCTGCAGATCCGCCTCGCTGATCTCGATGCCCGGTGGGCAACCATCGATGATGGCGCCCAGTGCCGGGCCGTGGCTTTCTCCGAAGGTAGTGACGGTGAACAGCTTGCCGAAGGTATTTCCGGACATTCAGGGGGTCCTCAGGCGATGCCGCCGGTCATGGCCGACGGCGTTCTGATAATAGTTGTCGTAAGCGTTGCAGAGTCTGACGGCTTGCGCCCGTGCTTCTGGCAAATCCCGCCAGCTCAGACGAATCCCACCGGGGTAGGCGCCCGCCAGCTCAAGCGAATTCAGGCGCGCAGACTTCCAGCGTCTGGGCATCGATGGCGAAGACGCCGTTGCCGCCGCGCTCGAACTCCAGCCACATGAAGGGCACTTCCGGGAAGGCTTCCATCAGGTGGCGTTCGGAATTGCCGACCTCGACGATCAAGACGCCATCGTCGGTCAGGTAGTCACGCGCCTCGCGC
This sequence comes from bacterium Scap17, assembly GCA_013376735.1. Lineage (NCBI taxonomy): Bacteria > bacterium Scap17. Next base: position 1,172,640 of record VINJ01000001.1, on the reverse strand, counting down.
AGGATACGGCGCACGATATCCAGGCCGTCGTCACCGGCGCCCAGCGCCAGTGCCGGCTCATGGCCGAATTCCTGCGGCATGTTGGAGAGATCGAAGGTATCCACGTAGGGCGGATTGGAGACGATCAGGTCATAGCGCTTGCCCGCCACGCCCGCGAACAGGTCCGACTGCACGGCGATGACACGCCCTGCCACGTCGTGGCGTTCGATGTTGCGACGCGCGACTTCCAGCGCCTCGCTGCTGATATCGACCAGATCGACCTCGGCGGTCGGCATCACCAGCGCGGTGGCGATACCGATGCAGCCGGAACCGGTGCACATGTCCAGCACGCGGGTCGGCGGCAGTTCCGGGAACCAGGCCGAGAAGCCGCTCTCGATCAGCTCGGCGATCGGCGAGCGCGGAATCAGCACGCGCTCATCGACATCGAAGGGCACGCCGGTGAAGAAGGCCTCGCCGAGCAGATACGGCAGCGGCTTGCGGGTAGTGATGCGCTCACGCACCAGCGCCACGATGCGCGCACGCTCCATGGTCAGAAGGCGCGCGTCGATCACGGCGGGGTCCGTGTCCCATGGCAGATGCAGCGCACCCAGCACCAGCGCCACCGCTTCGTCCCAGGCAGAATCGGTGCCATGGGCGAAGTGCAGGCGATGCGCGTGAAACTCGCTGGTCGCCCAGCGGATCAGATCGCGCAGGGTCACCAGCTCCTCGACGAGACGGGAGTCCGGCTCACTGAGACTGGAAGGGTGGCGCAGGTCGGACGCGGAAGTAGTGGACACGGTGATTCCTGTAAGCGGACAGATGGACAACGAGCGCCGCCAGTCGTGAGGGGCCGATGGCGTCTCGCGCAGGCATTGTAGCGTTCACGAGGCGTGGCGGCGACCCTTGCTCGCGCCATGGGCGCCTGGTGCTTCACAGCACCGACAGCCGCGCTATACTGCGCGACTTGCCATTTTATTGCCCGCGGAGCCCGGTCATGCCACCCAACCACGACGACAGCTCGGATACCGGCGACGACTTCAACGCCTTCCGTGCCGCCCTCAAGCAGGCCGGCGTACGCAAGATCACCACCAACCGCGCCGACCCCGGCCGCAAGCCCCTCGACAAGGAAGAGCAGGCGCGTCTGGCGGCGCGCCGCGCAGCCGCCAGCGAAGCCTCGACCGACTCACTCGGCACGCCATCGCGCACCACCGATGGGCAGGTCGAGCCGGTCACGCCCAGCCAGCTGCTCGACTTCGCGGTGCCCGATCTCCCCTACCGCCAGCGTCAGCGTCTCAAGCGCGGCGAGATCGCCTGGGAGGCGGGTCTCGACCTGCACGGCTATACGCTGGAGCAGGCCCGCATCGAGCTCGAGTCCTTCATCGACGATGCCATCGCCCGTCGCTCACGCTGCGTGCTGGTGGTGCACGGCAAGGCATGGACCGGCATGGCCGATCACCCCATCATCAAGAGCCACGTCAATGCCTGGCTGCGCCAATGGCCTGACGTGCTGGCCTTTACTTCGTCACTGGAGCTGGATGGCGGCAGCGGCGCGGTCTATGTCCTGCTGCGCAGCAAGGGCCGTGATCCGCTGCTGGAGTGAGCCACCATTACAGATTGAGTCACCACCACTGATTGAATCACTACCACAAGCAGGCCGCTCGCTGGGCCTGAACCATAACGACAAGGGAACACCCTGATGACACCCAACGCTGAACAGCCAATGCGCACTTCTTCACGCCGCACCCTTTCCGCTGCCATTCTCGGCGGTGCCACCGCCGCTGGCCTGTCACTGGCCTTCGCCATGCCGGCCGCCGCCAGCGATGCGCTGTCCGACAGCACCCTTTCGCGTGTGCAACAAGGACAGGTGCTGAAGGTCTGCACCACCGGTGACTACGCGCCCTTCAGCCACCGTGAAGACAATGGCGACTTCGAAGGCATCGACATCGACATGGCCGCCTCACTGGCCAGGAGCCTGGGCGCGACGGTCGAGACCGTGCCGACCAGCTGGCCGACGCTGATGGAAGACTTCACCTCAGGCAAGTGCGACATCGCCATGTCCGGCATTTCGGTCAAGCTGGACCGCCAGGCTCAGGCCTACTTCAGCCAGCCGTACCAGACCGGCGGCAAGACGCCCATCGTGCGCTGCGAAGACGTCGACAAGTACCAGACCGTCGCGCAGATCAATCAGCCCAGCGTGCGCATCACCGTCAATCCGGGCGGCACCAACGAGCGCTTCGCCAATGAATTCCTGAGCGATGCCACGCGCCTCGCCCACGACGACAACCGCACCATCTTCAACAACATCATCGAAGACCGTGCCGATGTGATGGTCACCGACGCCATCGAGACCCAGCTGCAGGCCAGCCGTCACCCGGAGCTGTGCAGCGTGCACCCGGACTCGCCGTTCACCTTCTCCCAGAAAGGCTATCTGCTGCCGCTGGGTGACAACATCTGGAAGGCCTACGTCGATCAGTGGCTGACCCAGATGCAGGGTACCGGTGAGCAGGCCGCCATCTTCGACAAGTGGATCAACAGCTGAGACGACGCTTCGCTCAGGCTCCGGTCACACGCACTGCAAAGAAGCGCTCTGTATTGAAGAGCTCTGTATTGAAAAGCACTGCAACGAAAAGCCCCCGCCGATTGGCGGGGGCTTTTTCATTAAAGGGCAACTCAAAAAAGGCTAGCCGTCGCTACCCTTCTCGTAGCGATCCAGCGCTTCGGCGGCCAGGTGGCGCCCCAGCTTGATCAGACCCGCCGCGCGGTGGAATTCATAGGCGCCACATACCGTCTTGGGAATCTCGACCAGGATATCCGGCGGATAGCCGGCGATCTTGTACTTGGCCAGCGTCGCCTGGGTGATATCGAAGGAGCGCATCATCATGTCCAGCTTTCCCCAGGCAAGCTCCGGCGCGTTTTCATCGACCCGTTCAGGCTCGACGTCGTTCGCAGGCGGCTGCTTGCCCTGGGTCACGGCACCAGCCTCTGCCTGCGGCTCTGCCAACGCTTCCGTGCCCGGCACTGGCTCGGCATCGCTGCTCTTGAGTGCCTCGAACTTCAAGCGCGAGGCATCGCCCGGTGGCAGCGGAACACCGCCGACCGGACTGGCAAATGCCATACCTTGCTGGTCCTCCAGCGCCTGCTCCTTCTCGGCAGAGAAGATGCGCTCGGCCCCGCGACGCACTCCCCGTAGCCAGTCACTGAAACCACCGCCGCGCGCTTCCAGGGCGGCTTCGCGCGCCTCTTCCTCGGCGGCATCGGCCGGTGGCAGCATCTGTTCCAGCGTCTGGTTGCGCGGCGAATGCGCCGTGGCATTGACCGCCAGCACCAGGTCAACGTGGGCGGCGACCAGCGGCGTGATCGGCAAGGGATTCATCAGGCCGCCATCCACCAGCACCTTGCGGTCGCGTTGCACCGGCGTGATCACCCCGGGCACCGCGATGGAGGCCCGGATCGCCTCGAGCAGATTGCCGCTCTGGAACCAGACCTCCTTCTGGGCGATCAGGTCGGTGGCGACGGTGGTGACCGGAATCGGCAGATCCTCGATGCGCGTATCACCGATCAGGGCTTCCAGCTCATCCATGATGCGGCGCGCGCGGATGGCGCCCATCGGGCTCCAGGTGACATCCACCAGCCGCAGCACGTCGAAGTAATCCAGCTCACAGACCCAGTCACGATAGGCATCCAGCTTGCCGGCGGCATGGATGCCCCCGACCAGTGCCCCCATCGAGCAGCCCGAAATCGCGCGAATGTCGTAACCGCGCGCCAGCACTTCCTCGATGACGCCGATATGGGCATAGCCTCGGGCCCCGCCACTCCCCAGTGCCAGGGCGATGGTCTTGCGCTTGGCCATGGCATGTCTCCCGCTGCAGATGATGATAGATGAACGGATACGGCACAGGGTGCATCACTCATTGCGAGCTGACCCACTCGACGATGGCATCGGCGACCGCCGCCACATGCGGTGGCTCCAGATGCAGGTGGTGGCCACCCGGCAAGACGCGACGCTCGAGCCGCTTCACGGCATCACGCGCCTGCTGTGCTTCGTGCCTTATGGTCAGAATACCCTGCTCGCCCTCGATCAGCAGTACCGGCTGGGTCAACGCCGCCAATAACGCCAGCACCTGCTCCGGGGTGTAGCGCATCAATGAAGGCCGCAGCAGGCGACGGTCACTTCTCAGTCGCAGGCCACCGTCTTCCAGCACCTCGAGGTTGCGCTCGACGATCGGCCGCGCCGTATCGGCATCAATGGGCGTGACACCTCCCGCAACCCGCGCCACCACGGCGTCCTCGACATGACGATAATGGGCACGTCGCGTAGCGGCGCGTCTGGCCGGCTGCGCGTGGCGTGCCAGCAATCCGCGGCGCAGCTGATCGACCACCTCCGATGCCGGCGTGGAGAGCGCGCCGATGCCATCGATCAGCACCAGGCGCGCGATATATTCCGGCAGCGCCGCAGCCACCTGCCCCGCCACCGCCGCCCCCAGCGAGTGCGCCATCACCGTGACCGGCGCGCGCGGCAGCCCCTCGTCATACAGGCCTTCCAGCGCCTCGATCACATCGTGACAGTAATCCCACACCGCATAATCACCGTGCTCACCCAGCGGACTCGAGCGCCCGTGACCGACCATGTCGATGGCGATGAGACGAATGCCGAGCCGCTCACACAACAGCGGCGCCAGGCGACTGAAGCTGGCGGCATTGTCAAGCCAGCCATGCAGCGCCAGCCACGTCGGTGCCTGCTCGGCGTGCTCGGCAGGCGCCCACTCCAGGGCCGCCAGCTCTCCGCCAGTGCGACGTGGGAAGCGACGCTCACGCAGCGTAACGTTGGCGCTCAGGGGAGCCTCTGCAATGTCCTGAACGGATTGATCAGTGCTCATGATTGCCTCTCGGCCAGCAGGCCTGGCGGAAGTATATTCGGCGGCGCGAGGTCGGCGATGGCCGCCAGCAGCGCGGCGCGCGTCTCTTGTGGGTATTCAAAGGGATACATATGTCCTCCCCGGACATGCTCCACCGTCAGCCCGGCGCGGCGTAGGCGTGCCTGACGCGCCGGCGTGAGCAGATCAGACTGGGCGCCGGCCAGAATCCTGACCGGCACCGCCAGTTTCGCCGGTGAGCCTGACAGGTGATCGCTGAGGTGGCGGAAGATCTCGACCTCATGACGGGTATCGAAGCTCAACGACAGGCTGCCATCCGCGTGACGATGGGTGGCGTTGTCGATGTAGTCGTCCAGCGCTTCTGGCGTGAAGTTGGCGAACAGCGAGCGACGGCGCAGGTAATCCTGCATGGCCTGACGGGAGTCCCAGCGTGCGCGACGCCCACGGGTACGGCCCGCCGGAGTGACACGATCAATGAAGCCGAAGCGCTTGGCGACCTTCATGCCCAGCGCATCGCGGCCCAGCATCAACGGCGGGTCGAGCAGCACGAGGCAGTGGAAGCGCTCCGGCTGCTTGAGCGCCGCCATGTAATTGACGATGCCTCCCAGCGAATGGCCGACCCCGATCACCTTGCGCCCGGTGCCGCCCGCCGCGGGCAGCGGCCCCAGCGCGGCGTCCAGACATGCCAGCCACTCATCACGCAGCGAGATCAGATTGTTGCCGACCGGATAGGCAGGGTCATGCGCCAGTCGGTCCACCGGCAGCAGATTGAAGTGCTCGGCCAGCGGCGCCAACAGGCTCTTGTAGCAGGCACCGGTGAAGCCATTGGCATGCGCGAAGGCCAGTACCGGACGCTCGGTGTCCGCATTCAAGCTGGCCGGGTCAGTGCCGTCCTGTTCGGACAAGGTCTTTTCGCACATGGAAGGTTCGGACAAGTGCTGCCCGGGCCGGGGTTGCCGTGAGGTGGCATTCATCGCAAGGTCTCCTTACCACGGGCCGCCGTCCCTGACGCGACCAGACAAACGGTTGTTTAAATATAGTCAACAGCATGCCAGCCCCGCCCCATGGGCGCCACTCCTCCCTTTGGCCCATGGAACACCTCACTCCTCCTCCATGGCCGCCGGCACCAGCGCAGCGGCGGTTTCCGTGCTCGGCTCGGCGGCTTCCGGCTCAGGCAGCGCCAAGGCACGACTGACCGCCAGTGCCGCCTGAATCGCGACAGCCGTGAGCTCAATGGGTTCGTCTTGCAACGCCCTCGCGCCCAGTGCCAGCAGATGATTACGCAGCGCGCCATTGACCTGTATCTCGACGGCATTCACGCGCGCGACCAGTTCAGGTGGCCACCCCTTGCCGGAGAGCGTCAGCCGCGCCCAGGGCTTGCTGCCCGCCGCGATGGCCAGCACCAGCTGGGTGCGATCACTGAGCTGCTCATGCTGACGGTAATGGAGCGAGGGGCGCGACCAGTTGAGGGTCAGCGTCACGGCGGGCTGCCAGCCGTCTGGCTGGGCTGCGCCGCTTTCAGGCGTGGAGGCGCGGGGGCGCAGGTCATTCTGCGTCAGTGGCGACAGCGCAGCGAGAATCTCATGGGCAGCGTCGCTGTCAGGTGCCAGGCCTCGCACCAGCGGCGCTTGCCGTGCTGACGCACCTCGGACTGAAGACGAAAGCGCAGACGCCGCCAGCGAGATATCCAGGCGACTCAGCGGTTTGTATACCGCGGCGTCACTGCGCAGCTCGGTGACATCCAGCACTTCACTGGGCGCCATGCCGCCGCGCCAATCCGGCAACCCGACATCGCGCGTCAACTCCCAGACCGGCGCGCCATCCGCCCCATTCATGGTGGAGGAGCCTTTGACTTTCACGTCCGAGGGCGACGGCACCCATCGCACGTAACGCCCCGCCAACTCAGCATTGCCCGCGCCGTTCACCTGCGTTGCCGCCGCGGGCCTGGCGCCCAGTTGCAGACTCACCTGAGCGCCATTGCCCTTCACGCTCAGCAGCGGTGACTGCGCGCTGAAGCCCAGCGCTTCAAGTGCCTCGTCCGTGGCCGGCTTGCGCGTGCGCAGTTGTGCCTCGCCCAGCTGACTCACCAACGCCTCCACCTTGCCCTGGCGGACAGGCCAGCCGGCCAATGAGGTGATCTGCCAGTCGCCTGCGGGCCCACGCGCCAGACTCAACCAGTCCTGACTGGCCTCTGCGCCACGCCGAATGCCGATACGTTGCGCCGAAGCGGCCACCTGCGACAGCAGCGGCAAGGGCTGCAAGACGCCTGACTGACCCGCAGCGACTGTCATCAGCGAATCACTTTGCCACTGGGCAGGGTCTGCTCCGCCCGTGGCGGCGCCTGAGCGCAGCGATTCCAGCAGTGACGGCCCTGCGGTGAGCGCCGTCGCCGCAGCTACGGAGACCAGCGCCGTCAGTGCCCATCCCGCCCGATTGAAGCGCCCCATCAATCACCTCCCGACTGAGTAGTATCGCTCGGTCTTGTCTTGCCTGAAGCCGCCTTGCCTGAAGCTGCCTTGCCTGCGGTCGACTTGATAGAGCCTGTCGAAGTGCTTGTGGCGGCGTCACTCGCGGAGCGGGCGCTGTGCTGTGAATTGCGCTGCTCATTGCGTTGTTCCTTACGCTGTTCATTTCGTTCGGCGTTGCGCTTCCCGCTGGGCTGACCGTGCCCTGACAGACGCCCTGTCGACTGATAGCCCGCGCGACGGCTGGCGCGATAGCGGCGCCAACAGATCAGCTCGCCGAGCAAGCTCAACGCCACCGGCAAGGCCAGCAGCGTCCACAGGCGCAGCTCGCGGCGCAGGGCATCACGCTCGGCATTCGCCTCACGCTGCTGGCGTGACAACGCGTCCTCGAAGTCATTCTGCATCGCCGCCAGGGCGTCGCTTTGCTGCGCGGCTTCGGCCTTGCCAGATACCGGCGTCGCGCCGAGCGCACTCAGACGCGTCTGCCAGTCATTGCGCAGCCGGGTCTCCTCGGCGGCCTGACGATCGGCCAGTTGATGCAGGCGCGTCAGCTCGCGCACCTGATGGGCACGCGCACGCAGGGCGACCAGCTCGGGGCTGCCCGCCAGCAGGTCCACGGCATTTTCCAGCCAGCGCGCATTGGCATTGAGGGCCTGCTCGCTGCCATCCGCTGCCGTGCGCCGCCACAGACGGTCACTAGCCATGTCGACATCGCTGACCACCAGCAACTGGCCACCCTGCGCGCCTGTCGAGGGCCATTGCGCCAACACCGCCAGGCCACCAGCCGGCGGCGCTTCCCCCGCCAGCCCCGACAGCGGACGCGGGTCCATGCGACTGGCATGGACACGCGCGGCCGGAATCAGGCGCGCCTCATCACTGGCACGAATCAGCCACTGCAACGGCGCTTCCTGCGCTCCCGGGCCTTTCGATGATGCGTCTGCTGCATCAGACAGCGGCGCCAACCAGCCCGCGCTGGACATCACCAGTTGCTCGACATTGAGGTTGAGCGCGGCGTCCGACAGCTGCGCAGCGCTTAACCCGAGCAGTGTCGGGCTCAGCGCACGGGTGCCGTCCAGCAAGCCGATCGGCAAGGCCAGCTGTGCATCCGCCACCACCTCGCCCGCGCGTGATTCAAGCCCGGCGCGCGCCAGCAAGGCCTCGAGCGCCTCGGAAGCCGGCGCCGGCTGATCGAGCATTTCGGGCAGCGGGTCCACCAGCATCAACACCCGGCCGCCACGCTCGAGATAGGCCGTGATGGCCTCCAGCGTCTTGACCGGCAACAGCCGCGGCGCAATCACCAGCAACGCATCCTGATCGGCGATCGGGCGCGAGGCATCATCACCGGCCGACAGCCAGTCGATGCGCAGGCGTGCATTGAGATGCTCCATCAGGCCCCAGCTGCCCAGTGCTCTGCCCTGCTCCAGGCTGGGCTTCCCCATTACCGGCAAACGCGAGACGACACCCAGGCGCGGTGGCTCGGTGCGCGAGACTTCCTGGATCTGGCGTGTCACCCGCGCTTCCAGCCCGCCGATATCCGCCGCCTTGAGAAGCGGAATGGCGCGGCGTTCGGCGTAGGGGCCATCCACCACCAGCCCGAACAGCATCTCTTCACCGCCCGGCAATGACAGCGCGGTCAAGCCCTGCGCCTCGAGATCCGCGAAGTCTGCACTGTCCGGCGCAGGGTCGACACGCTTGAGGCGTATCTGCGGCTCACGCGCGAAGGCGGCCAGACGCGTCTCGATCCGTGTCGCCAGTTCACGCAGCTGCGGCAGGTCGGCGGCGAAGCGTTCGCTGTAGGCGAAGGTCAATGTCACCGGTGCCTCGAGGCCACCGAGCACCGCACGGCTGGCAGGGCTCAGGCTGTGCTGACGCGTGGCGGTCAGATCATGCGCGCGGGTGAGCGGGTTGTGGCCGTCGGCCGTCAGCAGCGGCGGCAGGCGCACGCCAGCCAGCAATAGCGCGGTGACCGCAGCCGCCAGTGCCGCCGTGACCAGCCACCGTGGCGCCTGCTTGCGTGCATGGCGTTCCTGACTGAGGCCGCGCGCCTGCAGCACCAGCCCGGCCAGAGTCAGCAGCAGGAAGTAGCTGGCATCGAGCCAGATCGGCCGGCCTTCACTGAAAGGCGTCAGATGCGCCGGCAAGCTGATCAGATCGAGCAGCTGCACCCAGTGCGGTGCCAGATGCTGAGCCAGCTGGCTCGTCACCGCAGGTGTGCCCGGCAGCATCAGCGCCAGGCCCAGCACCAGCGCCCCGAGCCACGCCGACAGCGCAGAAGGCGCGCGCACCGCCAGCGCCTGACCGAGACTGGCCAGCGCCATCACCAGCAGCACCATGCCCAGATAGCCGCTGAGCATCAGGCCGAGATCCGGCGTGCCGAGCCAATGGACCAACACCACCAGCGGCGCCGTCATCGCAAGCCCCAGCCAGCCCAGCACGCTGGCACTGATCAAGCGTGCGCTGGCCAGTCGCCAGGCCCCCAGCCCGAGGCCGGACAGCCATTCGAGCAGGCCGTTGGCACGCTCTTCCGGCCAGCCGCGCAGGGCCAGCAGCGGCGTCCACAGCACCAGCAACCAGGGCAACACCTGCCAAAGCGAGCCAAGATCGGCGCGATCACGTGCCAGCAGATCGCCCACCTCGAAGGCCCCCAGCGGCGCCAGCACCGCCATCACCACCAGCAGCGACCAGCTGGCGCCTTGTGTCAGTGCCTGATGCAGGTCACGGCGGACCAGCGCGAGAACGGCCCTCATGACGACACCTCCTGATCTGCGCGCGGTGCCTGCCTGCGCATCGGCAGCGGCGAGGGCTGCTCCGCCATGCGCGTCACCAGCTGGCGGAACGCGACCTCGATATCGCCCCGTTCGTGGACACATTCATCGAGGCGGATTTCCATGTAGCTGCACCAGCGTGCCAGCGCGGGGCGCGGGTCCTGATGGAGACGCCCGGCCAGTCGCAGCACGGCACCGGTCGAGATCACCAGCGGCGACTTGTCAAGCGCCATGGCATCGCCGGGCTTGACGGGCGTGATGGCCGCCACGCCCGGCAGACGCGAGACACTGGCCAGTTCGCGCTCGCTCAAGGCCCGACTCAACGTCACTCGCCATACCGGCAGACTGGAACTCGCGCCATACCCCGCGCCGTAGCGCGAACGACTGCCCCCCAGGATGCCTTCGCTGACGGAGGTCGCGGCCAGCGCCTCCGGCGTATCATCGAAGCCCAGCTGGCCATTGGCCATGACCAGTACGCGGTCACAGATGCGAGGCACTTCCTCCAGAAGATGAGTGGAGACGATGATCAGACGCTCGCGACCCAGCTCACGAATGAAGACGCGCACGCTGTCCTTCTGCAGCGGGTCCAGCCCATCGGTGGGCTCATCGAGCAGCAGGACGTCCGGATCATGGGTCAACGCCATCGCCAGCGCCACGCGACGCCGATAGCCTTTGGATAACACAGCGCACAATTGATTGGCGAAAGGCGTGATATCCAGGCGATCCATCAATGCCGAAAGGCGATCATTACGCACCTTGCGCGACAACCCATGCAGACCCGCCACGCACTCGAGACTCTCGCGCACCGTCAGCTGCGGCCACAGGGGTGCGCCCTCCGGCAGATAGCCGATGCGACGCTTGAGGCGATTGAGCTGGCGCTGACTGGCGCGACCATCGAAGGCTTCGCCTTCCAGCTCCAGCTGCCCCTGGGTGGCGGCGAGCGTGCCCGCCAGCATGCGCAGGCTGGTGGTCTTGCCGGCGCCATTGGGCCCCAGCAGGCCGATGACCTCACCACGCGAGGCCGTGAAGGTCAGCCCGGTGACGGCCTGTTGCTGACCGAATTGACGCCCGAGCCCGCGACTGACCAACAACGCCGGGGAAGCGGACGGATCGTCAGACGCGCGCTCGGGGATTGACGCAGATCGAGTTGCCGCAGAGCGAGTCACAGCAGAGGACGCCGCGGCAGAGGATGACGCAGAGGTCGTGTATGGGTCCTGCAAGATACCCGCTCCTTGTACTTTTCCTGATAGGGGCAATGCGTAGCCGGGACTGATGGTTCCGGCAGGTGATCATGAGGCCGGAAGATGATCGTGGCTCCGGCGGCTGATCTTGAGAGATGGCCGTGACAGATGACAATGCAGCGCACAGGGTAAGCCGACAGCCTGCGCTCGCCAAGCAGGAGTACGCGCGCAGTCACCACTCGCGCGGTTATGGCGTCTATTCCGCCCTTTGCCGGCCCTCAAGGCGTATCGTGGCGCCTGTCTTCTCGATCATCACGCCCACACGCGCCCTTGGTTGGCGGCATTCGCACAGCAGAACCTGATACCAGAGCTGAACCACTAGCCCAGAACTGAACGACTATCCCTGAGTCTAAGGAAAGCCTGATATGCTGGGCGGATGACAGGCACGCGCCGTTGTCAGAGCGCCTTGCTGGCCGGCGGTCTGCCTGCCAGAGCCTTCACACGTTGAGCCTTCATTCTGTGAGCCTTCATTTAATCTTGCTGGACAGGACCCCTCGATGCCCAAGCATGACAAGCAGTCCGCTACCTCCTCGCCGTCTTCCAGGCCGCGCCGCGATACCCGTCTGCGCAACGGGCTGTTCTGGGCCTTGCTGGCAGCGGCCTTGATCACGGGCTTCTGGCTGGCCTGAAGGCGCTCCTTGCGCCGACACATCACGCGCCGCCACATTACGCGCCACTACATCACGCGCCGCTACATCACGCACTACTATCGTCAGCGGCGCAACCACCGGCATCAGGCCTGATCAGACACACCACAACCTGCACACGACAAGGGTGAACATGAGCGAGACGACTTCATGAACGACATGCTGGCACTGTTCGTCGCGACGTTGAACGTCACCGTCCCGGTCTTCGCGATGGTATTTCTGGGCCTGGGGCTCAAGCGACTCGGCTGGATCGACGACACCTTCATCAGCACCGCCTCATCGCTGGTGTTCAAGGGCACCATGCCGGCGCTGGTCTTCCTCTCCATCGTGCGGGCCGATCTCGATCACGCCCTGCGTCCGGACATGCTGATCTACTTCGCCTGCGCGACACTGGCCACCTTCCTGCTGCTGTGGGGCTGGGCGATTCTGCGCGTACCACGCAAGGAGCGTGGCGAGGTGGTCCAGGGAGCATTTCGCGGCAACTGCGCCATCGTCGGACTGGCGTTGGCCGCCAATCTCTATGGCGATCTTGGCCTGTCGATGGGCGGCATCCTGATGGGCGTCGTCATCCTGTCCTACAACATGCTGTCGGTAGTGGTGCTGTCGAGCTATCTCGGCGATGGCCGTACCAGCTGGACTGGCATCGCGCGCGGTATCATCACCAACCCGTTGATTCTCGGCGTGCTGGCCGCCCTGCCCTTCGCGGCCTTCAGCTGGCAGCTGCCCGAGTGGCTGGAGACTTCCGGTGATTACTTCGCACGCATGACGCTGCCGCTGGCATTGATCTGCATCGGCGGTACCCTGTCGATGCGCTCGCTGCGTGAAGGCCGCAAGCTGGCCCTCAGTGCCAGTCTGATGAAGATGATCAGCGTGCCACTGCTGGCGACCACCGTCGCCGTGCTGCTGGGCTTCCGCGGCACCGAACTCGGCGTGCTGTTCCTGTTCTTCGCCTCACCGACGGCGGCGGCAAGCTTCGTGATGGTACGGGCAATGGGCGGCAATGACCGCCTGGCCGCCAATATCATCGCCATCAGCACCCTGATGGCAGGTATCACCATCACGACCGGCATCTTCGTGCTCAAGTTGAGCGGTCTGGTCTAGCAGCAGCGGTCTGGCTGCAGGCCAAAGCGAAACGCCCCCGCCAGTGCAGACTGGCGGGGGCGTTTCGTTGTGACTCAATGGTTGCGGCTCAATGGTTGTGGTTCATGACAGCCGCGCGTGACTTACGCCAGCTCCGCCGGGCTCACGAACTGGTACAGATCCGCCAGGCCAGCGGCCCAGACATCGGCGTCCAGCCAGGCGAGGCTTGCGGTGGCAAAGGCCAGCTGGGTGCTGCCGGGGCCATCGACCAGAGCGCTGGCCAGATTCGAGACCAGCGGATTGTGGCTGATGATCAGCCAGTCGCGTGGTTCGCATCCCTCAGAAGTGGGCGGCACATGGGTCTGCAGCCAGTCGAGCACCGGTGTCAGCGGGTCATCCGGGGTGATGATCTCCAGCGTGGTCTGCTGCTCACCACTCAACTCAAGCGCCGAGGAGATCTCCTGGGCGGTCTGCTGGGCGCGGGTAAACGGACTGACGACCAGCGTCAGACGCGCACGACGCTCGGCGGGCAGCTGATGAGCCAGCCAGCGACCGATGCGGCGCGCCTCTTCGCGGCCATTCTCGCTCAATTCGCGTTCGGGGTCCGGCGTGCCAGCCAGGGCCTCGCCGTGACGCATGATCAGTACACTCATGACATTCTCCTGAAAAGATGACTGCCGCAGCCCGAGCACGTCACGAATGGCTCCATCGCTGCGGCCGATGACCAGGGGCTCGCCAACCGGAGCGTTGCACGAGTCAGACAAGGGGATGGCGAAACACGTTCCATCACCTGCTATGAGTCCTCAGGAGCCGTCGGGTTCCAACTGCCGCGCCTGCTGCACCGACTCACGCGACAGCACGAACTCTACATCGCTGGATTGCTCACCGCCCATCAGCGCGCGGGCCATGTGATGCGGGTCGACATTCTCGAACAGCACCTTGGCCATGCCACTGACCAGCGGCATGTAGATGCCCAGTCGCTCGGATTCATCCTGCACCAATCGCACGGTATTGACACCCTCGGCGACCTGGCCCAGCACCTCGACCGCCTGGTCGAGGGTGCGCCCTTCTCCCAGTGCGTAGCCGACCCGATAGTTGCGCGACAGCGGCGAGGAGCAGGTCACGATCAGATCGCCCACACCGGCAAGGCCGAGGAAGGTCATCGGATTGGCGCCCTTGGCCACGGCGAAGCGGCTCATCTCGGCCAGCGCGCGGGTCATCAGCATGGCACGGGTGTTCTCGCCCATGCCAAGGGCCGCGGCCATGCCGGCCGCGATGGCATAGATGTTCTTCAGCGCCCCGCCCAGCTCGACGCCGTAGCGGTCATTACTGGCGTAGACACGGAAATAGTCGCAGCCGAAGGCCGTCTGCACGCGAGCGCGGGTGTAGGCGTCGTCGGAGGCGATCACCGTGGCTGTCAGCTGCCGCTGGGCGATCTCGGCCGCCAGATTGGGGCCAGACAGCACGCCGATGTGCGTGAAGCCGGTTTCCTGCTCCAGCACCTCGCTCATCAGGGTGAAGCCTTCGCTCTCGATGCCCTTGGTGGTAGCCACCAGTATCTGCCCTTCACGCAGGTGGGCGCGCGCCTGGCGGACCACCGTACGGAAGGCCTTGGAAGGAATCGCCACGCAGACCAGCTCGGCCTCGGCCAGTGCATCGGCCATGTCGGTGGTGGCACGCACCGAGGCATTGATCTCGAAGCCCGGCAGATAGCCCGAGTTGCGGTGCCGGGTGTTGACCTCCTCGGCCTGGCTGGCATCACGCATCCACTGGGTGACGCTGGCACCATTGTCGGCGGCAATCGAGGCGATCGCGGTCCCGAAGCTGCCGCCACCCAGCACGCAGACATTGAGTCCCACCGCCTGAGGGGTCGTTTCGCTTACCTCGCGATCACGAATGGCCCGACGAGGTGAAGGGGTAGTGGCAGACATGCTGACTCCTTGGATGACGATGTGCTCAGTGAATGGCAGGCATTGTACTCATAGTTTGTCAGAGAATGCTGAACAAGAGATGTCTGCGCAGGCTTCATGGCCAACGCAGGGGCTGCGCCTGGTTGACGCGACTGAGTGACGCGACTGCCATGCGCGCCTCGCGCGCAATCGACCTACACGAACCATCGATACGCATGAACTCTCGATGTGCATGAACAATCGATATGCATAAAAAACCGGCAATCCCTGCCCCTGAGGCGCAGAAATTGCCGGTCTGTTCAGCGCTGGCGGGATGGCGGCAGACTTGACCCATCACGCCGAGGCGTCAGATCACAGCGTCTTGAGGGCCGTGATCATGTCGCCGACCACCTTCTGACCATCGCCATACACCATGCGCGTGTGGTCAAGATAGAAGAGGTGATTCTCGACACCGGAGAAGCCGGAGCCCTGACCGCGCTTGATCACCAGCACGTTGCGGGACTGGTCGGCATTGAGGATCGGCATGCCGTACAGCGGGCTTGAGGCGTCGTTCTTGGCGACCGGATTGACCACGTCATTGGCGCCGATGACCAGCGTGACGTCGGTGGTCTCGAAGTCGTTGTTGATCTCGTCCAGGTCCGCGATCATATCGTAGGGCACGCCGGCTTCCGCCAGCAGCACATTCATGTGGCCCGGCATGCGACCGGCGACCGGGTGGATCGCGAAGCGCACTTCGACGCCACGCTCACCCAGCAGCTCGACCATCTCCCAGACCTTGTGCTGCGCCTGTGCCACCGCCATGCCGTACCCCGGCACGATGATGACGCGCTCGGCGAAGGCCAGCTGCACGGCGGCGTCCATCGGATCGGAAGCCTTCATGCTGCCCTCGATCTCGCCCTGCTCGACACCGGAGGCGCCGCCGAATTGCTTGAACAGCACGTTGCGGAGCGGACGATTCATGGCCTTGGCCATCAGCTGGGTCAGCAGCGTACCGGCCGCCCCGACGACAGTACCGGCGATGATCATCGCGGCATTGCCGAGCACGAAGCCTTCCATTGCCACCGCAAGGCCGGTCAGCGCATTGAACAGCGAGATGATCACCGGCATGTCGGCGCCACCGATGGGCAGTGCCAGCATCGCGCCGAACAGCAACGCAAGCACGAAGAACACCAGCACCAGCGAGCCGGACGGTTCCACCGCCGCGATCACGACGCCCAGATAGACCGTCAGACCCAGCACGATCATGTTGATCAGCTGCTGACTCGGGAAGTTGAACGCCTTCTTGAGGCGCCCATCCAGCTTGGCCCAGGCGACGATGGAACCGGAGAAGGCCACCGCACCGATCATCGCCCCGAGCACGCCCAGCCACAGCGCCAGCGAGCCGTGCTGCTCGATCAATGCCGGGTTGTCGCTCATGCGCATCAGCTCGACCGCAGCGATCGCCGCTGCCGCACCGCCACCCATGCCGTTGTAGATGGCGATCATCTGCGGCATGTCGGTCATCTCGACCTTGTTGCCGGAGTACCAGGCGATACCGCCACCGATGACGATGGCCAGCAGCATCAGACCATAACGACCATCAATCTGCGGATGCAGGAAGGTCAGCAGCGTGGCCACGACCATCGCGATACCGGCCCAATGGATGCCGCTGCGTGCCGTGGAAGGATGTGACATGCGCTTGAGGCCGAGGATGAAGACCACCGCCGCCGCGAAATACCCTGTTTCGACCAGCCAGTTCATCAGCGAGCCTCCTTGTCGTTGATGCCATTGGCAGCGTCTGTGCCCTTGCTGCGATCACTGGTCTTGAACATTTCCAGCATGCGCTCGGTGACCACATAACCGCCGACCGCGTTGCCGGCGCCCAGCAGCACGGCGATGAAGCCGATGAACTGCTGCATGCCGGTCTCGGCCTGACCGAGGGCGATCATCGCCCCGACCAGCACGATGCCGTGGATGAAGTTGGAACCGGACATCAGGGGCGTGTGCAGAATCACCGGCACACGCGAGATGACCTCGTAGCCGACGAAGGCCGCCAGCATCAGGATGTATACGGCAGAAAGTCCTTCGATCATGCGGCGTCCTCCGCGCGAGCGCGTACGTCATCGTGGGTGATGCGGCCGCCATCGGTCAGACGCATCGGGCCGAGCACCGCATCCTCGAAGTCCAGCGTCAGTTCGCCATCCTTCATGTAGGGGGTCAGCAGGTTGAAAAGGTTCTTGGCGTACATCTCGCTGGCATTGACCGCCAGGCTCGAGGCCATGTCCAGCGGGCCGAGTACCGTGACACCGGCGTGCTCGACACGCTTGCCAGGCTCGGTCAGTTCACAGTTGCCACCGCCTTCGGCGGCGAGATCGACCAGCACGGCGCCAGGCTTCATGCCCTCGACCATCTCGCGGCTGATGATGCGCGGTGACGGACGCCCCGGAATCGCGGCGGTGGAGATCACCACATGCGCGTCGCCCATGTGACGTGCCAGTGCCTCGGCCTGCTGGGCGCGCTCGTCATCGGTCAGCTCGCGAGCGTAGCCGCCCTCGCCGGAGGCATCGACGCCGGTATCGATCATCTTGGCGCCCAGCGATTCGACCTGCTCACGCGCGGCAGCGCGAATGTCATAGGCCCACACCTGGGCGCCGAGACGCTTGGCAGTCGCGATGGCCTGCAGACCCGCGACGCCGGCACCGACCACCACGACACGCGCCGGACGCACGGTACCGGCGGCAGTCGTCAGCATCGGGAAGAACACCGAGGACTCGTTGGCCGCCAGCAGCGCGGCGTGATAGCCCGCGACACCCGCCTGCGAGGACAGGGCGTCCATGCTCTGGGCCCGCGAGATACGCGGCACGAATTCCATGCACAGGCTGGTCAGCCCCTGACTGGCAAGCTTGCTGATCAGCTGCGGATTCTGGTATGGCGTCATCAATGCCACCACCACCGCGCCCTCACGCAACTCGCTGATCTGTGACTCGCTGGGCGTGCGCACGCACAGCACGAGATCCGCCGCGGCACGCGCCGCTGCGATATCGGCCTCGGCGACGACCGCCACCCCGGCCTGGGCGGCGTAGGCCGCATCATCGAAGTGCGCATGACGTCCGGCACCGCTCTCCACGTGCACGATGGCGTCGCTGGTGTCACTGACGCTGCTGTCCAGGTGACGTGCGAGCTTGCCGGCCGTCACCGGGTCCAGCGCGACGCGGCACTCCCCGCGCGCCAGTGTGCTGCTCACGCCCTCGTCGGGTGTCACCAGGTCCGGTGCACGCATCTCGCGCACGACTAGAATATTCAGCATCGCGCACCTCGTTTCACGTCCGTGTTCATGCCTGAGGCTGCCAGCCTTGAAAGATTCATGGCGTCGTTCCTGTTGAGCGCTGATTCGCGCCATCCTGCCTGCCGGAGGCGCTTTCAGCGACGTTATTGCCTGTCACAGGTGAGACTTGCCTGAATCGCAAGCCGTGACTCACGCATGGCCAGAAGGCCTGACATCACCCGCGACACGATGAGTGTCCAGCATCAGTCTTTTCTTGACGGTGCATCAGGGTCAAGCGCTGCATTGCAAAAAAAGCAATAAAATCAAGCATAAAGCTATCGTTATGACAGTCATAACAGCCGCCTTATGCTGACAGGCGCCTTGCGACACTACCAAGTCACTGATTTTCAATGAGTTTACAAAAGGCACCTCACCAAGAATAGCTCAGCTTTGTGTTATGCATCGCATAATCTCGAGCTTATGGCTGTGACAGTGCCTGCCATGAAAAATGGGATACCGCAGCAGCAGCATCCCATATTCATGACGATGACTTGAGTGTCAGCGCGTGATTCCCGCATTGCACAAAGCGGATGTTAGTCCTTGGCTTGCGCTGTCAGCGAAGCAGTTCAGGCCCCCTCAATGAGAGCGGCTCTGACAGAGCCGCTCAGGACGAGCAACTCATGCAGATCGGCGCGGCATTCGCCGCCGGTGGCCGTGTCCAGTCATCGACCAGCTCGGCATCGACGCCCTGCGCCTGCCCCAGCTCCTGCGCCGCCTCCAGACTACCCTCCTCGGGGCGGAAGAAGGGTGCCGTCAGACGCTGACGCAAGGCCTTGAGTGTCGTGTCATCGCCCTGCTCGACCCGTGCGATCACCTCCAGCAGCAGATGCGTGCGCGGCACATAGAGCGGATTGCAGCCGAGCATGGCCAGACGACGCTGGCGCTCATTCTCGGCAGAGAGCCCGATGGCCATGACGCGCGCCTGATAGCGCTCAAGCCACGCCGAGGCTTCATCGCGCGCCCGGGCCGAATTGCCATGCGGCCCACGCTCGCCGGCCAGGCGCACGACCAGCGTTTCCGGCGCGGGCTGCGCGACATCCCAATGACTGAGAAGGCGGTAGGCATGGGTGTGGTCGACCTTGCCGGCCGCCAGCAGCTCGCGCCACTGCTGCACCAGCGTCATGTCCTCATCGCGAGCATCCGGCAACCCGAGACGCGCGCGCATCAGGCGGGCATATTCACGCTGCAACTCGCCCTCGTAGGCACCCAGCGCAGTGGAGAGTGCGTCCACGTCGATCAGCGGCGACAGCGCGACGCCCAGACGCTCCAGATTCCATAGCCCGATGCCCGGCTGCTGGGCGAAACCATAGCGCCCGGCCTGATCGGTATGATTCGGTACCAGATTCTCTTCATAGCCATCGAGGAAAGCGTAAGGCCCGTAATCGAAGGTCAGCCCCAGCAGTGACATGTTGTCGGTGTTCATCACCGCATGCACGAAGCCGTAGGCCTGCCAGGCCGCGATCAGTTTCGCGGTGCGAGTGATCACTGTCTCGAACATGCCCAGCGCGGCGGCGATGCGTGTCGCTTCATCCAGCGGCTCGCGCCCGATGTCGCCCATGTCGGAAGGCTCTTCCGACATCTCGGGCAGGCACTCGGGGAAGTGCTCCCGCAGGGCGTGATCGATCAGCGTCTTGAGGTCTTCATGCCGGCCGGAGTGGGCCAGCCACTCGAAGTGCCCGAAGCGCAGGTGGCTCTCGCAGACGCGCAACACGGTAGCGCCGGGCTCGACGGTCTCGCGCTGGACCCGCTCGCCATTCACCGCCAGTGCCAGCGCGCGGCTGGTGGGAATGCCCAGCGCCGCCATGTACTCGCTGGCCAGATACTCGCGCACGCTGGAGCGCACCACCGCCTGACCATCGCCGAAGCGCGAGTAAGGCGTACGACCGGCGCCCTTGAGATGCAGATCGAAGGTCTTGCCGTGTTCGATCTCAAGTTCGCCGAGCAGAATGCCTCGCCCGTCGCCGAGCTGCGGATTGTAGTGACCGAACTGATGACCGGTGTATTTCTGGGCCAATGCGTCCATGCCTGGTAACAACTGCTCACCGGCCATCAAGAGTCGCAGCTGCTCGAGCGCCTCCTCGCTGGAGGCGTCGGAGTCCAAGGGCGCCTCCAGCCCCAGCAGACGAGCGCAGTCAGGACTCACATCGGCAAGGCGCGTGCCTTGTCGCGGCTCTGGGGCGACACGCGTGAAGAAGTACTCAGGCAGGCGGGCATAACGGTTGTTGAAGCGCAGCGCCGCCAGGTCATGCACGTGCGCGGCGTGCGTAGGGGAAAACTCACTCATCAAGAGGCTCCGTCGGGCCACCGGGGGTCGGCGACCCGCTGGGGGAAGAAGTGGACGCGGCGGCATCACTCGGGGTCAACAGGCTGCGCAGACCGCCGGAGGGCCGCCCGGGTGGCAGCTTGCTGGCCATCTCATACAGCTTGCGCGCCGTCGTATCGGTGCGCGCCTGACGTTTGAGCGCCTGCAGGGCATCGTCGGAGTCCCGGGCATGGCCCAGGTGCTGATCATGGTCCAGGTGCTGAGCATGGCTGACAGGGTCGCCCGAGGCTTGCGCCTGCTCGCGCGTGCCAGCCGCGGGCGACACCGCAGCAGGCGTGCTCTCAAGCGAGGTCTCATGACGGCGCAGCAGCAGGCGCTTGCGCGGTGTCAGTGCCAACTCCGACAGGCGCGCCTTGCCCCACCACGGGTGCGGCGCCTGCACGCCATGCGTGGACTCGCTCAGCCAGGCCTGCGGCAGTGCCTCGAGCAGAGGGAAGCGCTCACTCTCGCCCTGCGCCTGCCACCAGTGGCTCAGGCGCTCATTGAGTACCAGCAGCTGGCGTGCCCGCGTGGCGGCGGTGTAGCTGAGATTGGTGACCAGCACCTGATTGGGCAATTGCTGGCGCTCGCTTGGCAATGCCAGATCATCGGCCAGCACCACGCAATCAAATTCGAGACCCTTGGCGCGGAACACCGTCCCCAGCATGACTGTGGGTAGCTCGACCGACTGTCCCCGCGAGTGAGCACTGACGATGGCGGCCTGCAGGTCACCATCGTGCTTGCGCAACTCCCCGATCCATTGATCGAGTGGCGCCTGGGCATACCAGGAGGCCAACTCATGCAGACTGCGCGCCTGATGATCCTCGAGACGCGCCAGAGCCCCCAGTACCTGCGCCGGAGTCTGTCCGAGCCGCGTCAGGGAGGGGGGCAGCAGTCGCCAGCACTCACGCTGACTGGCCCTGTCGCCCTGCTCGGCCAGCTGATGTGCGCGCCAGAGTCGCCAATGATCCAGCAGCCCCGCCAGCGGATAGCCCTCGATGCCATCCAGCCAGGCCACCGCAATGCCGCGCTGGTGCAGTGCCAGCGCCTCCCTCAACGCCGCCACCGGGCCGGCACTGATCACAGCGTGGCGCCTGCCGGAGTGCAGCAATGCTTCACGCACTGCGGGCAGCGCCAGACGGGTCGCCGGACCGAGGCCGCTCATGGCCTGTTCACGCGCGGTGGGCGAACAGGCCGCCAACCGCGTGCCCAGCGCCGCCAATGCCGGCCCGAAGCGCCAGGCGCCGGGCAGTGAGTAGACGGTGGCATCGGCCAGCAGCGGCGAATCCAGCGAACTCATGCCTTCCACCTGGCGCGACAGGCTCTGATGCGGGTCGCCGATCAGCAGCAGGTCGCAGCGCTGGCGACGCAACATGGCCAGCAACGCTGGCGTGGCGTCCTGCGCCTCATCCAGCATCACCAGGTCGGCCTCCAGCGACTGGCCATGCTGCGACCACAGCTTGAGCAAGGCGTTGAACGACAGGCTCTGCTGGTGATCGGCGGGGTCCAGCAGGCACTCCCACACCAGTCGCATGCTCTCGACCAGCTGGCGCAGCTCATTGGCGCTCAGCCGTTGTGCCACGCCGTCGGGCAGGTGCTCAGGCATCGGCACCGCGTCGCTCTCGGCGAAGAAGGTGTTCAGGCCCTGGGCGATCAGGCTGCGGGACTGGCTGGAAAGACTGCCCAGCCAGCTGAGACTCTGCGGCGCCAGGCGGCGCGTGATGTCGGGCTGGCGCTTGAGCTTGTCGCCGTACTCCTCCATCAAGGCCTGGCGCGCCAGCTGATGCAGCGACAGCGACTGGACATTGGCGGGCAGCTGACTGGCGGTCCGCCCCGCCACCGCCGGGTTGAGTGAGGTATAGATGAGAGTCTCGTCGGCGTAGGTACGCGCCAGCTCGACCATCAGTACGGTCTTGCCGCTGCCGGCGCAGGCACGCACCACCACGCAATCGCTGTGCTCGGCGCTGTTGGCCGGCGTGCGATCGCGCAGGCGCGAGGGAAAGGGATGGGCGAGAATTCGCCGTTGATCATTGCTCAGATGCATGGCGGCATGATCCCCCCTGTCAGCGCGGGGGGCAAGACCTTCGCTGCGCGATCATGACTAGGACAGCGCGCCATTGGCCGCGAGGCGCTCACGCACGGTACGCATCAGGCCACGATTCCAACGCAACAGTTCATAGAGCGTGGTGAAGTAGGCGTTGCCCCGCGTCGAGTAGGCACTCAGCGTCGGGATGAGGTCTTCGGCGCGCACCGGCTGGCCCGCGTTGCGCAGACGCCCGCGCAGCTCACGTAGCTCGGCGTAGCTGCGCTGGGAATTGAGATTGTCGAAATAGGCGGCGATACCCGCCTCCAGGCTCTCGAAGCGCCGATATTCACGCCCCAGCGGCCCGATACCGCAGCCGCGCGAGAAGCAACGCATGCCGAACAGATTGTTGGCCTCACGGGCATGACCCGACGTCCCCCAGCCCGACTCCTCGATGGCCTGCACCAGCACCATGTCCAGCGGCAGGGTATCGATGCGCAGCAGCAGGCGCGTCCAGCTGACGCCGATGTCTTCGCGCGTGACATCACAGGGCAGATTGACCTGATCACACAGGCCATTGAGGCGCTCCTGCTCGCGCTCGCTGTAGTCACGCCCTCCATCACCGGCGCGCTTGCGCATCGCCAGCAACCAGTCGCGCTGCTCGGCGATGCGCTGGTTCTCGGCCACCACCAGCGGAATCATCAGCTCGAAGAAGGCGACCTTGCGCTGGTTGCCCGCGGGATAGGGCCGCAGGTCCGGCATCTGATGGGTCCTGTCACGGGCCAGCAGCTCATCATCCAGCCGTGCCGCCTGCGCCATCGAGCCCAGCCCCATCACCAGCAGCAAGGCAGCGATGAACAGGCGAGCAGGGCTCAGATGAACAGAGCCCGGACGGACAGAGCCCAGACGAACAGGGCTCAGGCGCCACGAGCGCCGCGGCCAGGCCCACGTCCACGCGGGCAGGCGTGGCAGGCGTGGCAGGCGAGCCAGGCGTGGCATGCCACGCACTCCGCCAGTCAGCCAACCCGCAGAGAAAGGTAGGTAAGTCATGTGCTGCGCTCATCGAGAGGGATGCAGTAGCAAGACGCGAGATACCATCAGCGTATCTCATGAGGCTGCATGAAACCCTAAAAACGCGTACGCGAGAAGATGGCGCGGTCGGCCAAGCGAGGAAAGACACGGCAAGCCCTGTCGTCCGTCACCGACAGACCGCCAGACGGTGCCCGCCTTTTCGCTCTACTGACGCGGCGCGCTCTGCGCTCCCTGCGCATCCTCACCTTTTTCTTTTTTCTTTTTTCTTTTTCCTTTCCCCTTCCTCCCTTCATCCCTTCCTACCCTGCCGCCTTCCTGCCCTTCACGCTCTGCACCTCGCACTGGACGCTATCGCTGACGACACACCCAACGCAAAACGCCCCCGCAGCACAGGCTGCGAGGGCGTCGTGGCGGACATGCCTGATCAAGCCAGTGACTCGATCGTTCCGCCGTCTCAGGCGCTGAGCATGCTGTTCAGGCGGCGCACGTAGGCGGCCGGATCTTCCAGCGCACCGCCTTCGGCGATGATGGCCTGATCGAGCAGCACGTGTGCCAGGTCGGTGAAGTAATCGCCTTCACCGCCTTCCAGACGCGTGACCAGAGCATGCTCCGGGTTCAGCTCGAGAATCGGCTTCACTTCCGGCAGCGGCTGGCCAGCGGCTTCCATCATCTTGCGCATCTGGTAGCCCATCTCGTGCTCCGGCAGCACCACGCAGGCCGGGGAATCGGTCAGACGGTGCGTGATGCGCACTTCCTGAACGTTCTCGGCCAGCGCTTCCTTGACGCGCTTGACCAGATCTTCCTTGGCCTTGGCGGTCTCTTCCTGGGCCTTCTTCTCTTCTTCGTTCTCGACATCGCCGAGATCGAGATCGCCCTTGGCGACATCCGCGAAGGACTTGCCGTCGAACTCGGTGAGGTGGCTCATCAGCCACTCGTCGATGCGGTCGGTCAGCAGCAGGACTTCGATACCCTTCTTGCGGAAGATCTCGAGGTGCGGGCTGGACTTGGCGGCATTGAAGCTGTCGGCCACCAGGTAGTAGATCTTGCTCTGGCCTTCCTTCATGCGCTCGACGTACTGGGCCAGTGACTGGTCCTGGGTCGCGCTGTCGGTCTCGGTGGTGGAGAAGCGCAGCAGCTCGGCGATCTTCTCACGGTTGGCGAAGTCTTCCGCCGGGCCTTCCTTGAGCACGGAGCCGAACTGGTTCCAGAAGGTCTGGTACTGCCCGGGGTCCTTGGCCAGCTTCTTGAGCATGTCCAGGCCACGCTTGGTCAGCGCGGACTTGAGCTTGTCGACCTGCGGGTCCTGCTGCAGCAGTTCACGCGAGACGTTCAGCGACAGGTCATTGGTGTCCAGCACGCCCTTGATGAAGCGCAGGTACAGCGGCAGGAACTGCTCGGCGTCGTCCATGATGAAGACGCGCTGCACGTAGAGTTTCAGGCCACGCGCGGCATCGCGCTGGTAGAGATCGAACGGCGCACGGCCCGGCACGAACAGCAGGCTGGTGTACTCGAGCTTGCCCTCGACCTTGTTGTGGCTCCAGCTGAGCGGGTCCGAGAAGTCATGCGAGACGTGCTTGTAGAAGTTCTTGTACTCCTCGTCACTGACCTCGGACTTGGAGCGCACCCACAGCGCAGTGGCGGAGTTGGCGGTTTCCCAGTGGACCTGCTCGTTGCCTTCCTCGTCCTTCTCGACGCGCTTCATGCGCACCGGCAGTTCGATATGGTCGGAGTACTTGGTGACCAGACTGCGCAGGCGATAATCGTCGGCAAACTCGACGGCATCGTCCTTGAGGTGCAGCACGATCTCGGTACCGCGCTCGGCACGCTCGATGTCGGCGACGCTGAACTCGCCCTCGCCACGGGACTTCCACTCGACGCCCTGATCAGCGCCCAGGTCGGCGCGACGGGTGCGCACGGTGATCTCGTCGGCGACGATGAAGCCGGAGTAGAAGCCGACACCGAACTGACCGATCAGACGCGAATCCTTCTGCTGGTCGCCAGACAGGTTCTTCATGAACTCGGCAGTGCCGGAGCGTGCGATGGTACCCAGATTGGCGACCACATCGTCACGGCTCATGCCGATGCCGTTGTCACGCAGGGTGATGGTCTTCGCCTCGGCATCGTGCTCGATCTCGATGCGCAGTTCGCTGTCGTTGCCGTAGAGGGCGTCGTTGTCCAGCGCCTGGTAACGCAGCTTGTCGCAGGCATCCGCCGCGTTGGAGACCAGCTCGCGCAGGAAGATCTCGCGGTTGGAATACAGCGAGTGGATCATGAGGTGAAGCAGCTGCTTCACTTCTGTCTGGAAGCCATGCGTTTCGGTGTGAGTGGCGGTCGTCATCGAAAAGGACCTCTATGTCGTGGATGCCTGAAAAGAAGATTCGCGGTGGCCAGAGCGCCCCCGCAACAATGGAACCGGCTCGCCGACGCCTGCCTTTCTTGGGCGGCAGATCGCAGGAAGCACTCGTGGATCAGATATGGGGCAAGGGTGAGGGATTTCAAGGCACTAGCGACAGATGATTGCGCCATACGCGCCAGGCGTGTGCCATAGAAACACCCAAGCGGCTCCCTGGGGTAGCAATGAAAGGAGACAACGGAGGGAGCCAACGAAGCGCTGGCATTCAGGGAGGTGCTCTCAGGTGTGATGCCTGCAGAGCAGATATCGCCTGCCCATCATGGGGAGGCGAGTGACTCCAGCACGAAGTGCATGCGCGCGCTGGCGACCGGTTGCTCGCGGGATTTCTGCCAGGCGCTGACGCGCACATTGGTCATGCGCCGACCTTCACGCATCACTTCACAGTCGATGCGCGTCACCTGATCGCCGTGCGCCGTGGCCAGATAGTCGATGGAAAAATCGATCAGCTTGGGCAGGCGTGCTTCACGACCGCCGCGCCCATGCCGCCTGAGCACCTCAAGCGTGGCGGCGGTTTCCATCGCCGCGGCCAGCACACCGCCATGCACTGCAGGCAGCATCGGGTTGCCGACATTGTCGGGCATCGCCGCCATGGAATAGCTCAGCGCCTGCTCGGGATGCAGGTCGAGATCACAGGCCGCGCCCGCCTGCTGCCCATCAATGGCACACAGCCCAAGCCCGATCGCCTGCGCGTAGGGCAGACTCGCCAGCAGCGCCGCCAGGTCGGCGTGAGTGCGCTGCCCTTCGACGAAACGCCGTGCACTGAGCAGCCCGCGCGGGTCTCGGGCATCACGCGTAGCCTGCGGCTCGGTTTTCTCGCCTGCTGGCTGTGCAGCCTGTGATGACTGCCCGTGCGGTCCGGACTCGGGCATGGAGGGATTCGCGGGGGCTTGAGCGTTGGCCGCCGCCAGCAGCGCCTCGGCAAAGCCGCTGGGCGTATTGCGCTCGCCGAGCCTGACGAAGTTGCCGATCGCACGACACAGGATCTTGCCCGGCTGCTGCCAGATCTGTGCCTCGGTAAACACCATCGATTCCGTGACCCGCAGCACGCGCGCCTCGCCCACCAACGCCAGCCCCTCGACGCCGGGTCGGTAGTGATCGAGACGCAGATCCAGCGTCGGGCAGACTTCCGGTGCCGACAGCCCCGTGAGCACGGCGCTGCCACACAGCGTATCGGCGAACATGGTCAACACGCCGCCATGTACCAGCCTGCGATGTGGATCGCCGATCCAGGCCGGCTGCCACGGCAGCTGCATGCGGATGGCCGGCGCGGCGACCTCCTCGACCCTGACGTTCAAGCGCGCCGTGTGCGGAATGAAGCTCAGGAATCCGGTCAGCGCCCGCGCCCAGCTGGCGTCATCCAATACGCCACCCGCGGCCGGCACATCAGCGGGATTGACGGCCAGCCCCAGCAGGCTCTGCGGCACTGCAGGCATCACATCCACAGCGGCATCGCCATCAGCGCCAGCGAGACCAGATAGCCGACGCCCCACAGCAGTGATCGCAGCAAGGCGATATTGGCCAGGTAGCAGCCCCAATAGCCCAGACGCACCAGCACGAAGACCACCGCCAGCGTGGTCGCGATGGGGGCGCCCGGTGCAGCGATGAGGCTGACCAGCACCCCGGCGGCAAACAGCGGAAAGGCTTCGATGGTGTTCTGGTGCGCGGCGAGCGCGCGGGCCCCGAAGCCCGTCAGCTCACGCTGCTGTGCGCGCGGATCGTGGTTGTCGTAGCGACCGGTTCGCTGTTGCGCCCAGGCGACCGGAGCCTTGGTCAGCACCAGCATCAGTGCCGCAAACAGCAGGCAGGCATAGATCAGCATGCAGAATTTCCTTGAAAGGCGTTGTTCAGGGCGTTGCCATAGCGGCGCGCCTTACCTTGATAAAACGACGCACCGCCTGGGATAAAACGGCGCACCGCCCTGTGATAGACGACAGATCAGACACTGACGGCACGCCATTCAAACTGGTGTTTGATAGCGTATCACGAGCATGGCAGGGTCGCAGCGTGCCTGCCATGCGGCCAATGGCCAGTACCTATATCCAGGCTGGCAGATGAATGGCATTTCCACGCTGGACGCCCTCAGGGTGCCGGCGGATCGGAGGGATCAGGTTCGGGAATCTCGCCACGCCACAGGCGATAGTCGACCAGCGCATCATCGAGCTTGCCGAGCAACCAGGTCACGATCACCAGATCATCGAGGATCCCCAGCCCCACCAGCAGATCCGGGATCAGATCCAGCGGCGAGACCAGATAGATGAAGGCGCCGGCCGCCAACCCCAGCGCCTTCCACGGCACCGGGCGATAACGTCCGCTCACAACGTCGCGCAGCAAGGGCCCCATGGTGCGCAAGGCGGCGCCTGCCTTGCCCAGCACATGTCGGCGGCCAAACAATCGCGTCAACCATAATGCCTTGCCCATAGTGGACTCCTCACGGGTAGCACAAATTTCATTCACTGAGCTTTTCATCTTCCCGGCAGCACAGCCGCGATATCACTCTCGGATAATTCACTATCAGTATCAGATGGTGCTGTTATTCAGCGCCGACCACTGCCACGATAGCCACTATCGTTACTGAATCGGCAACCCCTGATAGCCAATATCGGGGCACTTGTTCAACATCGGGGCACTGAACCGCCACCACAAGGTCGCAGCCAGTCCACGCCCCCTTTACCGACAGTCGCAGGAGTCCCAGGTGACACCAGGCAAGCAAACACTCCGACCCCGTGGCAGCCGTCGCTTCGCGGCGCTGCGGCACCTCACCGGCCTAGGCCTGCTGTTGGGACTGAGCCTGCCCCTGCAGGCCGCCACTCCCAGTGACCAGAGCTTCCGCGCCGCCTTCGATGATGCGCGCGCCAAGCGCTTTGACGAGATTCAGCAGGTCGCCGTCAATGGCCACGTGCTGGAAGGCTACATCGAGTATCACCAGCTCAAGGCCCGCCTGCCGTACGCCACCGCCGCGGAAGTGCTGTCCTTCATCGAGCGCCATGCAGACTCGCCGTTGGCCGAGTGGATGCGAGGCCAGGCGATCTCAGCCTACGGGCGTACCGGCCGTCATGATGCCCTGCTGGAAGTCAGCGATGGCGTGCCGGCCGGCGCGCAGCGCCAGTGCTATTACTACACGGCGCAGCTGGGCAATGATGTCGCGAGCGCATCGCAAGGCGGCCTGCAGCTCTGGCATGTCTCCAGCTCGCAGGACTCGGCCTGTGACCCGCTGTTCTCGGCGTTGCGCGAGCGTGGCGTGATCGATGATCAAGCCATCTGGGAGCGCGCCATGCTCGCCTGGGCTGCCGGCCAGGGTGGCATGGTCAGCTATCTCGAGCGCCAGCTGCCCAGCAGCTGGCAGCGGGCCATCGCGGCACGCGAGCAGCTTGAGGGCAACTTTGCCGCCATCACGCGCCTGCCGACCAATCTCGGCCACGGCGGTCATGCCTTCGCCGCCTTGAGCGTCGCCGCCATGCATGGCTTCGTGCGTGCCGACACCGAGGCCGCGCTGGAAGCCTGGCGCAAGGTGAATCCGCACATGCCGATGAGTGATGAACAGCGCCACACCGTCGAGCGCGACCTCGCCTGGTATTCACTGGTGCGCGACATCCCCAACAACCGCGGCTGGGTCGATCAGCGCCTGACCATCCTCGATGACGAGGAGCTGTTCGATCTGCGCATGCGCAACGCGGTGCGTGCTGGCGACTGGCCGCAGGTGCGTGAATGGGTGTTGAAGATGCCGGACCGCTTCCGCAACGAAGCCCGCTACCAGTATTGGCTGGGGCGTGCCGATGACAGCCTGGGTCGCCCGCAGGAAGCACGCACCGCCTGGACGCGCGCCGCGACTGAGCGCAACTTCTACGGCTTCCTGGCCGCCGACCGTATCGGCCAGGCCTACTCGCTCAATCGTGATGACCAGGACTTCTCCGACGCGGAACTGGCCGAGGTCGCCGAGACGCCGGCCGTCAAGCGCGTCAGAGCACTGATGAACATTGACGAGATCGGTCTGGCTCGCTCCGAGTGGTTCAACGCCGTCACCCAGGCGGATGACGCCGGGGCTCGCCGTCTTGCAGCCTACGCGCTCCAGCAGAAATGGTATGACCTGACCGTCTTTGCCACCATCCGTGGCCAGCTGTGGGATGGCCTTTCCTGGCGCTTCCCGCCGGCCTGGCAGCAGGACTTCCAGCGCTTCGGTGCCGATGCCGGCGTCGACCCGTGGATGCTGATGGCACTCGCGCGTCGCGAGAGCGCCTTCAACCCCACCGCCACCTCGCCGGTGGGTGCACGTGGCCTGATGCAGCTGATGCCGGGCACCGCCGCTCAGGTCAGTCGCGGCCTGGGACTGCCCACGCCCAGCAACGCGGCGCTGGGGGACCCGGTCACCAATATCCGCCTTGGCAGCACCTACATCCGCGAGATGCTGGACCGCTACTCCGGCAACCGCCTGGCCGCCGCCGCGGCCTACAACGCCGGGCCGGGACGCGTCGATCGTTGGCTCGCCGACACCCCGGGAGAATACGACCGCTTCGTCGAGCGTATCCCCTTCAAGGAGACCCGCGAATACGTCAAGGCCGTGCTGGCCTACCGCGTAATCTTCGAAAGCCTGGCCAAGGGCACCAGCGAGGGCGTCAAGGTGGTCAGCGACCGCGAAGTCAGCCAGCGTTACACCACCGCCCTGGTGGATCGCCGCTGAGCCGAGCAGCATCCCGCAACGAAAACGCCAGCCCTATGGGGCTGGCGTTTTCGTTTTCATGGCATCAGGGCCCATGGCGACAGAGCTCATCGCGCCCTTCAGCCATTCTTTCAGCCATTCGTTCGTTCAGTCATCGCGACGTGGACGAATGGCGGGCGAGGACCCGGACTGGCTCTCGCCCTTGGCTTCGCCCGGTCGCGAGGCAGCCACGCCATTGCCGAACGGCGGCTTCTGCTGAGGGGTATACCGTCCCAGCGCCTCGGCATAACTCAGGGGTCGCCCTTCGTCGCTCCTCTTGCCCTTGCCACGCCAGCCCTGGCGCTTGCCGGCAGCGCCCCGGGGCCGTGATGCGTCGTCATGCGCCTGAGATGCCGCATGGACCTGTGCAGCATGGCGCTGAGATGTCCCGTCGCCCTCTGCCTCGCTACCCGGGTATGCCTGCGACACCACCGGCTCCGATGCCGCTCGGGCGGAATGGGCCAGAGGCTGGAAGCGCGTGACGCGCGGTGTACGCATCAATCGCACCATCAGCCAGACCGCCAGGCCCCAGCAGAGCGTACCCAGCACGCCATAGACGATCATCGCCCAGGCATTACCGGGGCGGTGGCCTGCATTGATGATGATCACACGCGACAGATCGATGTCAGGCCAGCGTTCGGCCAGCAGTGAGCGCTCATCGCCCGGCAGGTCCGTCTCGGCATGCAAAACGGTGCCGAACAGGCCATCGGGGAACTCGATCAGCGGCGGCACGTTTTCCAGGCTCTGCACGGAGTCGGTTCGCACCAGCACGCCTATGCGCTCGATGCGCGGCCATTCTTCCGAGGGGATGCCATCAATGCCCCCGAAGGCGCGTGACAGACCGGCCAACTCCAGCAGATAGGGGTTCATGTCAGAGATGACAGGATAATAGAGCGTCTCGATGCGGCGACCCCCGTCTGCATCGGCATCGAGGCGAAAGGTCTCGGTATGCTCGCGATAGACTGCCCAGTGATTGCGCAGCGAGACGAACTGATTGACCGGCAGGTTGCCCTGCTCCACCGACTCGAGATTCAGCGTTTCGGGGCGCGTGGTCACGCGGCCGACCCAGCGCCCCTCATCGACGGCGTACAGCCAGGCCGCTATCCCGGCGACCACCAGCACCACGGCACTCAACCCGCCCAGACGGCGACGAAGGGTATGTGAAAGACTCATCCGATTGCGTTCCCTGCCAATGCCAGCCTTGATGGGCCGGTCTTCATGTCATGAATGCAGCACTGTACCGCTGCTGTCGTTGGCTCGGGCAGGCATTAGCACCGGCCCGGGCATCATTGTTGTTCGAGCCGTGCTGCCAATCGATTGCTCTTGTCGCAGTAGCGTTGCCGCAGGCGCAGGATCTCCAGAGAATTCGAGGACAGGGCATCCAGCACGTAGCGGTTGCAGGCCTGCTCGGCTTCTCGATGCGCCGCTTCCAGCGCCTTGCGCGCCTTGCGCTCTTTCGGCGTCATGCCCGCATAGGGGTCGCGCCGGGGCTTGAAGGTCGCTGCGGCCTTGCAATACATGGTGCGGGTGTCGATATGCGCCGCCCGCCCCCGGCGCTGCAAGGCATGGCAGGTCTCGACGAACAGTCGGCTGGCCATGCGCGAGCACTCGCGCTGCTCGACGGCGGTACCGGTCTTTTCCAGATGTGCACAGACAGACTCATCATCGATGCGCCACAG
The DNA here is from genome assembly GCA_013376735.1 of bacterium Scap17. Classification (NCBI taxonomy): domain Bacteria; species bacterium Scap17. The sequence goes on along the minus strand of VINJ01000001.1, from coordinate 1,140,233 downwards.
CTGGTGGCGGAAGTCGATGGTGTAACCGTAGTAAAGCACCCGTACCTGCTGTACGCGGGAATCGTAGACATCGCTGACATCCCGAGCCTCCAGGTGCGTGACGACCTTGAGAAAGGTCGCCAGTGTCAATGTCACAGGGTCCATGTGTCATCAAGGATACGAACCGTCATCCCATGCGCTCCGTTGCAATGTCGGGAGTGGCCGCTCATCCCTAGCGACCTAGCGCCAGCCGCGCCCCCAGCAGCACCATGACGGATCCGGTGATGCCCTCCATCCAGCAGGCGACTCTCGGCCTTGCCAGCCAGCGCCCTGCACCGCCGACCATCAGCGCCACGCTGATCTGCCAGAGGTTGGCGATCACGAAGTGGACACCCGCCAGCCACAATGACTTGAGCACGGCCGGGTCGGTCGGCGCGATGAACTGCGGCAGAAAGGCCATGTAGAACACCACCGTCTTGGGGTTGAGCACATTGGACAGGAAGCCCTCTCGCAACGGCTGCCAGCACGATACCTGCTGGCGTGTCACGGTGACGTCGACATTCAGCCCGCGTGCGCGCCGCGCACTCTTGAGACTCTTGATGCCCAGCCAGATCAGATAGCCCGCTCCGACCAGCTTCAGGGCCGAGAACGCCCATGCCGACTGCAACAGGATCAGCGAGATGCCCGCCGACGACACCAAGGCGTGCACGAAAAGGCCGGCACAGATCGCGAGACTGGTGAGCACGCCGTCACGCAGGCCGCCGCGCGAGGTATTGCGAATCACCAGCAGGGTGTCGACCCCGGGCGTGACCGTCAGCAAGGTGATGGCCACCACGAAGGACCAGAAGGCAGCATCGAACTGGATGAAATCAAACATGACGAACGTCCTTGCGACAGACCCGCTTCAGTAGCCGAATTCGTGCCCCCATGGCACTGAACAGGCGACCAGTCTAGGCGAGCACGGCCAGCCTGCAAAGCCATCCCCATCAAGATGACAGCCTGGTTTGTCTCTGAATGGTGCACTTCAGTCTTTGGTCTTACGGCGTTGCGACACAACGGTGCAGGCGCTCTCCTGAGCCCGCAACTGATGGCACGCGAGAGCCATGTCACGTCATCAAGGATACGAGCCTCGACTCCTAAAATACGCTGCGTCGCTGTTGAGCGACCAACGCAGCCTTCAACCTACCAACCAGAACCCCGTGGCGATATCCAGCAGCAGCACCAGCAAGGCCAGCAGGATGACCAGGCCATCCTCCCCGATCAGCCCCAGGCCCAGCAGCAGCAAGGCTGCCGCCGGCAAGGCCGCGGCGAAGGGCACCAGCTCCAGCGGCACCATGGCCGTGGCCAGCAGGATGGTCAGCATCGCGATACCGCGATAGGCAAGGCCGCGCGTCATGAAGCTCAGGCGTGGCTTGAGCAGACGATCGAGGCGTCGCGTCCAGGGCCTTGCCCGCTCGACGCCATGGGTCAGGCGTCGATGCTCGAAACTGAAGCGCGCCAGCCGACGTGGCAACCACGGCATCTTGCGCCCCAGCAACAGTTGACCCGCGATCAGCACGATGAACAGCGCGCAGGTCGTCGGCACGCCAGGGATCGCCCCGGTCGGCAGCAGTACCAGCAAGGCAGGCAGTACCAGCAAGGGGCCGAAGCCTCGGGAGTTGAAGTGCTCCAGAATGTCGCCCAGCGAGATATCCCCTTCGATCTCGCGGTCCAGCTCTTCCAGCAACCCCGTGAGGTTGCCTTCATTGGCGTGCTTGCTCATGCGAGCTCCCTATCGGGAAGATGACAGAGGGTGTGAGGGTCTCGAGCCATGGCGAGTCAGCTGGTGCCGCCCCGCCACGGTGAATCGTCAGCTGATTGTCAGCCGACCAGACGATCGCCCAGCATGCCGATCATGAACCCCAGCGAGGCACCCAACGGCGGTGACCAGTGATGCGCCACCCGCGACTGGGGCGCAATATCCTGGAAGACGCGGTAGAGAATCCCGCCGCCAAGCGCGGTGATCCCCGCCAGCCAGCTGCGCTTGACGTGACTCTCGTGACTGCGCTCCAGCTGGGCGATCACGCCACCCAGCGGCATGCACAACCCGGCAGCCCAGGCGAGCGCCACCATGGGCCACGGAATCGATGCCATCATGCTGTCGTCGGGGCTACAGGACTCGGTCGCGCTCCCAGGACACGCATCAACAGGCTGGTGCCGACGCCCCAGGCGCCATTCAGGACCAGGCCACCGACCACCATCAGCGGCACGACCTCGATCCCCTTGAGCGGAAAGACGACCAGCATGGCCACTGCCGTCGGGCCGACTGCACCGAAGACGAGGCTGATCAGCCAATGGCTGACGCCCGTTCTGCGTCGTACCAATGCCCACAGCGGCAGCCCCCACAGCCCGCCCCAGAGGGCCAGCGAGAGCACTGAAGGGACGCCCAGCGGCCCGGTAGGCGTCATGTTGTAGGGCGCCTTGGGCAGGATATCGGCCAGATAGAAGAGCCCGAAGAGGCCCTGATGGAAGATCAGAGTCGCCAGAAAGGCGGCGATGAAGGCTTTCAACCAGATCATTGTTCACTTCCTTGTCGTCATGTTGATGAAAACATCCGAGCCCCATCACATTAGAGCATGCGAAAACTCGGCACTGCCTTTCCTGCTACGTCACTTCCATCCCGCTGGATGCAACGCAGGCGTGATCTCTAGCGCTGGGTGGCCGGGGCCTGTTCGGCATGACGCAGCGATATTTGGTCATTGAGTGTCCAGAAGTCATACAGCACGCCGATGAAGAACAGCCCACCGGTGCACAGGTAGAGCAAGCCGGTCAGCCACTTGCCCATGTACATGCGATGGATGCCGAACACGCCCAGGAAGGTGAGCAGAATCCAGCTCAGCGAGTAATTGATCGGGCCTTCCCGAAAACGGAAGTCCGCCTCGCGGTCCATCGCCGGAATCAGGAACAGGTCGATCAACCAGCCGATGCCCAGCAACCCGAAGGTGAACAGCCAGATGGTGCCGGTGACCGGCTTGCCATAGTAGAAGCGGTGCGCGCCAAGGAAACCGAAGATCCACAGCAGATAGCCCATGGTCTTGGAATGCGTGTCCTGTACAACAGGCGATGGGGTCATCAGTTAAGCCTTAGCCGCGATGCGGCAGATCATGATTGCGAATACAGTCAATGCGGTCGTGGCGATGCTGAATCAAGCCGTCCATCACCACTGCGCACCCGAAAACGACAACGCCATCCACGCACTGGCGCGGATGGCGTCTGATGGGCAGATATCTGCCGGTCGAGTGCGAGTCGGTCTCTAGATGACACCCAGCTCGCGCAGACGCTCCTTGAGGTAGGAGTCCGCCGTGTGCTTGTCAGACAATACCACTTCGGGACGCGGATGCAGGAACAGCGGCAGCGACAGACGTGACTGGCTGGAGCCCTCGCCGGTCGGGTTGATCACGCGGTGCGTGGTCGACGGGAAATAGCCACCGCTGGTCTCCTGAAGCATGTCGCCGACATTGATGACCAGCTGACCCGGATCACAGGGCACGTCCATCCACTCGCCATTGACGTCCATCACCTGCAGGCCCGGCTCGTTGGCTGCCGGTAGCACGGTCAACAGATTGATGTCTTCATGCGCCGCGGCACGAACGGCGCCCGGCTCTTCACTGCCGGTCATCGGCGGATAATGCAGCACACGCAACAGCGTCTGGCCGCTGTCCTTGATCATGTTGGAGAGCGGCTCACGGTAGAGCTCCGCCACCTCGGCAGGTGAATGGACTTCGACCCAGCTCAAGAGCTCCGCCGCGAAGGCTTCGGCCTGGCGGTAATACTCCATGGCATTCTCGCGCAGGCTGTCAGGAATCTTGCCCCACGGATAGATGTGGTAGTACTCCTTGAGATCACGCGCCGTATGGCCCTTGGCGGTCTCGGAGACATCTGCCGGGAACAGGCCATCCTGGGTCTTGGGGTCGAAGCGCCAGTCAAGCTTGTCGGCGCTGGAGAAGAATTCGGCCCATTCGGCGTAGATCTTCTCGACCAATTCATGAGAGATCGGATGATTGCGGATGACACCGAAGCCCGTCGTACGCAGGGATTCGACAAATTTTTCGGCGGCGTCGGCCGAGCGGTAATCTACGTTCTGGACCTTCATGGCATTTCCATCTATGTTGGCTCTGTGTGAGCATCCTACTTGAGCCGGAAGGAGTCGCCAATACGGCAACTTTCTGTTCGAATGGAAGCGAGCATGTGCAGCCTTGGCTGCATGCGTAGGTCAAACAGGAAAGGATGTCGTCGCAGGACGTAACGCGTCTCTCTGGTGGAATTCCCCCTAGCCGCACCAACGCACTCTGGTCTGATGGGCAGACCACCAACATCATCTCGTAAGCAAGGAAAGAATCATGGCAACTGGCACAGTAAAGTGGTTTAACGACACCAAAGGTTTCGGCTTCATTTCTCCGGACGACGGCGGCGACGACCTGTTCGCGCACTTCTCTGAAATTCAGGCGGAAGGCTTCAAGTCCCTGCAAGACGGCCAGAAGGTTTCCTTCGACGTCACCCAGGGCAAGAAAGGCCTTCAGGCCGCAAACATCAAGCCGGTCTGATCTTCTCGATCAGCCTGGTCAGGCCGCCCTCACCGGCGCTCTGATGATGGCAGCAAGACAGTCATGGAAAAGCCCGCCTTCTGGCGGGCTTTTTTGTGGACAGGCCTTGGCCTGACTCACGCGTGACGAAGAATCGTCAGCAACAAGAACGCCGCGACCCAAGGGGTCACGGCGTTCTCATCTCGGCGGCCGTGTCACTCGCACTCAGCCAGTGACACAGCTTGCGACATGCATCACGCCAGCATTCGCTGGCCAGTGATTACTGCTGCGCTTCGTCGATGGACTCGTTGGCTTCCTGCTGCGCAGCGTTGATCTTCTCGTTCACTTCGGCAGCAGCGTTGTCGCCAGACTGCTCAGCGGAGTCGGTCAGCTCGGCAGCCTGCTCCTTGGTGGATTCATAGGCATTCTTGGCAGCATCGGCAGTAGCGTCAGCAGCATCGTTGACACCTTCCTTGGCAGACTCATAGGTCTCGGAAGCAGCGTTCTTGGTTGCTTCAAGGGCACTTTCGCTCTCGGCGGCAGCATCATCACCCATGGCATCGGCAGATTCTGCAGCGTCGTCAGCCATGGCATCGGCAGATTCTGCAGCGTCGTCAGCCATGTTGTCGGCCTTGTCAGCAGCAGCATCCATCTCTGCGGCCGCTTCGTCAGCAGCCTGGTCCATCTTCTCGGCAGCGGCATCAGTCGCTTGTTCGACGCTCTGTTCAGCCTGCTCGGCGCTCTGCTCGGCAGAGGTCTCGGCGTTCTGGACAGCTTTGTCAGTATCGCCGTTATCGCAACCAGCGATGGCCATAGACAGGCCAGCGGCCAGTGCGGGAATCATCCATTGCTTGAGTTTCATCGTCTTCTCCATGATAGGTGGGGAGTTGCCAGCCCCTGTTTCCTGCAAGTGGCATTGCAACAAAGGTCGTGTAGTCATGCAAGCGAAAGCGTGGCTTGGCGCCTGATACGCAAGACATGGTGCCAGACCGACAGCTTTTCAAGAATTTCGCTCTTTTCACAGCAGAATAGTGTTAACGAACACCATTTTCCATCAGCTACCACCAACAATCGCGCCGTGATCACTCGCCGATATCTTCGTTCCAGACGTCCGGCTGCTCGCGAATGAAAGTCGCCATCAATTCGCGGCAGCGCGCGTTGTCGACGACATCGACCTTGACGCCCAGACCCCGCAGGTGGTCTTCCGCGCCCATGAAGGTGTGGTTTTCACCGACCACGACATGCGGGATACCGTAGAGCTGGATGGCACCACTGCACATCGGGCACGGTGACAGCGTGGTGTAGAGCACGGATTCACGATAGACGCTGGCCGGCAGGCGACCGGCGTTCTCCAGTGCATCCATTTCGCCATGCAATACCGTGCTGCCCTTCTGCTGGCGCTGATTGTGGCCACGACCGATGATCTTGCCATCATGGACCAGTACCGAGCCGATCGGCACGCCGCCTGCCGCATAACCCTTTTCCGCCTCTTCAATGGCGGCCTGCAGGAAGCGCTCATGATCGGTAGTCATTGCTGTCATCGTCTTGCTCCAGATGCGGTGAATATTCAGTGGAGCGGCAGCCTACTGCCACTTACTGCTCGGCACAATACACTCAGCCCAGGCCCGCTTCGCCGGTCATCATCTGACGGGCGCGTCTCAGCCCTTCATTGCTGGCGTTGGTGGGCTCGCCGACTTCAGTGGCAAGCTCGCGAAAACTGCCCATGGCACCCAGCAAGGCAGAAGCCTCATAGGGGATGAAGACGCGATCACCTTCCCTCGCCATGTCCGGCAGCACCTGCAGATATTTCTGGCCCAGCATGTAGCCGACCACCAGCTGCGGGTCTTGCGCACCGATGGCATCGCGCAGCTGATAGATGGCCTGACGCTCACCTTCGGCGCGCAGAATCGCGGCCTGCTTGTCACCCTCGGCGCGCAGTACCGAAGACTGCTTCTCGCCCTCGGCGGTCGCGATGGCAGCTTCGCGCTGGCCGTTGGCCTCGGTCACCGTAGCGCGACGCTTGCGCTCGGCCGCCATCTGCAGCCGCATCGCATCCTCGACTTCCTCGGGCATGCTGATGTCCTGGATCTCGACGCGCGTCACCTTGACGCCCCACTTGTCACCGACCTCATCCATGGTGATCTGCAAGGCGTCGTTGACCTCCTTGCGACTCTCGAAGAGCTTGTCGAGCTCCATGCGACCGATCTCGGAGCGCAGGCTGGTCTTGGCCAGGACCTCGATGGCCTGGGTGAAGTTCTCGACTTCATAGACGGCGCGCTTGGGATCGACGATCTGGAAGTAGAGCGCCCCGTTGACGGTCACGGTGACGTTGTCCGTCGTCACCACACTCTGGCCGGGGAAGTCCATTACCGTCTCGCGGCGATCGATGCGGGTCTCCTCCACCACCAAGGGCAGGTTGTCGCCCTTGACCTCACGATAACGGCGGATGGTGATGGAGCGCGGCTTGTCGATGAATGGAATCACCAGATTCACGCCGGACTCCAGTGTGCGGCTGTAGCTGCCGAGGCGTTCGATGACGACGGCTTCCGACTGCTGGACGATCATCAATCCCTTGGCCAGCAGGATTACCACCAGCGCCAGTATGAAAAGAATGATGATGAGTCCCGGACTGATAATCATATTGCTCAACTCCCTTGAACTGGGCCGTATCCGCAAGCCCTTGTGAGATATCCGATCACGCTTGACCCGCTGCCACCACGACCGCGCCGTCGAGCCGCGATCTCATGACGTCTTTGTGCAGTTTCCTTCGAGAAAGACTAATTCTAGACAGACTATTTCGAGACCGATTCCTTCGAGACAGGCTCGACACAGACGGTAATGCCTTCGACGCTGACAATCCTGACCGTGTCCCCTGCTTCCGGCGGCGTCTCCCCCTCCCAGCGTAGCGGATACTCATTGCCTGACACGCGCACAGCAGGTTTGCCGCCGTTGCCGATGATCACCTTGGCCAGCTGCCCGGTCTCCGCGCCACTGCCCAGGGTGCCGTAGGGCGTCTTGGGCAACAGATAGGGATGGATCTTGCGCACGAACAGCGGCACCAGCACGAGGGCCGTGATCGCGACGCTGATCAACTGGATGTTGAGACCCGCCCCCAACCCCGCCGCCAGAGCGCCCCCGAAGGCACTGACACCCAGCGCCAGCAGCACGAACTGCGCACCCAGCAACTCAAGCCCCGCCAGAATCAACGCGAGGATGACCCAGATATGCCACGCTGCCAAACCGACCATGCAATCACTCCCTGAGGTCCTGATTCTCGCCCTGTGCGGCCGAGAGGTTGGAAGAAAACGCTGCCACCAACGCAACGAGCGCAGCCTGAGTAAACCTCAGACTGCGCTCGTGTACCAGCCAGCTCTCATGGCTCAGTCAGCGCACAATGGCCCGACTGCGGGCTCATGAGTGTGTCAGCAGGACAGCGTCCTGCGGGGCGACCAGACGCAGAGCGCCGGGAATCAGCTGGAATTCGCTGTTTTCGATCAAGTAGCTCTCGCCATCGAGATTCACCGGCAGCGACTCACCACGATAGTGCAGCGAGTCAGTGCGCACATACCGCACGAAATGGCCGCTCTCGGGGAGCGACTCCAGCTCCTCGATCACCTCGCCCACGCGCGCGATGGGAAAGTCGCGAATCACCAGCACATCGAAGCAGCCATCATCAAGCAGCGCCCGCGGTGCCAGCTCCTGCCCGCCGCCCGCCTGACGACCATTGCCGATCGCCAGCACGAACAACGCCAGCTCCTCCTCCACTCCGTTGAGGGTCACGCTGCCACGATAGGGGCGGAAGTCCCACGCCTTGAGCACGCCCATCAGCGAATAGGCCCCGCCACCGAACAGCTTCTTGAGGCCCCCGGGCGTCGAGCGCGTCACCTCGGCACCGAAGCCCGCCGAGGCCATGTTGAGGAAGTAGGCATCATCCAGCTGCACCACATCGACGGCTCGCGCCGCCCCTTCGCAGGCCAGCGCCAGCGATTCCGTCACCGGCTCGGGGATGCCAAGCGAGGTCGCCAGATCATTGGCGGTGCCCAACGGCAGGATCGCGACTTCCGGGCGCTTCGCGAGTGGATGCTGCATCAATGCATTGGCGATCAGGTTGAGGGTGCCATCACCGCCACCAACGACCAGCCTCGTGACGCCTTCATCGACTGCCTCGCGCACCAGCCTCGCGACGTCATCACCCTCGAAGGTCAACCGCGCTTCAAGCCCTGCCATACGCTCACGCTGAGCGAAGATGGCCTCACGCAGCTCCGGCTGCTGAGCCTTGTCCCCGTTGAGTATCACGCGCACACGCGCCGCTGATTCCATGGTGCCTCCTTGGCGACATGCGGATCGAGCGACAAGCATACTCTGGTCGGGGGCCTTCAATGAACCATCTCTGCCCTGCGACCCGCCGCGGTTGTCAGCCAGCGAATCCTTCATGCCCGTTCAGCCGCACCGGCAAGCCCTGCCGACTAGACGCCCGGCTGACGTCGCGCGCCCAACAGCAGCAACGGCAGCACCATCACCACGCTGATCAGCAGCAGACCCTGCTGAGGGGCGAGCGGCGTATTGAGCAGCGCCGTTGCCACCACTGCCGAACCGCCGAGCTGGATGCTGCCGAGCAGCGCCGCCGCGGTGCCGGCACGCTCAGCGAAGGCCTCCAGCGCCAGGCTTGATGCCGCCCCGAGTGCCAGCGAGAAGCCGACCGACAGCACTGCCACCGGCACCATGAAGGCAGCGGCCGACAGTGGCAGCCAGGCGAAGGCCGCGCCCTGCATCAGGCCGGAGAGCAGGATGATCGCCAGCCCCAGACGCACGGTGGGCTGACGGCCGAGGCGCGTGATCACGCGCGGTGCGAAGAAGAAGGTGATGATATTGATCACGGCATTGCCACCGAACAGGGCACTGAAGACCAGCTCGGAGTGACCGAGGCGCTCGACCAGCAGTTCGGAGGACGACGACACATACAGCAGGATGGCGCTCATTGCAGCCATCGCGACCAGCGCCTGATACAGGAAGCGCCAGCTGGTCAACACGGGGCGGTAACGCGCCCAGTTGTACAGCGGACGCTCCACGACCGTCGTGGCAGGACGCGTCTCGCCAAAGCTCTTCCACGCCATCAAGCCGACGCACAGCGCGAAGGCGGCCATGAACAGGAAGTTGGAGCGCCAGCCGAACTGCACCGCCAGCAGGCCGCCCAGCACCGGCGCCAGCGCCGGAATGATGCACAGCGCACCATTCAGATAGCTGTACATCCTGGCGCCCTGCTCCGGCGTGTAGCAGTCACGCACGGCCGCGAAGGCCACCGTCACCGTGGCGCATGCTCCCAGCCCCTGCAGGATACGCCCGAGATACAGCATGCTGATGTCCTGTGCCAGCACGGCGACCATCGCGCCGACGAGATAGACCGTCGCGCCGCCCAACAGCGCCGGGCGCCGTCCGTAGAGGTCCGTCAACGGGCCGACCAGAATCTGCCCGACACCCACAGCGCCCAGAAACAGCGTCACCGTCATCTGCATCACATCGGTGGGCTGGGCGAATTCGCGCGCCATCGCCGGCAGCGAGGGCAGATAGATATCGATTGCCAGCGGCGAGAACATCACGCAGCCGACCAGCAGCAACAGCAATAGTCGTGCGTTGGGCATGGGCCTTGCGGCAGCAGAGGAAGACACGGACATGGATAATCTCGAGAGTCAGAAGCCAAGGGCGGCCCGACAGAGGGGCCATCAAGAATCCGCAGAGCCTAGCGCCTGCGACTTATGAAGCAAAATGATATTATTTCAGGCCTGATATTCCACTGGAGAAACTCATGAGCGCGACAGCTCCGCAGACACCCGCAAGGCCGGTTGGTGCCCAGTCCCCAGCCGCGTCTTCGCTGCCTGCGTCTTCGGGCTCAGCGCCAGCGTCCACGCCCTTCAACACGCGCATCGACCTCAATCTGCTGCAGGTGCTGCAGGTGCTGCTGGAAGAGTGCAGCGTGACGCGCGCGGCGGGCCGTCTTCACCTCTCGCAGTCTGCCGTCAGCAAGAGTCTGGCACGCCTGCGCGTGATGTTTGATGACGCCCTTTTCATTCGCGAACGCCACGGTCTGCGCCCCACGGCGCGGGCCCTGTCATTGCGTGGTGAACTGGCCGAGCTGCTCTCGCGTCTCGAGAATCTGAGCGCCCCTGCCACCTTCACCCCCGCCACCAGCCAGCGGCGCTTTCAACTGGCGGTGCTGGAAAGCGCCTGGGCGACCCTGATGCCGTCCTGCACGCGCGCACTGACCGATGCGCTGCCGCATGGCAGCCTCGAGATCAGCCGCTGGCAGGCCGATTGCCTGAGCCTGATGGAAAAGGGCCAGCTGGATATCGGGCTTGCCGGACACGATCACAGCGCCGAGACCCCGGGCGAGCCGCCAGCCCTCCCCGCTGGCTTCCAGTCGCGCCTGCTGTGGCGCGACGACCATGTGATTCTGGTGCGGCGTGATCATCCGCTCACGCGGCGCCAGACACCGATGACGCTGAGCGAATTCGCGGCCTTGAGTCATGTGCAGGCCACCTGCGAGGGGCGCTCACGCTGGTCGCTGGATGAGCGGCTGGAGCAGCACGGCGCACCACGCCGCATCAGTGTGCTGGTGCCGGATTTCCGCGATGCCCTGAGCATCGTCGCGCACAGCGAGCTGGTGTTCTGTGCCCCCAGAAGCTTTGCCCAGGCCAGCAGCGAGCTGCATGGGCTGGCGATCCTTGAGCTACCGATGCGCCTGCCCGCGCTCAGCTACCGCTTGATCTGGCATGCCAGCCACGAGCAGGACCCCGGGCACCGCTGGTTGCGACAGTCCCTGCTGACGCATATCCGCAACGCGCATGGGGAAGACGCCGAGGCCGCTGAGCTCTAGAATGGCCCCATTGTAAATTCGCCACCCGCCCTGCGGCACTGGCGCCGATACCCGCACGTCCCATGAGGTTCTGCCATGCGCTCCATCATCCGCCTGTTCTTCCGCACCCTGCGTCTGGTGCTGGCTCCCTTCATGCTGCTCAGCGAGAAGCTGACCCGCGGCACTGCGCTCGAGCGCAGCCCCGCCCAGCAGGCCGGGGTGGACGCCGAGACGGCCAAGCTGGCGCTGTATCAGTTCTCGACCTGCCCGTTCTGCATCAAGGTGCGCAAGCGCATGCATCAGCTGAACCTGAACGTCGAGCAGCGCGACACCCAGCACAATGCCACTCACCGCCAGGCCCTCGAACAGGGTGGCGGTCGCGTCAAGGTGCCGTGCCTGCTGATCACCCATGACGATGGTCGCGAAGAGTGGATGTACGAATCCGACACCATCAATGCCTACCTGCAGGAGCGCTTCGGCAGCGCGGCCTGACAAGATGCCGGCTGATACGACGCAGACCGCAAGAGGCCGCTCTCATGAGCGGCCTCTTGCGGTCTGGTGAGCGCGATCACGCGCTTGGGAGCCCCTCTTTCGCCTCTCATCAGGCCAGCGCCTGCGAGACGGGTGCCTGCTTGCGGCGAGCCGCCTGGCGCATCTGATCCAGCGCCCATACCATCGCCAGCGTCAGCGCGACGGCCCCCAGGGTATGCGCCAGCGCCAGATCCAGCGGCAACCACCACAGCACATTGGCGACTCCCAGGCCTGCCTGTACCAGCCAACACCCCAGCGCCCAGCGCCAGGGGTTGTCGCGCGCTGTCGTCCGCCCCGGCAAGTGGCGGCGCTGCCGCCAATACAGCGCCAACAGCACCGCCCCCAGCAGCACGGCCCCGCCACGGTGCGCCATGTGGATGGCCGTGCGCGCCTCACCATGCAGCTGCCCATGCAAATAGCTGGGGCCGACATCCTGGCTGAGGTGGAAGCCCTCTCCCCAGTCCATCGCCGGCCATGCGGCACCATTGCAGGTCGGGAAACCTTCACAGGCAAGCCCGGCATAATTGCTCGAGGTCCAGCCTCCCAGGGCCAGCTGCCCCAGCAGCAGAGCCGCGGCCAGAGTGGTCAACCAGGGCTGACGCCGTATGTGCGCTGCATCAGCGTCCGCATTCTGTTGCTCAGCCGTCACCTTGAGGTGCGCCGCCCGCCGTCTGAGTGATAGCCACAGCAACAGCAATAGGCTCAACACGCTCAGACCGCCCAGCAGATGCAGCGTCACCACCTGCGGCCACAGCTTCAGCGTCACGGTAAAGGCCCCGAACGCGCCCTGAACCAACAACATGCCCAACAACAGCCAGCAGCCGGCCATCGGAAAACGAGCGCGCGCCTCCGCGCCCCAGTGATCAGTCACCTTTGCCTCGCCGCTGCCACCCTCGAAGGTCTGCGACTGATGAGCTTCCTGACGGCGTATCCTCCAACCCAGCGCGAGCAATGCGATCGCCGCAAGCCCGAGCAGGCTCGCCGCATAGCGATGGATCATCTCTGCCCACGCCTTGTAGCCTTCAAGCGGATGATGCGGGCTATGCAAGCTCGCGGTCTGGGCATCCGGCACGACCAGAGCGCCATAACAGCCCGGCCAATCGGGGCACCCCAGCCCGGCGTCCACCAGCCGCGTCCAGGCTCCCAGCCCGATCACCAGGATGACCAATCCCAGCATGCTGGCAACCAGTCGCTGACTGCTGCGCCACAGTCGTGCCGTTACCCGCCGGCTCAAAGCCTGCCGGTCGGCAGAACCACTCTTCAGACCAGGCGTCAGCTCAGACGTCAACTCAGGCGTCGCCATCAAGAAGGCCTGCGCAGCTGAGGCTTCATCCGTGGTGGCGTGGCGCAGAAATGGCGGGCGAGGCAGCAACGCCGCCCCTCGTTGGCGGGCCTGCGGTGGATAGCGCTTCTGCATGGCGAGGCGAGACATGGCATATCTCCCTGGTGAAGCGAAAGAAGATCACGTGCGACCTGGCTAGGCGCTAACTATCGAGGCCCGACCTGGCGAGGCGCGACCTAGCGAGGCACGACCTGGCGAGGCCCGACCCGACGAGGCGCGACCTATCGAGGTCCGACCGGATTACGCTTGAGCAGCCGGCGCACATCCTTCATCACGGCCTGCGGGGTGATCTCGGGCCCGTAGGCGACCACGACCTGCCCGTGAGGGTCGATCAGGCGCAACTGGTGCGGCGCGGAAGTGGTGTCGTTCTGCGTTGGCCAGCGCCCGAGCGCCCGTTGCTCGCCCGGCACCTGGGGATGCACAAAGGCCTTTTCAGCCACCACCAGACGGCCCAGGCGCGGCGCCTCCTTGCCAAGTGCGCGATGCAGGCGCCACCAGCGCTCGGCCTGCGCCGCGGCCAGCTGCGGCTGGTTCGGCTCCGGCCAGCTGAGCCAGAAACGCTGCTCATCCGCGCCTCGGGCAGCCAGCGGCGGCATGCCGGGGGCCTCCTTCGCGCTAACAGCGCCGTCAGTCGCGTTTTCTGTGGCGTTTTCGGTGACGGTGTCAGTGGCGTTTTCTGTCACGAGGTAGTCGAGCGACCAGTCCGTAAGCGGCTTGACCTTTGGCAGCAAGGCACCGTTTGCCACCCGCCCCTCGGGAATCCCGACCTGTGCGCTCAGCATGGCCCACGCCAAGGGCAACGGGGCGGACAACAGCCCCAGCAAGGCCACGAGTTTCAGACGCTGTCGCATCACGTGTGTCATCGCTCTCCTCCTGACGACGGCTTCCCTGCTTGCCCGGGTGTGCGGACAACAGACTCAAGACACAAGCACCGGGCGCTAGGCCTGGCGCTGACGCAGCGCGGACTGGCGTTGACGGCGCGCGCCCAGAATCATGACCACCGCCGCCCCCAGGCTGAGCCCCAGCCACTGCAGCGCATAGGCGTAATGACGCTCAGGCGTCATGTTGCTCGGCTGCCACCAGGGCAGGAATCGCCCCTCCCCGCTCGTCTGGTGTAGGACACCCGCAAAGGCCGGTGTGCCCAGCGCCTGCCAGGCGCTCAGATCGACCTGCTGCAGGCGCTGCCCCTCGCGGTTGGGGCCGAACAGTGGGCCACCGCTGTTGCCCTGACCGTTCAGCCACTGCCAGCGACCACTGATCACCCCGGCGCCTGTCGGGGTCGTGAATTCCGGGTCGCTGCGCGGGGCCGGCGATGCCACGAAGCCACGCTCCACCAGCCACCAGCGGCCATCCAGCGTTCGAAAGGGCGTGAGCACCGCCACGCCATGGCGCTTGTCCAGCGTTCGGTTGTCCAGCAGCAGGCTGTGCTCCGCGAGCCACTCGCCGCGTAGCTCGATCAGGCTGGCACTGGCAGGCGGTGCCGTCGGCATCACTAGCTCCGGCGCGCTGGCGGTGTCCTCCAGATGCTGGGCACGCGCCTGGCCACGCATCACCTGCCAGCTGCACAGGCACAGGCCGAGCACGATCAGGCATCCCCAGAACAGCCACCAGGCACGTCCGACTTGGCGCTCCTGCGTCGCCGCCGTTGAAGACGCCTGCGCCGCTGTGGATGGCACCTGCGCCGCTGGCGCTGACTTGCGCTTGTCAGCCGGATGAGCTCGACTGTCACAAGCGAGTGCCGCGCCGTGCTCACCCGCCACTGTCTGCGCCCCGGGAGGTGACATGCTGCTCAAATCGCTGATCGCACTGGTCTTCATCGGCATGCTGGCAAGCCTGGTCGCCGGCGCCGGTTTTCTGCTGCGCGATGGCAGCCGCAGTCGACGCCTGCTGACCTCTCTCAAATGGCGGGTTGGCCTGGCAGTGTGTCTGGTGATTCTGCTGGTCATTGGCTTCTCCACCGGAATGCTGGACTGACATCACACCGCGTGCTGTCAGAACACATAGACGAACAGGAACAGACCGATCCACACCGCATCGACGAAGTGCCAGTACCAGGCAGCCGCTTCGAAGGCGAAGTGATGTTCACTCGAGAAGTGGCCGCGCATCACGCGCACCAGCATCACGATCAGAATCAGGGTACCGATGGTGACATGCAGACCATGGAAACCGGTCAGCAGGAAGAAGGTGCCGCCATAGACCCCCGCCTGCAGCGTCAGCCCCAGGTGGTGCCACGCCTCGTAGTATTCGATGCCCTGCAGGGTCAGAAAGCACAGCCCCAATACCACGGTGCCCGCCAGCCAGTTGCGCGCGGTGCGCCGAAACTCCATCTTCAGCGCTTCATGCGCCACCGTCAGCGTAACGCTGGAACTGACCAGCAACAGCGTGTTGGCCAGCGGCAGCTGCCAGGGCGACAGCAGTTCTCTGGGCCCGGCGATGCTGGCATCCGGCGGCGTCATCAGGGGCCAGCTGGCAGTGAAGTCCGGCCACAGCAGCGCCGTCACTCCCTTGGCGCCCTCACCATCGAGCCAAGGCAGCGCGAAGGTTCGCAGATAGAACAGCGCCCCGAAGAAGGCCGCGAAGAACATCAATTCCGAGAAGATGAACCAGGCCATGCCCCAGCGGAACGAGCGGTCCATCTGATCATCGTAGAGGCCGCCCATCGACTCGCGCACCACATCCCGGAACCAGCCCGCCATCACCAGCACCACGGCCAGCAGACCGATGCCTGACAACCAGGCGGCGCTGCCGTGCACCATCCAGATTCCGGTGCCGATCATCATGCCGCCCACCGCCAGCACGCCGAAGATGGGCCAGGCACTATGGGCCGGGACGTAATAGCTGCCACTGCTCATGTTTCACCTCCTGCAGAATGCTCTGCACCATCGTCCCCCGCGGATGACGGCGTCGTGACCGGATAGAGCGTGTAGGCCAGGGTCAGATCACGAATGCCCTCCGGGAGGTCAGGGTCGACCTGAAAGACCAGCGGCAGCTCGCGCCGCTCGCCTGCTGCCAGCGTCTGCTCCTGGAAGCAGAAGCACATGATCTTGCGCAGATGCAGTGAGCCCTCGGCAGGACTGACACTTGGAACCGCGCGGCCACGCACCGGATGATCGGCGTGATTGGTGAACACGAAGCGCGCGCGGTACTGGCCACCGGGATGGATGCGGAACTGTTCATCCAGCGCCTCGAGTGTCCACGGCAGACCCTGCCCCTGCTGGGTGATGAAGCGCACCGACACCCAGCGGCTCTCGTCGATCTCCATCGCCACCGCGGCCCTGGCCTGACTGGCGGCCTTGCCATTCAGCCCGGTGAGATTGCAGAAGACGTCATAGAGCGGCACCAGCGCGAAGGCGAAGCCCAGCATCGCGACCAGCGCCAGCAGCGTGCGCCGCACGGTACGTGCCACTGCCTGTTGCTGTGCTGCGTGATCGCGTGAGGGCATGTCACTCTCCTGGCCGCTGTCCATCGCTCAGCGGATGATCTGGCCATCGCGGGTCTGCGGAGGAATCTCGAAGGTATGCAGCGGCGCCGGGCTCGGCACGCTCCACTCCAGGTCCACCGCGCCCTCCCAGGCACACGCCGGCGCCCTGACGCCGCCGCGCGCGCACTTGACGATCACGACCAGGAACAGCAGCTGCGAGATACCGAACAGGAAGGCGCCGATGCTGGACAGCATGTTGAAGTCGGCGAATTGCAGCGCGTAATCCGGAATGCGGCGCGGCATACCGGCCAGCCCCGAGAAGTGCATCGGGAAGAAGGTCAGGTTGACGCCGATGACCGAGAGCCAGAAATGCCACTTGGAAAGCCCCTCGTGGGGATAGAAGCCGGTCCACTTGGGCAGCCAGTAGTAGGCTCCGGCGAGAATCGCGAACAGCGCGCCGGGCACCAGCACATAATGGAAATGCGCCACCACGAAGTAGGTGTCGTGATACTGGAAATCCGCCGGGGCGATGGCCAGCATCAGGCCCGAGAAGCCGCCTATGGTGAACTGGACGATGAAGGCGATCGCAAACAGCATCGGGGGCTCGAAGCTTAAGGAGCCGCGGAACATGGTGGCGATCCAGTTGAAGACCTTCACCCCGGTCGGCACCGCGATCAGCATCGTCGTATACATGAAGAACAGTTCCGCCACCAATGGCAGGCCGACGGCGAACATGTGATGCGCCCAGACCAGGAAGGACATGATCGCGATGGAGCCGGTGGCGTAGACCATCGAGGCGTAACCGAACAACCGCTTGCGCGAGAAGGTCGGCACGATGGCGGACACGATGCCGAAGGCCGGCAGGATCATGATGTAGACCTCGGGATGCCCGAAGAACCAGAACAGATGCTGGAACAGCACCGGGTCGCCACCCCCGGCGGCATTGAAGTAGCTGGTACCGAAGTTGATGTCGAACAGCATCATGGTGATGGCGCCCGCCAGCACTGGCATCACCGCGATCAGCAGGAAGGCGGTGATCAGCCAGGTCCAGACGAACAGCGGCATGTCCATCAGGCGCATGCCCGGGGCACGCAGATTGAGGATGGTGGCGATGATGTTGATGGCGCCGAGAATCGAGCTGATGCCGGCGATGTGCAGCGAGAAGATGAAGAAGCTGGTCGAAGGCGGCGCATAGGTGGTGGACAGCGGCGCGTAGAAGGTCCAGCCGAAGTTGGGGCCACCGCCCTCCATCAGCAGGGTGGAAAGCAGCAACAGGAAGGCGACCGGCAACAGCCAGAAGCTGAAGTTGTTGAGGCGTGGCAGTGCCATGTCGGGCGCACCGATCTGCAGCGGAATCATCCAGTTGGCCAGTCCCGTGAAGGCCGGCATGATGGCGCCGAACACCATGATCAGCCCGTGCATGGTGGTCATCTGGTTGAAGAACTCCGGCTGCACCATCTGCAGGCCGGGCTGGAACAGCTCGGTGCGGATCACCAGCGCCATGATGCCGCCGATGAACAGCATGCTCAGCGAGAAGATCAGATAAAGGGTGCCGATATCCTTGTGATTGGTGGTCAACAGCCAGCGCAGCATGCCGCGTGGCGCGCTACCGTGGCCCTCGCCCACATGAGCACCACCTGCGGTGGCCCCCTCGCTCTCGCTGGCCTGAAGTACCGCCTTGCGTGGCTGTTCGCTGGCCATGACACGCCTCCTGAATGCGTCGCTTGCACGCTATTGAGACAGCTGTTCCTTGATGACGGCTGGCTGCACCAGCTCACCGGTATCGTTGCCCCAGGCGTTGCGCTCATAGGTGATGACAGCCGCCAGCTCGACCGGACTCAGCACATCGGCGAAGGCCGCCATGGGCGTGCCCGCCTTGCCGTTGACCACGATATCGATGTGCGCCTGCATGTCCTGGGTGACGATGGCGCTGCCCACCAGCGAGGGGAACGCCGGCGGCATGCCCTGGCCGTCCGGCTGATGGCAGGAGGCGCAGATGGTGGCGTAGGTCTTCTCGCCCTTCTCCATCAGCTCCTCGATGCTCCAGTCACGACCGGCATCGTTGAGCGCGGCCTCGGCTTCGGCCTTGCGCGCGATCAGCCACTCGTCGAATTCGGCCTCCGGCAACGCCTCTACGACCACCGGCATGAAGCCGTGGTCCTTGCCGCACAGCTCGGTGCACTGGCCACGATAGGTGCCGGGGGTCTCGATACGCGTCCAGGCCTCATTGATGAAGCCGGGGATGGCGTCTTTCTTGACGCCGAAGTCCGGCACCCACCAGGAGTGGATGACATCGGCGGAGGTGGTCAGGAAGCGCACCTTGCGATTGATGGGCAACACCAGCGGGTTGTCGACTTCCAGCAGGTAATGCTCGCCCTTGGCGGCGGTGTTGTTGATCTGCTCGCGCGGGGTCGCGAGGCTTGAGGTGAAGGCGACATCCTCGCCCAGATACTCGTACTGCCAGCGCCATTGATGGCCGGTGATCTTCACGTCCAGCGCCGACTCGGAGGCGTCGTACATGTCCTTGAGCGTGGCGGTGGCAGGCACCGCCATCACCACCAGGATCAGCAGCGGGATGGCAGTCCACAGAATCTCGATACGGGTATTTTCATGAAAGCTTGCCGATACCGCACCGCGTGACTTGCGGTGCTTGATCATCGCGTAGCCCATCACACCGAACACCACGATGCCGATGACCACACAGATCCAGAAGATGATCATGTGCAGCGAGTGGATCTCGCGGCTGACCGCGGTGACCCCGACCGGCATGTTGTATTCGACTGCCAGCACCGAAGGGGAAAGGGCTGTCAGTGACAAGGTCGTCAGTGACAGGGGCGTCACTGTACGCCGCAAGCGCAGACGCATTGGCCTGGTGACACGGGAAAGGCATTCCGCGATCCATGACATCGGCGCCTCCTTGTCATTGTTATCGAGAGCCTCACCCAGGTGACGGCGCTGAGCGGCTCCCCGTGCTCCGACTTGCTTCGAGTATAGAAGAGCTTGGCGGAACACAAGGTCGCGTGGATCAACCCACTGATACTCCTTGGTCGCAAGGCAGAGCGAGGCAAAAACGGCTACCCCGCGCGTGATGCCGCCTGAGCACAAGGCAGCGGCGCGCTTCTGCGTTCAGTCCACGCAGAGAGGCGGCGTTTCAGGAATGTCCTGCAGGTTTGCTGGCGACATGCCGGCGCGCGTCGGGGCGACCAATGGCGAAGTTATATGCGCATTTATCGATGTTAGCGTCACGCCGATCTGCACCAGTGTGTTGAAAGTCTTGCTTGAAAACCCTGACGGAAGGTCTTGCTCGGCGGGCGCTCGACAGCGGCATGTCGAGCTGACAACCGGCACACGCCAGCACGCTCTACTCAATCCATCACCACGCCCCTCGGAATCTGCCATGAACGCCATCTGGCTTGCCCTGTTCGGCTGCGTTGCCTTCGCTATCGGCTATCGCATCTATTCCCGCTTTCTGGCCGAACGCATCTTCCGCCTCGACCCGAATTTCGTGACACCAGCCCACGCGCTGCGCGATGACACCGATTACCTGCCGACCAATCGCTGGGTGCTGTGGGGCCACCATTTCACCTCGGTGGCGGGCGCAGCCCCCATCGTCGGCCCGGCGATCGCCGTCTACTGGGGCTGGTTGCCGGCCGTGCTGTGGGTCGTGCTGGGCAGTCTGTTCGCGGCAGGCGTGCATGATTTCGGCACCTTGACGCTATC
The DNA here is from genome assembly GCA_013376735.1 of bacterium Scap17. NCBI lineage: Bacteria > bacterium Scap17. The sequence goes on along the minus strand of VINJ01000001.1, from coordinate 1,119,828 downwards.
GGCGCGCCATCGCGGCCAGTCGGTGGGCACCCTGGCAGACAAGCTGATCGGCAAGCGTGCCAAGCTGCTGTTTCTGTTCATCATCCTGATTCTGGTCCTGATGCTGAACGCGGTGTTCGCCTGGGTGATCGCCAATCTGTTCATCAACTTCCCGGCCAGCGTGCTGTCGGTACTGATCCAGATTCCGCTGGCGGTATGGATCGGCCATCGCGTCTATCGTCGCGGCGGCAAGATGCTGATTCCCTCACTGCTCGCGCTGATGGTGATGTATGCCGCCGCGCTGCTGGCTGGCCAGTTCGAGTTCCTGCAGATCGATCTGGTCGGTGCCTTCACCGCCATGGCCGGTGGCGAGGATGCCACCCTGCTGTTCGGCCTTTCGCCCATTTCCAGCGCCTTCCTGGTGTGGATCATCGCACTCATGGCCTATGTCTATGTCGCCTCGGTGCTGCCGGTCTGGAAGCTGCTGCAGCCACGCGACACCATCAACTCTCACCAGCTGGTGGTCGGGCTGGTACTGCTGTATCTGGGGCTGGCCGTGGGTGGCCCACAGCTGACGGCACCGGCCTTCAACGCCGAGGCCGAGATGTCCTTCTACCCGCTGCTGTTCATCACTATCGCCTGCGGCGCCATCTCGGGCTTCCATGGGCTGGTCGCCTCCGGCACCACCTCCAAGCAGCTGTCCCATGAACCGGATGCGCGCCTGATCGGTTACTCCGGCGCGCTGGGCGAAGGCATGCTGGCGCTGATTTCCATCATCTCGGTGGCGACCCTGTTCGCCACCCAGGCCGATTTCAGCGCGACCTATTCAAGCTTCGCCGCGGCGGGTGCCAATGGGCTCTCGAGCTTCGTTCAGGGGTCCGGTCAGCTGATCTCGCATCTCGGCCTGCCCGCCAATGTCGGCAGTACGCTGGTCGCGGTCATCGTGGTCAGCTTCGCGGCGACGACGCTGGACTCCGCTGTGCGCCTGATGCGCTACATCATCGCGGAACTGGGCAGCGAATACGGCATGCCAGCGCTCAGCCACAAGCATGTCGCCACCAGCATCGCCGTCATCGCCAGTGCCGCGCTGGTCATCCTGCCGCAGGGGCCCAAGGGTTTCGGTTCCGGCGGCTATCTGCTGTGGCCGTTGTTCGGCACCAGCAATCAGCTGCTGGCGGGCATCTCGCTGATGCTGGTGTCGGTTTGGCTCAAGCGTCAGGGCCGCCCTGTCATCTATACCCTGGCCCCGATGGTCTTTTTGATGATCATGACGCTGTGGGCGATGGTGCAGCAGGTGGTGCTGGATTGGTCGGGCATGGGCAGCAATGACCCACAATGGCTGTTGTTCACCTTCGGCAGCCTTATCATGGTGTTTGCGCTGTGGATTCTGCTCGAGGCCAGCCGCAGCCTGACGTCTCCCGCCCGGGTGAGCGCTCATGAGAGCTGATGACGATACCCTGTTGGCGTCATCACCACGCCTGCCGAGTCTAACAAGGCGCCTGCTGACAGGCGCCATTCAGCTGCGGGATGGCTGGGAGGCCATGCTGCGCGTCAACCAGCAGCGCGATCTGGCGCAGCTTGCCCGTGAGGAGGAAGACATCTTCATGATGATGAGCTTCGCGGAGCTGATGGGCATCCCCAATCCGGCGCCGGCCGTCTCGCTGGAGATGCTGCCACTGATGCTGGAACGCATGCATGACTGGCACCTGCGTCAGGGGCTCGAGCATTCACCGTTGGAAGGGATCAAATGCTGCTGAACTGGCTCAGACGGCGTCGCCGACAGGATGAGGCCCGCCGCACGCATGCAGCCGAAGGCCGCTCCGACCCCGGCATGGCGCGTGATACGCAAGAGGAAGGCGCCATCCCCCGCCCCGAGATCTGGTTCTTCGGTGGCAAGGGCGGTGTCGGCAAGACCAGCTGCGCGGCGGCCCAGGCGCTGGCACTGGCGGAGAAAGGCGAAGCGACCCTGCTGGTATCGACGGACCCCGCGCACAATCTCGGCGATCTGTTCGGTGCTGTCGGTGGCAAGCCCTGCAACATCGCGCCGCGACTCGACGTGATGGAACTGGACCCCGAGCGGGAATGCGACCGCTACCTGGAGGCGGTCCGCCAGCGGATCGCCCCCCTGGTAAGTGGCGAGCGCAGTGCCACCGTGATGCGCCAGCTCGAACTGTCACGCCACGCTCCCGGCACCAGTGAAGCGGCGCTCTTCGATGCGCTGGTGGAGATCATCCTGACTCCGCCAGCCCCGCTGGAAGATGAAGCTTCACATTATCGCCACATCCTGTTCGATACGGCACCAAGCGGGCACACCATTCGCCTGCTCAGCCTGCCCGAAGTGCTTGGCGGCTGGTTGGAGGGCATGCTGGGTCAGCGCAGGCGCGCCGTCGCCGAACGCAGCCTGTGGCTGGACAGTCAGCAGGCGTCAGAGACGCCAGGCGGAGAAGCGCCGGAAGACCCGATCAGCGAGGCGCTGGAGCAACGCCGTACGCGCTACGCAGCATTGCGTCAGCGCTTGAGCGATACCCGCCGGGCGCGCGTGATTCTGGTCAGCACGCCAGAGAAGCTGCCGTGTCTGGAGACGACTCGAACACGAGAGGCGCTGGAAGCTCATGGCCTGGCCGTCGGCGGCTTGATCATCAATCAGTGCCTGCCGGAACCCGCCGCGCAAGAGGCTGGCAAGACCCTCTCAGCGACCCACGAGCCGCAGGCTGACTGGGTCGCGACCTGGCGAGAACAGCAGCAACGCTGGGCCGCCAGACTGGAGGAGGCCTTCGCTGATCGCCCCTGCCTGCGCCTGCTGCGCCAACCACAGCTGCCGGAGGACCGCGCAAGCCTTGCCCCATTGGTGGTGCAATTCACGGCGTTCCGCCCCTGGTCACCCGTCCCTACCGCGCCCTCTTGCGGTTTCGCTGCTCGCGCCAGATGACTCGAGAGGCTGCCCTGCTCTTAAGCTCTTATGCTCCTCAGCACTTCCGCCCTCACGCTCTCATTCGGATCCGCCCTGTGCTGGCAACATGCGTTTGCGTACAGGGCCGGGGAGTTCATCATTCAGACACTTCGATCTGATAACTTATTCAGAATTTGCGCATATTGATGCACCATCACTGACCTCGTCTCACCTGACTTGTGCACGCATCTTGAGTGAGGCAAGGCATGTGCACGCCTGCGGGCATGGCAAGCGAATTGCATCGTCTTGCATCCCCCTCCATGACGTTCAGAATGCAGCTCACATGGCAACAATCTGTTGCAACAGGGTGCGCAATAACTGCACAAAACAACCATACAGTCGCCTCGCCATTCCGATAGAATAGCGGGCTAAATATCTTCCTCTTCATGACATCGTTGCTTTGACGCGCCGCACCTGCGGTGAGTCACAATGTGGCGATAATGGCGCACTTCAGCCCCTGAATTTCGTAAAGGACGCTCCATGGCCCCGACTTCCCCCAGTCAATCCCGCTTGCAGAGACACCCATTGGCTTTCAATGCCCGCCGCCTCGGCCTGCTTCCGGCAAGCCTGCTGCTGGTCGGTGCCCTGCTGGCCGGCTGTAGCGGCGACAAGGAGGAGGCTGGCCAAGGCCCCGCCGCAGGTGCCAGCCAGGCCGCTCAGGTCGATGTCGTCACCGTCACTGCCCAGGATGTACCGCTCACCAGCGAACTTCCGGGCCGCACGCGCGCCTATCAGATCGCGGAAGTGCGTCCGCAGGTCGGCGGCATCATCGAATCGCGCGACTTCACCGAAGGCAGTGACGTCGAGGAAGGTCAGGTGCTCTATCACATCGATTCGCGCACCTATCGCGCCGATGTCGAGAGCGCCAAGGCGAGCCTGGCGCGTGCCGAGGCGAGCCTCAACACCTCGAGCCTCAAGGCCAAGCGCTTCAAGAACCTCGTCGCGCGCAAGATGGTCAGCCAGCAGGATTACGACGATGCCGTGGCTACCGTCGGCGAAGACCGTGCCGATGTCGCCTCGGCCAAGGCCGCGGTATCCAGCGCGCAGATCAACCTGGATTACACCAAGGTCACCTCACCGATCAGTGGTCGTATCGGCAAGTCCAACGTCACCAAGGGCGCACTGGTCACGGCCAGCCAGGAAACCAGCCTGGCCACCGTCCAGCAGCTGGACCCCATCTATGTCGATCTGACCCAGTCCGCCACCGAAGTGCTGCGTCTCAAGCGTGAGCTGGGCGAGAATCGCGATGCCGCCACCGCTCCGGTCCAGACGGAAGTCGAGCTGGTGATGGAAGACGGCAGCGTCTACGGCGCCAAGGGCAAGCTGCAGTTCGCGGATGTCACTGTCGACCAGGGGACCGGCATGGTCACGCTGCGCGCACTGTTCCCCAACGAAGATGAGCTGCTGTTGCCGGGCATGTTCGTGCGTGCCCGCCTGACCGAAGCCGTCGCCAAGGATGCCATCCTGATTCCGCAGAAGGCCGTGAGCCGTGACAGCACGGGCCAGGCCAGCGTGATGACGGTCAATGCCGAGAACAAGGTCGAGGCCAAGCAGGTCGTGATCGGTCAGGCCATCGACAATCAGTGGCTGGTGACCAGCGGCCTCGACAGCAATGACAAAGTCATCGTCAGCGGTCTGCAGAAGATCAAGCCGGGTGTCACGGTCGAGATCGCCTCGGATGAGACAGGCACTGACCAGAACGCCGCACCTCAGTCGCGGACTGCTGCCAGCAGCGACTCCTCGGAAAGTGAACAGGCCAGGACCGGCGATAGCCAGTAAGCCTGCCCCCGCTTTTCGCGCCACTGTCGCCAGTCAGACGAGAGACGCTTCTCGTGTGACTGGCGACCGTCCCGAACGACGTTCCAGGAGCCTCAAACGTCATGGCCAGATTTTTCATCGATCGCCCTATCTTTGCCTGGGTGCTCGCCATCATCGTGATGCTGGGGGGTATCTTCAGTATCCTCAAGCTACCGATCGAGCAGTACCCCTCGCTGGCCCCTACCAGCATCACCATTCAGGCCACCTACTCCGGTGCCTCTGCCCAGACGGTGGAAGACACGGTGACCCAGGTCATCGAGCAGCAGATGAACGGCATCGACAATCTGCTGTACATGAGCTCGACCTCGGACTCCCAGGGCAACGCCAGCATCGAGCTGAGCTTTGACACCGGCACCGACCCCGACATCGCTCAGGTTCAGGTACAGAACAAGCTGCAGCTGGCCACTCCGCGTCTGCCGCAATCCGTACAGAACCAGGGTGTCTCGGTCACCAAGTCCTCCGGCAGCTTCCTGATGGTCGCGGCCTTCGTCTCTGACGACGGCAGCATGACCAAGCAGCAATTGACCGACTATGTCGCCTCCGACATCCAGGATGAGGTCTCACGTGTCCAGGGTGTCGGCGAGACACAGCTGTTCGGCGCGCCGGGGGCCATGCGTGTCTGGCTCGACCCGCAGAAGCTCAACAACTTCAAGCTGACCACCAGCGACGTCACCACGGCCATCAGCACGCAGAACAACCAGATCGCCTCGGGCCAGCTGGGCAATCTGCCGGCGGAAGAAGGCCAGCAGCTCAACGCCACCATCGTGGCGCAGACCCTGTTTGAAACGCCGGAGCAGTTTGGCAACATCCTGCTCAAGACTCAGGAAGATGGCTCTCAGGTCTATCTGCGTGACGTCGGCCGCGTCGAGAAAGGTGCCGAGACCTACAGCACCGTCAGCCGCTACAACGGCAAGCCTGCTGCAGGTCTGGGGATCAAGCTGGCCTCGGGCGCCAACGCGCTGGACACCGTCGAGGCCGTCAAGGACCGCCTCGATGAACTGTCCGCCTACTTCCCGCCGGGCATGAGCTTCAAGGTCCCGTACGACACCTCGCCCTTCGTCAAGATTTCCATTGAAGAAGTGGTGATGACACTGCTGGAAGCCGTGGCACTGGTCTTCCTGGTGATGCTGCTGTTCCTGCAGAACTTCCGCGCCACCCTGATTCCGACCATCGCGGTACCGGTCGTGCTGCTGGGCACCTTCGGGGTGCTGGAAGTGCTGGGCTTCTCCATCAATACCCTGACGATGTTCGCCATGGTGCTCGCCATCGGGCTATTGGTCGACGATGCGATCGTGGTGGTGGAAAACGTCGAACGCGTCATGCACGAAGAGAAGCTCTCGCCACTGGAAGCGACTCGCAAGTCGATGGGCCAGATCACCGGCGCACTGGTGGGTATCGGCCTGGTGCTGTCATCCGTGTTCATTCCGATGGCCTTCTTCCCCGGCACCACCGGCGCGATCTTCCGTCAGTTCTCGGTGACCATCGTCTCGGCGATGACGCTGTCCGTACTGGTGGCATTGATCCTGACGCCGGCCCTGTGCGCCACCCTGCTCAAGCCGACCAAGGAGAAGACCACCGGCTTCTTCGGCCTCTTCAACCGGGTCTTCGATCGCTCCAACGCGCGTTACCAGAAAGGCGTTGGCGGCATGCTCAAGCGCACCGGTCGCTCGATGCTGGTCTATGCATTGATCGTCGTCGGCTGTGGCGTGGTATTCACGCGCATCTCGACCGGCTTCCTGCCGGATGAGGATCAGGGCTATCTGTTCAACCAGGTCATCCTGCCGGTGGGCTCTACTCAGGAGCAGACGCTCGAGACGCTGGAAAAGGTCGAGCATCACTTCCTGGTCGATCAGGAAGATGCGGTTCAGGAAATGTTCGACGTCGCCGGCTTCAGCTTCGCCGGTCGCGGTCAGAACATGGGTCTGGCCTTCATCAACCTGAAGCCGTGGGATGAGCGCGAGCGCGATTCCTTCAGCGTGGTCAGTGAAGCACAGAGCTACTTCAGCACCTTGAAGGAAGCCCTGGTCTTCGCCATCAACCCGCCGCCGATCATGGAGCTGGGCAACGCCAGCGGCTTCGACATGATGCTGGTCGACCGTGGCGGCATCGGCCACAAGGCATTGACCGACGCGCGCAACCAGCTGCTGGGCATGGCGGGCCAGAATCCGGCCGTGACCGGCCTGCGCCCCAATGGTCTGGAAGACAGCCCGCAGTTCACGCTCAACATCGACGAACTCAAGGCGACGGCGATGGGTGTCTCGCTGTCAGAGGTCTACTCGACGCTTTCCACGGCGTGGGGCTCGACCTACGTCAATGACTTCCTCGACAACGGCCGCACCAAGAAGGTCTATGTGCAGGCGGAAGCCAGTGCCCGCATGCAGCCGGAAGACCTCAAGAAGTGGTACGTACGCAACACCTCCGGCGAGATGGTGCCGCTGAGCGCCTTCATCAACGGCGAGTGGACCTACGGGTCGCCGCAGCTGGAACGCTACAATGGCGTCTCCTCGATGGAACTGCTGGGGCAGGCGGCACCGGGTTATTCCACCGGTGAGGCCATGCAGGCCATGGAAGAGATGGTCAGCCAGCTCAACAATGGCGTCGCGCTGGAATGGACCGGCATCTCGCTGCAGGAATCCCAGAGTGGCGGCATGGCACCGTATCTGTATGCCATCTCGCTGGTCTTCGTCTTCCTGTGTCTGGCCGCGCTGTATGAAAGCTGGAGCATTCCGTTCTCCGTCATGCTGGTGGTACCGCTGGGGGTGCTGGGTGCCCTGCTCGCCACCTGGATGCGCGGACTCGACAATGACGTCTACTTCCAGGTCGGCCTGGTGACGACCATCGGGCTCTCGGCCAAGAACGCGATCCTGATCGTCGAGTTCGCCAAGGACCTTGAAGTGCAAGGTCGCTCGCTGATCGATGCCACCATGGAAGCCGTGCGCATGCGCCTGCGCCCGATCCTGATGACCTCGCTGGCCTTCACCCTGGGTGCCGTACCACTGGCCATCTCGACGGGTGCGGGTGCGGCCAGCCGTCACGCCATCGGCAACGGCGTGATCGGCGGGATGATCTCGGCCACGGTGCTGGCGATCTTCCTGGTGCCGGTCTGCTATGTGGTCGTGCGCCGCCTCTTCGGTGAGCCGAAAGACCTCAAGCGAGCCCACGAAGCGGCCCGCCTGGAGGATGACCTTGTCTGATCTCTGATCACGACAGAAGCCTCATTGCTGTCACATTGCGTGACGGCCCTGCACGCCGCCCTCTCCGGGCGGCGTGCCTGTTTGCAGGCTGGCAAAAAAAGGCGCGCTCACGCGGCAAGCATTGAGTGCCATCAGCCTTTTGCGGCATCATGCTACTATCGAACACTGTTTGCCTGCGCAGGCCTGGTGCTTCCACAGCTCCCATACCTTCGCAGGTCCGCGTGTGCATGGGGCCAGGCCGCTGACGGCGCATCCCCGAGAGCGCATCCCCGAGAGCGCTGTCCCAAGAGCGCAGCCGCAGGCGTGGTCAAGCCGCGGCTGACAACGCCTCTGGGCATGCCCCGAACACGCGCGGCACGGCGATACACCACCCGATCCCGCTGGAGCGACATGCCTCGACCCCTTGCTGCCCTGCGCCGCTACACTCGGCGTACCTTTGAAACCCGTGATCCACCGCAGGTGTTCGCGCCTGTCACGTCTGGCGTGTCACGGCGGCGGATGCGTGCCTGCGAGTGCTGCGACCTCGTCGTGGCGCTGCCGGCGCTCAAGGCCGGCGAGCGCGCCCGCTGCCCGCGTTGCGACCATCTGTTTGCCCAGCGCCACGCCCATGCCGTGCAACGCACCCTGGCACTGGCGATGGCGTGCCTGGTGATGCTGGTGCTGACGCTGCCCTTCGAGTTCATCGCCTTTGCTACCAGTGGCATCTCGGCAAGTCTCAGCCTGATCGATACACCCGCCGCCCTGACGGCCGAGTCCTATCCTTCTCTGGCCGTGCTGCTGATCCTGACCATCGTGATGCTGCCGGCACTCTACCTGCTGGGTGTCATCTACACCCATGCGGCCATCGGACTGAAACTGCCCTTGCCGGGCATTCGCGGCATTGCGCGCACCCTGAGCCACCTGCGCCCGTGGATGATGGCAGATGTGTTTCTGGTCGGCGTGATGGTGAGCTTGGTCAAGATCGCCGGCATGGCCGATATCAGCTTCGGTCCTTCCTTCTGGGCGTTCTGCGCCTTCGCCCTGCTGATGACCAAGACGCTGGCCAGCATCGATGGGGATCGCATGTGGTTCGCGCTGGCGGGCGAGCCAGCCGCCCCCAGCGGTACGCTGCCGGGCATCGGTGCCGCCTTGCAGGGACTGGCCAGTTGCCATAGCTGCGGCCTGATCAATGCCTGCGGCGAACGGGAGGCGCACACCCACTGCCGCCGCTGTGGCGACCCAGTCCATCAGCGCAAGACACAGAGCCTGCAGCGCACCTGGGCCTGGCTGATCGCGGCGGCGATTCTGTACATCCCCGCCAATGTCTTCCCGATCATGACCACGGTCAGCCTCGGGGAGAACGACCCGCAGACGATTGCCGGTGGCATCGTGGTGCTCTGGTCACATGGTGACTGGCCCATCGCGATGGTCATCTTCATCGCCAGCATCCTCGTGCCGGCCTCGAAGATGATCGCCATCGCCTGGCTGTGCATCAGCGCCCAGCGCCCCGAGGTGCAACATGCGCGAGCGCGGGTGACCCTGTACCGCATCACCGAATATATCGGGCGCTGGTCGATGGTCGATGTCTTCGTGGTGGCGCTGCTGGCCGCGTTGATCCAGCTGGGTGCGCTGATGTCGGTGCACCCGGGGCCTGCGGCGCTGTCCTTCGCCTGCGTGGTGGTGCTGACGATGCTGTCGGCGTTGAGCTTTGACCCGCGCCTTGTCTGGGACACCGAGACGGAGAAGACAATGATGGCGAACACGCTGTTCGGTGATCTGCCGCTGACACCGCTGACGGGCTCCGCGTCTCTTGCCTCATCCTCGCAGGCCACGCCTCCGTTCACGACGCCATTCACGACCCCGAATGCCTCCCGCATTCCCCCTTCCGCTGCCGCCTCACAGGATGACTTATGAGTGATGATTCTCGCGCTCGTCGTGAAAGCCGACGCCGCCTTTCGCCAATCTGGATAGTCCCGATCGTGGCCCTGCTGATCGGCGCCTGGATGGTGTGGCACAACTACGCCAGCCGTGGCCCGCTGATCACGATCGAAATGGAGACGGCGGAAGGCATCGAAGCGGGCAAGACACTGATCAAGACCCGTAACGTCGAGGTCGGCAAGGTCGAATCCGTGCGTCTGTCGGACAACCTCGACAAGACCATCGTCACCGCGCGCATGTCCAGGGACAGCGAGCGCATGCTCAATGCCGACTCGCGGCTCTGGGTCGTGAAACCGCGCATCGGTCGCGAGGGGATCAGTGGCCTCAACACCGTACTGTCGGGGGCCTATATCCAGCTTCAGCCCGGCGACAGTCGCGATGAGGAGGATCACTTCGTGGCGCTGGAACAACCGCCGGTGACCACGCAGGACGCCAAGGGGCTGCGCATCGACCTCACCAGCAACGATGGCAGCGTGCTCTCCGACGGTGACCCCGTCACCTACGAAGGCTTCGTGGTCGGGCGCGTGGAATCCAGCGAGTTCAGCCCCAGCGAGAAGGAGATGCACTACACCCTCTATATCGACTCGCCTTACAACGAGCTGGTGACCTCCACCACACGTTTCTGGTCCACCAGCGGAGTCAGCCTGCGCCTGGATTCCCAGGGCCTGCAGGTCGATGTCGGGTCACTGGAAAGCGTACTGAGCGGCGGGGTGGCCTTCGGCATTCCCGAAGACCTGCCGCGTGGCCGCCCTGTGGTGGAGAACACCTCCTTCACGCTGTACTCCGATCAGGAAGAGGCCCGTGAAGGCAGCTTCCACCAGGCCATCGACTACGTGATCATGGTCGACGATACCGTGCGTGGCCTGTCGCGTGGCGCGCCGGTGGAATTCCGCGGCGTCCGTCTCGGCACCGTGGTCAGCGTGCCCTATCGTCTGACCCACCAGCGCGTGCGGACGCTGTCGAGCTTCGAGATTCCGGTGCTGATTCGCATCGAGCCCGAACGCCTCGAGGGGCAGGTCGATGACGAAGGCGTCAAGCAGTGGGAGAAGCGACTCGAGCGACTGTTCAAGCGTGGCATGCGCGCAACGCTGAAATCCGGCAACCTGCTGACCGGTGCCCTGTTTGTCGATCTCGATTTCTATGACAACCCGCCACCCTACAAGGCCGACACCTTCGATGATATTGACGTCATGCCGAGCGTGTCAGGCGGCCTCGCGCAGATGGAAGCCAAGCTCAATGCGCTGCTCGACAAGCTCAATGCACTCGATGTCGAGCCGGTACTGAGCAACCTGAACAAGACGCTGTCGGCCTCCGAGAGCCTGGTGAAGCGTCTCGACAAGACCGCCGGCCATGTCGATGCCCTGTTGGGTTCCGACGAGGTGCAGAAGCTGCCGGGCGATATCAGCACCAGCATCGACAACCTCAATCGCACCCTGGATGGCCTGACGCCGGATTCTTCCGCCTACCGCAAGCTGGAAGGCGATCTCGAACGACTGGATCGTGTGCTCAAGAAGGCAGAACCGCTGCTCGATACGCTGGAGAAGAATCCCTCCAGCCTGATCTTCGACAAGCCGACCACTCGCGATCCGATTCCAAGGGCCCAATGATGACGACAGCCATGAGTCTCTCGACCCGCACAGCCGCCATGCCGCAAGCGTGCAGCGCGTCTGCCTCGCCGCGCACTTCAATGTCCCACAAGGGCCGCTTCGGCGGCCTGCTGGCAGGCTTGCTGATGCTCGGCACACTGGCGGGCTGCACGACTGCCGCCACCGGTGGCGCCTATCTGCTACCACAAACGACACAGGCGAGTGCCGCCCAGCGCAGTGTTGCCGCAGATGCCCCCGTGCTGGAAGTGATGCCGGTGCAACTGGCCAGCTACCTGGAAGGCGGCAGTCTGGTCTATCAGACAGACGACATCACGCTGGTACAGGCCAGCCAGAACCTGTGGGCCGATGATCTGCAGGACATGCTGACCCGCCAGCTGCTGACGCAGCTCAAGGCCAGCCCCGCCCAGCCGCTGAGCCAGTACCGTATCGCGGATACCAGCCTGAGCGGCCTCAAGGGCGCACGCCTGAGAGTCAGCCTGGATCGCTTCATCGGCCGCCATGATGGCCAGTCCGTCATCACCGGTCGCTGGCGCCTGCGCGGCGTAGATGGCAGCGTGCTGGAGGAAGGCGACATCCAGACGCTGACTCCCCTGACGGATGACGGCTATCCAGCGCTGGTCAATAGTCTGGGCGAAGGCTGGCGTGTGACCGGCGAGCAGTTGGCGCGTGAGATCGCCAAGGCACTGCCCGCCACGGCGGATGCCAGCTGACGACCCGACGGCCTGATAGAAAAGAGCACGGTCAGATACCCAGAAAGCTGAATATCCAAAAAAAGAAGCCCCCCCGGCGGATTCCGTCGGGGGGCTTCGTGTCTGGCGGCTATCTGGCCTCAGCCTTGCTGGGGCAGCACCAGCTCACCATCACGGATCTCGAAGCGCTTCACGTCCGGCTTGGCCTCGAGACGCACGGTGCGGGTCTCATCCCCCATGTCGACCTTGACGTCGTAGCCGACCACCTTGTCTGACGCGTCCTGCACCGTTTCGCAGCGCTGCTCGGTCGTGGTGTAGGTGTCGCCCTTCTTCATCTGGCTCTGTATCTGGTTGCCGGCATAACCGCCACCCACGGCACCCGCGGCTGTCAGCACCTTCTTGCCATTGCCACCGCCAAACTGATTGCCCACCACACCGCCGACGATCGCGCCGACGGCCGTGCCGACGATATTATGGGTGTCCTTGCTGGGCGCCTGATGCGTCACGGTCTCGTTGTGACAGACCTCGCGCGGAGTGGTCACGGTTTCCGTCACGGCATCCACCGCCACGATATCGGCATATTCAGGGCCTGAGTTGCTGGCCGTATAGCTGCCGATCGCCACTCCACCACCAATACCCAGTGCAGCCACGATCGCGCCAATCAGGATGGACTTGTTCATGCGTGTTCTCCTCACCGAATAGTGTTGCAGCCTGGCTCGTCGGCCAGTCAGCCATGCCCCTGGATGACACCTAGGGCCTGCCGCTGCGTTCGGAGAGTAATCTAACACTGTTCGATAAACTCGGTAATGTGGCAACTTCACCACCCGGCCGTCGCCATTTCGCAACATTGGACGTGGAAAAGCCGATTTCTACGCTAGATCATGCCTTATATTAGCAATTTCTTGGCAAGTAGACATGCGGCGAGAAAACTCCGCTCACCGCTTTGGCGCTGACTCGGACTGTACGAGTCGGACAGAACGAACAGGGCCGGTGCGAGCGTTTCAGCTCGCACCGGCCCTGGCCTTGATGGCCCAGACCGCAAGTCACTCAGTCCCGCTGATTGGCCGTGATGGACACGGCTTCATCGTTGCAGAACTGCACGCGGACATCTTCCCACCAATTCAGCAGACGGCAGGATGTGTCATCGGCAATCGTCTCGCTGATATCACTGGGCTTGCCCAGCAACGAGATGGCCTGAGCCTCGCTCATGCCCTGCACCAGATAGCCATCATCCAGCGCTGAACGGATGCGGTACTGACGCTGGCTCTCCTCACGTGCAGCCAGGGCACGCTCCTTCTCACGCGCCAGGCGCTGTGCGGTCGGGTCTTCGCCAGAGGCGTTCTCTATCACGTCAGCGGCGGGCACCACCGTCAGCGAATCATCCAGCGTGACGGGGGCATCGCCCTGCTGACAAGGCTGCTGCTGCCAGGTGGGCACCCCTGCCTGAACACAGCGAAAGATGCTGTTGCTGGCCTTGGCGGCAGGCGGCAGAGAGGGTGTCGCCGGGTCGGCAATCACTTGCGCCCGAGGCGCCTGCCCGTCACTCGAAGACGCTGCAGCATTCGGCGACTCCTCCGCCTGAACCGCCGCAAGCGGCATACCACTGACCAACGCCGTCACCAGCAGTCCCCGCAAGAGCCGGCGCGACAACCGGCGTGAAACGCTGCCACAGGAATCCATCATCAGCTTGTCTCTCCGCTTGGTGAGAGCGTGGATCATGCATGGATATCACGCCCAATCAGGTGAAATGGCAAAGCCATCATCCTTGCGTCAGCGCTTCCACTGATAGACCTCATCGGCGGCCTGCACATCGTCATGGTCATTGACATCAGAGCGGCTGGGGATCGAGGCTGCTTCGCCTGATCCATCGCCTGAAGTGTCCGGTGGCAGCATGCCTGGCATGGCCAGCCTGTCGCGGTCGGGGCGGTGGTCGTGATCAGACGGCTCGATCTGATCAAGGCTGGCTGCGCCGTGATCGGGCGCATCCCAGACGGTGACCACCCGATTGCGCCCTTCGCGCTTGGCACGGTACATGGCCTGATCGGCACGCTGCAGAAGATCAGGCAACAGCGATTCCGCACATGCCGCTGGCCCGCCCTGGGCCGCTCCGATACTGATGGTGACCCGCAACAACTGTCCATTGCTCAGCGTGAAGGCACGACTGTTGATCGATAGCAGCAGACGTTCGGCGACGTGCTTGAGACCATCCCTGTCATCTGTCGGGCACAGCGCCACGAACTCTTCTCCCCCCTGGCGGCACAGCTGATCACTGCCGCGCAGATGGTGACGCAGTCGTTGCGTCAGCTCTATCAGCACCTCATCGCCAATCGCATGCCCTTGGGTATCATTGATGGCCTTGAAGTGATCGACATCGATCATCAACACTCCCAGGCCACCACGGCTCAACAGACGCGGCCCCTCTTCCAGCAAGGCAAAACGAGACAGTGCCCCCGTCAACTGGTCATGGCGCAAGTCACGACGGTAGCGCTTCTCGCGCTGCTCAGCCTCCCACCCGATCTGAACGGCCACCACCGCGATGAAGGTGACGGAAATCATCAGGTTGACGACACTGGCCAGCGACATGAACTCGTAGGAGACGATATAGACCGGGCTGGTGAGATATTGGGAGCCGATATAGAACAGCAGCAGGACGCCACTGAACAATAGCCGTTGAATGCGTGACAGGAACGCAATACAGATGAAGAAGATGGCGACGATATGGAAATACTCGAAGCCGCCCTCGGCGCCGAACTGGTATTCCCACCATGCCGCCTTGGCTGACATCGGCACCACCAGCAACAGCAACGCGGAATTCATGTAGCCCTTGCGGTGGAACAGGATGGCCAGGACGTTGAGCAGGACGCCGATGACATTGATCACCACTGGCTGCGGATAAGGCTGCAGCCCCAGCAGAGCGAAGTAGCCCAGCTGGCAGCCGAGCGCACTGATATAGATCCACATGAACAACTGATAAAGCGCGAGGTGCCGCTCGGCCAGCCCCGCCGGAGCTGGCCACCGCCACTTCATGTTGACCGTGCGCAAGACACCCAGCCGACTTCCCGGTTTGCGACGGCGATCTGCTTTCGCCATGATTCCTTCCTCATTTACGGCACTTCCCGTGTGCCTCCGCTGTGCTCTACCTGATGATATTGCCTGTCTATTCTATCTCACGCTGCTGTATGAAACGTGACGGCCTTTTTCATTGCGTATCCTTCAAGGCATGCAGCGCAGTCAGGCATATGATTCACGCATACTAGGCATTCTCCCCTGCGAGACTGGCAATCCCATCACGGCGACGTGGCTCACGCAGCAGGCGCCTGAGCGTGAAGCATCAGCAATCTCGAGGATAAGCAATCTCGAGGATCAGCAGTCGCAGATTCTCACAAAGCGGGCCTTGTGGGTGACTTGCAGAGTAGTTCAGAGAAGATTTAAGCCCTAGATTCAGTCGTGATGATGACCGGGCTGGAAAAAGCCCGTGACCAGTCAATGGTACTCTTGAGCATGGCAATACTGACATCTCGTCGCCAGCCTGCATGCCCCACACCACTTGGCACTCGGGCCCTCCTTGACGTCTGAAGCAAGAACCGGGCAGACAATCGCCCGCCTTCGTGACACCATCGGCGCCTGGACATGGCAATAGCCGCCACCCACTTTTCCCCGCCGCTTCTAGAGAAGAGAGACTGTAATGGACGCGACCACTCTGACACGCGACTTCCACCTGTGGCAGCGTTTCTCCAAGCAAGACCGCCTGGAACGTGAACATCGTGCTGCCCGCCGCAAGATCGCCGAAGCTGGCACCATGGCGACACGCATGATCAAGGCCTATGAAAGCATGGCCGCCAAGGGCGTCTCCGAGAATGCATGCTATCGCACCATCTACAAGCAACGCGATTCACAGGGGGAGCTCATGGTGCGCGAAGGCTGGCTCAAGGTGCGTCGAGTGGTCGCGGAAGGCGGCACCACGCGTCTTCGCGGCACGCTGATGACGACGTTCAGCCTGCTGGATGGCGAGCAGGAACCCGCCGATGCCAGCGTCGAGAAACTCACGCTCGAGGTGTATGACGAAATCGTCGCCGGCACCAAGATGAAGCTGGCCTGCAAGGTGGACCGTTGCGACGCCGATGACCAGACGGACTTCATCACCTTCCTGGATGCCGTACGCGGCGACCTCAAGCAGTGGGTGTGACGCACCCGGGCGTGTACGCCAGCCCCTGATGAAGGGATAACTCCCTGAATCGGCTCAATGATGCCCACTCGCCTCGTGCAGTGGGCATCATTACCGTCAGGAGCAAGGAAACTGCTGACTCATGCCAATTCCGGCCTGCCGGAGGAGTGTTTGTTTCCGAAATGGAATCTATTTATTTCCTACCTCGCACCGACAGCGGCAGATATTGACCTGATAGATCGAAATTCCTGTCACTGTTGCGACAGTAGCAACCTGAAGTTACCCATCGTGCAGAAAACTCCTGGCCCTCACCTGACTCATAGTACGCAGAATATGCTCGTTATCTGGTTACAGGAGTCAGTCCATGAATGCCATTGCACCGTCGGCTTACCACACCCTCGACGTCGAAACGCTCTCTCATGTCACCTCCGCTCGTCTGCCCTTGCAGCCGATCGGCAACATCACCATGGATAGCCCGGCCAGTGAGCTGGTGACGGACTTTGCCATTACCGCCGGTCGCAGCATTCAGGGCAGCGCCTCCATCGGTCAGGCACTGGCGACCATGAAACAGGCCGGGGTGCGCCTGTTGCTGGTACACGATCATGATGGCACCTTCACCGGTGTGGTGACCTCGCGTGAGCTGCAGGGTGGCCGAGTCGTGATGCGCGCCATGACCCGCTTCAATGTCCAGCGCGACGAAGTCACTACCGACATGGTGCAGATACCTCGCGCGGAGCTGCAGGGCATTCCTCTCGCCGTGCTCAAGCGCGCCCGCGTCGGGGACCTGGTCGAGACGCTGCGTCAGAGCGGCGAATCCCACCTGCTGGTGACCGAGCAGGGCGACGATGGCAAGCCGAGCGTGCGCGGTCTGGTCGCCGCCTCCCGCGTCGGCAAGGCCTTGGGGCTCGATCTGGAACATCCGCCGGAAGCACGCAATTTCGCTGATATCTGCCGGGCCGTGCTGGGCAAGTATGAGTGACCCGACTCGGGGATGCAGTGTTCTCAGTCATCTGCCTGACCGAGCTGTCATGAAAACGTGCCATGACAAGATGATTTATCCTCGGGCTGGAGCTTGATTCGGGAAAAATGCTCACAGACGGCGTATGATGTGGCTATCAGAGCGAGATATCACTTGGCAGGCAGCATGGCAGCGCCTGTCAGTCAGAGAGATGACTCGGGCTCTGACGGATATGCTCAGCCAACGGATGGTGTAGATGAGGATTTCAGCCATGCCATTACGCTCACTGCGTGATCATCTTTTCAAGCAGCGACACGTCGAGGTGCTTGTCATCAAACAGATTGATGGCGAGCTCGTGCATGTGTGTGGTGCTGGCATCCTGGAAGGCAACGGCAGCGTCAGTCACAAGCGGCGTGAGCTGCAGCGTGACAACCATGCCTTCCCGGTGCGCATGCATGATGGCAACCAGGTACTTCAGCCGGACGACTTCAATCGTCTGGTGCTGCTGGAGGAAGTGACGCTGCACCCCCTTGGCTGCCAGCCGAAGGAAGCCATCTCACTGGAGGTGGCGGGTCATCGCTATCGCGTCGCGCATACCCCCATGCGCTGCTGGCACTTCAGTGGCCACCTCGTGCTGGAGCGCACGCCCCAGGGCATGCTGCTGAGCACCGAGGACATGACCCTGATTCGCGCCAAGGCGAGTCGCCGGCCGGTCTCCAATACGGCACGCGCCAATACCGGGCGCCTGCAGAAGACGCCCGCATGGCGCAATGTCGCTCCCCGCGGCCACGACGTGCATGCCGACGGTGCCATGACGCGTCAACGCGCGGCAGCACAAAGGATCGATAGCCCGACACACGAGCTGGAGCTTGAACCCAAATACTGATCGTTCCGGTACCGGCAAGCGGCCCATCACCACGGGGCATTGAGCGCAAGCACCTCAAGGCAGATACATTGAGACAGAACGCTCGGCAATTGCCGGGCGTTCTGCTGTCCAGAGCCCGGCTTGAGAAAGACCTGCTGGAAGCGCACCGATTCGAGGCAAGACAGCTTGAGCATATGCCGGTATTCTCACAGACCTGTCCTCTCGTTCAGGTTTCCTCATGCGCCGAATGCCAGCATTCCTATTCCTGCTCATCCTGATTCTGGTCGCCCTGAACCTGCGTCCGGCGCTGTCATCCTTGGCACCCCTGCTGGATCGCATCACCCAGGACCTGGGCCTGAGCACGCTGGCAGCGGGCCTTCTCACCACACTGCCCGTCGTCTGCCTGGGGCTGTTCGCCCCACTGGCCCCGCGCCTGGCCCGCCGCCTGGGGGTTGAGCGCACCCTCAGCCTTGCCTTGGTCACTCTCGGCATCGCCCTGTGGTTGCGGGCCAGTGACATGGCACTGCTGCTCTATCTCGGCACCCTGTTATGTGGCGGCAGCATCGGCGTCGCCGGCACCCTGCTGCCCGCCATCGTCAAGCGTGAGCATCCTGAACGAGCCGATCTGTTCACCGGCGTGTACACCATGGCGCTATGTCTTGGTGCAGCGCTGGCCGCAGGACTCAGCGTGCCACTGGCCAATCTTCTCGACAGCTGGCAAGCCTCATTGGCCTGCTGGGCGCTGCTTGTAGTGATCGCGCTTCCCGCCTGGCGCCTGAGCATGCCCCACCCGTGGCCAGAGATGACCACCAGCCATCAGCAGGCTACCCCTCGCCTGTGGCATCAATCGCTGGCCCGTCAGGTCACCTTCTTCATGGGCTGCCAGTCTTCCCTGGCCTATATCGTCTTTGGCTGGCTACCTTTCCTGCTCCAGCAACGCGGTCTGAGCGATATCGAATCCGGCTGGCTGATGGCCGCCTCGGTGATGGCACAGGTGCTTACCGCCCTGTTGGCCCCCGTGATCGGCCGCATGGGGCGCGACCAGCGCCCCGCCATCCTGCTGCTGCTGTCCTGTACCGCCATCGGCCTGCTGGGACTGATGATCGGGCCGCTGTCATTGCGCTGGCTGTTCGCCGTGCTGCTCGGTTTCGGCCAGGGGGGCAGCTTCTCGATGGCATTGACGCTGCTGGTGCTGCGCACCTCCGATGCACGTCTGGCAGGCGCCCTCTCCGGCATGGCACAAGGCACCGGCTACATGCTGGCCGCTCTCGGGCCACTCGCCGTCGGCATTCTGCTGGAAATCACGGCCGATCTGCGCGTGATCGCGTCGCTGTTCGCGCTGATCCTGCTGAGTGCCGCCATGCTTGGCTTCCAGGTCGGCAGACGTCGCCGTATCTGCCTGCGCGAGGATGGCAGCACCGAAGTGGTCGACGGCTGACATCTCCCCACAGAGTGAGGCAAGGCCCACCAAGGTATCAATATTATCTGTCATTCACGCCTGCATGATGGATTTTGTCGATACTACATGTCGTTGAAATTTATATATTCCGAATGTCTCATTTGGATTCCTCTGGTGTCGCTCTACCCTTTGAGCTCTCTTTGTAAAGCAACGAACATTGCGCCCCGCCATGTTCGAACAGCTCGCCATGTCGAACTGCTCGGCAATGGTCAACCGGCCAGGCAATGTTCGACCCGCTTCGCAACGAGCCCCGCATAACAACAAGCTCACACCCAGAGGCACAGGCTCATGTCCTTCGAAAGGATCCGATTGTCCTCCCCCTGCTCGGGAGACACCTCATGCTGTCATTGATCGGCGTTGCCATCATCGTCATCGGCCTGGCACTGCGCCTCAATGCGCTGCTGGTGGTGCTGGTGGCAGGCTTCTCCTCCGGCCTGGTGGCCGGCATGTCACCGACTGAAATTCTTGCCGCGCTCGGTCAGGCCTTTACCGACAACCGCGCCGTCTCGCTGTTCATCATCACCCTGCCGGTGATCGGGCTGCTCGAGCGCAATGGCCTGCGCGATCAGGCCGAGCATCTGGTCCAGAAACTGCGGGCCGCCAGCGCCGGGCGCATCTCCTTCAGCTACCTGGTGCTGCGCAAGGCAACCAACGCCTTCGGCCTGCAGCTCGGTGGCCACCCGGCGATGATCCGGCCGCTGGTCGCCCCGATGTCAGTCGGCGCCGCCGAACGTGATCTCCCCGAAGAGGCACTGAGCTCGCCACGCTTCAAGGCCCTGAGCCAGCGCATACGCGTTCTGAATGCCGTCAGCGAGAACTTCGGCAACTTCTTCAGTCAGCTGATCTTCGTGGCTTCAGGCGGGTTGTTGCTGATCAAGAGCGTGCTCGACAAGAGTGGCGCCAGTGTCAGCCTGGCCGACATGGCAATGTACGCCATTCCCACCGCGCTGGTGTCACTGGTGGTGGTCTTCGTGCTCTGCCGCCGGCTGGACGCGCGCATTCGCCGTGAACAACAGCTGCTGCACGAGGAATACCCCCAGCCCTTCGGCCAGGCCAACGCGACACCGGGCAAGGACACCTTCACCACTTCTGCAACGGAGAGCCACTCATGAACGGTATCGACGCTCTCTACCTGATTACCGGCTTCGCCATCATGGCCTTTGCCGTCCTGACGCTCACCGATCGTGATCACCCGCGCCGACTCGGCACCAGTGCCTTCTGGCTGATCTTCGGCATCAGCCTGGCATTTGGTCAGTGGCTGCCCGATGTCGTGGTCGGGCTTGCCATGCTGGCGCTGGCGCTGCTGGCCGCCACCGGCCAGCTCGGGTTCGGCCACTACGGCCAGTTGAGCGATGAGGCGCGTCAGGCGCGCCGCAAGCGTCTCGGGTCGCGCCTGTTCATCCCCGCACTGGTGATTCCGGTCGGCACCTTCCTTTACACCCTCACGACAGGCCAGAGTGCGCTGGTCGGCCTTGGCGTCGCGACGGTACTGGCCTTTGCCGTGGCATTGTTGCTACTGCGCGAGAGCCCGGCGACCGGCATGCAGGAAGGTCGCCGCCTGGCCGATGCCATCGGCTGGGCCGCCATCCTGCCGCAATTCCTGGCCGCCCTTGGCCTGCTGTTCGATCAGGCCGGCGTCGGCCAGACCATCGCCGGGCTGGTCTCGAGCGTGGTGCCGGATACCAGCCTGATCGCCTGTGTGATTGCCTACTGCGTCGGCATGGCCGTGTTCACCATGCTGATGGGCAACGGCTTCGCAGCCTTTGCGGTCATCACCTCCGGCATCGGCTATCCGCTGGTCATCGCGCTGCATGGCGGCAACCCGGCCATCGTCGGCGTGCTGGGCATGCTGTCCGGCTACTGTGGCACGCTGATGACGCCCATGGCCGCCAACTTCAACATCGTGCCGGCCGCCCTGCTGGAACTGGATGACCGCTACCACATCATTCGCGCACAGATACTGCCTGCGCTGGTCATGCTGGCCGCCAACATCAGCCTGATGCTGCTGCTGGCCTTCTGATCTCCCACTCTTACCCGCGCATCGATCACCGCCAGCAGTGACCCGCGGTGATCGATGCCAGCCAAGGAATTTCATCATGCGTCGTCTGCTACTCTGCGGCTTCGAGCCCTTCGGCACGGATAGCGTCAATCCTGCCCTAAAGATCATCGAGCAACTGGATGGCCAGAGACTGGCCATGCAAGGCCAGCCCGATGAGCGCTTCGAGATCATCACCTGCCGGGTGCCGGTGACACGCTACGCCGCGATTGACAGCGTCATCGAGGCCATCGGCCAGCACGCCCCTGACACCGTGATCATGCTCGGCCAGGCCAGTGGTCGCAGCGCCATCACCCCGGAGCGGGTCGCCATCAACCTGGATGACTATCGCATCAAGGACAACGGCGGCCACCAGCCGGTGGATGAGCCCATCGAAGCTGGCGGCCCGGATGGCTGCTTCACCACCCTGCCGATCAAGGCGATGGTCAACGACCTCCAGGCAGCGGGCCTTCCCGCCAGCGTCTCCTACACGGCAGGCACCTTCGTCTGCAACCACCTGTTCTATGGGGTGCAGCGCCATCTGGCGGATAGCCCCATCCGCTCCGGCTTCGTGCATATCCCGGCGCTGCCCGAGCAGAGTATCGATGGCCGCCTGCCGACCATGAGCCTTGAAAGCATGCTCGAAGGCGTACGGGTGATGTGCGTCAGCGCCATGTCCCATCAGGAGGATGCGCGTATCGGCGGCGGCAATATCAGCTGAGCACCTCCCGTGCGTCGCGGCTGAACGCCCGACTCCGACAGCTCCCCTGCAAGCCGGCATGCGTTACAATGCCGGCTTTCCCATTTCTGGCAGGTGGACACGATGACTCCCGAGACGCACATCCTGGTGCTGTATACCGGCGGCACGCTGGGCATGGTGGAAAGTGAGCAAGGACTGGTGCCTGCCGGTGACTTCGATGCACGTCTGCGTGCAGCACTGGAACAGCTGCCTCCCAGCCGTCGTAGCCGTCTGCCCGCCTTCACCCTGCGCGAATTTCCGCAGCTGATCGACTCCTCCTCCGCTACACCGGCGGACTGGCACACCATCGCCAGCCAGATCGCGGATGCCTACGACAGCTTCGATGGCTTCGTCGTGCTGCAGGGCACCGATACTCTGGCCTGGACGGCCTCCAGCCTCGCATTCCAGCTCAAGGGCACCGCGCGTCCGGTGATCATCAGTGGTGCACAGTTGCCGCTGGAAGCCGAGCACAGTGACGCCTTGGGCAATGTCGAGCTGGCACTCACCGCCGCCGCCCAGCCGACCCTCAATGAAGTCGTGGTCGCCTTTGGCGGACAGTTGCTGCGTGGCGTGTGCACCCGCAAGTGGTACACCCAGGACCACCGCGGCTTCACCACGCCCAATGCGCCACTGCTGGGCGAATGGGTCGATGACCGTGTCGTGCTCTACCCCGGCCGCCTGATGGATGACCAAGGCCCCGCCTTCGAGCTGCCCGACTATGCCCGCCTCGGCAAGGACAGCATCATTCGCCTGCCGCTCTACCCCGGCATCAGCGCCGAGAGCGTGCGTGTGCAGTTGATGCGCCCGGAGGTCAAGGGCGCCGTGCTGGAGCTGTGGGGTAGCGGCAATCTGCCGGAGGACAGCGAGCTGTTGGAGGTATTGGCCGATGCACGCGGCGAAGGCAAGTTGCTGGCCGGTATCAGTCAATGTCCGCATGGGCCGGCCACTATCGGTCACTATGCGGCCGGTGCAGGTCTGGCCACCGTCGGCGTGCTGTCAGGCGATGACATGACGCTGGAGGCGGCCTTCACCAAACTGCTGCATCTGGTGGCGCTCGATCAGAATGAAGGCTGGCAGCGCGAGCGCTTCCTGATGCCACTGGTCGGCGAGCGTGCGAGCGGCCTGCTGTAGCGAGATGACCTCATTGTCTTAATGACAACGAAAAGCCCCGACAGGCCAGCCTGTCGGGGCTTTTTTTCGTGCGGGTGATTAGCGACTCGCCAACGTGCGATGGCGTCAATCGCTCCTCAACCGGTGTTGCGCAGACCAGCCGAGATACCGGCCATGGTCACCATCAGCGCGCGTGACAGCTCGGCGGAGATGGCGCCATCGGCGTCGCGGTTACGCTGCAGCAGCTCGGCCTGCAGACCATGCAGCGGGTCGATGTAAGGATTGCGCACATCGATGGCCTGACGAATCAACGGCATATGCTCAAGCAGTGCCTGTTGATCGCGGATCTCCAGCACCACCTTCTCCAGGCGCTCGAGACGATCACGCAGCGATTGCCCCAGCGTCTTCAGGGCCGGCTCATCGACCAGACGCTGCTCGTAGTAGGCCGCCGTCGAGAGATCGGCCTTGGAGAGCAGCATCTCCAGCATGTCGACATAGGTGGAGAAGAACGGCCAGTCGTTCATCATCTCGCGCAGCACTTCCAGGCCGCCCTCTTCCTGCATGCGCGTGGCGAAGGCCTCGCCACTGCCCAGCCAGGCGGGCAGCATCAGACGAATCTGGGTCCAGGCGAAGATCCACGGGATCGCACGCAGCGTCTCGACGCCACCATCCTGACGACGCTTGGCGGGGCGCGAACCCAGCGGCAGGCGTGCCAGTGCGGTTTCCGGCGTTACCGAGCGGAAGTACGGCACGAAGTTCGGGTCTTCACGCACCACGCCCACATAGGCCTTGTGCGCGATACCGGCCAGGCGATCCATCTCGTCTCGCCATTGCGGCTTAGGCGCCGGCGGCGGCAGCATGCTGGCTTCCAGCACCGCGCAGACATAGATCTCCATCGAGCGACTGGCGATGTCCGGCAGACCGAACTTGAAACGAATCATCTCGCCCTGCTCGGTAACACGCAGCGAGCCGGTCACCGAGCCCGGTGGCTGGGACAGGATCGCCGCATGCGCCGGGCCGCCGCCACGACCGACCGTACCACCACGGCCGTGGAACAGAGTCAGTTCGACACCGTGACGCTTGGTGACTTCCACCAGCGTTTCCTGGGCGCGGTACTGTGCCCAGGCGGCCGCCAGCTGACCGGCGTCCTTGGCGGAGTCGGAGTAACCGATCATCACTTCCTGACGGTCACCGGCCTGCTCGCGATAGATCGGCATGCTCAGCAGCGTGTCGATGACGGGGCCTGAGCGGTCCAGATCATCCAGCGTCTCGAACAACGGCGCGATCGGTAGACGCACATCACCGCCGATCTCCTTCATCAACAGTGCCACCGCCAGCACATCGGAGGCCTGACCGGCCATCGAGATGATGTAGGTGCCCAGCGCCTCGCGATGCTCGCGCGCGATGACCTTGAAGGTATCCAGCACCTCGCGCGTGTCGGTGGAGCATTCCCAATGGCGCGGGATCAGCGGGCGACGGCTAGCCAACTCCTTGCTCAGGAAGTCACAGCGCTGCTGCTCGTCCCATTCGAAATAGCTGCCCAGCCCCAGCGTCTGACTCAGTTCGTCGAAGACCTGCGCGTGGCGCGTGCTTTCCTGGCGGATATCGAGCTTGGTCAGGGTGACACCGAAACAGGCCACGCGACGCAGGGTGTCGAGCAGAGCGCCATTGGCGATGGTGTCCAGCCCCACGTCGCACAGTGAGCGGTAGCAGGCCAGCAGCGGCGTATACAGCTGCTCGCGGGTCTCGATGATGTCGACACCTTCGTGGCGCTTGCCGTCCAGGCCCGCCTTGGCCCAGTCGCGGGTGCTTTCCATGCGCAGGATCAGGCGGCGCAGGATCTCGCGATAGGGTTCGGCCACATCGCCGGCCTCGGCACGCAGGGCGGCCGTGCACTTCCACATCGACAGCTCCGACTTGAGCTGTTCGAGGTCGCGAAGGTAGAGATCCGCTGCCATCCAGCGACCCAGCAGCAACACGGTCCGCGTCACGCTGGCGGTGACATTGGGGTTACCGTCGCGGTCACCCCCCATCCAGGAGGCGAAGCAGATCGGTGCGGCGTCCAGCGGCAGACGCTCACCGGCGGCGTTCAGCGTCATCTCGTCAAGCTGACGGTGGAAGTCCGGCACCGCTTGCCACAGCGAGTTCTCGATGGTGGCAAAGCCCCACTTGGCTTCATCCACCGGGGTCGGACGCTCGTGACGGATCTCGTCGGTATGCCAGGCCTGACTGATCAGCTCGGTGAGGCGCGCACGCGCGAGGGTCGCCTGTTCCGGACGATCGCAGGCCCCTTCCATCTGGGTCAGGCAGCCCTCGATGGCATCGTATTTCTGGATCAGGGTGCGACGGATGACTTCCGTCGGATGCGCCGTCAGCACCAGCTCGACACGCATCGCCGAGAGCTCCTCGACGATCTTCTGCGCGCTGAAGCCCCGCTCGCGAATGCGCGTGATCAGCTCGCCGAGGTCCGGCTGGCTGCCGGGGCGATAATCCTCGACGCGCTTGAAGCGGCCACGGTAGTGCTGCTCGGCGATGTTGGAAAGGTTCAGGAACTGGTTGAACGCCCGGGTGACGGGCAGCAGATCGGCGTCCGGCAGATCACGCAGATAGTCGATGAGCTCATGCCGGGCGGCCTGATCGCCCTGCTGGCCCTGTTTGGCCAGGGCACGGATGCGCTCGATGCGTGCGACGAAGTCATCGCCGAGGTCGGCCGCGATGGTCTGGCCGAGGTTGTCACCGAGAATACGCACGTTATCGCGCAACGATTCATGCAAGTCGTGACTCATGAAACCCTCCTTGGGAGTGACGGTGCTGCCGCGGTCATCTTCCCCTGTCACCAGGGGCACACAGTCAGATAGCTGACAACAGATTCCCTCATTGCGCAAAGACACCTGATGACAACCGGCTGAGGGAAGACACCGGCCTGGCGCTGGTGAAGACACTGGCGCGAAACGGAAAGACCCGCGGCGCAGCAGACCGGAAAGCAGGACAAGACTCGCGTCCTGATCGCTTCCCCTCAGCATACGACCGCGGGCCTCGGCTCCACAATCCGACTATCGCGTAAACTTACTACATTTTTCCAGATGCCCTTTTCCCAATACGCTGCGACGACGCTCCATCACCGAACCAGCGGCGTCACCGGACGTGCGGCTGACGTCGCACCCTCGCCCTGCCGCGCCTGCTCAGCCGCACGCTCCTGGCGCTTGGCCTCATCCCAGTGCGCATCCATCTCGGCAAGCGACGCCTCATCAAGCGTGCGCCCTTGCCCTGCGATCGCGGCTTCCACATGGCGGAAGCGTGATTCGAAGCGCGCATTGGTAGCGCGCAGCATCTGCTCCGGGTCCGCCTTGAGGGTGCGCGCGAGATTGACGACCGCGAACAGCAGATCCCCGACCTCCTCACGCGCATGGGCCGTATCGCCCTCGGCCAGCGCTTCCTCGACTTCGCCGAGCTCCTCACGGATCTTGGCCAGCACGCCACTCGTGTCCGGCCAGTCAAAGCCCGAACTCGCGGCCTTCTTCGAGAGCTTGGCCGCCCGCGTCAGCGCCGGCAGACCAAGTGGCACGCCATCCAGCACGCTGTCGCCAGCAGTCTGGCTGACAGGCGCGTCAGCGGTCTCCTGCTGCTTGAGCGACTCCCACTGGGCATTGAGCGAGCCTTCATCGACCTCATGAGTGGCGATACCCTCGCGGCGCGACGCGAGGGTGCCATCCGGGAAGACATGCGGATGGCGGTGCAGCATCTTCTCGGTCAGCACATGGATCACGTCGTGGAAATCGAAGTGTTGCTGCTCACTGGCGATCTGGGCGTAGAAGACGCCCTGAAACAGCAGGTCACCCAGTTCCGCCGGCAGCTCATCGAGCACGCTGGCATCGGCCGCGGCACGCTCGATAACATCGGCGACCTCATAGGCCTCCTCCAGGGTGTGCGGCACCAGACTCGCGTAATCCTGGCGGCTGTCCCAGGGGCAGCCGTACTGCGGATCACGCAGCACGGCCATCAGGGTCAGCAAGTCATCGAGGGTGTAGCGCGTATCGGCTTGCCTGCCTGCATCGACATCGACACTGGCATCGAATCGGCGACTCATGCCTTGTCGCCCCCGACCCGCAGCCGCTTGACGTCGATGATGTTGGGCAGCTGCTGGATGCGGGCGAATACGCGCCCCAGCACATCGAGATTCTCGACTTCCAGCGTGATCTTGAGCGTGGCGATGTTGTCGAGCTGATCAGTGCGCGTGTTCACCGACAGCACATTGACCTTGTCACCGCTCAGCACGTTGGTGACATCACGCAGCAGGCCGGAGCGGTCCCAGGCCTGGATCTCAATATCCACCGGATACTGGTTGCGCGAACGCTGGCCCCAGTCGACATCGACGATGCGACGCGGCTCGTCCGAGCGCAACTGGATCAGGTTCGGGCAGTCCTGACGGTGCACGGTCACGCCGCGCCCCTGGGTGATGAAACCGGCGATCTGATCGCCCGGTACCGGGTGACAGCAGTTGGCCATGGTGGTCTTCAGATTGCCGACCCCCAGCACCATGACGGCGTCAGGCTTTTCCTTGCCCTGCGGCTTGCGCTGGCGCAGCAGACGCTCGAGCTGCTCCTGATCATCGGTATCGCCGAACAGCTGCTGGGCCTGATGCAGCACCTGGCCGACGCGCAGATCGCCTGCACCGATGGCGGCATACATGTCATCACGCGTCGGGTAATTGACGGCGTTGGCCAGCTTGTCACGGTCGAGATTCTCCAGCGCCAGCCGCGAGAATTCCTTCTCGAGCAGCGCCTTGCCCTCATCGACGTTCTGGTCGCGTGCCTGCAGCTTGAACCAGGTCTGGATCTTGGCGCGGGCCCGCGAGGTGCGCACGTAGCCCAGATTCGGGTTGAGCCAGTCGCGGCTCGGCCCCCCCTTGGTGGCGGTCAGGATCTCGACCTGCTGGCCGGTCTTGAGCTTGTAGGTCAGCGGCACGATGCGACCGTCGACCTTGGCCCCCCGGCAGCGATGGCCGACCTCGGTATGCACGCGGTAGGCGAAGTCGATCGGCGTCGCGATCTTGGGCAGGTCGATGACATGCCCCTCCGGTGTGAAGACGTAGATGCGGTCCGGCGCGACGTCGGAGCTCAGCCCCTGACGGATCGCCTCCTGGCCGCCGTTCTCGCCGACTTCGTCCTGCCATTCGAGCACCTGACGCAACCAGGCGATCTTGTCTTCGTAACTGCGACTCTTGTGACCGACATCGTGGCCCTTGTAACGCCAGTGGGCGCATACGCCCAGCTCCGCCTCCTCGTGCATGTCGAAGGTACGGATCTGGATCTCGATGACCTTGTTGCTCGGTCCCACCACCGCAGTGTGCAGCGACTGGTAGCCATTCTTCTTGGGGTTGGCGATATAGTCGTCAAACTCATGCGGCACGTGGTGCCAACGCGAGTGGACGATCCCCAGCGCCGTGTAGCAATCGCTGACTGTGCCGACCAGAATCCGTACCGCGCGCACGTCATACACCTGAGAGAAGGCGATGCGCTTGATCTTCATCTTCCGCCAGATGGAGTAGATGTGCTTGGCGCGGCCCGCGACATCGAAGTGCTTGATGCCCTGCTCGCTCATCAGAGTGCGCAACTCGACCAGCAGATCGGCGATGTAGTGCTCACGCTCCAGGCGTTTCTCGGACAGCTGCCTGGCGATGGTCTTGTATTCATCCTCCTCGCGGTAGCGGAAGGACAGATCCTCCAGCTCCCACTTGAGCTGACCGATGCCCAGGCGGTGCGCCAGCGGCCCGTAGATGTCGAAGACTTCTCTGGCCACGCGCATGCGCTTCTCGCGCGGAGCATCCTTGACGTGACGCAGGGCAACGGTACGTTCGGCGATCTTGATCAACGCGATGCGCACGTCATCAATCATCGACACCAGCATCTTGCGCAGGTTGTCCTGCTGGTCATGCTGCGCCATGCCATGACTCGGCGCCTGCAGCTGACTGATGGCGGCCATGTTGAGCACGCCATCGATCAGGCGGGCCACTTCCTTGCCGAAATGCTTCTCGATGGCCTCAAGCCCCAGATGCCCTTCACGTACCGCGCGATAGAGCACGGCCGCGACCAGTGCCGGTTGGTCAAGCTTGAGTTCCGACAGGATGTCGGCCATCTCGAGACTGAAACGGAAACTGCGCAGCGGCTCGCGCCACGGCTTGTCACCGCGGGCGTCCGCCTCGCGTGCCACCTTGAGCGCCACTTCACAGGCCTGCACCATGACCTCGGCATTCACCGACGGGACTTCCTCGCGCAGTCGCGCGACCCACACCGGGATGTCCACACCACCGCTATCGGTCAGCGGCTGATCTTCGCGCACCTTGACCATGACCCTATGTCCTTGAATTACTTGCCATCTTGATGGCAGCACCCGAAGGCACCGCCTCAGTCTTCCGC
Organism: bacterium Scap17; assembly: GCA_013376735.1. Classification (NCBI taxonomy): domain Bacteria; species bacterium Scap17. The sequence continues at coordinate 1,089,927 of VINJ01000001.1, read as the reverse complement.
CCGTTCCAGCAGCAACATCGACTCCAGATGTGCCGTGTGAACGAACATGTCCGCCATCAGGGCACGCGTGACGCGATAACCGGCGTCCTGCAACAGCCGTGCATCACGCATCAACGTGGTCGGGTCACAGGCGATGTACAGCACGCGCAGCGGCACTCGGCTGACCCTCCCGGCATGCAGATCACGTGCCAGCTCCTCGCAGAGAGGCTGAGCGCCATCACGCGGCGGGTCTAGTACTAGAAGGTCGATACCCTCGAGTGATGGCAGGGCCTTGCTCAGGTCCGCCCGACGTGCGCTCACCTGAGCCAGTCCGTTGGCTTCGGCATTGACCCTCAGCTGATCGACCATGCCCTGACTGCCCTCGATGCCTGTCACCTCACTGGCGCCGGCCGCGGCGGCCGCCAGGGTCAGGTTGCCGACACCGGCGTAGAGATCCATCACCTTGAGACCACTGACATCGCCCAGCCATTCCAAGGCGGTGTCGATCAGACGCTGATTGAGCGCCGCGTTGACCTGCACGAAGTCGCCCGGCGAGAAGGCAAGGCGCAGCGTCGTTGCGCCGACACTCAGTGAATACACGGCATTCGGCGTACCCGACAGCCACTCCAGCACCACCGGATCACGCCCGACCCGCCAGCCGACCACCAGGCCGTGCTGCTCGGCGAAGGCCTGCCAGCGCTGCGCATCACGCGGCACCGCCTTGAGCTGGCGCACCACCACGATGACCTGCCCTTCAGCAGCGGTCAGCTCCAGATGGCCCAGACGCTTGGGCGCCTCGAGGCTTTCGATCAGCTCACGCAGCGGCGCGAGCAGGCGGTCCAGCTCCGGTACCAGCACGCTGCAGGTGGTGATATCGACCAGCTGGTTGCTGCCGCGTCCGCGGAAGCCTAACTGCAACTCGCCAGCATCACTCACGCGCACCCCGATACGGGCCCGGCGGCGATAACGGCTTTCGTCATCGCCCAGCGGCTGAATCTCGGGCAGGGTCACGCCATTGCGTGTCGCATGTTCGCTCAGCACCTGCACCTTGTGGGTGCGTTGTGCATCCAGCGCCATGTGCTGGAGATCACAGCCGCCACAGCTGCCGAAATAGGCACAGGGCGGGGTCACGCGGCTGTCGGCGGCATTGTCGCGTGTACGCACATGCGCCTCGTTGAAGCGCTTGTGGGTGCGGTGGATGGCCAGGGTCACACGTTCGCCGGGCAGCGCCTGATCGATGAACTGGGTCTTGCCGCTCTCGTCATGGGCGATGCCTCGTCCGTCGTGGGCCAGGCGTTCCACCGTCAGCCACTGGCTGTCGGCATCGCTGGCGTTGCGGTTGCCACGGCTGGCCACTTCCTTCTCGCGACGGGTCGGCTTGCGCGCCGGTCGCTTCTGTCCGAGCAGGGCCATCAGGAACACTCCCCAGTAACGGCTTCATTGTGGGGCGTGTCCTGCTGAGTCATGTCATCGCCCTGGGTATAGAGGCCTGTCGAGAGGTAGCGGTCTCCCCGATCACAGACGATGAACACGATGACCGCATTCTCGACCTGCTCGGCGAGCTTGAGCGCGCCTGCCAGCGCACCACCGGAGGAGACACCGGCCAGAATGCCTTCTTCACGCGCCAGACGACGCATGCAGACTTCGGCCTCGTGCTGGCCGATATCCAGCGTGCGGTCGATGCGTGAGGCATCGAAGATCCGCGGCAGATACTCGGCAGGCCAGCGACGGATACCCGCGATGCTGGCGCCTTCGGCAGGTTGCAGGCCGACGATCTCGATGGCCGGATTCTGCTCCTTCAGATAGCGCGAGGTGCCCATGATGGTGCCGGTGGTGCCCATCGAGGACACGAAGTGCGTGATGCGTCCGTGGGTCTGCTGCCAGAGTTCCGGCCCGGTGGTGCGGTAATGCGCCAGCGGATTGTCCTGGTTGGCGAACTGATCCAACGCCTTGCCCTCGCCACGCGCGATCATCGCCTCGGCCAGGTCCCGCGCATGCTCCATGCCATCGGCTTCGATCAGCGTGGCCCCGTAGGCACCCATCGCCTGCTTGCGCTCGCTGGAGGCACTGGCCGGCATCACCAGTACCATGCGATACCCCTTGATGGCCGCCGTCATGGCCAGCGCGATGCCGGTATTGCCGGAGGTCGCTTCGATCAGGGTGTCGCCGGGTGCGATCTCGCCGCGCGCTTCCGCCTCCTCGAACATGGAAAGCGCCGGACGATCCTTGACCGAGCCGGCGGGGTTGTGACCCTCCAGCTTGGCCAGCAGCACATTGTTGCGGCCCGCGGTGATGCGCGTCAGGCGCACCAGCGGCGTATTGCCGACGACATCTGCAAGACTGGGATAATCGGACGCGCCAGGGATGGCGTCACCGGGGGTTTCGCTGAGATGAGACATGAGAGGCAGACTCCAGAGACGCCGCGCCCGGACAGCCGAATGACAGCGGTCAGGCGCTGGCATCGGGACCAAGGACGAACGGGGGGCCGCGTCGGGGTGTAGATGATGCGCGCAGTATATCGCTCCCGCCCAGCCCTGTCAGGGCGCTCGCCATCGCTTCGCTCATGAGCGCGAGGTATGCTTGCCGCTGATGCTCGTTCGCCCTTTGACGATGGATTGCCATGCTGCTTCGTACCCGATTCCAGCTTGCCCTCTTGCTGCTGCCCCTCGCCACCAGCCTGATGTTCAGCCTGTATGCGGTGGACCGCGAGATCAGCGGTGAGCGCCTGGCCATGATGGAGCGCCTGCAGGCCAGCATGCAGGCCATCATGCCGGGCATGGCCAACGCCGCCCTCGCCGCTGACGACCAGCGTCTGCATGAGCAGGCCCAGATGCTGATCGACCAGCGCGACGTGCGCGCCCTGACGCTGCGCACCGCCAACGGCGGCGCCCTGTTGCATCTCGGCCCCAGCCAGCGCCCGGAAACCAGCACGCTGGTCGAGAGTCAGGCCTACCCCTCGGACCCGGGCTCGCTGGTGATGGTGATGCCGGTCATCGACCCGTGGCGCGAGACACAACGCGGCGAGCAGATGTCGTGGCTGGTGCTGGAGGCCTCCGACACCCGCCTGGTGCTGCACCGCTACCAGCTGCTGGTCGGCTACGGGCTGGCCAATCTGGTCTTCGGACTGGCGCTGCTGCTGCTGGCTTTCCATGGCTCGCGCCGCATGCTGCAGCCGCTGCATGAGCTGAGCGAGGCCATGACCTGTCTGGCGCGCGGCGAGACTCACCGCCAGCTGCCGGTGGCAGGCAATGACGACCTCAGCGAGCTGGCCGAGAACTACAATCGCAGCGTCGAGCAGCTCAAGCGCGCCCGCGAGGACATGCAGGACCAGATCGAACAGACCACCCAGGACCTGCACGAATCAATGGAAACCGTCGAGATCAAGAACATCGAGCTCGACATGGCGCGCCGCAAGGCGTTGGAAGCCAACCGCATCAAGTCGGAATTCCTGGCCAACATGAGCCATGAGATCCGCACGCCGCTCAACGGCATCATCGGCTTCAGCAACCTGCTGGGGCGCAGTGATCTGGACAACCGCCAGCGCGACTGGCTGGGACACATGCAGAATGCCTCCTCGAGCCTGATGTCATTGATCAATGACATTCTCGACTTCTCAAAGATCGAAGCCGGCAAGCTCGAGCTCGAGAAGGTCCAGATGGACATCGAGCCACTGATCGAGGAAGTGCTCGCCATGCATGCTCCGGAGGCCCATCGCAAGCATCTGCATCTGCTGGGACTGGTGTATGACGACGTGCCCCAGCGCTTCGAGGGCGATCCGATGCGCATCAAGCAGGTGGTGACGAATCTGGTCGCCAATGCCGTCAAGTTCACCGAACGCGGCGAAGTCATCGTGCGCGTGATGGTGGATGACCTGAACGGCAGCAACACCCGCCTCAAGATCGCGGTGGCAGACACCGGCATCGGCATGGACAGCGCCCAGCGCAATCGTCTTTTCCAGGCCTTCTCGCAGGGAGATCCATCGCGGGCACGCCAGTTCGGCGGCACTGGCCTTGGGCTGATGATCTCCAAGCGACTGATCGAGCAGATGGGCGGCGAGATCCAGGTCGACAGCCTGCCCGGCCACGGCTCCACCTTCCTGTTCAGCGTCCCCGTAGCGGTCAGCAGCATCGAGGAGCGCCCGCGCGAAGTCGTGTTCGATCATCAACGCATCTGCCTGATCGAGCCACACTCGGCCACCCGTCGCGCCCTGAGTTACCTGCTGACCCGCTGGTCACTGACGCTGGTCGGCATCGAAGAGCAGCCGGATCTGGTGGTGGTCGCGCTGGAGAGCCGTGATCTCAAGCGGCTGGATGAATGGGGTGCACGCCTCAAGCATCTGCCGTGTCGCGTGCTGGGCCTGCTGAACGCCCCTCTGCCCGCCGACGCCGAGAACCTGCAGCAGTACGGCATCGACGAGGTGGTCAGCAAGCCGGTCACACGCCTGCAGATGCGCCACAAGCTGGCCAATCTGCTGCATTCACCTCACCGCGACCCGACTCAGGCGCCGCGCAGCGACACCTTTACCTCCTTCGAGCCGACCACACGCGAGCAGAACTCAAGCACGGCGCCAGCCGCCAAGCCGACCGACAAGACTGATGCGAGCGCCACGTCTGTCAAGACGCCACCGGCCGGCCCGCGACCTGAGCTCACCGCACAGCCCGCGAGTCAGGAAACCTCCGCACAGCCTCGCAAGTGCGTGATGGTGGTCGATGACAACCCCTCCAACCGACTGTTGGCCGAGGAGCTGTTGACCGACATGGGGCTGGACACCCTGGCGGCCCAGAGTGGCGAGGAGGCGCTGGCCCTGGCTCAGGAGCAGGTCGTGGATGCCGTCCTGATGGATATCCAGATGCCGGGCATGAACGGACTGGAAGCCACCAAGGCGCTGCGTCATCAACAGCGCGAGGGCAACCGTCACCTGCCGGTGATCGCCCTCACCGCCCATGCATTGGCGCACGAGCGGCGAGAACTGCTGGCGGAAGGCATGGATGACTACCTGATCAAGCCCATCGACGAGGGTCTGCTGGCCAACCTGCTCAGTCGTCACCTGGGCATTTCACTGAACCCGCCACCGCAGGCAGCGCGCACGTCCAGCCAATCGCATAGCCCTGCCCGCAGCCAAACGCGCAGCCCCGCTCGCAGTCCGGCGACTTCTGCCTTGCCACCGGGAGTGAAAGACGCTGCCAGCCAGACCGGGTTCTCGCCGCCGGCAGCGCCGCTGCCCCACTCTGCCGCAAAGAACCGGCTTAGCCTGGAACAGGACGCCGACCTGCCGGTGGTCGACATGGCACTGGGCGTGGAGATGGCTGGTGGCCGCGAGGCCCTGGCGCTGGAGATGCTGAGGCTGTTGATCGAGAGTCTGCCGGAGAGCGAGGCCAGGATCCGTCGTGCCTGGCAGGCGCGTGACAACGAGGCGATGATCGATGGCGTACATTATCTCAACGGCGCCTGCCGCTACTGTGGCGTGCCGCGTCTGGCACTGCTGGTGGAAGCGCTGGAGACCCGCATCCGCGTCAGCGGCCTTTCGCGGCTGGAAGAGGATGTCGACGCCCTGTTCGCGGCCATCGATAGCCTGATCCAGTGGTCACACAGCGATGAAGCCAAGGCCCTGCTCGCCGCACCACTTGAGCCGGCCAGCCCCGCGGGTGAAACGCCTGAGACGCCGACAGCGCCCTCTGTCGAGACCTCGCCTTCATCCCCGCCCGCCCCCGCGCTCTCGGATGCCCCCGCTGAGCCCTCCGCGACAGGCTCGTCATCGGTAAGCAATCCACAGACAAGCGAGCCACAGACGAGCGAGCCTCAGTCCAAAAACCAGCCCTAAAAAAACCAGCCCTTCACCAGCCCTGCACAGACGACAATGCCACCCGCTGCCGCAGGGCAGGGGTGGCATTGTCGTTTCGAGCGCCGTGTTCAGAGGCGCGATACAGCGCCAGATCGAAGAGGGCTAACGCTCCAGCACCACGAAGGCGATGGCCTGATCACGCTCATCACTGATCGACAGGTGCAGATGGCGAATACCCGCCCGCGCGGTCAGAGCCTCCGCCTCGTCGGACAGCTTGAGCGAGGGCTTGCCCAGGGCGTCGTTGACCACCTGAATCTGGGTGAAGCGCATGCCCTGGCGCAGGCCGGTGCCCAGCGCCTTGACGAAGGCTTCCTTGGCCGCGAAACGCTTGGCCAGAAAGGCCGCCGGCTGAGGGTGATCGACAAAGCGCGCCAGCTCCTCTTCCCCCAGCAATCGGCGTGCAAAACGCTCGCCATGGCGTGCCATGCCTGCCTCGAAGCGCTCGATACGCGCGATGTCCGTGCCTATGCCGACGATCATCCGCAGCAGCCTGAGCCCTGCACATGCTCATGATCATCACCGTGTTCGTGGCCATGGTCATGATCGTGCGCATCCAGCGCGGCCATCAGGCCCGCTTCCTGGCCTGCGATACATAGACGCTTCATCTCGATGACGGCCTCCTTCAGACCGACGAACATGGCGCGCGCGATGATCGCGTGGCCGATGTTCAGCTCGTTGAGTCCCGAGATACCCGCGATCGCCTCGACGTTGTGATAATTGAGGCCATGACCGGCATTGACCACCAGCCCCAGCTCGTTGGCCAGCTCCGCGGCGGCCGCGATACGCTCGAACTCGACACGCGCCGTCTCGCCCGTGGCATCGGCATAGGCCCCGGTATGCAGCTCGATGACTGGCGCACCGGCCTCGAAGGCGGCACGAATCTGCGCAGGCTCCGGGTCGATGAACAGCGAGACTTCACAGCCCGCCTCTGCCAGACGCTCGCAGGCGGCAGTGATGCGCGCCAGATCACCGGCGACATCCAGTCCGCCTTCGGTGGTCAGCTCTTCGCGCTTTTCCGGCACCAGACACACGTTGGCCGGCTGGACTTCCTCGGCCAGCGCCAGCATCTCTTCGCTGACGGCCATCTCGAGGTTCATGCGCGTGTTGAGCACCTCGGCCAGAATGCGCACGTCGCGCTCCTGGATGTGGCGACGGTCTTCACGCAGGTGCACGGTGATGCCGTCGGCACCCGCCTCTTCCGCGACCAGCGCGGCCTGGACCGGGTCCGGATAGCGGGTACCACGCGCCTGACGCAGTGTGGCGATGTGGTCGATGTTGACCCCGAGCAGAATGCGCAGCGGATGCATGATCAGCTCCTAACGATGAACAAGAGAACAGGCATGGTGACGAAGGCCATGCCGAAGACATGTCGCGCCATACTATCACGCGTCACGCCCGAGCCGGAGCGGGAACCGACGCCGCAGCCGGACAGTGACGGCACGCCTGATGGCATCAGTCGGACTCGCGGCTCTGACGCCGCCTGGCCGTCAGCTGCATCATCAATTCGCGCGAGCGCAGCGGACGCTCTCCCAGCAGCGGCGCCAGCGCACGCCGCGCCAGCCACAGGCTCTCGCGGGCAAGCCCTTGATGGCCCCAGTCTTCGCTGGCCAGCAACTTCAGGGCGCGCCCTTCGATGCCCGCCGCGCCTGGCGGCTGTGCCTGAAAGCGTCGCTCACTGACCACATAGTCATAGCGCACGTCCGGCATCAGCGGGCTGTCATCCAAAGCACGAAACTGCGGCAGTTGCTCCAGCGCTTCCAGCAGACTGTATTCCAGTCGTCTGAGTGCGGGGGCGCGCCTGGCGGGCAGTGCCACCTCGTCCAACGTCAGCGAGTAGAGTGCGAACAGCTCCGGCACCGGCATTTCCACCGGCAGGGTGCGGGTCAAAAGCTCATTGGCGTAGAACCCGCACAGCAACCCCTCGCCCGCCAGCAGGCTGGCGCTGCCGCCGCTCTCCATCAGGTTGAGAGTCTTGAGATCGCTCTCGCCACGCCAGGTGACATGCAAGGGCGTGAACGGCTGCAGTCGTGCGCGCGCCTTGCTGCCCGGGCGCTGAACGCCACGCGCCACCGCGCGCACCCGTCCGTGTTCGAGGGTCAGCAATTCGATGATGGCACTGGTTTCACGGTAGGGCTTGCGATGCAGCAGGAAGGCCGGTTGCGGCGTCATCAGACAGGCTCACGTCAGACGGTGGCTTGGCAAAAAAAGCTGGCAGAAGGACTGGCAGAGGGCCTGGCAAGAAACGAGACCGCCCGGGAAAGGCCAGGCGGTGCGCGGCAGAGACCGCGAGGACATCGGATCAGCGACAGGCGGCACACGGCAGTCGCGAACCTTCTGGATCGCCACCACCCCGTACCGCTCGCGCGGCATCGTCAGTCCTTGTCGTGGGTGTAACCCAGACTCTTCAGGGCACGCTCGTCATCCGACCAGCCACGCTTGACCTTGACCCACAGGTTCAGCATGACCTTGGCATCGAAGGCACGCTCCATCTCGAGGCGCGCTTCACGCCCGATGTTCTTGATGCGCTCACCGTTCTCGCCGATCAGGATCTTCTTCTGGCCCTGACGCTCGACCATCATCAGCGCGCTGATGTGCAGGGTGCCGCGCTGATCGGTCTTGAATTCCTCGATCTCTACGGTCATCTGGTAGGGCAGTTCGTCGCCCAGCTGACGCATCACCTTCTCGCGCACCAGCTCGGAGGCCAGGAAGCGAGAGCTCTTGTTGGTGATCTGGTCATCCGCGAACATGTGCTCGCCCTGCGGCAGACGCTGCATTACGTTCTCGAGCAGCACGTCGATGTTGGTGCCGTTCTTGGCCGACATCGGAATGATGGCCGCGAAGTCACGACGCTCCTGCAGGCTCTGCAGCCAAGGCGCGAGGGTGGTCTTGTCCTTGAGCCAATCGATCTTGTTGACCACCAGAATCACCGGCGCCTTCACATGAGCCAGCTTGTCGAGCACGATCTGGTCTTCTTCCATCCAGCGAGTGCGATCGACGATGAACACGACGGCATCGACATCGCGCAGTGCCTGGGTGGCGGTCTGATTCATGAAGCGGTTGATCGCCTTGTTGCGATCGCGCTGCATGATATGGATCCCCGGGGTATCGACGAAGACGCACTGGGTGCCCTCTTCGGTGTGGATACCCATCACCTGGTGACGCGTGGTCTGCGGGCGACGCGAGGTGATCGAGATCTTCTGGCCCAGGATGTGGTTCATCAGCGTCGACTTGCCGACATTTGGGCGACCGACGATGGCGACGAAGCCACAGCGGGTGTCCGGCAGCGGCTGATCGCTGACACCGGCGGCCGCCAACATGCTGTTCAGCGCATCGGCATTGCCGGCGCCGTTGTCAGTGGAGTGATCAGAGGCGTCGCCGCTCGGGGTGACGTTGTCTTCTGGGGTATGGCTCATGAGCGGCCTCCGCGGGCAGGTTCGAGCAGTTGCAGCGCGAACTCGGCCGCCTGCTGTTCTGCATGACGACGGCTGGAGCCGACGCCTGTGGTCTTGGTGTCGAGCATCTCGACGTGGCAATCGACGCTGAAGGTCTGCGAATGCGCTTCGCCCTCGACGCTGGTCACCTCATAACGCGGCAGTGCCGCCTGACGCGATTGCAGGAATTCCTGCAGACGCGTCTTGGGGTCTTTCTGGGTGTCCTGAAGATTCAGCGCTTCAAGACGGGTGGCGTACCAGCGCAGCACGTGTTCACGTGCCGCCTGCATGCCGGCGTCCAGATAGATCGCACCGATCACGGCTTCCACGGCATCGGCCAGAATGGACTCGCGACGGTGACCGCCGCTTTTCATCTCGCCGGAGCCCAGACGCAGGTTCTCGCCGAGATTGAATTCACGCGCCAGCTCCGCGAGAGTCTGGCCCTTGACCAGACGCGCACGCAAGCGTGACAGCTGGCCTTCACGGGCCTGGGGGAAGCGCAGGAACAGCGCTTCGGCGATCACGAAGTTGACGATGGAATCGCCAAGGAATTCGAGACGCTCATTGTTCTGGCCACCATAGCTTCGATGGGTCAGAGCCAGTTCCAGCAGGCTCGTATCCTCGAATGTGTGGCCGATACGCTTTACAAAGGCATTCAGCGGGCTACTCACAGGTCTCCCTACTCTCTTTTTGTCGCTGACGCCCGCAGGCGTCCTGTCGAATGGTGCATCAGTCATGCTGGCTGATGCCTGTCGTCTTCGACATGTCTCGCGATGCCCGAAGCCTACGCGGCTTGAGGAGTTGCCGATTGCCACCATCCCAATCCGATATTCGTCAGCCGCGCTGCCCGCAGGCTTGTGGCCACGGGTCCGACATGATGAACAGCAGGTTGACATGGCAGGCACGACGCATCGTCCCATGTCGAAAATCCGCACTGATGAGGCCGGCGGGCCAATGTGGCCCTGCCAGACACGACCGGGCCGCCTCTCGGCGGCCCGGTCAATGCACTGATCAATGAATCAGGCGTACCGAGGAAAAGTCCGGGAACCCTTCTTTCCAGTGCATCCACACCGCCACCGCCTTGCCGACGATGTTCTCTTCCGGCACGAAGCCCCAGTAGCGGCTGTCGTTGGAGTGATCACGATTGTCACCCATCACGAAGTACATGCCTTCCGGCACTCGTAGCTCGCGCATCTGCGGGCCGGGGTCCTGAGGGTTATTGTAGATTTGATGCGCGTGTTTCCCCAGTGTCTCATCCAGCAGATCTTCACCGGACTGCTCACTGGAGCTGCGCGCATTCAATGTCTTGTCGATGGCCTCACCATTCACGTAGAGCTGCTTGCCTTCGTAGCGAATGGTGTCGCCCGGCAGACCGACGACGCGCTTGATGAAGTTGGTGGACGGATCTTCCGGGAAACGGAACACCATCACATCGCCACGCTCCGGCTCGCCGACTTCCAGCACCTTGGTGTCGACCACCGGCAGGCGCAGGCCATAGTCATACTTGTTGACCAGAATGAAGTCGCCGATCTTGAGCGTCGGGAGCATCGAGCCGGACGGGATCTGGAACGGCTCGAACGCGAAGGAGCGCACCACCAGCACCAGCAGCAGTACCGGGAAGAAGGACTTGGCATAGTCCACCGGCCACGGATCACGCGCCAGATTCTCACGCGTGCCAGCGTCCAGTTCTCCTTCAACGGAGGCCTCGGCCTTGGCCACACGCGCCTTGCGCGCACTGCGCAGGGCAACCAGGTCTATCAACCACACCATGCCGGCTACCGCTACGGCAATCACCAATACTAGCGAGAAATCCATCGTTGTCCCTGTCTGCCCTGGGTCTTGGTGGCAAGCCGCCAGACGGCGGCCTGCCTCAGTCGTTCATCTTGAGCACGGCAAGGAAGGCGTCCTGGGGGATTTCCACCCGGCCGACCTGCTTCATGCGCTTCTTGCCCGCTTTCTGCTTCTCGAGCAGTTTCTTCTTGCGGCTGACGTCGCCGCCGTAACATTTGGCGGTCACGTTCTTGCGCAGCGCCTTGACGGTGGAGCGTGCCACGACCTGACCACCGACGGCAGCCTGGATCGCCACATCGAACATCTGACGCGGAATCAGCTCTTTCATCTTCTCGACCAGCAGACGGCCGCGGCCATGTGCATGATCACGGTGGATGATCGCCGCCAGTGCATCGACGCGATCACCGTTGATCAGTACGTCGAGACGCACCAGCTTGGCCGCCTCGAAGCGCTCGAAGCTGTAATCCAGTGACGCATAGCCCTTGGAAATGGACTTGAGACGATCGAAGAAGTCCATCACCACTTCCGCCATCGGCAGTTCATAGATCAGCTGGATCTGGCTGCCCAGGAACTGCATGTCGAGCTGAACACCACGGCGATTGACGCACTCGGTGATGACGTTGCCGACATATTCCTGCGGCACGAGGATGGTAGCGCGGCAGATCGGCTCGCGCAGCTCATCGACGTTGGCCATGTCCGGAAGCTTGGACGGGTTGGACACCGGCAGCACATCGCCGTTGTCCATCAGCACCTCATAGATCACCGTCGGTGCGGTGGTCAGCAGATCGAGATTGTACTCACGCTCCAGGCGCTCCTGGATGATCTCCATGTGCAGGGTGCCGAGGAAGCCGACACGGAAACCGAAGCCCAGCGCGTCGGAGTTCTCCGGCTCGTAGTCCAGCGAGGCATCGTTGAGCGCCAGCTTCTGCAGCGCGTCACGGAAGTCCTCGTAGTCATCGGAGCTGATCGGGAACATGCCGGCATAGACCTGCGGCTTGACCTTCTGGAAGCCCGGCAGGCGCTCGACCTGATCAGCGGTCTTGGTGTGCACGATGGTGTCACCCACCGGCGCTCCCATGATGTCCTTGATACCGGCGACGATGAAGCCCACTTCACCGGCACGCAGCACGCCGGTTTCCTTGCGCTTGGGCGTGAAGATACCGATGGCGCCGGTTTCCCAGTCGCGTCCGGTGGACTTCAGACGAATCTTCTCGCCCTTCTTCAGGGTGCCATCGAAGATACGCACCAACGAGACGACGCCGAGGTAGTTGTCGAACCAGGAATCGATGATCAGCGCCTGCAGCGGTGCTTCCGGATCGCCCTTGGGCGGCGGAATGTCACGCACCAGACGCTCGAGCAGCACTTCCATGCCCATGCCGGACTTGGCCGACACCTGACAGGCATCCGTCGCGTCCAGACCGATGATCTCCTCGATCTCCTGGGAGACCTTGTCCGGGTCCGCCTGCGGCAGATCCATCTTGTTGAGGACCGGCAGCACCTCGAGGCCCTGCTCGATGGCGGTGTAGCAGTTGGCCACCGACTGGGCTTCGACACCCTGGCCGGCATCGACCACCAGCAACGCCCCTTCACAGGCATACAGCGAGCGCGAGACTTCATAGGAGAAGTCGACGTGCCCTGGTGTATCGATGAAGTTCAGCTGATAGGTATTGCCATCGTCAGCGTGGTAGTCGAGGGTCACCGACTGCGCCTTGATGGTGATGCCGCGCTCACGCTCGATGTCCATCGAGTCAAGCACCTGCTCCTTGAGCTCACGGTCGCTCAAGCCTTCGCACAGCTGGATGATGCGGTCAGCCAGCGTGGACTTGCCGTGGTCGATATGGGCGATGATTGAGAAGTTGCGAATATGCTTCAAGGACGGCGGCGTTACGCGTTCGGTCATGGATCACTGCTCTGTATTTGTGCCCGTCTCCGTGAAAATCACACGGCCAGCACGGGAGACGACGGAAATCGGATTGCACGCATTGTACAGTCCGACTTGCAGCGATGATAGAAGGCGTTGCCTTTTGCGCCCGTCCGGGCCCTGTCACGCCCCGCCTGAACTCGGGTGAGCCGCAGGGCCGCTCGGTAGCAGACGGGGCGCACAGTCGCCCGTGCGCCCCGTCTGCTACCGGAGTGACCGCCGTCCTGCTGGTGGCGGTCACCTTCTGTTGCCTGCGCGCTCGTCAATCCAGTCCTCGTCACTATTTCTCAGGCGCTGGCTGGATCACTTGTCGCTGTCGGCACGCATGCGCAGTGCGATGTACAGCGGGCGACCGTTGCGCACCAGGCGCAGCGAGACCGGACGGTTGGTCGGCAGCTTGGCGACCACATCGCGCAGCGCCTGCACGCTGGTCAACGGCTGCTGATTGAGTTCCACCAGCACATCGCCAGCGCTGATGCCTGCCTCGGCAGCCACGCCCTGCGGGTCGACTTCCATCACGCGCACCCCGTGATCGAGATTGAGCTCGTTCAGGCTGGCCTTGTCGAGCTCTGCCACCGCAACACCCAGCCCCTGCTTGTCATCACTGGCCTTGCCGGCATGCGCCTGCTCACTGCCCGGCCAATGGCCGACCTTGGCAGTCAACGTCTGACTCCTGCCATCGCGCAGGATGGAGAGCTTGAGCGAATCGCCCGGCGAGCTGGCACCGACCATGCGTGGCAGGTAAGCCGAACTCTCGACCGCCTTGCCATCGACGTCGGTGATGATGTCACCACTCTTGAGGCCAGCGGCGGCGGCAGGGCCATCCGGATCAAGATCGGCGATCAGCGCACCACGCGCACGGTCGAGCCCGAAGGATTCGGCCAGATCCTTGGAGACCGGCTGAATGACGACGCCCAGCCAGCCGCGGTCCACGCGCCCATCGGTCTTGAGCTTGTCGGCGACATCCATCGCCACATTGATCGGGATCGCGAAGCTCACGCCCATGAAGCCGCCGGAGCGGGTATAGATCTGGGAATTGATGCCCACCACATCGCCATCGAGATCGAACAGCGGCCCACCGGAGTTGCCCGGATTGATCGCCACATCGGTCTGGATGAACGGCACATAGGCGTCCGACGGCAGGGTACGATCGATGGCGCTGACGATGCCGGCGGTGACGGAATGGTCGAAGCCGAACGGTGAGCCGATCGCGGCCACCCATTCGCCGACTTCCAGCGCATCACTGTCGCCCATCGGCAAGGTCGGCAGGTCTTCCGCCTTGACCTTGAGCAGCGCGATATCGGTCTTCTTGTCCTCACCGACCACCTGCGCCCTGAGTTCGCGACGGTCATTGAGGCGCACCATCACCTCATCGGCACCGTCGATGACATGGGCATTGGTCATGATGTAGCCATCATCGGAGATGATGAAGCCAGACCCGAGGCTGGACCGCTTCTCGATACCCCCACGACCCGGGCCGGGCAGCTGATCACCGAAGAAGCGCTTGAAGAATTCGGGCATCTCTTCGCCATTGGGCCCTCGGAACACCGGCCCCGAGCTGCGCTGGATCTCGGTGGTGGTCGCGATATTGACCACCGCGGGTGCCGAATCCTTGACCAGCTGGGTGAAGTCGGGCAATTCACGAGCCTGGACCAGCTGGGAGCCCATCAGGGCAGCCATGGCCAGAGCAGGTACCATCAGGCGGGAAAGGGATTTCATCAGTGCGGCTCCTGGTACGTCCTGTCATCACTTGTTATCAGGCGTGCAATCACGCAACTACTGACGATGGCAGCGTCACATCGCTGGCGGCGTCCTTCTCATTGACGTCGAAGCGTCGTTGAAGTTCAGCGATTGGTGCCGCGCTGGACGCAACCATGCGTCGCCAACATCCGACAGGTGCCGATGCCAGCCCGATGCAGACTGACGACGCCACCTGCTGACTACGCAAGTCATTCCCCTATCTACCGGGAGAGTCGACTACCGCTATCACTTGAGCACGTCATCACTTGAGCACGACGACTACAGCGCCTTGATTGCCATCGCATCCATGCCGAGACGACGCATCAAGCGCGGTCGATAGAGCGCCTGGCGCTCAGGGCGCGCGGCATGCCAGCGCACGGCCATCAGGCCCGCCGCCAATGAGAGCGCGAAGCCCAACGGCACCGCCAGGGTGCCGGCGCCCGCCAGCTGCTCGGCAACGATGCCCCCCAGCATGCCGCTGACCAGCGGCAGGCCATACAGCAGGCCCGCACTGCGCAGAAACGCCGACTCATCGATGCTGATCACCACCCGCTCGCCTACCATCGGCAAGTCCTCGCCTGCCGGCACATGGATCAGCACGCGATGCGGCTTGCGACGGGAAAACTGGCTCAACAGGCCGCTGCCACAGCTACTGCGTGCATTGCAGGCACCACAGGTGGAGCGACGCTGGGTCTCGACCCAGACGCCTTCCTTGCCATGCCCCGTGACCTGCCCCTCTTCTTGCATCATCTTGCTGACTCCTGCAAAAACTCGCCGCGCACTGGCGACACATACGCGTAGAATAGCGTCATTCACGGCGGCACTTCACGCGCCTCAGGCCCGACAAGCGCCCACGATACCATCAACAGGAGCCCGCATGAGCGACGCACCCCCATCCACTTCCCGCCTGGACCCGCTGCACGGCGTCACGCTCAAGGCACTGCTGACCTGGCTGGTGGACCACTACGGCTTCGAGACCCTGGGCGAGCTGATTCCCATCAACTGCTTCCTCAGCGACCCGAGCATCAACTCGAGCCTCAAGTTCCTGCGCCGCACGCCCTGGGCACGCGCCAAGGTCGAGGCGCTCTACATCCAGACGGCAGATCGCTATCTGCATGACTGAGGCCGAGCGTGGTCACACCGGCAAGTGACGGCGCTGGCCGGACGCGACCAGCTCATGTGGGCGCAACCAGGATATACAGACAAGAAAAGAGGGGCAGCCAATGGCTGCCCCTCTTTTCTTGTCCATCCCTGCTGCTTTCCTCTGGCTTGGCTACGACGCCAACGCAAGCCGGTCACCCAGCGAACGTTACTGGGCAACATCCTGCAGGCTGATCCACTCGCTGCGCTCCGGCACCGGGCCACGCGAAGAATGCTGGCTCAAGTAGGCCTCGAGCAGACGGCGCTGGGCGAGATCCGCCGCGGCGACATTGCTGGACGACATGCCGGAATCGTAGCTGCCATTCTGCGGCGCCATGAACATCGGGCGCGAGCTGGAGGGCGTCACGCCGACCTGCATCAAGCCGCTGTTGGTGCCGGGCTGTACCCACTGAGACGCCTCGGCATTCACCGACGGCTGGCTGACCTGACGTACGGTACCACCCTGGATGGCTGAACCGCCCTGATTGGCGGAAGAACCACTGGCAAGCTCTGCACCGCTGTTCACGCCGCCGGGCACCCCATTGTCACCGCCATTGAAGACCTGCACGCCGGTGATCACCATCACCGCCACGCCTGCCGCGATGGCCGCGGAGCCGGCAAAGGAGAACAGGCTGCGACGCTCGGCCGCGGGCGGTGCGCTCGCGGGAGCCTCGCGGGAGATCAGCTCGACCTCGGCGCTGACCGCCGATGCGATATCCAGAGTGAAGGTGCTTTCCCGCTCACGATGCATGGCGCTGCGCGCCAGGTGATAGCGGCGCCAGGTGTCTGCAGCCTCAGGAGACTCATCGAGCCCCTTGAGGACACGACGCAGATCCAGCTCGTCCCCCTCCGCATCCATCAGCGCGGACAGCGACTCCTTCACGGATTCGGTGGTCTTCAGATTCATGCGTAAATACCCTCACACTCGTCAGATTGAACGACGACTTCAATCTGCTCTCCTGGCAACAAATGGCGTCATTCACCATGGCGGCTGATGGCCCGAGCAGACCAACGGCAGACAGCGTTACTGCGCCGTGGAAGAGGGGGTTTCGTGCCCTGCCCCTCGCCACTCGCCTTCCAGCGCTCATGCACGCAGTCGCTGAGCTACATGACTACTGAACAGTAAGAACACGCGCTGCACGGATTGTTCCGCCATTCATTCAGAAAACATTCACTTTAGATGCAAGATTTCGCCAAGCTATTGAGTTGATTGAATTTAACCAACAAGATTCTTGTGGCTTTTCTCTCACAGAGGCGACGCAGAACAGCGACGTCACTCGACGCCAGACACCACCGTGGCGGGACTGACCAGCCCCTGAATCGCCTTGTCGACCGCTTCACGTGCCCGGAAGATACGCGAACGTACCGTGCCCACCGGGCACTGCATCACTTCGGCGATATCCTCATAGGACAGACCATCGAACTCGCGCAGCGTGATGGCAGTGCGCAGATCTTCGGGCAGCTTCTCGATGGCCTCGAACACGACCCTCTCCAGCTCATCACGCGCCATGGCGGCTTCCGGCGTCTCGATGTCCGACAGGCGACCGGATTGATCAACCACCTCGGCATCGCCGACATCCATGTCGGTACCGGGCGGACGACGGCCACGCGAGACCAGATGATTCTTGGCCGTATTGATGGCGATCCGGTACATCCAGGTGTAGAAGGCGCTCTCGGCCCGGAAATTGGGCAACGCACGATAGGCCTTGATGAAGGCTTCCTGGGCGACATCCTGAACTTCTGAATGATCGTGTACGTAACGGCTGATCAGGCCGAGAATCTTGTGCTGATATTTCCTGACCAGCAGATCGAAGGCGCGGTTATCCCCTTTCTGGGCGCGCTCGACCAACTGCTGGTCCGTTTCATTGACACTCATTCACTCGCTCCCTCCGCGGGAGTGGAGGCACCGCTTGCGGACTCCACATCAGGAATCCCCGGGGCATCAGCACCTGACAGGAATTGCGACTCGCGCATGCGTTATCCGGCCCCTTTGATATTCGTTGTGATGGATGCGATGCCTGGCGCGGGGCGAATAAAGCGCCCGGCGGCCCGCTGACGCGACCAAAATCAACGCACAGTGTTCCTGTTTATCATTTGTACGGCAAGACGCCATGCCGTCAAAGCCTCAGGTTTCGCGTGTTCACTCCCGTCATGACAGCGTTTGGCGACGCTGACACGTCAAAGCGTAACGATTTCTTTACGATTTACGCTCATCTTGATTCATACGAGCCTCAAGTCAGCGCAAGTCAACTTGACAGTTGATTAAATTTGACCCAAGGACGCTGACAAGCCGGCATGCAGCAGATACCATGGGCATCATTCAGTACGCACAACACGGATGGCGGGCGCAAAGACGCCCGTCTGACTCTGCCAGCCGCCATGCAGACCGCACACCGCACACCGCTCAGGACACTGTCATGTCAGAACAACACGTCAACAACCTCAACGTCCTGTCCCAGGACGTGCTGATCACCCCCGAAGCGCTCAAGCAGGACATCCCGCTGACCGCCAAGGCCGAAGAGACCGTCATCGAAGGCCGCCGCACCATCCAGCGCATTCTGGACGGTGAAGACCCGCGCCTGCTGGTCGTGGTCGGCCCCTGCTCCATCCATGACCTGGACGCCGCCCGTGATTACGCGCGCCGCCTGAAGGTGCTGGCCGAAGAAGTGAAGGACAGCCTCTATATCGTGATGCGCGTCTACTTCGAGAAGCCGCGCACCACCGTCGGCTGGAAAGGCCTGATCAACGACCCGCACCTCAATGACACCTTCGAGATCGAGGAAGGCCTGCACATCGCGCGCGGCCTGCTGGTCGAACTGGCCGAGATGGGGCTGCCGCTGGCCACCGAAGCCCTCGACCCGATCTCCCCGCAGTACCTGCAGGACTGCATCAGCTGGTCCGCCATCGGTGCACGTACCACCGAATCCCAGACCCACCGCGAGATGGCCTCCGGCCTGTCGTGCCCGGTCGGCTTCAAGAACGGCACCGACGGCTCGCTGGATGTCGCCGTCAACGCCCTGCAGTCCGTGTCCCACGGCCATAACTTCCTGGGCATCAACCAGGCAGGCCAGGTCGCGATCATCCGCACGCGCGGCAACGCCTACGGTCACGTCGTGCTGCGTGGCGGCAACGGCAAGCCGAACTACGACAGCGTCAGCGTCGCGCTGGCCGAGCAGGAACTGGCCAAGGCCGGCGTCACCGCCAACCTGATGGTCGACTGTTCCCACGCCAACTCCAACAAGGACCCGGGCCTGCAGCCGCTGGTACTGGAGAACGTCACCCAGCAGATCCTCGAGGGCAATCGCTCCATCATGGGCCTGATGGTCGAGTCGCACATCAACTGGGGCGCGCAGAAGATCAATGCCGACCGCAGCAAGATGGAATACGGCGTTTCCATCACCGATGCCTGCATCGACTGGGCCACCACCGAAGACACCTTCAAGACCATGGACGCCAAGCTCAAGGACGCGCTGCGCGCTCGCCTCGAGCAGCCTGCCGAAGCCTGAGCCAGAAACCTGAGACCACTGGCTTCAGGCCGGCAGCATTGGGTGTCTCGTCCTGAAAAAGCCCCGCCGATTGGCGGGGCTTTTTTGTGGCCGCTGGGTCGGCAGCTGACGGGCCAGCTCTAACCGTCCAGCCCTGAACCATCAGTCCTGATCCATCAGTTCTGGCCCATCAGTTCTGACGCACGCCATCGATCTCGCGCACGAAGGGCGGCAAGGCCTCGATCAGCTGCTGGCCATAACGCTTGGTGAGGATACGTCGATCCAGAATCGTGATACGCCCTTCATCGGCCTCCTTGCGAATCAGGCGCCCGCAGGCCTGCACCAGCTTTATGGAGACATCCGGCACCGCGATGCGCATGAACGGATTGCCACCCCGCGACTCGATCCACTCCGCCAGCGTCGCACCGACTGGGTCATCCGGCACCGCGAACGGCAGCCGCGTGATCACCACGTGGGTCAGATACTTGCCGGGCAGGTCGATGCCCTCGGCGAAGCTCGCCAGCCCGAAGATGATGCTGCCGCGCCCGCCATCCACCGCCTTGCGGTGCTGACTCAGCAGCTCATGCTTGGGCAGACGACTCTGCGCCAGCACCCGCTTGCGGGTCTCGCCATCCAGCGCCTTGTTGACCGCCGCCAGCTGCTTGCGCGAGCTGAACAGCACCAGCACCGCCTCGCGCACATCCAGCGCATTGACGAAGTCGACGATCGCCTGCTCATGCGGGCCGGGCGGCGACGGCTCCACCGCCTCGCGCGGAATGGCCAGCACCGCCTTGCCATAATCGAACGGGCTGGGTAGACGCTGATAGCGATAGCGATTGGCCAGGCCCGCGCGCTCCTGCAGGCGCTCGAAGCGATTGAGCGCCGTCAGGGTCGCGGACGTCAGCACTGCGCCGAAACAGGCGCCCCACAGGTGACGCGCCAGCGTTTCCGCGGCCGACACCGGGCTTGCCGAGACAGTCATCTCCGGCTCGCCATTGAAGCGCTCGAAGGTCAGCCAGCGCGCATGCGGCGGCCCATCCGCGGGATCGCTCAGGCCGATGGCCTCCCACAGCGCTTGGGCTTCCAGCGCACGCCCGTGCAGCAGGGCCACCAGCGGCAACCAGTCCTCGGCATTCTCCTTGGGCAGCCCGGTGGCCTTCTCCGGGTCCAGACTCTCGCGCAGGATATCGGCGATCTGCTCCAGCGCCCGTGACAGCTCCGCGAAGCCCTTGAGCAGATTGTGGCCCAGCTCCTTGAGCGCCTCCGGTGCCTGACCGCGCTCGAAGCGATGATTGGTGACGTCCTCGCCGGCCCCATTGGGCAGATCCGCCAGCTGATGCCCCAGCCCGAACACCTCGCCCAGACGCGGCTCGATATCCGCCAGCAACTCGGGCATGCGCGCCAGCAGACGGCCGATGGTCGGCTGACTGCCCAGCGCCGCATTCAGCTCGGTGAGCGACTTCTTGAGGTTGCCCAGCCAGCGCAGCGTCTGATTGATCGGCGTACGGTGATGGAAGTGATCCAGCGCCTTGTCGGGCAGATGGTGCGCCTCGTCGAAGACATAGATGCAGTCACTGGGCGATGGCAGCACCAGCCCGCCACCCAGCGAGAGATCCGCCAGCACCAGGTCATGGTTGGCGACGATGATGTCGGCCTGCTCCAGCTGACGACGGGCCCGGAAGAAGGCGCAGGCCGAGAAGTGGCTGCAGCGGCGATTGGTACACTGACGATGGTCGGTGGTCAGACGCGCCCAGTCGCGGTCCTCGATCTGCAACGGCCAGCTGTCGCGATCCCCTGCCCACTCGCCGCTGGCATAGTCCTCGGCCATCTTGCCGGCCAGCTCCACGAAGCCGCCGCCGTCGCTGGCGATCATGTCGCGCTCGAACAGCGCCATGGTCGGGTTGTCCTCGACCCCTTCCAGCGCCTGGTCGAGCTTCTGCACGCACAGGTAACGGCGACGACCCTTGGCCAGCGCATAGTCGAAGCTCAGCCCCGAATGCTTCTTGAGCGCCGGCAGGTCTTGATGCATGACCTGTTCCTGCAGCGCGATGGTCGCGGTCGAGACCACCAGCCGCTTGCCGCGCGCCTTGGCCACCGGCAGCGCGGAGAGCAGATAGGCCAGCGTCTTGCCGGTACCGGTACCGGCCTCCAGCACGCAGACATGCTCGTTGCCGAGGCGATAGCCTTCCGGATTCTGCTCGATGTTGCCCAGGGTGCGCGCGATCTCGGCGATCATCAGCCGCTGCCCATAGCGCGGCGTCAGCTCAAGACCCTCGAGCAACTTGCGATAGGCGCCCTGAATCTCGCCCTTGAGGCTATCTTCCAGCATTGCGTGTCTCTCTCCTCAACTGGCCATCCACCCCTACCCCACGACAGCCGGTTACGGTCAACAACAATTGGCGACTGGCGACTGGCGACTGGCGACTGGCCACTCGTCGTCAAGCCAGCGGATCATGGAGCGCAAGACGGCGAACAGCCTGAGCTGTCCGCCGTCTTTGCGTGCTACTGCCATCTACCTCGACTGCCCCGCGCGGCCGGCCACCTTTCTTTGGCTGGTCGGAGGCAAGCAGGCGTTACAACAGGCCCTGGGGCGGCTGCTGACGCGGCAGCGTTTCCTGCAGGTAGTCCTCGATCTCCGGCAGTGAGAAGACATCTTCCTCACCGACGAAGCTGATCAAGGTCACATCGCTGAAGCTTGCACGGTGGACGTAGTCTTCCGGCACTTCCGGCAGCGTGAAGTTGATCGCATGGGTCGCGTCTTCGAGTGCGAAGCCGCGCCCGGCGACATCGCTGACCACCAGCACCTTGAGCTTGCCGTTGCGGAAGGCCTCATGGGCTTCCAGGCGCTCGGTCTGGGTCTCGGCGCCGGACATCACCGCCGACTCGATACCGGCTTCCTTGAGAGCGGCGTTGATCCTGCGCACCAGCCCACGGCTGTTGCCGAAGACCACGGAGCGCTCCATCTCGCCCTGCTTCACCAGATTGATCAACAGACGCAGCTTGTCATCATCGCTCACGGTGTAGCTCTGCACGGCGTCGTTGTCCGCCGCGATGGCAGCCGTCGCTTCGTGCTCGACCGCGACCTGAGTTGCCTCATGCGTCCACTGCTCGGCCAGCCCCAGCACGTCGGAAGACAGTTCGGCGGAGAACAGCAGCGTCTGGCGCTCTTCGGGACGTGGCGTGGCGCGGATGATGCGCTTGACGTCAGGAATGAAGCCCATCGACAGCATGCGGTCCGCTTCGTCGACCACCAGCACCTCGGTCTCGGAGAGATCGACATCGCGCTTGGTGTGGAAATCGAGCAGGCGGCCTGGCGTGGCGACCAGCAGGTCGACCTTGCGCTCGAGGCGTTCACGCTGCTTCTGGTAGTCCATGCCGCCCACCACGCAGGCCACCGAGATGCGCGCGAATTCGGAGAACGCCTTGGCGTCCTTCTCGATCTGCAGCGCAAGCTCACGGGTCGGCGCGATGATGACGGCACGCGGCGCGCCAGGCTTCTGGCCTTCCGGCGCTTTCTCTTCCAGGAAGTAGGCCAGGGTGGCGATCAGGAAGGCGGCGGTCTTGCCGCTGCCGGTCTGGGCACGGCCGACCACGTCACCACCCAGCAGCGCCTTCTCGAAGGTCTGGGCCTGGATCGGGGTGCAGTATTCAAAGCCGGCCTTCTGGATGGCACGCATCAGCGGCAGCGGCAGATCGAAATCATGGAAGCGCCACTGGCCGGCGACCGGCGCGACCGGGAACTGATCGAGGTTCCACTTGGACTGGGAGCGACGCGGCTTGCGACGACGACGCTTGGGTTTTCTCGGCTTCTGGTTCGGGTCCTGCGGCTCTTGCTGAGTCTGCTCAGCGGCTGGCTGGGTCTGATCCGTCTCGCTCATGTAATCCGTTCTTTTCAAGGGTTCATATGCGACAGGCGCGGGTCGTTCTCGGAATCTCGCCGTGACAGGCCACATCCGGCTGGTTCGTCATGCCCAGTCGTCTCACCTGGTTCGCCTGACTCGCGCCTGATGCGCGGTAGTCTCGGGCTGCATGCGCCTTTACCGGATTGGGAGCCATCCCCTGCCCTTGTGCGGCAACACCCCCTGGGTGTGCGTCTCCGGGGCCGCGCAGGCCTCGGGTGCAGTAAGGACACGAATGCTCTCACCTGTTCTTGACGGATTCACGCATCCAGCGCGCCCTTGCCCGAATGTTCGGCAAGGGACTGGAGCGGACGTCTGCCATGAGGGTTCACTCACGTGGCAACGGTCATGTCATCGCCGGGCTCACGTAGCGGACAGGCTCATGGGTCGCCACAAGGACGGCCGATACTGCATGTCGGTCGAAAGGGCTTCTTCTTCGGGCGAGGAACAGGCTGCAGGGCAACCTTCTCCTCGCCAGCTGACAGTGCGCCGCCGCTCATCGTCGTGGATCGGGCAGCGCCCCTGTCGGGGTCATTCAGGTAACACTCACATATTGCTTGTCGCTGGCACGGGCAATGGCAGCAAGACTGGCGCGTCCGGCAAGCCGTTGTCTCTGACGTGCGTGAGGGGAAGCGTGCCCAGAGGGGCAGGCGACTCGCCATCGTGCGTGAGACGCAAGGCGCCGGTTCAAGCGACCCGTCACGCACCTCACCTGCGGGCAGCGACGATAACGCCGACATATTGTACCAGCCCGCCGGCGTCTTCGCGCCCCTGCATCATGACGCACTCGATACGAGACAACCTCGTGTGCACGACACGCGATGCTTCTCACCACGACGCCCCTCATGGCACCCGCCCCACGCAGGCTGGTAGAATGACCGTCAACTGATGCGGTTGCCCGCGTGCCGCGGCCTTGCCGTGCGACTCAAGGCTGGCGACTGCCGACACCGAACAGGAAAGCCCGAAGATGACACGTAGAAAGAAGAGCCGCTCCATCGCCGACAAGGTGCAGATTCGTACCGGCCGCCGCAAGGACTTCAAGAAGTGGCGCGCCGAGAACCCGGACCAGGTGCATTCCGGCCCGCGTTACGTGGCCAAGAAGAAGGACCAGCGCAAGTCCCAGGCGGCCGCCAAGCTGGAGCGCATGAACGCCGCGCCGCTGTTGCCGCTGCACCCTGAGGCACTAGCAAAGGAAGACAACTCCTCCAAGGATGATGGTGGAGGCCAAGCGTGATGCGCCTGATTTCCTTCAACATCAACGGCATCCGTGCCCGCCCGCATCAGCTGGAAGCGCTGATCGAGACGCATCAGCCGGAAGTCATTGGCCTGCAGGAAACCAAGGTGCAGGACAGTGAATTCCCCCACGCGCACATCGAGGCGCTGGGCTATCACGTGGTGTGGCACGGCCAGAAGGGTCACTACGGCGTCGCGATGCTGACCCGTCAGGTGCCGAAGAGGGTGCACTATGGCATGCCGGATGACGACGAGGATGCCCAGAAGCGCATGATCGGCGTCGAGATCGACGGCCCGAACGGCGAGCCGCTGATCGTCTACAACGGCTACTTCCCCCAGGGCGAGAATATCGAGCACCCGGTGAAGTTCCCCTACAAGACGCGCTTCTATCAGCAGCTGTTCCGCCTGCTGGAAGAAGACCACCAGCCAGAGCAGCATGTGGTGGTGATGGGCGACTACAACATCTCGGCCACCGACCGCGATATCGGCATCGGCGAGCCCAACCGCAAGCGCTGGCTGCGCGAAGGCAAGACCAGCTTCCAGCCCATCGAGCGCGAGTGGATGGAGCGCCTCTACGCCTGGGGGCTGACCGACAGCTTCCGCCACGTGCACCCGGAAGTCGATGATCAGTTCAGCTGGTTCGACTACCGCTCACGCGGCTTCGAGCGTGAGCCCAGGCGAGGCCTGCGCATCGACCTGATCATGACCAGCCCCGGCCTGACTCCGCTGATCAAGGATTCCGGTATCGACTACGCGCTGCGCGGCATGGAAAAGCCGTCGGATCACGCCCCGGTGTGGACCGATATCGGCTGATACGCTGAGCAGCACCAGCGCGAACACGATCGCCAGACACGCAAATGCCGCCTTTCCCGTCTCAGGACGATCAGGAAAGGCGGCGTTTGCGTTGCAGTGATGCTCAGACAGCGCTGGATCGCCAGCGTCTCACGTCATCAGCGCTGCGCGACGGACTTCAGCCAGGCATCGGCTCCTTCGGCGCCACGCGCCTGAGCCTTCTTGAAGGCTTCACGCGCAGGGTCGAACTGCTCCAGCTGACTGGCGACCACGCCGGAGAGCAGCCAATGACGCGCCGAGTCATCGCCACGCTCACCGGCCGCGGCCAGCGCCTGCTGCGCCGTTTCCCAGCGGCCCCAGTCATAGGCAAGCTCGGCATACTGCCGGGCATCCTCGAGTGACTGACTCTGCTGCGAGACGACTGCCCATGCCTTGAGCGCATGCTCGACATCGCGCGCCGCCGTCCAGGCCTGCGCCAGCTGGCGACGCAGCGCCGAGGTATCGTCAAGCAGCGGCTGCCCCTCAGGTGTCGCGGATTTCGAGAGCCCCGCCTCGATCAGCTCCGCCGCCCGCGCCGGCGCACCGGCCGCCAGCTGCAGGTCGACTCGCTGCTGGTAGGCATCACTGCCGCTGACGACCCCCGCTGCCCACGCCGCTTCCCAGGTACTGGCGGCGCGGGTGTTCTGGTTGAGGCGCTGATAGAGCGCCACGGCACGCTGCCAGTCCTGCGGGTCGCGTGACTCGCCCAATCCCTGCTCGACCAGCGCCACCGCCGCGCCATGGCGGCCGGTCTGCTGATAGACGCTGACGGCCAGTTTCAGGCGATCGCCGCTCGGCGCACTCGCCTTGCTGGCACGCTCAAGCCAGTCCTCGGCGCGCGCCCAGTCACCTCGATTGGCTTCCAGACTGACCGCCAGCCACAGGTCATCGGCACTTGCCGAGCCGCCGTGCAGATATTCCGCCAGGCGAGCGATACCGCTGTCGCGCTCACCGGCGCGCAGGCGCAGCATCGCTTCACGACGCAGCCACTCGCGAGCTTGGGAGGCATTGACGCCCGGCAGGCGACGCGCCTCGGCATACAGACGTGCCGCCTGGGCCTGATCGCCCTGGCGCGCTCGCGCACTGGCCGCCAATGACAGATACAGCGCACGCACTTCACCACGCTGGCGCTTGGCCTCACGCTCGGCGCGCTCACCGACCGCGTCATAATCGCCTTCATCCAGCCGTGACTGCAGCGTGCGCAACTGCCCCGCCACTTCGGCGGAAACGCGCGTCGCCGCATGGGCCGCACTGATGCCACCGACTTCCATCATCAGCATCAGGCAGGTCGAGACCAGCGTCACGCGGGTGAGTCGGCGCCCGCCGCGTGTCAGCAGCTGGCGCGCCCGCGCCATCAGGCCCCGTGATCGCTCAGCACTGTCGGCGTCCTGCGGCGGTGTGGATTTCGCTACCATGAGTCTTTCCTCTTGCGTTCATCCGCTGCCATGACTCGGCGCATTGCCGACAAGTCCACGGCATCAGAGATGACGACATATGACACACATCAGACACCCGATGAAAGCCCGCGCCATGGGGTCATGGGTTGCCTCAACGCAACTGGAACTCGAGCCGCTGGCGCGCTTGGCGCGCATTGCCCGCGGCCGGGAATTCCCAGCGCGCGATCGCCTTCATCGCCGCCCTGTCAAACACGCCCGACGGCTCGGCACGCACCACCCGCAGCGAGCCGCCATCGACATTGCCGTCCGGACGAATCACGAAGGCCACCTCGACGAAGCCCTCGATGCCGCGGCGACGCGCACGACTCGGATATTCGGGAGCAGTACGCACGGTGGGCCGCGGTGAACCACCCTGCGCCGCCGGGGCTGCCTTGGGCTTTGACGGCTTCGCCGCGGCCTGTGATGACGCGTCAGACGCCGACTGCGCCGATGATGCGGCCTCGGCCTGCCTGGCGACCGCCTTGGGTTCCGGCTTGGCCTTGGGTGCTGGCTTGGGCGTCGGTTTCGGCTTGGGGGTCGGTTTGGGCGGACGCTCGACTTCCAGCGGCGGCAGGCTGTCATCCATGGTCAGCTCCGGCGTCGGCGGCAATGGCGTCTTGACCTCGGGAATCGCCACCGGGCTTGTCGCCTTGGGTGCCGGCATCGGGGCTGCCTTGGGTGGCGGCGGTGGCTCGGCCGGCGGCGTGGGCAGACTTTCACTCGCCGCCGGCGCGGGCTCCGGTGCCTCTTCAGGCGCCTGAACGGTGGAGACCGACAGCGGCTCCGGTGGCGGCGTGTCGTTCACCGGCGGCGCGACCAGCAGCGCCAGCGCATAGAACAGCACCAGCGCCAGCAGGGCGCCGCCGAAAAGCCCGACGAGTCGATTGGCATACAGGCGTCGCGTCATGTCATTCGCCCTTCGAGGCGGCGACCGCGATGTCCTGCACACCCGCGTTGCGCAGTGCATCCATCGTCTCGACCAGCAGACCGGTCTGTGAGCGGCTGTCGGCCTGGATCACCACCGGCTGACCATCGGCAAGATCGGCCACGGCGTCGCCGACGCGATGGGCATCCACCGGCTTGCCGTCGACCCACACCGCGCCCTCGGCGGTAATGGCGACCATGACCGCCGCATCGGGGCGCGCCGTAGCATTGGAGGCTTCCGGACGCTGGATCTCGACTCCGGACTCCTTGACGAAGCTGGTGGTGACGATGAAGAAGATCAACATGATGAAGACGACATCCAGCATCGGCGTCAGATTGATCTCGCCGCTGTCTTCCGCGGCCTCCATGCGACGTCTACGCATGTGGTGTCTCGCTTGTATCAGAGGAGGAATCAAAGCCGTTCGCAGCGGACATGCCGGAACGTGCATCGTCGACGGCGCGCGCCAGACGGTCGTGCAGACGCTGGTCTTCACGACGCACCACGCGCTCGAAGCGCGTGACGAACATCAGGCCCACCACCGCGACCGCCATGCCGGCCAGCGTCGGCAGCGTGGCACGTGCCACACCATCGGCCATGGCACGCGCCTGGCCGGTGCCGGCGATCGCCAACGAATCGAAGACATGGATCATGCCGGTCACGGTGCCCAACAGGCCGGCCAGCGGGCAGATCAGCACCAGCAGCTTGAGCCACGGCAGCGGCGCGCGCAGACGTGACAGCAGCTCACGGGTCAGCACTTCGCGATGGGTGAGCGCCGACCAGCTGTGGTGTTCGCTGCGCGCCACCCAGTCGTGGATCAACTGCTGACGCGCCGGACGATGCACGAGCCGCCAGTAGAGGCCGCGCTCCAGCGCCAGCCCGAACAGCACCATGGCGATCAGGCAGATCACCACGATCAGCGGGCCACCGCTTTCCACCAGCCGCATCACTGGCGCGAAGCCACCGCTCAGCAAGGAAAAGGCGGACAACGAATCAGGCATGCACGATATCCCGCTGACGCGCCGCCGCGCTGGCAGCCTTGCTCGGAGCGCGCTTCTCGAGGTGGTCGGCCAGACGGGCACTGGCGCGGCCCTCGAGGCGGCCCATCAGGCCCTTGGACAGGCTGGAAAGCCCGGTCTGGGCGAACAGCAGCGGCACGGCGGTCACCAGACCCAGCACGGTGGTCACCAGCGCCTGGGAGATACCGCCGGCCATCAATTTCGGGTCGCCGGTACCGAAGACGGTGATCGACTGGAAGGTGCCGATCATGCCGGTCACGGTACCCAGCAGACCCAGCAGCGGCGCGATGGCAGCCAGCAGCTTGACCAGCGCCTGGCCACGTTCGAGCCTGGGCTGCTCGGCCAGCAACGCCTCGTCGAGACGGGCTTCGAGCGCTTCCGGCTCGTGATCGTGGCGCATGCCTTCAAAGCGATGCAGCACACGACCCAGCGGATTGTCGTCACTGAGCTGGCTCAGGTCGGCTTCCTGACGCTTGACCGCCCGACGGGTCAGCGACAGACGCACCAGCTGGATCAGCGCGATGATCAGGCCCAGCACGCCCAGGCCGACGATGACATAACCGACGGCGCCGCCCTGCTTGAGGCGCTCACCGAGACGCGGCGCCCGCGCCAGTGCCTGGGTGACATCGCCACCGGTGGGGTCGAAGCTCAGACGATCACTGTCGCCGGCATCGAAGGCCGCCAGCTGCTTGCGAATGCGCAGTGGCGTGGTACCCGCAAGGCCGAGGGTGTCCAGCGCCGAGGGGCCATCCACGGCCTTGTCTTCCGACAGCGGCGCCAGCAGGTGACGACCGCTGAAAGCCATCTGCTCGCCGACGCGCACGATCTCACGCGGCTTGATGCTGCCATCCGGCCCGGCCAGCGGTGCCTGGAAGCGCAGTGCGCGACCGCTTTCGGTGGCGATGCTGCGGATGTCCGCGGTCAAGGCGGCGAGTCGCTCGCGGCCCGGCACCTCATCGCGCGGCCCCAAGTCCGGCAGACGCGCCTGGCCGCCGACCAGCAGCCAGTTGCCCGCCAGCGCTTCACGCGTCTCGCGGGCATGCTTGCGCGTCACCTCGAACACCTGGCCGAGATCGCCCTGCTGGGTCTGGCGCTCTTCGTCCAGACCGCTGAGAGTCGCCTGTTGCTCCTGCGCTTCGGCCTCGAGGGTCGCGCGCGTCTCGCGCAGGCTGTCACGCCGCGCCTCGGCCTCGCTGACCGCCGCTTGCAGTGCCTCGCGATCCGACAACAGGGTGTCGAGACGCGCCTGATCGCGGCCTTCGGCCTGACTGGCGGCCTGTTCGAACTGCTCGACGCTCAATGACTGCTCGGCACTGCCGGTCGCCGCCAACACGGCAGGAGACGACAACGTCAGCAGCCCCAGGGTGCCGGCCGTCAGCAGCAGGCGTGACAGAGACGCACGTGGCGCTTGTGAATTCGTCGCCATCAGCTGGACTCCTGCGCGGTACGGGGTGCGGTGGTGCGTGTGCTGGTGACTGCCGCGGCAGCCTGATCGGCGCTCTCGAGCGCGGACTGCGACAGGCGCCCCTTCGGAGCCAGCTCGACGTCCTCGACCGGCACCGACAGCGGCAGGGTCACCAGTGACGGTGCCTGCTGGTCACGCGCCATGCTGATGCCCTTGCGCAGCGCTTCCAGGCCGCTGTCATCCAGTACCTGCCAGCTGCTATTTCTGGCCTGCCAGGCGCCACCATGCTGACCATCCAGCGTCAGGTAATAGAGGCCGACGCGGCCGACACGCAGATACTGCACCTCGGTGTCTTCCCCACCGACAAGCCCTGCGCGCCAGGTATCGAAGCCCTGACCGTAGCTCAGCTCCTGCTGCCAGGCATTGAGCAGCTGATCGAGGCGCTCGTCATTGCTCAAGCTGGCATTGGAGAGGTTGTCACGCAGACGCTGGACGCGCGCGAGGCGCTCGTCCTTGAGAAACGGCAGATCCTGCTCGATGAAGTCCTCAAGCTCCTCGACCTGCTGACGCAGCAGGCCCGGCAGCGACTCACGCGTGGCCTCGAGATTCTCCAGCGCCGTGCGCTGGCGCTCGATACGCGCCGCGCGATCAGCATTCAGCGGCGTCAGCTCCGCGGTATAGCTTTCCAGACGCGCGGCTTCCTGACGCGCTTCGCGCAGGCGTACCAGCAGCGCACGCGTCTCGTCATCGGCGGCGTCGATACGCGCCTGCAGCTTACGCTGGGCTTCCTGATGAGTGGCGGCACTGTCACGCAGTGTCTCGGCATGCGCGGGCAATACCGTGGCTGTCAGCGGTGCAAGCAGCACCAGCGCCGGGAGCAGGCCGCCAAGGGCTCGCACGCACGGGAAGGGGAAAGAAGTCGAACGCCGCACGGACATCTCCTGAAGAACTAGGCTTGGTTGCATCCTCGGTCGCCTGCCAGGCCGCTAGTGGCTTCCGAGTGGAAATGCAAATCACTGGCGTGGACGGTATTACAAACAAGAACAATTATCAATTGATCTTGCCTCGCTCTGCCCCATCAGCAGGCCCTGAAACCTGCAATGCAGCGTTGCACTTTTCTCCTGACGCTCTCTCCCCTGCCCTCGCCCCACCCCTTGCCTCTACCCTTGCCCGCAGACACAAAAAAACGCGACCCGCCGAAGCGGGTCGCGTTGATTGGCCAGGGCACCTTGCGGTGTCTCGGCCTCAGCCTTGCGAGGCGTGGCTCAGAGCTTGCCTTCCAGCTCCGGCAGCACCTCGAACAGATCACCGACCAGGCCGTAATCCGCGACCTGGAAGATCGGTGCTTCCTCGTCCTTGTTGATCGCGACGATGACCTTGGAGTCCTTCATGCCCGCCAGGTGCTGGATCGCCCCGGAGATACCGACGGCGATGTAGAGATCCGGCGCGACGATCTTGCCGGTCTGGCCGACCTGCATGTCGTTGGGCACGAAGCCAGCATCGACGGCAGCGCGTGAGGCACCGATGGCGGCGCCCAGCTTGTCGGCGATACCGTTGAGCAGCGCGAAGTTCTCACCATTGCCCATGCCGCGGCCACCGGAGATCACCACCTTGGCGGAGCCAAGCTCAGGGCGCTCGCTTTCGGCCAGGGTTTCCTCGACGAAGCTCGAGACACCTGCATTCTCGACCACGTCCACGGCCTCGATGCCTGCCTGACCGTCGAGCGCGACCGGATCGAAACCGGTGGCACGCACGGTGATGACCTTGAGCACATCGTCACTCTTGACGGTGGCGACGGCGTTGCCGGCGTAGATCGGGCGCTGAAAGGTATCGGCGCTCTCGACGGCGGTGATCTCGGAGATCTGCGCCACGTCCTTCAGTGCCGCGACACGCGGCATGAAGTTCTTGGCGGTGGTGGAGGCGCTGGACAGCACGTGGCTGTAGTCATCGGCCAGCGCCACGACCAGTGCCGACAGGTTCTCGGCCAGCTGATGGGCGTAGACGGCATTGTCGGCGACACGCACACGCGCGATGCCGGCAAGCTTGGCGGCCTGCTCGGCGACGGCGCCTACGCCCTCACCGGCGACCAGCACGTCGATATCGCCACCGATGGCGGTTGCGGCTGCCACGACACTCGCGGTGCTGCTGGTCAGCTGGCCATCATGATGATCGGCAATGACGAGAATGCTCATGAGATCACCTTTGCTTCGTTCTTGAGTTTGTCCACCAGCTCATCGACGGAGCCGACCTTGATGCCGCCCTGACGCTCGGCCGGCGGCGTGACCTTGACCAGCGACACCTTGGAGGCCGTGGAGACACCCAGTTCTTCCGGCGTCTTGACGTCCAGCGGCTTCTTCTTGGCCTTCATGATGTCCGGCAGCTTGGCGTAGCGCGGCTCGTTGAGGCGCAGGTCAGTGGTGACCACCGCCGGCAGGTTCAGCTTGACGGTCTGCAGGCCGCCATCGATCTCGCGGGTGACGTTGACGCTCTCGCCATCGACCACCACCTCGGAGGCGAAGGTACCCTGCCCCATGCCGGTGAGTGCCGCCAGCATCTGGCCAGTCTGGTTGTTGTCGGCATCGATGGACTGCTTGCCGAGAATCACCAGGCCGGGCTGTTCTTCCTCGACCACCTTGGCCAGCAGCTTGGCCACGGCCAGCGAGTCGACGGCGTCATCGGTCATCACCTGCACGGCGCGATCGGCGCCCAGCGCCAGCGCGGTACGCAGCTGTTCCTGGGCGGCCTTCGGGCCGATGGTCACGGCCACGACTTCGGTCGCCACGCCCTTTTCCTTCAGGCGCACCGCTTCTTCCACGGCGATCTCGCAGAAGGGGTTCATGGCCATCTTGACGTTGGTCAGATCGACGTCAGACTGGTCCGCCTTGACGCGAATCTTGACGTTGTAATCGATGACGCGTTTCACCGCGACGAGTACTTTCATGGTGTCCTCGCTGATTTCTCATGGAGTACCAGTGACCGTGAGGTCGCCAGCGCTCGATTCATGCAAGCGTTTGATAGGTGAATATCTTCCAAAGATGACCGTGATGACAAGTGTCTCGCCACGATATCCGCTGGCACCCGACGGATGAAGTCAGCCAGACCGGCGTGGTTTTCACTGTCCGGGCGCCGCCATTCTCATGCGGGCATCTTGCGCAGAATTGGTTGCCGGGGTCAAACCTGACAATCACTCTCAACACGCCCGAGCGTGAAACCCATCGGGCGATTTCCTGCAACACCCCCGGTAGCTATTACGTCAGACCCAAGCATAATAAACAAACGGTCGTTTTAAATGCTACTGTTGCGGCATGCTATGCGGCTGCTTCGCGCCAGCGCCTTGTGTCGAGCGGCCAGTCGCCCGTGCAGGACATGGCGAGCCAGCGTGAGTCGCACCCCTATTTTCACTCCGACGAGTCGTGCCCTGACGCACGCCACGTCGGAGGTTCACTGCCCAGCGAACGGCCATGGCCGTTCGTGACACGCCCGCCCCGCCGGATCCGCGGGGCCCTGACGGCGCAAAGATTGAGGAGACGGGTCATGGAACGCGAATTCATGGATTTCGACGTGGTCATCGTCGGTGCCGGCCCTTCCGGCCTGGCGGCGGCCTGCCGACTGATGCAGCAGGCCAACGCGGCCGAGAAGGAGCTGACGGTCTGCGTGGTCGAGAAAGGCTCTGAAGTCGGCGCGCACATCCTGTCCGGCGCCGTGCTCGAGCCGCGTGCACTGACCGAGCTGTTCCCCGACTGGGCCGAGCGCGGCGCACCGCTCAAGACGGCCGTCACCCGTGACGAGGTCGTGCTGCTCAAGGACGACCAGAAAGCGCAGGTCATCCCCAATGCACTGGTCCCCAGGACCATGCACAACGATGGCAACTACATCATCAGCGCCGGCAACCTGACGCGCTGGCTGGGCGAGCAGGCCGAGGAGCTGGGCGTCGAGATCTTCCCGGGCTTCGCCGCCCAGGAAGTGCTGCATGGCGAGGATGGCACGGTGTGCGGCATCGTGGTCGGTGACATGGGCGTGGCCGCCGATGGCAGCGAGAAGGATGGCCACATGCCGGGCATGGAACTGCGCGGCAAGTACACCCTGTTCGCCGAGGGCTGCCGTGGCCACCTGGGCAAGCAGCTGATCTCGCGCTTCTCGCTCGATAGCGAAGCGGATGCCCAGCACTACGGCATCGGCTTGAAGGAGCTGTGGGATGTGCCCGCCGAACAGCACCAGCCGGGGCTGGTGGTGCATGGCAGCGGCTGGCCGCTCAAGGGCAACGCCGAAGGCGGCTTCTTCCTCTATCACACCGATGACCAGCAGGTGGTGGTGGGCCTGATCGTCGATCTCGCCTACGACAATCCGTACCTGTCGCCCTTCGATGAATTCCAGCGCATGAAGCAGCATCCGACCCTGGCCCGCCATCTCGAGGGCGGCAAGCGGGTCTCCTACGGGGCGCGTGCCATCGCCAAGGGCGGCCTCAACTGCCTGCCCAAGATGAGCTTCCCCGGCGGTCTGCTGATCGGTTGCGACGCCGGCACGCTCAACTTCGCCAAGATCAAGGGCCTGCATACCGCCATGAAGTCCGGCATGCTGGCAGCGGAAAGCGTGTTCGACGCCATCAAGGGCGGCGACGAAGGCGGTGAAGACCTGGTCGACTTCGGCAAGCGCTTCAAGGACAGCTGGGCCTATGAGGAGCTGGACGCCTCGCGCAGCTTCGGCCCGGCCATGCACAAGTACGGCACCTTCCTCGGTGGCGCCTACAACTTCCTCGACCAGCTGACGGGCGGCCGCCTGCCGACCCTGCATGACACCACGCCGGACTACGCGCGCATTCGCCCGGCGGCTGAGTGCACGAAGATCGAGTACCCCAAGCCGGACGGCAAGCTGTCCTTCGACAAGCTGTCCTCGGTGTTCCTCTCCAACACCAATCACGAGGAAGACCAGCCGTGTCACCTGCGCCTGTCCGACCCGGAGCTTCCGGTGCGTGACAACCTGCCGCGCTACGCCGAGCCCGCCCAGCGCTACTGCCCGGCCGGTGTCTACGAGATCATCGAGGAGGCCGGTGAGCCGCAGTTCCAGATCAACTTCCAGAACTGCGTGCACTGCAAGACCTGTGACATCAAGGACCCGGCGCAGAACATCACCTGGGTCGCGCCGGAAGGCGGCGGTGGCCCCAACTATCCCAACATGTAAGCCCCAACAAGCAAGCCCCTGCTGCCCGCCAGCTGACAACGCCGCCACGGCCCTGCCGTGGCGGCGTTGTCGTGTCTGCCCCTCCTCATTCCTCAGCGCCGCAGGCGCGGAAGCCTTGCGCCCCGTAAGTGCTTCTTGTTTTATTCCAAAACAATCTCAAAGCGATTGTTGATATAACAGCTTCCCGGTAGCACATTAGCCTCCCTCGAATTCAGATTCATGCCATCGCTTCGGAGCCACCATGTCCGTCACACGCCAGATACTGCTCGCCCTGGGGCTGGGCATTCTCAGCGGCCTTGCCCTGAACGCCGGGGCAGGCACTCTGCCCGAGGGCAGCGTTGCCTGGCTCGACAGCCACCTGCTGACACCGGTGGGCCAGATCTTCCTGCGCCTGCTGCAATTCGTGGTGGTGCCGATGGTGTTCGGCGCCCTGATCATGAGCCTGACCAACCGCGAAGGCGGCGCCGACGTCGGTCGCCACGCCGGGCGCCTGCTGGGCAGTTACGTGGTCACCAGTGCCGTGGCGCTGACGCTGGGCATGCTGGTCGCTCACTGGCTGACGCCGGGCGTTGGCGCAGAGAGCCTGGTGGATTCAGCGCCTGAAGGCCGCAACGCCGACAGCATCGCCCAGTGGCTGGTGGGCCTGGTGCCCAACAATCCCTTCACCGCACTGGGTGGCGGCGGCCTGCTGCAGGTCATCTTCGCGGCCGCCCTGATCGGGCTGGCAATGCGCGCCCTGCCGGAGGAAAGCGCGCCGCTGCATCGTGTGATCGAGAGCGGTTACACCGTCAGCCTCAAGGTGCTGTCCTTCGTGCTCAAGCTGGCGCCGGTGGGGGTCTTCGCGCTGATCACCTCGGTGATCGCCACCCAGGGGCTGGATTTGCTGATGCGCCTGGGCATGTACGTGATCGGCCTGATCATCGCGCTGGCGCTGATGGCGCTGCTCTATCTGGTGCTGCTGGCCGTCACCGGTGCCCGCCCGCTGGCCTTCGTGCGCCACTTCGGCCAGAGCCTGGGCTTCGCCTTCGGTACCGCAAGTTCCGGCGCGACCCTACCACTGGCGCTGGGCAATGCCCGCGACTACGGCATGAATGACTCCCTGGCCAGCTTCGCGCTGCCCTTCGGCACGGCGCTCAAGCGTGACGGCGCCGCTGTGCTGCAGGGCTTCAATGCGCTGTTCGTGGCGCAGCTGTTCGGCATCGATGTCACCACCTCGCTGGTGATCACCGTGTTCACCACCGGCCTGCTGGTCAGCTTCTCGACGGCTGGCGTACCGGGTGCGGGGCTGGTCGCGATGACCACCGTGCTGGGCGCGGCAGGTCTGCCGCTGGAAGGTGTGGCCGTGGTCGCCGGGGTGGACCGCTTCACCGATGGCCTGCGCACCGCCCTCAACGTGATGGGCAACTGCGCCAACGCCGCCCTGCTGGAACGCTTCGATTCGCGCAAGCCCGCTGCTGAGCCCAAGTCGCAAGCGTAAGCACGCACGCACGCACGCACGCAAAGAGTCGGACAAAGCGCCCCACGAACGACAACGCCCGCCAGAGAAACCTCTGGCGGGCGTTGTCATTTGTGGGGCCATCATCGCACTGGCGCGTGCGGCTACTTCTCGCTGGCCTCACCGGTGGCTACCGGGCGCGCGGGATCACTGATCCAGTCACTCCAGGAACCGGCATACAGGCGCGGCAGCGGCAGCCCCGCGATCGCGAAGGCCAGGATGTTCTGGCAGGCGCTGATGCCGGAACCGCAATAGGCGATTACCTCACCCTGCGCCGGCAGCAGGCTGCGCAGCTCACGCATCAGGCTCATGCGGTCCTTGAAGCGGCCGTTGGCTTCCAGATTGCTGGGGGTCGGTCGGCAGGATGCCCCGGGGATATGGCCTGCCACCGGGTCGACCGGCTCCTGCTCACCTCGAAAACGCGCTTCGCCGCGGGCATCCAGCAAGCTGTCATCCGTGGCGGCCACTTCCTGGGCGCTGACCAGCAGGCTGTCATCAAAGCTCGGCTGCCAGTCGCTGGGTGTAGGAGTCACCGGCTGGGCAGGCGCACGCTTGAGCTCGCCCATGGCCTGATTCCAGGCTTGGATGCCGCCATCCAGCACCCGCACGTCCGGGTGCCCGGCCCAGGTCAGCATCCACCATAGCCGCGCCGCCGCCATCTGTCCGCCCATGTCGTCATAGACCACCAGCTGCTGCTCGGGCGTGATGCCGAGGCGGCGGAACAGCTCGGCCGTCGCCTGATGTGACGGCAGCGGATGCCGCCCGCCCACGCCGTCCTCGCGCACGGCGGCCGACAGATCACGGTCCATATCGACATGGATGGCACCCGGCAGATGGCCTTCACGCCACAGCCGCTCGCCGGCTTCCCCATCGTCGAGACGCGCACGGCAATCCAGCACCACGGGCGACTTGAGGCCCGCCATCGCCAGCTGGGTCACCAGCTGGCTGGCATCGATCAGAGGCGCCTGGCGCTGGTCCGGCACCAGCAGAGACGAGGCGGAGACGGAGGCTGCCGCCAATGCGGCAGGATCAGGATACTGAGCCATGGGAACTCCTTTTCGGGCAGACGAGGATGCGCTGGAGGCATGATGGCGCTCGACGCAAGGCTTGGCAATCGCGCGACCTTGTCGCCCGAGTCTCAAGTCCATTGTCACAAGGTCACAAGGGACACAAGGGTCACAAGGCTGTCAGCGGGGCACGCGTGGCGATCAGGCGGCGCTTGTTGCCATCGGCGAAGCGCACCTCGATCAGCGGATTGGCCTCATTGCCGGAGACCTCTTCGATCACCCCCTCCCCGAAGCTCTCGTGACGCAAGCGCTGACCGACTTCCCAATCACCGACGCGTCGCAGCACCGCCGGCTCGCCGCGTGGAGAGCGATTGCCCTGTCGAGCGCCGCGAGCATGGGTGCCGCCCGAGCTGGACTGGCCTTGCGCAGTCGACTTGCTGGCCGACCTGCCCGGGGACCTGGCGACCTTCTTCGGCAGCGCTTCCAGCGTCGGCGGCGTGATGCCGTGACGTGCCAGAGGCAGCCGCGCCAGATAGGCCTCGCCAAGCGCCGGCGCCGCCACACGCAGGCGCTCATCGCTTCCGGCCGCTGACTCGCGGGCGGCCTCATCGCCGTCCTCGGCCTGCAGACGGGCAAGCCTGGCGCGCTTGCC
Source organism: bacterium Scap17 (assembly GCA_013376735.1). Classification (NCBI taxonomy): domain Bacteria; species bacterium Scap17. The sequence goes on along the minus strand of VINJ01000001.1, from coordinate 1,051,521 downwards.
GGCACCGTGAATCCAGTCGCCGAGGCGCGTGCAGTCCTCCACGCACAGCTCCGCGAGGAAGCGGCTTGGCGTATGCGTGCCACCGTCGCGCCACAGGTGCAGCTGCTCGCGGGCACGCGTCACCCCGACGTAGCACAGCCGACGCTCCTCCTCGAGGCGCTCCGGCGACAGCGGGTTGTCACGCGAGTAGGCCGGGAAGTCTTCCTCGTTCATGCCCCACAGCCCCACCAGCGGCCACTCCAGTCCCTTGGCCCCATGCACCGTGGTGATCAGCACGCCATCGGCGGCGTCCTCGACCGGATTGCGCAAAAGATTGATGAAGGCGTCGGGATCATTGGCAAGCTCCCCTGCCTGCTCGATCAGCACATCCAGCAGGCGCACATCCTCCTCGCCCTTGTCACGCCGAGCCGCGGCGCGGCGCAGCACCTTGTCGGCCTCCAGCTCATCGACCACATGACGCAGCAGCCGCGCGGGTGCCCAGTCACCCAGCGAAGGCAGATCACACAACAGCTTCCAGCGCTTGTGCAGATTGCGGCGTTGCAGCGGCTTGAGCCCCTCGAGGATAGGATCTTCCTTGCGTGGCCAGCGCTGGCTGTCGGCCAGCTGCTGACACAGGCGCTCAAGGCGCTCGCGCGCGACGAAGGCGGTGGGCTGGGTGAACAGCAGCAGCAGGTGCGCCGGGTCGCGCAGACGCGTGGCATCACGCGCCAGCTCCAGATAGCCCGCCAACGCCTGCACCAGCGGCAGACGGAACACGAAGCGATCCCCCTGCCCCAGCCGGAAGGGAATGCCGGCCTTGAGCAGCTGCAACTGCACCGGCACCGACAGCGCCCAGCTGCGCACCAGCACGGCAGCCTCGGCGCCACTGCGCCCTGACTCTCGCCAGGCCGTGAGCGCCGCGACCAGACTGGCGGCGCCCTGGCCTTCGAACAAGCGCGTCGCCGGCGTACCGGGCGCGGCCAGGCACAGCTGGTCCGGGCGGCGCGCATTGGCGGCGATGGCGTGATTGGCCGCCAGCGCCAGACGGTGGCCGTGACGGAAGGTGTAGCTGAGCGGGAAATCCAGCGGCGCGGCAAAGCTCTCGGCAAAGCGCGTCAGCATGTAGTCAGGCCGCGCGCCACGCCACTCGTAGATGCACTGGTTGGCATCCCCCACGGCCATGACTTCTGCCATGGCGCCGGAGGCTGCGGGCGACGCTTCGCCGGGCGAGGAAGCTTCGTCGGGCGACGCCTCGCCGGACGGTGCGCCCGCCAGCAGCGCCAGCATGCGCTGCTGCGCCTCATTGATATCCTGATACTCATCGATGATCACGTGCTGCAGGAGCCCCTGGATGCGCGCGCGGGTCTCGGGCTCCCTCTCCAGCTGACGCAGCGGACGGTAGAGCAGATCGGCGTAGGTCATCTGGCCGTACTGCTCGAGCAGCTGTTCAAGCTGGGTAAAGGACTCGACGAAGTGGCCGGTGTGCTCGCCGAGGTTCATGCGCTCGTACAGCAGCGTCGGCTCGCACATCTCGGCCTTGACCAGATCACAGAACTGGGCGAGCGCTTCGAGGCGCTCGCCTTCCAGCGCTGCCTCACGATCGGCGCGATCGGCATCGCCCAGCGCACGCTGGGCGGCCTGCTTGAGCAGACGCTCCAGCGCCCAGTCCTGCTGGATGAGTTCACGCGGCTCGAGGCTGCCCCAGCGCACCAGGGTGGTGGTCAGGCGATGGCCGATGGAATGGAAGGTGCGGATGTCGGGCAGCCGTGTGCCCGGCGGGGCCGACTGCGCCAGCTTGGCGACGAAGTCCTCGCGCGCCGATCGGTTGAACATCAGCACCAGAATCCGCTGAGCCGGAATGCCTTCCGCCAGCAGGCTCAGCACCCGCGCCACCAGCGTGGTGGTCTTGCCGGAGCCCGCCACCGCCGCTACCCGCGCATGCCTCCCACGATGCGCCACCACGGCGCGCTGCTGATCCGTCAGCCGTTGCGTCAGCTGATCGACGGCCAGCGCCAGTGGCGATGCTGCAACGTCTGGCCCGGAGGTTGCGGTGCTGTCGGGCTCGATGGGAGGAAGTGGTGACGACATGAAGACCTGCAATGGCTGACGGCGAGAGAAAAGGAGCGAAGCAGAACGCGAGGGGCATACGGAAGAGAGAGCGGAAGGCGGCAGGCTCAAACAAGTTCAGACCTCGACCTCATCGGCCGCCAGCTGTCCCAGAATCTGGAAGCGCCCGCCGCTCATGAAGCCGAGTGTCAGGCTGCCGTCTTCCTGCTCATGCGTCTCGGCGCTCTCGAGCAGCCGATAGTAGAGATTGCGGTGCAGGCGCGCGGCAAGGCCGAAGCGCACCGGCACTTCCGGTAGCCACAGGCCGTCCGGCGTCTCGCTCAGCGTCAGGCAGGTCTCGCCTTCCAGCCGCACGACGTCGCCCTGATCGGTGACCAGTTGCCAGACGTCCGACTGAGGCTCGGCCTTTCCTGACTCTGTCAGCCCGGGCCTTGTCTGTCCGGGCTCAGCCGGTGCAGGGTCGACCTCGACGCGGGAGCAGTCCACCGCCAGAAAGGGGCGGTCCTCGACCCGGATGGTGACCTTCTCCGCTGGCGTGACCAGGCAGTAGCTGCCATCGGGCTCGCGGCGCAGGACACGTGACAGCATGTGCACCAGTCGCGCACGGCCGATGGGCGTGCCCTCGTGCATCCAGCGCCCGTCGGCGCAGATGACGAGGTCCATCTCGCCACAATGCGCCGGGTGCCATTGATCCACCGGCGGCAATGCCTTGCCGCTGGTGGCCCTGTCGCCCAGCTGGGTGAGGATGGCGGCTGGATTCATGACGTTCCCTCCCTGGTGGTCAGATCATGCGGGGTACCACGCTCAATCGATGAGCATACCGCTGCTGGCCAGCGCTTCGCGAACGTTGTCCGGCGCTTCCGGCGCGGCGGCACGGAACAGGCGATAGAAGTTGGCGGTGGTCTGCATCGCCAGCTCATCGACGGTGATGCCGCGCTCGGCGGCGATGCATTCGGCGACCTCGACCACATTGCCCGGCACATTGGAGGTGCCACGGTACGGCACCGGCGCCAGATAGGGGCTGTCGGTCTCGATCAGCAGGCGGTCCAGCGGGATGGCGCGTGCCAGCTCGCGGACGTGTTCGGCGTTGCGAAAGGTGACGATACCGGAGATGGAGACCATGAAGCCGTGGCCCACCGCGATGCGCGCCATGTCGAGATCTTCGGTGAAGCAGTGCAGCACGCCACCGACAGCGGGGTCCGTGTGCTGCTTGATCAGCGCCAGGGTGTCTTCGCGCGCCTCACGGGTGTGGATGATCACCGGCAGCTCGAGCTCACGCGCGGCGATCAGATGGCGCGTAAAGCGCTCGTACTGCAGCTCGCGGCTGACGCTCTCGTAGTGATAGTCGAGGCCGGTCTCGCCGATGGCCACCGCGCCGAAGCGCTCGGCGCACTTCTTGATGTCCTCGACCGTGGGTTCCGGGTCGACCTGATGCAGCGGATGCACACCGGCGGAAATCACCACATCCTCATGCTGCTGGGCGATGGCCGAGATCTCGGGCACATCGTCGAGCGTGACGGCAATGGCGAGAAACTGGTGCACGTGACGGGCGCGCGCGGCGTCCAGCACGGCCTCGAGGCTCCCGCCGTGCTCTTCCAGTTTCAGACGATCAAGGTGGCAATGCGAATCGACAAACATCCGGAAACTCTCACTACTGATGGCCACGCGGAGCGCGGCGAAAAACGTGCTCGACCGGCGGGCGCCCATGGCACTGCCGGTCGAGATGATGAAGCGACGCTGCGCTCGCGCTACAGCGTATAGGTCGCGTGCCCCTTGCCGAGCATGCCGGCCAGGTGGTTCTCGATATGATCGCGCACCTGGCGGTCCTCTTCACTGAAGTGGATGCCGATCCCGGCAGTGCGCCGGCCACTGACGCCCTGCGGGGAGATCCATACCACGCGCCCGGTGACCGGGATGCGCTCGGATTCCTCAGGCAGGGTCAGCAGCAGATAGACTTCCTGGCCCATGGTGTAGCGCTCGGTGGTCGGCACGAAGATGCCGCCGCGCACGAGGGTCGACATGTAGGCGGCCAACAGGGTCTTCTGATCACGAATGGTCAGCGAGAGCGCCTTCTGGCCTTGCTGTGGAGCGGTATTCATCCTTCACCTCCGGCCGGTCTCCCGGCACATGCAGTCCCGTGACGAGCGTCAACGCTCACATGAGGGCTCACGCTGCGAATCAATGCGTATTCTTCGGCCATTGCCTGTTGCCATCTGACGCAAGGCGAGCATACGGCCTGGCTGGCTTCAGTCTAGCCTGCCCACCTTGCCTCGCGCAGCCTCGCGGCTTTCCACGCGGACCTTTGCTCAGCCCCTTCCTCGGCTGTTCGCTCCGACCTTCATTCGGGCCTTTACGCCGGAAAAAGCCAGCTGCGCGTTCAGGAGCGCAGCAAGGCGGCCCAACGCACCAGCCAGGCCTCCAGCACCAGCTGAGGGTTGGGGTTGCCGCCCGCGGCCAGCAGGCGGCGCTGCTCGCGCGCGAAATCCAGCAGCTTGAACCAGTCCTGGGTGCGCCCGTTCTTGACCGCCTGTCTCAGCAGCGGCTCGAGACTTGGGTCACGCAGGTCGCCGGCATTGCCGGACAGGCCCATGCGAATCAGGTCTTCCAGCCAGGCAATACCGTACCACAGCACCTGCGCCAGCGGTTGGCGCTCCAGTCGCCACGCCTCGGCCACCGGCTCGCCGCCGCGCACCAGCGCATCGAACAGCTCACGCAAGGCCTGACGCAGCTGACGCTGCTCCGCCTCGCCAAGACGCACCGCCAGCTGCGGCAGACCGCCTGCCATGCGCAGCAGGGCCTGAGCATCCTCGCCCAGCTGCTGCGTGAGCCACGGCAGGCTCTCTTCGGCCGGCGGAATCACTAGCGGCCATTGCTGACAGCGCGAGCGAATGGTCGGCAACACCCGTGACGGCATGTCGCTGAGCAGAATGAACAGCGTATTGGCGCCGGGCTCCTCGAGGCTCTTGAGCAAGGCGTTGGCCGAGGCGATGTTCATCGACTCCGCCGGTTGCAGACGAATGACGCGGTAGCCGCCCTGTTGGGCCGTCTGGGAGACGAAGCGGTTGACCTCACGGATCGGGTCGATGCGGATCATCTTGCCGACATCCTGCGGCGCGACCGCCATCAGATCAGGGTGATGCCCCGCCGCCAGCATATGACAGCCATGACATTCACCACAGGCCGCCGCGCCGGGCTTGCCCTGGGCGGTGCGACACAGCACGCGGGCGATCATCGCATCGGCCAGCTCATGCTTGCCAAGCCCCGACGGCCCGCTGAGCATCACCGCATGCGGCAGGCGACCGTTGTCGTGCACCGCGGTGAAGTGTTGCCACAGCGAGTGCTGCCACGGCAGCGGCGAGAAGCTCGAAAGCGTGACACCATTGCTGACGTCTGAAGCACTCATGGCTGCACATCCTTGGGAATGCCCTTGGGAATGTCCGCCTGCCAGGCCGCCACGCGAGCCGCCAGCACCGCCGCGATATCGGCCTGCACGGCTTCAAGCGACTGACCGGCATCGATGGTGGCAAAGCGCTCGGGGTCGGCGTCACGACGCATGTGATAGCCGACACGCACCGCCTCGAAGAACTGCTCGGCTTCCTGCTCGATGCGGTCAGCGTCTTCGCCGGTCGCGGCGCGGCGAGCGGCCAGACGGCCACGTGCCGCCTCGACCGGCATGTCCAGCAGCAGGGTCAGGTCCGGCTGCAAGCCTTTCTGCACCAGGGATTCCAACGTCGAGATATCCGCCAGCGGCAGGTTGCGGCCACCGCCCTGGTAGGCAAAGGTCGCGTCGGTGAAACGATCACACACCACCCAGGCACCGCGCGCCAACGCCGGGCGAATGGTCGCGGCCAGATGCTGGGCACGCGCGGCGAACATCAACAGCAGTTCGGCATCATCACTCAGCGACTCGGCCGGCGCCGGGTCCAGCAGCAACTGGCGAATGGCTTCCGCTCGCTCGCTGCCACCCGGCTCACGCGTGCGCACGACCTCGAGGCCATGCGCCTCTAGCTCGGCGACCACGAAGGCGACATTGGTGCTCTTGCCGACGCCTTCACCGCCTTCCAGCGTGATGAAGCGACCACTGGGCACGGCCTCGGCAGACACGGACTGGGTGGCCGCCGCGCTGGCGGCGTGACGAGAAAACGTCGTGCTTGATGCGCTCGGACGTGAAGACATGATGTTTCCTGATTCAGACAGCAGATGACTCGCGACGACAGTCCCGTGCAGCATGGCAGACCCTGTTTGCCACACGGGTTTCAGCTCATTCGCCACGCATTACCGATTGAGAATATAACGGCGCACGGCATTGTTGTGCTCGCGCAGCGTGCGCGAGAAATGATGCTTGCCCTCACCCTTGGCGACGAAGTAGTAGGTATCGCCCTCCTTGGGATGCACCGCCGCTTCCAGCGCGGCGCGCCCGGGCATCGCGATCGGCGTCGGCGGCAGACCGGTGATCACATAGGTATTCCAGGGCGTCGGCTTGCGCAGGTCGGCGCGCGACAACGAGCCGTCATAGTCCTTGCCCAGACCATAGATGACGGTCGGGTCGGTCTGCAGGCGCATGCCGCGCTCCATGCGACGCTTGAAGACGCCGGCGATCTCGCCGCGCTCTTCCGGCGCGCCGGTCTCGCGCTCGATCAGTGACGCCATGATCAGCGCCTCGTAGGCGCTGGTGATCGGCAGGTCGTCGTCTCGCCCGGCCCAGACTTCCTCCAGCGTCCTGTTCATGCGGGCATAGGCCTGCTTGTAGAGCGAGAGGTCGCTGACGCCCTTGTGATAGCGGTAGGTGTCCGGGAAGAAGCGCCCTTCCGGCTTCTCGCCCTCTGCACCGACAGCCGCCATCAGCTCTTCATCACTCATGTCGCGAGTCGTGTGCTCAAGCTTGGGCGAGGCATCCATGGCAGTGCGCATCTGGGCGAAGGTCCAGCCCTCCGGCACGGTCAAGGTATAGCTGACCACATCGTCACTGGACAGCAGCGCCACCAGCTCACGACCGTTCAAGCCCGGCGTGAGACGGAATTCACCGGCGCGCAGGCCATTGACGGCCTCAGGCTCGAGGCGCGACCACACCTTGTACGGCCAGCTCGCTTCGATGATGCCCTGTGACTCGAGCTCGCCCACGACCCTGGTCAGACTGGCGCCCTTGGGCACCTCGAACAGCTGTTCCTTCTCGATCGCCAACGGTGACAGCAACTGCGCCTGCCAGTAACGAAAGCCCACCACACCCGCAGCCACGGCCAGCACTACCAGCATCAGGAGGATCTTGAACACTCGCATAATCAGGTTTCCAGTCTTCATGGCGAAGACGACGACCGCACAGGCATGCCTGCTGACGCTCGTCGTCTTCCGTCAGTTCGCGGGCTCGCCCAGCAAGCGCGCGACAGTGTGATTCAACTCGTCCAGCGCCGGATGCGCCTCATCCTTCCACTCAGCCAGAATCGCGCCATCGGGCTTGAGCAAGGTGCGCAGCGGCCAGACGCCCTGCACGGAATTCACGACGACGACCTGCTCGGCCCGCGCGAGTGACTCAAGCCCCTCACGCACTCGCTCGAAGGTCATCTGGGCCTCAAGCGCCGCCAGCAGCGTGCCCTCGACACCGGCACGATCAAGACATGGCGTGAACCAGCGACCGTCACGATACCAGGCCAGATTCATGCTGGTGGCTTCAACCAGCTCGCCCTGCGCATTGAGCAACAGGCCCTCGCTGATGGTCGTGTCGCTCCACTCACGGCGCGCCAGCACGTTCTCGAGCCGGTTGAGGTGCTTGAGCCCGGCCAGTGCCGGTTGCTCGGCCACACGCAGCTCGCAGACCCGTGCCGTGATACCACGCCGCGCCTGCTGATTGACCGCAAAAGGCGTCGCGCGTGCCCGCAAGCGCGCCTGCGGTGACTCCGGTGCCCTGTAGCCCCGCCCGCCGGAGCCGCCGGTGACGATCAGCTTGAGCACTTCCAGCCCCTCGCCCTGACAGACCGCCAGGCAGCTCGCCAGCTCAGCTGACGAAGGCGCCGCAATTCCCAGACGCTGACAACCGCGCGTCAGGCGCGCCTCATGCCAGGACCACAGCTGCGGTTGGCCATCACGCACCAGAATCGTCTCGAACACGCCCTCGCCATAGGCGAGGCCACGGTCATCACTGGGCAGATCGGCAGCTAGCGCCGCAAGGGAGTGCTTGTCGTCAGCGCTTTTTTCATCAGAGGCCCGGTCATCTGGGCTCTCGTTGCCAGAGGTATCAGTCGTCATCGATACAGCCCTCCAGAGAACGGTTGCGGACACGACACGCAAGGCAGAGGTGACGCCCCACAGACAAACGCGCCCCCGGATGGGAGCGCGTCTGAGGAGAGAGAACACGAAAGCGTGTGATCAGTCCTTGAGCTTGCCGAACACCAGCGAGCCGTTGGTGCCACCGAAGCCGAACGAGTTGGACAGGGTGTACTCGATCTTCATGTCACGTGCGACGTTCGGCACGTAATCGAGATTGCAGCCCTCGGCCGGGTTGTCCAGGTTGATGGTCGGCGGCGCGATCTGGTCACGCATCGCAAGCACGCAGAACACGGCCTCGACCGCACCGGCAGCACCCAGCAGGTGACCGATCATCGACTTGGTGGAGCTGACCGCCACATCACGTGCCGCATCACCCAGCACCGATTCGACGGCGAGACTTTCTGCCTTGTCGCCGGCATTGGTGGAGGTGCCATGGGCATTGATGTAGTCGATCTGGCTCGGCTCGAGCTTGGCGTCACGGATGGCGTTGCGCATCGACGCGGCCGCACCACGGCCGTCTTCGGGCGGCGCCGTCATGTGGTGAGCGTCGTCGGACATGCCGAACCCGAGCACCTCGGCGTAGATGGTCGCGCCACGCGCCTTGGCGTGCTCGTACTCTTCCAGCACGACGACACCGGCGCCGTCGGACAGCACGAAGCCATCGCGGTCGCGGTCCCACGGACGGCTGGCCGCCTGCGGATCATCGTTGCGAGTCGACAGCGCACGCGCCGCGGAGAAGCCACCCAGGCCCAGCGGCGTGGTCGCCATCTCGGCACCACCGGCCACCATCACGTCGGCATCACCATAGGCGATGGTGCGTGCGCTGTAACCGATGTTGTGCGTCCCGGTGGTACAGGCGGTGGTGATCGCGATGTTCGGACCACGATAACCGAACTGGATCGCCAGATTGCCGGAGATCATGTTGATGATGGAGCCCGGCACGAAGAACGGCGAGATGCGACGCGCACCGCCCTTCTCCAGCGCCTTGTGGTTGTGCTCGATCATCGGCAGGCCGCCGATACCGGAACCGATGGCGACACCGATACGCTCGGCGTTGTCTTCGGTACATTCAATGCCGGAGTCGGTGATGGCCTGGTGGGCCGCCGCGATACCGTATTGGATGAAGAGGTCCATCTTGCGGGCCTCTTTCGGGTTCAGGTACTGACTCACATCGAAGTCCTTGATGGAGCCACCGAAACGGGTATTGAAACCGCTGACATCGAAATGCTCGATGGCCGCGATGCCACTCTTGCCCGCCTTGATGTTGCTCCAGCTTTCCTCGACGGTATTCCCGACCGGGGTCACCAGGCCAAGACCTGTTACCACTACCCTTCTGCGAGGCATCGTGTCTCCTCCAAAACTATCGAATTGGCACGCCAGGGCCATGGACGCCCGGACGGTAATTGAGCGCATTATACAGAAACCTGGCCATGCGTGGGCAGTCGGTTTTCAAGCGCTTTTCTGGCCACTTTCACGAAGGAATTCCGACACTTGCCACAAGGGGGCATTTGTCACGAAGCCCACCGCCTACCACCATGCAATTCACGCTCTTTCGGCGCGGTATTGCGCAGCATACCCCTGAACGACAAGAGCCGCACTGAGGAACAGTGCGGCTCTTGAACGTACAGACAATTGCATCACGACCATGAGCAACAGGTTGCTCCGTGATCGCTTCAACACACCTTACTGGTGGTTGACGATGTAATCGATAGCTTCCTGCACGGTGGTGATCTTCTCTGCTTCTTCGTCAGGAATTTCAGTATCGAATTCCTCTTCCAGAGCCATCACCAGCTCGACGGTGTCCAGGGAATCGGCGCCCAGGTCTTCAGTGAAAGAGGAAGAGTTCTGGATTTCTTCTTCTTTGGCGTTCAGGCGCTCAGCCACAACCTTCTTGACGCGTTCTTCAATGGTGCTCATTTAACAATCACTCCTAGTGGTACGGAATCCGCAGCTCGAAAAAGCTGGGCGTAGTTTATAGGCCACCCCAAAAGGACGCAACCACGTCCCTGCGTGGGGTTCAGCGCATGTTCATGCCACCGTTCACCTGCAACGTCTCACCGGTAATGTAGCCTGCTGCATCACTGGTCAGGAAGCCGACTGCCGCAGCAATCTCTTCCGGCTGGCCAAGGCGCGCCAGCGGGATGTTGCCGAGCAACGCTTCGTGCTGCGCCTCCGGCAATGCTTCAGTCATGTCAGTGGCAATGAAGCCCGGCGCCACTGAGTTGACGGTAATATTGCGTGACGCGACTTCGCGCGCCAGCGAGCGGGCAAAGCCCTCCATGCCTGCCTTGGCGGCAGCATAGTTGACCTGACCGAGATTGCCCATGGTCGCGACCACGGACGAGATGTTGACGATGCGGCCGAAGCGCGCCTTGGTCATGCCGCGCAGGCAGCTCTTGCTGACACGGAAGACCGACTTGAGATTGGTGTCGAGCACCGCATCCCAATCGTCTTCCTTCAAACGCATCAACAGGTTGTCACGCGTGATGCCGGCATTGTTGACCAGAATGGTCGGGGCGCCGAAGCGCTCGCCGATTTCCTTGAGCACGGCGTCGACGCTGGCCTGATCGGTGACGTTGAGCAGCATGCCCGCGCCTTCGATACCGTGCGCCTCGAGGTCAGCGCCAATGGCCGCTGCCCCTTTCTCGCTGGTGGCGGTACCGATCACGATACGGCCCTGACGGCCGAGTTCACGGGAGATGGCTTGGCCGATGCCACGACTGGCACCGGTCACCAGTGCGATTCTGCGTTCGCTCGTCATCTTGAGTCCTGAGTTGGCTGATCCAAGTCACATGGCCGGCCTGATGGGCCAGCCACGAGCTTACTGATTCTGTTCGGCAGCGGTCTCGCGGGCAAGTTCCAGCGCCGCTTCCAGGCTATCCGGATCATTCACGGCCAGGCCACGTGCCTGACGCTGAATGCGCTTGCCAAGGCCGGTCAACACCTTGCCCGGGCCGCATTCGATGAAGCTGCGCGCGCCACTGTCGAACATGGCATTGACGCAGTCGGTCCAGCGCACAGGCTGATAGAGCTGCTCGATCAGACGCTGACGCAGTGTCTCGACATCGTCATGCGCCTTGGCATCGACGTTCTGGATGACGGTATAGCGCGGCGCACGGAAATCGATGGCATTCATCGCTTCGGCCAGCTTGTCGGCCGCCGGACGCATCAGATCACAATGCGACGGCACTGACACCGGCAGCGGCATGGCGCGCTTGGCCCCCGCTTCCTGACATGCCGCGATGGCACGCTCGACGGCAGCGGTGCCACCGGCGATGACGACCTGTCCCGGCGCATTGTAGTTGACTGCCGCGACCACTTCACCCTGCGCCGCACTGGCACAGGCGGCTTCGACCTGGGCATTCTCGAGACCGAGAATGGCCGCCATCGCGCCCTGGCCCTGCGGCACGGCAGTCTGCATGGCTTCGCCGCGCAGATTGACCAGCTTGACGCCCTCGGCGAAACCGATCACGCCAGCGCAGACCATGGCGCTATATTCACCCAGGGAGTGACCGGCCATGCGCGCCGGGCGCGGGCCTTCCAGCTCCTGCCAGACGCGCCAGATGGCGACACTGGCGGTCAGAAGCGCCGGCTGGGTCAGCTCGGTACGATTGAGCTCCTCCGCCGGGCCTTCCTGTGTCAGGTGCCAGAGATCGCGCCCCAGTGCGTCAGAGGCTTCCTCGAAGGTAGTGCGGACCACGCTATAGCGCTCCGCCAGCTCCCGCAGCATGCCGACCTGCTGGGAGCCCTGTCCCGGGAAGATGAGGGCCAGGGAATCTGTCATTGCTGTCACCATTTCCATCTGTTCAGGTGGGACTGACACGGGTCAAGAAACCCGATTTCCGCTGGCTCGCAAGCGAGACGGCCACCGTCGTGTCTCACGCTTCTGCCAGGGGAAAGCCTGCTTCCTGTCATTTACATCATGCTGCTGTCCTGCGGAGGGCTTCCTGTGCGGGCTGCCTGCCCCGAACCCCCGTCCGTCTTCACCGCCCTGCCACGAAGCGCTGGCATTGTCGCACCGTGTGCGCCGAAGCTCGACCCCAACAGGAACAAATCAGACCAATTTACTCATTCAGCGTGAGTATGTGCCTTCCAGGGCCTTCGCCAGGCGGGAGGGCAACTGCTCGCGAGCCTCGCTGGCCGCGCGCGTGACGGCAAAGGCAAAGCCTTCCGCCGCCGCGCCGCCGTGGCTTTTCACCACCACGTTCGCCAGGCCCAGCAGGCTGGCGCCGTTGTAGCGCACCGGGTCCAGCTCACGCGAGAGTCGTGTCAGCGCCGGACGCGCCAGCCAGGCCATCAGGCGCGTGCGCCAGCTGGCCGCCAGGGTCGCCCCCAGCTGTGCCGACAGCATCTGCGCAAGCCCTTCGCTGCTCTTGAGCACGACATTGCCGACGAAGCCGTCACAGACCACCACATCCACCTCGCCGCAGAAGAGGTCGCCGCCCTCGACAAAGCCAAGGTAGTCGAAATCCGACTCACTGCCAGCCAGCAGGGCGTGCGCTTCCTGCACCTGCGCAGTCCCCTTGACCGACTCGACTCCCACGTTGAGCAGCCCCACTCGTGGACACTCGACCGCGTCGATGAGGCGACTGCGCATCGCCCCCATGCGGGCGAACGTCAGCAGGTGGTGCGGTGCGACATCGACGTTGGCACCGAGATCCAACAGGCTGCAGGCGCGTGGGCCACGCGTGGGCACCGCGGCACAGATGGCAGGTCGCTCCACCCCTTTCACTCTTCCCACTTCACGCATGCCCAGCGCCATCAAGGCGCCGGTATTGCCGGCACTGACACAGGCATCCGCCTGGCCCTTCGCCACCAGACCCAGGGCCTGAGACATGCTGCTGGGCTCGCGGCTGCGCAAGACGCGGGACGGGCGAGCATCAGGCGCGACAATGCCGTCGACAGCGAGTGTCTGAAGGCGATCACGAACACGGGAGAGTGAAGCAGGGAGGGAGTCTAACTCGGCATCCAGTAGATGCTGCGGGCCGACCAGGATGGCGCTGAGTTGCGAGTCTCGCAACAGCGCACTGGCCGTGCCCCGTAACGTAGCGCGGGGACCGAAGTCCCCGCCCATCGTATCGATGGCGATACGCACGGCGTTACGCCGCGCGCTGCATCAATGCCTTATGCATCAACGACTTTGCGGCCACGGTAGAAACCGTCGGCAGAGACGTGGTGACGCAGGTGAACTGTACCGGTTTCCTTGTCCTGGGACAGGGTCGGTGCAGTCAGGGCATCGTGGCTACGACGCATGCCACGCTTGGAACGAGTTTTGCGGTTCTGCTGAACTGCCATGGGGATTACTCCAATCTTGTCGACAAATTGAGTTCAGTGCTTGTCCTTCAGGGTGCGAAGCACACTGAATGGATTCACAGCGGGTGCGTCCGAGGCCTCGGGTTCCACACCGCTGGCCAGCTGGTCGCGAGAGACGGCACAATCGGCCTCCTCGTGGTAGACCACCTGCGGCAGGACCAGGAGCACTTCATCCTCGATCACTGTCAGGAGATCCAGCTGTTCGTTTTCCACCACTACCGGCTCGTACTCACCGGGCAGCTGCGCCGCCAGCGCATCGCTGGTTACCAGACCCAACAGAAACTCACTGGAAAGCGGCTCCGGCTCGGTGGGTCCCAGACAACGTTGACATAGCAGACTTGCCTCGAAGGCGATGGAGCCTTCGATGAAGCTGCGACGTTGAGTGTCGATATCAAAGGTCATGGAGACGCTGACATCCCCTTCCTGAGCACCGATGGCCTCAACAACACGGGGCATGTTCGCCAGTGGAATCACGCCTTCAAGGCGTTTACCCGCTGACGCCAGCCGGTAGGGCTCGACCTTGGTCGGCAGTCTTGTGGTCAACATAGGCGCGCCATAATAGGGATTCCCCCTCCCGGTGTCAAAATGCATGAGCAACTTGTTGCTTTTGCCAGCCTCCTCACCATCACGCTTTCACGTCGATATGCGGCAACTGACACTGGGCTACACGTCCAGCGCGCGATTGTACGCGCCTGACACTTCAATGCCGAGAGGATTTACGGCATCCTGCCCCCTTGTTTTTCAAATACTTGCCGCGCGCCGCCCAGCCAATGCTCGCAACGCGCCCCGACGGGAGAGCCATGATGACTCCACTGGTCCTGGCGTCCAGCTCACGCTGGCGTCGTGAACTGCTTGAACGCCTCGGACTGCCTTTCACCTGGACAGCTCCCAGCATCGATGAGACGCCGCGCCACGGAGAAAGTGCCGAGACACTGGTCCATCGCCTGGCACTCGGCAAGGCCGACGCCGTGGCGGATGCCTACCCCCATCACCTGATCATCGGCAGCGACCAGGTCGCCGTCTTCGAAGGCGAGATACTGGGCAAGCCGGTGGACCTGTCAGCCGCACGCGCCCAGCTGGCGCGCTTCTCCGGACGTCGCGTGCGCTTCGTGACCGGCTTGGCCCTGATCGACACGCACTCCGCGCGCCACTGGGTCTGCCATGAAGACTACGAAGTCGTCTTCCGCTCCCTGACCAGCGCCGAGATCGAGTGCTACGTCGAGCGAGAACGCCCCCTCGACAGCGCCGGCAGTTTCCGCATGGAAGGCCTGGGCATCACGCTCTTCGAGCGCCTCGAGGGGCGTGATCCCAACAGCCTGATCGGCCTGCCGCTGATTCGCCTGTGCGAACTGCTGCGCGAGGCAGGCGTCAACCCTCTGCTGGATGCGCCGCGCTCCTGAATGGCACCGCACCCCCGAGAGACACCGCAGCCTTGAGCAACGAGGGCTGCGGCTCTGGCTCGCCTACCAGGGCAGGCGGTAACTGACCGGCGACACCGTCGTCTCGAGCCCCATCGCACTGGCCATCACACCGGCGAAGCGCCGCGTGAAGCGCTCGAAGGGGTCCTGACGCGGCGTGTAATCGTGCAGCTCCGCCTCTGGCGTCAGCTCCGCCGCCAGCTCTTCCAGCGTACCGGTACGATCGACCAACCCCAGCCTCCGCGCCTGCTCGCCGGTCCAGATCAGCCCCGAGAACAGCTCGGGGTTATCCTTGAGGCGCTCGCCGCGCCCGGTCTTGACCGCCGCGATGAACTGCTGATGCGTCGTGGCCAGCACGTTCTGCCAGAAGGCACGTTGATCCGGTGAAATATCCGAGAACGGGTCAAGGAACGCCTTGTTGTCACCTGCCGTGAATACGCGACGCTCGATATCCAGCTTCTCCAGCGGCCCCTTGAGACCGAAGCTTGAGGAGATCACGCCGATGGAGCCCACCAGGCTCGAAGGCGCGGCGATGATCTCACCGGCGCCGGCCGCCATGTAATAGGCGCCACTCGCCCCCAGGTCCTCGATCACCGCGATCACCGGCTTGTCACCCTGCTCTCGCAGGCGCATCAGCTCGTCGTAGACGCGCTGGGACTGCACCGGGCTTCCCCCCGGCGAGTTGATATCGAGCACCACCGCGACGGAGGCCGGGGACGCCCATGCCTTGCGCAAGCCCTTGATGATGCGCTCGGCGTTGGCTTCGCCATCCGCCTCGATGACGCCCTTCACACGCACCACGCCCAGATGCTGCTCGCCGGGCAGTGCGGCTGGCTGACTGCCGAGCGTGAACAGCGTCACCGAGGTCGCGATCGAGGCGATGAACAGCAACGCGAACAGGAAGCGGAAGAACAGCTTCCAGCGCCGCGAACGCCGCTGCTCGGTCACCACACCCTGCACCCAGCGGTCCATCATCTCGAGCTGCACGGTACGCTCGCGCGCCTGCCAGTCCACCTCTCGGTCACCGGCAGCGCTGCCCACACCCGCCCCACCCACGTCACTCTCGCCCTTGCCTTGCGGCCCTTCACGCCAGGGGTCCTGCGGCCTGTCACTCATCGCTTGCTGCTCCTGTACCGGGCAATCGTGGCCGCTATCCGGCCACGCACAGCCACTCCATCAATTCATCGAAATGCGAGACGATACGCTGCGGCGCACAGGACTCAAGGCGCGGAACACTGTGAACGCCGTAGTCGACGCCGACACTGTGCATCCCCAGTGCGCGCGCCATCTCGAGATCATATTCGGTATCGCCGACCATCAGCGCCTCATGCGCCTCAACGTTCAGCTCGACCAGCAGCTCCTCGAGCATGCGCGGATGCGGCTTGGACAGCGTCACGTCCGCGGTGCGCGAGGCGTGGAACCAGTCACCACAGTCATGGGCCTTGAACATGCGATCCAGTCCGCGACGGCTCTTGCCGGTCGCGACCGCCAGCAGCTGCTCGGGGTGACGCCGCAGACGCTGGATACCGGCCTCGACACCGGGAAAGAAGTCCAGCGGGGTGGTATCAACCGCCACGAAATGCGCCTTGTAGGCCTCGACCAGTGCATCGCACTGCTCGGCCGTCGCCCCCGGGAACAGGCGCTCCATGGCTTCAGGCAACCCGAGCCCGATGATGTCACGCGCGGCGTGGGCCGGTAACTCGCCCATACCGGTAGCCACCGACGCCGCCTGCAGGCAGTCGACGATACGTGCCTCGGAGTCCATCAAGGTGCCATCCCAGTCGAAGATGACCAGCCGATAGCGTGGTTGCGGCAGTCCTGCAGCGAGATCAGTCATGACGAGCTCCCAGCTCCCTGGCGGTGGCAAGAACGCGCTTCATCCGCTTGTCCAGCGGCGCGCGCACGGTGACGGTGCGCCCATCGATCGGATCAGGAAAACTCAACTGGGCGGCATGCAGGAAGAGGCGCTCCAGCCCGACCTTCTTCGCCAGTGCATTGCCGCGCTCGGTACCGTACTTGGTATCGCCGAGCAGCGGATGCCCGGCATGCACCGAGTGCACGCGGATCTGGTGGGTGCGCCCGGTGATCGGCTCGGCCTCGACCAGCGTCATGCTCGGATAGGCCTCACGCACGGCATAGCGGGTACTGGCTGTCTTGCCAGCCTCATCGACACGCACTCGCCGCTCACCATTGCCTCCGTCATAGCGCTCCAGTGGCGCATTGACGTAATCGCGCCGGGAATCCCAGCGCCCCTCGACCAGTGCCAGATACAGCTTGGTCATCTTGTGGGCCTTGAGGTCGGCATTGAGCTGCAACAGCGCTGCCCGCGACTTGGCCAGCAGAATGCAACCGGAAGTATCACGGTCCAGGCGGTGCACCAGCTCCAGGAACGGCAGATCAGTACGAATCTGGCGCATGGCCTCGATCAGGCCGATCTTGACGCCACTGCCGCCATGCACGGCAAGTCCTGAGGGCTTGTTGATGACCATGAAATCATCCGTCTCTCGCACGATGCAGCCCGCCAGCACCTCACGCAGGTTGTCGCTGACTTCCTGGACAGCGGCTTCCGGCGAGAGGCGCAGTGGCGGTACGCGCACCAGATCACCGGCCTGCAGGCGGTAATCCACCTTGATGCGCTTCTTGTTCACGCGCACTTCCCCCTTGCGCACGATGCGATAGATCAACGCCTTGGGTGCGCCCTTCAAGCGGGTACGCAGAAAGTTGTCGATACGTTGCCCGGCCAACTCCGGGGCAACCTCGATCCACTGGACTGATTGGCCGTCGGCCATGTCGCACTCCTTCCGGCCCCGCCTTCGCGCGGCCTGC
Source organism: bacterium Scap17 (assembly GCA_013376735.1). Classification (NCBI taxonomy): domain Bacteria; species bacterium Scap17. Next base: position 1,033,657 of record VINJ01000001.1, on the reverse strand, counting down.
TCATCTTGTTGCCGTGCGCCGTGACGCACTCAGACCGGCCATTCTACGGTGTCATGCGACCAATGGGGAATCATCGCGCCACATGGCGATCGCACGAGCGGCTCGCCGGGCCTCGTATCTCAGGCGATGTAGCGAAGCGTTTGATCTGGCAGCTGAATTGCTGGTACATACCTTTACTGGTATATTCGAGCGCAGTGAGATGGGCCTTCTCTATATGCCCGATCATCGTCTCCGCAGCCCTGTCACAGCGGCCGGAAAAACGGCGCACCCGGCACTTCAACAAGGTGCTTCACGCCGGCGGAGAGGGTCAGATGGCCCGCAATGAAGCAACGCGCACCGACATCAGCACCGTGCAGGTCACGCAAGCACCCTGTTGTCATCTACCATGTCGGTAGCGTGCTGTCCCGCGCATCGCACCTGTCAATCACAGGCAGCGAAGGCAGCCCCAAGGACAGTCATTCGCGGCCAGTGGCCGGACCAACAGCTGACGCAAAACATCGATGTCGCTCAGGTCTCACAGGACCTGATGACGATATCAGCGGGCGCGGAACGCATGACGCCGCGCGCCGCAGCGCAATCGCCCTTCGAGCCTTCGTTGCAGACTCCACGAGATGATGTCGCGAGAGCCCGAAAGTCGCCTGCGCAGGCAAGACAGCAAGATGCCCAGTCATTCATGGGCCAACGACACAAGACCGCTCGGGCATGAAGCCCGGGTCATCATTCGATATCCGTGCCGAAGGCCGGCGTCGATGAATCGGCAAATGCCAGGTGTTAGGGAAGAGACCGCAGGGCCGGAGGAGTACCAATCCCCGCAACACGTCCTGCCTCTTCCAAGTACTCAACATGATCATGCCGCATGTGGCCCGTCACGGACTTGCCTGCATGCGAAAAACGCATTCCACGACATGCGCTGAGCACAACACGAAGCGGAAAACGGTTCCTCGTCGCCGACGCACAATGCGGCTGCCCTTCGGCACGCCCAGTCTAGCGAGACGACATGAAACGGATGCTCATCAACGCGACCCAGCCGGAAGAGCTGCGCGTCGCACTGGTCGACGGACAACGCCTTTACGATCTCGACATCGAGTCCGGCGCCCGCGAACAGAAGAAAGCCAATATCTACCGCGGCAAGATCACCCGCATCGAGCCCAGCCTCGAAGCCTGCTTCGTCGACTTCGGCGCCGAACGCCACGGCTTCCTGCCGCTCAAGGAAATCTCCCGCGAGTACTTCTCCAAGGACCCCGGCCAGGGCCGCCCCAACATTCGTGAAGTGCTCAAGGAAGGCCAGGAAGTCATCGTCCAGGTCGACAAGGAAGAACGTGGCAACAAGGGCGCCGCCCTGACCACCTTCATCAGCCTGGCCGGCCGCTTCCTGGTGCTGATGCCCAACAACCCGCGTGCCGGTGGTATTTCCCGCCGCATCGAGGGCGAAGAGCGCGCTCAGCTGAAGGAAGCGATGAACAGCCTGACCCTGCCGGACAAGATGGGCGTCATCGTGCGCACCGCCGGCATCGGCAAGAGCGCCGAAGAACTGCAATGGGACCTCGACTACCTGGCCCAGGTGTGGGACGCGGTGACCAAGGCTGCTTCCAGCCGCCCAGCCCCCTTCCTGATCTACCGTGAATCCAACGTCATCATCCGTGCCATGCGCGATTACCTGCGCAATGACATCGGTGAGGTGCTGATCGACTCTCCGGAAGTCCAGGAAGAAGCGCTGTCCTTCGTGCGTCAGGTGATGCCGAGCTACCAGCAGAAGATCAAGCTCTACGAAGACGATGTGCCGCTGTTCTCGCGCTTCCAGATCGAATCCCAGATCGAGACCGCCTACCAGCGTGAAGTGAAGCTGCCCTCCGGTGGCGCCATCGTCATCGACCACACCGAAGCCCTCGTTTCCATCGACATCAACTCCGCTCGCGCCACCCGCGGCAGTGATATCGAGGAAACCGCGCTGCAGACCAACCTGGAAGCCGCGGACGAGATCGCTCGTCAGCTGCGCCTGCGCGATATCGGCGGCCTGGTGGTGATCGACTTCATCGACATGACACCGGCACGCAACCAGCGTGAAGTCGAGAATCGCGTGCGCGATGCGCTCAAGATCGACCGCGCCCGCGTCCAGATCGGTCGCATCTCACGCTTCGGCCTGATGGAAATGTCGCGCCAGCGCCTGCGTCCGTCTCTGGGCGAGACCAGCGGCGTGGTCTGCCCGCGCTGTGACGGCCAGGGCACCATCCGTGACGTGCGCTCCATGGCGCTCTCGATCATGCGCCTGATCGAAGAAGAGGCCATGAAGGAGCGCAGCTCGCAGATCCGCGCCATTCTGCCGGTGCCGGTCGCGACCTACCTGCTCAACGAGAAGCGCGCCACGCTGTTCGACATCGAACGTCGTCAGGGCGTGAATGTCGTGCTGCTGCCGAACCCGGAACTCGACACCCCGCACTACGAAGTCGTGCGTCTGCGTGATGACCACGTCGATGAAGACGGTGCCGACAAGTCCAGCTTCGAACTGTCCGTCGAGACCGAAGTCGGCAAGGAACCGGACCCGAACTTCGACAAGCCGCCGGCGCGCACCGAAGCCGCTGTCAAGAGCGTGTCCCACACCACGCCGGCTCCGGTTGCCGCCGCACAGGCGCCTGCTGCATCGGCCGAGAGCGCCGACAGCGGCAACGATGACGACAGCCGTAACGGAAACGGCAAGAACAACGCCAACCGTCGTCGCAACACCAATGGCAGCGGACGCAATCGTCAGGACTCGCGCAACGAGTCTCGTAACGACACTCGCAGCGAAGGCCGCAACGACAGCCGTCAAAGCTCGCGCAATGACAGCCGTCAGAGTAATCGTTCGAACCAGAGCAACGACAGCCGCGCTCAGGCCAGCAAGCAGGCAGTCGTCACCCAGGCGCCCGCCCAGTCTCACGCCAGCACAGCAGCCCCCGTCGCCGGTGGCGGCCTGCTGTCGCGCCTGGCGCGAGGCTTCAGCCGCCTGCTGGGCAATGACAGCGACAGCGCAGCACCGGCCAAGTCCAGCGAAGCGCGCAAGGCACTGGAAAAGGCCCGCGAGCGTCGCGAGACCGTCAGTGAAGCCAGTGCTCCGGCAGCGGCTCGCAACGATTCCCGCAATGGCCGTAACGCTGAACGTAGCGACGATCGCAAAAACGATCGCAACAACGACCGCAGCAATGACGGCCGTGGCAACGAGCGCGATGACAACCGCAAGGACTCCCGTCGTCGCAATGACAACGCGTCACGCAACAACGATGCTGACAGCAACAGCCAGAACGATGGCCGTAACAGCAACAAGCGCCGTCAGCGCAACGACCGTGGCAGCCGTCGCAAGTCCAACGAGTCGCGTCAGGACAGCCAGCAGGAAATCGTCACCAACGACAGCAAGCCTCAAGCCGAGCCGAAGGCGCAGGCCGACAACAGCTCGAAGGCCGACAACGCCAGCAAGCGCGATTCCGGCAAGCGCAGCGACAAGCCGGCACGTGGTGAAAAGCCGAGCAAGACTGACAAGGCCGAACAGGTCGACAGCAAGCAGGCACGCGAGTCCATCAAGGCAGCCGAACAGGCCGAGCAGGAGGAACAGCAGGTCAGCAGCGAAGACCAGCAGACACGCAACAACCCGCGTGTGCGCAGCCGTCAGCACGCTCTGAACCCGCAGGCGGTCGAAGAGCAGAAATCGCTCAAGGCCATGGCGCTGGCAGGCCCGCAGGCAGCCGCTGCTCCGGCAGCCGCTGTGGTGCCGACCATTTCCGAGGAAGGTGCCGAAGCCGTCAACGCCACTACCGCTGCTCCGCAGGGCGAAGCCAATGCCCCGCAAGGCAGTGACAGCGCTCCGCAGGATGAAAACAGCACCGCTGCACAGGACACGCCGGCCACCGCCGAGCCGTCTGCCAGCGCAGACCTCACGGCAGTCGCCGCACCGGAAGTCAGCGAGCCGAGCAACGAGACGCTGAAAGAGACGGTAGCCCCTGAGTCAGCGGCATCCGACGCGCAAGCGTCTGAGTCTGAGCCAGCGGAAGTGGCCGAGCCGGTCGCCGAAGCGCCGATCGACGCACCTGACGAAGAGGCGTCAGAAGCGCCTGCCACTGGCGCTCACCAGGCGCAGAAGCCTGAGCAGCACGCCGCCCAGCGCACTGAGCAGCATGCCGTCCAGCAGCCAAGCGTTCACCAGCCGCAGGCCAGCGAAGCTGACGCCGCCGTCGACACGCCGGACGTCACCGCTGCAGAAGTCGCACCGGAAGCCGCGGCCGATGAGCAGTCGCTGAAGGAAAGCGTGATCAGCGAAGCCGCTGCGCCTGAAGCGCCGCAAGGTGAAATCACTGTCAGTGAGAACGGCGCCGAAGCGCAAGCTGCCGAGCAGACTGACGCTCCGGCACCTGCCGCTGACGCAGACAAAGCGGTCGCCGCTGAGGCAGACTCTGCCAGCCAGCCTGCGCAGCCGGCGGCGGAAGAACCTGCCGTGGAAGAACCTGCCGTGGAACCAGCCGCCGCTGAACAGCCTGTACAGGAGGCCGCGCACGAAGAGGCTCCTCAGCAGACTGAGACCAGCGAGGCGAAGGTGACGCAAAACGCTGACGTGGCCAGCACTGAGATTGAGCCTGCCGTCAGCACCGAGCGCACCGCAGATACTGTCGCTGAAGCTGCGGAAGGCTCTCAATCAGCTGAAGGCTCCGATTCTGCTGACGGCTCTACAAACGCTGAAGGCTCTGATGCTGCTGCTGAAGGTGCCGAAAGCGCCGTCAACGTAAGCGCCAGCGTCGAGAACGCCCCGGCCGAGGCAGCGTTCGCGACTGCCGAGCGTCACGACAATGTCGCCGTGGCGCAAGCCGTGAGCGACGACATCTCCACGGCGGAAGTCGCTGACAGCGAGCAGAAGCAGGCACCGAACGAGCAAGGCGAGGCAGCAGCGGCAGAAGGCGTGCAGCAGGACAGCGCGCAGCCAGCCACCGAGACCCGCCGTCGCCGTGGCGAACGCGCCTACAACGATCCGCGCGAAGTGCGTCGTCGTGAGCGTGAAGCTGCCGAACGTGCTGCTGCACAACAGGCCAGCGCAGAGACTCAGGACACGACCGCTCAGGATGACAGCAACACGTCACACTGAGGCCTGGGGCTGGCGCCCTGCCCCTGCCGTCACTCTGCTGCCCCTTTCAGCCACAAGCGCTGAAGGGGGCGCCAGAAAGGCAGCAAGGCAGAGGACCCTGCCAGCGTCTGCCGGCCGCTCTCGCTGAGCAGCAAGTCAGATGAAAACAAGAACGCCCCGCAGGCTTGCCTGCGGGGCGTTCTTGTTTTCAGCGTATAGCTCAGTGTACACGACGCTGGGCCTCAGTCCTCGGGCATTACCCTTCAGGCATCATCCCCAGCTCGCGCGGCTCCTGTTCGAGCCAGACACCGAAACGGGCGTGAACGGCCTCGCGCACCTCCTGCGCCAGTGCCAGCAGCTCCGTGACGGCCCCCTCGCCGAAGTGCACCAGCACCAGCGCCTGCTGAGCATGCACGCCGACATGGCCTCTGCGCGCGCCCTTGAGACCACATTGATCGATCAGCCAGCCTGCTGCCAGCTTGATGCTGCCATCGGCCTGCGGGTAATGCGGCAAGCTCGGGAAGCGGGTCAGCAGCGCCTGGGCCTCAGCCTGGGGAAGCTGTGGATTCTTGAAGAAACTGCCGGCATTGCCGAGTTGCGCGGGGTCGGGCAACTTCTCACTGCGCGTGGCAATCACCGCCCGGGCGACCTGCAACGGCGTCGCCTCCTCCCCTTGCGGCAGCGCCGCACTGACGCGCTGGGCGAGATCACCATAACCGAGCCGGGGCGCCGCCTGGCGCGATACCTGCAACTCCAGGCGCGTGATCAGCACGCGATGCTCAAGCGCGCCCTTGAAGATGCTGTCGCGATAGCCGAAACCGCATTCCTCACGATTCATCCAACGGCAGCTGCCATCTTCCAGCGACATGACTTCCAGACGCAGCAAGTGGTCTGCCAGCTCGACGCCATAGGCGCCGATATTCTGGATAGGCGCCGCACCGCAGCAACCGGGAATCAGCGCCAGATTTTCATAGCCCCACCAGCCGGCGGCGGCCAGCTCCATCACCAGGGCATGCCAGCGCTTGCCGGCCTCGACAGAGACCGTGGCCGTCAGGCCGTCTTCTGCTGGCGTGATGGTGACCTCGTCAAAGGCCGGGCGCATGACATGGGCATCCAGCCACGGCAGCAACACCAGATTGCTGCCGCCGCCGATCACCACCAGACGCTCACCAGCCTGCCGGGAGGCCAGCACTTGCGCCCTGGCCGCCTCGATGGTGTGTGGCTCACTCAGGGCACGGGCACGCGCCGAGAAGCCCAGGGTATTGCAGCTATCCAGCGCCACACCCTCTCGTTGCGAGGTGTCGCCAGCGTTCTGATCACTGGATACCTGTGTCATGAGCGCGCCCGCGCCGTGGTCGCTGCAGGCAGTGCCGCGATGAGCGCCTCGCAGGCCACATCGATCAGGTCCAGCACACGCTCGAAGGCATCGGGGCCCCCGGTGTAGGGGTCCGGTACCTCACGACTGCCCGCTGCCGACGCGGGCAGCGGAGTCGGCAGCAGGTCCAGCAGGCGACCGATCAGCGCTTGATCACCACTGTTGCTGCGCGCAGCCAAGGCACGGGTATCGGCAAGATTGGCGTCGTCCATCACCAGAATCAGATCGAAATCGTGAAAGTCCTGCTCGCACAACTGACGGGCACGCAGCGTGCTGATGTCATGGCCGCGCCTGGCTGCATGCGCGATGGCCCGCGAATCAGGCTGACCGCCGACATGCCAGTCACTGGTGCCGCAGCTGTCCACCGTGACGACCTGATCCAGGCCATGGCGCGTCAGCGCCGCGCGCAACACGCCTTCGGCACTCGGTGAGCGACAGATATTGCCCAGGCACACCATCAGGATGCGCTCCAATGGCGCCTGACGCTGGGCCAGTTGCTCAAGAAGCTCGCTCATCAGGCCTCTCCGCTCTCGCTGCCTGCCGCTGCTTGCGCCAGCCAGTCGCGCACGCGCTCGAGGTCCTCCGGCGTGTCGACACCTGCCGGATGCGCCGTGCAGGCAATGGCTACCTGGATGGCATGACCATGATACAGCGCGCGCAGCTGTTCGAGCTGTTCAAGCTGCTCCAGCGGGGCCGGCAGCCAGTCGACGTAATCGGTCAGGAAGCTGGCACGGTAGGCGTAGAGGCCGATATGACGCAGCCAGGAATCGGTGGCCAGCATGTCCGGCGGCGTGGTGAAGTGCTCGCGGTCCCACGGGATAGGCGCGCGCGAGAAGTACAGGGCACGCCCACGCAGGTCACGCACCACCTTGACCACATTGGGGTTGAACAGGCTGTCGACGCTGGCGATCGACTCCGCCAGCGTGGCGATCGAGGCCCCCGCGTCTTCCTCGAGGCGTACCGCCACCTGATCGATCAACGCCGCCGGCAGCAACGGCTCATCGCCCTGGACGTTGACCACCAGGGTCTCCGGGGCCAGCGCCAGCAGCGTGACCACCTCGGCAAGACGGTCCGTCCCGCTGGGATGATCGGCACGCGTCATTACCACCTCGGCCCCGAAGCCTTCACAGACCTCACGGATGCGCTCGTCATCGGTGGCGATCACGACCCGACTGGCCTGACTGGCGCAGGCATTGCGCCAGACATGCTTGATCATCGGCTGGCCATGAATGTCCGCCAAGGGCTTGCCCGGCAGGCGTGAGGAGTTGAAGCGCGCCGGAATCACGACCACGAAACCGGCCTCGCTCTCTGAACGGCTGTCGTCTGCCTGCCCCTGCTGCAGAAGGTCACTCATCAGCCGCGGCTCCCCTTGAGCTTCTCGTCGGCATCCATCTGGCGCGCTTCTTCTTCCAGCATGACGGGAATGCCGTCGCGTACCGGATAGGCGAGGCCATCGTAGAAGCACTTGAGCTCGGCATTCGCCGCATCATAGGTCAGCTTGGCCTGACACAGCGGGCAGACCAGCAGCGCGAGCAGTTCCTTGTCCATCGAGACATCTCCGGAATAACAGCAGAAAAGAAAGAAAATTCAGCGATCAAGCCCTCAGAGCGCCTCAAGGCGTTTGGCGAGCCAGTCCACCAGCGCCTGATCCGGGCGCGCCTCGACATCCAGCGCCCAGCAGCGCTCATTGGCGAAGCTGCGACACTTGACGGCGTCCTTGGCGGTCATCACCACAGGCAGATTGTCGGAAAAGCGCAGATCCGTCGGCGTGAAACGATGGTGGTCCGCCAGCGGACACGGCAGATGATCGACCCCGAGATTGGTCAGGGTGCGGAAGAAGCGCTGCGGATTGCCGATACCGGCCAACGCATGCACCTGACCACTGAACGGCAGCTGGTGGGCAGGATAGCGCACGTCGTCGATCAGATGGCGCCAGTGAACCGGCGTCAGCGTCATGCAATGCGACTCCACCGGCAGGCGCGAGCAGTCGATGACACCGTTGGAGATCACCGCATCGACACTGGCAAGGCGCGACAACGGCTCGCGCAGCGGCCCAGCGGGCAGGCAACGCTGATTGCCGAAGGCACGCTCACCGTCCACGACCACCAGCTCGATATCGCGCCCCAGAGCATGGTGCTGCAGGCCGTCATCGGAGAGCAGGATGTCGCAGCCCGCGGCAATCAGGCGCCGCGCCGCACTCGGACGATCCGGGTCGACCGCCACCGGCAGGCCGGTCTGCTGGGCCAGCATCACCGGCTCATCGCCGGCATGCTGGGGATCGGTATCGGCCTGCACGTAGAGGGGGTAGCGCGGCGAATGCCCACCGTAGCCGCGCGAGATGATGCCCGGGCGCCAGCCCTGCTCGCTCAACCAGCGCCCCAGCCAGGCGACCAGCGGCGACTTGCCGGTGCCACCGACGGTGATGTTGCCGATCACGATCACCGGCACCGGCGCCTTCCAGACCTCACGCTTGCCGGTGAGATAGGCATTGCGCTTGCGCGCCACCACATTCCTGTAGACATGTTCCAGCGGGCGCAGCAGGTGCAGCCAGCCGGCGCCACGATACCAGGCGTCTACCAGTCGTTCACTCATGCGTCTGCCGTCTCCCGGAACTGGATGCGATGCAGCGCGGCATAAGCACCTTCCTGAGCAATCAATGATTCGTGGGTGCCGTCTTCGATGATCTCGCCATCATCCATCACCAGAATGCGGTCCGCCTTCTCGATGGTGGACAGACGGTGGGCGATCACGAAGGTCGTCCGGCCCTGACACACTTCTTCCAGCGCGCGCTGGATATAGCGTTCTGATTCGGTATCCAGCGCCGAGGTGGCCTCATCCAGCACCAGAATCGGCGAGTCCTTGTAGATGGCGCGCGCGATGGCGATACGCTGGCGCTGACCACCGGAGAGCATCACGCCATTGTCGCCGACGATGGTGTCGTAGCCTTCACTCATGCGCTCGATGAATTCGTGGGCATAGGCCGCACGCGCCGCCTCTTCCACCCGCGCCTTGTCGACCTCGCCGGTGCCGTAGGCAATGTTGGCGGTCAGGTCGGCATTGAACAGGGTGACATTCTGCGAGACCAGCGCGATCTGCTGACGCATCGGTCGCAGCTTGTAGTCCTCGATGGCGACATCGTCGATCAGGATGCGGCCGGTGGTCGGTGCGTAGAAGCGCGGCAACAGGCTCATCAACGTCGACTTGCCCGATCCCGAACGCCCGACGATGGCGACCATCTGCCCTGGCTTCACCTCCAGATCGATACCCTTGAGCACCTCCTGCTGATGATCTGCATAGCGGAAGTGGACATTGTCGAAGCGCACACGCCCCTCGAGACGACCCTCGGGCACCAGGGTGCCGTTGTCCGGCTCTGCCGGCATATCCAGCAGACCGAACAGTTCTTCCGAGGCCGCCATGCCCTTCTGGATCTCGCCGTTGACTTCGGTCAACTGACGCACCGGCTTGGCCATCATCGAAGCAGCGGTGATGAAGCCGACGAACTCACCGGCGCTCATGCCGGCCATCAGTTCCGGCGCCATCGCCAGCCACACCAGCGTGGCCAGCGCCACGGCGATCAACAGCTGGATGACCGGCGTGGCGGTGGCCTTGGTCAGCGCTTCCTTCATCTTCTGCTCGCGGTTGTACTCACTGACCGCCGCAAAGCGTGCCTTCTCGTAATCCTCGGCACCGTGAGTACGCACGATCCGGTGGCCGGACAGCGCCTCGGAGGCCACGTGGGTCACCTCGCCCATCGAGCCCTGAATGCGCTTGGAGAGCTTGCGGAAGCGCTTGCTGGCATAGCTGACCACCCAGCCGATCAGCGGCGTGACCGCGATGAAGACCAGCGTCAGCTTCCAGTTGGTCCAGAACAGATAGCCCAGCAGGCCGAGCACGAAGAAACCTTCGCGCAGGATGATGGTCAGCGCCTTGGTGGCCGCGCCGGTGATCTGCTCGACATGATAGGTGACACGGGTGATGAGATGGCCGGTGGAGTTCTCGTCGAAATAGCGCCCCGGCAGATGCAGCATGTGGTTGAACACCGTGGTGCGCAGGGTGTGCACCACGTTGCGCGCCACATCACTCATGCAATAGGTGCCCAGGAAGGTGCCGACGCCGCGCACGGCGAACATGCCGATCACGAACAGCGGCAGGAACAGTCTGAACTGGGCGTCAGGATTCTGGATGCCGTCGATCAGGCGCTTCATCATCTCGGCCAGCGCCGTACTCGAGGCACCGTAGATGATGTAGCCGATGACGGCGGCAAGAAACATCTTCCAGTGCGGGCGAACATAGCCGAGCAAGCGGCGGTAATGAATCCAGGTGGAGTCGCGACTCACGGGGTCTCCATAGACTTGGGCGGCGCCCTCATGGGGCATCCGGTGATGATGATTCCGTCCCGATACGCGTACTGATGCGCACACGGGTGATACCCACTTCAGCGGCGGCGTCCAGCGCCGTGACCACCTTGGCGTGGGGCGTGCGGCCATCGGCTTCGAGGATCAACCCGAAGCGATCTGCCTGGTTCTTGTACTGCGCAAGTTGCGCTCCCAGTTCATCCTCGCCGAGGCTTGCCTCGCCGAGCGTAAAATCACCTGCTGCTCCGATGCTCAAAATCAAGGGCGCCTGCTCTACCGCGCTGGCCTGACTGGACTGCGGCAGAATGAGGTCCAGCGCTCGACGGCTATCGAAGGTGGTCGAGACCATGAAGAAGATCAGCAGCAGAAACACCACGTCGATCAGCGGGGTGAGGTTGACCTCCACCGACTCACGCCGGCGACGCGGAAACCTCATGACGGCCTCCCGGCACCTGCCCCCTTGCCATCATCGCCACCATAGGGATCATCGGCGTCACGACGCATGTAAGCCGGCAGGTCTTCCGGCAGACGCTCATGGGGCTCCGGCACCTGGCCGCGGCGCTGGCCCGGGCGACGGTCGATGCCGTCGTGGCTCTCGGCCAGCCCGAGCTCGCCCTGATGGTGCGAGATATACTCCACCACCTGCCCTGCCTGCTCCTCCATGTTGACGGTGATGTCCTCGACACAGCGCTGGAAATAGCGATGGAACATCAGTGCCGGAATCGCCACCGTCAATCCGGAGGCCGTCGTCACCAGCGCCTGGGAAATCCCGCCGGCCAGCTCCTGGGCTCGCTCGGCGCTGCCCGCATCGACGATCACGGCAAAGACGTCGATCATGCCCACCACTGTGCCCAGCAGCCCCAAAAGCGGCGTGATGGCGGCGATGGTGCCCAGCGGACTCAGGAAGCGCTCCATGTCATGAATCACGGCCACGGCCGATTCCTGCATGCGCGCGCGTACCTGCTCATTGCCCAGGCGCGCATTGCGCAGTCCCGCCGCCAGCACATTGCCCAGCGGCGAATGACTCTCCAGCCAGTACACATTGACCTGTCCTTGGCTGATCAGTTCACACACCTGCTGCCCCAGTCCCTTCGGCGCGATGCGACGCGTGCGCAGTGTCCACAGGCGCTCGAGAACGATGGCCAGTGCCACGACGGAACATCCGAGGATGGGGAGCATCAAGACTCCCCCTGCGTACAAGGCTTCCAGCATGTGACCTCTCCCTTGGTCTCGATGCCTCTGCGGGCACCATTTTTGTCGTGTCAGATGTCACGCGCCGTCCCTGTCGCGCAGGCCGCATGAATCCGCCATACATCTGATCATCCAGCGGATTTTACCCCAAGGCACCTCACTCCGATACCGCCAGCCCTGCGTGCTGGTTGCAGCCGCTCCCCCTGCGGCCACCACTCCCAGTGCAAGGCGCCATCCAGGCCGACATGCCAGAGACACTCGACATGACGCGCCAGACGCTCCACCACGTCCGGATGCGGATGACCATGCGGATTGTAGCGACCGGCGCTGACAATCGCGTGACGCGCCGCCAGGCTCTCAAGCCAGCCATCACCACTGCTGGTGCGGCTGCCGTGATGTGCGACCACCAGCAACGGCAAGCTGCGTCCGGCCAGTCGTCTGCCCAGCGTCGCTTGCAACTCGCGCTCCTCCTGCAGGCCGATATCGCCGTTCAGCAACGCCAGTGGGCGCGCGCCATGTGCTATCAAGACCACACAGGAGTGCGCGTTGTCACGTCGAGTCGTCAACCCTGCTGGCGGCCACAGCATCTCAAGGCGCACCGGCTCGCCCTGTAACTGACCAAGGATGATGCTGCGCCCGGCGACACACTCTCGCATCGCCACCTCATCGAGCCAGCTTACCTGATGCGCCAGTCTCGCTCGCTGCCCGGCCGGCACCCACAAGGAAGCGATCTCCTCGGCAGACAGCGCCTGCAGGCCGCCGGCATGGTCACCATCCCCGTGACTCACGATCACGCCGATCGGCTCTCCCGCCACGGGCATTGGCCCCGGCAAGCGAGCGCCGGCATGGCGTGATGCCATGCCCAGATCATATCGCCAGTGTCTCGGCGTCTGGCGTGAAGTACCGATGCCGATGCTCGCAGCAAGATGACTGCGCAGCGAAATCGCCAGCCCCTGCCCGACATCATGCACCGTCAGACTGAGCGCGGGCGCCCCGGGCGAGAACGAGGCGACCTCTGTCGCGCGCGTGCCGGCGTCCCGCCCGGCGGTGGCCAGCGCAGTCGGTGACCACGGCAAGGTCAGCGCCGCCAGTGACAGCCCCCAGCAGAGTGCCACGGTGCCACAGAGGCGCTTCAGACGGCCATCGAGGCCCGGCACACCCTCCGCCAGCCAGGCACATAGAAGGGCCATGACCGCGAGCATCAGGATCAAGGCCGAGGGAGTGGCGCCAGACACCCCCGCCGCCATTGGCACCTGCGGCCAGCGCCCCTGCGTCGACGCAAGCGAAGACAATATCTCCATCACCTGCGCCATGCCCTGTGCCAGCAGCTGCCATAGACCGCCACTGAACACACCGTCAGCGAGCATGCCTGTGAGCCGTGACGGGACGAGTCCCGTGAACAGCAACAGCTGCTCGAGTCCCGCAAGCCCCCAGCCCAGCATGCCAAGCGGCACGATCAATAACGTCACCAGGGGCGCCATCAGCAGATTCATCGGCAGCGACAGCCAGGACAGCTGGCCGCGCGAAAGCAGCAGGGCCGCACCCATGACCAGCGTCAGCAACCACTGGCTGCGCAACGTGGCCAGACACCAGCCGCGCACTCCCCGCGGTCGCGAGCGGCCCTGCCAGGCCAGCAACAACACCGCCACGGCGATGAATGATAGCCAGGTACCCGGGCGCCACAGTGCCAGCGGGTCCAGCCCCAGCACCAGCATCAGCGCCAGCATCCAGACCTGCCAGACACCCAGGCCGCTACGGCCACTCGCCATCCAGAGCCCGACCGTCACCATCAAGGCGGCGCGCAGGGCCGGCGGCGCCAGGCCTGCCAGCAAGGCGAAACTCCAGGCCGCCAGACAGGCAAGCCACCAGGGCGCCACACTGAATCGCCACCCGCCCGGTCGCCAGAGGCGCAGCACGCCGAAACTCAGCCCCAGCACCAGGCTGGCCATCAGGCCGACATGCAGCCCCGACACCACCGCCAGATGCGTCAGCCCAGTAGCGTTCAGCGTGTCCCAGTCGTCGTGGGTCAGTGCCGCGGCCTTGCCCAGCGTCAGTGCCGCCAGCCAGCGACAGGGCGACCCCGGCCAGTCGACCAGTGCCCCGCCTTCGCCCGCGCCACAGCGCTGCCATAGCGCCTGCTCGGCATGAAGGCGCAGCGCTGCCAGCCCGCCTGGTGGCGCCAGGCGCTGCGCAAGAGACAGTTGGCGCACATACCCCGTGGCGACGATACCTTCGCGCCATAGCCAGGCGACACGATCAAACTCCGCCGGGCTCGCTGAGCGCCCGAATGCCGGGTTGCTGGCGCCATGAGGCGGCACCAGACGCACGACCATGCGCCAGCGCTCACCGGCCTGCCAGGGAGTCGCCAGCGCCTCGCGTGTCGCGATATCGCGGGGTGGCTTGTGTGGCCAGTAGCGCCGAAGCTGCACTCGCTGATCCAGCAGGCGATGACAGGCGGCCAGACGCCCGGCATCCGCGTTGGGTGACTCCGTCGGCTGGAAGAGATCACAGCGCGAGACACGCAGCACCAGGCGCACCGATTCATCAGGTGTCGGCAGCGCGCGATTGACCTGCTCGACCCGGCCTTCCAGCCACAGCTCCTGGCGCGTCAGCGCCTCCGCCATCACGATCGGCTGCTGCAGAAGACTGATCAACAGCCCGCCCCCCAGCGCTGCCGAGAACCGAAGGCTCAAGGCTCCGAGCCGAGAGCGGCGTGACCCGGCGTCGGAAGCAGAATGCGGGCAAGCACGGGTGGGAGTGACTGCCAAGGCCCCTGCCACCATGAGCCAGCAGAGCAGCAAGGCGGCCAGCAACAGGTTGTCGCTCAGCGTCATGAAGGCGGCCCAACCATGCGTCCCACCCTCCTGCGCGCCGAGCCCTGCCGATGAGCGTGACTGCCAATCCGCGCCCCACTCGCCCTGGCGTGACAGCCAGATGCCCGCCACCAGCCCCGTCAGCAGCTGGGCCAGCGAGGCCGGTGACAGCCAGAATCGAGCGGGATGGGAAGATTTGTTCACGGTGGCACCTGGCATGTTGCTGGCCTCTTGCAAGGTCACCCATGGCGCAGCCCGTCAGGCATCGCGCGGGCTTTGCTGTACTCAGTGCCGAATCGAGACACGCGGGTTGCAGATCACTAACCGGATAACTGCACAGTCAGCATGGCAGTCCTGCAGCCATGTATGGATAATGGCCGGCGTTGAATGCCAAATGGCCAAGTCATGCCTCGTCGTCTACTCAAGCGGCTCATGCCGGAACCGGATGCCCTCAAGCGCAAGAAGTCGCTGCGCTTCATGCATCACCTGATCGCCGATCCCGCACTGTGGGCGTTGTCGCGACGCACTGTGGCCAATGCCTGCATGGTGGGGCTGTTCTGTGCGCTGCTGCCGATTCCCTTCCAGATGGTGGTGGCCGCCTTCGGTGCCTGGGCACTGCGCTGCAACCTCGCGCTGTCGGTGGGTCTGGTGTGGGTGACCAACCCGCTGACCATGCCGGTGGTCTACTACGCGACCTACCGCGTGGGCGCCTGGATGCTCGACACGCCCGCACGCGTGATGCCGGAGCAGGTATCCGCGGCCTGGTTCGCCAATCAGCTGGAAGACATCCTGCCCGCTCTGGCGCTGGGTTCGCTGGTCAGCGCCGTCGTCCTGGCACTGCTGGGCAACATGCTTGTCCGCCTCTTGTGGCGCTATCAGGTAGTGCGCAACTGGCGCAGCCGCCGCAAGGCGCGCCTGGCCGCCAGGCGTTGCAGCAAGGAGCAATCATCACGCCAGAACGCTGAGCAGGACACGGACAAGCTCTGAACACTGCCGACAGACACGCATGAAAAACGCCCCGCCATCGAGAGATGGCGGGGCGTTTGGCTTTCTGGCTAGCGTGAATCAGTCAGCGGCTCGATTCAATCCTCGTGCAGCTTGCCGCCGTCCAGACGCAGCACACGGTGCTGGTGCGCGGCCAGACCGTTGTCGTGGGTCACGATGATGAAGGCCGCCTGCGCTTCGCGCGCGATGTCATCCATCAGCTCGAGAATACGCGCCGCCGTGGTCTGATCCAGGTTGCCGGTCGGCTCATCCATCAGCACCAGACTCGGGTCCGTCACCAGCGCACGCGCGATGGCGACGCGCTGGCGCTCACCCCCGGACAGCTCGCCCGGCTTGTGATCGGCGCGCGGCGCCATGCCGACCCGCTCCAGCAGCTTGCGCGCCTTGACGGCAGCCTCGGAACGCTTGTGGCCACGGATGATCAACGGCATCGCCACGTTTTCTTCGGCACTGAATTCCGCCAGCAGATGGTGGAACTGATACACGAAGCCGATGTGCTGATTGCGGAAGCTGCCCAGCGCCGACTCGCTGAGTTCGGACAGGCGCTGGCCGGCCACCTTCACGATGCCCTGGGTGGGATGGTCCAGCCCACCGAGCAGATTGAGCAGCGTAGTCTTGCCGGAGCCGGAGCTGCCGACCACGGCGACTCGTTCACCGGCATGCACGCGCAGTTCCAGCTCGTCGAGCACCTGCACCTCTTGCGGGCCCTCATCGTAACTGCGGCTCAGGCGCTCACAGATCAGCATCGGCTTGCCGTGGGCCTGATCCGGCGCGTGAGTGTCAGAAGCCGGCGTCGGCATGGCGGTGTCTCCAGCAGCGGAACGGGTGGATGCATCAGACGATGTCGACGGATTACTCATAGCGCAGCACCTCCGCCGGCTGGATGCGCGAGGCGCGCCAGGCCGGATACAGCGTCGACAGGAAGCTCAGCACCAGCGCGGAGCCGATGATGATGCCCATGTCGCTCATCTCGAGGCGCGATGGCAGATAGCTGATGAAGTAGACGTTGGGGTCCAGGAACTGGATACCGAAGGTCGACTGCACCCAGGCGATGATGTCGGAGACGCTCAGCGCCAGCGCCACCCCGGCGATGGCACCGATGATGATGCCCAACACGCCGATGGTCAGCCCCTGCACGATGAAGATGCCCATGATGGAACCGGGCCTGGCCCCGAGAGTACGCAGAATGGCGATGTCGGCGTGCTTGTCCGTCACCATCATCACCAGCGTCGAGACGATGTTGAAGGCCGCGACGGCGACGATCACCATCAGCAGCAGGCCGATCATGTTCTTCTCCATCTGGATGGCGGCGAACAGGTTGCCGTGGGTGCGCTTCCAGTCCATGCCGCGATACTGCGGCCCCAGCTGGCTGACGATGTCACGCGTGACCTGATCGGCGCTGAACAGGTCATCGAGCTTCAGGCGCACCCCCTGGACGTCACCCTCATTGAAGCGTGCCAGCTTGGCCATGTCCGAGATATCGGTGTAGGCAAGGCTGGCATCGACGTCCGCGCCGACCTTGAAGATACCGGTCACCGTGAAGCGCTTGAGGCGCGGGAAGATGCCTCCCGGCGTGATGGAGGCCTCGGGCACCAAGAGCGTGACGCTGTCCCCCACGCCGACGCCCAGATTGCGCGCCAGTAGCTCGCCCATCACGATGCCCCAGCTGCCGGGCGTGAGATCCGCCAGACTGCCCTGCACCATGTGCTCGCTGATGATCGAGACCTGATCCTCCGCGGACGGATCGATACCGGTGACCAACGCACCCTTGTTGCGACCGTTGGTGGTGAACATGCCCTGCTGCTCGATATAGGGCGCCGCACCGACGACATGCGGCTTCTCGCGCAGCTTGCCGGCCAGCGTCTCCCAGTCGGTGACGCTGTCACGCGCCTCGACGCGCACATGCGGCACCATGCCCAGCACGCGGGTTCGCAGCTCATGGTCGAAGCCGTTCATCACCGACAGCACCAGAATCAGCACGGCGACGCCCAGCGACAGCCCCAGCATCGAGGTCAAGGAAATGAAGGAAATGAAATGGTTACGGCGCTTGGCGCGGGTATAGCGCAGGCCGATCAGAAAGGGTAGGCGATCCAGCAGCATCGAAGTCGATTCCTTGGGTCAGGGTCGCGGGCCATGATACGCATTCCGCAGGCTCGGCGCATGGAGCCATATTCGAACGCAGTTTGCCAGCCTTCGTCTGTGGCCAACATGAACCGCCATCATGGCAAGACATGTGCACGTCAGGCACCACAGGGCTAGCGTCGGCGCATGGCTCTGCTATCATCGCGCGCCGAGTCCGCGGCATTGCGGCTTGCGCCTTTATCGTTACCTCTTCATCAGGGAGATGCCCATGGCCACCCGTCTGCTCGCCGAATGGCACCCGCAGGACGCCATCCAGCTCAGCTGGCCCAGCCCGCACAGTGACTGGAGCGAGATGCTCGAGAGCATCGAAGCCACCTGCGAGGCCATGGTGATCGCCATCAGCCGCTATCAGCACGTGCTGATCAGCGTCAGCGATGACGCCACCCGCGAGCGCCTCGCCGCGCGCTTCGCCGGTTTCGGCGTGCCCGCCGAGCGCCTGCATCTTTTCGTGGCGCCGCTGGATGACACCTGGGCGCGCGACCACGGCCCCATCACCGTCGAACGTGATCGCCAGCCGGTGCTGCTCGACTACACCTTCACCGGCTGGGGCGGCAAGTTCGAGGCCGCCCGCGACAACGCCCTGACCCGAGCGCTGGCCGCTCAAGGGGCTTACGCAAGCCCGATGGAAAGCCGCGACTTCATTCTGGAAGGCGGCGGCATCGAGAGCGACGGCCAGGGCACCCTGCTGACCACCGAAGCCTGCCTGCTCAACGACAACCGCAATGCCGGCCTGAGCCGTACCCAGGTCGAGGCGCAACTCAAGGCCGATTTCGGGGTCGAACGCGTGCTGTGGCTCGCCAATGGTCACCTGGAAGGCGATGACACCGACAGCCATATCGACACCCTGGCGCGCTTCTGCGACCCGCGCACCATCGCCTATGTCCGCTGCGATGATCGCGACGATCCGCACTATCCGGCACTCAAGGCGATGGAAGCCGAACTTGAAGCACTGCGCGATGCCAATGGCGACCCGTACTTCCTGATACCGCTGCCGTGGCCGGATGCCTGCTTCGATCCGGACGACGGCCATCGTCTGCCGGCGACCTACGCCAACTTCCTGATCATCAATGGGGCCGTGCTGGTGCCGACCTACGCCGATCGTCACGACATGATCGCTCTCAAGGCCCTCGCCAGCGCCTTCCCCAAGCGTGACATCATTCCGGTCGATTGCCGCGCCGTGATTCGCCAGCATGGCAGCCTGCACTGCATGACCATGCAACTGCCCAAGGGCACGCTGGCCACCTCGAACACCTCTCAAGGAGCACTGTGATGACTGCTTCCCGCCGTACACTCAAGGTCGGTGTCGTCCAGCAACAGGGCTGGCCCGACAAGGACACAAGCCTGGCGGCCAGCGAAGCCGCCATTCGTCGCCTTGCCGCCGATGGCGCTGAGCTGGTGATGCTGCAGGAGCTGCATGCCAGCCACTACTTCTGCCAGACCGAAGACACCGAGATCTTCGATCTCGCCGAGCCCCTCGACGGCCCGACCACCCAGCGTCTGGCCGGGCTGGCCGCCGAACTCGGCCTGGTGATCGTCGGCTCCATCTTCGAGCGCCGCGCGGCGGGCGTGTATCACAATACCGCCGTGGTGCTCGACAAGGCCGCTGGCCTGGTCGGCACCTTCCGCAAGATGCACATCCCGGATGATCCCGGCTTCTACGAGAAGTTCTACTTCACGCCGGGCGACGCGCCCAGCGCACAGTCCCCGCGCCGCGGCTTCGAACCCATCGACACCTCGGTCGGGCGTCTGGGCGTTCAGGTCTGCTGGGACCAGTGGTATCCCGAAGGCGCACGCCTGATGGCGCTGGCCGGTGCCGAGATGCTGCTCTACCCCACCGCCATCGGCTGGGACCCGCGCGACGATGAAGCCGAGCAGACACGCCAGAAGGATGCCTGGACCCTGATCCAGCGCAGCCACGGCGTCGCCAATGGCGTGCCGGTGATCGTCGCCAACCGGGTCGGTCATGAAGCGGACCCGACGCCTGCCAGCGAAGGCATCCACTTCTGGGGCGGCAGCTTCATCTGCGGCCCCCAGGGCGAGCTGCTGGCGCATGGCGGCACCGAGCCCGAGGAGCTGCTGGTCGAGGTGGACCTGGCGCGCGGCGAGGACGTGCGCCGCATCTGGCCTTACCTGCGCGATCGTCGCATCGATGCCTATGGTGATCTCACCGAGCGCTATCGCGACCGCTGAGCCCATCGGGCTTTTGCAGGTGCCGGCCCGATAACAGCACCCTATCGAGATCATACAGCCTCCCCCCGCAGAGACAGGAGGGCGCCCAGCGTGGCGCCCTCTTCTGTTTCCGTCTGTCGGTGCCGGCGCCGTCGGCCTCTCCCGTCGGGTGATTCAGCCTCTCGGAGCCCCTCTTCTGTCCGCGCATGCCGCCATGGTCTGTCTTGCCATCCCGGTCACGCTAGGCTAAACAAGATAACGCGATAAAAAATCACGTCTCCCTTGCTGCAATCAGGACGCAGAGCATGCCCGAATACCAGTTGATGGCCAGAATAGAAGCGGCCTTCGATACGCAGATCAGCGCCGCCGATCAGGTCATCACCGCGGTCAGAGAAGAGAATTCGCCACTCTGGCGACTGGATGGCGTCAGTGCCGATAGCGAATGGCTCAGCCAGGCGTTGCAGGACGTATGGTATCAGGATGGCCAGGACGGCCGAGTCACCCGCCCCTACCTGGGCGTGGTCGCAGCAGGCCCGACGGTGATCGAGCGCGTCGCGGCACTCAACGCGGCCAAGGAGCAACTGGCGGAGCTCTTCGCCGAGCTGCGCGAGAAATATCCCGACCAACTGGCCGAACTGAAGGCGATTCTGCCCTTCCGCCATCCGGGGCTGAATCAGCACCTGAGAGGAGATGGACTGGCGCGACTGCATCTCAAGCAGTGCTGGCGGCGGGTGCCGGTGGCAGAGGCGCCAGTCGCGCGAGTGCGCTTTGCCTGGTACAGCTCCGGGCGCTCGATCCAGCGCGTCAGCGTGGCGGAGTGTGAGACCTTGCTGATGAAACTGGATACCGAGGCCGAGCACGTACGCCTGCAGCTCAAGCTGCTCGCTGGCTTGCCATCGAATGAGATTCTGGCCCGCATCCAGCCCCAGGCACCGCTGATGCGAGCCAACCTGTTCTATCGTGAGCCGGTGATGCGCGAAGACGGCGAGCTACGTACGCGCCGCGCGCTGAATGTCTCCCTGCCGCTGTTCCTGCCGCATGATGACCTGCGTCTGCCTGCACTCAATCAGCCAAGCCCGACGCCGCCCACCGAGCGCACACGCGCCCGCCGCGGTGACGTGCGCATCGAGGACACGCCCTTCCTCAAGAGTCTGCGCGTGCATCGCTATCGCTGATCCCTGGAGCAAGAGAGCCGGTGAGCCGAAGAGACACACCGGCCGTGAAGCCGCCTGCTAGAGGTCAAGCGCCGATTCGGGCATCCGCTTGAGGTAAATACGGCGCGCCAGTCGAATCATCGGCTTGAGCGTCAACTGCAGCGAGCCGATCACGAACAGCCAGATGCCCAGCGTCATCCACTCTTCCCAGAAGAAGCACACGCTGCCGATCGTGAACAGCAGGCCCAGCACCAGCTCATTGATGATGCTGGCCAGCTCATAGCGACGGTGGATGATCAGCTCCTCATGGCCAAGCCGCAGCGTGAGGTCCGAGGCTGGATCATCCTGCAGTGTCTCGCGTGACTGCGTGCCCGACTGGCGAGTGTCGTGTTGCCGTGGATCATCCTGCATGCGTGATTTCCTCAAGGTTCATCGACAAGGTTTCCCGGCTGGGAGCCCGACAACCACAAGGCCCCGACATCAATGATGTCGGGGCCTTGTGGTATGCCTTCAAGTCAGCGGGCACGAGGCCCGCGCCGCTCAGAACAGACGGTTGAGTCCGTTCATGGCCGCGACCCGGTAGGCTTCCGCCATGGTCGGGTAGTTGAAGGTGGTGTTGACGAAGTACTTGAGCGTATTCGCCTCCCCCTTCTGCTGCATGATGGCCTGACCGATGTGCACGATCTCGGAGGCCTGGTCACCGAAGCAGTGGATGCCGAGAATTTCCAGCGTATCGCGATGGAACAGGATCTTGAGCATGCCGACGGTATCGCCGGTGATCTGGGCCCGAGCGGTGTCCTTGAAGAACGCCTGCCCCACTTCGTAGGGAATGCGCGCCTCGGTCAGTTCGGACTCGCCACGCCCCACCGAGCTGATCTCGGGGATGGTGTAGATGCCGGTCGGCACCTCATTGACGAACTTGAACTCTTCCCCCAGCAGGTTGGCCGACGCGAAGCGGCCCTGATCGTAGGCGGCAGATGCCAGGCTCGGCCAGCCGATCACATCGCCCACCGCATAGACGTGGTCCAGCTCGGTGCGGTACTGATCATCGACGGTCAGCTGACCGCGGCCGTTGGCCTGTAGACCGACATTCTCGAGACCGAGGCTGTCGGTGTTGCCGGTACGACCGTTGGCCCACAGGAAGGCGTCTGCACGCAGCTTCTTGCCGGACTTGAGGTGTACGACCACGCCGGACTCGTCGCCCTCGATGCGCTCGTATTCCTCGTTGTGACGCACCAGCACGCCATTGTTGCGCAGGTGATAGGACAACGCGTCGGAAATCTCGTTATCCAGGAAGGACAGCAGACGATCACGCGTATCGATCAGGTCGACCTTGACGCCAAGGCCGGAGAAGATCGAGGCGTATTCGGAGCCGATGACACCGGCGCCGTAGATGATCAGCGTGCGCGGTGTGTGCGACAGGCCCAGGATGGTATCGGAGCAGTAGATGCGCGGGTGGCGGAAGTTGACGTCCGCCGGGCGGTAAGGACGTGAGCCGGTGGCGATCACGACCTTCTCCGCATGTAGCTCCTCGACCCCTTCATGGGCATCGCGCACCACGACGGTGTGCTCGTCCTTGAAGCGGGCGGTACCGAAGAACACATCGATGCGATTGCGGGCGTAGAAGCGCGTACGCATCTCGACCTGCTGCTCGATGGTGCGGCGTGAACGCTCCAGCACCTTGGGGAAGGAGAACCAGCGCGGCTCGCCGATATCGCGGAACATGCGATTGGTGTTGAACTCGATGATCTGCTTGACCGCGTGGCGCAGCGCCTTGGAAGGGATGGTGCCCTTGTGGGTACAGTTGCCGCCCACGGAAGACTGAGCCTCGATCACGGCGACACGCTTGCCATGCTTGGCCGCGTTGACTGCCGCGCTTTCCCCTGCCGGGCCGGTACCGATCACGACGACATCGTAGTTATAGACTGCCATGAGACTCGCTTTGCTCCTTGATTATTCGTAGACCGGCCCTGACACGTACGGTCTCACCTCGCGGTGACACTGCCATGTCAGGGCCGGTAGCAGGCCTTGCGGCCGGCGGGCTCTGAGCCATCAGAGCAGAAATCAGCGACGTGCGGCGTCGTAGGCCAGGTCGCTGGCCGGCTTGCCGCCACTCTCCGCCATCAGACGCTGGCGATCCTGCTCCTTCTCGCACTCCTCGTCCTTGCCGCCACAGATATCACAGCCGTCCTTGAGCCCGAGGTTGTTGAGCCCCCCGCAGGAGCCGGCGATCGGCTTGCGGCCCATCAGGACGCCAACGGCCATCACGCCGATCAGCAGCAACATCGCGGCGAACACCAGTAACCAGATAGTCATGTCGTTTCTCCCGGGGCATGGCCCCATTGTGGACCTCTCGAGCGGGTCAGCACGGCGCAGCTTGCACCCTGTCGATCCTGTGGATCGTTCAGGACAGCACCCGGAGGATGCCATGCAATCCGAGCGACCGACCCTGTCGGAGGCGTGTCGCGACAGATGGCAGATGAAACGAACCGGTCAAGCGCCTGTCGGCAGACCGTCTCTTGATAGACCGGCATCAGGCGCCGGCTTCATCTGCGGGCTTCGTGTCGCCTGTCGCCGGCGCGTCCTTCAGGTAGGGCGCGAATGCCGGACTCCAGGACTGTTTGAAGCCATCATCCGTTTTGACAATGAAATAGGCGGCAATGTTCTCGCGATCTGCGATCGTCATTGCCTTCTCGGCACCCAGCACGTTGAGTGCCGTGGCCCAGGCGTCCGCACTCGCGCAATCCGGCGTGATCACGGTGACCGAGGCCAGACTGTGCTGGATCGGTCGCCCGGTACGTGGATCGATCGTGTGCGAGTAACGTACGCCGTCCTGCTCGAAATAGTTGCGGTAATCACCGGAGGTGGCAACCGCAGCGTTACCGGGATCAATGATCCGCTGCACCGAGCGCTCGAAGGACTTCGGTGCTTCGATGGCGATTCGCCACGGCTTGTGGCCGGGTTTCTCACCCTTGACGCGGATCTCGCCCCCGACTTCGACCAGATAGTTCTCGATGCCATTGGCCTCGAGCACATCGGCGACCCGGTCTACTCCATAGCCCTTGGCGATGCCCGACAGGTCGGCATACACCGGCTTGCGCTTGATCACCGTATTGCCATCGAGCTCCAGCGCCAGATGATCGACCTTCTCGAGCGCCTGCGCGATCTGTTCATCGCTCGGTGCCTTGTCCAGACGCTCATCCGGACCGAAGCCCCAAAGATTGACGGCCGGGCCGACGGTGATATCGAAGGCCCCGTCGGAGCGCTTGCCGATATCCTGCGACTCGGCCAGCACCTGCGCCAGGCCATCCGATAGCGTGACCGGCGTATCCAGCGGCGCCTGATTCAGCTTCGAGAGCTCCGAGGCGTCCTTGTAGGTCGACATCTGCCAGTCGACCTTGTCGAGCGCCTCGAGGCTCGCCTGCTTGAGCGACGCCACCTCATCGGCATCCAGGTCCGCCGCCACCGTGACATGGAACCCGGTGCCGAAGATGGGGCCGGCGAAGCGATGCAACTCAGGGTTGCTGGAATTTTCACAGCCTGCAACCAGCAGGGCCAGCCCCATGAGGGCCGGCCCTGCCAGTCGTCTTGCGACGCGTGACATCATCGATCAACCACCGAAGTCATCGAGCAGGATGTTCTCCGGCTCTACACCCATGTCGGTGAGCATCTTGACAACGGCGGCGTTCATCATGGGCGGCCCGCACATGTAGTACTCGCAATCCTCAGGCGCCGGATGGTCCTTGAGGTAGTTTTCGTACAGGACGTTGTGGATGAAGCCTGTCGGGCCTTCCCAGTTGTCCTCAGGCTGCGGATCGGACAGCGCCAGGTGCCATTCGAAGTTCTCGTTCTCTTCGGCCAGCTTGTCGTATTCCTCGTTGTAGAACGACTCGCGCATGGAGCGCGCACCGTACCAGAACGACATCTTGCGCTTGGAATTCAGACGCTTGAGCTGATCGAAGATATGGCTACGCATCGGCGCCATACCGGCACCACCACCGATGAAGACCATCTCGGCGTCGGTATCCTTGGCGAAGAACTCACCAAACGGCCCCATCACGGTCACCTTGTCACCCGGCTTCAGCGAGAAGACGTAGGTGGACATCAGACCCGGCGGATGCTGGGAATTCGGCGGCGGAGTGGCGATACGGATGTTGAACTTCAGGATGCCGTACTCTTCCGGATAGTTCGCCATGGAGTAAGCGCGGATGACCGGCTCTTCGTTCTTGTGCTGAACGTTGAACAGACCGAACTTCTCCCAATCACCACGATACTCCTCTTCGATGTCGAAGTCGGAGAACTTGATGTCATAGGCCGGCGCTTCCAGCTGCACGTAACCACCGGCTCGGAAGTTGACTTCCTCGCCTTCCGGCAGCTGCAGGTTCAGCTCCTTGATGAAGGTCGCGACGTTCGGGTTGGCGGTGACGGTGGTCTCCCACTTCTTTACGCCGAAGATCTCTTCCGGCACTTCGATCTTCATGTCCTGCTTGACCGGGACCTGGCACGACAGGCGCCAGCCTTCCTTCTTCTCACCCATGGTGAAGTGGGATTCTTCAGTCGGCAGGATGGAACCGCCGCCTTCCGAGATCCGGCACTTGCACTGGGCACAGGAACCACCGCCACCACAGGCGGAGGACAGGAAGATGCCATTGGCGGCCAGGGTCTGCAGCAACTTGCCGCCGGCCTGGGTCGTCAGGGTGTTGGCGGGGTCGTTGTTGATCTCGATCTGGACGTCACCACTCGAGACCAGCTTGCTGCGTGCCGCGAGAATCACGAGCACCAGGCCGATAACGACCACGGTGAACATGACGACGCCGAGCACGATGATGGAGGTATCTACCATTTCGATTTCCTTATGCTCGGTTGCGTTACAGCTGGACGCCGGAGAAGGACATGAAGCCCAGCGACATCAGGCCAACGGTGATGAAGGTGATACCCAGGCCCTGCAGGCCAGCCGGCACGTCAGAGTACTTCAGCTTCTCGCGAATACCGGCCAGTGCAGCGATGGCCAGTGCCCAGCCGAAGCCGGCACCCACGCCATAGATGACGGACTCACCGAAGGTGTAGTCACGCTGTACCATGAACAGGGCCGCACCGAGGATTGCGCAGTTGACCGTGATCAACGGCAGGAACACGCCCAGCGCGTTGTAGAGCGCCGGCACGAACTTGTCGAGGAACATCTCGAGGATCTGGACGATCGCCGCGATGACACCGATGTAGGACAGGTAGCCCAGGAAGGACAGGTCGATGCTCTCCGCCCCTTCCAGACCCGTCCAGGTCAGCGCGCCTTCACGCAGCAGGTAGTTCAGGATCAGGTTGTTGACCGGAACGGTCACCGCCAGCACGACGATGACGGCCACGCCCAGACCGATCGCGGACTGGATCTTCTTGGACACCGCCAGGAAGGTACACATGCCCAGGAAGAAGGCCAGTGCCATGTTCTCGACGAACACGGCCTTGATGAACAGGCTCAGATAGTGTTCGAACATGTTACACAGCCTCCTTGATCTTGGTGTTGGCGGTAATCTTGTACTCCGCCTTCTCGACCTGCTCCGGGTAGATGCTGCGCAGCACCCAGATGAACAGACCGATGACGAAGAACGCGGACGGCGGCAGCAGCATCAGGCCGTTCGGGATGTACCAGCCACCGTCGTTGACGGTCTGCAGGATGGTCACGCCGAACAGGGAGCCGGAACCGAACAGCTCACGCACGAAGCCGACCACCAGCAGGATCACGGTGTAGCCGAGACCGTTGCCGATACCGTCGATGAAGCTCATCGTCGGGCCATTCTGCATGGCGTAGGCTTCAGCGCGACCCATCACGATGCAGTTGGTGATGATCAGGCCGACGAAGACCGACAGCTGCTTGGACGTCTCGAAGGCGAAGGCCTTCAGCGACTGGTCGACCACGATGACCAGCGAGGCGATGATCGTCATCTGCACGATGATACGGATGGACGATGGGATGTGATTGCGGATCAACGAGATGAACATGCTGGAGAACGCTGTCACCAGGCACACCGCGATACCCATGATCAGGGCGGTGTTCATCGAGTTGGTCACCGCCAGCGCGGAGCAGATACCGAGGATCTGCAGCGCGATGGGATTGTTCTTGAAGATCGGCGTCGTCAGGACACCTTTAGGAGTTTCGGCTGCCATCATTACGCTCCTTTGACGTCACGGAACTGGGTCAGGTACTTGGCGAAGCCATTCTCACCCATCCAGAACTGCAACAGGTTGGTCACGCCGTTGCTGGTCAGGGTAGCCCCTGACAGCGCATCGACCTGGTACTTGGCATCCGGAGAAGACGGATTCACGCCGCCCTTCTTCAGGTGCACTTCCGGGTCCATGCTGCCTTCGGGATAGATCTTCTTGCCATCCCACTGGGCCTTCCACTTCGGATTGTCGACTTCGCCGCCAAGCCCCGGAGTTTCACCCTGCTGGTAGAAGGAGAGACCGACCACGGTGTTGCCGTCACCCTTCAGTGCCAGATAGCCGTACATCATTGACCACAGGCCGTTGCCGCGCACCGGGACGATGATCTCGTCCGGCTGCTCGACATCACCGACCAGATAGACCACGGAGTACTGCTCACGACGCTTGATGCCCGGCAGGTCTTCCTCGCCAGACAGGGTGCGTGAGGTGGCCGGGTCCTTGGACATCTTGGCCTGGTCGTACTTCTCCGGGTCGATGTCGTCGACGTATTCACCGGAATCCAGGTCCACCACCTTGGCGGTGACCTTGTCACGGAACTGCTGACCGATGTCCTCACCCGGCTGCAGCAGCTCGGCGACCGCGAGGATGTTGCTCTTGCGGTCCAGCTCGGCATTGGTCATCTGCATCGGGCGCAGCACGACCGCTGCGGTGGAAACTACCACCGAGCAGACGATGCACAGCCCGAGCGCGACGCCGAGGGTTTTCTTGATGGAGTTGTTGCTGGCCATGTCAGACGGTCTCCTCGTTCGCGATGCCGGCAGTCTCGCGCTTGACGCGGCGCTTGATGTTGGCCTGCACGACGAAGTGGTCGATCAGCGGAGCGAACAGATTGGCGAACAGGATCGCCAGCATGATGCCCTCCGGGAAGGCCGGGTTGGCGACGCGGATCAGCACGGTCATCACACCGATCAACGCACCGAATATCAGCTTGCCCTTGTTGGTCATGGAGGCGGAAACCGGATCGGTAGCCATGAAGACCATACCGAAGGCGAAGCCGCCGATGACCAGATGCCAGTACCACGGCATCGCGAACATGGCATTGGTGTCGCTGCCGATGGCATTGAACAGCGCCGAGGTCGCGATCATGCCCAGCAGGACGCCTAGCATGATTCTCCACGAGGCGATGCGCGTCCACAGCAATACTGCAGCCCCCAGGAAGATGGCGAGTGTCGACACCTCACCCATCGAGCCCGGAATGAAGCCGAGGAAGGCGTCGGTCCAGCTCATCTGCTGCATCAGGGCGTTCATGCCGTCCTGTGCCGCGGTGGACAGTGCGGTGGCACCGGTATAACCGTCGGCCGGCACCCATACCGCGTCGCCGGAAATGCTGGCCGGATACGCGAAGTACAGGAAGGCACGACCGGACAGAGCCGGGTTGAGGAAGTTCTTGCCGGTACCGCCGAAGACTTCCTTGCCGATCACCACACCGAAGGTGATACCGAGCGCGACCTGCCACAGCGGAATGGTCGCCGGCAGTGTCAGGGCGAACAGCACGGAGGTGACGAAGAAACCTTCGTTGACCTCGTGGCCGCGACGCATCGCGAACAGCACTTCCCAGAAGCCGCCGACCGCGAAGGTCACCAGATAGATGGGCAGGAAGTAGGTGGCGCCCAGGATGAAGTTGGCCCACACGCTGCCGGCATCGTGGCTGCCCGCCAGCAGCATGACGATGGCTTCACGCCAGCCGCCCAGTGCGCTGTAACCGCCAGCGATGGCCTCGTTGGCCTGCAGACCGGCGTTGTACATGCCAAAGAACATGGCCGGGAAGGTACACATCCAGACCGTGATCATGATGCGCTTCAAATCGATGCCATCACGCACGTGGGTGGTACTGCGCGTGACGCTCGCCGGCGCATAGAAAATGGTGTCCACGGCTTCGTAGAGCGCGTAGAACTTCTCGTACTTGCCACCTTTGTGGAAGTGCGGCTCCAGGTTATCCAGAGTCTGTCGAATGCCCATCATCAGACCTCTTTCTCGATCGTGGTGAGGTTGTCACGCAGGATGGGACCGTATTCGTACTTGCCCGGGCACACGTAGGTGCACAGCGCGAGGTCCTCTTCATCAAGCTCCAGGCAGCCAAGCTGCATGCCGGTCTCGATATCACCCACGATCAGCGAACGCAGCAGCTGCGTCGGCAGAATGTCCAGCGGCATGACCTTCTCGTACGCGCCCACCGGCACCATGGCACGCTCGGAGCCATTGGTGGAGGTATTCGGACGGTAGTCGGTCAGACCGGTCAGCTTCGACAGGTAGATACCCAGCACCGAGTGACGCTTGGCGCCCATCGACAGCCAGCCCATGAAGGCACGCTTGTTGCCTTCCTCGAGCAGGCTCACCTGATTGTGGTAGCGGCTGACGAAACGCAGCGCCCCTTCGCAGGTCAGGCCGGAGAACACCGAACCGGAGATGACACGCGTGTCTTCCGGCTGCTCGACTTCGCCCTTGAGCAGCTCTTCGGTGCTGGCGCCCAGACGGGTGCGCAGCAGACGCGGCTTGGTGGCACGCGGGCCACCGACGGCGATGACGCGTGTGGTGTCCAGGCGACCTTCCGCCAGCAGCGTACCGATGGCAACCACATCCTGATAACCGACATGCCAGACCTGACGTTGCAGGCTGACCGGTGCGAGGTGGTGGATGTGCGTGCCCGGCAGGCCTGCCGGGTGCGGGCCCTTGAAGGACTCGCTGACCACACCGGAAACGTCGCCACCCGGAATATCAGCACCCGGTGCCTGGCACAGGAACACCTTGCCTTCGGTCAGACGCGTCAGTGCGACGAGACCCTGACGGAAAGCGGCTTCCTGGCCCTTGAGCACCACGGCCGGATCCGCGGACAGCGGATGGGTATCGATGGCGGTGACGAAGATGGCTGCCGGCTTGGCATCCAGTGCCGGCACGCGCGAGAACGGACGGGTACGCAGCGCCGTCCACAGACCGGACTCGACCAGCTGGTCGACCACGACCTGACGTTCGAGACCTGCAATGGCGGCATCGCCATGTGCAGTGAATTCCACAGCTTCGCCCTGCGCGTCGATCTCGATGACCACGGACAGAAGCTTGCGCTTCTCGCCACGATTGATCTCGACCACAGTGCCGGCAGCCGGCGCGGTGTAACGGACGCCCGGGGTCTTCTTGTCGGTGAACAGGAGTTGCCCCTGCTTCACCTTGTCCCCTTCGCGGACTTCCATCGTCGGCTTCATGCCGACGTAGTCAACACCCAGGATCGCTACGCGACGAACGGGCTGCGCATCCTCGATACGCTGCTCCGGCGCCCCGGCGATGGGGAGATCCAGGCCACGTTTGACTTCGATCATAGACTCGCCCAATTGTCGGATCTGATGTTGTTCAGGAAAGATCACCCATCGTAGATACGCCTCGAGGCCGATAATTGACCAGGCAACCTCGCGATTTTCGCGTATCAGGCAGTGTGAATGCTTTTCTTATCAGACGGTTGGAGGTGTAGCCCAGAGATTGGACCGGCCCAAAAAAATCCGGCTCATTATAAAGATGCGAGGCCGGAAAGACCATACGACACTAAAGTGGTGCACACGCCGAAAACGCCAACGCCCCCGCCATCAGTGAGGGCGGGGGCGTTGTAACAGCAGGTATTTATTTCAATTTTTTGCCAGTCACGCCACAGACGCGGCGCATTGACTCAGCGCGTCGGAAAGTAGCTGAAACGCACGTTGGACATGTGCTGCAGAATACGCACCACCTGACAGCTGTATCCGAACTCGTTGTCGTACCACACGTACACGACGGCCTGCTTGTCGGTGACGATGGTCGCCTGGCCGTCGACGATGCCGGAATGGCGGTTGCCGACGAAGTCCGAGGACACCACTTCACAGGAATCGACGTAGTCGATCTGCTTCTGCAGCGAGGAATGCAGCGAGGCGGTGCGCAGGAAGTCATTCATGCGCTCGGCGTCGCTTGCGGTGTTCAGCGTCAGGTTGAGGATCGCCATCGAGACATTGGGCGTCGGCACGCGGATCGCATTGCCGGTCAGCTTGCCGGAAAGCTCCGGCAGTGCCTTGGCGACGGCCTTGGCGGCACCGGTCTCGGTCAACACCATATTGAGGGCCGCGGCACGGCCACGACGATCACCACTGTGGAAGTTGTCGATCAAATTCTGGTCGTTGGTGTAGGAGTGCACCGTCTCGACGTGGCCCTGGCTGACGCCGTACTCGTCGTGCAGCACCTTCAGCACCGGCACGATGGCGTTGGTGGTGCAGGACGCCGCGGAGATGATGCGGTCATCATCGCTGATGTCGGTATGGTTGACCCCGTAGACGATGTTCTTCAGATCGCCCTTGCCCGGTGCCGTCAGCAGCACCTTGGACACGCCCTTGCACTCCAGGTGCTGGCCAAGGCCAGCTTCGTCACGCCACTTGCCGGTGTTGTCGACCACGATGGCGTTGTCGATGCCGTGCGCGGTGTAATCGATCTCGGTGGGCGAATTGGCGTAGATGATCTTGATGTAGTTGCCGTTGACGATCAGCGCCGAATTTTCCTCATCGACGGTGATGCTGCCCTCGAAGGGCCCGTGCACCGAGTCGCGACGCAGCAGGCTGGCCCGCTTCTCCAGATCATCCTTGCTGCCACGCACCACGATGGCGCGCAGACGCAGCAGGTTACCGCCGCCGGCCTTCTCGATCATGATGCGCGCCAACAGACGACCGATGCGCCCGAAGCCATACAGAACGACGTCCTTCGGATCGCCGCCCATGCCGCCCTCGACATAGCCACCGACGATGTCGGCCAGCTCACGCTTGAGGAAGGCGGTGATATCCATCTCGTCAGAGCGCTTGAAGGCGACGGCCAGCTTGCCGATATCGACGTGGGCCGGGCCCAGGTTGAGCTCGATCATCGCGCGCACCAGCGGGAAGGTGTCTTCCACTGACAGCTCGACGCCTTCGGCCTTGCGCACCCAACGGTGGTTCTTGAGGATGCGCACCATCGAACGATTGATCAGCGAACGCCCGTAGATGGAGGGCACGACGTTGAAGCGGCGGTAGAGATCTCCCAACAGCGGGATCATCTGCTCCGCGAGGGCTTCATTGTCCTGCCACTGCTTGAAACAGGCTTCGAGATTCTCTTGGCTCACGGGTGCATCCTCTCACGTGCGGGCAAATGATGATGGTCGTCACCGATCGTCTGGCGACGCCGGACAAGGCCAGCTGAGTATGCGTAACGCGGCTATGCACCACAATGAAAGGATGGTCGCACGCAGGGTAGTAGTGCTACAGAATCAACGATTTGACTACAAAAGCCCTCCCCCATCCCGCGCTCGGCCATCGGTGTCCACGGTGCTGAAAAGAGGATCACTTGCCCCCATGTAGCAACTGACTTGCTATGATCAAGCGCGACTCCTTTCATTGCGAGGAATGACGCTTCAGCACCTTGCGCTGCGACAGCTTGCGGTGAAGCTCGCCTGCAAGCCGAGGCATCGCGCCTGCCTTGTCGCCCTCTTGAGCGTGTCGTGCACTCATGTGCGCGCCGTGTGCTCACCGGTGTGCCAAGCACTCGAGAGACTACCTTGCACCCATGCGTCGCTCAGCGTCATCTGCCTGCGTGGGCCGCTCACCGCGAGCGACTGACCCAGTACCTTATTCACTCGGGCCCTGCCCGTGACGTCATCCCGTGCCGTGAACGCCACAAGGCGTTGCGCCCAAGCCCAGGACACAAGACACCAGAGCCCATGTTCGAGACCCCGCTGACGCCCCCATTGCCGCGCTCGCGCCGCGAAACCACCTTCTGGATGCTCAATGATCCCAGCGCCGCGGCGCTGGCACTGGCACGCCTGGCCGATGCCGATGAAGCGCCACTGATGGTCATCACACCGGACACTGCCAGCGCCCAGCGCCTGGAAGCCGACCTGCGCTTCTATACGCGCCACCCCGAGCGCCTGCTGCCCTTCCCCGATTGGGAAACGCTGCCCTACGACAGCTTCTCGCCGCACCAGGACATCGTCTCGGAGCGGCTGCGTACCCTGCGCACCCTGCAGACCAGCCGCCGCGCCATCGTGCCGGTACCGGTCAACACATTGATGCAGCGCCTCGCACCGGTGGATTACATCGCAGGCCAGGTCTTCCGTCTCGCCAAGGGGGACACCCTCGATCGTGAAGACTTCCGCTCACGCCTGTCGCGGGCCGGTTATCGTGCCGTGGAGACAGTCTACGAGCCAGGCGAATACGCCCTGCGCGGCGCGCTGATCGACCTGTATCCCATGGGCAGCGAGCAACCACTGCGCATCGACCTGTTCGATGACGAGATCGACACCCTGCGTGCCTTCGATCCTGACACCCAGCGCAGTGGCGACAAGGTCGAGGCGATCGAGATTCTGCCCGCGCATGAATACCCGCTGACACGTGGCGCCATCGCCTGCTTCCGCGAGGGCTTCGAGACGCTGTTCGATGTCGACCCGCGCCAGTGCATTCTCTACAACGACGCCATCAAGGGCATCCCTTCACCGGGGCTCGAGCAGTATCTGCCACTGTTCTTCGACGAGACCGCGACGCTCTTCGATCACATGGGCGATGAGTTGCGCATCGCCATGCTGCCCGGCGTCCGCGAGGCGGCCGAGAGCCACTGGGACGCCATCACGACCCGCTATGCCAACCTGGGCGTCGACCCGACCCGCCCGCTGCTGCCGCCACATCGTGCCTTCGTGCCAGTCAACGAGCTGCTGGGGCAGTTCAAGCAGCACGAGCGCATCGAGCTGGTGCGCGAGCCCAATGCCCACGCCATCGAGTTCGGCCACCAGACACTGCCGAGCCTGGCCATCGATGCGCGCAGCGCCGACCCGACTCAGGCCCTGGCCAGCTTCCTGAAGCAACGCCTGAACGGCGAACATGCCCAGCGCGTACTGTTCGTCGCCGAGACCCAGGGTCGCCGCGAAGTCGTCGAGGAGCAGCTCACCCCGCTGCTGCGTGGCTTCGGGCTGCGTAGCCTGGATGACTTCGCAAGTTTCGAGCACTTCGTGGACAGTCCAGCCGCCGTCGGCCTGACCGTCGGTGGCCTGACGCATGGCACCTGGGTGGCCAGCGCACAGACGGAAGATGCGCCATCCAGCAATGACACCGACAGCCACAAGGGGCTGGTGGTCATCACCGAGACCGAGCTCTACGGCGAGGTGGTACGGCAGAGCCGCCGCCAGGCGCGCGCCACCGATGACAACGAGCTGGCCGTGCGCCATCTCTCGGAGCTGCGTGAAGGCGCGCCGGTGGTTCACCACACCCATGGCGTCGGCCGCTACCTGGGGCTGGAGACCATCAACGCCGGCGGTCAGGAGGCCGAGTTCCTCGCCCTCGAATACGCCGATGGCGCCAAGCTCTACGTGCCGGTGGACAGCCTGCATCTGATCTCGCGCTATTCCGGCGCCAGTGACGAGCTGGCGCCGCTGCACAAGCTGGGCTCCGAGCAGTGGGAGAAGGCCAAGCGCAAGGCGGCCGAGAAGATTCGCGATACCGCTGCCGAGCTGCTGGATGTCTATGCACGCCGCGAAGCGCGTGTCGGGCATGCCTGTGACTTCCCCGCCGAGGACTACGCACGCTTCGCAGCCAGCTTCCCCTTTGAGGAAACCCCTGACCAGGCCCAGACCATCGGCGCGGTGATCCAGGACATGTGCGCCCCCCAGCCGATGGACCGCGTGGTATGTGGCGATGTCGGCTTCGGCAAGACGGAAGTCGCGATGCGCGCTGCCTTCCTGGCCGTCAACGCCGGCCGTCAGGTAGTGGTGCTGGTGCCCACCACTCTGCTCGCCCAGCAGCACTACGACAACTTCCGCGATCGCTTCGCCGACACCGCGGTAGAGATCGCCCTGCTGTCGCGCTTCACCAGCGGCAAGGGCCAGGAAACCTCGCTCGAGCGCATCAGGAACGGCCAGGCCGATATCGTGATCGGCACCCACAAGCTGCTGTCCAGGTCGCTGGAGCTGCCCAACATGGGGCTGCTGATCATCGATGAGGAGCATCGCTTCGGCGTCTCCCAGAAGGAGCGCCTCAAGAGCCTGCGCGCCGAGGTCGACATCCTGACCCTGACCGCCACGCCGATACCACGCACGCTGAACATGGCGATGAGCGGCATCCGCGACCTGTCCATCATCGCCACGCCGCCGGCGCGCCGCCTGTCGGTGAAGACCTTCGTCCAGCAACGCAACGACGGCGTGGTCAAGGAAGCCATCCTGCGCGAACTGCTGCGCGGCGGACAGGTCTACGTGCTGCACAATGAGGTCAAGACCATCGAGGAGAGCGCCGCGCGCATCGCGGAGCTGGTGCCGGAGGCCAATGTCGGCGTCGCCCACGGCCAGCTGCCGGAGCGCAGTCTGGAGCGGCGCATGTCGGACTTCTATCACAAGCGCTTCAACGTGCTGGTGTGCTCAACCATCATCGAGACCGGCATCGACATTCCGAGCGCCAACACCATCATCATCGAGCGCGCCGACAAGTTTGGTCTGGCCCAGCTGCACCAGCTGCGTGGGCGCGTCGGGCGCTCGCATCACCAGGCCTACGCCTACCTGCTGACCCCGCACCCCAAGGCAATGACCCGCGATGCGGTCAAGCGTCTGGAAGCGATCAGCGAATCCCAGGACCTCGGTGCCGGCTTCACGCTGGCCTCCCATGACATGGAGATTCGCGGCGCGGGCGAGCTGTTGGGTGACGAGCAGTCCGGGCAGATGGAAACCATCGGCTACTCGCTGTACATGGAAATGCTGGATCGCGCCGTGAAGGCCATCAAGGCGGGCAAGACGCCCAATATCGAGTCGCCGCTGGATGAAGGCGTCGAAGTCAGCCTGAACCTGCCGGCACTGATTCCGGCCGATTATCTGCACGACGTCCAGCAGCGCCTGATGATGTACAAGCGCATCAGCAACGCCGAGAACGCAAGCGACCTGCGCGAACTGCAGGTCGAGATGATCGACCGCTTCGGCCTGCTGCCGGAACCGGTCAAGACCCTGTTCCGCCAGACCCAGCTGCGCCAGCGCGCCCAGGCGCTGGGCATCATCAAGCTGGAAGCCGGCGCCGGGCGTGGTCGCATCATCTTCGGCGCCCAGACGCCGGTCGATCCACTGACGCTGGTCAACCTGATCCAGCGCCAGTCGGATGTCTACAAGCTGGAAGGCGCCGACACGCTGCGCTTCGCCACCTACATGGATGACGCCGAGAAGCGCTTCAGCTTCTGCGAGAGCTTGCTGGACCTGCTCAACGCCAAGACAAAGGCCGCCTGACGCGCCCTGCGCTGCCAGGCGCCTGGGCTCGAACTTGGGCATGAACTTGAGCGGAACATGAAGACGGCCTGCATCATCGATGCAGGCCGTCTTTGATTTGCCGTGACAGGATCGCGCTCAACCCGAGCAACTGGTGCCTGAGACATGGCGCCCCAACAGCGCCGCCAGCAAGCGCTGCACCCTGGGCATTCCGGCCTCGATCACGGATTCCGTGCCTGCGCGGGTCGGCTCCTCTTCGCCGACGCCCGCGGCATGGCTGATCACCAGACACAGGCTGGCGTATTCCATCTCGAGCTCGCGCGCCAGCACGGCCTCGGGCATTCCCGTCATGCCGACCAGCGTATTGCCATCACGCGCCATCAGGCGGATCTCGGCGGCCGTCTCCAGCCGCGGCCCCTGCACCACGCCCAGCACCCCGCCAGCCGTGAGAGGCAGCCCCGCATCGGCCGCCGCCGCATGCAACTCCTCACGCCAGACCCGATGATACGGCCAGGCGAACGACACATGCTGGAACGGCTTGAAACGCCCATCGAAGAACGAACCCTCGCGGCCGGTGGTGTAATCGATCAGCTGGTCCGGCACCACCAGCGTGCCCGGGGCCAGCGTCGGGTCGATGCCGGACACGCAGTTGACTCCCACCACATGGGTCGCGCCCGCCTGCTTGAGCGCCCACAGATTGGCGCGATAGTTGATGCGATGCGGCGGCACCTTGTGCGGTTGACCATGACGGGCCAGAAACAGCAGCGACTGCCCATTCAGTCGCCCCTCCACGACGCCACAGGAGGCCGCCCCCAGGGGCGTTTCCTGCCCGCCGCGCCTGAGCACTTCCATGCCTGACCAACTGCCGAACCCCGTGCCACCGATCACCGCCAGCATCGCCCGCCTCCTTGCCACCCATGTGCAGGAATCTCTCGGGACCGGACACTCCGATCCTCAGCGAACGCTACTCCGAGCCAACCGGCGACGACAAGCACAATCGTCACGCTCTGCGTCAGGGGAACAGAAAAGGCCCCGAAAACGACACCACCCGCCGCGGTTGCCCGGGCGGGTGGTGAACGAATGTCAGCGTTGACGATGTCAGCCGGCGATGGCGACTGCCATCCGGCGGCTCATGTCACAGACACTTGGGTTACAGCCCCTTGGGCGCGAAGATGCCCGGCGCGTTACGCCAGTAGCCCTTGTAGTCCATGCCGAAGCCGAACAGGAAGCGGTCTTCGACGTCGAGACCACAGAAATCGGCCTTGAAGCCCGGATAGGCCTTGCGATCGTGCTTCTTGTCGACCAGCACACAGCTGGACACGCTGCGCGCACCGGCTTCACGACAGTACTCGAGGATCGCGGCCAGGGTGCCACCCTCATCGAGAATGTCATCGACGATCACCACGTCGCGACCGGCCATCGGCAGCTCCGGATTGACGCGCCAGAACAGCTCGCCGCCGCGCATCGCGCCACGGTAGCGAGTGGCGTGCAGATAATCGACTTCCAGCGGGAAGTCGAGGCGGGTCAACAGCTGGCCGGCAGTGATCAGGCCGCCGTTCATCACGCAATAGAAGATCGGCATGCGATCGCCGAGGCGTTCCGTCAGCTCAACGGCCATGCGGTCGAGTGCCACTTCAAGGTCAGCTTGCGGGATCAGGCAATCGGCATTGTCCATCACCTCACGCATTTCGTCATGCAGGGCGGTGAGAGTCTCAGGCGTCGGAGTCAGCATCGGGAGTTTCCTGGGTGTCACTGGCCTCATCTCCACGCCGGACGGGCGCAGAGGAGGATGTAGCAGCGGCGGTTGAATCAGAACGGCGGCGGGACCCGCGCGTCTGCGTGTCTGATGACGCCGCGGCATGCTCTGCCTCGGCGTCGTGTTCATGGTTGTGCCCTTCGAAGGACAGCACATCGGCAAAATGCAGACGCTGACCAGGCAGTGCCACCTGGGCATCATGCTCACGAATGATGTCGTGCACCTTGAGCAGGACATCCTGCTTGATCGCGTGGTACTTCACCCAGTCGGTGGTGCGCGTGAAGACATAGACGAAGAAGTTCAGCGAGTGCTCACCGTAGGTGGTGAAGTTCACGATCTGGGTGCGCGTCTGGTCGATCTCGTCATGGCCTTCCAGCATCTCGCGTACCGCGGCAACGATGGGGCCGACCTGGGCGGCATCCTCATAGCGCAGCCCCACGGTCTCGAAGATGCGACGATTGTACATGCGTGACGGATTCTCCACCGAGATGCTGGTGAAGATGGCGTTCGGCACGTAGAGGGGCCGCATGTCGAAGGTGCGGATGCGCGTCAGTCGCCAACCGATATCCTCGACGGTGCCCTCGATCTCGCGGTCCGGTGATCGGATCCAGTCGCCGACCTTGAAGGGCCGGTCGAGATGGATCATCAGGGCGCCGAAGAAGTTGGCCAGCAGGTCCCGCGCCGCAAAGCCGACCGCGATACCGCCGACACCGCCGAAGGCCAGCACCCCGGACAGCGAGACGCCGAGATTCTGCAGGATGGCCAGCCCCACAAGCACGACCACGACCGCACGCAGCAGCTTGCTGATCGCCGAGGCCGTGGTGGCATCCATCGCGTTGACGTTGGTGCCGGGCGGCGGCATGGTGCGCAGCGCCTCGAAGCGCTTGACCATGCGGATCAACGCCCAGGCCAGCGCCAGCAGGGTCACGATCTGGCGCGCCGTGCCGAGGTATTTCTCGGCCCCGCCAAGGCTGAACTGGCCGGCGATGATGCCGAGCGCCAGCAACACCCCCATGCTGTAGAGCCAGAATGACACGGGATGACGCAGACCATGCACCAGGGCGTCATCCCACAGGTTGCGGCTCTTCTCGGCATGCGTCGCCAGGCGGGTGAGCACCACTCGCTCGATGAGATGCAGCAACAGCACCGCCATCAGCAGCAGAGCGAGATTGATGCCCCACAGCGGCAGGCCAAAGGTCTGCTCGACCCATTGGCGCAGCGGCTCGACCCATTGATTGATCATCTCTTCGGCAGGCGCTGCCAGCTTATCGGCAGCAGCCTCGGTGGCGGATTGCTCAGCCATGGGAATTCCTTGCCAGTCTTCGACTCGAAAAGGCACCGCGTGCCTGATTATTACGCGCTACCGGACTCAGAGGCCGACCGTGCATCAGACGCGTCAGACGCCTCGGCGGTACCAGGCGTGCCCGAAGGCATGGCGACCTGCTGTGATGCCTGACTGGCCGCCATCGATTCGAGCCTCGCGTGAGTGCGCCGCCAGCGTGCCAACCCCACCAGACCATCAAGCGTCGGGCGAGCCCGCGCATAGCGCAGACGCGCCTGGCGCTTGCCACGGTGGCGCTGCTCATCGTCATCGAGGCTGTCGAGCACTTCGCGCGCGGCGGCAGGGTCATTGCAGACCAGCGCCATGTCGCAGCCGGCGTCCAGCGCCAGGCGCGCACGCTCTGCCGGGCTGCCTTCCGCGACGGCCGCCGCCATGCCGAGATCATCGGAGAAGATGGCGCCCTTGAAGCCGAACTCTTCGCGCAGCAGGCCCAACCAGCTGGGCGAAAAGCCCGCGGGACGTGCATCGAAATCCGGATAGATCACATGCGCCGGCATCACGCCGCCCAGGCGCTCGGCGAGGGCCGCGAAGGGCTTGAGATCATGCTCGCGCAGCTCGCGGAACGGACGCGGATCGACCACGCGCTCCAGATGGGTATCGGCCGAGATGCCACCATGCCCCGGGTAGTGCTTGCCGACGGCGGACATGCCCGCCTCCTGCAGCCCGTCGATGAAGGCGCCGCCCACCGCGATGACGTCTTCCGGCGTGGCGCCGAAGCTGCGATCGCCAATGATGGTCGAGCCCGCCACATCGATATCCAGTACCGGCGCAAAGGTGATATCACAGCCGATGGCTGCCATTTCCATGCCCAGCAGCCAGCCGGCATCGCGTGCCAGCCCCAGGCCTGCGGCCTGGGCGTCTTCGCCGCAGCCATCACAGTCACGCCCGAGACAGCACTGTGCCAGGCTGCGCATCGACGGTAGGCGTGTCACGCCCTCACGCAGACGCTGGACGCGCCCGCCTTCCTGATCGATGGCGATCAGCAGGTGGGGATTGACGCTGCGAATCTCGCGGCTCAGCTCCAGCACCTGCTCGGGAGAAGCACAGTTGCGCGCAAACAGGATGACGCCCCCGACGGCAGGACGTGCCAGCAGTTCACGTTCGTCGCGGGCGAGAGTCAGCCCCGCAACATCGACCATTACGGAGCCCAGTGGCTGTGTCATGTCATCCTTCCTGTCCATGGCCTGCGGCAGTGATATCCCATGCAGAGAGAGATCACGGCCGCCAGGACTTCATGTCTTTTACGGGGCTCGGCAGCCTGGAAGAAACGCGATGAATCAGGCTGCCAGCGCGAGGAAAGGCGCAATTCTAGCCGACTGAACCCCTATCGAACAGTCGCGGCCAGCTGCGCCCCGGCAAGGGGCTGTCACGCAAGTTCCGGTGACAGCTCATGGAGGGTATCAGACTCGGGCCC
The DNA here is from genome assembly GCA_013376735.1 of bacterium Scap17. Classification (NCBI taxonomy): domain Bacteria; species bacterium Scap17. The sequence continues at coordinate 992,443 of VINJ01000001.1, read as the reverse complement.
CAGCGCCTTCAGGGATGCAGCAGCACCGGAGTGCCAGGCATAGCCTCGGCAAATAGTCGCAGCAGGTCATCATCGCGCAAGCGAATGCAGCCATGGGACGCCGCTACCCCCATGGGCTCCGTGCTGGGCGTGCCATGAAAATAGATATAACGGCGCAGGCTATCGACCCGCTCACCGCGAGCATTGCGACCGCGGTTGATGCCCGGCTCGCGGCCACTGAGCCATAGAATGCGCGTCAGGATCCAGTCACGCTCTGGATGCTCCAAGGCAAGCTCGGGGGTAAATACCTCGCCCGTGAAGCGCCGTCCACGATAGACGGCGCCACGCGGGTTGCCTGCCCCGATGGCGGCACGAATCACATGCCAGCCGCTTGGCGTGCAACCGCTGCCATCGAGCTCGCCGATACCGTTGAGGCCGCTGGAGATCGCGCAGGCGTACACCAGCGCGTCAGGGGCAGCCACGGAGGGCGGCGCATCACGACTGCCACTCGGCGCGTCATTGCGTATCTCAAGGCTCTGGCGCGCGAGATCCACCGCTACCCAGCAGGCCATCAGCTGGCCGCCTGGGTGGCCGCCTCACCATCCTCGAGCGAGGCCGGCAACGGCGCTGCCATCGCCGCGACCACCACCGGACGCATGTGCTGGATCAGCTCACGCACCGTGGTGTGATGGCCGTACTCGGCCTCCTCGATATCCCGCAGTGCATCCAGGCCCGAGAAGGTGAAGATCACGCTGCCGAGCATGAAGTGCAGGCGCCAGAAGCGCTCGTTGTCCGGCAGATCAGGCGTCGCCAGCTTCAAAAGCTCGGCGAAGCGACTGAAGACCGTGCCGTAGTGCTCGCGAATATAGCGCCGCATGTGGCCCTGACCCTGGGTGTAGGCAAGCCCGAGCAGGCGCATGAAGGTACGCAGGCTGTTGCGCTCGGCCGGCACCTCCAGCACGGTACGCGCCATCACCTCCAGCAGGACCTCCAGCGGCACCTGACGCCCGGCGTATTGCTTCTCGACACTGTCGAGTGCCGCGTGGAAACGCTCACTGAACGGATCGAGATAGCGCGCGAAGACCGCCTGGATCAGCGATTTCTTGGAGCCGAAGTGGTAGTTCACCGCCGCCAGATTGACCTTGGCCTTGCTGGTGATGTTGCGCAGTGAGGTCTCGGCGAAACCACGCTCGGCGAACAGCACCTCGGCAGTATCGAGGATGCGGGTAACGGTATCGGTCTGGGCCATGGGCGGAACCCTTGTCAGGTAGAAGAGGACTGGAGTCGTAGGTCACGACGCAAGCGCCGCGCGGCGACTCTCTCATGAGGTGGTGCAGGTTCACCGGAAGGCCACGTACGATATCGGCTCGTTTGATCACGACACACGTGAGTACGACACAAGTGAGTACGACACATCCGAACACTGCCATCGGCGAACATTCGTTTGAAACACTTTGATTCTAGCGCGCCATGCCATGACTGACAATTCTCTCGCGTTTCAAACGCCAGAGGTTTAGCTGAGCCTGATATTCCTTCAATGCAGACCGTGCCGATTCAAGGACTCGTCGTGCTCGGTGACAGCCCCCTCCCCGCAGGGCCACACCGGATTGACCTCGCGACAGCTTGCCTTGGATATCGACAAGCCAAGTCGGCAGACGGCGATATCTCGACGACTACCTGCCCTTTGAGGCCTCCACACAAGCCAGGATGCCTTGCATGACTGCCATGACTGGATACAATGACAGTTGTATGGATGCACACCCCGTGCCGTCAGCTCAAGATGCCGCCCAGGCCAAAGGCAATGCCATGACCCAGCCGCTTACTCCGCGCCAGCAGGATGTCTTCGACTTCATCATCAAGACCATCAAGTCCTCTGGCTACCCGCCGACGCGGGCCGAAATCGCCCAGGCGCTGGGCTTTCGCTCGCCGAATGCCGCCGAGGAGCATCTGCGTGCCCTCAAGCGCAAGGGCGCCATCGAAATGGTGCCGGGCACCTCACGCGGCATTCGCGTGCCGTCGCTGGCTGACGTCGACGACAGCGCCAACGATGGCCTGCCGGTGATCGGGGAAGTGGCCGCCGGCAGCCCGATTCTTGCCAGCGAGCATATCGACCGTCACTGCCCGCTGCCGAGCGACTACTTCTCGCCGGCTGCCGACTACCTGCTGCGTGTGCGCGGCGTGTCGATGAAGGACGTGGGAATTCTGGAAGGCGACCTGCTGGCCGTGCACCGCACCACCAGCGTGCGTGACGGGCAGATCGTGGTGGCACGCCTGGGAGATGAAGTCACCGTCAAGCGCTTCCGTCGTGACGGGCACTACGTGTGGCTGGAAGCCGAAAACGAGGACTTCTCGCCGATCAAGGTCGACCTGCGCACGGACAGCCTGGAGATCGAGGGTCTCGGGGTAGGCGTCATCCGCGATGGTGGCCTGCACTGAGGCCTTGACCAGCTGCGCCTTGAGCAACAGAACCTTGCCCAGCAGCACTTTTTCATCAGGGCTTTTCTCGCAGAGCTTCTCTCGCAGAGCCCTGAGCAACGGAAAAGCCGCACGCATTGCACAAAAAACCCGCCTCGAGGCGGGTTTTTTGTGCGCGAAGCGCGAACGATGCATCAGTGCACGATGCCTTCCGACTGCTCGCCCTTGTCTTCTTCGCCATCCCAGAGGCGAGTCCGGGTGATGGCGTGGTCGATCATCTCACGCGCGACCTCGAAACGATTGTCACGCAGCAGATCAGCGGCCTCGTCCGAAATGCGAATGCTGAGCAGCGGCTCACCTTCGCTTTCCGCGGCGCGCAGAATCACTTCACCATCTTCCATTTGCACAATTTCAAGTACGGCGGGATCGGACACGTCATTCCTCCTGCACGGCATCTCGCGAGATACCGGCGTCGTTGTAATCGTCAGCGCGACGGCTGGCAAGCCCGGCACCGCGTTGCCATCAGCGACGCAGAAAAAAGTACGACCACAGCCAGAGCCATGGTCGTACCGGAGAATGCAGGGCTTGCCACAATGCAATCAGTCTAGCACCCGTGAAGGCGAAACGTCACCCGATTGCCATGCGCCAGTCACCACCAGCGTGCAGCACCAGATCAACGCCTTGACCTACCACTCGACGCTCGACTCGCGCAGCTGCGGCAGCAGCGCCTTGAATGCCGTGATGGCGGCGCTGAGACGCTCGGCCAGCGAGGCGCTCGAGGCTGCCGCGATGATCAGACCATCACCCCGCGAACGCGATTCCTCGCGGCGAGCGACGCCACCCTCTTCATGCAGACGGGTCACATCCGCGATCAGCTCAGACAACCAGCTGTCAGGACGTTCCAGCAGGCTGCGCAGCTGCTCGACCTCGGCAATGGGCGTCGGTGGTGTGGCCAGGCGCTCGCGCCAGCTACCCTCTGGCCAGCGCGCCGTCACGGCACACTCTTCCAGCAATGACGCCAGCGCCAGCTCCAGCAGGGCGAGCGCGCCCTCTTCACCGGCCATGCGACGCGCCACGGCATGCTCATCGTCGCCAGAGACCGCTGATTGGGCCAGCAGCAACTCGGCCTGATACAGCAGCTGATTGGTACGGGCACGCTGGCTCATCAGCTCTTGGCTCCCTTGCGCTTGTCCTCGACGACCCAGCGGCCGTTGTCGTAGGTCGCCTTCCAGCCGGTCGCCTTGCCTTCCTCATCGGTCATGACGTACTGAGCCTTGACCTTGCGTGAGAAGCGAATCTGTGCCGGACGTCCATCCGGGTCCTGATCCGGGGCCTCGAGAATGAAGTGATACTTCTCCGGCAACTCGTCGGCGTGCGCCTTGAGCTCCTTGACCAGCGGCGGACGCGTCTCGCGATTCTTGGGGAACTGGCTGGCCGCCAGGAACAGACCACTGGCGCCATCGCGCAGCACGTAGTGGTCCTCGACCTTGACGCAGGCAAGTTCCGGCATCGGAATCGGGTCCATCTTCGGCGGCGCCACTTCACCGGACTTGAGCAGCTTGCGGGTGTTCTTGCAATTCTCGTTGGTGCAGCCGAAGTACTTGCCGAAACGCCCGGTCTTGAGCTGCATGTCGGAGCCGCACTTGTCGCACTCGATCACCGGGCCATCGTAGCCCTTGATGCGGAACTGACCTTCCTCGACCTCGTGACCGACACAGTCCGGGCTATTGCCGCAGACGTGCAGCTTGCGCTGCTCATCGATCAGGTAGCTGTCCATCGCGGTGGCGCAGATCGGGCAGCGACGCTTGGCGCGCAGCGCATCCGTCTCGGCATCTTCACCGGCATCGGCCGCCACGGCTTCATCGCCCGGCAGCAGATCGATGGTGGTCTTGCAGCGCTCCTTGGGCGGAAGGTTGTAGCCGGAACAGCCCAGGAAGACCCCGGTCGAGGCGGTACGAATCTGCATCTCACGCCCGCAGGTCGGGCAGGCGATGTCCGTCGGCACCGGCTGGTTCGGACGCATGCCCTCTTCGGACTGGGCGTGGTCCAGCTCGGCCTTGAACTCGGCGTAGAAGGTGTCCAGCAGCTCGCGCCAGTTGCGCCCGCCGTTGGCCACCTCATCGAGGTAGTCTTCCATGCGCGCCGTGAAGCCGAAGTCCATCAAATCCTTGAAGGACTCACTGAGGCGATCGGTGACGATGTCGCCCAATTTCTCGGCATAGAAGCGACGGTTTTCCAGCGCCACGTAGCCACGGTCCTGGATGGTGGAGATGATGGCGGCATAGGTGGACGGACGACCGATACCACGCTTTTCCAGCTCCTTGACCAGGCTGGCCTCGGTGTAACGCGCCGTGGGCTTGGTGAAGTGCTGCAGCGGCTGCAGCTCGACCAGGTCCAGCGTCTCGCCGATGGCAAGATCCGGCAGCGACTGGTCCTCTTCCTTCTTGCCCATCGGTTTCATGACACGCGTGTAGCCGTCGAACTTGAGCACACGGCCCTTGGCGCGCAGCTCATAGCCATCCACTTCGATGGTCAGCGTGGACGACAGGTATTCGGCCGGCAGCATCTGACAGGCCACGAATTGGCGCCAGATCAGCTCATACAAACGCTCGGCATCACGCTCCATGCCGGCGAGGTCGGTGGCACGACGCGTCACCTCGGAAGGACGAATCGCCTCGTGCGCCTCCTGGGCGCCCTCCTTGCTGGAGTAGACGTTGGCCGCTTCCGGCAGATAGTTGCTGCCGTATTCCTCGCTGATGAAGTCACGCGCCGTGGCGACCGCGTCCGCCGACAGGTTGGTCGAGTCGGTACGCATGTAGGTGATGTAACCCGCTTCGTAGAGACGCTGGGCCATCATCATGGTCTTCTTGACCGAGAAGCCGAGACGACCACTGGCCGCCTGCTGCAGGGTCGAGGTAATGAACGGCGCATTCGGCTTGGAGCGTGTCGGCTTGTCTTCACGATTGGTGATCGCGAGTCTGGCCGTGCGCAGCGCCGCGATACGATCCATCGTCTCCTTCTCGCTGGTAGGACGGAAGGCCTTGCCATCCTGACGTGCCAGCTCGAAACGGATCGCCTCACCACTGGCGGCGGCCAGCTCGGCGTGGACATCCCAGAACTCTTCGGGGATGAAGGCGCGGATCTCGCGCTCGCGCTCGACGATCAGACGCACGGCGACCGACTGCACACGACCGGCGGACAGACCACGGGCGACCTTGGCCCACAGCAGCGGCGAGACCATGAAACCCACGACGCGATCCAGATAGCGGCGCGCCTGCTGGGCATGCACGCGGTCCATCTTCAGCTCACCCGGCTCATCGAAGGCTGCCGTGATCGCCTTCTTGGTGATCTCGTTGAACACCACGCGCTTGTAACGCGAATCGTCGCCACCGATGGTCTCGCGCAGGTGCCAGGCAATCGCCTCACCTTCGCGGTCCAGATCCGTCGCGAGATAGATGGTGTCGGCCTTCTCGGCCAGACGCGTCAGTTCGGAGACAACCTTCTCCTTGCCGGGCAGGATCTCATAATGCGCCTCCCAGCCATTCTCCGGGTCGACCCCCATGCGGCGGATCAACTGGATCTTGGCCTTCTGTGCCTTGTGAGCCGCCTTGGCCTCGGGCGACATCTTGCGAGTCTCCGCCGCCTGACGGGCACGTTCCTTGGGGTCGGTGGCCTGCTTGCCGCTCCCGCTGGTCGGAAGGTCGCGGATGTGCCCGACACTCGACTTCACCACGAAATCGTTGCCGAGATACTTGTTGATGGTCTTGGCCTTGGCGGGCGACTCGACGATCACCAGTGACTTGCCCATGGTTGCTCGCATCTCCTGGCCAGCGCTGATTGCGCCGGCGAATGACTCGTCGCGCTGGGTTTTGTCCCAGCCGAAAAATGCGCCTACCCTACCCCAGCATTTCAGCGCTGACCAGCAATGTTGAGACTGACGCCTCGTCAGGGCGGCTCGACAGGGCGCCTCTGCGACAGCCTCGAGACATGCCCTGCCACCCGCCACGTCAGCATGCAGCATGCGCCGAATGACATCGACAGCCGCCAGGCGTGTGATCGTGGGCAATCCGGCCTTCGAGCCGGGTTTGAGCATAGGTCACCAGCGCATGGCAGCGGTCAACGGGCCCGATACATGGATCCGGCACAGGGTCTGCGCAGGGCCGATGAGCGGAAATTTCGCTCAGCAGGGTATTGCCACTATATAGGTAGCACTGGAATGGCTGTCAGTGAAAGCCAGCCAGCGGACATTGGCATGACGCAGTGCGACAGACCCTCAGGCCTCAGCCCATGTCCGCGTACCCGCGACAACGTATTCGCAACAATCGCTCGGCAGACTTCACGTCATCCCTTGCAGTCCCGATCGTGATCACGAGAATGGACAACGACAGCCGACGATACTCGACAGGCTCCCTTTCAGCCTTCAATGTAGTAAAATGACAACAACCTGGTTTGCGTTTTCAGCCAGTCCATCACGCCAGTGTTCAAGGAGTATGCTTTCATGCCGCACGCGTTCAACGGCCCGATCCGCCGCACCAAGATTGTCGCCACTCTCGGCCCTGCCAGTGACAAGCCGGGTGTGCTCGACGCGATGATTCGTGCCGGAGTCGATGTGGTACGCCTCAACTTCTCCCACGGTAGCCCCGAAGATCACCGCATGCGCGCCGAGGCCGTACGCCAGGCCGCCGCCGCCCAGGGCCGCAGCGTCGCCGTGCTGGGCGACCTGCAGGGTCCGAAGATCCGCATCGCCCGCTTCAAGGATACCGCCGTCAAGCTGAGCGAAGGCCAGCCGTTCATCCTCGATGTCGGCCTGGGCCGCGATGAAGGTACCGCCGAGCGTGTCGGCTGTGACTACCAGGAACTGGCCAATGACGTGGCCGCGGGCGACGTGCTGCTGCTCGACGATGGCCGCGTGGTGCTCGAGGTCAAGGAGCTCAAGGGCAACGAGATCCACACCACCGTCAAGGTCGGCGGCAAGCTGTCCAACAACAAGGGCATCAACAAGCAAGGCGGCGGCCTGTCTGCCGAAGCCCTGACCGACAAGGACAAGGCTGACCTGAAGACCGCCATCGATATCGGCGTCGACTATCTGGCCGTGTCCTTCCCGCGCAGCGGCGCCGACATGCAGCTGGCCCGTGAGCTGCTGGGCGAGGAAGGTCGTGACATCGGTCTGATCGCCAAGGTCGAGCGCGCCGAAGCCGTCGCCGACGACGCCGTGCTGGATGGCATCATCCTCGCCAGTGAAGGCGTGATGGTGGCGCGTGGCGATCTGGGCGTCGAGATTGGCGATGCTCAGCTGATCGGTGTGCAGAAGCGCATGATTCGCCGCGCGCGCAGCCTCAACCGCGTGGTCATCACGGCCACCCAGATGATGGAATCCATGATCAGCGCGCCTCTGCCGACCCGCGCCGAAGTCTTCGACGTCGCCAATGCCGTGCTCGACGGCACCGACGCCGTGATGCTGTCGGCCGAGACCGCTGCCGGCGACTTCCCGGTCGAGACCATCGAGACCATGGACCGGGTCTGCCTGGGTGCCGAACGTGAGCGTGCCGCGCAGGAATCCCAGCACCGCATCCACGAAGGCTTCAGCAAGACCGACGAGACCATCGCGCTGTCCGCGATGTATGCCGCCAACCACCTGACCGGTGTCGTGGCCATCGTGTGCATGACGGAATCCGGCTATACCCCACTGATCGCCTCACGCATCCGCTCCGGCCTGCCCATCGTCGGCCTGGCACAGGACCAGAAGACCCAGCGTCGCATGGCGCTCTACCGTGGCGTGGTGTCACTGCCCTTCGATTCCAGCGAATTGCCGGCGGCGGAAATCAACCGCCGCGCCATCGCGGAGCTGGAAGCTCGCGGCATCGCGACTCGCGGTGACCTGGTGATCCTGACCCGTGGCGATCAGATGAACGCACATGGCGGCACCAACACCATGAAGATCGTCACTGTCGGCAGCACCATCGACTGATCGGCCTCGCTGGCCTCCCGTCTCGGGCCTCTCGAGGCGGGAGGCCAGCGACATTGCCCCATCCTCAGGAGGTCAGGGAATGAGCGAACAACGACCCAGGCGCCAGGCACGGCGCACCCTGCCAGCACGCAAGCGCATTGCGCTGGTGGCGCACGATGGCAAGAAGAATGAAATGCTGGCGTGGGCCAATCGCTGGCGCGATGAACTATCCCGCCACCAGCTGCTGGGCACGGGCACGACTGCCCGCCGCATCAGCAAGGAACTGGGGCTCGAGGTCGAGGGCTTGCTGAGCGGCCCGCTGGGCGGTGATCAGCAGATCGGCACGCGCATCGCCGAAGGCAATCTGGACCTGCTGGTCTTCCTGTGGGACCCCTTCGCGCCGATGCCGCATGATCCTGACGTCAAGGCGTTGCTGCGCCTGGCGGCATTGTGGAACGTGCCGGTCGCCAGCAATGCGGCCAGCGCGGACTTCCTCTTCCACTCGAAGTTGATCTCCGAGGAAGTCGAAGTGGCCGTGCCGGATGCCAACGACTGGGTCAGCACCCGCGCCTGAATGGCGCTGGCTGTTGCCCTATGAAAAGGAAAACGCCGCCTGCTCACAAGAGAGGCGGCGTTTTCCTTTTCATGACCGGATGTTGTAATCAAACTACCTTTTACGCGCACCCAGCGACCTGCCTTGCGAACCTCTGGTGACACTCTTGCGCCGACCTCGCACAGGGGGCTTGTCACGGGCCGTCATTGCATAACGTCAGATCAGGACATCAGCTCAAGCTGACTGGCGATGACCGCACCGCGCGCCGCCATGCAGTAAAGCCCGATGTGATGACTGTCTGCCTGGGGATGCGTCGCCGTAACGGGAAGCCCCAGCTGCTCAACCACTTCAGCCGGCAGGTCGTAGGTGGCACAGCCGGGCTCCAGTACCACGATGTCACGCACCTCGCTCAGCAGGTCGTGATTGCGCGCCGACAGCAACGTCAATACCAGGTCCATCACGCAGATATCGGTACAGATGCCTACCACGACCAGGGTTTCCAGCCCTTCGTCGCTCACCCACTCCTGCAGCGCATTGACTTGGGTATGGGGATCAATCGCGCCGACATAGCCATTGATGCAGTCCTTGCGCACCAGCGTGGCCTGCGGCTCCTCTTTCAGCCAGGCAAGTTCCGCCACCAGCTCATCCTCGCCGCTGCCCTGCTCACAATGGGCGGGATAAGGCGGCTCCGGCTTGCCCGGCGCATGGGAATCAATGAAGGCCAGCAAGGGGCGATTGCGCTCACTGAAGACTCGCGCCAGTATATCGCTGAGAGTGATCATCCTGCTGACCTGGGCATTGGGTGCCTGAGGCGCCAGCGCACCGCCTGCGACCTGACAGAAGCCGTTGATCTCATCGACGATGATCAGCCCGGCCGTCGGCAGCGAGACCGGCACCACGGCCGGCCGCATCGGCAGGCGGGCATCAAGTTCGCCGGGAGTCTTCCACTCGGCGGGAGTGGCAGGAATGCGTTGCACCACGCGAGGTGCCGCGACATCGGATGAAGTCGCGGCGTCCTGCGTCTCTGATATAGAGGATACGAAGGTTGCGGATGAGCGCTGGTCGGAAGACACCATGCAAAAGGCCTCTGATGACGAATGGCCTTCAGCATAACGGAACTCAGGGCCGAGCGGCGACCCTCACCCGGTGGGCTCGCTGGCCCCGGACAGCACGGCGTTGCCCTGCCCTTCATCCACCGTGGCGTCACAGGAAAAGCACTGGCCGCGCACCCGCGCGTGATCACGCCTCAGCACCGCGAATTGCGCCACACGACCGGGGTCATCCTCGATGCGCTGGGCGAGGCACACAAGGCCCGGGCGGCGTGCCAGTGATGGCGGCGCGATGGCCAGCGTATCGCCGCGACTCTCTGCCATGTCCAGTGCATCCGCCATGTGCAGACACTCCACCCGCTCGACCTCCGGCAGGTTCTGCTGCAGCCAGGCATCGCACTCTTCGAACAGAGCCTCCCGTGCCACGATACGCCTCACCGCCGACGGCGAAGCCCCGGGGGGGCCGAGTAGACTGAGACTGATGGCACGGAAGACCCGCCGCTCGACGCAGATGCCCGTCCAGAAGGCCAGGGCCTGATGCGTGGTACGCACTGGACGCTGATGCCCACGCGACCAGGGCACCACGGCGGTATCGATCTCGCCTTCCGCCAGTGCCCTGATGACCTCCTCGATACCTGCGTAAGCCTTGAGCTGGGCGTCGTTGGCATAGAGCTTGAGCGCACACTCGCGCGAGTACCCCCCAAGGCGCCCGGGATAACCCACGCACGAACCATCGGAATCCGGCATCACGCCCTGCGGCGAGATATCGCCGTGGACTTCGCTAGCTGTCACCTTCATACCAGCCCCTCATGCCGATGTCTGAACAAACCTCATCCTGACAACATCATAGCCGTAAACAGAGGTGGCGTTAGGCAAAACCCACCTCGGTGATCTCACGCAAAGCCGCCATTGGCGCCGATGACCTGGCCACTCACCCAGCCGGCGTCTTCGCTGGCAAGCCAGGCCACCACCGCCGCGACATCCTGCGGGTCCGCAATTCGCCCCAGCGCCGCCATGCCCTTGAGGCGCTCGATGGTCTCTTCACTCTTGCCTTGACGAAACAGGCCAGTATCCGTGGGGCCCGGCGCCACGGCATTGACCGTGATGCCCCGCTCCCCCACCTCCTTGGCCAACACTCTCGTCAGCTGGTCGACTGCGGCCTTGGAAGCCGCATAGGGACCATAGCTGGGGAACATCTGACGTGTCACCGAGGTGGACATGTTGATCACGCGCCCGCCATCGCGCAGGTGCTGCGCCGCCTCACGCATCAGATTGAAGGACCCCGTCAGGTTGGCCTGCATCAGGTTGGCGAAGTCATCATCCGTGAAGTCGGCGATGGGTTTGTAGATGCTCATCCCGGCATTGTTGACCACAATGTCCACGCCGCCATACACGCGACTGGCTTCCTTGAACAGGCGCGTCGCATCACGGCTGACGCCGACATCGGCCTGTACCGCAATCGCCTTGCCACCCCGTGACTCGATATCCGCCACGACCTGCAGGGCACCGTCACTGTCACTGCGATAGTTGACGATGACCTGGGCACCGTCCGCGGCCAGGCGCTGCGCGATGCCGGCACCGATCCCGCGTGAAGCCCCACTGACTACCGCCACCTTGCCGCTCAACCGCTGTGCATTCTCAGACATGGCTATCTCCTCTTTCATCATGGGCGATCGATCTCAAGGGCCATCCATCTCAAGGGCGATCAATAATGAGCGCCTTGCGAGTGTCAGTCAGACATCATCATTGCAGCAAGCGAATGCCGCTGACACCCCTGCAACGCGGAGTTTCGGATGAACGAAAAACCGCCACCCCGGGCATGCCGGTGGTGGCGGTTCTTTACAGCGGCCGCCTGTCTCAGGCTTCGCCGTTGGCCTGACGCTCGAAGGTATCGGCGCGCAGGATCTCGATCCAGTAGCCATCGGGGTCCTTCACGAAGGCCAGTCCCTTCATCTTGCCATCATCAGGACGCTTGACGAACTCGACGCCCAGTGACTCGAAGCGTTCGGCGGCCGCGTAGACATCTGGCACACTCACTCCGATATGACCGAAGCCCTGCGGCTGGGCGTTGCCGTCATGATAGGCGAAGTCCGGGTCATTCTCGGTGCCCCAGTTATGGGTCAGTTCAAGCATCGCCTCACGCCCGAAGGTGTAGGTGGTGCGCTTGAGATCATCACCAGGCACCTGACTGGCCTGGTCATCATCCAGATAGGCGAGGAAATAAAGACTGAACTGCATTTCCGGGAAGTCGAGCTTGCGCACCAGACGCATGCCCATCACGCGGGTGTAGAAATCAAGGCTGCGCTCGGGGTCCTTGATGCGCAGCATGGTCTGGTTGAAGACGTAGCCACGGGTCGCCGGGTCGATCTGTTCACTCAGGCCGGGTGCCTGTTCGAAATGTGCTGTCATGTCAGTCCCTTTCAAGGAAGGGGCGGCGAGACATCGAAGATACCCTGCCGCCCCTGGTGATTTCATGCCTAGCAGATGGTGACGGCGGCCGGTTTTTACAACCTCGCCACCGCTGGCCTCATGAGATCTCGATCAGCACTTCGCCCGGCGTGACGCGATCGCCACGCGCGACATGAATGGCCTTGACGGTACCGTCGACACGCGCGGCGATCTCGGTCTCCATCTTCATCGCTTCACTGATCAACACTGACTGGCCCGCGGTGACGCTGTCACCGACCGCAACCAGCACCTCGACGATGTTGCCCGGCATCGCGGTGGTGACATGGCCCGGCGCCGAGGCGCTGGCACGTCCGCCATTCTGGCCGCCCGCCACGTAATCGTCCTTGGCCTCGAACACCACCTCTTCCGGCATGCCGTCCAGGGTCAGGTAGACGTGACGCTTGCTGCCCTTGGCACCGCCGACGCCGGTGATCTGCACCGCGTAGGACTCGCCGTGCACGTCGATGACGAACTCGGTCGGCACGCCAGAGGTCACCGGGCGTTCCGCCTCGCCTTGGGGGATGATTTCCGGTGTGAGCGTGCCGGCGCGGCGTTCGTTGAGGAAGTCACGTCCCAGCTCCGGGAACATGGCGAAGGTCAGCACGTCCTCGGGGGACTCGGCCAGCTCGCCCAGCTCCTCGGTGAGGCGCGTCATCTCCGGCGCGAGCAGATCGGCTGGGCGCCCGACTTCCACAGGCGCGTTACCGATGGCACGCGAGCGGACCTCTTCATTGACCTGTGCCGGCGCCTGACCGTAACCGCCCTGCAGATAGCGCTTCACCTCGTTGGTGATGCTCTTGTAGCGCTCGCCGGTCAGCACGTTGAGTACCGCCTGGGTGCCGACGATCTGCGAAGTCGGGGTGACCAGCGGGGGATAGCCGAGATCGGCACGCACACGCGGAATCTCATCGAACACCTCGCGGATGCGCTCCAGGGCATTCTGCTCCTTCAGCTGGCTGGCCAGGTTGGACATCATGCCGCCGGGGATCTGACTGATCTGGACCGAAACATCCTCGCGGGTGAATTCGCTCTCGAAGGCCGCATACTTGCTGCGCACTTCCTGGAAGTAATCGCCGATCTCACGCAGCGACTCCAGCTCAAGGCCGGTATCCCACTGGGTGCCGCGCAGCGAGGCCACGAAGGATTCGGTGGCCGGATGGCTGGTGCCGCCGGCGAAGGCCGAGATGCAGGTGTCGATATGGCGACAGCCCGCCTCGACGGCCTTGAGCTGGCATTGCGGCGCCAGGCCCGCCGTGGCGTGGCTGTGCAGGTGGACCGGCACCTCGACCGCCTCGACCAGCGCGCTGACCAGATCATAGGTGGCGTACGGCGTCAGCAGGCCGGCCATGTCCTTGATGGCGATGGAATCGGCCCCCATCTCGACCAGCTTGCGCGCCTGCTCGACGTACATTTCCAGCGTATGCACCGGGCTCACGGTGTAGCAGATGGTGCCCTGGGCGTGCTTGCCGGCCTTCTTGACCGCGCGCATGGCGGTTTCCATGTTGCGCAGGTCATTCAAGGCATCGAAGACACGGAAGATATCGATACCACCTGCCGCGGCGCGCTCGACGAAGGCCTCCACCACATCATCGGCGTAGTGACGATAGCCGAGCAGGTTCTGGCCGCGCAGCAGCATCTGCAGCGGGGTGTTGGGCATGGCTTCCTTGAGCGCCTTCAGGCGCGCCCAGGGGTCTTCCTTCAAGAAACGCACGCAGGCATCGAAGGTCGCGCCGCCCCACACTTCGAGGCTGTAGAAACCGGCCTGATCGAGGCGCGCGGCAATCGGCAGCATGTCTTCGGTGCGCATGCGGGTCGCGATCAATGACTGGTGGCCATCGCGCAGCACGACTTCGGTGACCTTGACGCGATCGGCATGATCGACGGTGTTGGTGTTGGGGGTTGCAGCTGTCATGTCTGGGGTCCTTCTCATTATTGGCTACGTGAACCGGGGGAAGATCAGGGAAGATTCACGACATCAGGGGCATCAGGTACGCATCAGAGACCGGCATGGGCCGCGATGGCCGCCGCGATCGCCAGCGCTGTCTGCTCCGGCAGGCGCTTGACCGAGTACTGGGTCAATTCCGGGTGAGCGGCCACGAAGCCGGTATCGAAGTGCGCATTGCGAAAATCAGGGTGCTTGAGGATTTCCTGATAGTAAGGCGCCGTGGTCTTGACGCCCTGCAGGCGCATGTCACTGAGGGCCCGCGAACCACGATTGATGACCTCTTCCCAGGTCAGCCCCCACACGATGAGCTTCAGACACATGGAATCGAAATACGGCGGGATGGTGTAGCCGGTATAGATCGCGGTATCGGTGCGCACGCCAGGCCCGCCCGGCGCGTAGTAGCGCGTGATGCGCCCGAAGCTTGGCAGGAAGTCGTTCTTGGGGTCCTCGGCGTTGATGCGAAACTGGATCGCATAGCCGTGATGGCGGATGTCTTCCTGGCGGAAGGCCAGCTTGTGGCCCCAGGCGATGCGGATCTGCTCGCGCACGATATCCACGCCGGTGATGGCCTCGCTGATGGTGTGCTCCACCTGCACGCGAGTGTTCATCTCCATGAAGTAGATCTCGTTGCCCTTGACCAGAAACTCCACGGTACCGGCGTTGCGATAGCCGACGGCGCGGGCGGCACGTACTGCCATCTCGCCGACGTAGGAGCGCTGCTCCGGTGTCAGCTGCGGACTGGGGGCGATCTCGATCAGCTTCTGGTTGCGACGCTGGATGGAGCAGTCACGCTCGAACAGATGAATCACGTTGTCGTGATTGTCAGCGAGGATCTGCACCTCGATATGCAGCGGGTCGACCACGCAACGCTCGAGGAACACATCGGCACTGCCGAAGGCCTTGGTGGCTTCCGAGATCACGCGCCCCCAGGCCTGCTCGAGCTGATGAGCATCATCACAACGCCGGATACCGCGCCCCCCACCGCCTGAGGTAGCCTTGAGCATGACGGGGTAGCCGACCTGCTCGGCGACACTCAGCGCCTCCTCGACATCGGCCAGATTGCCGGCCGAGCCCGGTGTCACCGGCACGCCGGCTGCCTTCATGGCATCGCGGGCCTGGGTCTTGTCGCCCATGCGGGCGATGACACTGCTGGCCGGCCCCACGAAGGCGATTCCCGCCGCTTCACAGATGGCCGCGAATTCGGCGTTCTCCGACAGGAATCCGTAGCCCGGATGGATGGCATCACAGCCGGTCTCGCGCGCGAGATCGACCAGGCGGCGGGCGTCCAGATAACCGGCCAGCGGGTCGTCGCCGATGAAATGCGCTTCATCGGCGCGTTTGACGTGCAAGGAGAAACGATCCGGTTCGGTGTAGACAGCGACTGAGCGGATGTCCATCTCGGCACAGGCGCGTACAATGCGCACTGCGATTTCCCCTCGGTTGGCAATCAGCAACTTGCGAAACATGGTGACTCTCCCGGACGTGACGCGTGATCTTGTTGTGGTGCTCCGGTCGTGCGCTTGTCATTGACCGCCAGACGCGACAACGGCGCTGAAAGACACGAGGTAGCATGCGTTCCACGCTACCCAGCGAGAGACCAATAGAAAAGTTGATATTTTTTTGCCAATCTATAAGTAAAACCTTATGACTGGGTGTGTCATGTCGCGTCCAAACTTGTTGAATCGCTTAACTTTCAGACAGTTACAGGTGTTCCAAGCGGTTCATCGCCAGCAGTCCTACTCCCGTGCGGCCGAGCAACTTGGCCTGACGCAACCCGCCGTCAGTGCCCAGATTCGTCAATTGGAGCAGGCACTCGAGCAATCGCTGTTCAAATATGCCGGCAAGACGCTACATATCCTGCCGGCGGCTGATGCCCTGGCAAACTCGGTGCAGTCGATCTTCGGCGAGGTCTCGAGCCTGCAGATGGAGCTGTCGGAGATCGCCGGCACCATCCGCGGCGAGCTCAACCTGGCGGCCGTGTCCACCGCACAGTACGTGGTGCCGCACATTCTGGCGCGCTTTCGGGCGCGCTATCCGGAAGTGTCGGTACGCCTGCGCGTCTGCAATCGCGGCCAGGCGCTCGAACGCCTCGCCGAGCGGCGCGATGATCTCGTGATCATGGGCATGGTGCCAGATGACGCCAATCTGGCCTTCATGCCGATTCTCGACAACGAGCTGATCCCCGTCGTCTGGCCCGGTCATCCGCTGCTAGAGGTCAAGGGCATCACCCTGGAAGACCTCGCGCAGTACTACATGCTGATGCGTGAACCCGGTTCTGGCACACGCACCGCCTTCGAGGAGTTCGCCGCACGCGAGCGTGTCTCGCTGCGCCATACGCTGGAGTTGGGCTCCAATGAGGCCATCAAGCAAGGCGTGATGGCGCACCTGGGCGTGGCGATCCTGCCGCGACTGTCGGTTCAGCTGGAGCTGGCCTCAGGCCTGCTGGCCTCGCCATCGCTGCCGGGCTTCCCGCTCAGACGCAGCTGGTGCACCGTCTACCCCAAGGACCGCTACCCCACGCCGGTCACCGAGCTGTTCCTGCGCTTCGTGCGCGAGCTGCTGCCGGAGCTCAATGCGCACTTCAGTGCGCCGATGGAGCCCATCCCCGGGCACAGCGTGGCCTGCCTGCCGCTGGCGACCGAGCAATGAACATAGCGTCCTGATGGCGCAAGCCACATGAAAAAACCGCCATGGAGACAAGCTCCATGGCGGTTTTTCGTTCAGGCTACTGACGGCATGTCAGCAGTGCGGCTTACTTCACTTCCACACCGTGCGCCTGTTTGTCGGCGTGGTAGGAAGAGCGCACCAGCGGGCCGGAGGCAACATGCGAGAAGCCCATCTCGCGCGCCTTCTGGCCGAGCCAATCGAAGGTGTCCGGATGCACCCAGCGATCGATGGGCAGGTGGTTGCGCGACGGCTGCATGTACTGACCCAGAGTCAGCATGTCGACACCGTGGTTGCGCAGGTCCTGCATGACCTCGAGCACCTGCTCGTCAGTCTCGCCGACCCCCAGCATCAGACCGGACTTGGTCTTCACTTCCGGACGACGCTCCTTGTAGCCCTTGAGCAGATCAAGTGACCACTGGTAGTCGGCACCCGGGCGCACGCGACGGTAAAGGCTCGGCACGGTTTCCAGGTTGTGGTTGAAGACATCCGGCGGTGTCTGCTCGAGCACGTCCAGCGCGACCTGCATGCGGCCACGGAAGTCGGGCACCAGCACTTCGATCTCGGTGCCGTCGCACTTCTCGCGAATCTCGCGGATGCACTCGGCGATGTGGTTGGAGCCACCATCGCGCAGGTCGTCACGGTCGACGGAGGTCACGACGACGTAATTCAGGCGCATCTCGGCGATGGCTTCGGCCAGCTCGCGCGGCTCGTCGGCGTTCAATGCATTGGGACGACCGTGCGCCACGTCACAGAACGGGCAACGACGGGTGCAGATATCCCCCATGATCATGAAGGTGGCGGTGCCGCCGCTGAAGCACTCACCCAGGTTCGGGCAGGAGGCTTCCTCACAGACCGTGTGCAGACCGTGCTTGCGCAGCGTCTGCTTGATGCGCGTGACTTCCGGCGAGGCCGGCATGCGCACACGCAGCCAGTCCGGCTTCTTGGGCAAGGTCTCGGTGGGAATCACCTTGACCGGAATGCGGGCAACCTTCTCGGCGCCGCGCAGCTTAACGCCACGCTCCTTGCGGGCAGGAGCAGCGGAGGGAGCGGGCTTCGTGGTAGCGATGGTCTCGGTCATCAGTTCTGTCCTGCTGTTCGAGAAATGTCAGCCAGTGCCGCGGGCAGGCCGCTCACCGGAGTCAGGGTCACATCGCCCAGGCTTGCGCCCAGACAACGCACCAGGCGGTCACGCTCGCTGGCGAGATCCACCGGTGCGCGAACGAGATCGCGCAGCTGGGTCATCGCCATGCCGGCATAGCCGCAGGGATTGATGCGCCCGAAGGGCGCGAGGTCCATATCCAGATTGATCGCCACGCCGTGAAAGCTGCAACCACGCCGGATGCGCAGTCCCAGCGAGGCGATCTTGGCCTCTTCCATCGAACGACGCGGGTCATCACCACGCTGCGCCGCCTTCTTCACATAGACGCCTGGCGCGTCCGGGCGCGGATAGGCCTCGATGCCGTGCTCGGCCATCGCTGCCACCACCGTCTCTTCCAGCGCCGTCACCAGCTGGCGAACGCCGATGCCGCCTCGCTTGACGTTGAGCAGCGGGTAGAGCACCAGCTGGCCGGGCCCATGATAGGTCACCTGGCCGCCACGGTCGGTCTGAACCACCGGAATGTCGCCCGGCATCAACAGATGCTCCGGCTTGCCCGCCTGGCCCTGGGTAAAGACCGGCGGGTGCTCCACCACCCATAGCTCGTCCGGCGCATCGGCCGCACGCATATCGGTGAAGTGGCGCATGGCCGACCACACCTCATCATAGGCCTTGAGGCCGAGGTGGTAGACGTGAATCGTGTTCATGCATGCGCTCCTGTCATCAAGGCGCAAGACAAGGAAATCCAGCGTTTCATGCCTGGATCACAGCACCATGTGGATGCGACCGGTGGCCTTGAGGTCACGGTGCAGCGCATCCAGCTGATCGGTACCGGTGGCACGGATCACCACACGGATACTGCGGTAGTTGCCGTTCTTGCTGTCCTGCCAGGTAATGGCCGTCGCATCGAAGCCCGGCGCATGCACTTCCAGGATATTGCAAACCACCTCGACGAGATCTTCTGCGGCGGTGCCGACGATCTTGAGGGAGAAATCACACGGGAATTCAATCTTCGGGGGCGTCTGCCCACCAGCTGCTGGCGTCTTGGCCATGGGGATAGCCCTTCAGGTAACTCTATTTCCGACCATTCTACTCAACAAAGGGCGATCCGTCAGCCGGATCGCCCTTTGTTGAGTACACGACCGCGATATTCAGGGGCGCGCGCCTGGCACCGCCAGCACGCGCACCCCACTGCCATCACTGAATCATGTCATCGGCCGCGTCACTTCACACAGCCAGACGACTGTCTCAGTTGAACAGGCCGTGGAAGAACAGCATCAGGGCATCCCACAGACGCTTGAACAGCCCGCCCTGCTCCACCGGTTCCAGTGCGACCAATGGTTCTTCGGCCAGCACCTTGTCGTCCAGCTTGATCTGCAGGGTACCGTACTGCTCGCCGGCCTGAACCGGGGCCTTGATGGTGTCCTTGAGATCAAGACGCGCGGTCAGCTTGTCAGCCTGGCCACTCGGTACGGTCAGGAAGACGTCCTGGGCCATGCCCAGACGTACCTGGTCCTTCTCGCCACCCCAGACACGCGCCTGATTGAGTACCGCGCCCTTGTCATAGAGCTTCTTGCTCTCGAAGTAGCGGAAGCCGTAGGTCAGAAGCTTCTGGGATTCCTGCGCACGCGCCTCTTCGGACTTGGTACCCATCACGACACTGATCAGGCGGGTATCTTCCTTCCTGGCGGATGCCACCAGGCAGTAGCCGGCTTCTTCGGTGTGGCCGGTCTTCAGGCCATCGACGTCCTTGTCACGCCACAGCAGCTTGTTGCGGTTCGGCTGCTTGATACCGTTCCAGGTGAAGTACTTCTGGGAATAGATCTCGTAGTGATCCGGGTAATCCTTGATGATGCGACGCGCCAGAATCGCCAGGTCGTGCGCCGTGGAGTAATGCTCCGCGTGCGGCAGGCCAGTGGCGTTCATGTAGTGGGTGTTCTTCATGCCCAGACGCTTGGCGTGCTGGTTCATCAGGTCGGCAAAGGAGCCCTCGCTGCCGCCGATACGCTCGGCCAGCGCGACGCTGGCGTCGTTGCCGGACTGGATGATGACACCGTGCAGCAGGTCATCGACACTGACGCTGGTGCCTTCGCGGATGAACATGCGCGAGCCACCCGTCTTCCAGGCATTGACGCTGATGCGTACGTCTTCGTCCGGACTCAGCTTGCCGTCGTCGATCTCGCTCTCGACCAGGTAGGCCGTCATCATCTTGGTCAGGCTGGCCGGCGGCAGGCGCTTGTCGGCGTTGTGCTCGACCAGGATGCGCCCGGAATTGGCGTCCATCAGGATCCAGGAAGACGCCGCCAGCTGCGGCGCGGCCGGAATCAGGGTATCCGTCTCGATGGCATGGGCCGGGGTGGCGGCAACGCCTGCGAACAGCGCAATGCCGCTGGCCGCCATCAGCGCGGAGAATCGACGCCGAAGAGGAAGAAGTCGGGCTTTCAGGGACATGTTGGAATCTCTTTGACACTCATGCATAAGCCGAGGCTTGCGCCTCGGCCAGGTTGCGCCTCTTCACGAAGCGCATGATGGATGAAAACGGGCCTGCGGCCCTTATCGCTCTGCCGTGACACTGAAAGCCCCGGCATAGCCAGCATCGGCCAGCGCCGACTTGAGCGATTCAATACGGACACTGTCTTCCAGCGGACCGACCTGAACCTTGTAGAGGTCGCCGCTACCCAGCACGCGAGTCGGTCTCCCAAGACGGGAGCTGACACTGGCACGAATGCTGTCGGCCTTGCTCAGATCACTGACCGCCGCGACCTGCAGGAAGGTAGCTTCCCCGCTCGCCACTGAGGGCGTGCTGCTCGGCGCAGCAGAGGCTACCACGGGCTTGGCGGCAACGCTCGCGCCGGAAGCGCTCGAGGCCACGGAACCGCCGGTTGCCTGCATCGCGTCGAGTCCGGCAATGCCCTGTTCGCGACGTACCGCCTGACTGCGCACCAGCAGACGCTCGGACTCTGCCGTGCCCTGGGTCGGGCTCGGGCCCGGCTTCCAGGTCGTGGCATCGAGGGCCTCGACACGCACGTGCCCAGTGCCGTGGTCCAGCATGTCCAGGCGCCACGCCGCGCTGTAGGACAGGTCGATCAGGCGATCTTCATGGAAGGGGCCACGGTCGTTGACCTTGACGATGACCTGCTTGCCGTTGTCCAGATTGGTGACACGCGCATAGGTCGGCAATGGCAGCGACTTGTGAGCCGCCGTCATGGTGTACATGTCATAGATCTCGCCACTGGCGGTGGCGTAGCCATGAAACTTCTTGCCATACCAGGAAGCAGTGCCCTCGGCCACGTAACCGCGCGGATCATCCATTACGCGATAGGTCTTGCCCCATACCTCATACTCGCTGCGATTGCCGCTGCGGGTATAGGGTTCGACACGTGGTACCTCATCGGGCACCGCCGAGACATCCGGCGCATCATCGGGATAGGCATCGCTGTCCAACTCGTAGCGGCTGTTCTTGCCCGCCTTCTTGCCGGTGCTCGCCGAGGCACCATCACTGACCTGGGTGCCGCCCCCACTGCTGGCACAGCCAGCCAGCAGGGCAAGCGCGAGGGTCAGCGGTAGCGCGCGTGACCAGCTCATCCCGCACCTCCGTCCTCGAGACGACGCTTGATCGCACGGGAGAGCTCATCCACGGCCATCGCATACATGTGACTGTGGTTGTAGCGCGTGATGACGTAGAAATTGTCGTAGCCGACGGCGTAGCGGTAGCCCTGTTTCAGGTCCAGCGCCAACGGAATCACCTGGGTATTGCCGGCCACGTCGTCTGCCACCTGGACACCGGCCGCCTCAAGCGCGGAAACGCTCATGTACGGCTTTTTCGTCTTGTTGAAGGTGACGGACGACGGCGGCGTCCCGGGGCCGTCCGCGGCGCTGACCACCGGCGCACCGGCTTTCCAGCCATGACGCGCGAAGTAGTTGCCGACGCTGCCGATGGCATCGACCGGGTTGTGCCACAGATCACGCACGCCATCGCCATCGAAATCGACCGCATAGGCCTGATAGCTGGTCGGGATGAACTGCGGATAGCCCATCGCACCGGCGTAGGAGCCCTTGATGGAGAGCGGGTCGATGCCCTGCTCTATCGTCAATTGCAGGAAGGCTGCCAGCTCGCCACGGAAGAACTTGCCGCGACGCGGGTGATCAAAGGCCAGCGTGGACAGTGAATCGATCACGCGGTGAGTCCCGGTGTGCTTGCCGAAGAAGGTCTCGACACCGATGATGGCGGCGATGACTTCCGGCGGCACACCATACTCGGCCTGGGCACGATCGAAGGTCTCACGATGCTCGGCGATGAACTTCACACCGGCTTCGATGCGCGATTGCTTCATGAAGATGGCGCGGTACTGGTCCCAGCGCAGATGACCTTCCGCCGGACGCGACATGGCATCCAGCACTTTCTGGCTGTAATCGGCCTGATTCATCAGCTCGGTCACACGATCGCGATCCAGCCCCTTGGCCACCAGCTCGTCGACCAGCCTGGCCGTTTCCGGGTGAGTCGCCGGGGCGAAGCCATCAGGCGCCGCCTTGGCCACGCCTGACATTCCCAGCAGCGGTGCCACCATCACCAGGGCTGCGCCCCAGTGCTTCAGACGTCGCCCACACGCATTGATCACCGTCATCGACTCTCTCCTTGCCTGTCTGCGAGCTTGGGCTCGCGAATGTCCTTGCCACTCGGCAACTGGCCGCCACGTCATCGCGACAATAGGCGCCGGTGGGTATGAATGCTCATGAGAATACCGAAGCCTGCCAGCAAGGTCACGCTGGAGGTCCCACCATAACTGACCAGCGGCAACGGGACGCCAACGACCGGCAAGATACCCGATACCATGCCGATGTTGACGAAGACGTAGACGAAGAACGTCAGGATGATCGCGCCCCCCGTCAGCCGTGCAAAACTGTCCTGGCCATTGTTGGACATCACCAGCCCGCGCAGCACGATCAACACGTAGAGCCCCAGGAAGAAGCTCATGCCGATCAGGCCGAATTCCTCCCCGATGACCGCGACGATGAAGTCGGTATGGCGTTCCGGCAGAAACTCGAGCTGGGACTGGGTCCCCAGGGTATAGCCCTTGCCGAAGATGCCGCCCGAGCCGATGGCCGTCTTGGACTGGATGATGTTCCAGCCCGCGCCTAGCGGGTCAGACTCCGGGTTGAGGAATGTCAGCACACGGCGGCGTTGATAGTCGTGCATCACCATCCACAGAAGCGGCAATGCCGAGGCGATCAAGGCACCGAAGAAGGCGATCAGCTTCCAGGAAAGCCCTGCCAGCAGGATCACGAACACGCCCGCCGCAGCGACCAGCAACGAGGTGCCGAGGTCCGGCTGGCGCGCGATCAGCAGCACCGGCGCGACGATGATCACGGCGCAGATGACCAGGTCTCGCCAGCGAGGAGGCAACGGGCGCTGCCCGAGCCAGCAGGCCACCATCATCGGCATCGCCAGCTTCATCAGCTCAGAGGGCTGAAAACGCACCACCCCGGGGATGACCAGCCAGCGCTGGGCACCCATGCCGACATCCCCCAGCACCTCCACCGCCACCAGCATCAGGAAGCCAGCGCCATAGGCGACCGGCGCCCAACGGTAAAGCGTCGCGGGTGACAACTGGGCGAGCCCGATCATGATCACCAGCGCCAGCGCCTGGCGTGAGGCCTGGCGCAGCGTGAAATCGATATCCTGACCGCTGGCGCTATAGAGCACGATCAGCCCGCAGCCGAGCACGGCCAACAACAGCAGCAGCAGCCAGGGGTCGAGGTGGATACGCTCCCATAGACTGGTGCGGCGGCGATGACTGAGATCCCCACCTACACCACGCATCGAGCGCTGATAATCAGTCGGCATCGTTCTCTCCTTGCTCACTCTCGCCCGCCGGTGCCTCCGGCGGTGCCAGAGCGGCAGCCAGCGTGAGCGCCGCCTCACGCGCTTCGGGGTCAATGCGCGGCAACAGCCAGTAATCGGTGACGGCGCGTGCCATCGGGCCCGCCACGGAGCTGCCGCCCTGGCCGTTCTCGATTACCACGGAGACGGCTATCTCCGGGTGCTCGACCGGCGCAAAGGCGGCGAACAGGGCGTGGTCACGCAGACGCTCCGCAAGCTCCTCGCCGTTGTATTTCTGGTCCTGCCCGAGAGTGAAGACCTGCGCGGTACCGGACTTGCCGGCCATGCGGTACTTGAGACCGGGCCCGACATACTTGCGCGCCGTGCCTTCTCGCCCGCTGACCACGTCCTCGAGCGCGGCGATGACATCGTCCCACCACGCCGGATTGTCCAGCACCACATCCGGTTTTTCCTCGCTTCTGGGCAGCAATACCGTCTCGTCGCCGATGCGCTTGGCCAGGTGAGGCGTCACGTGCCTGCCGCGATTGGCCAGCACGGCCTCCGCCGAGGCGAGCTGCAACGGTGTGGCAAGCCAGTAGCCCTGACCGATACCGATGGAGATGGTCTCGCCGGGGTACCAGGGCTTGTCGTAGCGATTGCGCTTCCATTCCTTGGACGGCATCAGACCGGGCAGCGCGCCCTGCACGTCCAGCGCCGTCTGCTCACCGAAACCGAACTTGTGCATGTACTCGCTGATGCGGTCGATCCCCAGGCGATAGGCAACGTTGTAGAAGAAGGTGTCATTGGAGACCGCGATGCCACGCCGCATGTTGACGCGCCCATGCCCCCAGCGCAGCCAGTTGCGGTACTTGTGGCTGTCATTGGGCAGCTGGAAATAGCCGGGATCGTAGAAGGAAGTGCTGGTGGTGATGACACCGTTCTCCAGCCCCGCCAGCGACATGAAGGGCTTCACGGTCGAGGCCGGCGGGTACTGGCCGCGAATGGCACGGTTGAACAGCGGCAGGTCGATATCATTCTGCAGCGCGCGATAACTCTTGACACTGATGCCGGTGACGAACTCATTGGAGTTGAAGCCCGGCACGGAGGCCATCGCCAGGATGTCACCCGTCTCGGGCTCGATGGCCACGATGGCACCACGCCGCCCCTTGAGCAGCCGATAGGCGAGATCCTGCAGGCCGCGGTCGATGGTCAGCGTCAGGTCCTTGCCCGGCACCGGGTCGATCCGCGACAGCTCACGCAGCACGCGACCCCGCGCATTGGTTTCCACCTTGCGCAGGCCCGCCTGACCGTGCAGCTCCTCTTCATAGAAGCGCTCGATACCGGTCTTGCCGATGAAGTGGGTGCCCGAATAGTTGCCCTTGTCGAGGGTCTTGAGCTCGGCCTGATTGATGCGCCCCACATACCCCAGGGTATGCGACAGCGGCTTGGCGTCCGGGTAGTAGCGCAGCAGCTGCGCCTCGACCTCGACGCCGGGCAGGCGATAGCGATTGACGGCCAGACGCGCGATCTGCTCCTGGCTCAATTCACTCATCAACAGGGCAGGCTGATAGGGACGTTGACGCTGACGCGAGCGTTCCTTGAAGTCTTCGACCTCATCGGGCGGCAGATCGAGAATCTCGACCAGGCGTTCAAGCGTCGTCTCGAGATCACCGGCGCGTTCGCGCACGATCGTGAGGTTGTAGTTGGGGCGGTTTTCGGCGAGCAGCTGACCATTGCGGTCATAGATCAAGCCACGCGTGGGCGGCAAGGGCTCGACACGCACACGGTTCTTGTCCGAGCGCGTCGTATAGATGTCGTGTTCCACGACCTGCAGGAAGAGCAGCCGCGCCAGCAGACATCCGGCCAGCACCAGCACGAGGCCGGCAGCCACGATGCTGCGAAGGCGAAAGATCCGCACTTCCTGTTGAGGATTCTTTATCGTCGCCCGGCGTTGGCGCATGGCGGGTCTCGCAACCAGTGTCGTGTCGCAAGCGGCAGGCGCTTACCGGTGATAGGGGTGCCCGACCAGCAATGTCCAGGCGCGGTAAAGCTGTTCCGCCAGCACGATGCGCACCAAGGGGTGCGGCAGCGTCAGTGCCGAGAGCGACCAGCGCTGATCGGCACGTGCCAGCAGACGTGGGTCGAGCCCATCCGGGCCACCGATGAGGATGGCCACGTCTCGCCCTCCCAGCCGCCAATCATCGGCATGCTGGGCAAGCTGCTCGGTACTCCAAGCCTTACCTAGGACATCAAGGGCGACAACATGTTCATTTCCCTTGAGTTTTTCAAGCATCCGGTCGCCTTCACTGGCCATGGCACGGGCAATATCCGCATTCTTGCCGCGATTGCCGGGCGCCAGTTCGATGAACTCAAGCGAAAAATCCCGCGGCATGCGCTTGAGATATTCCCGGCTACCCTTCTCCACCCAGTCCGGCATCTTCTGCCCGACCGCCAAAACTCGGATCTTCATGTCCTGTCCCGTGCTGTGTCAGAACGCCGGGCAAGCCCGCGGTCCTTCCATCGGATACTCCCTGCCCGCGACATCGCGACCGGCAAGGACGTAACGAGCGGTTGGCATGCCCCGACGAGCAACCCGTCGGGTCAGGCTGGCAGGATCAATGGCTCTGCTCGTACTCTTCACGCGTCTCGCGGGGCAGATCGCTCCACAGGCGCTCGAGGTCGTACAGGGCACGGGTTTCGGCCAGCATGACGTGGACGACGACATCGCCCAGATCCAGCAGCACCCAGTCGGAGCCGTTTTCGCCTTCACAGCCCAGCGGCTTGACGCCGGCTTCTTTCACGGTGACCTGCACGTTGTTGGCCAGCGCGGAGATATGACGGCTGGACGTACCGGTCGCGATCACCATCACATCGGTGACGCTGGTCAGCTTGGAGACATTGATCTCGCTGATTTCCTGGGCCTTGAGTTCTTCAAGGGCGTCGACAACCAGGTTTTTAAGAGCTTCGGTCTGCATGATTCCTCGGGAGTTTGTTCGGCAGGGGGCGCATTCTACCCGTTGGCGATGCGCGCGCCTATGGGCATCGTGATTTACTCGCCAAAGGAGCGCCACGCACGGCGATGCGGGATCGCGGCAGTGACGCCCCTCTCATGATGCCACGCTCGCACGCGACAGGACGTTCAGAGCCACAACGCTCGGCTCGATAGTGGGCTCGGGCTCAGGTCGATGACGGACAGTAGAGGCCATGCGCCTCGATATGACGGATCACCGCTTCCGGCAGCAGGTAGCGCACGCTGTCGCCCAGCGCGAGACGCTCACGCACGAAGGTGGCGCTGATGGCCATGCGTGTCGGCAGCGACAGGCGCAACAGGTGGCCACCCGGGCGCGCCATCAAGGCCGCCACCGAGTCGACCTCGCGCCCCTGGATCAACGCTTCGAGCGCCCGGGGCAGCGGTGCATCATGGTCCGGTCGCTCGATCACCACCACATGGGCGTCATCGAACAGACGATCGGCGGCATGCCACTCCCCGAGCTTGAGGAAGGCGTCATGGCCGATGGCCATCACCAGCCGCGCCTGCGGGCCGTATTCGGCGCGCAGACTGGCCAAGGTGTCGGCACTGTAGGAAGGCCCATCGCGCAGCAGCTCACGCCCATCGGCCTTGAGGCCCGGCTCTGCCTCTATCGCGGCTTCCAGCATCGCCAGCCGCTGGTCACTGCTGACGCCGGGCGCGGCGCGATGCGGCGGCTGATGCGAAGGCACCAGCAGCACATGATCCAGCCCCAGCGCTTCGCGCAGCTCGATGGCACTGCGCAGATGGCCGTGATGGATGGGATCGAAGGTACCACCGAGCATGGCGACACGCGGTACCGGGCCGAGGCAGCCCTCGAAACTCGGCTCCGCTGCCGTGTCAGTCCTTAAGCGCGAATCATGTGCCGACTCGGCGCCGTGATGCACGGCCTCACGCTCCTGCGCGAGACCATCGGCATTCAAGGGGCGCTGAGTGTCCTCCAGCGCCTCGGGCGACAGGGCCTTCTCGTTCGTCAAGGTCTGCGCGGGCACGGCCTGATCCTCGTCGGGTGAGACCTGATCCTTCACTGGCGAATCTGCCCATCACCGAACACGATGTACTTGCGGGTCGTCAGGCCCTCAAGCCCGACCGGGCCACGCGCATGCAGCTTGTCGGTGGAGATGCCGATCTCGGCACCCAGGCCATATTCGAAGCCATCGGCGAAGCGGGTGGAGGCGTTGACCATCACCGAGCTGGAATCGACCTCCGCCATGAAGCGGCGCGCCAGCGCATAGTTCTCGGTGATGATGGCCTCGGTGTGCCCGGAGCTGTGACGCTCGATATGCGACATCGCCTCATCGACGCCTTCCACGACGCGAATCGCCAGAATCGGCGCGAGATATTCGGTGTCCCAGTCTTCTGCACTGGCAACCATGGCCTGCGGCAGCACTTCACAGGTACGCTCGCAACCGCGAATCTCGACCTCATGTACCGCCAGACGCTCGGCAATACGCGGCAGGACCTCGGCGGCAACCGGCGCATCGACCAGCAGGGTCTCCATGGTGTTGCAGGTGCCGTAGCGATGGGTCTTGGCGTTCTCGGCGATCCGGACCGCCATCGCCAGGTCAGCCGTGGCATCGATATAGACGTGGCAGATGCCATCGAGGTGCTTGATGACCGGCACGCGCGCATCACGCGAGATACGCGAGATGAGGCTCTTGCCACCACGCGGGATGATCACATCGACGAATTCCGGCATCGCGATCAGCTCGCCGACCGCGGCTCGGTCCGTGGTGGCGACGACCTGCACTGCCGTGGCCGGCAGCTCGGAGAGCACCAACGCCTCGCTGATGATCTCGCTCAACGCACGGTTGCTGGACGCGGCCTCGGAGCCACCGCGCAGAATGCAGGCATTGCCGGACTTCAGGCACAGGCTGGCCGCCTCGATGGTCACGTTGGGGCGTGACTCGAAGATGATGCCGATCACGCCCAGCGGCACGCGCATGTGGCCGACCTGAATGCCGCTCGGACGCGAGCGCAGACCATCGACCTCGCCGACCGGGTCCGGCAGCGCCGCGACCTGCTCGAGCCCTTCGATCATGGCGTCGATACGCGCAGGCGTCAGCGCGAGACGATCGACCATCGCCTCCGAGAGCCCATTGGCGCGTGCACGCGTCAGGTCCTCGGCATTGGCCTCTGCCAGTGCCTCGCGACGCTCATCGATCAGACGCGCCATGGTCTGCAGAGCACGATTCTTGATGCCGCTGTCGACGCGACGCATCACGACGCTTGCCGCGCGCGCTGCGTGCCCCAGACGATTCATGTACGCCACGACGT
Organism: bacterium Scap17; assembly: GCA_013376735.1. NCBI lineage: Bacteria > bacterium Scap17. The sequence goes on along the minus strand of VINJ01000001.1, from coordinate 963,218 downwards.
CCGTGGTGTCGTGCTTGCCCTGCTCACTCATGTGCCTAATCTCGCTGGTTGTCAGTGTCCACGCACTCATTTCATCATCGTCCGAGCCTCGCGAGGGCATTCCCCAGAGAAGCCCTGACGTGAAGACCTGATGTGAAGGTCTTATGTGAAGACCCGAGAGGCGTAGACACTTTTGTCACTCGCCGTTTGGGGTATGCTGCCATTATTGCAGACGACGTTGCATGATCGGAGCACCGTCGCATCCTGCAAACGTGCAGGCAATGCCCACGTCACAGACCGTTCGGCCAGGGAATTCGGCCGATTTCGCGCCATCCACGGCAAAGGTGCCAATATAAGTCACCATGGAGATCAAGTTCAAAGTCCGTCTCAGTCAGTTCGTCTGTCTGCTCGGCTCTGTATTGCTGCTGCTGGAAGCGGCACGACAGATCAGTATCGGCCTGACGCTCACTGCCCTGTTGCTGGCGGTGGGCGGCACGATGTTGCTGGTGGTCTCTCTCGCCCACGAGCTGTTCACCCTGCGCTGGTTCCGTACGCTGGTGATGCTCAGCGTCGCGCTGATCATGAGTGCACTGGTGCTGCTGGCCCCGCAACAGCACCTGATGTGGCTGTGGGGCTTTGCCGTCCTGCTGCTTTATCCGCGCCCACGCTGGCTGGCACCGGCCTGCGCACTGATCGGACTGGTCACCACCTGGCTGGCGCTCAGCCAGCTGGGCAGCGACTGGCTGAGCCTAGGCATCGGTATCACCGCGACCCTGATGGCGCTCGGTGCCATCGGTGGGCGACGCCAGCAGCAGGTCTGGATGCAGCTGGAGCGTCGTGGTCGGCGTGATTCCAGCCGCGCGATCTGGTCACAGTACCAGCTGATGCGAGACCTGCCTCGGGAAATTGCCCGTGCCGATCGCGAGGAAATCCATATCGAATTGATCCTGCTCGCACCGGTCAAGACCGGCCGCCTGGCCAACCGTCGCCTGATGAACACCCTCGACAGCGCCGCATTGCCGCATGAAACCCGCTACCAGCTCGATGACGGGGCACTGGCCGTCTTGCTGGTCACCCGCGGCGAGCGCATGGCCAGCCTGCGTCGTCGCCAGTTGATCGAGCATCTCGCGATGCCGGTCCGCGCCCGTGTACAGCCTCTCAACGACAGTGATCCCGGCGCGCTGGACCTCAAGCGCCTCAGTGCCCACCTGAGCGATGAACCTCATCCGATCACCCTGCTGCCGCCTCTGCCTCGCAAGCCTGCCGATGCTGATGCTTTTTCAGACGAAGCCCGGTCAGACGACGGACGAGACACCCTGAAACCGGCCAGCGCGGCAGACAAGGTCGCCGCGGCACCATCGCGGGGGAATGATCACTGATGTCTCCTCTACACAATCTGGCGCACAGCGAGCGTCGGGAACTCGCCAATCGCAAGACACTGATCATGCTGCTGGCCGCCGCGGTGATCGCCACCTACGCCCTGTGGCGCTACCTGGTGGGCGATTTCGATCATATCCTGACGCCGGTGCTGGCCACCATGCTGATGGCGATTGCCGCCGGCCTCAATCACCTCGATGATGAGCAGCCGCTGCCTTCCTACCTGACGCTGATCGCCAGCTATCTGATGCTGGCACTCGAGGCGCCGGGCACCTATCCGGGCATGTCGCTGTGGCTGGGGCTGCCCAGCGTGCTGACGCTGCTGCTGCTGCCCCTGGCACCGGCGATGTTGCTCAATCTTGTGCTGGCACCGCTGTGGCTATGGCTATTGGGTCAGCAGGAAGACAACTTCGGCGAGATACTGCGTTACCTGTGTCTGCTGCTGGTGGCCAGCCAGCCGTTCGTCATCAACAGCCTGCAGGCGGGGATCATGAGCCTGACCGCCAGCGAGGAAACCGAGTGCAACGCCTTCAACGCCCGCACCGGCCAGCAACGCCTAGTCAGTGAGGCGGCGCGTGCGCGGGCGCTGGACCAACCGTTCAGCATTCTGGTCGTCTATCTGCCGCAACTGGACATGCTCGGCGAGCAGTTCGGCGAGGACAGGCGCGTCGAATGCCTGGCGATGGCCTGCAACGTGATGCAGGAGGTCTCGCGCCAGGGCGACCTGCTGTGCCGCAGCGACAAGTCCTCCTTCTGGCTGATGCTGCCCAATACCGGCGAGGCGGGAGCACTGATCATGCGCGAGCGCCTGACCGCGGCGCTGGCAGCGGCCACGCAGCCGGAAACCGGCTCCATCATTGCCCGCGCGCGCCTGGTGACGTACAAGGCCGATGACACCACCCAGAAACTCGAGCAACGCCTGCTGGCCAGCCAGCTTGCCCTGATGGATCTCAATGAATGAGCGACACCCTTGCGTCACTGCTGCATTGGCTGAACCCCAGTGTGATGATCGATATCCTGATGACCACGCTGAGCGATCACCCGGCAGCCCTTGTCGCCGTCATCGGCCTGGTCTCACTGCTTGAATCGCTCGCCATCATCGGCCTGCTGGTGCCGGGCGTGGTCATTCTCACCGCCGGCGCCTCACTGGCCGGCCACCTCGAACTCTCTCTGCCGATATTGCTGGCTGTCGGTGCGCTGGGCGCCATCATCGGCGATGGCGTGAGCTTCTGGCTGGGCATCCGCTATCGCGATCAACTGCCCGGCCGCTGGCCCTTCTCGCGACATCCCGAGTGGATCGAGCATGGTCAGCAGTTCTTTCATCGCCACGGCAGCTGGTCGATCGCCTTCGGGCGCTTCGTCGGCCCGGTGCGCCCGATCATCCCGCTGGTCGCCGGCATGCTCGACATGCCGCCGGCGCGCTTCTTCCTGGTCAATGGCCTCTCGGCACTGGCCTGGGCACCGGCCTACCTGCTGCCGGGCTATCTGCTGGGCCAGACCTGGCAGTCACTGTTCACCCTGCCGGAAGGGGCCGATGGTCTGCTGGTCGGCCTGGCCAGCGGCCTGATCGCCTGTGCCTTCGCCTTCTCCTTCCTGCGCCGCCAGCTGGGCCGTGAGGGCCGCCTCTATCATTGGCTGGCGCGTCGCATGCGTCGCAGCCCCTCCGGGCGGCGTCTGTGGTGGCAGCTGCGCCATCCCGACCCCGAGGGCGAATTCCCGCTCGCCTCGATGGCACTGCTGATCTTCGCGGTGATCAGCGTGCCCGCAATGAGTCTGGCGGTGCTGGCCCATCCCGAGCCGTGGTGGATCGACCGCGTGGCCGCCTCGCTGGCCGCTAGCCTCTCCTCACTGTTGCCCCAGGACTGGCTGCGCGAGGCAAGCCTCGGGCTGTCTCGCCTCGCCGATGGTACCGGCCTGGCGGCGCTCGTGGCTCCATGGCTGGTGTGGCTGCTGCTCAAGGGTCGCCACGCGGTGTGGTTGCATCTGACGGCCGCCTGGCTGGGCATCGCCAGCGCCAATACCGTGCTCAAGCACCTGATCCAGCGCCCGCGTCCGGATACCCCCGCCTTCCTGGAAGGGTCGATGTCGTTTCCCAGCGCCCATGCCGCCGGCAGCGTGGCGGTGTTCGGGCTGGCCGCCGCCTTCATCGCCGAGCGCCAGCCCTCCTCGCGACGTCGCTGGATCTACTGGGCAGCCATCGCCGCCTGTACGCTCGTCGGCCTGTCACGCATCACGCTTGGGGTCCATTACCTCAGCGATGTGCTGGGCGGTGCCTGCCTGGGCCTGCTGGTCTGTGCGCTGGTGCGCATCAGCTATCCCGCCTTCGTGCGCCAGCCCTCGGCACCCCTGGAATCGCCAGCCCCGCTGCTGTGGTTGAGCATGGCGAGCCTGCTGCTGTTGGCGGCACGCTTCGTCTGGCTGCCGCTCTAGGCTGTCGCGATCAGACTGCCGCCGCTCAGGCCGTCGCGATAACGTTGCCGTGATAACGCGGTAAACCGATGAGCCGCCTGGGATGGCGGCTTTATCACTCCCCCCCTGATGACGAGGAACCTCATGCCCGGCCCTGCTGCCCCTCCCGCCAACCAGCCCCAGGCACTGATGTCGATTCATCTCGGCATCGCGCTGCTCGGCGGTACGGCGCTGTTCTCGAAAGGCGTGCCTCTCTCGGCGCTCGACATCACCACCTGGCGCAGCCTGCTGGCAGGATTGTTCCTGCTGTGGCTGGCGCGCCTGAAGTGGCATGTCTCGCTGCGCCTGAGTGGGCGCGACTGGGCCTTGCTGGGCATCGCCGCCGCGCTGATGGCCGCGCACTGAGTGAGCTACTTTCACTCGATGCAGGTGTCTTCCGTGGCCACCGGCATGCTGGCGCTGTTCACCTATCCCGTCTTCATCGTGCTGCTGGAACCCTGGGTGGAAGGCACGCGCCTGAAAGCGAAGGACCTGGCGGCAGCGGGGCTGGTCTGTATCGGCATCTGGCTGCTCGTTCCCGGCGGCGACAGCAGCGCGCAGGGCGACAGCCTGGCGGGAGTGTTATGGGGCGTGTTCTCGGGCCTGTTGTTCGCGGCACGCAATCTACTGGTGCGCTACCGTCTCAGCCATCTCAATCCAGTGCTGTCGATGAGCCTGCAGGCGCTGGGGGTCGTGGTGCTGACGCTGCCGTTCGTCTCCGGTGAGATCATGGATGCCAGCCCCTCGACGGGGATCGCCATGCTGGTGCTGGCCATCGTCTTCACGGCTGCGCCGCATGCGCTGATGACCTTCGCCCTCGGTGGCCTCAAGGCCAAGACCGTCGGCATGATCGGCTGCCTGCAACCCGTCTACGGCGTGCTGCTGGCGTGGTTGATTCTCGGTGAAGTGCCCACCTGGCTGACACTGGTCGGCGGCAGCTTCATCGTGGCGGCGGCAGCACTTGAGACCCTGCGTCGCAGCTGAATCAGCGTCGCAGCTGAACCGAAGTCACAACTGACTCGAAGTGGGGCTGCTGAATCAACACCTCCCCTGAACACACCAAGGCCCGCCAATGGCGGGCCTTGGTGCATTTACAAGCTGCAATTCTTCGCTCGGTCATGCCGACATCAACCGGTTGCGAGCCAGACTCCCACGCCGATCATCAGCGTGCCCGCCACGCGGTTCATCAGGCGCACACGCGAGCCACGCCCCAGCCAACGCGCCAGGCTGCTGCCACCGCCGGCATAGAGCAGCAGGCAGGTGAATTCCAGCGTCAGGATGATGCCGACCAGCGCGATCAGCTGCGGCGCCAGCGGCAGGCTGGCATCCAGAAACGGCGGCAACAGCGCAATGAAGAACGCCCATCCCTTGGGGTTGGCGATCGCGGTAACGAAGCCCTGTGCCGCCAGCGCGCGGCGCGAGGCGCGCGGTGCCTCCGCATCCTCCTCTGCTACCCCCAGGGCCAGGCGACCACGTGAGCGCCACATCTGGATCCCCAGCCAGGCCAGGTAGGCGCCCCCCGCCAGCTTGAAGGCCGAGAACACCATCGGATAGCGCAGCATGATGGTCGCGACGCCGATCACCGCCGACACCGCCACCAGCCCGACGCCCAGCAGTTCGCCCACCATCATCCACAGGGTGCGCTTGACGCCCTGGGTCATGCCCAGGGTCATCGCCAGCGTCATGCACATGCCCGGCGTCAGCGAGACCAGAAAGAATGTCGGCACGAACACCGACAACAATGACCAATTCAGCATTCCCTGCTCTCCTTGCACAGTCTGATGCAGTGCCAGAGGGGTGCCTCTGACAAGCTCTCACCGACGGACTCTCCCCTGAGCGGATCGACCGAGCGCCCCTCAATCGCCGCTGACATGCCCCTCGCCCCAGCGCGGCATCAGCGCATGCGAGATTCCCAGCTGGTTGAGAATGCGCGCGACGATGAAATCGATCATGTCATCGAGGGTCTGCGGACGATGATAGAAGCCGGGCGCGGCGGGCAGGATGACGGCACCCATGCGCGTCAGACTCAGCATGTGTTCGAGATGGATGGCCGAGAACGGCGTCTCGCGCGGCACCAGAATCAGCGTGCGGCGTTCCTTGAGGGCCACGTCGGCCGCGCGTTCGATCAGGTTGTTGCTGGCCCCGGTCGCGATCGCGGACAGTGAGCCCGTGGAACACGGGCACACCACCATGGCGCTCGGCGCGCCGGAGCCGGAGGCCACCGGGGCCATCCAGTCCTCGCGCCCGAAGCAGCGAATCTGGCCGGACCTGGCGGCGTAGCGCTGCGTGAGCACCTCGGTGAGACGCGCCGGGCGCGCCGGCAGCTCCTCGTCGGTCTCGGTGGCGATCACCATGTGCGCCGCCTTGGAGACCATCACCATCACTTCATGACCGGCCGCGACCAGGCACTCGATCAGACGCAGACCGTACTGGGCGCCGGAGGCCCCGGTCAGCGCGACGGTGACCGCCGACTTGAACTCGCCCTCCGGGGCTGTCGCTTGCGTTTTCATGCTTCACCTTCACGTGCTGCCAGCGCCGCCAGAAGGCGCTCGTGGATACCGCCGAAGCCGCCATTGGACATCACGACCACCCAGTCGCCGGCGCGAGATTGATTGGCGATCTTCGCGATCAGGGCGTCGATGTCCTGCTCGACCTCCGCCTCCACGCCAAGCGCACGGCACTCGCTGACCGTTTCCTCCAACGACCAGCCGAGGCTGGGGCCCGCGAACCAGCTGACGCGGTCGGCCGCGGTCACTGAAGCCGGCAGACGCGCCTTCATGGTGCCGAGCTTCATGGTGTTGGAGCGCGGTTCGATCACCGCCCACAGGCGACCGCCCTGCCCTTCGGCCGCCACGCCCGGCGCCAGGCCTTCCAGCGTGGTGGCGATGGCGGTCGGGTGGTGCGCGAAGTCATCGATGACCTTGACGCCTGCCACCTCACCGCGCAGCTCCTGCCGACGCCTGGGCGGCGCGAAGCGTGCGAGCGCCTCCAGCGCCGCCTCGACACTCACGCCGCACTCGACGGCAGCGGCCACCGCGGCACAGGCATTGGCCACGTTGTGGCGTCCGCGCATCGCCCACTGGCACTCGACGAAGCGGTCCGCCTCGCCGGACACGGCGGCCGGCGCCGCCAGCGCGAAGTGGCTGCCATCGGCACTGATCAGACGATAGCGCCAGTCGCCACCGGCATTCTCGATACCGCTCTCATCGCCGAAGCGCGTCACCGGCGTCCAGCAGCCTTGATCCAGCACGCGCTCCAGTGCCTGGGCACCGGCGACGGCGTCCGCCGCGACCACCAGCTTGCCGCCTGCCGGCACGGTACGTACCAGGTGGTGGAACTGACGCTCGATGGCGGCGAGATCCGGGAAGATGTCGGCGTGATCGAACTCGAGGTTGTTGAGCACGGCGATGCGCGGCCGGTAATGCACGAACTTGGAGCGCTTGTCGAAGAAGGCCGTGTCATATTCATCGGCCTCGACCACAAAGGGCGCTTGAGGATCGCCGATACGCGCGGAATCGCCCAGCTGCGGCGGCACGCCACCGATCAGATAGCCCGGTGCGAGGCCTGCACATTCAAGAATCCAGGCGGTCATGGTCGCGGTGGTGGTCTTGCCGTGGGTGCCGGCGATGGCGATCACCGGACGGCCGGTCAGCACCTCATCACACAGCCATTGCGGGCCGGAGGTATAGGCCAGCCCACGCTCGAGCAGCGCCTCGACTTCGGGGTTGCCGCGCGAGACGGCATTGCCGACCACCGTAAGATCCGGCGCGGGGACGAGATTGTCGGCCGCATAGCCTTCCATCAAAGTGATACCGGCCTCGGCCAGCTGTGTGCTCATGGGCGGATAGACGTTGGCATCGCTCCCCGTGACGCGATGACCGCGCGCGCGCGCCAGAAGCGCCAGAGAGCCCATGAAGGTACCGCAAATACCGATGACGTGAAGGTGCATCTGTTTCTCCAATCCGGAAGCCCGAGCAGCCTAGCATGCCCGCCGGGCGGCGAGTAGCACGCGACCTGTCAGGGATGGACGACACCCCCGGTGGCATTCGGGCGTCGTGCAGGGGTCATGTCTTTCGGATATGATGCGGCGGGTAAGCGCCAGCCCGTTCAAGACCATGACAAGGAAGCAGAGACGAGAAGCCCATGCCCCAGCACAATGCCTTCTACGCCCAGTCCGGTGGCGTTACCGCCGTCATCAACGCCAGTGCCTGTGGCGTCATTGAAGCCGCTCGTGAAAACGGCGACCAGATCGGCAAGCTGTATGCCGGTCACAACGGCATCATCGGTGCCCTGACCGAAGACCTGATCGACGTCAGCCAGGAAAGCGACGAGAACATCGCCGCGCTGCGCCACACGCCGGGCGGTGCCTTCGGCTCCTGCCGCTACAAGCTCAAGAGCATCGAGGACCACCGTACCCAGTACGAGCGTCTGATCGAAGTGTTCAAGGCCCACGACATCCGTTACTTCTTCTACAACGGTGGCGGCGACAGCGCCGATACCTGCCTGAAGGTCTCCCAGCTGGCCGAGACCATGGGCTACCCGATCCAGGCCATCCACGTGCCGAAGACCGTGGACAACGACCTGCCGATCACCGACAACTCGCCGGGCTTCGGCAGCGTGGCCAAGTACATCGCCACCTCCACCCGCGAGGCCGGCCTCGACATCGCCTCCATGTGCGCCACCTCCACCAAGGTGTTCATTCTGGAAGTCATGGGCCGTCACGCCGGCTGGATCGCCGCTGCCGGTGCCCTGGCCGGTGAAGATGCCACCCAGCCGCCGCACATCGTCGTCTTCCCGGAAGTCGCCTTCCACCGCAAGGAATTCATGGCGCGCGTCGATGCCTGCGTCAAGGAACACGGCTACTGCGTGGTGGTGGTCTCCGAAGGTGCGCGTTACGAAGATGGCACCTTCCTGGCCGATGCCGGCAACACCGACGCCTTCGGCCACCGTCAGCTGGGCGGCGTCGCGCCGACACTGGCCGGCATGGTCAAGCAGGACCTGGGCTACAAGTACCACTGGGCGGTGGCCGATTACCTGCAGCGCGCAGCGCGTCACATCGCCTCGAAGACCGACGTCGAGCAGGCCTACGCCACGGGTCGTGCCGCCGTCGAGATGGCCCTGGCCGGCAAGAACGCCGTGATGCCGGCGATCCGTCGCCTCGGTGATGGCGCTGACTACGCCTGGGATATCATCGAGGCGCCGCTGGAGAAGATCGCCAACCATGAGAAGTTCATGCCGCTGGAGTTCATCAGCGAAGATGGCTTCTACATCACCGACGCCTGCCGCGAATATCTGTCGCCGCTGATCCAGGGCGAGGACTTCCCGCCGTTCGTCAATGGCCTGCCGGCGGTCGCCAGGCTCACGCTGGCCAAGGTCGAGAAGAAGCTGACACCGTTCACGGTCTGATCGCCTGGCGTTGACGCGTCTGAGCGATCCGTCGCTGACAGTGAAGCGAGTGTAAAAAAGCCCCGCACAGGCGACTGTGCGGGGCTTTTTGATGACTGTCAGTTGTCATGCGGGGGTCGGGGGAACACCTCCTCCAGCCGGTACACCGCATGCGCCTGCTGCTGACGCTGGCTGACCTCGACCATACGCGCCGCTACCTGAGCGCCACGGATCGGCCGATAGCGCTGCAGACCCGGCAAGCGAGTTAGCACCGGCAACAGATGGCGTGCCAGCGTCTCGCCCAGACGGAACTCGCTGCGCTCCCCCACCAGCAATGACGGCTGGAAGACACTGATACGCGCAAAGGGCAGCGCCTTGATGGCCACTTCCAGCTCGCCCTTCATCCTGAGATAGTCATTGCGGCTCGCGTGATTGGCGCCGCTGGAGGAGACCAGCAGGTAGTGCGCCACTCCCCGGGCGGCCGCCAGCCGGGCGGCACTCAGTTGATGATCGATGTCGACACGCCGCTGCGCCTCGAGCGACCCCGCCTGCTTGAGCGTGGTGCCCAGGCACGAGAACAGCAGGTCAGCCTGGAAGCAATCGGCCCAGTCTTCCAGTCGCGCGAAGTCGACCACATGGTTCTCGACCTTGTCAGAGTCGCAAGGCGCCGCCCGGCGCGTCAGCGTGACGACTCGGGCGACGGCCTCGCACGCGATGAGTTCAGTCACCACCTCGCGCCCGACCACGCCGGTCGCCCCGATCACGATCGCGGTCTGGCCCATGCACCTATTCCTCCTACCATGGCCTTGCCCCCCATCAGTCTCCGCGCTCATTTGAGCAGCCAGGACAGCACCAGCAGCAACAGCAGGATGCCGGCGACGCCCTGCCAGAAATTGGCCGGTTCACGTATCGCCTCCGAGGGCGTCAGCGCCTTGCCGGGGTCCTGCTGCGGCAGCCGCAGCGCGTAGAGCAGTTCAGACAGGCGGCGATAGCGCAGGGTACGTTGCGGGTCCAGGGCGCGCCTGAGGGCATCGTCCAGTATCTGTGGCACCTGGGGATTGCGCATGCGGGCTGGCTGATATTCCAGCAGTTCGAGGTCGGTATGGGTGCGCAGCTGTTCCATCGACTGGGCGTAGGGCTGCATGCCGGTCAGCAACCAGTAGATCACCGAAGCCAGGCCGTATTGATCGCTGCGCCGACTGACATCGGCGCCAAGGGCATATTCCGGCGCGCTGTGCTCGGTCAGGCCGACCTGACGCGCCAGCGGACCGGCGCTCTCATGGCCATCCCCCTCACGCAGATGGCAGGCGCCGAAATCGACCAGCACCACCTTGCCATGCCGGTCGATCATCACGTTGTCGGGGTGAATCAGCTGGTGCAGCACCTCACGACGATTGAGAGCATGCACGGCCTTGCCGAGCTGGCGCGCGATGTCGAGGCGCTGCTCGAGATTGGCCTGCGGGTGCATGCGCGCCCATTCGGTCAATGTCTGCGCCTCAAGGTGCTCGAGCAGGTAGTAGAGGTGATCACGCGGACGTGACGGCTCCACCACCTTGACCACGAAGGGCGAGCTGACACGGTCCACCACCCACTGCTGGAGCAGGAAGTGCTCCAGATAGGCGTTCTTGAGCGACAACTCCGGGCTGGGCGCCTTCATCACCATCACGCGTCGGCTCTTGAGGTCACGCACCTTGTAGACGCGTACCCGCGCGCTGCGTGACATGACTTCCAGCACTTCCAGACCATCGATGCGGTCGCCCGGCTCCAGCTCACGCGGTACCGGAAGGTCGCCATAGACGCGCCCCGGCGTATCGTCAGAGGCAGTCGCCAGGCGGTCAATGCGCACCAGCTGGAAGCAGAACTGATCGGCCGTGTAGCCGCGCTCATCGGCGCGGTCCGCCGCGGCATGGGCCAGGCGCTCACTGGCGGCGTCGAGATCCGAGACGTCATCACGGATCAGTGACACGAAATCGGAAGGCAGCAGAGTGCCGCGAACCGCCTGGGTGGTGAACAGGAAGATATCGCCCTGCTTGAGCGGCAGCTCGATGTAGTCGATGTCGAGGCTGACATCCATGCCCAGCGCCCGCGACGGATAACGATAGCCGCCGAGATCGGTGACATGATCACGCGAGATCTGCTCGAATTCGCCGCCACGCAGCCGGAAGACCACCGTGTCACCGGCATGGAACAGATGCGCCGACTGGCCCCGGAAGACGACCGCGGAAATCGAGGTCACGTAACTGCCGCCCCGCACGAAGCGACTCTGGCTGTAACACCAGCTGTTCAATGCCCGCAGCACGCGGGTCGCGGAATACTTGACGCTCCAGTTGTCAGGCGTGGCGAAGTAGTCGGCCAGAAAGCCACGCACGGCAAGGTCGCCGGCCTGCTTGGCAATCGCATTCTTGCTGGTGGTGTCGGCGATCAGCGCGCAGCCACCCTTGGCCGCCAGCGGGCCGCGCTCCAGCGGTATCTCCAGCGACATCGAGCTGCGATGACGCTTGCGGTCGGGAGCCACGAAGGCCTGACCGTAACTGAGTGAAAGCTCTGCATCCGCCAAGGCGGTCTCCTTGCGTCTCGATCCTGCCGTTACGTTTCATGCATGCGGTGGTGACGCAGCGTCAGCCCGACGCTAAAAGGCACAATCGCCGTTGCGCCGCGCTGGACGGCCCCAAGTGTTACCCGAGTCAGCCTGCAGTGCCACCACTCGTTGGTGCAACGCAAGGCGATCGAGCGTGGCATGATGGCAAAACGGTCTGCCAGTTCGTATAATTCAGCGGAATTTTGACCCGCAGGCCTTCAACCCGCAAACCCAAGGACTCGACAATGAGTTTCGACAAGATCCCCGCTGGCAAGGAATTGCCGAACGACGTCTACGTAGCGATCGAGATTCCGGCCAATCACGCGCCGATCAAGTACGAGATCGACAAGGACATCGATGCGCTCATGGTGGATCGTTTCATGGCCACCCCGATGTTCTACCCGGCCAACTACGGCTACATCCCGAACACCCTGGCCGACGATGGCGATGCCCTCGACGCGCTGGTCGTGACTCCGTATCCGGTCGCACCGGGCAGCGTCATCCGTGCGCGTCCGGTCGGCGTGCTCAACATGAGCGACGAAGCCGGTGAAGACGCCAAGCTGGTCTGCGTCCCGCACCAGAAGCTGACCTCCCTGTACGACGACGTCCAGGAAGTAACTGATCTGCCGGAACTGCTGCGTCAGCAGATCGCGCACTTCTTCGAGAACTACAAGGATCTCGAGAAAGGCAAGTGGGTCAAGATCGATTCCTGGGACGGTGCTGATGCAGCCCGTGCCGCGATCGAGAAGGCAGCCGCTGCCTACCAGAAGGACTGAGTCCTTTCGAAGTGATGCGCGATTCAGGCATCACGATGCAAAAAGCCCCCGTCATTGACGGGGGCTTTTTCGTTTCCAGCTCACGCCCGACACCGGTGAGGAGAACCGTCAGCCGGCATCGAACGTCACGGGATCAGCCCTTCTCGAGCAGGCTGCGCAGGTCACTGATCGCGGAGTTGGCACGCGCGACGTAGTTGGCCATCACCAGCGAATGGTTGGCGAAGAAGCCGAAGCCGGAGCCATTGAGGATGACCGGGCTGCCGATGTCGGTCTGGGTCGCTTCCAGCTCACGGATGATCTGATCGATGGAGGTCAGCGCGTTCTTGTCTTCCAGCACGCCCTGGAAGTCGTGACGCACCGCCTTGAGCAGATGGATCAGCGCCCAGGAGGTGCCGCGTGCCTGATAGAAGACGTCGTCGATCTCGAGCCACGGCGTCTTGATCTCTTCTTCCGTCTGGATGCTCTTGGCCGAGGTGGCGCTCTTGTCGCCGGCCAGGCTCAGGTTGAGCTGCGACTTGCCGACACTGGCCGACAGGCGCTGGGACAGGGAACCGAGGCGATTCTCGACATCGGACAGCCAGGCCACCAGGTTGTCCGCACGCGCGTAGAACTGGCCGTTGTTCTGGGTGTCATCGCTCAGACGCTTCAGGTAGTCGCCCAGCTCACGGTTGGCGTCGGCATATTCGTGCTCGGCTTCCGGCAGCATCCAGGCATTGGCATCGATGAACAGCAGGGATTCGGCCTTGCCCAGTGCCTTGTCATCGCTGGACTGGGACTGCGAGCGGCTGAATTCCTTGCGCAGCTCACGCGTCATGTCACGTACCTGCACCAGCACGCCATATTCCCAGTTGGGCATGTTGTCGAGCATCAGCCCCGGCGGCGCCACATCATTCTTGAGATAACCACCCGGCTTGTGCAGCAGAGTATCGTTGAGTGTCATCAGGGTGGCGACGGTCGCGGTGCCTGTCGGCAGGGTCTCGAAAGCCGGTGCCGGCTCTTCACCCTCGACCTTGGCCACCGGCGCGGCCAGACCATGCACGCGAGCCAGTTCGGTGCGCGTGGCCTGATCGATGTTGAACTCGTCCGGTTCACTGCTCCAGTAGATACCAAGGCCAACACAGACCAGCAGGTAAATGACGAACAGCCCGATCAGTGGTTTCCAGATCCAGCCATACTGAGGCGTTTCCAGCACATCGCGATTGGCGCCGCGCTTGCTGCCTTTACCGAATAGGGCCATGCGTTCTTCCTTGTATGAAGCCTTGTAGAAAAAGCCGTGTGAGAGACGAGTCAGACCTGCCTGAACGGATATGAGCCGCGCCGATGCATCCAGCGCCGGTACTCATGACGTACGTCCTATCCTATCATGCGCCCCTGCACGTGCCAGCCGCACTCGGTGAAGTGCCGGTTCTGTAGCAAGGTGCGATGCGCTCCGGACTGCGGGCTGGGTCACGGGCCTGGTCGTGGACCGAGCCGCGGTAAGAGCCGAGGGCCAGACTGCCACCCGCGCAGGCGGCTTCACCACTCGACCCCGATACGTCCTCACACGCCCTCACATGAGCGAGATGTCTGCTACATGGTGGCACATTCATCCGCGTGCAAGTCGTGCGCGGCGATGATGGGCCTGCTCTCGATCCAGCGCTCACCCCAGAGCAGGATGATGGCGGCGCGAGACTGCGGTGCCTTGAGGCCTGCAGGATGTTCTTTCGGCACTGTATAAGGATGCTTCCGTGCTTCGTTCGTTCTTGAAAGTCAGCATGGCGCTGCCAACGGGCCGCGCACGCCCCTCCGCGTTCTCACGCCTGCTGGGCCCTGCATTGCTGGCAACCCTGCTGGCAATCGCTCTGGTGATCGCGCAGGCAATGACGGCGCTGCCCGCCAATGCCGGTCTGTTCAGTTCAGGCTCAAGTTCAAACGCCGGCAGCGGCTCCAGCAGTGCGGCGTCCAGCCTGTTCGGCAGCGGCAATCAGGGAGATTTCCTGCCGGTCAATGAAGCCTTCAAGCCGCGTAGCTGGCGCGAGGGCGACACCCTGTATGTCGGCTTCACCAGTGCCGAAGGCTATTACCTCTACCGGCATCAGTTCAGCTTCGCGACCACCAGCGACCAGGTCGCTCTGGGCGACGCCGACCTTCCGCCGGGAGAGCTGAAGAACGATCCCTACATGGGCGAGGTGCATGTCTTCCACGATGCGCTGGTCATTCGTATCCCGCTCATGAGCGCCTCCGCTGGCAAGGCAGTGCGTGATGACACACCAGCCAGCGGCCCGATCCCGCTCTCCATCACTTTCCAGGGCTGCGCCGATGCCGGGCTCTGCTATCCGCCGGAGACCGTCACTCTGCAGGCCGGCGAGCAGAGTGCCCCTGCCCCCTTCACGCAGCTGATGCCAACCGCCAGCCAGTCGAGCGATACGACGGCGTCGACGGACAGTCGCACCACAACAGCCCCGATCAGCGGCACCGATGCCGGCTTCAGCGCATTGTTCGCGGATGCCAGCCTGCTGACGGCTCTGGGGCTGTTCTTCCTCGCCGGTCTCGGGCTGACCTTCACGCCCTGCGTGCTGCCGATGATTCCGATCCTGAGCTCGATCATCGTCGGTCAGCGCCCCAGCCGCCCGCGCGCCTTGCTGCTGTCGACGAGCTACGCCCTGGGCATGGCCCTGACCTACGCCGCGGCCGGCACCTTGATGGGCCTGTTCGGCGCGGGGCTCAACCTGCAGGCGCATCTACAGGCGCCTGCCGTGTTGATCCCCTTCGCTGCCTTGTTCGTTCTGTTCGCGCTGGCCATGTTCGGCGCCTTCACTCTACGCCTGCCCAGCGGCATGCACTCACGCCTCGACACGCTGCAAGGCCGCCTGATGAACGCCGGCCCCGGCGGGCTGGCACTGGCGGGCGCGTTATCGGTACTCGTGGTATCGCCCTGCGTCTCGGCACCTCTGGCCGGTGCACTGGTCTATCTTTCCGCCAGTGGCGATGCCATGACCGGCGGGCTGGCACTCTTCGCTTTGGGGCTGGGCATGGGCGTGCCGTTGATTCTGGTCGGCACCTTCGGTGCCAGCCTGCTGCCGCGCGCGGGCGCCTGGATGGAGGGCATCAAGCAGGCCTTCGGTATCCTGCTGCTGGGGGTGGCACTGTGGTTGATCGAGCGCTTGCTGCCGGCCTCTCTGGCGGTGCTGGGTTGGGCCATTCTGGCCATCGGCACCGGCGTGGCGCTGGGGGCGCTCAGCGCACAGACCCGAGGCTGGGCGCGTGCCCGTCAGGCACTGGGACTGGTCGCGCTGGGTTGGGGCATGATCAGCCTGCTGGGCGTGGCAGGCGGCGCAGGTGACCCGCTGCGCCCGCTGGCCCCCTTCACTGGCGGCACATCACCCGGACAGGCCACCGAGACGTCACTGGATTTCACCACCGTCAGCAACATGAGCGAGCTCGAGCGAGAACTGGCACTGGCCGCCAGCCGCGGCCAGCCGGTCTTCGTCGACTACTACGCTGACTGGTGCATCTCGTGCAAGGTGATGGAGCGCGAGGTCTTCCCCAAAGTCGCCAGCCAGTTGCGCCAGTTCCACCTGATTCGCGCCGACGTCACCAGTACTGCGGCCGCGACCCAGGCGCTGCTCAAGCAATACGGTCTGTTCGGCCCTCCTAGCCTGCTGTTCTTCGACGATGAGCGCGAGCTCAAGGAGGCGCGCATTCAGGGGGAGGTCAACGCCAGCCAGCTCGGCCAGCACCTGACAGCGGTGCTGGATCAGCAGCGCGGCACGTCACAGCGCGCGAACTGAGCGGCGTGTCTGCCACACGCCCGGCGCGGGGCAGTTGCTGCCGAGACGCACGCGAGGACGAAGAATGCGGCAAAATCTTCGGTTCAGTGCCAAACTGGACAGCGTTCGAGAATTTCGGCAAAATCCGCGTCACTACGGCAACAGCCTACGCTCAATAGGTAAACGTCGTGGATAGTGACGGTATCTTTGCATTTTCTTCATGGGTTAACAGCTCAATGAGCCTGGTGCTCGAGCACGGCTGACACAAGGGACTTTCATGGCGCGCATCCTGGTACTCAACGGCCCCAATCTCAATCTGCTGGGGACCCGTGAACCCGAGGTGTATGGCACCACCACGCTGGAGGATATCCACCAGCGTCTGGTCCAGCGCGCCAGCGCGGCCGGCCATCAGCTGGACTGGCTGCAGTCCAATGCCGAGCATGTACTGATCGAGCGAATCCACCTTGCCCGTGAAGATGGCACCGCCATCATCCTGATCAATCCGGCGGCCTTTACCCATACCAGCGTTGCGCTGCGCGATGCGCTACTCGGCATCGCACTCCCGTTCATCGAGCTGCACCTTTCCAACACCCATGCCCGCGAGCCGTTCCGCCACCATTCGTATCTTTCCGATGTGGCACGCGGCGTGATCATGGGCTTTGGCGCTCTAAGCTATGACATGGCCCTTGACGCCGCCCTGGACGATCTCGCGCAGTAAGGGCACGTCCAGAGAGGTGTTCACGCACCACCATCAGGCATCATCACCGCCTGACACCAGGATTCACCGGCCATCGCCATGGTCGGGACAGCCGTCGGGGCTGTCGCCCGTAGCCGCCGCCATCACGGCTGCACACCCCATTTCCAGCCACATTCACATCGGGATTAATTTCATGGATATCCGCAAGGTCAAGAAGCTGATCGAGCTGCTCGAAGAGTCCAACATCAGCGAAATCGAGATCCAGGAAGGCGAAGAGTCCGTTCGCATCAGCCGCCATCCGCAGGGCTTCGCCCAGCAGCCGATGATGCAGGCCCCGATGATGCAGCAGCAGCCGATGCAGCAGGCCGCTCCGGCAGCCGCTGGCGCCGCTGAAGCACCTGCCGCTCCGGCTGCACCGGCTGCACCGGCTGCACCGCAGGGTCACACCATCAACTCCCCGATGGTCGGCTCCTTCTACCGGTCTCCGGCACCCGGCTCCAAGGCCTTCATCGAAGTCGGCCAGAGCGTCAAGAAAGGTGATACCGTCTGCATCGTCGAGGCCATGAAGATGATGAACCAGATCGAAGCCGACAAGGACGGCGTCGTCGAAGCCATTCTGATCGAAGACGGCGAGCCGGTTGAATTCGACCAGCCCATGATCGTCATTTCCTGATCCCAACGGACACGTCACCATGCTCGACAAGGTACTGATTGCCAACCGCGGCGAGATCGCCCTTCGCATCCTTCGCGCCTGCAAGGAACTGGGCATCAAGACGGTAGCGGTGCACTCCAAGGCCGACCGCGACCTGATGCACGTCCGCCTGGCGGATGAAGCTGTGTGCATCGGCCCGGCCTCCTCTACCAAATCCTATCTCCACATCCCGGCGCTGATCGCAGCCGCCGAAGTGACGGACGCCGACGCCATCCACCCGGGCTACGGCTTCCTGTCGGAAAATGCCAACTTCGCCGAACAGGTCGAACGTTCAGGCTTCGCCTTCATCGGCCCGCGCGCTGACACCATCCGCATGATGGGTGACAAGGTCGCGGCCATCGAGGCGATGAAGCTGGCCGGCGTTCCGACCGTGCCGGGTTCCGACGGCCCGGTGCCGGAAGACGAAGACGAGATGCACGCCATCGCCGAGCGCATCGGCTATCCGGTGATCATCAAGGCTGCCGCTGGCGGCGGTGGTCGCGGCATGCGCGTGGTGCACTCCAAGGCCAGCCTGCTGTCCTCGGTGAGCATCACTCAAGGTGAAGCGGCCGCGGCCTTCGGCGACGGCACGGTGTACATGGAGAAATTCCTCCAGAACCCGCGCCACGTCGAAGTCCAGGTACTGGCCGATGGCCAGGGCAACGCCATCCATCTGTATGACCGCGACTGTTCCCTGCAGCGTCGTCACCAGAAGGTGCTGGAAGAAGCACCGGCGCCGCAGCTGGACGAAGAAGCGCGTGCCAAGGTACTCAAGGCGTGCACCGATGCCTGCATCGAGATCGGCTACCGTGGCGCCGGCACCTTCGAGTTCCTGTACGAGAACGGCGGCTTCTACTTCATCGAGATGAACACTCGTGTTCAGGTAGAGCACCCGGTGACCGAGATGGTCACTGGCATCGATATCGTCAAGGAACAGCTGCGCATCGCCTCCGGCCTGCCGCTGTCCGTGAAGCAGGAAGATATCGAGCTGCGCGGTCACGCCTTCGAGTGCCGCATCAATGCCGAGGATTCGCGCACCTTCATGCCGTCTCCGGGCAAGGTAGAGCTCTATCATGCGCCGGGCGGTCTGGGCGTGCGCATGGACTCGCACCTGTACTCCGGCTACACCGTTCCGCCGCACTACGACTCCCTGATCGGCAAGCTGATCACCTGGGGCGAAAGCCGCGAGATCGCACTGACGCGCATGCGCAATGCCCTCGACGAGCTGCTGGTGGAAGGTATCAAGACCAACACTGACCTGCAGAAGGATCTGGTGCGTGATGCCGGCTTCCAGGAAGGTGGCGTCAACATCCATTATCTGGAGAAGAAGCTGGGCCTGTAAGACGCCCCGCTTGAGATCGGTGACCTGGTTGCCGATGGACGCACGACAGAAGGGTGGCCTCGGCTGCCCTTCTGTCGTCTGTGCCCTCCTCCCCTTTCTTATCGCCCATCGACAGGAGTCACCATGTCCTGGCTGCAACTCAAGGCGCGCATCGCCCCCGACCACGCCGAGATTCTCGAGCATCTGCTGATGGAAGAAGGCGCCTGCGCCATCACGCTGCAGGATGCTGAAGACCAACCGCTGTTCGAGCCGGACCTCGGCAGCACACCGCTGTGGAGCGAGACTGTCCTCACCGGCCTGTGGGATGGCACCGAAGGCATCGAGGCCATGCGCGAGCGGGTCAAGGCCGGCTGGGCGGCGCTGATTCCCGACGAGCCCTGCCCGGAGATCGAGGTCGAGATCCTCGAGGACCGTGACTGGAGCCGCGAATGGATGGACGGCTTCGAGCCGCTCAAGATGGGCCAGCGTCTGTGGATCGTACCCAGCTGGCACGATGCCCCGGAGCAGGACGCCGTCAATCTGATGCTCGACCCCGGCCTGGCCTTCGGTACCGGCACCCATCCGACCACCGCCCTGTGCCTGGAATGGCTCGATGGTCTGGCCGTCGATGGCAAGCTCGCCCAGCACAGCGTGCTCGACTTCGGCTGTGGCTCCGGCATTCTCGCCATCGCCGCACTGAA
This sequence comes from bacterium Scap17, assembly GCA_013376735.1. NCBI lineage: Bacteria > bacterium Scap17. The sequence continues at coordinate 943,516 of VINJ01000001.1, read as the reverse complement.
GCTCGGCGCGGTGGATGCGTTGGGCACCGACATCGACCCGCAGGCCCTGCAGGCCTCGCGTGAGAACGCCCAGCGCAATGACGTCAGCGACCAGCTGACCCTGTGCTACCCGGACCGCCTGCCGGACGCGGGCTATCAGATCGTGGTCGCCAACATCCTGGCCGGCCCGCTGGTCGAACTGGCTCCGCAGATTGCTGCCAGTGTCGCCCCGGGCGGCCGGCTGGCGCTCTCCGGCATTCTCGCGCCCCAGGCGGGGGAGGTGCTCGACGCCTATCGTGAGGCTGGCCTGATCATGGAAGAGCCCACCGAGCGCGATGGCTGGGTACGCCTCAATGGTCAGCGTCCGCTGATGGGCTGAAGCTCGCTATAAGACACGCCATAAGACACGTATGAGCCACGCCGTGAGCGCCGCAGCCGCACAGGGAGAACGCATCCGCGATGCATTGTGGATGAAATAGCCCTTCAAACCCTGCGGCGCTCTAGGTATCATGACGCCCCCGCGAATCCGTTGGCACCACGGCGAATCGCTCGCCTGACACCACACGCATGACACGAGCCCCATGACCGATACCCCGCTTCCCGCCGACCTGCCCCGCATCGGCGTACACCAGCTTCCCAATCGCGTGATTCTGGCCCCGATGGCCGGTGTCACCGATCGCCCGTTTCGACAGCAATGTCGTGAGCTGGGCGCCGGGCTGGTGGTATCGGAGATGGTGACCAGTGACAAGCGGCTGTGGAATACCGTCAAGTCCCGCACGCGCATGAACCATGCCGGTGAACCCGGCCCGCGTGCCGTGCAGATCGCCGGCGGTGACGCCGCCATGCTGGCCGAGGCCGCGGCGCTCAACGCCGAGATGGGTGCCGAGATCATCGACATCAACATGGGCTGCCCAGCCAAGAAGGTCTGTAACAAGGCCGCCGGCTCTGCCCTGATGCGCGACGAGAAGCTCGTCGGCGAGATTCTCGATGCCGTGGTGCGCGCCGTGGACGTGCCAGTCACGCTCAAGATGCGCACCGGCTGGTGCGAAGAGACACGCAACGCCATCACTATCGCGCGCATGGCCGAAAACGCCGGCATCCAGGCGTTGTCCGTGCATGGTCGCACTCGCCAGCAGAAATATACCGGTGAAGCCGAATACGACACCATCGCCGCCGTGAAGGCCACAGTGTCGATTCCGGTCTTCGCCAATGGCGATATCGACAGCGGCGAGAAGGCGCGACATGTGCTTGACTATACGGGCGCCGACGCCGTGATGGTCGGCCGTGCGGCCCAGGGCAACCCCTGGATCTTCCGCGAGATCAATCACTATCTGGCCACCGGCCAGGTAGCCTGTGGCCCGAGCGATGCGGAACGCGCCCTAGTGATGCGCACCCACCTCGAGGCCCTGTACGAATTCTACGGTGACTACATGGGCGTGCGCATCGCGCGCAAGCATGTGGGCTGGTATCTAGCGACGCGCGAGGATGGCAGTGAGCTCAAGCGCCACTTCAATCCCCTCGAGGAGCCGGAAGAACAGCGCCAGTTCCTGACCCGCCTGTTCGGCGAGCCGGAAGGCATCGCCCGCACAGAGACGCAAGGAAGTCACGCAGCATGACCAGCAGGCACCCTCTTTCACCCGACGACGCAAGTCAGGCCACCCTGATGACGCCCGTGCGGCACCATCAGACCCTGCGCGAGGCGGTCGAGCACTCCATGGCGCGCTACTTCGCCCACCTGGATGGTGAGCAGGTCACCGACCTGCATGCCATGGTGATGGCCGAGGTCGAGGCGCCGCTGCTGGAGGCGGTGATGGCCCACGCACAGGGCAACCAGACCCGCGCCGCCGACATGCTGGGCCTCAACCGAGGCACGTTGCGCAAGAAGCTCAAGCAGTTTGATCTGATCTGACCCCGCCGGGGCACCTTTACAGGTGCCCCGGCGTCTTTTTGTTGATCCACGAGTGGAGCATCATGCAAGCCAAGCCCCAAGCCATCCGTCGCGCCCTCCTGAGTGTTTCCGACAAGACCGGAATCGTCGAATTCGCTCGTGCCCTGGACGCCCGCGGCGTCGCCCTGCTGTCCACTGGCGGTACCTTCCGCCTGCTCAAGGACAACGGCCTTGCCGTGACGGAAGTGTCCGAGCACACCGGTTTCCCGGAAATGATGGATGGCCGGGTCAAGACCCTGCACCCGAAGATCCACGGCGGCATCCTCGGTCGTCGCGGCCAGGATGATGCGGTGATGGCCGAGCACGGCATCGACCCCATCGACATGGTCATCGTCAATCTGTACCCGTTCGCCGCTACCGTGGCCAACCCGGATTGCTCGCTGGAAGATGCCATCGAGAACATCGATATCGGCGGCCCGACCATGGTGCGCTCCTGCGCCAAGAACCACGCCCACACCACCATTGTCGTCAACGCCTCGGATTATGACCGCGTGATCGCCGAGATGGATGCCAATGACAACGCCGTCAGCGATGGCGCGCGCTTCGACCTCGCCGTGGCCGCCTTCGAGCACACCGCGGCCTACGATGGCGCCATCGCCAACTGGCTGGGCCAGCGCGTCGAAGGCGGCAGCGAAGGCCTGCCGCGTCAGTACAACGTCAGTCTGAGCAAGAAGCAGGACATGCGTTACGGCGAGAACCCGCACCAGAATGCGGCCTTCTACGTCGAGGACGGTGCCACCGAGGCCAGCGTCGCCACGGCCGTGCAGGTGCAGGGCAAGGCGTTGTCCTACAACAACGTCGCCGACACCGATGCCGCCTTCGAGTGCGTCAAGGCCTTCGACGAGACCGCCTGTGTCATCGTCAAGCACGCCAACCCGTGTGGCGTCGCCATCGGCGAGTCTGCCCTGGCCGCCTACGAGCGTGCCTATCAAACCGACCCGACCAGCGCCTTCGGTGGCATCATCGCCTTCAACGTGCCGCTGGATGCCGAGACCGCACAGGCGATCGTCTCGCGTCAGTTCGTCGAGGTGATCATCGCCCCGGGCATCAGTGAAGAGGCGGCGGCCATCGTCGCTACCAAGGCCAATGTGCGCCTGCTCGACGTCGCGGATGCCTGGGCGGCCGAGCGTACCGGCGGTCATGACTTCAAGCGTGTCACCGGCGGCCTGCTGGTCCAGGACCGCGACCAGGGCATGGTCGGCCGTGATGAGCTAAAGGTCGTCACCGAGCGTGCGCCGAGCGAGCAGGAACTCAACGACCTGACCTTCGCCTGGAAAGTCGCCAAGTTCGTCAAGTCCAACGCCATCGTCTACATCAAGGATGGCCAGACCATCGGTGTGGGCGCCGGCCAGATGAGCCGTGTGTACTCCGCCAGGATCGCCGGCATCAAGGCCGCCGATGAAGGTCTGGAAGTGCCGGGCTCCGTGATGGCCTCCGATGCCTTCTTCCCGTTCCGCGACGGTATCGACGCCGCCGCGGCAGCCGGCATCACTGCCGTCATCCAGCCGGGTGGCTCCATGCGCGATCAGGAAGTCATCGATGCGGCCAACGAAGCCGGCATCGCCATGGTATTCACCGGCATGCGTCACTTCCGTCACTGATCAGATGTCAGTACTTCAGTGGCATGCACGAGCACGGTGACTTGCACGAGCGTATAGACTAGCGCTCACGCAAAAGCCCCCGTCAGCGAATAATCGCTGGCGGGGGCTTTTTCATGCGCAGACGGCAAGGAACGAGGTCATTCGACCGGCAGATTGACCCAGCGCAGGAAGTTGTCGCGCGCAACATTGCGCGCCGCCTGTGGCGACAGCGCATCGAGGAAGGGCGTATAGCTGGCGAGGATATCGCCCACCGAGCCGAAGCGCCCGACCACGTCACTGCCGAGCACGAAGCGCTGTGGGAAGCGCTCGACCAGCTTGACCCAGCGCGCGCGCGGCTGCCCTTCATCGTCCAGCAGATAGGGTTCCAGCACTGACCAGGACAGGTCGATATTCAGGTTGGGATAGGTTTCCAGCATGCGCTCAATCTCGCCGTGTAGCCAGGTCATGCGCCCCAGACGGCGATTGAGCTCGGCACTGGTCCCGGCGTGCGCCCAGATGAAGGTCGTGTTCGGATTGTCGCGCACCGCACTCTCGAATTCCTCGAGGTACAGGCCCTCATGCCCTTCCCGTTTGCTGGTGATATTGGAATGGATCATCACCGGCAGGCCTTTCTCTGCCGCCAGCGCATAGACCTTCATCAAGGCAGGATGATTGGCGCGCGGCGTCTCGCCTTCGGTCAGACGCGTCAGATCATCATGGCGCGTGAAGACCTCCCCGATGCCCCTCCAGAAGCCGGGATAGATCGCCATCAACTGGCGGATCTCGTCGGCGGCGTTCAAATCGGTGGGGTTGAAGCCGGTGATGAATGGCGAGAAACGCGCCTGTACCGACTCGGGCGCGCGAGTCAGCGCCTCGGCCAGGATGTAATCGGTACCGGAATACCAGTAGACCGGCGCATCATCGCCCATGTAGTAACGTGGTTTCTTGGGTGCGTCCTGCTGCCATTTCTTGGCAACGCCAATGCCCGTGACCAGGGCGTGATCGACCTGCGCCTCGTCCATGGCATCCAGCAAGGCCCCCAGCCCCTCACCCTGCTGGAAGAAGTCCACGAAGTGCAGATGGGCGTCACTGTAGTGATAATCGCGCGTCTCGTCGGCTGACACGGATTCGAGAGCAGTCAGGCTGCCGGCAAGCCCCAGCAGCAACGCCAAAGCCCCTTGGACGAGAGGACGCTGGCGGGCGCGGGCAGGACAAGAGGCCCTGGCAGGAAGAGAGGAACGGGCGGTGCGAGGGGCAAGCTTCAGCATGGGGAGCTCCGGGAAAAAGGTCGCTCGATTCTGCGGCGCATCCTCGCTACGCGCAAGCGGCTTCAGCCCGCTAGCGCCGCCCCGCTCATGGGATTTCGCGAGTCTGCCTCGCGCTCAGCTGCCTGCTGGCGGCGCGCGGTGACGCGATTCCAGACCTTCTCGTGGAAGAAGAAGGCGACGGTGTTGACCGCCGGCTCGACGATGGCGACCAGGCCGCCGACCACGATATCGCCGGTCAGCAGGTAGGTGACACCGAAGGCGATGGAGAAGTGCATGCTGGCAAAGGTCAATGTCTTGATCATGTTGGCTGCCCTCCGGGCGGTCTACTCAGCGAGACGCTGAGCCTCAGCGCGTCGCATGTCATGGGGTCAGGCAGCTGCGTGCTGCTTTGATGTACCAACAATAACGATTCTCAACTGCATGTAGAAATCACATTGCACTACCTGGCTGATAAGCGTCAACTATCACGCGATTGAGCCGGCCTGAGGGCAGGGACTGCCAGCGGCATCGAGCGCGCCAGCTGCGGTCATATCCGCTAGAATGCTCTGCCGGTTTCTGGCGCCATTATCGGCCTGTCACCCGATGGCGCCGTTGTCACGATGGCCGGGCCAGCTTCACGCCCTTTTCCCTCTACCGCTGCTTCAAGGTTGCCATGACGCCGCCACTCGACCCCGATGCTCTCCAGACACTGCTCGAACGCCTGTCCGATGATGCCAGCCGCTGCTTCAACGAGGGCAAGGTCGCGGACTATATCCCGGCACTGGCGCAGGTTGACCCTGACCAGTTCGGCATCGCCGTCTGCCATGTCGATGGCCGTGTCCAGTACGCCGGCAGCGCGCATACTCGCTTCTCGATCCAGTCGATCTCCAAGGTACATGCGCTGGTACTGGCGATGCAGCGCCTGGAGAGCGACGAGATCTGGTCGCGCGTCGGCCGTGAACCCTCCGGCCAGGCGTTCAATTCGATCATGCAGCTGGAGGTCGAGAACGGCATTCCGCGCAATCCCTTCATCAATGCCGGTGCCTTGCTGATCACCGACCTGCTGGTGTCACGCATCGTCTCGATCCAGAACACCCTGCGTGAGCAGCTCAGGCGTCTGTCCGGCAGCGACGATATCGGCTTCGATGAAAAGGTCGCGCGCTCGGAAATGGACCACAAGGCACGCAATGCCTCGCTCGCCTACCTGATGCAGGCCTACGGCAATGTGCATTCCGACGTGGATGACCTGCTGGATACCTACTTCCACAGCTGCTCGGTGTCGATGAACTGCGTGGAACTGGCGCGCAGCTTCGCCTTCCTGGCCAATCGTGGCGTCAATCCGCTGGATGGCAAGGAAGTGGTCTCGCCGCTGGAGACACGCCAGCTCAATGCGTTGTTGCTGACCTGCGGGCTTTACGATGCGGCAGGCGACTTCGCCTGGCGAGTGGGGCTGCCGGGCAAGAGTGGTGTCGGCGGTGGCATCATCGCCATCCTGCCGGGACAGATGAGCATCTGCGTCTGGTCACCACGCCTGGACGGCTATGGCAACTCGATTGCCGGGCGGCATGCATTGGAAGGGCTGGTGGCGGGAATGGGGCTTTCGCCATTGGGGTGAGACGTGAGGGTTGAGGTACGATAGCCGAGATCCGGCCATAAAAAAGGGCGAGTCGCGTCCGCCACGCCACTCGCCCTGTCTTCAATCCTTGAAGACTATCACCACAGGTCCCGCTCTTTGACTGTAGCGTAAATAAGCATATCCACAAGTAAGAGAATGCCGACAAAGCACATCTGTCTTTGGCCCTGATCTGCGCTAAAAGACCGCGACATGCCACTTTGGTCTGACATTTATAGTGCCATCGACCCTCGAGACACTCCCTCTCTACGACCAATGACTTGTGCGCCTCTTGACGCGAGATTGCCCTCCTCTCGTCCATGCCGCTCTCTCATCAGCAACGAAAGGTCGCTCTCATCAGCAGAGCAGGTTCCATGGGCGAGTTGCAGGCATACTCGGCGCAGACAGGTGGGAGATATGCACGGTATGAAAAAGCCCGCCCGGATTCCCGAGCGGGCTTTTTGCCAGTTGATGGCGTGTCCGATCATTGCCTTGAGCACTGGCCATCAAACGGCGATGCAAGGTTCCAGGAGGCAAAACTCAAGGTTGCAAGGCTCACGCAAGGATCATCCGCGCAAACCCGTTGACGATGAATCAGCCAAGCGAAAGACACAGATACTTGGTTTCCATGTACTCCTCGAGGCCATACTTGGAGCCTTCACGGCCCAGCCCCGATGCCTTGGTGCCACCGAAGGGCGCCGCGGCGTTGGAGATCAGCCCGGTATTGATGCCGACCATGCCGTAGTCCAGCCCCTCGGAGACGCGCCAGACACGCTTGAGATCCGTGCTGTAGAAATAGCTGGCCAGACCGAACTCGGTGTCGTTGGCCATCTCGATGGCCTCTTCCTCGCTCTCGAAGGGGAAGATCGCTGCCAGCGGGCCGAAGGTTTCCTCACGGGCGACCTTCATCTCCGGCGTCACCTGCGAGATCAGGGTCGGCGTGAAGAAGCTGCCCCCCAGCGGATGCGGATGGCCGCCCAGCAGCAATTCGGCACCCTTGTCGAGGGCATCCTGCACGTGCTCAGTGACCTTCTCGACGGCGTCGCCATCGATCAACGGGCCGACCTTGACGCCCTCTTCCAAGCCATTGCCCACGGTCAGCTCGGCGTTCATGGCGGCAGCCAGCTTCTCGCTGAAGGCATTGACCACGCTGGACTGCACCAAAAAGCGATTGGTGCAGACGCAGGTCTGACCCGCATTGCGGAACTTGGCTGCCATCGCGCCTTCCACCGCCGCATCGAGATCGGCGTCTTCGAACACCAGGAAGGGCGCATTGCCGCCAAGCTCCAGCGAAATCTTCTGGATATGCTGAGCGGCATTTGCCATCAGGCCACGCCCGACTTCCGTGGAGCCGGTAAAGGTCACCTTGCGCACGATGCTGGAATCGGTCATCGCCTTGGCGATGTCCTTGGCCGAGCCCGGCACGACGTTGAAAACGCCGCGCGGCACGCCAGCGCGTTCCGCCAGCACCGCCAGCGCCAGTGCCGAGAACGGCGTCTGGCTGGCCGGCTTGACCACGATCGGGCAGCCTGCGGCCAGCGCGGCACCCGCCTTGCGGGTAATCATCGAGGCCGGGAAGTTCCATGGCGTGATCGCCCCCACCACTCCGACCGGCTGCTTGAGCACGAGGATGCGTTGATCACGCTTGGCGGCGGGAATGGTGTCACCGTAGACCCGCTGCCCCTCCTCGGCGAACCAGCGCAGGAAGCTGGCCGCGTACTGGATTTCACCGGCGGCTTCGGCGAGGGGCTTGCCCTGCTCCAGCGTCATGATCTGCGCCAGATCATCCTTGTGCTCCAGCATCAAGGCATACCACTTCATCAGGATGTCGGCGCGCTCAAGCGCAGGTGTTTCCTTCCAGTCGGTGAAGGCATTCTGGGCGGCCTCGATGGCACGCTGGGTCTCGGTGTACCCCAGTCGAGGCACGCGGCCGATGATCTCACCGGTGGCAGGATTGTCGACCTCGATCTGCTCGCCGGAATCCGCGGCTACCCAGCCACCGTCGATATAGGCAAATGGACGAAACAGACTGGTATCGTTGAGATGTTCCATGAAGACTCCAGAAGCATGCGTGGGGGTCGAGGCAGCCGCTGTCACTTGACCGGACTACTCAAGACTAACCTGATATAGCTTAGATGCGGGCATGGTGCTAGATCCACAACCCTGCCAGTACGCTTACCACGATGGCCAGCCCGACGAGCCACCAGCGCTTGCGCAGCGCCGACCTGGCAGCGTTGGATGTGGCCCCGGGGGACTCGCTCTCGGGCTGCATCGAGACGACTCGACGCGCCTTCTGCTGCTTGATACGCGCATTGAAGACCTGCACTGCACGCCCGTCGCACACCTCGAAATCGACGGCCACTCCCGCTCCCGGCAGACCTCGCCCGCGCCAGCCGACCAGATCGAAGGCGTGCTCACCGCCCTTCTCGTCCCGAATGGTGCCTTGTTGTTCTGCATCATCGAAATGGATGATTTCCCCGATCACGTCATGTCTCCCGACTCTCCTGGCTTACGCGCATGACTTTCTCGATATGTGAGCTTCTCGATACCAGACTTTCTCGACGCCTGAGCTTCTCAACGCCTGCCCCGACTGACTAATCATGCGCTTCGCGACTGTCCGACAGGGTGACGGACACCGAGTCCGAGAAGCGCAAGGCATGCGGCTTATCGATCTCGACCTGCGCCGTCAGCACCTGTTCGTGCGCCATCACGATATCCAGCACCTCACGGGTCATGCGCTCGAGCAGCGCGAAGCGCCCTTCCTCGACATGACGGATCAACTGCTTGGTGATGGTGCGGTAATTGAGCGCTTCACTGATGTGATTGAACTGCACGGCGCGTGCCGCGCGATAGCGGATCACCACGTTGATCACGACATCCTGGCGGTTCTGGATCTCGTCTTCATTGATCCCGATATAGGTTCTCAGGCGCAGATTCTTGATGCGAATGGTGGCGAGGTCGTGATCGAGATGTTCATCGTGCAAGGCATGCATCGGCATCGGCAGGAACTCCTGAACAGGGAAACGCGCGAGATGACTCCAATACAACAACGCCGCCTCGAAAGGCGGCGTCATCACTCTGCTGTCAGCTGACCAGCGTCAGGAATTCCTGGCGAGTCGGCTGATTGTCGCGGAAGGCGCCCAGCATCACGGACGTCTTCATGCTGGAATTCTGCTTTTCCACCCCACGCATCATCATGCACATGTGACGCGCTTCGACCACGACGGCCACACCACGTGCACCAGTGACCTGCTGAACGGCCTCGGCGATCTGTTTGGTGAGGTTTTCCTGAATCTGCATGCGACGCGAATACATGTCGACGATACGCGCGAACTTGGACAGACCAAGCACCTTGCCAGACGGCAGATAGGCGATGTGGCACTTGCCGATGAACGGCAGCAGGTGATGCTCGCACATCGAGTAAAGCTCGATGTCCTTGACCAGCACCATCTCGTCCGTCTCGGAGGTGAAGACAGCGCCGTTGACGATCTCCTCCAACGACTGTTGATAGCCATGAGTCAGGTACTGCATGGCCTTGGCCGCGCGCTTGGGCGTATCCAGCAGGCCCTCACGCTCTGGATCCTCACCCAACGAGGTGATGATCTGGCGGTAGTGGTTGGCAATCTCTTCGGTCATCCGTCTGCCTATGGTATCGGTCAGGGGCGCGTACGAGCGCACGCACAGCAGGGGTAAAGCACAAAAGTCATACAAAAGCGATCAGATGGCAAGAAATCGTATAACTTCGTGTTCAATGTCAGGGCCAGATTCTACCTCAGGCGTGCCGTCAACGCAGGTCTGTTCACACGATTGTCGTATCCGTGCAACACATGCGCCCCCATCGGTAACCGATGGGGGCGCATGAAGGAACGGTGTCACTCACTTCGCCAACGGGGCTCAAGCCTCGCGACGACCTTCAGGTCATGTCACGACTACCAGGCCATGTCGCGATTGCTAGGCCAGCCAACGCGGCGCAGACAGCGCGACGCGCTGCTGTTCCAGGCTGCGAATGTGGTCGTCCCAGTAGCCCAGGCTCGCCACGTGGGAGAAGGCCTGCGGGAAGGCGGGGTCCGACCAGCGCCGCACCACCCAGGCGCTGTGACGCACCATGCGCAGTGTGCGCAGGGTCTCGACCCACTTGAGCTCGCTGCGATTGAACTCACAATGCTGCTCGTAGCCCTCCAGCACCTCGGACAGCTGCATATGCAGCTCCGGGTCGCTCTGACCGGTCAACAGCATCCACAGGTCCTGCACCGCCGGGGCGCTCAAGCAGTCATCGAAGTCGACCAGCGCGAAGCTGTCATCGCGCCCCAGCATGTTGCCGATGTGGCAGTCGCCGTGGGTACGGATCAGGGCGCTTTCCGGCCAGCTCTGCTCCGCGACCAATGGGCACAATGCCTCGATGACGCGCTGGTAGCTGTCGCGCTGGCGCTCACTCAGCCAGTCGGAGGCCAGCACGCTGGCGCAGCTCTCTTCCAGAATCCGCAGCGGCGAGAGCGTCTCCCGCTCGCGAAACGCGCTCTTGCGCCCCACTGCGTGCACGCGGCCGATCAGCTCACCCAACTGATAGAGGTGTTCGGCAGATTCGAGCTCCGGCGCGCGCCCCACTACATGCGGGAAGAGAGCGAAGTCGAAGCCTTCGAATCGATGCAGCGTCTCGCCGGCTTCGTTGGCCCACGCGGGGGCGCCCGGCACACCGGCCTCATCCAGCTCGGCCAGGAAGGCGTGCTCCTCGAGAATCTGAGCACGGCTCCAGCGCTCGGGGCGATAGAACTTGGCCACCCAGCGGCGTCGATCATCATCGGCGAGATGGTAGACACGATTCTCGTAACTGTTCAGCGCGAACGGCTCGCCGGGCAACCAGAAGCCCAGCGATTCGACAGCGGCCACGACACGGTCCGGCGCGAGAGCATCGAAGGGATGAAAACGCGTGTCTCCATGGCCCTCTGGCGCGGATGTCGTCGACCAGGTGTTGCCATTGGAGCGCGCATCCAACTCGCGCGAGGTGCCAAAAGATTGCGTGTCATCGGGGGAAACAGGATCAATAGGCATGGCAATTCCTCGGGCATGGACCAGCAAACGGCTGCCGGACCTTGCATGCTATGAGATTAGCCCCTCTGCACGCCAGTCTTCTGCCTGATTGACCCCGCCTGCCCGCTGAGTTCAACGCCCGCTTGGAGGTTGAGCCCTGGCGGCACATGTCGTGCGGATCACCTTCATGTCGCGTTTGCAGGTCACAGCACCCCGCGCGTGGACAGCGGAGTCCGCGCCAGCACGCAGGCATCGACCTCACGCGCACCGGCTCGCAGGCAGGCCTGAGCGAGACTGTCGAGCGTCGCACCACTGGTCATGACGTCATCGATCAGCAGCACGTGCTCGGGCAATAGGCCGTCAATGTCATAACGCCCACGCTGCGCTTTCAGACGCCCGCGCCTATCCCGCAGGCGCTGATCCGGCGCTGCCCTGGCCACCGCGACAGACGCCTCGTGCGGCATGCGTCTGTCGCGCACCCGCGCCATATCGCGCTGATGGCCGGCGATGACCGGTGTCAGCCCGCGACACAGCTCCGCCAGCGCATCATGCCCGCGCTGGCGACGACGATAGGCGTCAGCCGGCACCAGCAGCACTGCCCCGCAGGGGTGCGCCTGAAGCCAGTCGCGGCAGAAGTGCGTAAACTCCCGCTGCATGAGTTGGCGAAGCAGTCGCCCGGCGCGGCGCTGATGCTGGTCCTTGTAGCGCTGGAACAGCCCCGCCAGCAACCCTTCATAACGCAGCGGCGCAAAGCAGCGTGCAAAGGCAGGCGGTGACGACAGGCACCGCGCACAGGGCTGCTGACTCAAGGCCAGTGAGGCCACAGGCTCAGCACAGCGCGGACAGGCATGCTGATTGCGCGCGATGCTCGCCTCGCAGGCGTCGCACCACTCGCGGCGCGATGACAGCTCTCGCTCATCAGGCGAACCACTCTTTAGAGAGAAAAATGACTGGGGAGGTGAAACTGAAGCGCTCTGCCGTTCGGTCACGCCGGGCATGGCCGTCGTCAGCTGACGTTGACAGAAGGCACAGGGTCGCGACAGTTGCCAGTGGTCAACCAGCAAAGTTCTCATCGTTGACAGCGCCTGCGGAAACTCTATCATCTCAGTTAACCTGACTTTACTCGATGCGTTGACTGGCCACTTGCCAGCTCGGCTGCCGACTCCCGGACTCACCCACGGATGAACGGCCCAGCGCGCTCTCGCTCTGCCCGCCTGATGAAGGACCTCAAGCTCATGACCGTAGAAGCCTCCCGCGTGACCACACAAGCCACGAATATCCCTGCGCCTGGCGATGACAGCGTGGTACGCCATGACTGGAGCGTCGCGGAAATCGAGGCGCTGTTCGCCCTGCCCTTCAATGACCTGCTGTTCCGTGCCCAGCAGGTGCACCGCCAGCACTTCGATCCGAATGCGGTACAGGTCTCCACCCTGCTGTCCATCAAGACCGGCGCCTGCCCGGAAGACTGCAAGTACTGCCCGCAGTCCGGCCACTACAACACTGGCCTTGGCAAGGAAAAGCTGATGGAGATCCAGAAGGTGGTCGAGCAGGCGCGTGCCGCCAAGGACGCCGGCGCCAGCCGCTTCTGCATGGGCGCGGCCTGGAAGAGCCCACGTGAGCGCGACCTCGAAGTGGTCACCGAGATGGTGCGTCAGGTGAAGTCACTGGGACTCGAGACCTGCATGACGCTGGGGATGGTCGATACCGATCAGGCCAGGAAGCTCGCGGATGCCGGCCTCGACTACTACAACCATAATCTGGACACCTCACCGGAATACTACGGCGAGATCATCACCACGCGCAGCTACAGCGAGCGCCTGGATACCCTGGCCAGCGTGCGCGAAGCCGGCATGAAGGTGTGCTCCGGCGGCATCCTCGGCATGGGCGAGACCACCACCGACCGTGCCGGCCTGTTGCGTCAGCTGGCCAATCTGGAGCCGCAGCCGGAATCGGTGCCGATCAACATGCTGGTCAAGGTGGCGGGCACGCCGCTGGAGAATGTCGATGACCTCGATCCCATCGAGTTCATCCGCGCCATCGCCGTGGCACGCATCATGATGCCGAAGAGTCACGTGCGCCTGTCCGCCGGCCGCGAGCAGATGGACGATTCCACCCAAGCACTGGCCTTCCTCGCCGGCGCCAACTCCATCTTCTATGGCGAGCGCCTGCTGACCACCGGCAACCCGCAGACCAACCGTGACCGCGAGCTGTTCGAGCGCCTCGGCCTGCACCCGGAGACCCGCCAGGAAGTCGCCAGTGACGAAGTGCGCGAGGCCGCCCTGAAGGCCGCCATGGAAGAAAAGGCACGCGCCAATGTCGAGGGCAGCCTGTTCTATGACGCCACGCGCGAGGCGACGCCCGCCAGCAGTGAAGGCCTGGTGCGCGAACGCAAGCCCTGCGGCCTGGTGGTCTGATCGCTCGTGGCCACCGAAACGCCCATCAGCGCGCGCTCCAACTCCCGATCCAGCGCAAGCTTCACGCATCTGGAGGACCTGCTCACTCAGCGTGAGCGGGTCGGCCGCTATCGCCGGCGCCTGACGCTGGATTCGCCACAGGGGCCCCACGTCAGCCTCGCCGGGCAGGTAGCCGATGCAGAGCCGCGCCCGCTGCTCAACTTCACCGCCAACGACTATCTGGGGCTGGCCAACCACCCGGAGCTGGTCGAAGCCGGCTGTCGCGCGGCGCGTGACTTCGGTGTCGGCAGCGGCAGCGCTCACCTGGTCAATGGCCACCAGCGCGCTCACCACCAGCTGGAGGCTCGCCTGGCCGAGCTGACCGGGCGACCACGCGCGCTGCTGTTCTCCACCGGCTTCATGGCCAATCTGGGCGTGATCGATGCGCTGGCGAGTGCCTCGCGCGAGGCCGGTCGCAGCCTCGAGATCTTCCATGATCGCCTCAATCACGCCAGCCTCCTCGACGGCGCACGCCTGGCGTCCTCCGGCACCACTGCCGTACGCTCGCGTCGCTTCCACCATCGCGATCTTGAAGACCTCGAGCGCCAGCTGGCGCGCTCCCGGGCCGATGACAGGCTGGTGATCAGCGATGGCGTGTTCAGCATGGATGGCGACTGCGCCGATATCGCGGGCCTGAGCCAGGCCTGCGCCCGGCACGGCGCCTGGCTGATGATCGACGATGCCCACGGACTGGGCGTGCTGGGCGAGCATGGCGAAGGACTGGTCGGGCGCGCTACCCCGCTGGCTGACGTGCCGGTATTGGTCGGCACCCTGGGCAAGGCGCTCGGCAGCAGCGGCGCCTTCGTCGCCGGCAGCGATGCGCTGATCGAGAGCCTGATCCAGCTGGCACGCCCCTACATCTACACCACCGCGCAACCGCCGCATGTCGCCGCCGCTAGCCTGGCGGCGCTGGAAATCGTCGCGCGCGAGCCGCAGCGCCGTGAGCGATTGCAGGCGTGTGTGCAGCAGTTCCGTGAGGGTTGCACGCATCTGCTGGCGGGCAGTGGTCTCGCGCTCGGGCTGTCGCCAGCCGACATCAATGATTCACCCTCCATTCCGCTGACCCCGATTCAGCCGCTGATTCTGGGCAGCGAAGCGCGGGCCTTGGCCTGGAGCGCGGCACTGCGCGAACGCGGCGTACTGGTCTCGGCCATCCGTCCACCCACGGTGCCCGCCGGCAGCTCGCGCCTGCGCTTCACCTTCTCCGCCGAGCACACGGCCGAAGATATCGCGGCACTGCTTGAGGCTCTCGAAGCGGTACTGACAGCGGAAAAGGCCCAGCCCCGCTCCGTCTCCCCAACCATCAGCTCAGAAGGAGTCACGCCATGACGCTGACTCGTCTGGTGCTGTTCAGCGGCTGGGGCATCGATGCGCGCATCTGGCAGCCCTTGATCACCTGCCTGCACGCACGCCTCGCTCACGTCACTGAAACGGATGATGAGGCAAATGACGGGGCAGATGATCAGACAGAGAGTCGCCCGCTGGAGGTCATCACGCCGGACTGGCCAGAAGAAGGCCCGCAGGCCGAGTCACGGGCAGGCTCAGAACCGCCTGCCTCGCAAGCCTCACTGGGCGGCGCCGATACCCTGTGGCTGGGCTGGTCGCTGGGCGCCCTGCGGGCCGAGGCGCTGGCGAGAGAGCAAGCGCCGGCCGCCCTTGTCTCGCTGGCGATGGGGCCAAGCTTCATCGATCAGGCCGCAGCGGAGCAGACGCTCCCCGCCCTGGCACCTGAGGTGCTGGAGGACTTCCGCGCAGCCTTCGCGCGCAACCCTGCCGCCAGCTGGCAACACTTTCTGCGCTGGCAGGCCAGTGGTGAGGCCTCTGCACGTGACTGCCTCAGACACTTGCGCGAACTGATCGGTCGTCACCCCGTCAGTCGCGAAGCGGTGCTCGCGGCAGGACTGTCGGAACTGGCTAGCCGTCAGATGTCGCTGGCGCCTCAATCAGAGCTACCGCTCGAGTTCTGGCTCGGCAAGCAGGACCCGCTACTGGCACCGGGCCTGAGTGCGGCGCTGCGCGCGCAGGGTCAGAGGGTTGAGGAATTCGAGGGCGGCCACTGCCTGCCATTGAGTGCGACCGAGGCGCTTGCCGATGCCCTGCTCACACGCATGGGCCTCGCCACCCACCACGCCACGCGCATCAGCGAGGAGGCCTGAGATGTCGATTGCCGTCAGCATGCCGCCTGCAAAGCCTGCAACGCCACCGCTCACGCCAACATTTACGCCTACCACGAGCCGTCAGCAGGTTGCCCGCGCCTTTGATCGCGGCGCTGCCGACTACCTCACACTGGCGCAGGCGCAGCACGCCATGGCGGCCACCCTGTTCGCCTCGCTCCCTGAGCGGCTGCCGGCCGCCGCGCGTGTGCTCGATCTCGGTTGTGGGCCCGGACATTGGACCCTCGAACTGGCGCAGCGCTACTCCGGGGCTTGCTGCATGGGGCTGGATCTCTCGCTTGAGATGCTGCGTGAAGCCGCACGCCAGACAAGCGAGCTTGCGATTGGCAGCCCAGAACGTCTGCACTGGCTACGCGCCGATGCCGAGCGCCTGCCACTGGCCGATGCGAGTCTGGACCTGGTGTTCTCGAGCCTCGCCGTGCAATGGTGCGACAGCCCTCGGCAATGGCTCGCGGAACTGTCACGCACCTTGAAACCCGGCGCTCGAGCGCACATCAACACCTTGGGGCCCGGCACCCTCAAGGAAGTACGCCACGCCTGGCAGCGCGCAGATGATTCCGTGCGTCACTTCCCCAGCGCCGCCCACCTTGCACGCCATGCCCAAGCCGCCGGGTTGCGCTGCCACTGGCAGTTACGCCCGCGGGTATTTCACTATCCCGATGTCGCTGCGGTCATGGCCTCGATCAAGGGCATCGGGGCACAGACCGCCACTGGCCGGCGCCTGACACGTGCCGAGGTACAGCAGGCCAAGGCGCGGCATGAAACCTTGCGTACCGCGAAGGGATTGCCTGTAAGCTATCAAGTCATTGAACTTGAGCTCGAAAAACCGATCAGAATTGCGTACGGATAACACTGACACTTTGCTTGAAGGCAATTACCTGCCTCGCTCGGATACAATGAAAACTGATATGAAAACCGCGGACAGCTCGTCAGGGGACACTGCTCCGCCTGCGCGAGCCGAACATGGCATCGCCGCCTTCGTGACCGGCACCGATACCGAAATCGGCAAGACCTTCATCGCCAGCGCCCTGCTGGCACGCGCTCGCCTGCGCGGCCTGACCACGCTGGGCCTCAAGCCCGTGGCCTCTGACTGCTTCGAGAATCACGATGGTCTGGTCAACGCCGACGCCCTGTCATTGCAGGCGCAGTGCGAACCAGAAGCGGATTATGAAAGCATCAACCCCTGGCGCTTTGCGCCGGCCATCGCGCCGCACATTGCCGCACGTCAGGTAGGAGTCAGTCTCGAGGTGGCGAAAATCGCCGCGCATGTGCGGGACCAGCGAACAAGCGCACCGCGCGACCTGCTACTGGTGGAAGGCGCTGGCGGCTGGCGGGTACCGCTGAATGACGATGAGGATTTCTCGGACCTGGCCATCGAGCTGGGCTTGCCGGTGATTCTGGTCGTCGGGCTGCGCCTGGGCTGCATCAACCATGCGCGCCTGACGCTTGAGGCCATCGAGCGCGATGGGTTGGAGATCGCCGGCTACGTCATCAACCATCTGGAAGCGGATATCGAGGTCAGCGAAGACAACATGGCAACCTTGTCACGCACGCTGCGAGCCCCCTGCCTGGGCGTCGTGCCATGGATGTGCGATGAAGATCTCTCCAATACACGCCACGCCGCCGAGCGCGCCGCCAGCTATCTGCAACTGCCCTGCGGACTGGAATCACGCAGCGTGCATGTCGTACAGGAGTGAGGCGCTGAAGGCGCAGCGCAAGGCGGGAAAATTCAGGGGATAATCGACACAAGCGATTGACTTGAAAGGCATCACAGGTAAAATGCAGCCCTACTTCTCGCGGAAGTGGTGGAATTGGTAGACACGCCAGATTTAGGTTCTGGTGCCGCAAGGTGTGGGGGTTCGAGTCCCCCCTTCCGCACCATCAGCAAGCCTTTGCTGATGCTCCCCAGCTGCCTCGCGCAGTCAGCAAGTCCTACCGCTTTTGTCTGTCGTGCATGCGTCGTGTCATCTGATGCCTTCTGCACCCATCATCATCGTCAGTGCCTTCCCGTTGGTTGCTGGACCCGTTTTACGCCCGCTCTCTGCGTCGTTACTCTGCTTTGCAAACAACCTGCTCGACGCTCTCCTGCTCTGCGTTCCTCTGCTTTGCGACCCTCGGTCGATCTGCGGTGCGGCATTCGCGCGTCTGGACGAACCTCAGCGTCGTCTTAGGCTGTCCTGCAGATTGGCCAGGCTGACACGCGCCTGATCCAGCAACAGCTGGCGCTCTTCACGGTCATGATGCGCGGCATGCGCCGCGGCGAGTTGCAGGTTCACGTATTCGATCCCGCTGGCGAAGCGATAGAACTCGCGACGCGAGGCCACCTGGCGAAAGGCGTCGAGCAGCGAGGGATCAAGCGCCAGCAGCTCACCACGCGCAACGCCTGGCTCCGCCTCCACCAATGCCGATCGCAGTGGTTGCACGGCCTGATTCCATTCCTCTCTGCGCGGCCGCCAGCGACCGAGCCAGAAGCCGATGAAACCGCCGATGCCAAGGCCGCCCAGCCCCCATAACCATTCCCACTGCATGCTGGTGCCTCATTGCGTCAGATCGAATCCCGAGGGTCATTGCCTCATCCTGGCGCAGTATACCCAACAATGAGCGCTCTCATGCTCAACGCCCGACATATTTAATAAAATACTAATAAACAAGACATTTGCGCTCATTGCGCACGGGCGCCCAGCACGATGATGGCGCTGCCCGCCAGGCAGACCAGTGTCCCCAGCAGGTCCCAGCGACTGGGCAACTGCTGCTCGACCAGCCACAGCCAGGCCACTGACGCGGCAATATAGACACCGCCATAAATGGCAAAGGCGCGCCCGGCGTGACTGACGTCGACCAGTGAAAGCAGCCAGGCGAACAGCGCCAGGCTGAGCATGCCGGGAATCAGCCAACCGGGGCTGCGCTCCAGTTTCCACCAGGCCCAGAAACTGAAGCAGCCAGCGATCTCGGCGAGCGCCGCCAGCGGATATATCCAGAGAATCGACATCGATGAGTCTCGTGTGAGATTGGCAGCCTTGGGTAACAGCGCCATGAAAGCTGTCGGTATCAGACGACTCCCGCACCCCGTCAAAAGCCGCTAGGATGAATTAGCGGACAATCCATGGACAATCACGGCCGATGGATTCCCTGTCCGTCTCTCCGCATTGACCAAGCCAGGATTGGCGCCGTCTTGCTGCGCATGATATCGCGCAGTGACTCGATAACAAGGAACCCCACGATGACTCGGCAACGACTGATCATCAACCGCCTGGATGCTGACCGCCTCCAGCGCCTGATCGACGCTCAGCAACATGATGATGAGCTGTCCCTTCGCCTCGAAAGCCGCCTGACCCAGGCAGAGATCGTGCCCCCCGATGACTTCCCCGAAGACCGCGTCAGCATGCGTAGCCGCCTGCGCCTCAAGGGGTCTCGCTCCGGCGATAGCGAGCTGACACTGCACTATCCGACCCCGGAGGATGGTGAGTGCATGCCCCTGTGCAGCCACCTGCCACAACCTGAAGAGCAAGAGACCTCACTGGCACTGTGCATCATGTCGCCGCTGGGCATCGCGCTGCTGGGAATGGCGGTTGGCGAGCAGATCACGCTGCCCCGGGAAGATGGCCAGAGCGACATCATCCGCCTGGAAGCCATCCTGCATCAGCCGGAAGCCTGCGGTCATTTCCACCTCTGAAGGGCCAATGCCGCTTGATTCACACCAGAAAAAAGCGCCAGGTTCGACAGTCTGCCTGCGCTGACACAGGCTGGCAGCGTGGTAATACGCTACGCTGACAGGAGTCAGCAGGGTTGCCGGACCCTGCTGACTCACGCCATTGCTCCTTGACATAACACGCCATCGATCCCGCTGCGCACCTGCGCACGCGGGCATTTTCAATGTCTGTCTGGAGAATGCCTCATGGGTATATTATCGCACCCTCATGTCAAGGCAGGCGCTCACCAGCGTCTGCATGAAGCACTCGAGCACTACGCGGCCAGTCATCAGCATCGTGAAAACATCCGCATGCATCTGGTCTGCGTGCCTGTCATCTTCACTGCCAGCTTGATCCTGCTGTGGAGACTGCTCGGGGGGCAGGGGCTATCGAGCGAACCGGGGCTGGGTCTGTGGATACTGCCCGGTGGCGTGATCACCCTCGCGGTCCTGGCCGTCTATGCGCGCTTCTCTCTCAAGGTGCTTGGCGTGATGGTCGCCTGGACTCTGGCAAGCCTGGCGCTGATGTTCGTGATGCTCGGGCTCAACTGGCCGGTGACACCCATGATGCTGGCAGCCTTCGTGGTCGCCTGGATCGGTCAGGTCGTCGGCCATCGTATCGAGGGCCGCAAACCGGCCTTCCTCGATGACCTGCGTCAGCTGCTGATCGGCCCGCTGTTCGTGCTGGTCGAGCTGTTCCCCGACATGCGTGACTGGCTGCTGAAGCAGGATGAGCCCACCAAGCGGTCATGAGCGGGCCTGTAAGCATGCAAGCTTGCCGACACGGTCCGATGGACAGGGATTCCGACAACACAAAAAAGCCCAGCGACCTGACACGGTCGCTGGGCTTTTCATATGACGCTACTGACAGTCACGGTGGCTTGTGACTTACGTCATTGCTCCGGCGCGAAATCCTCGAGGCTGAAGACCATCAATGGCGCTGCGCCAGCACTGACCTGGGTTTCCAGGGCGACGGCACGCGGGAGCACGCGGGCCACGAAGTACTCCCCGAGCGCCAGCTTGCGGCGATAGAAGCCCTCACCACTGGCCCCCGCTTGCGCCAGTCCACGCGCCGCAGCACGCGCCATGCGCAACCACAGATAGCTATAGACACACAGCCCCGCCAGATCGAGGAAGTCACAGGCCGCCGCGCCCAGCTCTTCCGGGTTGTCATCGGCGCGGGCCAGCAACTGCTCGGATACTCGCTCTAGACGCGCAAGCTCCGTCTTGCAGGCCTCGGCGAACGGGCGGGTCCGGGCGTCGTCGGCCTCACGCTCAAGCTCGGCTCGCACCAGGGCGGCAAAGCTCGCCACATGGGCGCCACGATTGCGGTAGAGCTTGCGCCCGACCAGATCCATCGCCTGAATGCCGTTGGTGCCTTCGTAGATCATCGCGATGCGTGCATCGCGCACGTACTGCTCGGCGCCCCACTCCACGCAGTAGCCATTGCCACCATAGAGCTGCTGCGCCATGACGGTGGCATCGAAGCCACGGTCGGTCAGCAGCGCCTTGGCGATCGGCGTCATGAATTGCACCAGCGCATCCGAGTCGGCCTTCACCGCGTCATCGGCGTGATATTTGACGCGGTCCAGCTGCTGACCCACGAAGACGGCAAAGGCGCGCCCGGTCTCGTTCCAGACGCGCACCTCGAGAGCCATGCGGCGCACGTCAGGATGCACCAGAATCGGGTCGGCCGGCTTGTCGGGCGCCTTGGCGCCTGTCGGTGCCCGGCTCTGCAGGCGCTCGGCGGCGAAGTCCATCGCGCTCTGATAGGCCACCTCGCCCAGCCCCAGCCCCTGCAGACCGATGGAAAGACGCTCGTAGTTCATCATGGTGAACATCGCCGCCAGCCCCTGATGCGGCTCGCCGATCAGTACGCCTTCGGCGCCGTCGAAGTTCATCACGCATGTCGCGCTGCCCTTGATGCCCATCTTGTGCTCGATGGAGCCACAGCTGACTGCATTCGGTGTCGTCGGCTGGCCGTCGGCATCAAGCAGGTGCTTGGAGACCAGAAACAACGAGATGCCACGCGTGCCCGGCGGCGCATCCGGCAACTTGGCCAGCACCAGATGCACGATGTTGTCGACCATGTCGTGCTCGCCGCCGGTGATCCAGATCTTGGTGCCGGTGAGGCGATAGCGCGGCAGCCCCAGCAGCGGGTCATCGTCCTCGAGGGGTTCGGCACGGGTACGAATCAGGCCGAGATCCGTGCCGCAATGCGGCTCGGTCAGACACATGGTGCCCAGCCAGTCGCCGGCATACATGCGCGGCAGAAACACCTGCTTGACGGACTCCGGCGCGTGACTGTCCACCGCCAGACAGGCACCGGCATTGAGCGCCGGATAAAGCGCGAAGCTGGTATTGGTGGCGTAGAGCATCTCTTCAAAGGCCACGGTGAGCATCTTGGGCATGCCCTGACCACCGTATTCAGGATTGCCGCCCAGCCCCATCCAGCCGCCTTCGGCAAGCACCCGATAGGCCTCCTTGAAGCCCTTGGGTGTCGTGACGTGGCCATTCTCGAAACGCGCGCCCTCGGCATCACCGCTCAGGTTGAGCGGCAGCAGCTCGGCCTGGGTCACGCGCGCACCTTCCTCGAGAATCGCCTCGGCCAGCTCGACATTCACCTCTTCGGTGGCTGCCATGCCCGCCCATTCCTGCTCGGCGGCGAACACCTCATCGAGAATGAAGCGTGCATCCTTGAGTGGCGCCTGATACTTGGCCATATCACTGTCCTCACTGACTCATGTGCTTAGGGCTTTCGCGAAAGATTTGCCTCTCACCCCATGATGAACGACAGGCTTCGCTCAGCAGAATTCAAACGATTGCTTGAAACAATAGGCGCAATCAGATTCCACGTCATCTCGACCTTGGCCCAAGAGCCGCCCAGCCATGCGCCAGCACGATGATCAGGCCCGCGATAACCAGTCCAACAACGCAAGATGCCGCCCCGGGTTTACCGAGGCGGCATCTTGTCACTGCGCATGTCGCTGCTTTTAGCGCTTCTACGCCTTCTTTTCCACGACGGTCACTCTATACCGATACCACATTGGCCAGCGGCGTCGGGTGCTTGCCATCTTCCCATCCCAGGCTGCTGTTGGCATTCGGTGAGAACCATTTGAGCGAATCGTGCAGCTTGACCACATCCCCGACGATGATCAGCGTCGGCGGCTTGAGGCCCTGACCGGCGATCTGCGCCGGCATGTCCGCCAGCGTTGCCACATGCACACGCTGACGCGCGGTAGTGCCCTGCTCGACCAGCGCGATCGGCGTGGACGCCGCCAGACCATTGGCGATCAACTGCTCGCAGATCAGGCCCAGGCTGCCGAGCCCCATGTAGAAGACCAGCGTCTGGGCCGGACGCGCCAGCGCCTCCCAATCCAGGTCACAGCTGCCATCCTTCAAGTGGCCGGTGACGAAGCGCACCGACTGGGCGTGGTCGCGATGGGTCAGCGGAATACCCGCGTAAGCCGCGCAACCGGAAGCCGCCGTGATACCCGGTACCACCTCGAAGCTGATGCCGGCGCCGGCCAGGGTCTCGAGCTCTTCCCCGCCGCGCCCGAAGATGAAGGCGTCACCGCCCTTCAAGCGCACCACGCGATGCCCGGCGCGGGCGTAATCCACCAGTGCCTGATTGATGCCTTCCTGGGGCACGCTGTGATCGCTGCGCGCCTTGCCGACGTACAGGCGACGCGCCTTTGGCTTGGCCAGCGCCAGAATCTCGTGACTGACCAGGCGATCATGAATGATGACATCGGCCTGCTGCAGATGGCGCAGTGCCTTGAGCGTCAGCAGCTCCGGATCACCCGGCCCCGCGCTGACCAACGCCACCTGGCCATGCGTGCCCGTGAAGCGGTCCTCCCCCTTCACGGGCAATACCGCCTCGCCGGCCACCAGACGCGGCGGCAGGCGCACGCTGGAGTCCCGGGGGTGGCTCGGCGCGAACACCATCACGTGCTGCTCGCGCGCATGACGCAGGATGCCGCGATCACGTCCTTCGCTGCCGGTGGCGACCAGCCATAGCTGGCCGGGGGCCGGCACGGGCAACAGGGTATCGGCAACCTCCCAACCTTCACGACCACACAGGGTCTCCAGCATCGGCATGCGGGCATCGCCGTAGACACACAGGTCTGCACCGAGGCCGGCGAAACGCTCGGCCAGCGCGACAGCCTCCTGACCGCCACCGATCAGGCACAACTGGAGTCGTGAGGGGTCACAGGAGAGATTGAGAAATTCCATGGGGCACATCCACAAACGCGGCGAGGCTGGGGAGCAGCCTTCGATGGGTCGCATTTTAGAGCATAAGAACCACTCTCTAAAATAACCAATAAGAATAACAACCCTGATGCTACGTTGTAGTCACGCAGAGGAAATACCGAGTGAGGGAATCACGAGTGGTGCGATCGGGCAAGGCCTCTGTCTGCGCGATAAACGAAGGCCCCCGCTTCCCATGGGAAAGCAGGGGCCTTGTCGCGAGAATCCACTAAGGCGATTCACGCATCTCAGACATTGATGGTTTCCACTCCACCCATGTAGCCACGCAGCGCCTGCGGCACGCTGATGGAGCCATCGGCGTTCTGATGGTTCTCCAGCACGGCGACCAGGCAACGGCCCACGGCCAGACCGGACCCATTCAGGGTATGCACGAGCTGCGGCTTCTTCTGACCTTCGACACGCACACGCGCCTGCATGCGGCGCGCCTGGAAGTCACGGCAGTTGGAGATGGAGGAGATCTCGCGGTAGGTCGCCTGGCTCGGCAGCCAGACTTCCAGGTCGTAGGTCTTGGCGGCGGCAAAGCCCATGTCGCCGGTGCACAGGGTCACGGCACGGTACGGCAGTTCCAGCGCCTGCAGGATGGCTTCGGCGTGGCCGCGCATCTCTTCGAGGGCTTCGTCGCTCTTCTCCGCCGCGACCACCTGCACCATCTCGACCTTGTCGAACTGGTGCTGGCGAATCATGCCGCGAGTATCCCGGCCATAGGCACCGGCTTCACTGCGGAAGCACGGGGTATGGGCGGTGAACTTGAGCGGCAGACTGCCGGCGTCGATGATCTCGTCACGCACCATGTTGGTCAGCGGCACTTCGGCGGTCGGGATCAGGAAGAAATCACGATCGTCGTTGAGCTTGAACAGGTCTTCCTCGAACTTGGGCAGCTGGCTGGTGCCCATCAGGGAATCGCGGTTGACGATATACGGCACGTAATATTCTTCGTAGCCATGCTCCAGCGTCTGCTTGTCGAGCATGAACTGCACCAGCGCACGGTGCAGGCGCGCGATGGAGCCATGCATCACGGCGAAGCGTGAACCGGTGATCTTGACCGCCAGCTCGAAGTCCAGCTGGCCCTTGAGCTCACCGAGGTCGACGTGATCACGCACGTCGAAATCGAATTCACGCGGCGTGCCCCAGCGGTGCAGCTCGACGTTGTCGCTTTCATCAGCGCCTTCCGGCACTTCGGCGTCCGGCAGGTTCGGCAGGCTGGCCGCCATGGCGTCGGCCTTGGCCTGCAGCTCATTGAGCTCGGACTTGGCGGCGTCGAGACGCTCGCCCAGATCACTGACCTCTGCCAGCAGCGGCGCGATGTCCTCGCCGCGTGCCTTGGCATTGCCGATGGACTTGGAGCGGGTGTTGCGCTCGTTCTGCAGGGATTCCGTCTCGACCTGCAGGTCACGGCGGCGCGCTTCCAGCGCGGCAAAGGCTTCGGTATCCAGCTGATAGCCACGACGTGCGAGGCGCTCGGCAGTCGCTTCAAGATCAGCGCGCAGAAGTTTCGGGTCCAGCATGTGGGAAGGCTCTCTCGTCGGATCACTCAGGCCGCATCGCGGCGCGGAAAGGTCATGCGCCCTAGTCTACCTCAGCCATGCCCTGCTTCGCAGCCGCCCAGGCGACAGGAGGGCGCGCCCGGGCGCGAGAATCACAGCAGAACGCGTGCGATCTTCATGCCCAGCGCGACCATGCCCAGACACGCCACCACACTGACGGCGACATAGACCAGCCCCGCCAGCATGCGTCCGCTCATCATCAGATTGAGCGCCTCGAGGGCAAAGGTGGAGAAGGTGGTGAAGGCGCCGGTGAAGCCCGCCACCATGATCGCCTGCCAGACGGGGGCCAGCTTGAGCTCCTGGGTCACCCAGATGAACAGGAACCCCATCAGGCAGCTGCCGATCAGATTGACGCCCAATGTTCCCCACGGGAAACCACGCCCGGCGGCGCCGACGATCCAGCCACTGACAAGATATCGTCCCAGCGCCCCGATGGCGCCGCCCGCTGCTACTGCCAACCAGGTTCCCATGTTTCGCATCTGCCTCATGTCATGAGCCGCCAACAGCTCATCTAGCTGTCCGTATAAAAGATCATGCCTCAGGCACACCGCCATATCCGAGGCATGTCATGAACTGCCAGTGTAAGAAAATCACGGCATGCGGGGAACTCGGGACATGGGAAAGGCGAGTTCAACAAAACATGACTCGCCGCCCGAGATGATCGACAGCGCTGGAATCAGTTCAATTCGCTTCTCAGCCCCTCCAGCACCTGCTGCCATTGACGATGAGCACCTTCCTTGCCCCCTAGCTGCTCAAGTCCTCGTGCCGTCCAGGTGCCAGGTGTGCCGATGCGCGAGGCAAGCTCACCCGGCGGGGTATCGGGGTGGGCTTCCATCAGCGCAAGGGCATCACGCATCTGGGTCATCAACAACTGGCGGGCCTGAGGCCCGGTGATGCCCGGGACAGTCTGGAACCAGTCGAGCAACGCCTGCTGCTGCGCCATCTGCCAGGCATTCACGCAGACCGCCAGCATGCTGGCCTCGAAGGCCGCTTCATCATCGAAGGCGATGATCTGCCGGACCGCCGGCCCGAGCAGGTCGCGCGTCAGCGGGTCTTCCGGATAGAGCGTGAGGGCGCTCTGCCCCTCACAGACTGCCAGCCCCGTCATCACCCGCACCACTCGCGCCGGCGCGAACCAGCGCTGCAGCTGCTGCAGTGGCACACCGGCTGCCAGCACCATCAGGTGATGATCCTTGCTCAGTGCGTGGCTTTCACGCAGCTCACTTGCCAGCGCCTCGAGCTGCTGCGGCCGCACCCCGACCAGCAGGCACAGGCTCGATTCACACACCGCGACGTTGCTTACGTGGCGGATGGCACCGAAACGCCAGCCCAGACGGTGACTGCGCACGTCGTTGCGCGGCGAGAGGTGAAATTCCAGATCATGCCGGTAGCGGCCTTCGCGCTGACAACCGCGCGCCAACGCGACCAGCAATGACTCCGCCAACTCCCCCACCCCCAGCACTCCCAATCGCGTGGGCGGCTGGCGAGACTCGCGATGACAGGTGGAGGTCGAGGAATAGGTGGACGATGCCATGAGTTAACTCCTGATGACTCAGCGGAAGAGGGAAGACAGCTTCAAGGAAAGAAGCAGCGGGGATGTGGCGTGACAGTCTGCCTTGCGATGCCAACGGTACCACTGAGGCGGCGACTGACGCCTGACAATCGCCCGCAGCATGTGCACATCGCCCCCCCTTGTGGCTTGCATTCTGGCGCACACACCTTGATTTGATGACTCCTCACAGCGTAGTCACTCCTCACTCCTTTCACCTGAATTCCCGTCTCGCGAGTGACGCAATGCCGCGCTGGGCTGGGGCCACACGCCCAGCTCAGGTAAGCTTAGGCCCATTGGCCCTGGATGCCTGCCTGACGCGACTCACTGCCCGAGCGAGATCATGACCGAACGCCTGCTGGATATGCCCGCCCCCGTCGATTCTCTCTATCTGGACTTCCTGGCCGCCCTGCGAGATGCAGGCTTTGCCGGTGACATCAGTCCGGACTACGCCAACCGCACCGTGTTGTCGACCGACAACTCGCTCTATCAGGTGCTGCCTCAGGCCGTGGTCTACCCGCGCCATGCCGAGGATATCCAGTGCATCGCGCGCCTCTCCAACGAGTCACGCTTTTCGGGCGTCACCCTCGCGCCACGCGGCGGCGGTACCGGCACCAATGGCCAGTCGCTCAATGACGGCGTGCTGGTGGATGTCTCGCGGCACATGAACCGCATTCTCGAGATCGATGTCGAGAACCGCCGCGTGCGCGTCGAGGCCGGTGTGGTGAAGGACCAGCTGAATGCCGCGCTCAAGCCGCATGGCCTGTTCTTCGCGCCGGAACTCTCGACCTCCAACCGCGCCACCATTGGCGGCATGATCAATACCGATGCCTCCGGCCAGGGCAGCTGCGAATACGGCAAGACGCGTGACCACGTGCTGGCGCTCGACAGCGTCCTGCTCGACGGGACACGACTGTCGAGCCATGCCATCGACAACGCCGAGCTCGAGATACTGTGCGCACGTGAGGATCGCGTCGGTGAGGTCTATCGCACAGCACGCGCGATCGCCGATGAGCGCGCCGAGGAAATCGCCGACATCTTTCCGCCGCTCAACCGCTGCCTGACCGGCTACGACCTCGCCCACCTGCGCGAGGCTGATGGGCGTTTCAACCTCAACAGCCTGCTGTGCGGCGCCGAGGGCACGCTGGGCTTCGTGGTCGAGGCCGAGCTGAATGCATTGCCCATCGCACCCTGCTCGACGCTGATCAACCTGCGCTACGCAAGCTTCATGGACGCACTGCGCGACGCCAAGGCGCTGATGGCGGTCGAGGGCAATCGCCCGACCTCCATCGAGACGGTGGATGACACCGTGCTCAACCTCGCCATGCAGGACTTCGTGTGGGATAGCGTCGAGGAATTCTTCCCGGCCAGTGCCGAAGGCACCCCGGCCATCGGCGGCATCAACCTGATCGAATTCAATGCCGACAGCGAAGAGGTGCTGGATGCCAAGGTCCGCGCCTTCAGCGAGCACCTGGCCAGCGACACCAGTGTCGAGCGCCTCGGCTTCACCGAAGCCCGCGGGCGGGCGCAGATCAGTCGTGTCTATGGCATGCGCAAGCGCTCGGTGGGCCTGCTGGGCAATGTCGACGGCGAAGCCCGCCCGCTGCCCTTCGTCGAGGACACCGCCGTTCCGCCGGAGCACCTGGCCGATTACATCGCCGAGTTCCGTGCCGCGCTGGATGTCCGTGGCCTGCGCTATGGCATGTTCGGGCATGTCGATGCCGGCGTGCTGCACGTGCGCCCGGCGCTGGACATGAAGGACCCCGCCCAGCAGGCGATGATCCGCGAGATCTCCGATGAGGTCGCCGCCCTCACCCACAAGTACGGTGGCCTGCTGTGGGGCGAGCACGGCAAGGGCGTGCGCTCCGAGTACTCGCCACGCTTCTTCGGCAGCCTCTACGGTGCGCTGCAGGATGTGAAGGCGGCCTTTGACCCGCACAATCAGCTCAACCCGGGCAAGATCGCCTCCCCGCGCCTGCCAGTGGCGCTGGTCGACGACGCAGGCGCGAGTGATGCTGATGCCAGCGAAGGGGGCAACGAAGAGAACAGTGAGAGCGACAAGCGTGATCATGCTGACAGCGCCGTCGAGGCCTTCGACCCCCGCTTGATGCGTATCGATGACGTGACCATGCGTGGCGATCTCGACCGCCAGATCGATGAGCGCGTGTGGCAGGAATACGCCAGCGCCGTCTACTGCAACGGCAACGGCGCCTGCTACAACTACGACCCCAACGACGCCATGTGCCCGTCGTGGAAGGCGACTCGCCAGCGCATCCACTCGCCCAAGGGGCGTGCCAGCCTGATGCGTGAGTGGCTGCGCCTGGAAGGCAACGCCGGACGCGACGTGATCGCCGAAGCCCAGGCTGCGCGTACGCCGGGCCTCAAGGGCACCGGCATGTGGCTGGCGCGTCTGCCGGCGCGCATCAGCGCCTCGCTCAAGGCACGCCGTGCCGGCACCACACAGGCCGAGGGTCAGTCTGACGCCAACTTCGACCAGCAGGTCTACGACGCCATGTCCGGCTGCCTGGCGTGCAAGTCCTGCGCGGGCCAGTGCCCGATCAAGGTCAACGTGCCCGATTTCCGCAGCCGCTTCCTCGAGGTCTATCACCATCGTTATCAGCGTCCACTGCGCGATTACCTGATCGGCAGCCTCGAATTCGTGCTGCCGTGGGCCGAGCGCGTCACGCCGCTGTATAACGGCCTGCTGTCCAATCGCCTGGTCAGTCGTCTGCTGGAAGGCCCGATCGGCATGGTCGATGCGCCGCGCCTGTCACGCGCCAGCCTGCGCAGACAGCTCAAGAGCTGGGGTGTGTCCGAGGCGACGCCGACCCAGCTGGGCCGTCTGACCGAATCCCAGAAGGCCAGAAGCGTGATCCTGGTGCAGGATGCCTTCACCAGCCACTTCGAGGCCCAGCTGGTGATCGACATCATCGAGCTGCTGTCGCGACTCGACATCCATGTCTTCGTGGCGCCCTTTGCCCCCAACGGCAAGCCGCTGCAGGTACAGGGCTTCACCGGCGCCTTCCAGCGTACCGCACGTGCCCAGGCCGAGCGTCTCAAGGCGATCGCCGACTTCGGCGTGCCGCTGGTCGGCATCGACCCGGCGATGACCCTGACCTACCGTCAGGAGTACGTGAAGACCCTCGGCCCGGACGCCACGCCCGACGTCCTGCTGCTGCAGGAATGGCTGACCAGCCTGCGCAAGCTGCTGCCGGTCGGCGTCACCAGGACGATTCTCGGCAAGATGGACCCGGGCATGAAACTCTTGAGCCACTGTACCGAGAGCACCAATGCCCCGGGCTCGGCCAAGGCCTGGCAGCAGGTCTACGCAGCCTTCGGCCTCAAGCTCGAGACCATCGCCACCGGCTGCTGCGGCATGTCCGGTACCTACGGCCACGAAGCGCGCAATCTCGAGACATCACGCGCCATCTATGACCTGTCGTGGAAGTCCGTGGTCGAGGATGATGACAATCAGGGCAAGCTGGTCGCCAGTGGCTATTCGTGCCGCAGTCAGAGCAAGCGTTTCTCGGACAGCCAGTTGCCGCATCCGCTGCAGGCATTGCTGCCGCTGCTGCGTCGCGCCCAATGAGGGATCGTGTCTGCCCGACGCCATCACGCGGGCACGACAGAGAAAGGAAATGAGGAGAGCGCTATAAGGCAACGCGACGTTGCATACCACGGAATCAATCGCTAGGCTGCGCCCTTTCGGCCTGCCGCGCGGCACCTGAGTGGCGCCTGCCCCCTGCTTGCCTGTACAGGCAAGCAGGAGCAAGGGCCACTGACAGACGGCTGAGACACAACGAAACGATGAGCGGTGACCGCAACAGTGGCACCGCTCATTTTCGCTGACTCCAAGGAAGACATCCGATGACCGAACCTGCTCTGGCCCTGACCCTGATCGGTCTGATGGCCCTCGGCTGCCAATGGCTGGCCTGGCGCATGCGTCTGCCCGCCATCCTGCCGCTGCTGATCGTCGGCATCCTCGCCGGCCCCGTCACGGGCTGGCTGAAGCCGGATGAGCTGCTCGGCGACCTCTTGTTCCCGCTGGTCTCGCTGGCGGTGGCGGTCATCCTGTTCGAGGGCAGCCTGACGCTGGACTTCAAGGACCTGCGCGGCCATGGCCATATCGTCAGGCGGCTGGTCACCACCGGCGTGGTGATCACCGGCGTGATCGGCACCGTGGCCGCCCACTATCTGCTCGACATGCGCTGGGAGATGGCCGCCGTGCTTGGCGCCCTGCTGGTGGTGACAGGCCCGACGGTGGTGATGCCATTGCTGCAGACGCTGCGCGCGCGCGGCAACCTGACCCAGATCCTGCGCTGGGAAGGCATCATGATCGACCCGGTCGGCGCGCTGCTGGCGGTACTGGTCTACGAGTACGTCGCGCTCGGCATGACCGGCAATGCGGCCTCGCATACCCTATTGCTGTTCGCCCAGACGGTGGGCCTCGGGCTCG
Source organism: bacterium Scap17 (assembly GCA_013376735.1). NCBI lineage: Bacteria > bacterium Scap17. Next base: position 911,986 of record VINJ01000001.1, on the reverse strand, counting down.
GCATGGGGGCACTGGGTGGCTGGTGCTGGGGGCTGGTGCTGCGTCATTTCTGGCTGCCCCAGAAGCTGCACAACTTCGGCACCCTGATGGTGATGCTGGGGCTGTTCGCCATCTCCAACACCCTGTTCCATGAATCCGGCCTGCTGACCGTCACCGTGATGGGCGTGTGGCTGGCCAACATGCGCGGTGTACCGACCCAGCAGATCATCGAGTTTAAGGAGACCCTGACGGTTCTGCTGATCTCGGGACTGTTCCTGCTGCTGGCGGGGCGCCTGACCGTCGAGCAGCTGTCCCTGCTGTCGTGGCCGGCATGGATCTTCCTGGCAGTGTTGATGTGGGTCGCACGCCCCCTGACGGTCTGGCTGTGTACCCTGGGCAGCGGGCTGACGCTGCGCGAGAAGGCCCTGCTGGCCTGGCTCTCGCCGCGCGGCATCGTCGCGGCAGCGGTCGCTTCGCTGTTCGCCCTCAAGCTCGAATCCCAGGGCATCGAGGGTGCCGAGATGCTGGTACCGATGACCTTCCTGGTCATCATCGGCACGGTGGTGATCCAGAGTCTGTTGTCGCGCCCCATCGTCAAGGTGCTGGGCGTCGGCGAGCCGCCGCCCTCGGGATTCCTGATCCTGGGCGCCAACTCGGTGTCGCGCCAGATCGCCCGTGAACTGGTCGATGCCGGCTTCTCGGTGCGCCTGACCGATACCAACTGGGACGCGGTGCAGGAAGCGCGCATGGCGGGTCTGCCGGTCTACTACGGCAACCCGCTGTCTGAACATGCCGCCCAGCATCTCGAGCTGACCGGTATCGGCCACCTGATGCCGCTGTCGCCCTATCGCGAACTCAATAGCCTGGCCGCGCTGCACTTCGAGCACATCCTGGGCCACGGACGTGTCTTCCGACTCGCCGAGGACAATGGCAAGAATGCCAAGCGCCAGCAGGACCAGGCGCTGGGGCATCTGCCGCTGCTGTTCGATGGCAAGATCACCTATGCCAAGCTGGCGAGCCTGCTGTCTCAGGGTGCACAGTTCCGACGTGCCCGCATCACCGAGAGCTTCAGCCTCGAGGATTACCGCAAAATTCACGAAGAGCGCCTGCTGCCGCTGTTCTGCATCAGCAGTCAGGGCCGCATCCGGATCGCCAACACGGCCGTGGCACTGGAGCCCAAGGCTGGCGAGACGCTGATCAGCCTGATCCATGCCGACTCGCCGGAGCTGAACAAGCCTTCCCAGCCCAGGACCGATAAGGCGGAAGCTCCGCAGGCCGACAAGGACACGGCCGGCAAGTCATCACAGACTTCACGGACGCCGCCGGGCTCAGGGTCTGGCCCTCTGCCGGCCAGTCGACTGCCGGGCGCGGGCACCTGACAGGGGGATAGACTCAGTATCACGTCGGGACATCACGGCGGTACCAAGGGGAAAGCACGAGGCTCGCTCATGGCGGGCCTCGTGCGTGTTGACGAAGGCACGCCGCGCGCGATTCACAAAAAATGCGTCAAACGTTAGTGGCAGACTCCGACAGAGGGCAAAAATACTGGTAGAGTACGCGCCAGTTTTGGCCATACCGTCCTGTGGCCAGCGCTATTGCCTTGTCCTCAACGTAACACCTACGCATTCAGGAGCTGCTTGATGCAGATCGTCATGGGCCTGGTGGGCATCTTCGCCCTGCTGGGGATTGCCTTCCTTCTCTCAGAAAACCGACGCGCCATCAGCCTGCGCACCGTACTGGGTGCCTTTGCCATCCAGGCGATGCTGGGGGCCTTCGTGCTCTACGTGCCTGCCGGCAAGAGCATGCTGCTTGGCCTCAGCGAAGGTGTACAGGCCGTAATGTCCAGTGCCAACGTCGGCATGGACTTCCTGTTCGGCGGCCTGGTCAGCGACAAGATGTTCGAAGTCTTCGGCGGAGGCGGCTTCGTGTTCGCGCTGCGCGTACTGCCGATCATCGTATTCTTCTCGTCACTGATCGCGGTGCTCTATCACCTGCGCGTGATGAACGTCGTGATCAGCGTGCTCGGCGGCGGCCTGTCGAAGGTGCTCGGCACCAGCCGTCCGGAGTCCCTGTCCGCGGCCGCCAACATCTTCGTCGGCCAGACCGAAGCCCCACTGGTCGTGCGCCCGTTCATCGCCGGCATGACCCGCTCGGAGCTGTTCGCCGTGATGACCGGTGGCCTGGCCTCGGTGGCCGGTTCCGTACTGGTGGGCTATGCCTCGCTGGGCATCGACCTCAAGTACCTGTTGGCGGCTTCCTTCATGGCGGCGCCGGGTGGCCTGCTGATGGCCAAGATGCTGATCCCGGAGACCGAGACCAAGACTCAGAGCGTCGAAGAAGCGCTGGGCAAGGACATCGATCGCCCGACCAACGTCATCGACGCTGCCGCCTCCGGCGCGGCTTCCGGCGTGCAGCTGGCGATCAATGTCGGCGGCATGCTGCTGGCCTTCATCGCGTTGATCGCGCTGGGCAACATCATCGTCGGCTGGGTCAGCGGCCTGTTCGGCTATGAAGACATCACGCTGCAGCTGCTGCTGGGCTACGCCTTCGCCCCGGTGGCCTGGGTCATCGGCGTGCCGTGGCACGAAGCCATCCAGGCGGGTAGCTTCATCGGTCAGAAGCTGGTGCTCAACGAGTTCGTCGCCTTCGCCGATCTCGCCAGCCACCAGATCAAGCTGTCCGAGCACTCTGAAGCCATCATCATCTTCGCGCTGTGCGGCTTCGCCAACCTGTCCTCTGTCGCCATCCTGATGGGCGGCCTGGGGCTGATGGCACCGAACCGTCGCGGTGATATCGCACAGATGGGCATGAAGGCGATTCTCGCCGGCACCCTCTCCAACCTGATGTCAGCGAGCCTCGCTGGCCTGTTTCTGTCGCTGTAAGACGCTTGGTGAGCGTCACTCGCCAGTGAGTGACGCTCACCAAGTGACATCTCGACAACGTCCGCCCAATGCGGGCGTTGTCGTATCTGGCACACCCAATGACTTAGCCTCTTCTTACCCTCTTCTCACCCTCTGCTCGCCCTCTGACTTCTCCCCTTGCATGGCTGCGACTGAGCGGCCATGGGTGCCAGTCAGCGCAACGCCGGTTTGCCGATTGACTCCCTCACCCCCGCCCCAGACAATGGTTCACGTTGAAGCCAGGGTGTTCGGGAAACGGGTGAAAACCCCGTACTGCCCCCGCAACGGTGATCGCAACGCTCATGCAGGTCGACCACGATCAACAAGATCGACACGGCCAGCCACTGCCTCCGGGAGGTCCTGTCAATCAGACTTCCCCCAAGGGAAGGAGGTGGGAAGGCGCATGAGTGGGTGAGGCTCCTGCCGATGGAGTCCACCAGGCGTCAGTCCGGAGACCGGCCCTCGCTTCCACACTGGTTGATGCGGAGGGCCTCACCAGTGGCAAATCAGCCCAGCGCGCGCCTTTTCAACGAGCGCACGCAGGGATGATGTGTGTTCACGCACCCTGTCACGCCTGTCCTCCTCATTGCGTCCGACGCTTGAGGATCATTCATGAAACACAACAACACTCGTGGTCGCGCATCCGCGCAGGCCAGATTCACCCTCGTCGGTAGCCTGCTGCTGCTGACCCCGCCCACCTTCGCTGCTGATGATCTGACCGCGGATTCCTCCGATGATCTGGAGACCGTTCAGGTCACCGCCAATCGCATTCCGCAGCTGCAGAATGATGTGCTGGCCAGCACCGACGTCATCACCCGTGACGAGATCGATCGCCTGCAGGCCAATTCGCTAGTCGATCTGCTGCAGTCACGCAATGGCATCGAGGTCGCCCGCAGCGGCCCGATGGGCAGCCAGACCAGCCTCTTCATGCGCGGTACCGAGTCCGACCACACCTTGATTCTGGTCAATGGTCAGCGCGTCGCCAACAGTGCCGATGGCCTGGCGCATTTCGAATTCTTGCCACTCGCTGCCGTCGAGCGTGTCGAGATCGTGCGTGGTCCGCGCGCCAGCGTCTACGGCGCCGATGCCATCGGTGGTGTGATCAACCTGATCACGCGTGGCGGCAGCGAAGTCGGTCAGTATGCAGAAGTCACCCTGCGTGCCGGCAGCGACGGCACCTTCCGCCAGAACGCCCAGTTCAGCTCGGTGGAAGACGACACGCGCCTCTCGGCCAATCTCCATCATGATGAGAGCGATGGCTTCTCGGCCCGCGATACCGGCAGTGAAGATGATGGCTACGAGGCCACGGGCGCCGAACTGCGTCTTGGCCACGACTTCGGTCAGCAGGCCACGCTCAGCCTCGGCGTCGCCAACACCGAGACCGATTACGACTATGACGACTGCTACGACAGCAGCTTCAGTGCCTCGGAAGACTGCCACGGCGAAGGCAGCCAGATGGTATTGGATGCCAGCCTGTTGACGCACCTGAACCCGAAATGGGACATGACGGTCAGCGTGGCGCGCACGCGGGATGAGTACGAGAACACCGAAGCCGGCAGCGATGCCGGGCGTGTCGCCAGCACCCGCAATGAGGTCGGCCTGCGCCACGACTTCTACACCGACCTCGGCACGCTCAGTCTGGGGGTGGACCATCGCGAGGAAAGCCTGGATGCCGATGGCCCCTACTTCACCGCCGAGGGCTACAGCGTCGATAGCCGCTATGCCACCGGCGTCTACGGCAGCTGGCACCTTCAGCAACAGCGTCATCATGTCACGACCAGCCTGCGTTACGACGACGACAATCGTTATGGCCATCAGATGACGGGCGGCTCCAGCTACGCCTATGATCTGACGGCCGCGCAACAGCTCGGTGCCAGCTATTCCAGCGCATTCAAGGCACCGAACCTGATCGACCTCTACAGCCCCTACGGCTCCGGCAATCCGGACCTCGATGCCGAGACCTCCACCACGGCCGAACTGTTCTGGCGCCTGCAGGAGCAGCGGTGGCACGTAGGCGTCAATGCTTTCCAGACGGATATCGACAATCTGATCAGCTACGAAGGTGCCAATTTCACGCCGATCAATATCGATCGCTCACGCATCCGTGGCATCGAACTGAGCAGTGGCTGGCAAGGTGATGCGCTCAGCGTGAACCTTGCCATGACCTGGCAGGATCCGGAGGACCGCGATACCGGTGAGCAGTTGAAGCGCCGCGCCCAGCGCTTTGCGCGTCTGGACGCCGATTACGCCCTCGACGACTGGAGCTTCGGTGCCACGCTGCGTGGCAGCGCCAGCCGCAGCGATACTGATGCGGACACCTACACCGACACTCGTACCGCAGGCTATGGCGTTTTCGATCTGCGCACCAGCTGGCAGGTGATGCCGAACGTCAAGTTGAGCGCCAAGCTGGATAACGTCTTCGATCGCGATTACCAGCTGGTCAATGGCTACAACACCCAAGGCCGTTACGTGGAAGGCGGTGTCACCTTCTTCTTCTGATCGGCTTTCCCCTGGGCACCTCTTTCGAAGAGCCTCGGGCGTTAGCCAGCCACACATGGCACAGCACCGATCAGGGCACCGTCCCCCGGGTCGATGCTGTGCCTTGACTTACGGAGCATACGCATGACGGACCGCAATACCCGCCACAAGGTCGCGATGGAAAAGCTCAAGTCGCGTGTCGATGACAAAGTGGCACAGGCCACTGAGGAGCGCGGCCAACTGCTGGTCTTCACCGGCAATGGCAAGGGCAAGACGACCGCCGCCTGGGGCACCATCACCCGCGCGCTGGGCTATGGCTACAAGGTCGGGGTCATCCAGTTCATCAAGGGGCTGTGGGAATGTGGCGAGCGCGAACGTCTCGCCGAAGATGCCAATCTCGAAGTGCATGCCATGACCACCGGCTTCACCTGGGATACCCAGAATCGTGAGGCCGATACCGCTGCCTGTCAGGCCGTGTGGCAGCAAGCGCAGCGCCTGATGCGCGATGACAGCGTCTATCTGGTGGTGCTCGACGAGCTGACCTACATGGTCAAGTTCGGTTATCTGCCGCTGGAGGAAGTGATGACGGCACTCGAGAATCGCCCGGCGGAACAGACCGTCATCATCACCGGGCGCAATGCCAATCGTGAGATCGTTGCCTGTGCCGATACCGTCACCGAGATGACCGAGATTCGCCATGGCTTCAATCACGGCCTCAAGGCGCGTCGCGGCATCGATTTCTGAGCGTGCTGCAACTGGACGCGCTTACTGTGCCGCCTGCACCTTCGCGATGGCAGCGCAGACCTCTGCCATCGCCTCGACGCTGCGCGGCCCGGGACGACTGATCAGGTCAGGATTCAGGCCGGCCAGCGCCACTCTGGATAGCGGCCCGGCATCGGCACGCCAGGCAGCCACCCAGTCCCTGCGCGCCTGCCCCTGTGCGACCGGGTGCAGAATCAGCTGCGGGCTGGCCAGCCACAAGGCTTCCCGGGTGATCTGCGGCACCACGGCCGGTGAATCCGTCAACAGCGGCTCGCCGCCGCAACGCCGAATCAGCTCATTGACCAGATGGTTGCCGCCCAGGGTCGTCGTCGGGCTCTCGCCCAACTGGAAGAAGACCGGCAAGGGCGCGATGCCCTGCACATGGGCCTCGCTCTCCAGCTGATCAATGCGGGTCTGAAGCGCCGCCACCCGCTTGTCCGCGATGTCTTGAGTACCCAGCAAGGCGCCAAGCCGGGCGATATTGGTCAGCACGTCACCCAGTGTCCTGGGTTCGCTGACGAAGACGGACATCCCCAAGGTCGCAAGCCGCTCGTGCATCTCATCGGAAAGTCCGCTACCCCACGCCACGATCAGATCGGGCCGTGCACTCAAGAGTGCCTCCAGGTCGGGGCCGTGATAACTGGCCAGACGCGGCAGTTCGCGCACAGCTGGTGGAAAGTCACTGCCCTGACTGACGCCGATCAAGACGGGCAAGCCACCCGCCGCCGCCACCAGCTCAGCCGCGTGGGGAGCCAGGGTGACCACACGTTGGGCTGGCTGCGACAACGTCACGACCTCACCCGCATCATCCCTGACCACCAGAGGCGCCGCCAGAATCGGCTGCGCCATCGCGCACGCCATGATGAGGGCAACGACTTTCCCGGCCAGCCCTTGCACGCACTGCAGTCCCTTGTGTGTCTTCACGCATTGTCCCCATAGCTGCTACTTTCGAGTCTTGCGTTGCTGCCCTTGTCACCGCCCTGACTTTCAGACGGCAAGGCTGTCACTTTACACAAGGAAGTTCTCATGCTGATGAAGCACCCTGTCACTGCTCAGAACTCACTCGCCCGACGCTTGCGTCACACCGCCTTGCTATGCGGTCTGGCACTCAGCGCGACGACTGCCACGAACATCGCTCGGGCCGATCAGGCGCCTGCGCCCGCGCTCGTGCATGTCAGCGCCAGCGCCAGTCTGGAAGCGGCGCCCGACGAGGCGACCATCGAGGCACGTCTGTGGGAGAAGACACCCGCCCGCAAGGTAGATGACAAGGCCCCGGACAGCAAGGCCGAGGGTCAGGCGGCCCGCAAGGCACGCGAGTCACTGGAATCACGCATGACGACCCTGATTCAGGCACTGGAGAAAGCGGGCATCGACAGCCGTCAGATCAGTGCCGGCAGCCTCAACCTGCGCCCTGAGCAGTACTACGAGCGCAACAATGGTCAGCAGCAGCCCCAGCAATGGCGCCGTACACACCTCGAACGCCCGATCAGCCTCGCTCTCGATGACCTAGACAAGGTACCGGAAGTCATCGACCTGCTGCTGGGCGCTGGCGTCAATCAACTGGCCGGTGTGCAGTATCAGATCAGTGAACGGGACGCCCTGGAAGACAAGGTGTTGAAGGAGGCCTTGACCAAGGCACGCCACAAGGCACAGCTGATGGCCGAGACCCTCGGCGCGACCCTGGGCAGCGTGCAGTCGGTCAATGAGTCCTCACACAGCCCACGCCCACAGATGATGGCAATGCGTGCCGACATGGCAGAAGCCAAGAGCAGCGGCAGTGAATACCGCCCCGGTGAGCTGAGCCTCGAGAGCAGCGTTCAGGTCAGCTGGCATATCAAGTCTGCCGATTGAGGCAGTCGCGCAAAGCGTGAGCGAGTGATCACTGCCATGAAAAAGACGCCAGCCGCAGAGTCTGCGACTGGCGTCTTTTTTTGCCCATAAGGCAGGCAATCAGCCGATCAGGCGCCCAGCTCCTGCTCGATCAGCGCCAGCGCAGCCAGCGGATCCTGCGCCTGGGTGACAGGACGCCCGATCACCAGATGGGTGCTACCGGCCGCCATGGCTTCACCGGGCGTCATGGTGCGCCGCTGATCACCGGCCTGCGCAAAGCTCGGGCGAATACCCGGCGTCACCTTGAGAAACTCCGCACCACACAGCGCCTTGAGGCTCGGGGTCTCACGTGCGGAGCACACCACACCGTGCATGCCGCTCTGCTGGGCGAGGGCCGCCAGCCGCTCGACCTGCGCAAGCGGCGTGACATCCAGCCCGATACCGGCCAGATCGGCCTGTTCCATGCTGGTCAGCACCGTCACGGCGATCAACTGGGTGTCGAGGCCGCGAGTCGAGAGTGCCTCGGCGGCGGCCTGCATCATGCGCGCACCACCAGAGGCGTGGACATTGGTCATCCACACGCCGTGCTCCGCTGCCGCCAGCACGGCCTGGGCGGTGGTATTGGGGATGTCATGGAATTTGAGATCAAGAAAGACCTCGAAGCCGCGTTGATGCAGTGCCTTGAGAATCTCGGGACCCACACGCGTGAACAGCTCCTTGCCCACCTTGACGCGACAGCGGGCAGGATCCAGCTGGTCTGCCATGGCAAGCGCAGCTTTCATGTCCGGGTAGTCGAGGGCGATGATCAGGGGGGAAGTCGTGGCAGGCATCCGGGCTCCAGGCGATGTGGCAGGCGCAATGACGGGAGGTCATGGGCTCGGGGCAACATTATAGCGCTCGGCTCTATGGTTGTATGCCCAGGGAAAGACGAATCGAATCAGCAGGCTAACGCTCTTAGCGCTTTCTTGCGTTGAGCGCAGAAAGCCGCGTAAGGATGAGAAACCGTTTAAATCTAATTGACTACAAACCTAATACCTGAGCCAGAGTATTTCTCGCGCAGGGCCTCGGGTGGTGGCTCCGCGCACACCCAATCGACCACCCTGATGTGAGCATAGGAAGCGACCATGAAAACCCTGCTAGGAACACTTCTCGTGACCAGCCTGCTGGTACTGTCACCGACCAGCCAGGCCGCAGACATGAACATCAACACCGCCACTGCCGCACAACTGACCGAGCTCAAGGGCATCGGTGACAAGAAGGCCCAGGCCATCGTCGAGTGGCGCAAGGCGAACGGCCCCTTCACCGACGTGTCACAGTTGACGGAAATCAAGGGAATCGGTCCCAATACGCTCAAGCGCATGAACACGACATTGACGCTGGGCGAGCCGGGCAAACCAGGAAAGATGACCTCGTCCATCAACACGAAGAGCCCATCGCTCAAGCAAGACGTGGCTACCCAGAAGAACCAGGCTGTCAAGAAAGGTCAGAGCATCGACAAGACCACTACCCAGAGGGTCGTCGACTCCCACAAGGAAGTCGAGAGCCTCAAGACTGCCAGCAACAATAGTTGAGCCGTCTCGCCAATCAGGCAACCTCGTGTCAGTTGCGGGGTTGCCTGCCCATCGACTCTCTTCCTCCCAGAGAACTGGCAAGAATTGGCAAAAAAATTCAAATAGCGCACCGGCAAGCCAGCGTCATGCAAACGCGGTGCTCTAGCCATCCCCCTCTGAACCCCACAACCAAAAAAGCCGACCCGAAGGTCGGCTAGCGGGGTTTCCCCCTCCCCTGACGGCGAATCGGCACCTGCAAAAAAGCCCGATTCTGACAGCGGCCATCCTGGCCTGCCCCTTCCCCAAGGGGCTCCCTGAATGTCAGCCTCTGTCGGCAGCTGACACCTCTGCTTCTGACATCGATAGCTTTGATATCAACAGCTCTGATATCGCTAGCGCTTCCGCCTGTGCCGGCCTGCTGCGGCCTCGACAGGGACACTCTACCCCGCCACTCCCCGCGCGAATCTGATCTGCATCAAGTCCTGAAGGCTTCACGGATCGATCTTGGCGACTGGCGCGCAGCCGACTGATCCATATCAATTTTCTCCATCGCCATAGGCCCCAACAACAGACAGCCCCGCTGCCGAGGATTCCGGCAGCGGGGCTGTCTTTAGTTGAAAAGGGACTGCAACGAGGAGCTTGAGCGATACCCCTTTTGCAATGCCTACTTCAGCGACGCACCTTCTTGTCTTCGATCTCGGTATGGCTGACATCGAGACCGAGCGGATGACCGGCCGAGAGTTCGGCACGCGTGGCATCGCGCACATCCAGCACCTCGACTTCCCAGTTCAACGCCTGACCTGCCAGCGGATGATTGGCATCGACCTTGACCTGCTGCTCGCCGACTTCCAGCACCGTGACCGACCGCTGGCCTTCCGGCGTGCGGGCCTGAAAGCGCATCCCGGCGTTGATCTCGCCCGGGCCGAAGGCATCACGCCCGAAGTACTGCACCAGGCCTTCATCCCGCTCACCGAAACCTTCGGCAGGCGTCAGATTGACGACCTTGCGGTCGCCGACATCGCAGCCCTCAAGCGCGCTCTCGAGCGCTGCCAGAATATTGTCGTGGCCATGCAGGTAGTCCATCGGCTCACGCTCAAGGGAGCTATCCAGCACAGTGCCATCAGCGGTGCGCAGGGTGTAATGCAGGCTGACGACCTGCTGGGAAGTAATCGCCATGGGAACCACTCCAGAAGAAAGATGCAATGCGGTCTCGCGGATCAAGTCGGATCAGACAGGACGACAGCTCAGCTTTCGCTGCGCCGCAGCTGACGACTGGACAGCTCGACACGCTGTTGCTGATTGATCAGATTGAGCAGCACGATGACGCGCTCATCGCCCTTCGCGCTCTCGAAGACGCCACTGAGCGAACTCAAGGGGCCATCGATGATCTCGACCTGCTCGCCGGCGCGGAAATAGACATTCTCCGGCGGTTGCTCCTGGCGTTGCTCGCCGCTGGCGATCAGGGCTTCCACCAGAGGCGTCGGCACCGCCGTCGGCGTATTGCCGAAGCTGACCAGCTTGAGCACGCCACGGGTCGAGCGAATCGGACGCCAGTTGTCATCCATCTGATCAAGGCGTATGAACAGGTAATAGGGGAAGAGCGGCTCTTCGACCCAACGCAACTTGCCGCCGCGCTTCTTTTCCACCTCCAACAGGGGGTGGAAGACGTGAAACCCCTGATTGGTGAGGTTCTCTGCCGCACGGAAGGATTCCCCGCCCTTGCACTGGATCAGATACCAATGCGCCTTGGCAGCTTCTCGGGCTTCACTCATGATGACCTCTCATTGCCTGCCTGCCCCACTCATGCGTGTCTCGACCTGCATCATGCCTGTCGGCTGACCGGCAGGACAATGCATGGCTCTTGCCCTCAGGCAGTGCGACAATCCGGCCATGAATGACGCAAGCGGCAGATAGCCGCTCACCGTGCGTGTGACACGCGCGGCCACACCCTCTGCATGGACAGGCAAGGCTTTGACTTCAAAGGATTTACGCTTACTCGTTGGCCGTCATGGTATCACGTTCCTGATGGGCTTCGCCTCCGGGCTGCCACTGCTTCTGACCGGTAGCGTGCTGCAGGCCTGGATGACGGATGCCGGTGTCTCGCTTGACGCCGTGGGCCTGCTCGCGCTGGTCGGCCTGCCCTACACACTGAAGTTCCTGTGGGCGCCATTGCTGGACCGCATCATGCCACCGGTGCTTGGCCGGCGCCGTGGCTGGCTGATGATCGCCCAGCTGGCCCTGACCGCACTGATCGCGCTGCTTGCCCTGCAGGACCCGCACATGTCGCCGCTGACCATGGGCACCATCGCGCTGGCGGTCAGCTTCTTCAGCGCCACCCAGGACATCGTGATCGACGCCTATCGGCGCGAACATCTGCCGGACAACGAGCTGGGGCTGGGCTCCAGTTTCTATGTCTATGGCTATCGCATCGGCATGCTGATGGCCTCGGCCGGCGGCCTGGTGCTGGCCGACATGATCGGCTTCCGCGTGACCTACCTGATCATGGCCGCGACCCTGGGCGCCTGCATGCTGGTGACGCTGCTGGCACCGGAGCCCGAGGCACAGGCCGCGCCGCGCGCCCATCATCTGCATGAGATCCTGTGGGACCCCATCCGCCACTTCATGAAGCGCGATGGTGCCATCTGGCTGCTATTGTTCATCCTGCTCTACAAGCTGGGCGATTCCGTGGCAGGCAATCTGACCACGCCCTTCTACAAGGACATCGGTTTCAGCAACTCGCAGATCGGCGCGACCGTGAAGCTGTTCGGCCTGTGGCCGTTGCTGGCCGGCACCTTCTTCGGCGGCCTGCTGATCATGCGTATCGGCATCTATCGAGCGCTCTGGTGGTTCGGCATCCTGCAGATGGTGTCGACTGCCGGCTTCGTGTGGCTGCATCACGTCGGTGATTCGCTGGCGTGGCTCGCGGCGGTGGTCGCCTTCGAGAACCTGGCAGCCGGCATGGGCAGCGCCGCCTTCATCGCCTTCATGGGCGCGCTGACCGACAAACGCTTCACCGCCGGCCAGTACGCGATGCTCTCATCGATCATGGGGCTGCCGCGCGTGGTGATTGCCGCGCCCTCCGGCTATCTGGCCGATGCGGCCGGCTGGGACAGCTTCTTCTGGATCTGCACGCTGGCCGCCATACCGGGCCTGTTGCTGTTGCTGCGCTTCCGCCACTGGGGCGCGATGCTGGCCACGCCACACAAGTCACCCGCCATGTCGGGCGAGTGACAACGTCGTGCAGGCAACCTGGAAAGTCCGAAAACAGCAGGAGAGCCCGAAAACACCAAGGCAGAACCACAAAACCCAGCAAGAAAGAATGAGGCAAGTCAGCCGGCGTCGTTGACACTGTAACAGCAGGTAAACGATGCTTATGCGGCATAGTGCATAAAGATAACAAGCTGCACCGCAGGCCCAGCTGGGACCAGGCGGTGACATCAAGCACAGGGAGCCCGTCATGCCCATCACCACCCGGATTCACGAAGGCATCTTGATCACGCCGCCTGCCCAGCTGACAGGCGAGCTCGCGCGCTATTTCCGCCAGGAGATGCTGGCGATGATTCCTGAGCACACTGGCACGCTGGCGGTGGACCTCAGCCATGTCGAGGCCATTGATGCCGATGGGCTCTCGGTGCTGGTCAGTCTGCATGATGCGCTGTCCCCGGCGGCGCTGGTGGTGGTTGAACCCTCGCCGGTCATGCAGACAGAGCTGGAGCGCGTGCGCCTGTTCGAGCTCTTCGATATCTACTATCAGCGCGACCCGCTGCTGGAGTCGAGCGGCGACACGCGGACAGGGCCTTCTCGTGAGGTAGCCTGATGAAACGCGATCTGACTCGGCCCAGCTCCCTTTTCCGCTCTCTTCGACGCCTGCTGGGCGTCGCGGTCACGGCCGGCCTGATGGGCGGCTGTACGCCGATCATGCTGGACGACACTCCCGCCGAAGATCACTGGCAACAGGCGACCCACTGGCCGCTGGAACTGCCTGCACCTCATGCCGATGATCGCTTCATGCAACTGCCCGCGGGCGATGACCAGCGGTTGGCGGCAGGGGACCGACTGAGCGTCAGGGTCGCCGGCAGCGAACTCTTCGATGGCAGCTACGAGGTGGATCATGACGGACGCCTGCGCCTGCCGTGGCTCTCGCCGGTCGAGGCCTCCAACAGGACCATCGACACCCTAGCGGATGAGATCACCCGGCGTCTGGTGCAGGAAGAGCTGATTCGCCCGGGGCTGGCGCATGTCAGCATCCGGCTCGAGGAATGGGCGCCGCTGGCCGTCGCGGTGTCCGGCGCGGTGTTCTTCCCGGGCGAGGCGGTCATCAATACCCGCCTGCCCGAAGAGCGCATGGTGCGCCGCGATTTCGCCGGCGGCGATGCCAGTCAACAGCGCCGCCTGTCGGCGGCCTTGACCACGGCCGGCGGCATCCGCCCCGATGCGGACCTGAGCCATATCGAGCTGATTCGCGACGGCCAGACACAGATTCTCGACATGCGCGGCCTGATCGACGGCGAGTATGCCGCCAATCCCTGGCTGCGTGTGGGTGACCGCGTCCACGTGCCTTCCAGCGGCGCCTTCCAGGCCGCGCTGATGCGCCCCTCGCCTCTCACCGCGCCGGGCATCGTCATCTATGCCTCCAACCTGACCACCCCTGCCAACAACAACAACGTCAGCAATTACACGGTGTTGCGCTCGCAGGTGCCCTACGGCGTGCGCATGCTGCAGGGCGTGATCAATGCCAACTGCGTCGGCGGCATCCAGGCGACCTCCGGTTCACGTCGCGCGGTGCTGATCAGTACCAACCCGATGACGCATCAGCCGGTCGTGGTCGATCGCGGTATCGATGCCCTGCTGGCCAATCCGGCGGATGTGGGCGTCAATCCCTACCTGATGCCCGAAGATGTGGTCGGCTGCTATGACTCCGGTGTCACCAACATCCGTGATATCGCCCGCACGCTGACTGACCTGCTGACGCCGGCCACTCTGCTGTAACCCATCGCCTGTCCGTTGATGGAATGCGACTGATCACTACCACGCGACAAGGATGCGCATGTCAGAGTCCCGCTCACCCGACACACCACAAGACGCAGCCAAGCCCTCACTGGGACGCCGACTCCTGGGCGTCCTGCTGGGCTGGGCGGCGCGTGGCTCCAGCATGCGCCCGCGCACCCGCCGCGCGGCCTACCTGCTGCTGGCCACCGCCATCCTGAGTGTCATCTGGGGTCTGACCATCGCCTTCATCGCCGTGGCACCTGTCACCTACACCACCAGCTGGACAATGATCCTGCCGGGTACCGGCTCCGGCCTGTCGGTGAACTTCGAGAGCATTGGCCAGGCCAGCACCAGCGCCAACTCCTCCTACTCCAGCTCCTCGCTGGACCCCAAGGTCAACTATCGCGCCATCGCCGAGAGCCCTGCCGTACTGGAGCGTGCCGCAAGCACGGTCGACATGCATCCCGACGATTACGGCAAGCCCAAGATCAAGCTGACCGACCAGACCGCCCTGATCGCCTTCCAGACCAGCGCGCCGAGCGCCAAGGCCGCACTTGCTCGCGCCAATGCGCACATTGATGCCTTCAATGAGGTGATCGAACAGCTGCGCAATGATGAACAGGCGCGCCGCGAAGCCGTCATCCGCCGCTCGCTGGAGAGCTACGACCGCACGCTCAAGGAAACCCAGCGCAAGCTGCTCGAGTTCCAGTCCACCTCCGGGCTGGTCTCCATGGAGCAGTTCAAGGAATTGACGCTGAGTGTCGAGGCGCTCAAGGACACGCTCGAGACGCGTGATGGCGAGCTGTCAGCGCTGAATGCCCGGCTCGCCACCCTGTCCAGTCGCCTGGGGCTGGATGCCGGCCAGGCCGGTGGTGTGATCGCCCTGCAGCGTGACGCCCGCTATCAGGCGCTGCTGACTCAAGCCGCGGAGCAGGCGGCCAGTCTCGATGAAGCGCGTGGCAAATGGGGCGAGCGCAATCCGGAGGTCATCAATCTGGCCGCGGGGCTTGATTCCCTCGAGCGCTCGCTGGCCTCACGCATGCGTCAGTTGCTGCCCCGCCAGACCTCGCGCAACCAGAATGCCCTGCGTGCCGCATCCGGCCATGCCAATCAGGACACTCTGGTCGGCGAGCTGATCACCCTGGATACCCAGCGGCGCGGCGTGATCAGCGAGCTTGCCACAGGGCGTGCCAATCTGGCGGCTCGCCAGCAGCGACTGGACAACAGTGTTGCCAAGGCCGCCCAACTGCAGGACCTGCTGCGCGAGCAACAGGTCGCCACGGCGGTCTACACCACGGCGTTGGCCAAGATTGACATCGGCCAGATCGACCCCTTCGCCAGCTACCCGATGCTGCAGATTCTCGATCCACCGCCACTGCCCGAGAAGGCGGATTCGCTGGGCATCAAGCTGGCCATCGTCGGCGCGCTGGCCGCGAGCGTCTTCAGCATCATCGGCCTGATCCTGCTGTGGATCAGGAAACCCTATCTGCTGCGCCTGCAGCAAAGCGTGTGAGCCGCCGATGTTTTCCCTGAAGGCGGGGCCGGCGGCGGATGTCCGCCCCGAGACCCCGGAAGAGCGCATCATCTGGTTCTCGATCACCGCGACCTATCTGTTCTACCTGATCGGTGGCCTCTACGTGCTGGCACCGGTGCTGGCATGGTCATTGGTGATGCGTGCCGCCTGGTTGCACCTCAAGGGCCGCCAGCGCTTTCCGCGCCTGCCCTGGCCGCTATGGGTGTGGATCATCGGCATGATCGTGATGGAGTTCTCGCTGCTGGCCGGCCATCTGATCGAGAACCTCGGCACCGGCAAGCTGATCAAGTCCTCCATCGGTTGGGCCAAGGGCTGGGCGTTGCTGGCGGTCTTCCCGATCATTGGCTGTCTGGCGATCCGCCCAGCGGTGATCATTCGCGCGGCCATGCACGTCTGCCTGCACACCATGCTGTTGCTGCCGGTATTCGTCGGCGCCTGGCTGGCGGGGCTGCCCCAGGTGCCCTTCGTCTCGCCACTGCAGGCCATCGGTGGGCCGGGACCGGAATTCTTCGCCGTCTCGCTCTACGAGATCGATCCCGGCAGCGGCATGCCGCGCTGGCGACTGTTCACGCCCTGGGCCCCGGCGGTGGGCTTTGTTGCCAGCATCTATTTCGCCTGTGCCCTGCTGGAGAAGCATCCGATATGGAAGGCGATCGGCATCGGCGGCAGCGTGCTGATGATCCTGATGTCCGGCTCACGAATGGCACTGGTATCGCTGGTATTGATCAGCGTCGGTATGTTCCTGCTCAAGCGCCTGCACAAGCCGTGGCTTTGGTTCAGCTTCTCCGGCGTGAGCTTGATCGCCGGCTTTCTTGGCGCGCCGATTCTGGAAGCCATCGACAACTTCATCGCCGCCTTCAAGGGCTCGCGAGCGGACTCGACCCGCGTGCGCGCCGCGCTGGGGCGTATCGCGGTGGATCGCTGGCGCAATGAGGCACCCTGGTTCGGCCACGGCATCGTCGAGCGCGGACCGCACCTGGTGGAGTACATGCCGATCGGCTCTCACCACAGCTGGTATGGACTGCTGTTCGTCAAGGGCATCTTCGGGCTTTTCGCGCTGCTGATCCCGATGCTGGCTAGCCTGCTGCATCTGCTGCGCTTCGTGGTCGGCCGCCCTGTCGCGCAACTGGGCCTGATCATGGTCGGCCTGCTGTTCGTCTACTCCTTCGGCGAGAACCTGGAGATTCTGGCCTACCTGATCTGGCCGGGGCTGATCCTGATCGGCAAGGCGCACCAGCTGGCGGGCCTGCCCGCCAGCGAGGGGCATATCTACAACATGGGGCCGGTGGATGTGGAGAAGCCGCTTTCAAGGGCAGCGCCCGCCTCCGCCGATGCCGGCAGCAGCGACACGGCAACCTAGCCTGATCACGGGATAGTGGAACAAGGCTGCGCCAGATCACGCCAATTCATCAGTACATTGCGCTAGAGTGGCTACATCAGCCGTTCAAAAGCATGACTGACAAGACCAGATGCCTTCAAAGGGCACGACGAAGCCAGGGAGCCAGGCAATGGGAGCATTCACGCGACTCAAGATACGCCTGTCAGGTGGCGGAGAAAGCGGCAATGGCCGTCTGATCCGCAATCTGGCCTGGATGGGCATGTCGCAAGGGGTGCACCGCATCGCGCGCTTGGGCGCGACCCTGGTGGCGGCGCGCATGATCGCGCCGGAGTCCTTCGGTATCGCCGCCATCGTGCTCACCGCGCACGAGATCATGCACGCCATCTCCAATGCCGCCGTGGTACCCGCCCTGGTGCAAGCCGGTCGCGAAGGATATGAACGCCTGTGTCGCGATGCCTACTGGTTCAACTGGGTGGTGTGCCTTGGCCTGATGGTACTGCAGATGGCACTGGCCCCGCTGCTGGCCTACCTCTATGACGCTCCCGACCTGACCCTGCCGCTGATGGCGCTGGCGCTGATCTTCCCGATGCTGCCCCCCGCCGCCATCAACGCGGCACGAATTCTGCGCAGCAACCGCCTGCACATCACGGCGCGCATCGAGATGGGCCAGAGCATCGGCGAGGCCGTCGGTGTGATGCTGCTGGCCGCCATGGGTGCCGGGTTCTGGGCCTTGATCCTGCCCAAGCTGATCGTGACGCCCATCTGGACCCTGACCTACCGCTGGTGCGAGTCATGGCGCATCGATGAGCGCCCCTCCACGCTGTGGTCGCGTCCGCTGATGAGCTTCGCGCGCCCGATGATGGGCGTCGAGGTGGTCTCGGTACTGCGTCAGCAGATGGATTACCTGCTGGTCGGCGCCCTGTTCGCCATGGACGTGCTCGGCGTCTACTTCTTTGCCTTCAATGCCGGACTCGGCATCAGCCTTGGCCTCTTGCGCGCCTACTCCACCGCCATCTTCCCACAGCTGTGCGGTGACATGACTTCCCGTGAGCGCATGGCACGCATGCACCACGGCATGCGTCTGTTCGCGCTGGTCGCCGTGCCCGCCATCATCGCCCAGAGCCTGCTGGCACCCTGGTATGTGCCGATCCTGTTCGGGGAGGCCTGGGTCGAGCGTGGTGCCCTGCCGATCCTGATCCTGATCTGCCTCTCCGCCCTGCCGCGCATTCTGCTCGACAGTTGCGGCCAGTTACTGCGCGCCCAGGGCATGCCCGGAGCAGATCTCAAACTGCAGATCTTCATGACGCTGATGCTCGGCGCCGGCATGTTCGCCGGCGTCCCCTTCGGCATCAATGGCGTCGCGGCCGGCATTCTGGTCGGCATCAGCCTGGCTGCCCTGCCCGGCTATCTGTGGACACGCCGGCTGATCCTCGCTCAGGACGGCCGGGTGACAGATGCGCCGCCACCAGATTCGCTAGACACACCAGACACACCTCACGCAGCAGCATCCACCGCATCGCTTTCCCCAGACAGGGACGTCCAGGAGGCCAGACCATGACCCCGACCTTTTCGGTCATCATGCCGATCTACAACGTCGAACGTTTCGTCGCGGCCGCCATCGACAGCGTGCTGGCGCAGGAGGATGGCGACTTCGAACTGCTGGTCGTCGATGACTGCTCCCCTGATGGCAGCCGGGCGATCTGCGAGGCCTACGACGACCCGCGCCTCACGCTGATCACGCATCCGGTCAATCGCGGCCTGGCCGGGGCACGCAACACCGGCGTGCGTGCTGCTCAAGGTCGCTATCTGGCCTTCCTGGACTCCGATGACATCTGGGAGCCCGCCAAGCTGGCGCGTCACCGCGAGCACCTCGAGTCACGCCCCGAGGTAGGTCTGTCCTTCTCGCGCTCGGCCTTCGTCGATGCCAACGGCGAACCGCTGGACTACTACCAGATGCCGAGCCTGACCGATATCACGCCGGGGCTGCTGTTCTGTCGCAACCCGGTGGGCAATGGCTCGGCACCGGTTATCCGCCGCGAGATTCTCGAGGCCATCGCCTTCGACTGTGAGGTCAAGGGAGGTGGCGTGCTGCCCTGTTACTTCGATGAGAGCCTGCGCCAAAGCGAAGACATCGAATGCTGGACACGCATTGCCCTCAAGACCGGCACCACGGTGGAAGGCATCCCCGAGCCGCTGACCCGCTACCGGCTCAATGAAGGCGGGCTTTCGGCACAACTGGAACGCCAGTACCAGAGCTGGCTTGCGATCGTCGAGCTGACGCGCGCCTACGCGCCTGACTTCATCGAACAATGGTATCCCCGCGCCCAGGCCTACCAACTGCGCTATCTGTCGCGCCAGGCGATTCGCCTGCGTGACGGGGAGGCTGCCTGGGAGTATTGTCGCCGCGCCATCAAGGCATGGCCAGGCATCTGGAAGGCAGAATTCGGGCGCACCGCTGCCACGGCAGGGGCCGCCCTGATGCTGCGCGTGATGCCCAGGAGCCTCTATCTACGCTGTGAAGGGCTCGCCCAGGGGGTCATCGGCAAGGCACAGAAGAAGAAGATCGACAATGCGCCGCGCCCGCAGTCGGTCAGACCGAATCAACAGCGTGACGCTCATGAAGTGGAGACGCCATGATGAGCCAACCCATTGATCAGACTCTATTCACTACTGATCACGTCAAGACATTGCCACATGTCAGTGTACTGGGAGTGCCCTTCGTCAATACTGACCTGGAGACGGCACTGAATCTTCTGCGCGACTGGATCAGCAATCCCGAACCGCGCACCGTCAACTTCGTCAATGCCCACTGCCTGAACGTGGCCCAGGTCGATCGCTATTACATGCAGGTACTGCATGACAGCGACCTGCTGCTGCCTGATGGCAGCGGCGTCAAGATGGCCTGCCGCATGCTCGGCCAGGAGCTCGAAGCCAACCTCAATGGCACCGATCTGCTGCCCCACCTGTGCGACATGCTGGTGGCGGAGAACAAGCGCCTGTTCCTTCTCGGCGCCGCCCCGGGCGTAGCCGACAGGATGGCCGACAAGCTCCGCGAGCGATGGCCGATGCTCGAGATCAGTGGTGTACATCACGGTTTCATCGGCCCGGAAAGCATCGACGACGTGCTGGCGCAGATCAATCAGGGCACTGACCTGTTGCTGGTGGCAATGGGGGTGCCGACGCAGGAGAAGTGGATCTCGACCTATCGTGAGCGACTCGAGGTGCCGGTGGTCATGGGCGTCGGCGGTCTGTTCGACTTCTACTCCCAGCGCATTCCGCGTGCGCCGGACGTCGTACGCAGACTGGGCATGGAATGGGCCTGGCGATTGCTGATGGAGCCACGCCGCATGTTCAAGCGCTACGTGCTTGGCAACCCGAGCTTTCTGATGAGCGTGCGCAAGTATGGAGAAGAGGCGATTCCCGGCCGCGGCCTGTGGATGAAGTCACGCTCCAACTGGCGCCACTTTCGATGGCGAGTGAACAACTGGCTGACCCCGCGCGCACGCCGCGCCATGGATATCGTCGGCGCCAGCGGCGTGCTGCTGGTGCTGTCACCACTGCTGTTGGGCACGGTGCTGGCCATCCGCCTGGAATCGCCAGGCCCGGTGCTGTTCGGTCAGGAGCGTATCGGGCGTCACGGCAAGCCGTTCAAGCTGTGGAAGTTCCGCTCGATGTACATCGACGCCGAAGAGCGTCTGCGCGAACTGCAAGCCGCCAATGAGAGCGAAGGTGGGGTGCTGTTCAAGATGAAGCAGGACCCGCGCATCACGCGGGTGGGTCGGGTGATCCGCAAGCTGTCCATCGATGAACTGCCGCAGCTATGGAACGTGATGCGCGGCGAGATGGCGCTGGTCGGGCCGCGGCCGGCGCTGGCCCGCGAGGTGGCACTTTACGAGGCGCGCGCGCGCATGCGTCTCGATGCCACCCCGGGGCTGACCGGGCTGTGGCAGGTGTCGGGCCGCTCGGATCTGTCCTTCGAGCAACAGATCCATCTGGATCTCTTCTACCTGCATCGTCAGGGCATCAAGGAAGACATCAAGCTGCTGTTGCGCACGATTCCTGCCGTTCTGACCAGCCGTGGAGCCTACTGATGCGCGAAACTTCTCTCATTCGTGCTGCGCTGCGCCAGTGTCATGATTCATGCCAAGGAGGTGTGCAATGCATGTGATCCTGTTGGCGGACCGTCTCGGCCAGGAAGTCGCGCCGATTGACCGCCGTTACTCGCCGGCCCTGCTGCCGATCGCCGGCCGCAGCGTGCTGGAACGCAACCTCGACCTGCTGGTCGGGCGAGGCGTGACGCATATCAGCCTGATCATCGCCCGTGACCCCGAGTGGTTCCGGGCGCGTATCGCCGATGGCTCACGCTGGGGCATCGATCTCGACATTCTGCCGATGCCCGGCGAGCGAGACCCGCGCGAGCATATCAAGCGGCTCGGCGCCATGGCCGCCCTGCCTGCTCCAGTACTACGTGCCGATGTGCTGCTGGTGCCGGAATGGTTCAAGGATGACAGCCTCGCGATCAGCGAGCAGGCCATGGCGTCGGGCGCGCCGGTCTGCCATCCAGCCAGCGTGGCAGACCCGACGCTCGATCGTCTTCACTGGCCGGAACTGCGTGACAATCCCCAGCTGGGACCTGCCCTGCTGGCCTCGCTGTCGCACTATCACACCCTGGTGATGCAGGCACTCGATGCCGCTGACTCAGGCCTGACACCGCATGGCGAACGTGGGGTATTGCCCGGCGAGCAGGACCTGCACCACGTCTACTACGCCGCCGGCGCAACCCGCCTGGATGAATCGCGCCTCACTGGCGGCTTCGCCGGGATCACCACCCATGTGGAACCCGGCGTGCTACTCAAGGGGCAATGCTGCCTGGAACAGGGCAGCTACGTGGAAGAAGGCGCCATGCTCGAGGACTGCGTCATCCTGCCTTTCACCCGCGTGCACGGTGGCCAGCAGGTCAACGCCGGCATCCTGTTCGAGGGCGAGGCACTCGACGGGACGGCCCCGCACTGGTTCAAGGACCGCCGCCAGGCAGGCGCCGCCTCGCAACGCGGTGTCGCCTACCGCAACCCGGCACGCCCTGAATGGCAAGAGCGGATTCTGGCGGCCCTGATTTCCCTGGCCACACGCCCCTTCGGCTCACGCTACAAGGAGCTTCGCCATCGTCTGCGCCAGGTGCAGGACAGCCGCATGCGGCTGTTCGGGGCACTGCCCGAGCGCTCGCCGCCCCCTCTGGACAGGGTCGGCATCAGCAGTGCAGGCGCCATCCAGCCCCCGGATTGGCGCGCCACACCGGATGCCTTCGCTGCGACGCTGGAGGCCATCCAGGTCGGCCAGACGCCGGGGCTACGCAGCGCCCTTCGAGAAGCCTGGCGTCTGCGCCAGCAAGGCAAGCAGCAGTGATCGTGTCCATTCATGCTTCCCCCTGAACTCGCCTCGCGCCACAGGACGAGACACAAAAACCCCGCAGTGCCTTGGCACTGCGGGGTTTTTTCATACGAGCCTCGTCATACGGGGCATTGTCACACGAGGACTTGCCATACGAGTGCTTGCGATCACTCGCCAGGTAGCATGAGCGGCCTCTGACACCGACTCAGCGATGCTTGGCCAGCCAGGCAAGCGCGCCCTCGCTGCGCTTCCACTGGTCCCGCATCAGGGTGCGGTACTGCCAGGCCTCGCCACGCGTGCCGGGTT
Source organism: bacterium Scap17 (assembly GCA_013376735.1). Lineage (NCBI taxonomy): Bacteria > bacterium Scap17. Next base: position 888,931 of record VINJ01000001.1, on the reverse strand, counting down.
CCGGCGCTTCCACCGCCAGACTCACTGGCCGCGGATGCTCCGCCAGCAGCAGGCTGATCAGATGCGAATTGGCTTCCCGCACGATCTCGAGTGCCTGCTCGGCATCCTTGTCGCGCCCCAGTCGGTAGAGCGCCAGCACCTGGCCCATCAGGATACCCAACAACGGCATTTCCTCATCGACGGCACGTCGCTCGATATCATGCTCGGCGAGGGTCACGGCCTCGTCGTTGCGGCCTTCGCGCAGCAACTGATCCAGTACCAGCTCACGCAGGCCGAGGCTGTCTTCCTCGTCGAGCTTGAGCAGGCGCTCCGCCAGCTGGCGCGAGCGCTCGCGCTCGCCGCGCTCCATGCCGATCACCAGCCCCAGTCCACAGCGCAGCAACTGGGCGTTGTCGCCATCTTCCCAGCGCAGCAGGCCGCCGGCCTGTTCGATCTGATCGAGCCAGCGATCGAAGCGCTGTGCCAGCGGCACGAAGAAGGTGTCCGACATCCACGGCAGGCTACCGAAGCGACTGGCCAGCGCCAGGATCAGCCCCTGACACACCGCCGGAACGTCCAGCCATTCGGGGCTGGCGCACAGCTGCTGCAGCCATTCGTTGGGGTCCTGGGCATCCCAGGGATCGATATCCAGCGCCAGTGCCGCCTCTTCCTCGATACGCGCCGGGAAGACAGCCTCCCAGAGACCGAGTGTCACGGCCTGCTCCGCATTCTGCCGGAACAGCAGGCTTCCATCTTGCTGCGTTTCCAGCGCCAGACGCGGCGGATGCTCGATCACCTCGAACAACGCCTGCAGGGCGGCCAGTGAATCCGACAGGGACTCATCGGAGTTGACCATCTGCTCGGCGAGCGTGGCACGCGGATTTTCGGCCAGATCCGCCAGGAATTCCAGCTGACCGGGCTCGATGTCCTTCTGCTTGGACAGACGACGCCACCAGAAGCGCGCGCGATCCTGCGCCTCTTCCGGCTGACCCTCGTGCAGCAGCAGCATGGCTTCGATATACGCAAGCGTCGGCGAATCGGGCAGCGTCTGCTGGGCACGAATGAAGGCGGCGCGCGCCGAGCCCAGATCATCGCTATCTAGATGCAGCAGACACTGATGCTCCAGGGCGACGCCGCGCAGGAAGGCAGGGCCACGCTCGAGTACCTCATCGAGCAGCAGCGCCTTCTTGCGGGTGAAGCCGCGCTCCTGATAGAGATCCAGCAGCAGTTCGAAGCCAGGCTCGGCCTGCTCGGGCAGGCGCGACCAGTCGCTGGTATCGAACAGCGCCTCCATGATCTGCTGGGCCCGTCCGCGATTGCCGCTCTCGGCGCTGATCAGCCCCGCCTCGAGCAGCGCCTGCGCCGGCGCGAGACCGGAGGCCAGCGCCGCCTTGAGCTGTTCGCCCTTGAACTCGCGCAGCGACAGCATCCACATCAGATGATCCGGAATCGCCGGCAGCTGCACCTTGTCGCAGCACTGCTTGTACTTGCGCCCCGAATCACACCAGCAAGGCTCGTTGCGTCCCGGCGGTGCCAACGACTCGCGCGCGAAGTCGAGTCGCACCAGCGGAGTCTGGCTCCATAGCACCGGCGCCAGCGCTACCGCCAGCGCTTCGTCGCCACCGCTGTAGTTCACGCCCTCCGAATGCGCCCACTGCATGAAGGCAGGAAAGGATTCATCGGCGCGGATGGCATCAAGTGCCCCACTGGCGTAACTCAAGAGCCGTTCGACCCACTCGGCAAGCATGGCATCTCCCTAGAAAAGCGTTTCACAGCCCCGTCGGAGCCTGCGAATCAAGAGTCGAAGTCTATCATGAGGAGGCCACGCCCCTCATCGTTCACTCACTCAAGCGACTGACACAGCGATAACCTGAGGCCTTGAGCTGTTCGGCCAGGCAGGCGATATGCGCGGGGCCCACCTCACAGCAACCGCCGACGATACGAATACCGGCATTGACCCACCCCAGCGCATGCGCCGCGTACTGCTCCGGCCCCAAGTCTTCGCGCGCCTTGAGGTCCTTGACGGTGCCGCCGGGATTGAGCTCCGCGATCGAGGTGAAGCCGTTGGCATAGGCACCGGTCGGCAGCGGGCTGGCCAGCAGATTTTCCAGACTACCCTGAATGGCTTCCGGCGCGCTGCAATTGATCAGGATCGCGTCCACGTCCATCGCTTGCAGCATGCTGATCGCCTCTGCCAGCGGCTCACCACTGCGCAGGGTCGCGGTCAGGTCATCCTTCACCGTCAGCGAAACCCACACCGGCAAGCCGCTCTCGAGTGCTGCGGTGGCCGCGGCGCGCGCCTCGACGCAGGAAGACAGCGCCTCACACAGCAGGATATCGGCCAGCGGCGCCTGCAACTCCACCAGGCGGCGGTAGCTGGCCAGGGACTCGTCAGCATCCGGCGCGACATCGGGGCGATAGGTGGCGACCAGCGGCGGCAGGCAGCCCGCCACGCGGACATCCGTCTCACCGCTCAGGTCGATGGCATCCCGCGCGGCCTTGCCAGCAGCGGCATGAATGGCCGCGATCGACTCGCCGACACCCGCCAGACCCAGACGCTGCGGCGTGGCCGTGTAGGTATTGAGCGTGATGACGCGCGCGCCGGCACGAATGAAATCGAGGTGCAGGTCACGCACCAGCTCAGGCTGGTCCAGCATCACCTGAGACGACCACAGCGGGGTCGGCTCACGGCCGCTACGACGCACCAGTTCCTGGCCCATGCCGCCGTCCAGCAGCACGACTTCAGCCCCGTCATCTGCCCCCTTTCCTGCTTCCAAGTCTCGTTCCACACAACCTCCAGAGCTTTTTGATGTCCTAGCGTGAGCCTGACGACCTGGCGAGACCCGCTGGCCAGTCAGTGGCGGGCGAAATTCTACCACGCTCGACCCGCTTGCGGCCCTTGCTCACTGGAGCCAAAAGGCTGCCCAATGCTACTGTTGACGACACCCTTTGCCCCGCGCTGCGCTCGAGGCTCGTGCTCACGAACCTCTCGGCAGCCCATGTCGCGCCAGAAGCCCCACCCCGTTCAATCAAGGAAGCCTGCCTTGCTGTTGCCGAGCCCCTTTCGTCCCCGAGCCAACACTGCCAATGACGCGCCCCAGGTACGTCTTGAGCGTGAGGGCCGCGACGAGATTCGCCGCATTACCCAGGCCGTGGAGCGTGTGCCCTGGTCGGTGAGCCTGATGCAGATCCTGTGGACCGCAGGCCCGGTGACGTTGATCGGCGCCTGGGGCGGCTATCTGCTCGGTTACGGCAAGGAACCGACCTTCGAGAACTACATCTTCTTCATCTCCTACACCGTCATCACCGGTGTCGCGGGCATCGTGGCCAACATCGCCCACAACCTGACCAGCTCACGGCGCTATGACCGCACCGAAGCCAAGATCGAGCGCGTCATCGACACCGTGCCGGAGCTGATCCTCGCCACGCGCAACCTGATCGTCGAGAGCCTGGAAGGCGATGCCCGCCGGCGTGAAGCGGCGGCCATGCTGCTGCGCAAGCAGGACCTGGCGCCGGAGGGGGTCGAGCTGGCGGCGCTGGAGCTGCTCGATGACCGTGATGCCGCGCGCATCATCAGCCAGATCGACGTCTATCGTCGCGTGGGCCTGCATGCGCGCATCCGCGACATGAACAGCCTCAACCGCGAATGGCTCGAACCCCAGTTCAATGAGCTGGCCGAACTGGCCCCCGAGGCCATCGGCCTGTTGCGTGAGCGCTTCGAAGGACGCGCGCCCGACCTGCACAGCGGCGTGCCGCGTGACGAGAACTTCATCGAGCGTGTGCTGGCCGCCATCGAGCAGGACAACGACCTGCTGATGACCTTGCAGGACGTGGAGGAGATGCTGATTCTGGCCTTCGAGCTGATCAGCGGGCGCAAGATTCCGCTGCTGACCTTCGAATACCGCGGCCGCTGGAAGCTGGCGCGCGCACTGGACAACCTCGAGCATGCCCGCTCGCGGTATCGCATTCGTCAGGCCACCGGCCTGTCACGCCTCAAAGCGCTGACGGTCTATCTGGCCGAGCAGTCCGGCACCCTGGTGGAAGACGCCGCCTCTGGCCTGCGCGCCGAGGTACTGCTGGAGCGCTCCACCCAGGCGATGGACGCCCTGGCCGAGCAGGTGACGCATCTGGCGATCGCGGTCAATGAGGGCGATCGTGAACACCGCGCTGCGCTGCGCTCGCGGGCCGACATCCTCACCAACGCCATCCGCCTCTACAAGACGGTGACCAATGCCTACGAGCAGGTCGGACGCAGCCACGCCGTCTTCCTCAAGATGTCCAAGCGCTGGGAAAACATCGCCTCGCAGATGTCCGATGACGCCACCCGCCTGCGGGTCGGTCCGGGCCGTCGCGGTCTGCGCATCCAGGAAAAGACCATCGCGCTGGACGATGAAGCCAAGGCGGAGGTCTGCAAGCATCTGGCCGATCACTTGAACGAGAGCCGCATCAAGCGCGTCGACAGCGAGATCGCCTACCAGGCGCGCGAGACGGTGCTGCGGGTCGGTGTCGACAAGGCCAAGGCGATGGCGGTCGAGATCGCCCTCGCGCTGGAGCCCCACATACATCTGTCACGCCCGGCCGTGCAGCGCGCCATCAATGGCTCCAACGCCGCCTATTTCGGCCAGCTGGAGCCCAATCAATCCGCGGCGGCCAAGGCGGCGCTGGGCAGCGCCATGGTGCGCGAGATCGACGATGACCTGTCACGCACCGCCGAATCACTGGCCATCGCGCTGGTGCGCCACTACCGCGTCGAGCTGGAGCCGCTGGCCATCGAGTTCCTGCGCGATACCTTCGGCGCCCGTGAAGCGACGCTCAACATGCTCAGCAACTATCAGCCCGCCGACCACCACCCGGTCAGCTATCTCTCCAATCGCCCCCCGCTGATCCAGACCGCCAACCGCGACTGGTATCGCGCCCTCGTCCAGGCACGTCGCGCGCTCGACGACGATTGATCCCCGCCTCGGGCCAACGGCATACTGTATGGATCATCATATCGACAGCCTTTGACCGCAGGATGCCCGATGCGCCTGATCATCGCCGAAAAGCCCAGCCTCGCCCGCGCCATTGCCGAGGCGCTGCCCGGACACTCAAGCAAGCGCGACGGCTATATCGATGCCGGTGACACCCGTGTCACCTGGTGCATCGGCCACCTGCTGGAGCAGGCCCCGCCGGATGACTACGACGAGCGCTTCAAGCGCTGGTCGCTGGATCACCTGCCGATCATCCCCGAGCAATGGAAACTCAAGCCGCGCAGCCAGGCGCGCGGTCAGCTCAAGATCATCCGCGAGCAGCTCAAGCTGGCCGATGAGGTCGTGCATGCCGGCGACCCTGACCGTGAAGGCCAGCTGCTGGTACAGGAAGTGCTGGAGCACATGCGCTGGCGCGGGCCGGTCAAGCGTCTGCTGATCAGTGACATGAATCGCCCCGCCGTCAGCCGTGCCCTCAACAAGCTGGACGACAATCAGCGCTGGCAGCCGCTCTATGAAGCCGCGCTGGCGCGACAGCGCGCCGACTGGCTGTATGGCATGAACCTGACCCGCGCCTGGACATTGACCGGGCGCCAGGCTGGCCATGACGGTGTCCTGTCGGTAGGCCGTGTGCAGACGCCGCTGCTGGGGCTGGTCGTGCGCCGTGACGAGGAAATCGAGGCATTCGAGCCCCGCACCTTCTTCCCGCTGTGGATCGAGGCTGGCGTAGCGGCGGGCAGCTTCAAGGCCTGGTGGCATGCACCCAGCTCACCCTGGCTGCAACGTCTGGCGGACAAGGGCACCCCGCTGCCACTCGATGACAAGGGTCGCCTGCTGGATAGCCGCCCCGCCGAGCGCCTCGCCCGCCATCTCGCGACCTTGACCACCCTCGGCGATGGCCATGTCGAAAGTGTCGAGGCCAGCGACAAGTCTCAACCCGCACCGCTGCCCTACTCGCTCTCGGCGCTGCAGGTCGATGCTGCGCGCCGCTTTCGCCTGCCCGCCCAGAAGGTACTCGACACCTGCCAGGCGCTTTACGAGCGTCATCAGCTGATCACCTACCCGCGCTCCGATTGCCGTTATCTGCCGCGTGAACATCACGCCGGCATGGCCAATCTGATGATCAGCGCCTGCGTGGGCGACCGCGAGCTTGAGCGCTTCAGTGGTGGCGCCGATTTCAGCCTGCGCTCGCGCGCCTTCAATGACAGCAAGGTCAGCGCGCACCACGCCTTGGCGCCGACCGGACGCGAGCCGGACTATGCGCGCCTCTCGCGCGATGAGGCCAATCTCTACCGCATGATCACGCGTAACGTGCTGGCCCAGTTCTATCCGGCCTATCGCTATCGCGAGGTCAAGGTCGAGCTGCGCTTCGCCAAGGAGCCCTTCCGCGCCAGTGGCCGCAGCGTCATCGACGAGGGCTGGAAGGTGCTGTTCCAGCGCACTGCGGAGGCCGGGGAGGCCGCTGACAAGAAGGCCTCAGACAAGAAGACCTCTGACAAGAACACAGCCGCCGACGACAAGACCCCGCCGCCGCTGCCCGCCCTGACGGCAGGCGAACCGGCCTGCGTGCTCGACTGCGGTATCGAGGAGAAGGAGACCCGGCCGCCGGAGCCCTTCAACGACGCCAGCCTGATCCAGGCGATGATGAACATCGCCCGTTACGTCGAGGATGAAGCGGTACGGCGCACCTTGCGCGATGTAGACGGCCTGGGCACCGAGGCGACACGCGCCGGCATGCTCGAGACGCTGATCAACCGCGGCTATCTGGTGCGAGAAGGCCAGGCGATGCGCTCGACGCGTATCGGCCGCGCCTTGATCCACGCGCTGCCGGATGCCGTGTCGCGCCCGGAGCGCACCGCTCAGTGGGAGCAGCGCCTGAGCATGATCCACGAGCAGGGCGATCCGGCGGCCCCCTTCCTGAGCGAGCTGATCGTGGACCTGCGAGCGCTGCTCGCCGATAGCTCCGCCAGTCGTCTGAGCACGGCATTGGCCAGCGTCGGGGGTGCGACACCCGCGCCGCGCAAGGGCAGTGGCAAGAGCGGTTCGCGTCGCAAGGCCACGTCCTACAAGAAGCGCGCGTCCGGCAGCTCTTCTGGCAAGGCAGCTTCTGGCAGCTCTTCTAGCAGCAATAGGGACGGTGCTTCTCGTAAAAGTGCCTCATCCAGAAGCCCCCGCAAGCGAGCGACTGGGTCACGGCGCAAGACCGATAGCTGACAGCGGGTCAGGTGGAGTACCACCGGCCTCCTCTTGCGCTCACCTGCTCTGCTCTCCATGACAAGATGACGAATATGCACACAATGACTGATCCGGAAGATAACTGGCTGTGGATCATCGGTCCGGGGGCCATCGGGCGCCTGCTGGCGGCTTCGCTGATGGCAGCACGCCAGCGAGAGCTTCGTGAGCAGGGAACATCCGCGCTACCGCGTGTCTTGCTGCTGGGGCGCCAGGCAATGGCAGGGCAGGCGGTCGCGCTCGAGATGACCACGCCAGAATCACACCCTGTTATCGAAAAGATAAGCTATTCAACAATTGACACACTGCAAGGCCTGCCATCCAGAAAGCCCTCTGCCATCTGGCTGACGACCAAAGCCCACGATGTACCCGCCGTGTGGCAGCAACTGACACCACATATCACGCCCGAGATTCCCGTGACCTGCTGGCAGAATGGCCTGAGCGCTCAGCCGTGGCTGGCCGAACGCCACGCCAACCTGCTATGCGCCAGCACCACCGAAGGCGCCTGGCTGCCAGCCGAGACCGGCGCAAGCGCGACGCCTGACACTGACGCAACAACAAAGGAACTCCAGCACCTTGCCGTGCAACATGCCGGGCGCGGCCACACCTGGCTAGGCGCATGGCAGAGTGACGGCTACGGCGATCTCGGCCGTCAGTCCCACCAGGCCGCTCTCTTGCAATGTGACTGGCTCAGAGCAGCAGGGTTTGCATGCGAACAGACACCGGACATCAAGACTCGCCTGTGGCACAAGCTGGCGATCAATGCGGCGATCAATCCCCTGGTGGCACGCTATCGCATTCGCAATGGCCAGCTGCGCGACCGGCCATTTGCGCCAATGGTGCGCCAGGCGGTCGAGGAGATCAGCGCGGTACTGGATAGCGAAGGCATCTCTACCCCGGGGGAAGGCTGGCAGGCGCTGGTCGAACAGGTCATCCGCGCGACCGCCAACAATCGCGCCTCGATGCTGCAGGATGTGCTCGCCGATCGCCCTACCGAGGTCGAGGCGATCCTTGGCCCATTGCGCCGCACTGCCGCCCGACATGGGATGGCCCTGCCCTTGCTGGATGACCTCTACTGTCAGCTGAGCACGCCGCAGCGCTGAAACCAGCATCACGACCAGCCCAGCGACTCCAGCCAGACAAGTTAGCCTCGCCTCTCTCCCCAGATGACGCGCATAAAAAAGACCCGCCTCGTGAGAGACGGGTCACAAGCAACAGCCAAGCTGTCGAGAGAGAGCAGTACTGGCAGCCTGTCAGCCTCAAGCACGACGGCGTGCATGACGTTGGCAGGCAACCGCTGGATCAGTGGCCAGCACTCATCCAGATATCAGGCTTCAGCGGTGGAAACGCTCTGAGGCTTCACGCGCCAGCTCGCGGATACCATCCCAGTCACCCACATCGATCAATTTCTGCGGCGCGACCCAGCTACCACCGACACACATCACGTTCTTGAGCGCGAGGTAGTCGGCGGCGTTGCTCAGGGAAATACCGCCAGTCGGGCAGAAGCGAGCTTCGCTGATCGGGCCACCGAAGGACTTGATCGCATTGACGCCGCCCGCGGCTTCCGCTGGGAAGAACTTGAAGCGACGGTAACCGTACTGCCAGCCCGTCATCAGCTCCGAGACGGTCGCGACGCCCGGCAGCATCGGCACGCTGCTGGTCACGCCGTACTGGTACAGCGCTTCGGTGGTGCCCGGCGTGACGATGAAGTCGACGCCCAGCTCTTCCACCTGGCGATACTGTTCCGGCGTCAACACGGTGCCGGCACCGATGCTGGCGTTGGGCAGCGCTTCACGCATCAGGCGGATGGCTTCCAGCGCGCAGTCGGTACGCAGCGTGACCTCCAATACGGTCAGGCCACCTTCGTAGAGGGCCTTGCCCAGCGGTACGGCGTCCTCGATGCGCTCGACGGCGATCACCGGCAGCACGGAGGCTTTCTGGCAGATGCTGTCGATCTCGGTGGTGCGAGTCGACGGAAGCTGTTTTTCAAAGCTCATGGCGTTCTCCTTGTGCCGCGGCCAGCCTCCCTTGTGGCTGGCCGCGGCCGATGTGATCAGGGGGCCCAGTAAAGCGCCAGCGGCGCGGACAGGAAGGCACGAATCGGCAGTTCACTGACCGCTTCGACATCGCTCAGCGCGCGCGACAGCACGGCCTGCTTGTCGGTCCCCGTGAGATGAAGCACGGTACGACGCGTCTGACGCAGACGCTCGAGAGACAGCGTGATACGCGCCTGCGGCACGCTGGGTGCACGCATCGGCACACAGCAATCCGCACTGGTCAGCGCTTCCTGCAGGCGGTCGCCATCCGGGAACAGCGAGGCCGTATGGCCATCGCCGCCCATGCCGAGAATCAGCGCGGAGGCCGGCCAGGGGAGCGCCGCGATGCGAGCACTCACTTCTGCGCAACCATCTTCCGGCTCTGCCTCGGCGTTGGTCAGCGGATGGAAGGTGGCGGCACTGGCCGCACCACTCAGCAGGTGCTCACGCACGAAGCGTGCATTGCTGTCATCGGCGTCTTCGCTCACCCAACGCTCATCGGCGAGAGTGATATCGACCCGCGACCAGTCCAGCGGTTTGTCGCGCAGCGCGGCAAACAGCGGCTTGGGCGTGGAGCCGCCGGATACCACCAGCAGCGCACGTGCTGACGGGTCAACGTCGAGATCAGCTCGCAAGGCGGTGGCCAGATACTCGGCGAGAGAGCGTGCGGTCTGACCGCGCGGGTCCTGCTCAGTCACGGTGGCGCTCATCTCAATATTCCTCATGCCAGCTGCGACCATCACGCGTGATCATCGCGATCGAGGAGACGGGCCCCCAGGAGCCGGCCGGATAACGGCGTGGCGTGGCGGCGCGGGATTCCCAGCCGTCGATGAGGGTATCGACCCAGCGCCAGGCGTGTTCGATCTCGTCACGACGCACGAACAGATACTGCTGACCCTTGATGACCTCGAGCAGCAGACGTTCGTAAGCTTCCGGAATACGGCGCTTGGGGAAGGCGCTGTTGAAGTCGAGATCCAGCGGGCCCGGGCGCAGACGCATACCCTTGTCGAGACCGGAGTCCTTGGTCAGCACCTGCAGGGAGATGCCTTCGGACGGCTGAAGACGAATGATCAGCTTGTTGGCCGCCAGCGAGCGCTGGTCCGGATCGAAGATGTAGTGCGGCTGCTGACGGAAGTGGATCACGATCTGTGACAGCTTCTCCGGCATGCGCTTTCCGGTCCGCAGGTAGAACGGCACACCGGCCCAGCGCCAGTTGGAAACTTCGGTCTTGAAGGCCACGAAGGTCTCGGTCTGGGATTCGGTGTTGGCACCCTCTTCATCGAGGTAGCCCGGCACGTGCTGGCCGTCGACGGCACCCGCGATGTACTGGCCACGCACCAGATCCGTGTTGAGACGTTCGCCGGTGATCGGGCGCAACGCCTTGAGCACCTTGACCTTCTCGTCACGAATGGCGTCTGCATCCAGGTTGGACGGCGGGTCCATCGCGATCAGGCACAGCAGCTGCAGCAGGTGGTTCTGCACCATGTCACGCAGCTGACCGGCCTGATCGAAGTAACCCCAGCGCCCTTCAATGCCGACCTTCTCCGCCACGGTGATCTCGACATGGGAAATCTGGTTCTGATTCCACTGGTTGCCGAACATCGGATTGGCGAAGCGCAGCGCGATCAGGTTCTGGACGGTTTCCTTGCCCAGATAGTGATCGATACGGTAGATCTGGGATTCGTGGAAGACGGCACCGATCGCGTCGTTGACGACGCGCGAGCTCTCCAGATCAGAACCGATCGGCTTCTCGACCACGACACGTGATTGCTCGTCGAGACAGCCCGCCGCCTGCAGATTGCTGCTGATGTCGCCGTAGATACGCGACGGTACGGAAAGATAGATCATCAGCGGGCGCGGCGACGGCTTGCCCTTGTCATCCGCTCGCCAATCGGCGATCGCGGAATAGCCTTCCACGGTGCTGAAGTCCAGCGCCGCGTAGCTGATGCGAGAGAGGAAGCGCTCGATGCATTCCTTCTCGAGATGCTCCGGCTTGACGCGCTCCTTGAGCGCCGCCTGCACGGTGTCCTTGAAGGATTCGAGGCTGACATCCTGACGCGCCAGACCGATCAGGCGAGTTGCCTTCTCGAGCAGACCATCACGGTCGAGGTGATAGAGGGCTGGATACAGCTTGCGCTTGGCGAGGTCGCCCAAGGCGCCGAACAGGGCAATATCCACGCCCGGAATGATGTCGGAACTCATGCCGCCGATTTCTCCCGTCGAAACTGCCCTGTATGCCGAAATGACCGACGAGGTGGGCGACTTCGAACCCGCTCCATGAAGGCTGCGCAGGCTGGCGCGGCGAGGAGAGGCTCGAATGACACACGGCACCGGGAAGGCGTTGGCGATACATGGCTGGTTATATTAACAACAAATGTAGCGATAACGCCGCTGTCACTCAAGACAATTCGCCCCACAAATAGGTAAACTTACCTAAAAGTGGTAGTCAGCGGCGCTTTCGCCTTCACCTCGTCCTGCGCGCCCCTGGATCAGCAAGTGACCCAAAGAGATGCTTGGCCTACCAGACGAGTGAGGCTAGGATGCCCAGATTACGTAGTTATTTCACTACACAATGGCAGGGTAACAGGCGAATGGCAGTACACGACCTCATCAATCGCATCCGTGAACGTCTCGACGAGCTCAACCGCTCCGAGCGCAAGGTCGCCGACGTCATTCTGGCGGACCCGGCTGAGGCCACCGGCATGAGCATCGCGGCGCTCGCTCAGGCCTCGCTGGTCAGCGAGCCTACCGTCAACCGTTTCTGTCGCAACTTCGATGCCAAGGGCTTCCCCGACTTCAAGATCAAGCTGGCCCAGAGCCTTGCCGGCGGCACGCCCTACGTGTCGCGCAGTGTCGAACAGAACGATGATGCCGCGTCCTATGGCGACAAGATTCTCGGCGCCACCGTGGCGGCGCTGGACGATGCCCGTCGCGCACTGGATCCCAGACGCATCGAACGCGCCGTCGACTACCTGAGCCAGGCCAAGCAGATCTGCTTCTTCGGCCTTGGCGCCTCAGGCCCGGTGGCGGCGGATGCCCAGCACAAGTTCTTCCGCTTCAACCTGCCGGTCATGGCCTATGAAGATGTGCTCATGCAGCGTATGGTAGCCGCCGCCTGCCATACCGGCGACGTGATCGTGATCATCTCCTACACCGGACGCACCCGCGAGCTGGTCGATATCGCCAAGCTCGCACGCAGCAATGGCGCCGCGGTGCTGGGCATCACCGCACCGGACTCTCCGCTGGCGCGCGAGTGCACCGAGGTGCTGGAAGTCATGGCGCCGGAAGACACCGATATCTATATGCCGATGACCTCACGCATGATCCACCTGGCCCTGATCGACGTGCTGGCCACCGGCGTGACGCTGCGCCGCGGAGAAGACTTCCAGCAGCATCTCAAGAAGATCAAGGACAGCTTGAAGGACACCCGTTTCCCGCCGGAGTCTTGAGCACTGGCCATCAGCTCATCAACTCCAGCCACGGCATAAGAGCGCTTCCTGCGCCACCATTCAACGTGCTACTGACTCTTCAGCGTCACTTGAGCGATCCTTCAGGCATGGCGCGGGGCTTGCACCCGCGTGATCAAGACACAACAATACGCGCCATACCCCCTGACATGCGGTGCTCGCCGCATGATGTCTCATGTCGTGAATGCTGAGGATGCTTCCCATGCGCTGGCTGGCCACTGCTGCTCTGACCCTGATTTCCGCCCTTCCCGTGACCATGAGTCTGGCTCAGGCCGACACCTTCAAGTTCACGGCGATTCCGGATGAAGACGAGTCACGCCTGGTCGAGCGTTTCGACAAGGTCGCCGACTATCTGGAAGAGAAACTGGGCGTCGATGTCGAGTATGTGCCGGTCAAATCCTACAGCGCCGCCGTCAGCGCCTTTCGCAATGACCAGATCCAGATGGCCTGGTTCGGCGGCCTGACCGGTGTTCAGGCGCGTCAGATGGTGCCGGGCTCCGTCGCCATCGCGCAGGGCGTGGAAGACGCCGCCTTCCGCAGCTACTTCATCGCGCGTCGCGACCTCAAGCTGGCCGGCGATGCCGCCGAGCCGCTGGACGCCCTGCCCGACTCCCTCGAAGGCCACTCCTTCACCTTCGGCGCCAAGACCTCCACTTCAGGCCGCCTGATGCCGGAATACTATCTGCGCGAGCAGTTCCAGCAGGCGCCGGACGCCCTGTTCAGCCGCGTCGGTTTCTCCGGCGACCACTCACGCACCATCGCACTGGTCGCCGCCGGCACCTATGACGTGGGCGCAGTGAACTTCGCGGTGTGGGAAGCGGCAGTCAAGGACGGCAAGGTCGACCCGAGCAAGGTGCAGGTGCTGTGGCAGACGCCGGCCTACCCGGATTATCAGTGGACCATTCGTGGCGATGCTGATAGCCACTTCGGCGCGGACTTCACCGCCCATGTCACCACGGCCCTGCTGGACATGAAGGACCCGGAGCTGCTCGAGAGTTTCCCGCGCTCCGGTTTCATCCCGGCCAGCAACGATGACTACGCGCCGATCAAGACCGTCGGTGAACAGCTCGGCCTGCTGCGCTGAGCTCATGCCCCAGGAAACACCCTCTCCATTGCTGCACCTTTCGCAGGACCACCTCGGCCATGGCGCCGAGGTGGTCCTGCGTGATCTGGATATTCGCCTCCTGCCGGGCGAGCGCATCGCCCTGCTCGGTGCCAGTGGCGCAGGCAAGTCCACGCTGCTGGAAGCCCTGCGCGCCGCGCTGCAACAGCGCGACATAGCCGCCGCCTGGTGCCCTCAACGCCAGGGTCTGGTGCCGCAACTGTCGGTCTACCACAACATCTTCATGGGCCGGTTGGACCAGCACTCACGGCTGACCAACCTGCTCAATCTGCTGCGCCCGAAACCGGCGCATTGGCAGGCGATCGCCGCGCTGTGCGAACCGCTGGGTATCGCCGGCCTGATGGAGCGCTCCGTCGAGGCGCTTTCCGGCGGTCAGCGCCAGCGTGTCGCCATCGCACGTGCGCTCTATCAGGGCCATGACCTGTTCCTCGGTGACGAGCCCGTCGCCAGCGTGGACCCGCATCAGGCCAGCCAGCTGATCCAGCTGATTCACGCCCGTCACACCACCAGCGTGGTAGCGCTTCATCAGCGCGAGTTGGCGCTCACTCACTTCACGCGCCTGATCGGGCTAGGCAAGCACGCTGACGGTCAGGGGCACGTGCTGCTGGATGTCGCGACCGACGGACTGACGCCTGGCGACCTGGACTTCCTGTACCCCGCTGCGGCGACCCGCGAGTCATCCGATGTCAGCTGACCCCTCCACCATGACGGCAGAGCTGCGCCATCCTCCTCGCTGGTGGCAGGCACGCAGTGACGGTGCGCGCCTGTTGCGCCTCGGTGGTGGTCTGGTCATCGCCATGCTGGTACTGGTGCCCTTCGCCGATCTCTCCATTACCTCGCGAGATCCCTGGCAGGAGTTGGGCCGCATGCTGGCGGGTCTGGCGTCGCCGGCTCCCGATGCGCTGGAATCCCCGCTGCACGCTTTGATCCTGACCATTGCCTTCGCGCTATGGGGCACCCTGCTGGGCGCGCTGATCGGGCTGCCACTGGCATTGGTCTACTCGCGCTCACGCCTGCTGCGGGGCATCTGTGCCGGGCTGCGCGCGGTACATGAGCTGTTCTGGGCGCTGCTGTTGCTGCAGGTGTTCGGGCTATCGGCCGCCACGGCGCTGGCGGCGATCACGATCCCCTATGCCGCGACCTTCGCCAAGGTCTATGCCGAAATTCTCGAACAACTGCCGCAGGCACCACTCAAGGCACTGCCCTGGGCCAGCTCGCGCGCGATGCGCTTTGTGTATGCAGAACTGCCGATGGCATGGCGGCGCATGGCCAGCTACACCCGCTATCGCTTCGAATGCGGACTGCGTGCCAGTGTTCTGCTGGGTTTCGTCGGCTTGCCCACGCTGGGTTTCTATCTGGAAAGCGCCTTTCGCGAGGGCCGTTACGCGGAGGCGGGCGCTCTGCTGTGGATCTTCTATCTGCTGATCGCCACGCTCCCCTGGTGGGGGCATCGTCGAGCATTGCCGGTACTGGCCATCGTCAGCTTGTGGTGGCTGGGGCCATGGCCCGATGTCAGCCCGAGCCTGTTGTGGCGCTTCATCAGCCATGACATCTGGCCGGCGCCGCTGGTCAATGCATCCTTCGAGTCACTGATCTCGGGCGAGTTTGCGACAGGCCTGCTGCAGTGGGCGAGTCACCTGCCCGATCTGCTGCCCGCCATCGGCAATACCTTGCTGCTCGGCCTGCTGGGCACCGCCGGCAGTCTGCTGATCGCCATGCTGCTATGGCCGCTGGCCAGTCGCCATGTGGGCAACCGCCTCTCGCAACACTCGACCAACGGCCTGCTGATCTTCCTGCGCACCACGCCGGAGCTGATTCTGGCCTTCATCCTGCTGTTGCTGCTGGGGCCTTCCCTGCTGCCCGCCTGGCTGGCGCTGGCGCTGCACAACGGCGCGATCATCGCCTTCCTGTGTGCTCGCCATGCCAACCAGATTCAGCTGCCGCCCAGTCGCCCGCAGGGCAAGTTCGAATGCTGGCTCTATGAACTCAACCCGCGTGTCGCTCCCGGCATGTTCGCATTGCTGCTCTACCGCGCCGAGACCATCATTCGCGAGACGGCCATTCTCGGCATGTTGGGGGTGGTAACGCTGGGCTTCCATATCGACTCGAGCTTCGAATACCTGATGTTTGATCAGGCATTTGCCTTGCTGGTACTCACCGCCATACTCAATATCGGCGTTGACAGCCTCGCGCGGCGCCTGCGCCCCAGCGGTGAGATCTCTGAAGACAGCTGCGTGCGCTGACTCCTGAGCCGCCTACACAGGAGTCAGCGCTGACTTCATGCCGCACCCGACTCCCCTTTGAGCGAGCCTTGCCATGCCACCATCCGTGCCACCCTCCATGCCACCATCGTCATCCACGGAGTCTGCGAGCACGGCAAGCGCCAAACGTGAAGCGCAGCGCATCACCTTGATCGGCGCGGCGCTGGATGGCGTGCTGGGTGTCGCCAAGCTCGTGATCGGCAAGCTGGTCGGCTCGCAGGCACTGATCGCCGATGGCATCCATTCCCTGTCAGACCTGGTGACGGATGCCTTCGTGTTGGTGGCGACTCATTACGGCCGCCAGGCACCGGACCGCTCACATCCCTGGGGGCATGAGCGCATCGAGACGCTCGGCACCCTGGTGCTCGGCAGTCTGCTGCTGGCCGTGGCGGGCGCAATAGGCTGGGAAGGCATTTTGCGCAGCTGGGAGCTGATGTTCGGCTCATTGACCATCCCACTACCCGGTGCGCTGGGTATCGGCATCGCGATCATCTCGCTGCTCGGCAAGGAAGGTATCTTTCGCGCCACGCTGAAGATCGCACGCAAGCAGAACTCCAGGCTGCTGGAGGCCAATGCCTGGCACTCGCGCAGCGATGCGCTCTCCACAGTGGCGGTGCTGATCGGTCTGATCGGCACCCAGCTGGGGGCCAGCTGGCTGGATGGCATCGCGGCGGTCGTCGTTGGTGTGATGGTGGGCAAGATCGGCG
This sequence comes from bacterium Scap17, assembly GCA_013376735.1. NCBI lineage: Bacteria > bacterium Scap17. The sequence continues at coordinate 872,159 of VINJ01000001.1, read as the reverse complement.
CTTCATTGGCCTGGGAGGCCTCCCGCGAACTGATCGACACCGCCCTGCCGCGCGAACAGCAACACGCCATGTGTGAGTGCCTGCTGTCACTGCCGGAGGTACGTGGCGCACATGACCTACGCAGCCGCACGCTGGCCGGCCGTATCGTGCTGGAGGTCCACCTGCTGGTCGCGCCACGTATCAGCGTCTCGGAAGGCCACGCCATCGGCCACCACGCCGTGGCTCGCCTCAAGGCCGAATTCCCCCAGCTCAGTGACGTGATCTATCACATCGACCCTGAAGACGACTCGCATCTCGGCCAGCCCAGCCAGGCGCAGCCCACGCGGCGGCAGCCCCTGCCTTTACGCCACGACATCATCACCGCACTCGATGAATGCTGGCAGCAGTCGCCTCTCTGGCAGGTGCGCAGCGGCCTCACCCTGCATTACGTCAACCATGCCACCACATCTGCTGGCTCCGACTCGTCAACCCCACATGTGGATATCCTGCTGGAGCTACCCGCTGATGCCCTGGAAAGCAGGCCCGAGAAGGTCACGCAAGGTGCTGCAAAAGAGGACGTGAAAGAGGATGTGAAAGATGCTCTGCAATGTTACCGCGACAGCGACACGCGCAACGCATCAATTGCCGAAATGGAACGCCTCGCAGCGGGTCTTGAATGGTTCGGCAGACTATCGATTGGCGTGACATCCCATATCCACCAGCACTGAAGTGTGAGTTACACTGCAGGCAACGACAGACATCCACCAGACAAGGAGCACGCCATGAGCAACGCATCCGGCGAAATGCACAAGACACGCATCATCAGTGAGCTGAAAGGTTTCATCCGCAAGCTGCTGCAAGACCCGAAGATTCTCGAGCAGTCACTGGTCGTGGCGCGAGCGCGCCTCAAGGAAGGGGCAGAACAAGGAAAGAATGAGCAAGCAGTGCTGGCCATCATCGCCAACGAGATTTCTGACACGACCAGTATCCATATCCCGGAAGATCCCGAAGAGCACTCCGATGCGGACAAGTTGTTCCTGGAGCTGCTAAAGGATGTGGTAGAGGAAGAGGAAGCGCTTTATTGAGTACAACAAAAAACCGCCCCAAAGGGCGGTTTTTTTAAAGCTCTCACTCAACTTCTGGCTCAGCGCAATTCTGCGGAAGAAATTCTGCTGGGATACTACCTGAACAAGACCAGCGACCAGTCTCGTCACGATACAGCCCAAGTTCGTTTGCACCGGCTACCGACAGACGTGGGTTGACTTCTCCATCAAAAGTCATTATGAGCTCAAACTCACCAGCTTCACCTTCATCGGGAGCAGCCAAGGCGATGGTGCCAAGATCGAGCTCATCTGAAGCAATACCAATATCAAGTTGTCCCTCTGCAACTTCATCAGTCAACGCTGGCGTTTCGCCACGTAAAATCGCTTCTTCAGCAGTAGTCTGTACACCACGCAAACTTGCTAACGCACTAGTTGCTTGGGAGCGCGCCACATAGTCTTGATAACGCGGTATCGCGATGGCCGCCAGAATACCGATAATCGCCACAACGATCATCAGCTCAATCAATGTAAAACCAGCTTGTTGCTTGCGTGTCATGTTGTGACTCCTTGCATTTGCGTAGTGAGATCAGGTCGTACGTCCTGAAACCCCGGTTACCTTCCCTGACCAGCAGGATGTTACTCAAAGATGTCAGTGTGGGCGTTTGTTTCCAATATTCCCAACAACATCTTCATCAGCATAACATCTTGATATCACGGGGTGTCGACCGGACGGGACGAGTGATACCACAGCCACAGTTCAGGTGCCATTGCCATGTCGCAAGACGCTTTCTTGGCGGCGCTGACGGCTGCTTGGTTGTTACAATAGATTACACTCAGTGACATTGCAAGCAACGAACGCAAAAACGTTGTGATCGAGATCCAGACTCTCTTCAACGTTACTCCCGCCCCATCAGCGTTTGGCTAGCTCCCTCCACCAACTCTATCCCCTTCTCATGCCATGAATGCGCCATTCCTAGCGCAGGGCAATCCAGCTACACTCTTCGGTAATATGAGGTTTGTCATACGATGGCTTGCCGCACCAGTGTTCTCGTACAGCAGATCAGCGCCTGCTTCACGCTTGAATTCGTTAGAGTAGCCCCATCGGCCACTGCAACAGGAAGAGTGTCATGCCCCAGTCAGAACACACGCTAAAAGGATTTGCCGCCCGACTGGTCGACTCTGGCCTGCTCGACCCCCAGGCAGCGCAGCTGGCGGAACAGGAAGCCAATGAGGCCGGGGAAAGCCTGTTGCTGCATATCATCGCGCACGGCCTGGTGACGGCACGTGACGCGACATTGGCGGCTGCCTGGGAATACGGCCTGCCGTATGTGGATCTCGATGCCATTCGCACCGATTCACTGCCCGCCATTGATGAGCTGCCTGAGAAGGTGTTGCGCAAGCTGGGCGTATTGCCACTCTATCGCCGTGAGCATCGACTGACCGTCGGCGTGCCCTCACCCTCAACCCTCACACATCTCGATGAGCTGCAATTTGCCACCGGCCTGTCGATCGAGAGTGTGCTGGTCGCCGCCGACCAGCTGGCGCCGGCATTGGAGCAGTATCTGGAAGCCGGCGAAGAAAGCGCCATGGATATACTTGGTGAAGATGGCGAAGCGCTCGATGGGCTGGATTTCGAGGGTGAGGAAGACAATAGCCAGGATATGGCGATCACGGCCAGCAGTGACGATGCGCCAGTCGTGCGTTTCGTTCACAAGGTACTGCTGGATGCCATCAAGCGTGGTGCATCGGATATCCACTTCGAGCCCTACGAATCCACCTACCGCATTCGTTTTCGTATCGATGGCATGTTGATCGAGAACACTCGCCCGCCCTTCAATATGCGTAACCGGATCTCGGCGCGCCTGAAAGTCATGTCACGCATGGATATTTCCGAGCGCCGTTTGCCACAGGACGGCGCGATCAAGCTGCGGCTGTCCAAGTCCCGCTCCATCGATTTCCGTGTCAATACACTGCCGACCGTGTATGGCGAGAAGATCGTGCTGCGTATTCTTGATCCCAGCTCGGCCAAGATGGGCATTGAAGCGCTGGGCTTCGAACCCGAGCAGCGCGCCATGTTCGAGAAGACGCTGGCTCAGCCCCAGGGCATGATTCTGGTCACAGGCCCGACCGGTAGCGGCAAGACCGTGACGCTCTACACCGGCTTGAATATCCTCAATACCCCGGAGCGCAATATCTCGACGGCGGAAGACCCGGTCGAGCTCAAGGTGGAAGGCGTCAACCAGGTCAACGTGTTGCCCAAGATCGGCCTGGATTTCGCCTCGGCCCTGCGCGCCTTCCTGCGCCAGGACCCTGATGTGGTGATGGTGGGGGAGATTCGTGACAAGGAAACCGCCGAGATTGGTGTCAAGGCGGCACAGACCGGTCACCTGGTACTTTCTACCTTGCACACCAACTCAGCGCCCGAGACGCTGACACGTCTGAGCAACATGGGAATTGCCCCCTTCAACATCGCGAGTTCCGTCTCGTTGATCATCGCTCAGCGCCTTGCTCGCCGCCTGTGCACCCACTGCCGCCAGCCCGCGGAGATTCCGCCCGAGGCGATGGCCTCGATGGGCTTCAATGAAGACAATGGCTTCAGCACAGCGGAACTCGAGGCCGCGACCATCTTCCGCCCCGTCGGCTGCAGTCAGTGCACCCTGGGTTACAAGGGGCGCGTCGGCATCTATGAAGTCATGCCGATCTCGGATGAAATGAGCCGCTTGATCATGCGTGAGGGCACCGCCATCGAGCTGGCAGACCAGGCCCGCAAGGAAGGGCTTTCAGACCTGAGGCGTAGCGGCTTGCGCAAGGTGATGTCGGGCATGACCTCACTGGAAGAAGTCAATCGCATCACCAAGGACTGAGTCACTGTTGCAGGCCACGCATGTCACGGTTATCCATGGCGGCTGACAGTGGTCAATACGTCAGATAGCTGACTTTTGTTCAGTCATCAGGCACATTGAGGACAGGATGACCCAGGCATTGAACATGGCTCGACCTTCAATGCCTGCTCCCCATTTATCAGGGAACGATAACTGACATGGCAACTCCCAGAACTGCCAAGCAAGACAAGAAAAAAGCGGGCATTGAGACCTGGCAATGGTCGGGCAAGAATTCGCGCGGTGAAAACGTCAAGGGCGAGCTGATGTCGGCCAGTGTCGACCAGGTCAAGAACACGCTGACCAGCCAGGGAATCGTGGTAAAGCGCCTGCGCAAGAAGTCCTCCCTGTTTGGCGGCAGCAAGAAGGTCAGTGGCAAGGATGTCACCATGTTCGCCCGTCAGATGGCGACCATGATCCGCGCTGGCGTACCGGTACTTCAGGCATTTGGCATCGTGGCTGAGAGCATGAAGAGTCCGGGCATGCGTCATCTGGTCGAAGACATGATGAATCAGGTGGGAGCAGGCGCCAGCTTTTCGGAAGCCTTGCGCAAACATCCCCAGCACTTTGACAAGCTGTTTGCCAATCTGGTTGAAGCCGGCGAACAAGCTGGCGCCCTGGACAAGATGCTCGACCGTGTCGCGACCTATAAAGAAAAGATTGATTCCCTCAAGGCGCGCGTCAAGAAAGCTCTGTATTACCCTATCGCCGTGATCGGCGTCGGGATCGGGGTCACAGCGATTCTGTTGATCAAGGTTGTCCCGCAATTCGAAAGTCTTTTCCAGGGCTTCGGCGCAGAACTGCCAGCCTTTACCCAGCTGACGATCAGCTTGTCGGAGTATGCGCAGAATTATTGGTATATTGCGCTAGGCGCGATCATCCTGGCCGTCGTACTTATTGCGCAAGCGATCAAGCGCTCTGACAAGTTTGCCTACGCCAGTCACCGCTTCATGCTCAAGGTACCGGTGCTCGGCGATATCCTGGATAAATCGTCTGTCGCTCGTTATTCACGCACATTGGCCACGACCTTTCAGGCCGGTGTTCCGTTGGTGGAATCGCTAGATACTGCCGCCGGCGCCTCAGGCAACAAGGTCTACGAGCGTGCCATCGCCCAGATCAAGGAAGATGTCTCTACTGGCCAGCAGCTGAACTTCGCCATGCGCAATACGCAGCTGTTTCCGACTCTGGCAGTACAGATGGTAGCGATTGGCGAGGAATCCGGCTCACTGGATGCCATGCTCAACAAGGTGGCGGATTTCTACGAAGAAGATGTCGACAACAAGGTAGATGCCCTGACCTCACTGCTGGAGCCCTTGATCATCGTGGTGCTAGGCACCCTGGTGGGCGGGCTTGTGGTCTCGATGTATCTTCCCATCTTCGAGCTGGGCAACGCGATCTAGCACGCGGCCTGTATCTCGAAAGAAGCTTTCATGCCAAGCGGCCGCGCCACCAAAAGGACGCGGCCGTGTCATTTACTGACAAGGACGACTCGTGGAATCACTCGCCCAACTTTCCCCCACTCTGCAGGCCTGCCTGGCCGGTATATTCGGTTTGCTGATCGGCAGCTTTCTGAATGTCGTCATCACTCGCCTGCCCGTGATGATGATGCGCCAATGGCGCGCCGAGGCCCGCGAGGCATTGGAGCTGGAAGCCGAAGATACACCGCGCTTCAATCTGCTGGTGCCAGCTTCACGCTGCCCGGGCTGTGACACGCCAATCAAGTGGCACGACAACCTGCCCATTCTCGGCTGGCTGAAACGCCGTGGCCGCTGCGCCAGCTGCAATACGCGTATCAGCGCGCAGTACCCGCTGGTGGAGCTGGCCGGAGGCGCGCTCGGCGCGTCCATCGCGTTGATCTACGGCCTGGAGGCACAGAGCCTGTGGATCTTCGGCGCCTGTCTGACCCTGCTGGTGCTGTCAGTCGTCGACTTCCGCACCCAGCTGCTGCCAGATGCCATCACCCTGCCACTGCTGTGGGCAGGCCTCGCCTATCAGTTGCTGTTCCAGCCTCTGATGCTGCCCAGCGCCGTCATCGGCGCGATGGCAGGCTATCTGGTGCTGTGGAGCTTCTACTGGCTATTCAAGCTGGTCACCGGCAAGGAAGGCATGGGCTACGGTGACTTCAAGCTGCTCGCCGCGCTGGGTGCCTGGCTCGGCTGGCAGTGGTTGCCGCTGTTGCTGATTCTGTCCGCCGGTCTCGGGGCCGTTCTGGGCATCCTGCTGCAACTGCTGGTTCCGCGTCTGCGCGGCGCCCCGATGCCCTTCGGGCCTTATCTGGCGGTTGCCGGCTGGATCGCCCTGCTGTTTGGCACGCCCTTGATGAGCCTCTACCTGAGCGTGATTGGCGCATGACGACGACTTCTGTATCCCAAGGCCCCATCATCGGTGTCACAGGCGGCATCGGCAGCGGCAAGTCGAGCGTCGCGCGACTCTTCGGCGAGCTGGGCATCCAGTGGGTGGATGCCGATGATGTCTCGCGCGAGATCGTGCGCCCCGGCGAAACCGCACTGGCCGAGATCATCGCCCACTTCGGCGAGTCGATCGTCACGGCACGGGGCGAGCTTGATCGCGCCGCGCTGCGCGAGCGGATCTTCGCTGCCCCCGAGGAGCGTCAATGGCTGGAGCACTGCACCCATCCGCGTATCCGGGAGCGGATCGTCGAGCATCTCGCGGCCATGATCAGCCCCTATCGCCTGCTGGTCTCTCCCCTGTTGTTCGAGTCCGGCCAGGACAGCCTCGTCTCACGTACCCTGGTGGTGGATGTCAGCCAGGATGTGCAGCTGGCGCGCACGCTGAGCCGCGATGGTGTCAGCGAAGCGCAGGTACGCGCCATCCTCGCGGCCCAGCTGCCACGCGAGACACGACTGGCCAAGGCCGACGATGTCATCGACAATGACGGAAGCTTGGCGCATCTTCGTGAACAGGTAAGGGCCATGGATGCCTACTATCGATCACTGAGCGCCCCCCATACACCGTTTCAGGACACACCTCATGTCTGATGCCACCGCTGCCCCCAATGGCAAGACACCATTGACCGTCGCTTGCCCTCAATGCCGTACCGACGTGGTATGGAGTACCGCCAGCGAGTTTCGCCCTTTCTGCAGCAAACGCTGCCAACTGCTGGATCTTGGTGCCTGGGCTGACGAATCCCACAGCATCGCCGGTGAGCCCGCCATGGATGAGACCAGCATCGACGAGATGGTGGCGCGCATGGAGCGCGATATGCACCAGCAGTAGCGCTCGAGAGAGCCCTGCTGACTCAGGCTGGTCCAAAGCTCGTCACTCAAGATGCTCGGCAACCAAGATGCCAAGCAACAAAAAAAGACCCTCGAGGCTAGCCTCGAGGGTCTTTTTTTGTTCAGGCAACTGCCATCAACGCGCGAGCATCACTTCCAGAAATCACGGATCGAGGCGATACCCTGGGCACCGACGGCGCGTGCGTGGTCGCTGTCATGGCGGGACATGCCACCCAGCGCATAGACCGGCATACACGCCTGCTCGACCAGCCCCTGGAAGTCGTGCCAGCCCAGCGGTGGACGCTCCGGGTGCGACGGCGTCACACGCAGCGGTGACAGTGACACGAAGTCACACGCCACACGACCGGCCTGATCCAGCTGCTGCTGATCGTGGGTAGAGGCAGACAGCCACTTGTTGGCGGCAATCGGACGCTCGCCCTTTTCCGCCAGCTCCGCCAGACGCACGCTGGTCAGGTGGATACCATCCGCATCGACCTTGTCGAGCATGGAGGGTTCGGCATTGAGCAGCAGACGGGCACCACGCGCATGACAGATCGCCAGCGCCTTCTCGGCACGCGCGATATAGGCCGCCTCATCCAGCTCCTTGGCGCGCAGCTGGACCAGACGCACGCCATCCTCATCCAATGCACGCGTCAGACGCGTCTCGAAGACGTCCTCATCGACCTCTTCCGGCGTGATCAGATACTCGCGCGGCAGCGAGACCGCCCGCAGAATCGGCAGATTCGCCGCCGGGAAGGCGTACTTGTAGAGATCCTCGATCTCGACCCAGCGCACTGCCTGCCCTTCACGACCAAAGGGCTCGCCAGTGAACTGACGCGTTTCCCACACATCCAGCAGGATGTGCTTGTCCGGATATTCGTGATGAATACGGATCAGCGGCTGAGCACGAATGATCTCGATGCCCAGCTCTTCGCACAGCTCACGCTTGAGCGCTTCCAGACCGGTTTCGTAAGGCGCCAGCTTGCCACCCGGAAACTCCCACAAGCCGCCCTGATCCACCGTCGAGGGACGACGTGCAATCAGGACCTGGCCCTGTTCGTTTAAGATGGCGGCAGCCGCCACGTGAACCCTTCGCTTCGGCATGATGCCTGTACCTTTGACTCGCGTTGTACATCCGACTCCGCCTCGAGAGGCGAAGCCTGCGGGAGATATTGCATTACCGCTTCAGCGTAGGCCTTCGCCCTCGGGCGTCAGCTACGATAATCAGCGTTGATCGAGACGTAATCGTGGGACAGATCCGATGTCCAGATGCGAGCTTCCTGCTGTCCACGTCCCAGGCGGATGCCGATCACCAGCTCCTCCTCGGCCATGGCGGCACTGCCGGCGGCTTCGGTATAGCTGTCGGCACGGCCGCCCTGTTCGACGATGGTGACGCCATTGAGCGTGATCGCGACACCCGTGACATCCAGCGCTTCCAGCGGCGCACGTCCGACGGCCGCCAGAATGCGCCCCCAGTTGGCGTCGCTGGCATAGAGGGCTGTCTTGACCAGCGGCGAGTGCGCGACGGTAAAGCCGACGGCACGCGCCTCTTCCTGTGAACGCGCCTCGCTGACCTCGATGGTGACGAACTTGGTCGCCCCCTCGCCATCACGAATGATGGCCTGAGCCAGCTCGAGCATGACTTCCGCCAGAGCGGCCTCGAACGCGATCAGGTCTTCACCCTCGACACGTCCGGCCTGCCCCGTGACAGCCAGCATGCAGGCGTCATTGGTGGAGGTATCGGAATCGACGGTGATGCTGTTGAAGCTCTTGACCACCACCCGGCGCAGCATGGCATCAAGCGCCGCCTGATCGATGGCGAGATCAGCATCGGTGGCCACGAAGCCCAGCATGGTCGCCATGTTCGGGCAGATCATGCCGGAGCCCTTGGAGACACCTGCCAGCGTCACGCTCTCGCCATTGCTCAGCGTCAGTGTCCGCCAGCTGCCCTTGGGCCGCGTATCGGTGGTCATGATCCCATGCGCCGCGGCAGACCAGTCGCCCTCGCCCAGGTTGGCAAAGGCTGTCGGCAACGCCGCCGTCAGGCGGTCCATCGGCAAGGGTTCACCGATCACGCCTGTCGAGAACGGCAGCACTGCCCGAGCATCACAGCCGACGATCTCTGCCAATGCCTGGCAGGTCGCGCGAGCATCGGTCATGCCCTGCTCCCCAGTCCCCGCATTGGCATTGCCGGTGTTGATCACCAGATAACGCGGCCCTGCGACGCCTGCCGTGAGGTGCTCACGTGCGACATGAACCGGCGCCGCGCAGAAGGCGTTGCGGGTGAAAGTGCCTGCAAGACGCGACCCTGCCTCGAGGGCCATGATCACCAGATCACGACGACCCGGCTTCTTGATACCGGCTTCAGCAACCCCGATCTGAAAGCCGGCAATCGCCGGCATGTCAGCGGGAAAAGTGGAAGGCCCTACCGCCATCGCTCACGTCTCCAATCATGGTGTTCTGTGACTACTGCCCCCTGCGAGCCGAGTCGACATGACTCGCAGGGAGGCTGTATGGCTCAGTGTCAGCTCAGCTTGCCGTGGCACTGCTTGTATTTCTTGCCGGAACCGCACGGGCACGGGTCGTTGCGACCGACCTTGGGCACATCGCGGCGCATCGGCTCGCCATCGCCCTGGGCCTGAGGCTGCGCACCGTACTGTGCCTCGACGACCTCTTCGGCCGCCTGGACACCGTCTTCACTGACCGCGTCCTCATCGACACGGCGCGTCTCGGCACTGGCCTGCTCACGCTCGAGGTTGGCACGACGCTCTTCTTCCAGCGTGTCGACCTCTTCCTGACGACGCACCTGCACGTGGCTGAGGATGCGCACCACGTCGGACTTGATGTTGACCAGCAGCGCCTGGAACTGCTCGAACGCTTCGCGCTTGTATTCCTGCTTCGGATTCTTCTGGGCATAGCCGCGCAGGTGGATACCGCGACGCAGGTTGTCCATCGCCTGCAGGTGCTCCTTCCAGCGCGTGTCCAGCACCTGAAGCATGACTTGCTTCTCGAAGCGACGCATCAGCTCAGGGCCGACGGCCTCGACCTTGTCGGCATAAAGCGCTTCATGGGCGGCCTGCAGACGTTCACGCAGCGTTTCCTCATGGAAGTGCTCGTCCTCTTCCGCCCACTGCACCAGCGGCAAGTCGAGGTTGAAGTCGGTCTTGAGGTCGTTCTCGAGGCTCGGCAGGTCCCACTGTTCCGGCAGGCTCTGCGGCGGCACACGCAGGGAGATGGCGTCATCCAACACCTCGCGACGGATGCCGGCGATGTTCTCGGCGATCTCGTCGGCTTCGAGGATGTCGTTGCGCTGCTCGTAGATCACGCTGCGCTGGTCGTTGGCGACATCATCGTACTCAAGCAGCTGCTTGCGCACGTCGAAGTTGCGACCCTCGACCTTCTTCTGCGCGCGCTCGACGGCATTGGAGACCATCTTGTGCTCGATGGCTTCGCCCTTCTCGAGCCCCAGCGCGCCCATCAGACGCTGCACGCGGTCAGAGCCGAACAGGCGCATCAGGCTGTCTTCCAGCGACAGGAAGAAGCGCGTGGAACCCGGGTCACCCTGGCGACCGGCACGACCGCGCAGCTGGTTGTCGATACGGCGTGATTCGTGACGCTCGGAGCCGATCACATGCAGACCGCCTGCCGCCAGCACGGCTTCGTGACGCTCCTGCCAACCATGCTTGATCTCGTTGATCTGCTCTTCGGTCGGCGCTTCCAGCTCGGCAAGCTCGGCTTCCCAGTTGCCGCCCAGCATGATGTCGGTACCACGACCGGCCATGTTGGTCGCGATGGTCACGGCGCCCGGACGACCCGCCTGGGCGATGATGGCGGCCTCGCTGACGTGCTGCTTGGCATTGAGGACGTGATGCTTGACGCCCGCCTTGTGCATCATCTGCGACAGCAGCTCGGAGGTCTCGACCGAGGCGGTACCCACCAGCACCGGACGACCTTCCGCGACCTTCTCGCGGGCATCCTCGATGATGGCGTTGAACTTCTCTTCCGCGGTCAGATAGACCAGATCATTCATGTCCTTGCGCGCAATGGGCTTGTTGGTCGGGATGACCATCACGTCGAGGTTGTAGATCTGACGGAATTCGAAGGCTTCGGTATCGGCCGTACCGGTCATGCCGGACAGCTTGTCGTAGAGACGGAAGTAATTCTGGAAGGTCGTGGATGCCAGCGTCTGGCTTTCCTTCTGGATGGCAACGCCTTCCTTGGCCTCGACCGCCTGGTGCAGACCTTCAGACCAGCGACGACCGACCATGGTACGCCCGGTGTGCTCATCGACGATGACCACTTCGCCGTTGTTGACGATGTAATCCACGTCACGCACGAACAGGTTCTGGGCACGCAGCGCAGAGTGCACGTGGTGCAGCAGGCTCAGGTTCTGGGCTGCATACAGGGAGTCCTCTTCCCCGAGCAGCTCCTGAGCACGCAGCAGCGCCTCGACCTTCTGGTGACCGAACTCGGTCAGCTCGACCTGCTTCTGCTTCTCATCGAGGGTGAAGTCGCCGCTTTCCGGGTCTTCCTCATCGCTGCACTGCTCGAGCTCGCGCGCCATGCGATCGATGATCTTGTAGAGGTCGGTATTCTCTTCCACCGGACCGGAGATGATCAGCGGCGTGCGCGCCTCATCGATCAGGATGGAGTCGACCTCATCGATGATGGCGAAGTGCAGCTTGCGCTGGACCTTGTCTTCCAGCGAGAAGGCCATGTTGTCGCGCAGGTAATCGAAACCGTATTCGTTATTGGTACCGTAGGTGATATCGGCCTGATAGGCGGCGCGCTTGTCTTCATTGGGCTGGCCGGAGTAGATGACACCGACACTCAGACCGAGGAATTCATACAGCGGACGCATCCAGTTGGCATCACGGGTGGCCAGATAATCGTTGACCGTCACCACGTGGACACCTTCGCCGGTCAGTGCATTCAGGTAGACCGCGAGCGTTCCCACCAGCGTCTTGCCCTCACCGGTTTTCATCTCGGCGATGCGACCTTCGTGCAGCGCCATGCCACCGACCATCTGGGTATCGAAGTGACGCATGCCCATGATGCGCTTGCTGGCCTCACGCACTGTCGCGAAGGCTTCCGGGAGCAGCTTGTCGAGTTTTTCCCCTTGCGCGAGACGCTCGCGGAATTCCGCGGTCTTGGCTGTCAGCGCCTCATCGGAGAGCGGCTCAAACTCGCTCTCGAGCGCATTGATCGCGTTGACCCGCTTGCGCAGGCGCTTCACTTCGCGATCATTCTTGGAACCTACTACCTTGGTCAGGAATTTACCCAGCATATTCTGTCCTTGTACGTAACCCGGGGTCGGGGCACGCCTTCACATATCATGACACTCAAGCGCTGCCGCCAAACGCGATGACAAGCAGCTCGATGTGGCCCGGGGCCCATCAGGCATTACGCTCGAAAGAAAAAACGAACCTCATCATTCTCAGCGCGAACGATGAACGGGGTGTCAGGACAGAATGGGCGGCGCACGCGGCGCGATGGCGTTGACGAGGCCACGCAGCAGGACGCGTGTGCAGGAAACGAAGGAGCGCTGTCGCGGGAGGTTGGGACTGGCCTGGGGCGCACGGCGCACCCGCTTGCGCAGACAGCGCAGCCCCTGACGGCGACTCTCGGCACGAATCACCGAGGGTGCCAGCAACTGGATGCTGGCCAGTGTCAGATTGACGCGCTCGACCTGCGCCGCGCTCAGTCCAGCGGGGAACAGACAGCTGAGCAGCAGACCTGCCAGCAGCCAGCGCGGCGCCGTGCGTACCGACCAGCGACGCGAAGCGCCGCTACCGGAACCCGGTAACGCACGAGGGCGTGCTGTGGCATCGACAAGGCTCATGCTGTTGCCGGACTCCCGCTCATGATAGATTGCCGGAAATCACTGAACCGGCATGCAAGCCCATGAGTATAAAGGCTAAGCGTTTCCGCGCCCAGCCCGCGGCGCGCCTGTTGAACGGCAAGGGGCAACTTGGCGGTGTCATGCGCCAGGCGCGCATGCTCGAGCAGGCCCAGCTGCACCTGCGTGCTGCACTGCCCAAGGACATGCAGGAACAGGTCTTCGTCGGCGGCTATCACGATGACACCTTGACGTTGATCACCAGCCGCGCCTCCTGGCTGACCTGGCTGCGCTATGAACAGCGTCGCCTGATCAGTGTACTGCGCGAGCTTCCAGAGCTTGCCACCCTCACCCGCCTGGCCTTCAAGGTCCGCCCGATCCGCCCGGCCTTCGTGCCCGCACGCCAACCGCGCCACCTGCCAGAGGCTGCCGCGGAACACCTGATGGATTGCGCCTCCCACACCCGGGACGAGCGCCTACGCCTCGCCCTGGAGCGACTGGCGGCCCACGCATCGGATTCGAGCGAAGACGCCGAGACCCCCTGAGCCAACTCAAGCAATTCTTGTCTTGCATGCAAACAGCCACGCCGCCCAGAAGGGCGGCGTGGCTGTTGTCGTTTCCATCTCCGGCTGGCTAAGGCCGGAGCAGTGCTGTCAGGCTGGACGGGCTAGGTCACAGTGTTCTGCTCGTACTGTCTCTCTGAGTGCTTTTCTTCTGAAATACCTCGTCTTGCAGCTTTCGCAGATGTCATTGGCCTCGACTCAGACGGCAAGCGCCGGAGAGGCATAGGAAATCGGCATCGCATCGGAGTTCTCGAAGGTGACGATCTCGTAGCTGTCGGCATTTTCCAGCAGCGCGCGGCACAGCATGTTGTTGAGGCCATGACCGGACTTGTAGCCACGGAACTCACCGATGATGCTGTGACCCAGCTGGTAGAGGTCACCGATGGCGTCCAACACCTTGTGCTTGACGAACTCATCGTCGTAACGCAGGCCTTCATCGTTGAGGATGCGATAGTCATCGACGACGATGGCGTTGTCGAGGCTTCCGCCCAGCGCGAGGTTCTGGGAGCGCAGGAACTCGAGATCACGCATGAAACCGAAGGTACGCGCGCGAGACACTTCCTTGACGAAGGAGGTGGTAGAGAAGTCGACCGTGGTGGTCTGCTTCTGCTGCTCGAACACCGGGTGATCGAAGTCGATGGCGAAGGACACCTTGAAACCGTTGTGCGGCAGGAAGGTCGCGACCTTGTCACCATCACGCACTTCGATCTCGCGCTTGATGCGGATGAACTTCTTGAGCGACGATTGCTCCTGGATACCAGCGGACTGGATCAGGAAGACGAACGGACCGGCGCTGCCGTCCATGATCGGCACTTCCGGCGCGGACAGCTCGACGAAGCAGTTGTCGATGCCCAAGCCTGCGAAGGCGGACATCAGGTGCTCGACGGTGGTCACCTTGGCTTCACCGTTGGAGACGGCGGTGCACATGGTGGTGTCACGGACGCTCATCGCATCGGCACGGATATGAGCCTGCGGCTCGAGATCGGTACGGATGAAGACGATGCCGGTGTTGACCGGAGCGGGACGCAGCGTCAGGTAAACCTTGTCACCTGAGTGCAGACCAACGCCTGTGGCGCGGATCGTATTCTGGAGTGTTTTTTGTCGAATCATAGGGAGATAGCCAGTCAGCCTGAATTTGGAAACAGTGTTCATGATAACAGCAATGCAGGAATTCAACAAATTGTCACCTGCCGCTGTTAGGGAAATTCAACATTGCCTTTCGAGCACCATTGAGGCTGACCCTCGTGCCTGCTGGCCTCGTGCTGAGTATGAACACGCAATCACCAAACAGTTCTCACTCGCACTGCCATAAAACGATAATCAATGTGCAAGACAGCTTGAAGCCTCTCCTCCTTGCACACCCACGCCACTGGCGGATGCTCCCGCGACGCACAGGCAGCGCCCCGCGCCGGCTGCGAAAGCCCCTTTTGTCTGCCCCGGAAACGACTTCACCCACCCGGGAAGCCCCGGATGGGTGAAGTCAGACTCACGATGAGCCGTGTCATCTTAGCCTCATGCCGACTGGCACATGAGCGTCAATGACGTGTCAGTCAGTGCACATCAGTCAGCCTGGCGACGCAGGAAGGCCGGGATATCGAGATAGTCATCCATATCACGCGACTTGCGCGGCTCCGGCTTCTTGGCTGCCGCTTCCTGCTCTTCCTTGGCCTGACGGGTGACCGTCGGCGTCTGCAGGCTACGGTAGTCTGCCGGCTTCTCGACGGTACGCTTGGCCGGTGCCGTTTCACGCGCCGCCGGCTTCTCGACGCGACCGTCAAGCCCGGCCGCCACGACAGTGACACGCAGCTCGTCGGTCATGTCCATGTCGATGGACGTCCCGACCACGATGGTGGCGTCCGGAGAAGCGAACTCCTGCACGGTGGCACCCACATCGTTGAATTCACCGATGGAGAGATCCGGGCCTGCCGTGATGTTGACCAGGATACCGCGCGCGCCGTGCAGATCGATGTCTTCGAGCAGCGGGCTGCGAATGGCCTTCTCGGCGGCTTCACGAGCACGGTTCTCGCCGATGGCGTCACCGGTCCCCATCATCGCCATGCCCATCTCGGACATGACAGTGCGCACGTCGGCGAAATCGACGTTGATGATGCCCGGGCTGGTGATCAGCTCCGCAATCCCCTGTACGGCACCCAGCAACACGTCGTTGGCGGCACTGAAGGCGCTCAGCAGGCTGGCGCTCTTGCCCAGCACTGACAGCAGCTTCTCGTTGGGGATGGTGATCAGGGAGTCGACGTGCTCGGAGAGCTCCTTCATGCCCTGCTCCGCCGCCTTCTGACGACGCGGCCCTTCGAACGGGAACGGACGCGTGACGACGGCCACGGTCAGGATACCCAGTTCCTTGGCGACCTGCGCCACGACAGGAGCACCGCCGGTACCGGTACCTCCCCCCATACCAGCGGTGATGAAGACCATGTCGGCGCCTTGCAGCAGCTCGACGATACGCTCACGATCTTCCATCGCCGCCTGGCGGCCCACTTCCGGGTTGGCGCCAGCGCCAAGCCCC
Source organism: bacterium Scap17 (assembly GCA_013376735.1). Lineage (NCBI taxonomy): Bacteria > bacterium Scap17. Next base: position 856,096 of record VINJ01000001.1, on the reverse strand, counting down.
TTGGTGATTTCACTGCCCAGCTGAAGGACAGTCTTGGCGGCTACGCGCTTGAGCGCCTGAGCATCGGTGTTGGCGCAGATGAACTCGACGCCTTCTATGTTGCTCTCGACCATGTGATTGACGGCGTTACCACCGCCGCCGCCAACACCGATCACCTTGATGACCGCGCTGCTGGAGGGTGCGTTATCTACCAGTTCGAACATATGCCCTGTCTCCTGGATCACAGTCTTTCTGTAATCCCTGTCAGAAATTTCCCTTGAACCAGCCCTTGATCCGCTCCAGCGTGGAGGTGTCGTGCTCATGGCCGTGAACGCGTCGTGCGGCAGATTCCTCCCTGCGCACCGCGACCGCAGTCGAGGATGGCGTATGCCGCTCCTGTTTCATCCCATAATGTAGCAAACCCACACCCGTGGAATAAATCGGATTGCGGACCACATCCGCCAGTCCACGCACATTTTGCGGGCAAGCGATGCGAACCGGCATATGGAAGATCTCCTCCGCCAGCTCCACGACACCTTCCATGCGTGACGTTCCACCCGTCAGGACCACGCCCGCAGCCACGAGATCTTCATAGCCACTGCGACGCAATTCATCGCGGACCAGGGTGAACAGTTCCTCATACCTGGGCTCGACCACTTCTGCCAACGCTTGACGGGACAGGTCACGTGCCGGTCGGTCACCGACACTCGGCACCTTGATCGTCTCGTCGCTGGAGGCCAGCTGGGTCAGAGCACAGGCATACTTGACCTTGATTTCCTCTGCATATTGCGTCGGTGTGCGCAGCGCCATGGCGATGTCATTCGTGACCTGATCACCCGCGATGGGGATCACAGCCGTATGACGAATGGCACCTTCGGTGAAGACGGCGATATCCGTGGTACCACCGCCGATATCCACCATGCACACACCCAATTCACGCTCATCCTCGGTCAGAACCGCATGACTCGAGGCGAGCTGCTCGAGAATGATGTCGTCGACTTCGAGCCCGCAGCGACGCACGCACTTCTCGATATTCTGCACGGCATTCAGTGCGGCAGTGACCAGGTGAACGCGCGCCTCAAGACGCACCCCGGACATGCCCAACGGCTCGCGAATACCTTCCTGACGGTCAATGGCATATTCCTGCGGCAGCACGTGAAGAATGCGCTGACCTTCAGAAATCGCTCGAGCGCGCGCCGAGTCGATCACGCGTTCGATATCAGACGGCGTCACTTCGCGATCCTTGATTGCCACGACACCATCGGAATTCATCGAACTGATATGACTGCCGGCGATGCCCACATATACCGAGTGGATATCGCAGCCGGCCATCAACTCAGCCTCCTCCACTGCGCGCTGAATCGACTGTACGGTCGACTCGATGTTGATCACCACGCCCTTCTTCATGCCACGTGAAGGGTGGGAGCCAATTCCCGCGATTTCGATACCGCCATCATCGGTCGGCTGACCCACGATCGCGACTACCTTGGAGGTTCCGATGTCCAGCCCGACCACCATATCCTGTGATTTGGAATGTCCTGCCATAGGTCGGGCCAGCTCCTTGATTCTGGTTCATCATGAAAATAATTGCGCGCTTTGACAGACACCATGTCTGCCGCACCACCCAGAACGGGTTTACGTTCCGTTTAACCCGTACAGAGGGATTTGACTTCCCAGTATAGGAGCAGCCACTTGGGGCATACCAGCCTAAAATACCGAGGGGCGCAAATCCCCGCTAGAATAGGCGGGATTGACGACAAATGAAACTGGCGATATCGCCATTTTGCTAATGCTCACACGCAAATGAAGCATGTAGTGAGTGTCGCCATTTGCCTCAACTATCCTTGCCTTCTTCGAGTGCCATCGTCTCCCCATGCCACGCCACTGCCACTCCGTTGGGGTAACGCAGATCAATGTAGCGGATCTGCGACGCCTCATCACCCAGACGCCGCTGCCAGGCTGCCATGAAACGCGCCAGACGTGCCTCTCGATCGTTGCGACCCAGCATCACCCACACTGAATCATTGACCTGGAAGCGCCAGGCGCCACGTGGCTCCAATCGCAACTGGGAGACATTGAGTCCCAGCCCGCCCAACTGGCTCTGCAGCGCGTCAAGCTCGGCCAGCACTTCGGATCCACTGCCCTTTGGCCCCGCCAGATTGGGCAGGTTGCCCAGCTGCGTGACCGGGCCCGCCTGGAAGGCATCACCGCGCACATTGAGCAATTCGCCATCATTCCAGTAGGCCACCGGCTGCTGTTCAAACAGCTCGAATTCGAGTGTATCCGGCCAGCGACGCGATATGCTGACTTCACTCAGCCAATCGATCGCCAACGCGCGACGCCGAACCTCGCCCAAGGGGACGGAGAGCCAGCTCTGGCCGCGAATCAACGGCGCGATATGACGCTGAAGGTAGGCAGCACTGACATGATCGAAGTCACCCTTGATGGTGACTCGCTCAATGGGGCGGTCAAGCCAGGTCCACAATGCCTGTCCGCCCGCAACCAGCAGCGCAAGGCCGAGAACGAAGCCGAAGATTGCACCGGTTGTGCTACGCGCCGCCATCGATCAATGACCACTCTGCTGAGCGACTGACGCATCGTTTGCGCCCCGCTCGGCGAGAGTCGTGTCGAGAATACGCAGCACCAGGGTGGCGAAATCGAGCCCGATATGCGCCGCGGACTGCGGCACCAGGCTGTGATCAGTCATGCCCGGCGAGGTGTTGACTTCCAGCAGCCAGAAGGCGCCGTCCGCATCTTCCATCACATCGACACGGCCCCAACCCTCGCAGCCCAGCACGTTGAATGCCTTGAGTGAGATCTCGGCCAATTCCGCCTCACGCGCAGCGCTCAGACCACAAGGCAGCAGATAGCGCGTGGTATTGGCGATGTATTTGGCATCGTAATCATAGAAGCCACTATCGGCTTCGATGCGAATGGCTGGCAATACCTCGCCGTCCAGCACCGAGACCGTATATTCCGGCCCCTTGATGAAACGCTCGGCCATCACTACCGCATCGAAGCGGCTGGCATCCGTCCAGGCATCATGGAGCGCCTGGGCGTCCTCGACGATATGAATGCCGAGAGTCGACCCCTCATGCACCGGCTTGACCACTACCGGGGTACCGAGCGTCTCTAGCACCGACTGCCAGTTCGTATCCGCCGCCAGGCGACAGGAACGCGGCGTCGGCAAGCCCTCGATATCCCAGAGCTTCTTGGTGCGCAGCTTGTCCATGCCCAGTGCAGAGGCCAGTACTCCGCTGCCGGTGTAGGGAATGCCCAGCAATTCCAGCGCCCCCTGCAAGGTGCCATCTTCGCCGCCCCGACCGTGCATGGCGATGAAGACACGGTCGGGGCGCAATGTCTCGAGACCGGCCAGCCCATGCGCCATGTCATAGCCCTGCACATCGACACCTGCGCCCTGCAGGGCCGCCAGCACCGCCGCACCGCTCTTGAGCGACACCTCGCGCTCGGCGCTCAGGCCACCGAACAGCACCACGACACGTCCATAGCGCGTGGCCAGCTCAGGATTCACGCCTGTCACTCCAGACGAGGAAGAAGAGACGGTCATAGCGTCACCTCGTCAAGCTTGAGGTCGGCCCCCGCCAGTGCCAGCGCAATGCCACCGACATCGCCCGCCCCCTGGGTAATCAGGATATCGTCCGGACGCAGCACGTTCTTGAGCAGGTCCGGCAAGGCACGCTTGTGTTCGACGAACAGCGGGTCCACCTGGCCGCGCTGACGGATCGAGCCCGCCAGCGAGCGGCCATCGGCGCCTGGAATCATCGCTTCCCCGGCACTGTAGACATCCAGCAGCAACAGGGTGTCGACTTCGGACAGCACACGCACGAAATCTTCATAGAGATCATGGGTGCGCGAATAACGGTGCGGCTGGTAGGCCATCACCAGACGGCGCTGCGGCCAGCCGGCGCGCACGGCGCGAATCACCATCTCCACTTCGCGCGGGTGGTGGCCATAATCGTCCACCAGCATCACGCTCTGCTCGCCATTGGGTGCCGCGAATTCTCCGTGCACCTGGAAGCGACGACCGACACCGGCAAAGCTTGCCAGCGCGCGAGCGATGGCTTCATCGCTGACACCGACATCGGTGGCGATGGCGATCGCCGCCAGGGCGTTGAGCGCATTGTGCTCACCCGGCATCGCCAGGGTGATCTCGAGCGGTGCATGGCCTTCCGGACGCAGCGCCGTGAAACTGAGCTGACCGCCACCCTGGCGGAAATCGCTGATGCGGTAATCGGCATCGTCACTGAAGCCGTAGGTCACGAACTGACGCTGAACACGCGGCAGCAGCTCACGCACGTTGGCATCATCGATACACAGCACCGCCAGACCGTAGAACGGCAGGTTGTGCAGGAATTCGATGAAGGTGTCCTTGAGGCGATTGAAGTCGCCCTCGTAGGTGGCCATGTGATCGGCATCGACATTGGTCACTACCGAGATCAACGGCTGAAGATGCAGGAAGGAGGCATCGGACTCATCCGCCTCGGCGACCAGATACTCCCCCTCGCCCAGACGGGCATTGGTGCCTGCGCTGGTCAGCTTGCCACCGATGACGAAGGTCGGGTCCATGCCGCCTTCCGCGAGCAGAGTCGCGGTCAGGCTGGTGGTGGTGGTCTTGCCGTGGGTACCGGCAATCGCGATGCCCTGGCGGAAACGCATCAGCTCGGCGAGCATCTCGGCGCGACGCACGACGGGAATGCGATGCTCCCGCGCCCAAGCCACTTCCGGGTTGGTGATGTCCACCGCGGTCGAGACCACGACCACATCCGAGCCTTCAGCATTGATGGCCGCATGACCGATGGCGACACGCACGCCGCACTCACGCAGGTGAGCCGTGACGGCGGATTCCTTGAGATCGCTACCGCTGACCTCATAGCCCATGTTGCCCAGTACTTCGGCGATACCACACATGCCCACACCGCCGATGCCGACGAAATGGATACGACGGATGCGGCGCATACCTGCACCGCGATCAGAATTGCTAGCGTTCAAGGCGAGTCTCCATGCAGCCTGCCAGCATGGTCGCTACCGCATCGAGTTCCGCACTATTGCGGGCGCGAGCGGCCATGCCAGTGAGTATCTTGGGGTCGAGCAATTCTGCCAGCGTCTCGGCGAGACGCTCGGCAGTCAACGTATTCTGGGGAATCAGGCGTGCGGCATCCGCCTTGACCAATACCGCGGCATTGACGGTCTGGTGGTCATCCACGGCGTGGGGGAACGGCACCAGCACCGCAGGGCGACCTGCCGCGGCCAGCTCGGCCACGGTCAGGGCGCCGGCGCGACAGACCACGAGGTCTGCCCAGGCATAGGCCTCGGCCATGTCACCGATGAACTCGCTGACCTCAGCCGTGACACCGACTGCCTGATAGGCGGCGAGGGTCGCCTCCTGCTTGTCACGTCCGGCCTGATGGCGCACCACGGGGCGCGAGGCTTCCGGCAGCAGGGCCAGCGCCGGCGCGAGCGTCTCGTTGAGCGCCTGAGCCCCCAGCGAGCCGCCCATCACCAGCAGATGCAAGGCACGCGACTCGCCTGCCGCCTCGGCAGCAGACTCGGACATATGCCCGGCGGCGCCGACGTCGGCGATCTCATCACGTACCGGATTGCCCACCACCTGAGCCCCGAGGGCCGGCGGGAAGGCGCCCGGGAAGGCGGCGTAGACACGCGTCGCCATCCGCGCCAGCACCTTGTTGGTCAGCCCCGCGATGGCGTTCTGCTCATGAATGATCAGCGGAATGCCTTCAAGGCGCGCCGCGAGCCCGCCCGGACCACTGGCGAAGCCACCGAGGCCCACCACCAGCACCGGCTTGAGCTCACGAATCACGCGCCTTGCCTGCAGGACGGCGCGCGCGAGACGAAACGGGATCGCCGCATAGCCCGCCAGCCCCTTGCCGCGCAAGCCTGCGACCTCGACCCGATGCAGCGGGTAGCCGGCGTCGGGCACCAGACGGTTCTCGATACCACGCGGGCTGCCCAGCCAATGAATCTCGTGACCGGCCGCCGCAAGGGCACGCGCCAGCGACAGCGCTGGAATCACATGTCCTCCCGTCCCGCCGGCCATCATCAGCACGACGCCCCTGGAGGCAGCGTCTACCGAGTCAACCGCCCCCTGGGGAGCGATGGTAGAAGAAGATGACGTCATGCCTGTGCTCCTTGCGGTGTCTCGGTCGGCTTCCTGGTCTTGCGGCGGGGCGCGGCGGCATTTCCTGTCGGTGTGCGGGTCAGCTTGCGGGTCTCGGCATCGATACGCAGCAGTATCGCGATCTGCACGCAACTGACGATCAGGCTGGAGCCGCCATAACTCATCAGGGGCAGGGTCAGCCCCTTGGTGGGCAGCAGTCCGCTGGCCACACCGATGTTGATGAAGGCCTGCGCCCCCAGCACGAGGGCGATACCGTAGCCGAGGTAGGCGCTGAACGGCAAGCCGGCGAGTTCAGCGCGGCGACCGATCTTGAAGGCGCGGTAGATCAGCAGTCCGAACAGCGCCACCACGGCCGTCGCCCCGATCAAGCCCAGCTCCTCGGCCAGCACGGCAAATACGAAATCGGTATGCGCTTCCGGCAGATAGAACAGCTTCTGCACGCTATTGCCCAGCCCCATGCCGCTCAGGTGGCCACGACCGAAGGCGATCAATGCCTGGGTCAGCTGGTAGCCACTGTCATACATGTTGGCCCACGGGTCGGTATAGGTGGTCAGGCGCTCCCAGCGATAGGGCTCGGCGATCGCCAAGAGCCAACCACCACCGCCCGCCAGGCCCAGCAAGACGATGAACCCCCACCAGGCGACGCCCGCCATCAGCAGCATGCCCATCACGGCACCGCCCATGACCACGATGGAGCCAAAGTCAGGCTCCAGTGCCAACAGCACGATCATCAGCAACAAGGGGACACAGGGCAGAATGAGGCCATTGACGACGCTGGCGCGCACCTTGTCGAGGCGGCGGTCCAGATAGCCGGCCAGCCAGATCATCAGGCACAGCTTGGCGATCTCGGAGGCCTGCACCCCGCCGACCAATGGCAGCGGTATCCAGCGCTTGGCGCCGTTGATCTCGCGCCCGACCACCAACACGACCACCAGCAGCACGAAGCCCAGCATCAGCATCGCGAAGCTGCGCTGCTGCCAGGCGGACATCGGCACGCGCAGCGTACAGAAGGCGGCCACCAGGCCGATCACGATAAAGATGCCGTGGCGCATGCTGTAGTAGAAGGCATTGCCATCGAAGCGCTCGCTCGAGATCTCGCTGGAGGCAGAGGTCACCATTACCCAGCCGATACACAGAATCGCCAGCGCGCAGAACAGCAGCCAGCCGTCGACGGGCTGACGCTCTGCCGTCAAGGTGTCATGGACTCGCCGGGCCTTGTTACGCATCGCAGGCTTCCTTGTCGCTGCTGCTAGGGCCAGAATTGCCGTCAGCACCAGACATGATGTACTGCGTGACCCAGTCACGGAAGGCGTCGCCGCGCGCCATGTAATGGGGGAACTGATCAAGACTGGCGCAGGCCGGTGACAGCAGCACGCAGTCACCCGCCTGAGCGATCTGTCGTGCATGACGCATGGCATCGCCCAGCGTCATGACTGGCGTCACGGGGACGTCATCGGCCAGGGCTTGCATCAATAACGGCGCATCCTGTCCGAACACCACCACCTCACGGGCATAACGGGCCAGTGGCGCCGCCAGCGGCGTGAAATCTGCGCCCTTGCCCTGGCCACCGGCCAGCAATATCAGCTTGCCCTCGAGCGTCGGGCCGAGACCGGCAATCGCCGCCAGCGTCGCCCCGACATTGGTGCCCTTGGAATCATTGATCCAGCGCACGCCCGCCACCTCGGCGATCAGCTCGCCGCGATGCGGCAAGCCCGCGAAGCTGGTTAGCTCGGCGACCATCGCCGCCTCGTCGAGGCCGATCGCGGTGCCCATCGCGAGTGCCGCCAGCGCATTGGCCTGATTGTGGCGGCCTGCAAGACGCACGTCCGCAGCAGGCATCACGCTGCGCAGCTGGCCAGACTCGGCATGACACAGCGACAGCGTGCCGCCCTCTTCCGCCAGGCACCATTGCGCCTGCCTGGCAGCCTCATCGGTCGACTTATCGGCCGACCCACCGAGCTGCACGCTGAAACTGACTCGCGCCACCGCATCATTCTCGGCCGGCCAGCTCCAGGCGTCATCGGCATTGATGACCGCAAGGCCTGCGCCGCGGAAGATACCGCGCTTGGCGGCCTGATAGCCGCGCATGCCGTCGTGGCGATCAAGATGATCTTCGGAGAGATTCAGGAAGCAGGCGACATCGGCCTTGAGCTCAGGCGTGGTCTCGAGCTGGAAGGAAGACAGCTCCAGCACGTAGAGCTCGGCATCGGGCTGCTCACGCAACAAGCTCAGCGCGGCGGTGCCCAGATTGCCGCCGACCGCCACGTCACGACCGGCACGCGCGGCCATCTGCGCGATCAGCGTGGTCACGGTGGACTTGGCGTTCGAGCCAGTGATCGCGACCAGCGTGGGCCGCTTGCCCTGCGCGTCACGAGCCTGGCGCTCATCCAGCGCGCGCACGAAGAGTGCGATCTCGCCGACCAGTCGCTCGCGGACCCCATCGAACACCGCCTGACGCGGGGCAATGCCCGGACTGAGTACCACCTCGCCGAAGCGTGACAGGTCCAGCGCTTCCAGTGGGCCAAGATGTACCTCGGCCTGCGGCGCATGCTCGCGCAGGCTCTCGAGGCCAGGCGGTGCGCTGCGGGTATCGGCGACGGCAAAGTCGATGCCGCGATCACTCAGATGGCGAGCGATCGCCTGTCCGGAGACACCAAGACCGACCACCAGGGTCGGTCCTTTGGCAGGCACCGGCGAGGCCGGTGTGTGAGAGGTGACAGAGAGGGTCATCGCGAATGCGTCCTCAGCGAACCTTGAGTGTGGCCAGGCCAAGCAGCACCAGCACGACGGTGATAATCCAGAAGCGCACGATGACGCGCGGCTCCGGCCAGCCTTTCAGCTCGAAGTGGTGATGCAGCGGCGCCATGCGGAAGATGCGTCGCCCGGTCAGCTTGTAGGAGCCGACCTGCAGGATCACCGAGACGGTTTCCATCACGAAGACGCCGCCCATGATGAACAGCACGATTTCCTGACGCACGATGACCGCCACGACCCCCAGTGCCGCGCCGAGCGCCAGCGCGCCCACATCGCCCATGAAGACCTGGGCGGGGTAGGTGTTGAACCACAGGAAACCGAGGCCGGCACCCGCGATGGTGGCGCAGAACACGGCCAGCTCACCGGAACCGGCAATGAACGGAATGTGCAGATACTCGGCGAACTTCAGATTGCCCGAGGCATAGGCGAAAATGGCCAGGCCCATGGCGACCAGCACGGTCGGCATGATCGCCAGACCATCGAGGCCATCGGTCAGGTTGACCGCATTGGAGCTGCCGACGATCACGAAGTAGGTCAGCACCACGTAGAACACGCCCAGCGGGATGACGACGTCCTTGAAGAATGGCACCAGCAGGCCCGTCTCGGCCGGCGTGCTCGCCGTCAGGTACAGCACCACGGCGGCGCCGATGCCCACCACCGACTGCCAGAAGTACTTCCAGCGCGCCGGCAGGCCACGCGGATTCTTCTCCACCACCTTGCGGTAGTCATCGACCCAGCCGACGGCGCCGAAGCCCAGCGTCACGACCAGCACCACCCAGACATACAGGTTGGTCAGGTCGCCCCACAGCAGGGTGGAGACGGCCATCGACAGCAGGATCATCACGCCGCCCATGGTCGGAGTACCGGCCTTGGAAAGGTGAGACTTGGGGCCATCGTCGCGCACGGCCTGGCCGATCTGGCCATCGACGAGCTTGCGGATGACCCAGGGACCCAGCCACAGACACAGCAACAGTGCCGTCAACGTGGCCAATACCACGCGCAGGGTCAGATAATTGAAAACCGTAAAGGCGCCATTGAATTGGGCCAGAAACTCAGCAAGCAGCAGCAGCATGACTCACATTCACCTTGATGCGTCGACCTTGAGCGCGGCAACGACATTCTCCATGCCAGCGCTGCGAGACCCCTTGACCAGAACACTGGCCCCGGTGGGTAGATGGTTACGGGCGTAAGCTTCCAGCTCCACCCGCTCGATAAAGTGCTTGCCACCGGCCCCGAAGGCCTCGGCAGTCGCCTGAGCGCCCTCGCCGCAGGTGGCAATGAAATCTATGCCCAGCTTGCGGGCGTAATCGCCCACCTCGGCATGCAGACGTTCGGCGTCGGCTCCGAGTTCGCCCATGGCGCCCATCAGGCACCAGCGCGGCGCAGGCAGTGTCGCCAGCAGATCCAGCGCCGCCAGCATGGCACCGGGGTTGGCGTTGTAGCTGTCATCCAGCAGACGCGAACCATTGATGCCCGCCACGACCCCCAACCTGCCGGGCACGCTCTCGGCACTCTCGAGCCCGGCGATCACCAGATCACTGTCGATGCCCAGTGCCAGGCACGCCGCGGCAGCCGCCAGCGCATTGGCCACGTTGTGACGCCCCAGCAACGCCAGCTGAACACGGCCGAGCGAGCGGCCATCAAACGTCAGTTCGAAAGCATAACGCCCGAGTTCATCCGCGCCTAGCTCACGCGCCTGCAGGCGTGCCGGGCAATCAACGCTATCCACGCTGCCATCCGCAGCGTCATCCGCAACGCTGAAGTCGATGATATCGATCGCCTGACCAGTCGCGGCCAGCGCCTGCCAAAGCGAGAAGTAGGCGTCATCACGGTTGAGCACCGCGACCGGGCGTCGTCCTCCCAACGGGCTGAGGCCCGCCAGAATCTCGCCCTTGGCCTGGGCGATCTGACCCATGCCGCCGAATTCGCCGACATGGGCGCCGGTGACATTGGTGATCACCGCCACTTGCGGGCGCGCCAGGGCCGTCGTCCAGGCAATCTCGCCGAGGTGATTGGCGCCCAGTTCGACCACGCCGTGCTGGTGGGCATCGCTCAAGCGCAGCAACGTCATCGGCAGGCCGAAATCGTTGTTGAGGTTGCCGTGATTGGCGAGGCTTTGGGCCTCGAAACGCGCGGCATCCCGCACGAGGATGGCATGCACCAGGCCCTTGACACTGGTCTTGCCACTGTTGCCGGTCACCGCGATCAACGGCTTCCCCCAGGCACGGCGACGCGCCGCCGCCAGCAGCCCGAAGGCCAGCCGGGTATCCGCAACGACGATCTGCGGCAGCGGGTCATCCACTGCCCGTTCGACCAGCGCCGCGACGGCGCCATTGGCGCGAGCCTGGGCGAGGAAGTCATGGGCGTCGAATCGCTCGCCCTTGAGTGCCACAAAAAGCGGCGCGGCCTGCTCGCCAAGCTTGCGGGTGTCCGTCTCGATGACGCCCAGCGACTGACCGCGCAATGCCGGTGGCAACTGCGCCCCGAGCACCGCGGCCAGTTCCTCGAAGGTACTCAGAGCGACGGGCTGTTCAGGCGCGCTCATGCGTCACGCTCCTGACCTTCCAGCATCGAGAGCTCACGACGCTCCAGCGCCGCGACCGCATGGGCCACATCCGAAAACGGCAGTCGCTGACCGTCGATTTCCTGATAGTCCTCGTGCCCCTTGCCGGCGATCAGGATGACATCATGCTCGCCGGCATCCCGGATGACCTGGGCAATGGCCTCACCACGCTCGGCGATATCCAGCACGCGCTCGCGGGAATGGATGCCGGTCATCATCTGCTGACGGATGGCGGCGGCATCCTCGCTACGCGGGTTGTCATCGGTGATCACGACACGGTCGGCGCCCTGCTCGGCGGCCGTGGCCATCAGCGGGCGCTTGCCGCTATCGCGATCGCCGCCACAGCCGAGTACACACCACAGGCGCGCATCATCCCGCGCCGGCAGGTGGGCACGCAGCGCGGTCAGTGCCGTCTCGACGGCCTCCGGCGTGTGGGCGTAGTCGACCACCACCACCGGCGCGCCATCACGGCTCAGGCGCTGCATGCGGCCCGGCACCGGCGTCAGACGCGGCGCGGCGGCAAACAGCCCCTCGAACGTATAGTCGAGGCCATGCAGGATCAGCATTGCCAGCAAGGCGTTGTCGAGATTGAAGCGCCCCATCAGATTGAGGCCCAGCTCACGCTCGCCATCCGGCGTCGCGATCACGGCAACCTGGCCCAGCGGCTCGGGGAAGACATCCAGCACGCGCAGGGTCGCGACATCATCACGCCCCATCGCCAGCACGCGCACGCCGCGCTGCATGCCGGCCAGCATCAGACGCGCCAGCGCATCATCGGCATTGAGCACCGCAAGCTTGAGTTCGGGGCGCTTGAACAGCTTCGCCTTGGCCGCCGCATAGGCCGCCATGCTGCCGTGGTAGTCGAGGTGGTCTCGCGAAAGATTGGTATAGCCCGCAACGGTGAAGCGACAGCCATTGACGCGCCCTTGATCCAGCGCATGGGAAGAGACTTCCATCGCGATCAGCTCGGCACCGGCAAGGCTCAGGCCCTTGAGCGCCGCCTGCACGGCCAGGGCATCAGGCGTGGTGCGCTCGCCCGCGACCAGCGCGCCGGGACGCCCGATGCCGAGCGTGCCGATCATGCCGGCGGGCGTGCCCATCGCTTCGGCCAGCTCGGCGATGTAATGGGTGACGGAAGACTTGCCATTGGTGCCCGTGACCCCGACCAGCGTCAGCGACTCGGGCACACTGAAGGCCTGGCGACCCAGCTCACCGAGCTGCTCGCCCAGATTCTCGAGCCAGACGACTCTGGCATCGTCTGAATGCAGCGCGAGACGTGCATCCCCGCCTGCGGGTCTTTCGGCCAGCACCAGCTCGGCACCGCCCTCAAGCGCCGCGGCGATATAGTCGCGGCCATCGCTGGCGATGCCGGGGATGGCGATGAAGAGCGAACCCTGCGCGGCACTGCGACTGTCGATCGTCAGGTGCCAGTCATCGCGCGCGGCAAGCCGCGCGCGCCAATCATCATCGAGGGCGCCTGGCCACAGTGCCAGCAAGGCGGCGAGCATGTCGCTCGCCGTGGCCAACGGGCGCGCCAGAAACTCGCCCAGGCGCCTGGAATCGTGCGGTGAAGTCATGTCGGAAGACCTTCCTTGTTCCCGATGTCCCGGAACGTATTCACTACATGAGAAAAAAGACGCAGCCGCCCGCCCGGGGCCGACGACCATGCCACATTGAATGCGTTACTCATCGACCTTGCTGTCCGGCGGCACATCCAGCAGGCGCAATGCCTTGCCCACCACGCGCCCGAACACGGGCGCCGCCACCAGACCGCCGTAATATTCTTGCCCTTTGGGGTTCTCGATCATCACCACGGTCACGATACGCGGATCAGACACCGGTGCCACACCCGCGAACAACGAACGATAGGCGGTCTTCTGATAACCACCGGCCGTCACCTTGCGCACGGTGCCCGTCTTGCCGGCGATGCGATAGCCTTCGACCACCGCCCGCTTGGCAGGCCCGTTGGGCTGCACGATCTTCTCCATCATGCCGAGCAAGGCGTGCGCGTTGTCCGATGAGATCACCTGGTCACCGACCGGCGGCGTCTTGACCTTGAGCAGCGACGGCGGCACACGACGACCGTCGTTGGCGAGCGCGGTGAAGGCACTGGCCAGCTGCAGTGCCGAGACGCTGATACCGTAGCCGTAGGAGATGGAGGCCCGCTTGCTGCGCGACCAGTTGGTCGGCGGCGGCAGCACGCCGGTCGTCTCGCCCGGGAAGCCGGTGCCCGGTGCCTGGCCGAGGCCCAGCTCATAGTAGCGATTCCATACCGCATCATCCTCGAGACTCAGCGCCATGCGGCTCATGCCGATATTCGAGGAATGGTAGAGAATGCCGGCCATGTCGAGCTTGCCGTAGTTGCGGAAGTCACGAATGGTGAACTGATCGACCCGCATGTAACCCGGCGTGGTATCGATCACCGTATCCGGCTGATACAGGTCAGTGGCAAGCCCAGCGCTCATCGCCAGCGGCTTCATCACCGAGCCCGGCTCGAAGGCATCGGTGATCGCGCGGTTGCGAAGCCCCTCGGGATCAAGCCCGGCACGGTTGTTCGGGTTATAGGACTTCTGATTGACCATCGCCAGCACCTCGCCGGTGCGCGCATCCATCATCACCAGGGTGCCGCCATCGGCGCGGTGCTCCGCCACGGCCGCCTTGAGTTCGCGGTAGGCCATGTATTGCAGACGCAGGTCGATGGAGAGCGTCAGGTCGCCACCGGGCTTGGCTTCGCTGATCAGATGCAGGTCACGCACCAGCCGCCCCTTGCGGTCCTTGAGCACACGTCGCTTGCCCGGCGTGCCGGAAAGGTAGGAATTGTAGGCAAGCTCGAGCCCTTCCTGACCCTTGTCATCGACGTTGGTCACGCCGATCAACTGGGCGGAGACTTCTCCGGAGGGATAATAGCGCTTGTATTCCTGCTTGTGGCTGACGCCCGGAATATCGAGGTCAATGGCAGGCTGAGCCTGCGGCGGGGTCATCTGGCGCTTGATGTACATGAAGCCCTTGCCGGCATCACGATAGCGGCGGACGCGAGCAATAAGGTCATCCGGCTTCTGACCCAGCGCGCGCGCCAGCAATGACAGACGCACGGGGTCATCAGGCACCTTGCGCGGGTCGGCCCACAGGGTGATGACAGGCGTGGAGATCGCCAGCGGCTCACCGGTGCGATCGGTGATCATGCCGCGGTGTGCATTGATGCTGTCGACACGCAGGGTGCGTGCATCGCCCTGATCCTGCAGGAACTGCTGATCGAAGAGCTGGAGATAGCCGATGCGGCCGACCAGAGCGACAAGCCCGGCAAGCACGATGAAGAGCATGATGCGATAGCGGGCAGGCCCCATGGCCGCGCGTGCGCTCTTGCGGGCACCGCTTGCGGCCTTGGTACGAGCGGGCGTCTCAGCGCCGGCGGCTTTGCGCGGGCGTGACGAAGGCGGGCGACGCGTGGCCATCAGCGAATGACCTCGACATCGTGGACATCCGGGACGCGCATCTCGAGTCGCTCGATGCTGATGCTTTCGATACGCGCCGGTGCCGACCAGGCGCTCTCTTCCAGCAGCAGGCGGCCCCAGCGTGCACGCGCATCATCGCGCGCCGCTTCCAGCTTCTGCAGCTGGGCATATTGGCCGCGCGAGAGGTGCGAGCTGATGACGACGGCAGCGGCAGAGCCGAGCAGACTGAGCATCAGCACCGCGAAACACAGGTGACGCCAACGTATCTGCACCTTGATCGGCCAGTTACCCGTCCAGCCCTCCTGTCTCCGTCCCGCCATGCCGACTCCCTAATCACTCTGAACGTGATGCCCCGCATCACGAATATCCTTGCAGACTGTCAACGTGCAAGCGCGATGTTCGCTCACTTGTTTGAAGCGCCCGGCGCATTATGTCAGCAAGTGGCGTTAGCCGCTAAGAGTTGCAGCACGGCAACACTTGTGTCGCCCTTTCACCACAGCCCACTTGCGCGCGCGCCTGCCGGTAGGCAGGCGCAGAAAGAGGCACGATTCCCCAGAGGGTGCACAGAGGCTATTTGAGCTTTTCGGCAATGCGCATCACCGCACTGCGCGAACGGACATTGGCATCGACTTCGCTTTGCGAAGCCTTCTGTGCCTTGCCCACCAGCTTGAGACGCTTGTTGAGCTGGTCTTCGCGGATCGGCATGCCACGCGGCGCCTGATCCCCCCGCGCCTTGTCACGCATGAAGCGCTTGACGATGCGGTCTTCCAGCGAGTGGAAGCTGATCACGACCAGACGACCGCCGGGCTTGAGCGCCTCGAGACCGGCATCCAGCGCGCGGGTCAGCTCATCCAGCTCACCATTGATGTGAATGCGGATCGCCTGGAAGACACGCGTCGCCGGGTGCTTGTGCTTCTCCCAGTTGGGGTGGGCATCCTTGATCAGGCTGGCGAAGTCGCCGGTGCGCGTGATGGGTCGCTCGGCGCGACGCTCCACCACGGCACGCGCCAGGCGCTTGGCATAACGCTCCTCACCGTAGGTCTTGAAGACCCAGGCCATATCCTCGGCACTGGCACGCGACAGCCACTCGGCGGCGCTCTCGCCACTGGTGGGGTCCATGCGCATGTCCAGCGGGCCATCATTCATGAAGCTGAAGCCACGCTCGGCATCATCCAGCTGCGGGGATGACACGCCGATGTCGAGCAGGATGCCATCCAGCTGACCGTGCACGCCCTCATGCTCGGCATACTCGCCAAGACGCGCGAATTCACCGGCATGGATACTGAAACGCTCATCATCGATGGTCGCGGCTTCCGCCAGCGCCTGGGGGTCACGATCACAGGCGATCAGACGCCCCTCGGGCGCCAGACGCGACAGGATCAGACGCGAATGGCCACCGCGACCGAAGGTGCCGTCGAAGTAGACGCCGGCAGTGTCCTGAATCAGACCATCGACCGCACCATCGAGCATGACACTGACATGCGCGAAGCGATCAGCCACTTCGACGGACTCGGTATCGACAGACTCGGTAACGGAAGGAGCACTGGGCTTGGACATGACGAAACTCTGGACCTTGGCACGCGATGCGAGCAGTGAAAGCCGGTGGCAAAGGACACCGACAGCATAAGAGCGGAGACAGCGCCTGCGTGCAGCAGGCAAGCGGCTGAAACACGAATTCAAGTGCCATAACCGACAACCGGCGCCTGTCACGGCAGCGTGTTCGTTGCCATCCAACTGCAATGGTCATTCACGAAACACGCAGCGGACGGCGCCGGTCATGCGAATTCAAGGTGTGCTGCCACCGCTCGCATCGCGAAGGATGGCAGCACACTGACGTTATAAGGCGGGAGATGACCGATAAGCCGGGTCTTGTCGTGGACAGTCATTCATCTAGGCCCTGAATCACTTCAGGGCTCAAGCAACCAACCCGCCCCCACTGCGGGCAGCAGCATAGGGGGCCTATTTGGTCTTGCTCCAGGTGGGGTTTACCTCGCCGCGAACTGTTACCAGCCGCGCGGTGCGCTCTTACCGCACCCTTTCACCCTTACCGGTCAGCCGAAGCTGACGTAGGCGGTCTTCTCTCTGCTGCACTTGCCGTCGGCTCGCGCCGCCCAGACGTTATCTGGCACCTTGCCCTATGGAGCCCGGACTTTCCTCCCCCAGCTTGCGCTGGCGGCGACTGTCTGGCCGTCTCCCAAGCACGCAAGACTACCAGTGTCATGGGCCTTTCACAAGACGAAGCCCGCGCAGGCCGAACAATGGCAGCGGCAAAAAAGTCTGGCGTGACAGAGGTTTGCCTATTCCTCCGCCGCGTCCTTCATGGCTTGCGCCTTGGCATACCAGGCTTTCTTGCGCCCGCCCACCAGACGTGTGGCGATAGCGGCCATCTGCTTGACGCCGACGCCCTCCTCGAACAGCACCTGCAACAGGGCGTCGCCTTCGACACTGGCCGCCTCGTCGCCGTCACGTGCCGGCGCTCCTTCGATCATGACCACGAACTCACCGCGTGTCTGATCACTGTCAGCGTCCATCTGCGCCAGCAGCTCGGCCGCCGTGCCATCGAGGAAGGTCTCGAAGGTCTTGGTCAGCTCACGGGCCAGCACGACCCGACGCTCGCCCAGCACCTCGCGGATATCGCCGAGCAGCGCCTGGATACGGTGCGGAGATTCATACAGCACGTGGGTGGCGCTATCGTCGCGCAGCGCGGCAAGGCGCGCCTGACGCGGGCCGCCCTTGTGGGCCAGAAAGCCTTCGAAGGTGAAGCGATCCGTCGGCAGGCCCGCAGCGCTGAGGGCGGTGATCAACGCGCACGGCCCCGGCAGCGGCACTACCTTGAAGCCACGCTCGCGCAGGGCGCGCACGACGATGAAGCCGGGATCAGAGATCAGCGGCGTGCCGGCATCGGAGACCAACGCGACGCGTCGGCCTGCCTCCAGCGCCTGACACAGCTGGTCGACACGGCCACGCTCGTTGTGATCGTGCAGGGACATCATGGGCACTTCCAGGCCCAGGTGACGCAGCAACCGCGCGCTGTGGCGGGTATCCTCGGCTGCGATCAGGTCCACTTCTCCCAGCACCCGCGCGGCGCGGGGACTGAGATCATCGAGGTTACCAATCGGCGTGGCGACCACGTACAATACGCCTTCAGAAGACTCGGACATTCAATGCTTCGACTCGTTGAACTCAATGGTAGAAATGGTCGTCAGACACAGGCAGATTGCCTTGGGACATTTCATCCGAAGGACGCTGCATGCGTGGCCCTGATCGACCGAGTGCCATGATGCCTTTCACCCTTCATCACAGTAGGCGGCGATGCACAGTCCTGACCACATCGCCCATCAGCCAAGGGACCGTCGTACATGCGCCAGACATGGAATCGTGCATCAGCCAATACGCTGGGCACTTCGTCAGCCATCCGGCAGGAGGCCGCGCGCCGTTCACGTTCCGGCCTGCGCACGCTGGCGGGCCTCGCCGCCTCCGCCCTGCTGCTGGCAGGGTGTGCCGGACAGTCACCGCTTTCCAGCGGCCCCGGTGCCGATGCCCTGCTAGCTCAGGCCGAGCAGCAACAGGGTCAGCAAGCGGCCAGTACGCGCCTGCAAGCTGCGGACATCCTAGCACGCAGCGGCGACAACGCGCAGGCGATCACCATCGCATCCGACATCGACCCGACAAGCCTTGAGCCGCAGGAACGCGTGCAATGGGCCCTGCTGCTGTCGCGTATCGCGCTTGAGCAGCAGGACGGCTGGAACACGATCCTGGCCACCTCGGTGCTCGAGGACAACATCCAGATGTCCAGCGATGACCAGCGCACACTGCGCAAGCGTCGCGGCCTGGCACTCGGCATGGTCGGCGAACCCCTGGCCAGCGCCCAGACCCTGATCGCCCTGCAGGCCGACAGCGATGACCTGAGCATCAACGACACCCTGTGGGAGCAGCTCACGCGCCTCTCGCCCAGTCAGCTCAATGAGCTGGCCAGCGCTAGCCCGACCGCCAGCGGCTGGACGGACCTGCTGCGCCTACAGCGTCGCTTCGGCGGCAACATCGACCAGATGTTCTCCGCCATCAACGACTGGTCGGACGCCAACCCGCAGCATCCCGCAGCGCGCCAGATGCCGCAGGGCATTCTCGATCTGCGCGAGCTCTCCGGCCAGGAAGTGCGCAAGATTGCCGTCTTCCTGCCCGAGTCCGGTTCGCTCAAGCGGATCGCCCAGGCCATCCGTGAAGGCATCGAGGCACGCCATCGCAGCGCCATCGACAATGCCGAGGCCACGCCGCAGCTGAGTTTCTATGACACCTCGAGCGCGGACCTCAAGACCCTGTATGCCCGTGCCACCATGGATGGCGCTCAGGTCGTGCTCGGCCCGCTGGACAAGAAGCTGGTCAGTCGGCTCGAGACTCAGAACAGCCTGCCGCTGCCGACACTGGCCCTCAACTACGGCACCCATGACAGCAACCGTGCCGACAACCTGTTCCAGTACGGCCTTTCCGCCGAGGACGAAGCCCGCCAGGTCGCCCTGCGAGCCGCTCTCGACGGCCATCGTGGCGCCGCCGCACTGGTGCCCAACAATGCCTGGGGCCAACGCGTCTACAGCGCCTTCCGCGACCGCTTCGAGCAGGAAGGTGGCGACATCGTCTCCGTTGAGCGCTACAACCCCAAGGGCGCCGTCAGCTCGGCCGTCAAGGACCTGCTGTCGGTCTCGAGCCAGGACCAGGCGCGCATGAAGTCCGCCAAGAAATCCGGCAGCAAATACGGCCGCGCGCACTCCGGCAACATCGACATGATCTTCCTGCTGGCGCTGCCGAGCTATGCGCGTCAGGTGCCGCCGATGCTGGACTTCTACTACGCGGGCGACCTGCCGATCTACGGCACTTCCCATCTCTATGACGGCGCACCGCAGCCCGATCAGGACGGCGACCTCAATGGCGTCGACTTCGTGGACATTCCCTGGGAAGTGCCGGAGGCCTCCTCCGGTGGCAAGGCATCCCTGCCGGAAGCCGACACCTATCGCGCCCTGTCCGATGCTTCACCACGCATGCTCAAGCTCAACGCCATGGGGGTCGATGCCTATCGTCTGGCCCAGCGCGTACCGCTGATGCTGGCCGGAGCGGGCGGCGAACTCTTCGGCGCCACCGGCAGCCTCTTCCCGCGCCACGATGGACGCATCGAGCGCACGCTGCCCTGGGCTGAATTCAGAGGTGGCGTACCGCGTCCGCCACTGAAAGGCGCCAACAGCCGCACCGTCGAAGCCTACACGCCCTGACATGACACGCGCCGACTCGCCCTCTGGCAAAGCGCACCCGCCTCCCCAGCGTCGCGCCCGAGCGCGCGGCGCCGTCATCGAGGCGGAGGTAGAACAATGGCTGGCAGCGCGTGGCCTGACACCCGTCACGCGCAACCAGCATGCCAAGGGCGGCGAGATCGACCTGATCATGCGTGACGCCGAGACCCTGGTCTTCATCGAGGTGCGCTACCGGGCCAACTCCCGCTTCGGCAGCGCACTGGAAAGCGTGACCCATACCAAGCAACGCCGGCTGATCACTGCCGCGCGTTTTTATCTGGCCCAGCACGGGCTATCATGTTCCTGCCGCTTCGACGTGGTAGGCGTGGAGGGGACCTCCCCTCGTTCCATTCACTGGATTCGCCACGCCTTCGAAGCGATCTGAAGCCAACGACCAAGAGCCATCATGGATTTCCAATCGCGTATTCTCGGCCACTTCAACGCCAGCATTGACACCAAGACCTACGCCAGCGAAGTGCTGCCGCCCTTCATCGAAGCGGCCAGCCAGATGATGGTCCAGAGCTTGGTCAATGACGGCAAGATCCTGGCCTGCGGCAACGGCGGCAGCGCCGGCGACAGCCAGCATTTCTCTTCCGAGCTGCTCAACCGATTCGAGCGTGAGCGCCCGAGCCTGCCGGCCATCGCGCTGACCACCGACACCTCCACGCTGACGTCCATCGCCAACGACTACAGCTACAACGAGGTGTTCTCCAAGCAGATCCGCGCCCTGGGTCAGCCCGGCGACATCCTGCTGGCCATCTCCACCAGCGGCAACTCCGCCAACGTGGTGCAGGCCATCCAGGCGGCTCACGACCGCGACATGCGCGTCGTGGCCTTGACCGGCCGTGACGGTGGTGACATGGCGTCACTACTGGGCAGTGAAGACTGCGAGATTCGTGTCCCCGCCACCTCTACGGCACGCATCCAGGAAGTCCATCTACTGGCCATCCACTGCCTGTGCGACCTGATTGATCATCAGCTGTTCGGCAGCAACGAGTAATCCGCGCGCCCCACGGCATTCACCAGGAGAAAACGGCATGACGCCCAAGAACCTGCTTTCCCTCATAGCCACCGCCGGCTTCCTGACGCTAGCCGGCTGCACCACCGTCGCCGACCTGACCAACAGCGGCCCGATCGACGAAGACTATGGCGATCGCACCCTGGGCGCCCAGGTGGAAGACGAGAGCATCGAGACCAAGATCGAGGTCAATCTCGGCAAGACCGACGCCCGCTTCAACGATGCCCATGTCAATGTGAATTCCTACAACGGCATGGTGCTGCTGACCGGCCAGGTCGCCAGTGACGAGCTGAAGCAGAAGGCCACGGACATCGCCAAGGATGTGCGTCGTGTGCGTCAGGTGCACAATGCGCTGGAAATCAGCGCCAATGCCCCGGCCAGCCAGCGCGTGCAGGACACCTGGCTGACCACGCGCGTCAAGGCCACACTGGCGGCGGATGCCAATATCGACTCCGGTCGCATCTTGGTACTCACCGAGAATGCCAGCGTCTACCTGATGGGCATCGTGACCCGCGCCGAAGCTGACCAGATCGTCAGCAAGGTCTCTGAAGTCGGCGGCATCCAGCGTATCGCCAAGGTCTTCGAGTACCTCGACTGATCAAGGTGGCGCGCCTTGCATGCCTGACATGCAAGGCGCCCTGAATGAACAGCACCCAGAATGAAAAATGCCCCGCAGGCCGAAGCCTGCGGGGCATTTTTCATGACAGGAGCGACATCAGGCGGACAATGGCCAGCCCTCATCCATCGCCCCCACCTGCCGACGTGATTACTTGATCACACGCAGCGAAGGACGCCCCTTGCGCGGCGGCTTGGGCTGACCATTGTCATCAGCATCCTGCTCGTCACTGGCCGAGTCCGACGCCGGCTCTTCAGCGGCGACTCCGGCATCAGCGCCTGGCTCGACGGACGCATCCACTGATTCCGAGGCAGGTGCCTCTTCTTCGGCGGGCGCACTGCCGACACTGGCCAGCGTCGGGCGCGCTGTGGCGGCCGGCTCGGCATCTGGCGCGGCTTCACCGAATGTCATCTCATCGGCACCCGGCATCACCGGCTCATGACCGAAGACCATACCGACACCGTTTTCACGCGAATACAGCGCGACCAGGGCCGTCGTCGGCACGCTGACGTGCATCGGCTGACCACCGAAGCGGGCATTGAAGCTGACCCCTTCATTGGCGATCAACAGATCACGCACCGCACCGGGTGCGATATTGAGCACGATCTGGCCGTTCTGGACGTGTTGACGCGGCACTTGGACACCTTCCTGCTCGGCGTCCACCACGATGTACGGCGTATTGTCGTTATCCAGCAGCCACTCGTAGAGTGCGCGTGCCAGATAAGGGCGACTGGAAAGCATGGGAGAACCTCTTGAACTGCAATGAGTGTCAGCGACGACCGAAGTCCATTCCGCCAACGGGCCAACGCCCCGCACATCGCTCACATCCATCGACCTCAGACTGATGAGCGAGGGCGAAAGCCCGAATGCGTGACCGATCGATCAGTGACCGAAGGATCACGCACGGATCAGATGCGCATCTCGCGCTCGGCCTCGGACAGCGACGCCTTGAAAGCATCACGCCCGAACAACCGCTCCATGTAGGTCAGCAGCGGCTTGACCTGCTTCTCCGGCAGCTCGATTCCCAGTGTCGGCAAGCGCCACAGGATCGGGGCAATGCAGGTGTCCACCAGCGAGAACTCGTCGCTCATGAAGAACGGCATGTCGTCGAAGATCGGGGAAATGCCGATCAGGCTTTCACGCAATTCCTTGCGCGCCTTGTCGGCTTCCTTCTTGGTGCCTGTCTGGATGGTTTCCATCATCGGCACCCATTCGCGCTCGATGCGATGCATCCACAGACGGCTCTGGGCGCGCGCCACCGGATACACCGGCAACAGCGGCGGATGCGGGAAACGCTCGTCCAGATATTCCATCATGACCTTGGACTCGTAGAGCACCAGGTCGCGATCCAGCAGCGTCGGCACACTGTTGTACGGGTTCAGGTCGGCCAGTTCGGCCGGACGGCTGTCATCATCCACATCAATGATATCGACTGCCACACCCTTCTCGGCCAGCACGATCCGTACACGGTGGCTGAAGTGGTCGTCACCACCGGAGTAGAAGGTCATCGATGAACGCTTGGCCACAACACCCATGAAACTGTCCTCGCATCTGTTCGAGACATGCCCGTGTCAGCTTTTGGCCTGACAAACGGGGATAAGTTTCCTCTGGCCTGCCCTTGTCACAACGGGCCCTGCCAGAGGGTCAGCCTGCGCCACCTCGAGGCGACGCAAGCGGGCGCGCGACTGATCAGCCGCGCGCCCGTCACTGCCGGCTCGCCATTATCACTGAGACCCCGCCCCGGGGGCCATCAATGAATGTCGCGCCAGTATTTCTTCTTGAGAAGATACGCCAGCAAGGTAAAGATCAGAATGAATATTAACACCTTGGGGGCCATGCTCTCAGCCTTGAGTCGCGAAGGCTCGCCGACATAGGCCAGAAAATTGGTCAGATCCCACATCGCTTGATCGAATTCCCCTGCCGTCATGCTGCCAGGCTGGGTGATCTCTAGGATATCACAGGAGGCATAACGCCCCGTGCCGGGATCGATCTCCGCCCCCGCTACCGCCATATCAGTCTGTCCACAGACCTTTTCCTGCACGCCCTGCAGCGATTCCAGCACATGCGGCATGCCGACCTGGGGGAAGACCGCATTGTTCACGCCCCACGGACGTGACGCATCGCGATAGAAGCTCTTCAGATAGGTGTAGATCCAGTCCGTGCCGCGCAGACGCGCCTCGAGCGACAGATCCGGTGGCGGCGTGCCGAACCAGCCGGCCGCGTCTTCTTTCTGCATGCCCGTACGCATGGTGTCATTGATCTTGAGCGCTGGCGAGAGAATCAGGTATTGCTCGACCAGGTCCTCGGGCATCCCCAGGTCCTCCGCGGCACGCGAGTAACGCTGATACTGCAGGCTATGACAGCCGAGGCAGTAGTTGGTGTAAAGCTGCATGCCTCGCTGCAGCGAGGGCTGATCATGCAGATCCGGCTCCATCGTCTCCAGCGGCACCGCGCTGCTGGCCGCGCTCACCATACCCGCCCCCATCAGGCTCACTACGGCCAGCAACCCTGCTGCCAGCCCGCGTTTGAGCCACTCCCTTGCCCCACTCATCAGCGCGTTCATCGGCCCGTCACCCTGTCAGGCACCGCTCGCGTCGTCTCGAAGCGCGTATACAGCGGCATCAGTATGAAGAAGGCGAAATATGCCACGGTCGCCAGCTGCGCGATGATCGTGCGCTCATGCGTGGGCGGCATCACCCCCAGCACGCCCAGCGTCACGAAACTGACCACGAAGATGACGATGGCGACACGCGACAGCCAGCCCTTGTAGCGGATCGAGCGCACCGCCGAGCGATCCAGCCACGGCAGCACGAACAGGATAGCGATCGCCAGCCCCATGACCACCACGCCCCAGAACTTGGCATCCACGCCGAACAGCGGGTAATTGACCGCGCGCAACATGGCGTAGAACGGCGTGAAGTACCACACCGGCGCGATGTGCTCGGGCGTCTTGAGCGAATTGGCCGGTTCGAAGTTCGGCGTCTCCAGGAAGTAGCCGCCGCCTTCGGGGAAATAGAAGATCACTGCACAGAACACGAACAGGAATACGCCGACGCCGACGAGGTCCTTCACCGTGTAATAGGGATGGAACGGAATGCCATCCAGGGGCTGCCCCGCCTCATCCTTCCGGTCCTTGATCTCGATGCCATCGGGGTTGTTCGAGCCCACCTCATGCAGCGCCACCAGATGCAGCACCACCAGCCCGACGATCACCAGCGGCAAGGCAATGACATGCAGCGCAAAGAAGCGGTTCAGGGTGATTCCCGAGATCAGATAGTCGCCACGAATCATCTGCGCCAGGTCTGCCCCGATGACCGGAATCGCCGTGAACAGCGAGATGATCACCTGCGCACCCCAGTAGGACATCTGCCCCCAGGGCAGCAGATAGCCCATGAAGGCCTCGGCCATCAGCGCCAGATAGATGCACATGCCGAAGATCCAGACCAGCTCGCGAGGCGCACGGTAGGAGCCATACAGCAGGCCACGGAACATGTGCAGATAGATGACAACAAAGAAGGCCGAGGCGCCGGTGGAATGCATGTAGCGGATCAACCAGCCGTACTCCACATCGCGCATGATGTACTCGATGGAGGCAAAGGCCTCCTCGGCACTCGGCGTATAGCTCATCGTCAGCCAGATGCCGGTCAATATCTGATTGACCAGCACCAGCAAGGCCAGCGAGCCGAAGAAGTAGAAGAAGTTGAAGTTCTTCGGCGCGTAGTAGCCGGTCAGATGGTCCTGCAGAAACTGGGTGGCCGGCAGGCGGTCATCGATCCAGCGCATGATGCCGCGTGGCGCCTTGGCACGGTTTGGATTCCCCATCAGGCAGCCTCCTCGTCGACACCCACCACCAGTACCTGCTCGCTCTCGTAGCGATGCGGCGGCACCTCCAGATTCGAAGGTGCCGGCACTCCGGTGAAGACTCGCCCGGCGAGATCGAACCTGGACCCATGACAGGCACACAGATAGCCGCCCGGCCAGTCCGCGCCAAGATCCGCCGCACCAATCTCGGGACGATAGCCAGGCGAGCAGCCCAGGTGCGTGCAGATACCCACCAACACCACATATTCCGGCTTGATGGAACGCAGCACGGCATCGACATAAGGGGGCTGCTGGGGACGCAGTGACTCGGGGTCCTGCAACTCTGCGGGGGGGATGGCGCGGATATCGGCGATCATCTCGGGGGTGCGACGCACCACCCACACCGGCTTGCCGCGCCACTCGATGGTCATCTGCTGGCCGGGTGCCAGCCGCGAGATATCCGCCGTGACAGGCGCGCCTGCCGCGCGAGCACGCGCACTTGGCTGCCAGGACGCCAGGAAGGGCGTTGCGATACCGACCACCCCTACCGCCCCGACCACGGTGGTTGCGCTGACGAGGAAGCGGCGTCGCCCTCGGTTCACGACTTGATCTGACATTTTATTGTTATCTCCCAAACACTACCGCTTGATGCTGGGCCATCCACTTGCCGAGCACTTGATGCTTGCTTGTATTAAAGGGCAAGAACAGAGCACTCACAACTCAAGAAAGCCACCTTGACCAAAGCCGCTTTCGTCAATCGTGCAGCGAGACCGCAAAAAAAACGTCCAGCACCCTTGCGGGTACTGGACGTTCTTGTAGTCGACGCGAGTTCTCTTAACGCTTGGAGAACTGCGGACGACGACGGGCCTTGCGCAGACCGACTTTCTTACGCTCGACTTCACGGGCGTCACGAGTGACGTAACCGGCGGCGCGGAGGGTCGGACGGAAGTCTTCGTTGTAAGCCATCAGGGCACGAGTGATGCCGTGACGGATAGCGCCGGCCTGGGCAGAACCACCACCACCAGCAACAGTGACGTAGACGTCAAACTGTTCGCTAGTTTCGGTCAGCTCGAGCGGCTGACGGACAACCATACGCCCTGTCACACGACCGAAGTAGTCGTTCAGGTCACGCTGGTTGACGGTGATTTTGCCGGTGCCCGGCTTCAGGAAGACGCGCGCGGTAGAAGTCTTGCGGCGCCCGGTACCGTAGTGCTGCTGTGTCATGGCGATGCTTCCCTCAGATGTTCAGTTCTTGCGGCTGCTGCGCAGCGTGCGGATGCTCGGAGCCAGCATAGACTTTCAGCTTGGACTGCATGGCACGACCCAGCGGACCCTTCGGCAGCATGCCCTTGACAGCCAGTTCGATCACGCGCTCAGGCTTGTGGTCGATCATCTGGTTGAAGTTCATGGAGCGCAGGCCACCCGGGTAACCGGTGTGACGGTAGTAGGTCTTGGCTTCTGCCTTGCGACCAGTCACAGCGACTTTCTCGGCGTTGATGACGACGATGTAATCGCCAGTGTCAACGTGCGGAGTGTACTCGGCTTTATGCTTGCCGCGCAGGCGACGAGCAATTTCGGTAGCCATACGGCCCAGCGTCTTGCCGGCTGCGTCGACGACGAACCAGTCACGCTGGACGGACTGCGGCTTAGCAGTAAACGTCTTCATGGATGAATCACCTATAGTCGGGTCTTGCACCTGTGTGCGCGACCAATCCCTATTTTTCTTGGTTGCCCGACGTCTGGCAGCGAGCGGCATGCTGCTTGCGCAGTCACTGCCCTCTCATCTCCAGACTGCCCTCGCCCATCAGGAGTGAATGACTCAGGATGGCTCGAGAACCGGTCAACAGTTCGAGCGAGCGCGCATTGTACATGTCATACCCGCCTACCACAAAGGCTATTTTGCCCTGTCATGGACATCACGGTTTGTGAGGCAGTGCGAGGTACTCGCGTGATTGCATTTCCTGCAGGCGTGACAGCGTGCGCTGGAATTCGAAATCCAGATTGCCACCGGTGTAGAGATCCTCGACGGGCGTCGCGGCGCTCATCAGCAGCTTGACGCCACGGTCATAGAACTCATCGACCATGTTGATGAAACGACGCACCTGGTCGTCACTGTCGCGCCCCATCTGCGGCACCTCGGACACCAGCACGGTATGGAACTCACGCGCCAGCTCGATGTAGTCATTCTGGCTACGCGGGCCATCACACAGCTCATCGAAGTGGAACCACACCACGTCTTCATGGCGACGCAGAGCATGCAGCACGCGGTGATTGATGCTCAAGCCTTCATCAGCATGGCCTTCGGCACCGGCGATGGAGCGGAACTCCCGCGCCAGCCGCGCGGCACTGTCGTCGCCCAGCGGGCTATGGAAGAGCTCGGCGTGCTCCAGCGCGCGCAGGCGATAGTCGATGCCGGAATCGACGTTGACCACCGTGCAGTGACGCTTGACCAGGTCGATCGCCGGCAGGAAGCGCGCCCGCTGCAGGCCGTCCTTGTAGAGGTCATCCGGCACGATATTGGAGGTCGCGACCAGCACCACGCCCTGCTTGAACAGCTCTTCGAACAGGGTGGCGAGAATCATCGCATCGGTGATGTCCTTGACGAAGAATTCGTCAAAGCAGATCACGCGCGCCTCGACGGCGAACTTGGCCGCCACCAGAGTCAGCGGATTCTTCTCGCCCTTGTAGTGGCCGAGTTCATTGTGGACACGCTGCATGAAGCGGTGGAAATGCGTGCGCATCTTGTCGGCAAACGGCAGGCTCTCGTAGAAGGTATCGACGAGATAGGTCTTGCCGCGCCCCACACCGCCCCAGAAGTAGAGACCCATGATCTCGGGCACTTCATCGACAGGTGCCGTGCGTGACGGCTTGCCGAACAGACGACGCACCTTGGAGCCCAGCCCGCCGCCACCCGTCGCGTCGGACACCTTGTCGGGCGTCTGGCGCGGCCTGCGCACGAGGTCATCGTAGAGACGCTGCAGATGACGGACCGCATCTTCCTGGGCGGCATCGTAGGCAAAGTCATCACGCTTGAGGTCTGCCTGGTACTTCTCGAGAGGCGTCGGTGCTGGCATTGAGAAACCCGCTGCAGGTCAGGCGCCACCTACTGGCACACGCCTGACATGAAAAGGAACAAGAACACGCCTGACCCGACACGGCGGGCAGGCAAGAACGAAATTGCGCGGCATTATACGCCTTGATGGCCACTTTACCCACTCACCGGCCAGCAATCGGCGGTGCGAGGTGGCTGTCGCCGCGCGCATTGCTCGCAAGGCGTGAGCTGGCATCCGCCCACACCCCGCCGGATGCGCCGACAGGCGACCAAGGTCGCGCGCCGAGTGAATTGACGCATCGCTGCACCACACCGATATAATGGCGCGTGGACGCTTTTGAAACGCAAGCGGCACTACAGACTGAGCTAGGAAAGACCAAGGCAAGAAGGACAGCGGCAAGCGGCGCTGACCTGCTGGACACCAGACCGATCCCGAGATCGGCGTGATGGAACATCATTGAAGACCGGCATCGTATCTCAGCGCTACCATGCCCCAGCGGTGACGATCACCGCAGTCGTGACACAAGGAGAGCGACGTGAACGAGAGCAACATTGACTGGATCCTGGCCATTGCCTGTTTTCTGGCTGGCATCGGTATCGGCGCCTTGTGCTACCACCTGCTGAATGCCAACGTGGCCCGCAATCAGAAGACCCGCCAGAAGTTGGCTGAGCGCGAACTGGAGCTGACCCAGTTCCGCGATGCCCTCAACGACCACTTCTCCAAGGCCAGCGACCTGACCGACCAGATCCAGCGCGCCGGCAATGAGCTGCGCCAGCATCTGGCCACTGGCGCCACCGCGCTGTGCGATGACAGCCAGCTCAAGCGCCGCCTGCTGGACACTGACACCACGCCGGACGACAGCGAGACCGACAAGGTCGACCTGCCGCGTGATTACGCCGATAACCGTGGCACTCTGTCAGAGGACTTCGGCCTCAAGCCGCAACCGAGTGAAGGCGAGACTCCGGCCACCAACCCGCCGCGCATCTGATCGCCCTGCTGTCGTGAACCTCTCACGGCATCTGAAAACGACAACGGCCACCTCGAGAGGTGGCCGTTGTCGTTTCCGGCACCAGATGTCACGCCGGATTGTCGATATCCACGAAGCGGTGCTCTACTCCATGCTCGGCGGCCAGCCACTCGCCGAGGGCCCGCACACCGTCACGCTCGGTCGCATGATGCCCCGCCGCGAAGTAGGTCACTCCCTCTTCACGGGCGCTATGGGTGGTGCGCTCGGAAATCTCGCCCGAGAGGAAGGCATCGGCGCCGGCCTCGATGGCCAGACCGATATAGTCCTGAGCGCCGCCGGTGCACCAGGCAATGCGCTTGATGGGACGATCATGGCCGGCCACGACCAGCACCTCACGTCCCAGACGCCGACTGAACTCGGCCCCCAGCGCTGTGCTGTCCAGCTCTTCCACCTCAGCAGCCAGACGCCCGACATGCACCAGGCCACGCCCGGGCACGCCATCCAGACAGCCTTCACTGACCAGCCCCAGACGCTCGGCCAGCTGGGCATTGTTGCCAAGGGTCGGATGCGCATCCAACGGCAGGTGATAGGCTGCCAGATTGATGTCATTGGCCAGCAAGGTCTTGAGGCGCCGACGCTTCATGCCGGTGATCTGGGCCGGCTCGTTCTTCCAGAAGTAGCCGTGGTGCACCAGCACCAGGTCGGCCTGCCAGGCGAGCGCCTCATCAAGTAACGCCTGACTGGCCGTCACGCCAGTCATCACGCGGCGCACCTCGCGGCGCCCCTCCACCTGCAAGCCATTGACGGTATAGTCCTTGAAGGCCTGCGCCTCCAGACAGCCATCCAGCGCCTTCATCAGCGTGTCACGATCAGCCATTGGGCCTCCAGCAGTCAGAGTCATCGAGTGTTACACTGGCGAGCATTGTAACGGCGCATCGGCGCCATGTAAGCGTGCCGCGCCTTGACCGGGGCCATCCCTTCGCGTGGCACGTGGAGTTTCAGGCCATTCATCTTCATGTCCGCAGCATCGCGTCGGTGCGCGGACTTTTCATCAGGTAATCCGATGCCCCGTTCTCTTCGCAGCACACTGCTCCCGCTACTGTGGCCCGTCGTCACCGGCGTCCTGCTGGCCGTCGTCGTGCTGGATCGCTTTCCGACGCTGGGTCTGGGCGAACCCGCCCCGCAGCAGAGCGAGCAGGCAGGCAACACCCCCTATCCGAGCCCGTCACGGAACTCTGCCGCCAATCAGCAGGTGCTGCCGCCTCCGAGCCTGACGCTGTCAGCGGCGCAGCGCGAAGAGTCGGCAGACCCGGTACTGCGTGAAGCACCGCCGCTGCAGCGCAACAGCGGCCCGGCCAGCTATCAGGCCGCGGTGGACGCCGCCGCTCCGGCGGTGGTCAACATCTATTCCTCGCGCGAGATCAAGGACGACAGCAAGCATCCGCTGATGTCCGACCCCTTCTTCAACCAGTTCTACGGCGAAGACGCACTGCGCAGCCAGCGCATGCTGTCGAGTTTGGGCTCCGGCGTCATTCTCTCCAGCGACGGCTACATCCTGACCAACAATCACGTCATCCAGGGTGCCGACCAGATCCAGGTCGCCCTGCGCGATGGCCGCGAGACATTCGCCAAGGTCGTGGGCGTGGACCCGGAATCCGACCTCGCGGCGCTCAAGATCGACCTCGACAACCTGCCCACCGTGGCGATTGCCGATTCCACCCAGGTGCACGTCGGCGATGTCTCGCTGGCGATCGGCAATCCCTTCGGAGTCGGCCAGACGGTCACCATGGGGATCATCTCGGCCACCGGACGCAATCATCTTGGCCTGAACGCCTATGAAGACTTCATCCAGACCGATGCCGCGATCAACCCCGGCAACTCCGGCGGCGCGCTGATCAATACCGACGGCTCGCTGGTCGGCATCAATACCGCCATCTATTCGCGCTCCGGGGGCTCGCAGGGCATCGGCTTCGCCATCCCCGCCAACCTGGCACGTGACATCCTCGAAGCGCTGGTCGACCACGGCCGCGTGATTCGTGGCTGGCTGGGCCTGGAAGTCCAGGAGCTGACGCCGTCGCTGGCGCACTCCTTCGGCCTGAGCGCCCCGCAAGGCGTGGTGGTGGCCGCCGTGCTGCGTGACGGCCCTGCCGCGCGCGCCGGCCTGCGCCCGGGCGATATCCTGACCGCCATCGGCGGCAAGCGCCTGCTGGATGCTCGCCTGGCCATGGCCGACATCGCCGCCGTCAAGCCCGGCAATGCGCTGGAGTTGCGCCTGCTGCGTGACGGCAAGACGTTGGACATCGATGTCAAGGTCGGCGAGCGCCCGATTCCCGACAATACACCGGCGGCCGTCGAGCCGTCCCTGCAGGACAAGGGCTGAGCCGGTATATCGGCGCAGCGCCTTGGGCAGCCCCCGCCCCATGATGACAAGAAGCCCCGCGACGGAGTCCGTCGCGGGGCTTCTTGTCTTGTCAGACGACTGACCAGGCAAGGCTCAGTCTCAAGATCAGTCGAGAATGCGATTCTCGGCACTGCGCGCATGTGCCGTCAGCGACTCGCCACGTGCCAGTACCGAGGCGGTACGCCCGAGCACTGACGCGCCCGCTGGCGAGCACTGGATCAGCGAGGAGCGCTTCTGGAAGTCATAGACGCCCAGCGGCGAGGAGAAGCGCGCGGTGCCGGAGGTCGGCAGCACGTGATTCGGCCCGGCGCAGTAATCGCCCAGCGCCTCGGAGGTATGCGAGCCCATGAAGATGGCGCCGGCGTGGCGCACGCCCTCGACCCACTCCTGGGGATTGGCCACCGAGAGCTCCAGGTGCTCCGGCGCGATGCGGTTGGTCAGCTCCAGCGCCTGCTCCGGCCCGCTGACACGGATCAGGGCGCCACGCTCACGCAGCGAGGTCAGGATGATCTCGGCACGCTCCATGGTCGGTGCCAGGCGTGCGATGGAGGCCTCGACGGCGGCCAGGTGCTCGTCATCCCATCCGATCAGGATCGCCTGGGCATCTTCATCGTGCTCAGCCTGGGAGAACAGGTCCATCGCCAGCCAGTCCGGATCGGTCACGCCATCACTGACCACCAGGATCTCGGACGGCCCGGCGATCATGTCGATACCGACCTGACCGAACACCGCACGCTTGGCAGTCGCCACGTAGATGTTGCCCGGTCCGACGATCTTGTCGACGCGCGGCACGGACTCGGTGCCGTAGGCCAGTGCCGCCACGGCCTGGGCGCCACCGATGGTGAAGACACGATCGATACCCGCCAGGTGAGCCGCGGCCAGCACCAGCTCATTGACCACGCCGTCCGGCGTCGGCACGACCATGATGATCTCGCGCACGCCCGCGACATGCGCCGGAATCGCGTTCATCAGCACGGATGACGGGTAGGCGGCCTTGCCGCCCGGCACGTAGATGCCGGCGCGGTCCAGCGGCGTGACCTTCTGGCCCAGCAGGCTGCCGTGCTCGTCCTTGAAGGACCAGCTTTCCGGCTTCTGATGCTCGTGATAGACACGCACGCGCTCGGCAGCCACAGCCAGCGCCTCGCGCTGATCCGCCGGCAAGTCGGCATAGGCCTGGGCCAGACGCTCGGCACCGATGACCAGCTCGGCCATGCTCGAGACATTCAGGCGGTCGAAGCGGTTGGAGAACTCCACCAGCGCCACATCGCCTTCCTGCTTGACGCGCGCGAGGATGTCGGTGACACGATGCTGTACCTCGGCATCGGACACGCCCTCCCATGACAGCAAGCGATCCAGGCGGGCAATAAAATCGGTATCACGGCTATCAAGCCGGTTGATCAAGGTATCCATGCGAACCTCTTTTCTCATTGCTTGGCAGAGAAGGCTGAACCGGACGGGCTCTGTCCAGCGCCTACCCCTATCATCTTGATAAGGATCGTGACGAGCAGGGGCGGCAGCTGGCGTTTCGAGCGTCATCTTCTGCCACGGTCATCTATGCGACCTTGGGTATCCATCGGGTCGATGCCAACAGCACGCCGCCATCACGCCTCGCGGCGGGCTTCCACGGCCTGACGCAGGCGATCGATCAGCGGCTTGAGACGATCGTGCTTCATGGTCATGGCGGCCTTGTTGACCACCAGACGCGTGCTGATGTCGGTGATCAGCTCGCGCGGCTCCATGCCGTTGGCGCGCAGGGTGTTGCCGGTGTCGACGATATCGACGATCTCGTCGGCCAGATTCATCAGCGGGGCCAGTTCCATCGCACCGTAGAGCTTGATGACTTCCGCCTGAATGCCCTGCTCGGCGTAATAACGACGCGCGACATCGACGAACTTGGTCGCGACGCGGCGGCGAGCGCCCTGCTGCTGCTGACCGACGACACCGGCGGTCATCAGGCGGCACTTGGCGATTTCCAGGTCCAGCGGCTCGTACAGGCCTTCGGCACCATGCTCGAGCAGCACGTCCTTGCCGGCGATGCCGAGATCGGCCGCGCCCAGCTGCACGTAGGTCGGCACGTCGGTGGCACGGATGATGACCAGCTTGACGTCCGGCAGATTGGTATCGAAGAGCAGCTTGCGGCTCTTGTCGAGATCTTCCAGCGGCTCGATGCCAGCGTCAGCCAGCAGCGGCAGGGTTTCCTTGAGGATACGCCCCTTGGAGAGGGCGACGACCAGTTGCTTGCTCATGGGGTATTCGCCCGTGCTTGTACGTAGGAATTCGGCACGCGCTGCCGGTCAATCAAGGCCGGCAGCACGAGGTGGGCCACTGATCAGCCGGCGGAGCGACGGATGATCACGTTCAGCCCGGAGAGCTTCTCTTCGATGCACTCGTAACCGCGGTCGATGTGATAGATGCGGTCGACCATGGTCTCGCCGTCGGCGACGGTCGCCGCGATCACCAGCGAGGCAGAGGCACGCAGGTCCGTCGCCATCACCGGCGCGCCGGACAGGCGCTCGGTGCCGGTCACGACCGCGGTGTTGCCCTCGAGCGCGATGTGGGCGCCCATGCGGTTGAGCTCCTGCACGTGCATGAAGCGGTTCTCGAAGATGGTCTCGATCACGGTGCTGGTGCCTTCCGCGACCGCATTCATCGCCACGAACTGGGCCTGCATGTCGGTGGGGAATGCCGGGTACGGCGCCGTGCGGATATTGACCGCCTTCGGGCGCTTGCCGTGCATGTCGAGCTCGATCCAGTCATCACCGGTGGTGATGGTGGCGCCGGCTTCTTCCAGCTTGGCCAGTACGGCATCCAGGGTGTCGGCACGCGTACGCGTGACACGCACCTTGCCGCGCGAGGCAGCCGCCGCGACCAGGAAGGTGCCGGTCTCGATGCGGTCCGGCATGACGGAGTATTCACAGCCGTGCAGCTTCTCGACACCGTCGATGACGATGGTGTCGGAGCCCTGGCCGGTGATCTTCGCGCCCATCGCGATCAGGCACTCGGCCAGATCGACGACTTCCGGCTCACGCGCGGCGTTTTCCAGCACGGTGCGGCCATCGGCCAGGGTCGCGGCCATCAGCAGGTTCTCGGTGCCGGTGACGGTCACGACATCAAAGACGATGCGCGCGCCTTTCAGGCGGCCACCCGGCGCCTTGGCGCGGATATAGCCATTCTCGACCGTGATCTCGGCCCCCATCGCCTCCAGGCCACGGATGTGCAGATCCACCGGACGCGAGCCGATGGCGCAGCCGCCCGGCAGCGAGACTTCGGCACTGCCGAAGTGCGCCAGCAGCGGGCCCAGCACCAGAATCGAGGCACGCATCTTCTTGACCAGGTCATAGGGCGCGTGACAATGCTCGACCTTGGAGCCATCCAGCTGCACGGTCATGTTGTCGCCCATCACCGGCTCGACGCCCATACGCCCGAGCAGCTCGAGGCTGGTCGTGATGTCCTGCAGATGCGGCAGGTTGCTGATGGTCACGGGACCTTCCGACAGCAGCGTGGCTGCCAGAATGGGCAGTGCCGAATTCTTGGCGCCGCTGGCCCAGACTTCCCCGTTGACCGGCCCATTGCCAGTGATGATCAGCTTATCCATGAAATGTTCCGGTCAACCCTGAGCGTTGCCGGCGGCAGCTTCGAACTGCGCCGGGGTATAGGTACGAATGCTGATGGCATGCAGCGCGCCAGAGCGGATCTCATCATTGAGTGCGGAGTAGACCAGCTGCTGGGCCTTGACGCGGCTCAGCTCGGCAAAGACATCCCCCACGGCGACGACCTGGAAATTGCAGCCCTCACCCTGGATATGAAAATCGACGTTCTCGATACGAGCCTCGAGCAGGGCCTTGACATCATTCGGTTGCATGACGGGCGATGACTCCTTCGCGGTACATGTCGGGATCGTGGCAGGGAATCCTTGCGCGACGATCGATGCGATATGACCGCACATGGTAATCAAAAGCGCGCGGGAACGCGATTGGCAGTCAATCGCTGCCTCCACGTTGCCGCGCGCATGAATGGCGATACGGACAAGCCTCTAGCATCCAGCAGAGCAGTGTGGCCTGACAGGTAGTCAGGCCACACTGCTGGCTCAGGACGTCTCGAGTGACAGCGGGGGCTCGGCGCTGATCTCAGCGACATTCAGCCCCGGCAGCAGGTTTTCCAGTCCAGAGACTGCCGCCAGTCGGCTCAACGCGGGAGACAACGCGAGATGAGCGACGTGCCCACCATGCTCCGCCAGATGGCGCTGCCACTCGAGCAGCACGCTCAGGGTGGCAGTACTGGCGCTATCCACGCCGCACAGATCGATGGAAACCCCATCCTCGCGGCGCCCCAGCCATTTCCTGCCGGAATCCGCCAGCTCTGCGGCATTGTCGAAATCCGGCTGGCCACTCAGGCTCAACCGTGCGTCACCGGCTTCCAGCGTGACGCCCTCGCGATCGAAGAGAGTTTTCATGGTCATGGCGACGACAGGGCTCAGCTGTTGCCCTGATCCCCCTCACCCTTCTCGAGGTCGACATCCGGCTGCCAGCCCTTGATGACGGCATCGATGTCGCGGCCGTTGTCACGCATGGCCTGGTCGAACTGGTTGCGGAAGGTCAGGCCCAGGTTGACGCCATTGACGATCACGTTGACCACCTTCCACTTGTCGTTGCGCAGACGCATGGAATAGGCCACCGGATAGACCTTGCCCTTGGTATCGACCACGTCCATGTAGACGGTGTCCTGGTCTTCATAGCGACGCTCACCTTCGCTGTCCTTCACGTCCAGCCTGGCGTAATCGAAGCTCACCAGCCCCTTGGCATAGGTGCCGATCAGGGTGTCATGGAAGACCTTGGCGAATTCGGTGCGCTGCTCAGGAGAGGCGCCCTTGAAGTACTTGCCCATCACGCTGGCGGCGATGTAGCGATAATCCACCACCGGCTTCAGCGCGGAATCCACCAGGCTTTCCAGCTCGTCGACGTTGTCCTTGTAGTAGCTCTCGCGGCTATCGATCTTGGTAGTCAGGCCCTCGACCGTGTCGCGCAGCAGCACGTCCGGCTCCTGCGGGGCGGCCATGGCCAGCGGGCTCAGCGCCATCAGGGCGGACAGGCTCAGCACGCTCAGCGGACGGATCAGCTTCTTGAGGCTAGGAATCATCAGGGTTGCTCCTTGAAAATGTGCATCGTGCTCGAACGTGAAACCACAGGCACCGAGTCAGGTCTTTCGGCGCATCACACGCATGCGCCGGGTGCCTGGACTTCGATGAACAGCGCTTCGAGAATCAGCGCTTCCAGAATCAGCTCTTCGAAAAATTGGACACGAACTGCTGGATCAACTCTTCCAGCACCAGTGCAGACTGGGTATCGCGAATGGTGTCGCCGTCCTCCAGCACGTCCGGGTCTCCCCCGGTACTCAGGCCGATGTACTGCTCGCCCAGCAGGCCGGACGTCAGGATGGCGGCGGTGGTGTCCTTGCTCAGCTTGCCACGCAGGCTGCTGTCCAGCTTCATCGTGACACGGGCGTCAAACCACTTCGGGTCCAGCTCGATCTTCTCGACGCTGCCGACGGCAACACCTGCCATCGTGACCTTTGACCGCGCCTTGAGGCTTCCGATCCCTGAGAAGTTGGCATTGAGCACGAAGGTGTCATCAGCCTGCTGGAACGTGACGCCGCTGACACGCAGCCCCAGGAAGACCATTCCCAGGAAACCAGCGAGTATGAACAGGCCCACGCCGAACTCGAGCATGCGGGTACGTTTCATCAAATCTCTCCGAACATGACGGCCGTGAGGACAAAGTCGAGTCCCAGCACCGCCAAAGATGAATAAACCACGGTACGTGTGGTGGCGCGCGAAATGCCTTCCGAGGTCGGGATCAGGTCATAGCCCTGGAAGACGGCGATCCAGCTGACCACCAGCCCGAAGACCAGTGACTTGATGACGCCATTCATGACATCACCGATGAAATCGACGTTCGACTGCATGCTGCTCCAGTAGGCGCCCTCGTAGATGCCCAGCCAGTCGACCCCCACCAGCTTGCCGCCCCAGATACCCACGACACTGAAGCCGATGGTCAGCAGCGGCAGCGAGACGAACCCGGCCCACAGGCGCGGCGCGACGATGCGCTTGAGCGGATCGACGCCGATCATCTCCATGCTGGTCAACTGCTCGGTGGCCTTCATCAGGCCGATCTCCGCCGTCAGCGCCGACCCCGCGCGCCCGGCAAACAGCAAGGCCGCGACCACAGGCGCCAGCTCGCGCAGCAGTGACAGCGACACCATCTGTCCCAGCGCTTCCTCGGCGCCGAAACCGACCAGAATGGTGTAGCCCTGCAGCGCCAGCACCATGCCGATGAACAGCCCCGAGACCAGCACGATGGCCAGCGACAGCACACCGACGAAGTGCATCTGTCGCACCCACAGGCCAATGCCCTCACGGGACGGGATGCCGATACCGGCCTGCACCAGCAGCATGCCGGCGCGCCCGATGGCCGCGATCACGTCGATGCTGCTGCGGCCCAGTGACGTGATGGCCCCGAGCGGGCCACGATTCAGACCACTCATGACTCTCTCCTGCGGGTTGCCGACTCGCGACCATCGAGAATGTCGCCGGCGAAGTCCGGGGCGGGGTAATGGAAGGGCACCGGGCCATCCGGCTTGCCGTGGATGAACTGGGCCACACGCGGGTCCGATTCGGCGTTCAGCGCCTCGGGGGTGCCCTGCGCCATCACCTTGCCATCGGCGATCACATAGACGTAATCGGCAATGGTCAGCGTTTCCTTGATGTCGTGCGAGACCACCAGCGCCGTCATGCCCAGCGCATCATTGAGGCGCCGGATCAGATTGACCAGCACGCCCATCGAGATGGGGTCCTGCCCGGCGAACGGCTCGTCGTACATGATGAGGTCCGGGTCCAGCGCGATGGCTCGCGCCAGCGCCACACGCCGCGTCATGCCGCCGGAGAGTTCGGCCGGCATCAGTTCACGCGCGCCGCGCAGCCCGACGGATTCGAGCTTGATCAGCACGATGTCACGAATCATCGCATCGGGGAGATCGGTGTGGACGCGCAACGGGAAGGCGACGTTCTCGAACACGCTCAGGTCGGAGAACAGGGCACCGCTCTGAAACAGCATGCCCATGCGACGGCGCATGCGAAACAGCTCGCGCCGCGACAGGCCATGCACGTGCAACCCGGCGATCTCGACGCGTCCTGCCGAAGGTGTCAACTGGCCGCCGATCAACTTGAGCAGTGTCGTCTTGCCGGTACCGGAAGGCCCCATGATGGCGGTTATCTTGCCGCGCGGGATCTTGAGGTCGATGCCGGAGAATATCTCGCGTTCTCCACGGGTGAACCGCAGGCCTTCGACACGAATCAGGGCGTCATCGAGATTGATCTCGCCTGCCGCGCCACGTGAAGAAGCCTGCGCATCCTGGCCGTCCGCACCCGTCCGGGTTGCGGTCTGACCGGGCAAATCAGTCATAGAAGCATCCGCTGTGAGGGACCTTCGCCGTGACAAGCCACACGCAGTCGGCTCGTGAACAGGACGAATGTCCGAGTCATGGGATCCAAGGATCAAGTTAGTTAGCGAACATCGTATCCGAACCCACCCCTGTGCCGCCAGTCTCATCAAGGCAACAGAGCCGTGCCGCGGGTGGTGATGCGGGCAGCAATGCGCTCGGCAACACGGCCTGCAATGCGAACAAGGCCGCCGTCTTGCAATGGATTGGGGGGATGCGTTTAATGGCGCGGTTCCCGGCGATACGCCACCGCCCTGCCCCCTGACCCGAGAGTTCTGATGCTATTTCCCATCCTTGCAGTCGTCATCGGCCTGATTGGTCTTGTCTGGAGTGCTGATCGCTTCGTCGAAGGAGCCGCGGCCACTGCGTGGCGCGCCGGGATGAGCAAACTGCTGATCGGGATGACGATTGTCTCCGTCGGCACCTCTGCCCCCGAGATCGTCGTCTCCATCATGGCCTCTCTTGATGGCACTCCGGATATCGCGACCGGCAATGCGCTGGGCTCAAACATCGCCAATATCGGCCTGGTGCTCGGCGTCACGGCGTTGATCGCCCCGATTCCAGTGCATTTCGGGCTGGTGCGCCGCGAGCTGCCGCTGCTGCTGGCGGCTACGGCGCTGGGCGGTTATGCGCTGTCCAACAGCGGGCTCGAGCGTCTCGATGGCATCCTGCTGCTGGCCCTGCTGGTCTTCACGCTGGTGTGGCTGTTCAAGGTCGATGCCCCGAGTGAGGCGGAAAGCCAGGATGACGTGCCCGAGATGAGTACCGGGCGCGCCATCTTCTGGCTACTGGTCGGGCTGGCCGTGCTGATCGCCAGCTCGCGGGCGCTGGTGTGGGGAGCGACCGACATCGCCCAGGCACTCGGCGTGCCGGAATTGATCATCGGCCTGACCGTGATCGCCATCGGCACCAGCCTGCCGGAACTGGCCGCCAGCGTGGCCAGCGCCCTCAAGCGCCATCACGACATCGCCATCGGCAACGTCATCGGCTCCAACCTGTTCAACATCCTCGCCGTGCTGCCCGTGCCGGGCCTGCTGGCGCCGGGACCGGTGGATGGCAGCGCCATCAGCCGTGACTATCCGGTGATGCTGGGACTGACGCTGCTGCTGGCCGCGTTGCTCATCTGGCAGCGCCGTGGGCGCATCGGCCGTGCCCCAGGTGTTATCCTGCTCGCCTGCTATCTGGCCTACACGGCCTGGCTTGCCATCAGCCTGACTCGCTGACGGCAGCGTCTTCATCATCGTTTGCCACGCCGCCGCGCGGGATGACACGCCCTTTCCGCGCGGCCTGAGCCCTGGCCAACCACAGGCAACAATTCGATCATGACCGAGCCTTCCAGCACTCCACACGCCACCACACCTGGCGCCTCAGCATCCAGCCAGTCCGCCGCCGCTGATGAGACTCCGGCCAGCCAGGCGGATTTTCGCGCCAGCGCCCGTCGCACCTTCGCCATTGAAGAGGCGGCCATCGCCGCGCTTGAAAGCCATCTCGATGACGACTTCGACCGCGCCTGTCAGCTGATGCTCGCCACCAAGGGCCGCGTCATCGTGACCGGCATGGGCAAATCCGGCCATGTCGCCAGCAAGATCGCCGCCACCCTGGCCAGCACCGGCACCCCGGCCTTCTTCGTCCACCCCGGGGAAGCCAGCCATGGCGACCTGGGCATGATCACGCCGGCCGATGTAGTACTTGCGCTGTCCAACTCCGGAGAGACCGCCGAAGTCACAGCGCTGCTACCGCTCTTGAAGCGCATGGGCACCCCGCTGGTCTCGATGACCGGCAAACCCGGCTCGACCCTGGCGCGTGACGCCGAGGCGCATCTGGACACCAGCGTTGCCCAGGAAGCCTGCCCGCTGAATCTGGCACCCACCGCCTCGACCACCGCTGCGCTGGTGATGGGCGACGCCCTGGCGGTGGCACTGCTTGAGGCGCGCGGCTTCACTGCCGAGGAATTCGCGCTTTCCCATCCGGGCGGCAGCCTGGGTCGCCGCCTGCTGCTGCGAGTCCAGGACGTGATGCATCATGGCGACGCCCTGCCGCGCGTGGCACTCGGCAGCCCGCTGCGCGATGCGCTGCTCGAGATCACGCGTCAGGGCATGGGCTTCACCTGTGTAATCGATGATGACGACCATCTGGTCGGCGTCTATACCGATGGTGACCTGCGCCGCACCCTCGACCAGCACGGCGATCTGCGCGCGCTGAAGGTCGATGATGTCATGACCCGCGGCGGCAAGACCGTGCGCGCCAGCATGCTGGCCGCCGAAGCGGTGCGCATCATGGAAGAAAACCGCATCAGCGTTCTGGTAGTCTGTGACGAGGATGAGCACCCCATCGGGGCCATC
Organism: bacterium Scap17; assembly: GCA_013376735.1. Classification (NCBI taxonomy): domain Bacteria; species bacterium Scap17. Next base: position 814,220 of record VINJ01000001.1, on the reverse strand, counting down.
CATATGCACGGCCTGCTGGCCAGCGGCGTGATCTGAACTCCCGCGGGCGTTCGCTGTCTCTGTTCGACGGCAGATCGTCCCGGCAAGACGCCACCGCTCAACGCCCATCAGCGCCGTTCACAGGACAGCGTCAAGCATGCACGGAGTGCGAGGAGAAAGACCATGAGCGACACGAATTCCCTGAGCGAAGAATATCCGCAGGACATCATCGACCGCGCACGCCGCGTGCGTCTGCTGGCGCTGGATGTCGATGGCGTGCTCACCGACAACCGCCTGCACTACGATGCCAACGGCGTCGAGACCAAGTCCTTCCACGTCCAGGACGGTCATGGCCTCAAGCTGGTGCTGCGCAGTGGCGTTCGCGTCGCGCTGATCACCGGCCGCAGCTCACCGATGGTCGAGCGTCGCGCCAAGGAACTGGGTATTCAGGATGTCATCCAGGGCCGTGAAGACAAGCTGGTCGCATTGACCGATCTGTGCCGCGAGCACGGGATCGAGCTGGAAGACGTCGCCTATTGTGGCGATGACCTGCCGGACCGCGAAGCTATTCGGCGTGTCGGCCTCGGCGTCAGCGTGCCCAACGCCATGGCCTACGTGATGAGCGAGGCCAACTGGGTCACCTCGCGCCAGGGCGGCGATGGCGCCGTGCGCGAGCTCTGTGATCTGCTGCTCAAGGCACAGGGCCACTGGGCCTCGGTGCTGGATACCTACCTGCAGGAGTCGCGTCCCTGATGTTACGTCTGCCCCGCCCTTCTCCGCGTCTCTGGCTGATGCTGCTGTTGCTGCTCGTCGGTGGCGTGCTGGCGCTGATCGAGCAGCGCAACAGCCTGGAATCGACCGTCAATGTCGAGGTCGACAGCAGTGAGCCGGATTACTATCTCGACGGGGCAGACATGACACGCTTCGATGCGCGCGGCGTGGCGATCCAGTCCATGAGCTCGCCGCATATCGAGCATACGCCAGGCGATGACGTGACCCGGGCGCAGACCCCGAAGATTCGCACCAACGACAGTGAAGACCGCCGCTGGTATGCCACGGGTGACAGTGGCGTGTTGAGCGCCGGCGGCGACACCTTCACTCTCGAGGGCAATGCCAGACTGCGCCAGCCCGATGACCGCTGGACCCTCGATACCGATGTCCTGCACTACAGCCGTGATCAGAATCGCGCCTGGAGTGACGTGCCGGTCGTGATCACCCAGAATGGCCAGCATGTCGAAAGCGACAGCTTCAGCGCCGACCTCTCCCGGGATTCCGCCGTGCTGCAGGGCCGCGTCCGCAGCGTCCTGCAACCCGGTGCGGGCCAGAGCGAGGCCAGCAAGGAAGCCGAGCGCATAGACTCGGGCACCGAGAGCACCACTACCGATGAGGGGCGCGTCAACAGCACCTTCGAGGCAGCGCCTGCCAGCGGTGAATGAACCCGCCGGGCTGGCCGTCGCGCCATGACCCGCGCCGCAACACCTTCTTCCCTGCCGCTCGATGGCATCATTGCTCGGGCGGCGACCCCGTCATGCCAAGGAGCCACCATGACTTCCACGACTCGCAAGCCCTTGACGGCCTGTCGCCAGACCCTCAACAGCGGTGTCATGGCGCTCTGCCTGGCACTGGGCATGTCTACCTTCGCCCCGGCCGCCATGGCGCTGGACAGCGATGCCAGCCAGCCGATCAACATCGCCGCGGATGCCCTGTCTCTCGATGACAAGGCCGGTACCGCCACCTATACCGGCCAGGTGGAGATGCGCCAGGGCAGCATGAAGCTCGATGCCAGCCGCGTCGATATCAGCCGCGCCGGCAGCGGCGAGATCTCGCTGGTCAAGGCCACCGGCAAGCGTGCCTACCTGGAACAGCAACCCGCACCCGACGAGAAGCTGGTCAAGGGCTGGGCCGACACCATCCGCTACCATGCGCTGGAGCGCCGCGTGGAGCTGGTCGGCAATGCGCGCCTCGAGAAAGGCGATGACACCTTCGAAGGCGGCTACGTGGAGTACTTCCTCGACAAGCGCCAGGTGAACGCCAACAACAGCAAGACGGCACAGCAGACCGAAGGCGGTCGCGTGCACATGACTCTGACGCCGCGCGGCGCCAATGCCAGCAAGGAAAACTGAGTGATGACTGCTGCTACTCCGCGTACGTTGAGCGCTCGCCATCTGGCCAAGGCCTACAAGGGCCGCAAGGTGGTCAAGGACATCTCGCTTGAGATCCGTCAGGGTGACATCGTCGGCCTGCTGGGCCCCAACGGCGCCGGCAAGACGACCTCGTTCTACATGATCGTCGGGCTGGTGCGCGCCGATGCCGGCAACGTCTCCATCGACGACAAGGACCTCTCCGCTGCCGCCATGCATCAGCGTGCACGCGCCGGCATCGGCTATCTGCCTCAGGAGGCGTCGATCTTCCGCAAGCTGTCGGTAGCCGACAACATCATGGCGATTCTGGAGACCCGCAAGGACCTGGATCGCAATGGCCGCAAGGCACGCCTTGAAGAGTTGCTCGAGGAATTCAGCATCACGCATATTCGTGCCAGTGCCGGCATGAGCCTGTCCGGTGGCGAGCGTCGACGGGTCGAGATCGCCCGCGCACTGGCCACCGAGCCGGACTTCGTGCTGCTCGATGAGCCCTTCGCCGGCGTCGACCCCATCTCGGTGGGAGAGATCAAGAGCATCGTGCGCCAACTGCGCGATCGTGGCATCGGCGTGCTGATCACCGACCACAACGTGCGCGAGACACTCGATATCTGTGACACCGCCTATATCGTCGGCGATGGCCAGATCATCGCCCACGGTGACGCGGACTCCATCCTGGCCAACCAGCAGGTGCGCGACGTCTACCTCGGCCACGAGTTCACGCTCTAGGGTCAGCGGCTGCGCTGAGCCCACCGGAGGCGAAAGCTTCAAAAGCCGCTGCGTGATTTTATCGCGTAGCGGCTTTTTCATGTCTGACATCAGACGCATGCATGACGTCCATACCACCTTGGTGGAAACATGGCATGCAAGTTGCTTTAATATTCACGGCAACCACTTGTCAGTGGCCCGAGTCACGGTATAGCGTAGTAAGCACGTTCCTTTGCCGTGAATTGACTGACTCCATGAAACCCACCCTGCAACTCCGCCTCGGCACCTCGCTGACCATGACGCCGCAGCTTCAGCAAGCGATCCAGCTGCTGCAGCTGTCGACGCTCGATCTGCGTCAGGAGATTCAGCAAGCCCTCGAGTCCAACCCCATGTTGGAGCTCGACGAGGACTACGAGTCGCTGGATGTCATCGAGACACAGGATACGAGCGAGATCTCCACTGCCGACTCCTCGAGCGAGATTCCCGAGGAATACCCCCTCGACAGCGACTGGTCGGACCTCTATCAGGACCACGCCGGTAGCCTGACCAGCTCCGGCAGTGGCAGCGGGAGCGAAGAAGGGCCGGACTTCGATCGCAATACAAGCGTCGAGAGCCTGCAGGACCACCTGCGCTGGCAGCTGGCGATGACCGACCTCGATAGCCGTGAACGCCAGATGGCGGAGAGTCTGATCGATGCCGTCGACGGTGCCGGTTACCTGAGCCTGTCACTCGATGAGCTGGTCGATGGTCTGCGCGGCCAGGGCCTGCCCGGTCTCAAGGCTTCCGAGCTCGAGCAGGTACTGCTGCGTCTGCAGCAGTTCGACCCGACCGGCGTCTTCGCCCGCGACCTGCGCGAGTGCCTGCTGCTGCAACTGGCGCTGCTGCCGGATGATCTGCCGCTGCTGGCGCAGGCGCGTCGCTTGGTACGTCAATTCCTCGAGGCACTGGGCAACGATGACCGCAAGCTGCTCAAGCGCCGACTGAGCCTTGACGATGACGAGCTGGACCACGTCATCCGCCTGGTGCGCGCGCTCGATCCGCGTCCGGCATCCGCCTGGGGCGAGCCCGCCAGCGATTACGTGATCCCTGATCTGCTGGTGCGTCATACCCGCCACGGCTGGCAGGTCGAGCTCAACCCGGAAGCGCTGCCCAGGCTGCGCATCCAGCCGGAATACGCCGCACTGATAAAGCGTGCCGACAAGTCCGCCGACAACACCTTCCTCAAGGACAACCTGCAGGAAGCGCGCTGGCTGATGAAAAGCCTGTCATCACGCAATGACACCCTGCTCAAGGTCGGCCGCGAGATCATGGCGCGCCAGGTCGACTTCCTCGAGCAAGGCGAGGAAGGCATGAAGCCACTGATTCTGGCCAACATCGCCGAAGTGGTCGAGATGCACGAATCGACCATCTCGCGGGTCACGACCCAGAAATACATCCACACCCCGCGCGGCGTCTTCGAGCTCAAGTTCTTCTTCTCGAGCCAGGTCGGTGGCAGCGGCAGTGGCGACGCCCACTCAAGCACCGCCATTCGTGCCCGCATCCGCAAGCTGATTGCGGAAGAACCGGCTCGCAAGCCTCTCTCCGACTCACGCCTGGTCGATCTGCTCGCCAGCGATGGCATCGAGGTCGCACGCCGTACCGTGGCCAAGTATCGCGAAGCGATGGGCATCCCATCCTCCAGCGAGCGCAAGCGTCTGGCCTGAGGCATCACCTGCAGCTGCCATGCCCTGCTTTCACCTCCACAATGGCAGCCGCCGCCAACCTCAGACGCTGGTTTTCTCTCTCACCAGCCTCTGACATTACTGACACCGGCGCGCCTGTTGCGCGCCCTGTCATGCCGTCAACCACTCGTCAATGACCCATCATGGCCCATGACGGCGCGCAGGATGTTGGCAAAAATCCATCATTCCGGCAGCATCATTTACCGTCAATCGCATGTTTTTAAAGTCACTTTTGGCCGTATTGCACCGGGATGACACTCGGTGATCCTTCCGGCACGCTGCTTGCTCCACGCAACCCAGGCGCCTGAAAGGCGGCGTACATGCAGGGATTGGCGACGAAAACCCGCCTTCTTGCGCGCCTTTCATGCACCACCCTTCAAGCGTGACCTTGAAGTCCATTCCGCTACCCTTCATTGAGTTGAAGACAAGCACTGAGCCACGATGCAGCGCAGCGTTGATCTTTGCGCAAAGCTTGGGCATTGTCGGTACAGACGCTCACGACATCTGACGCCGCTGGCAAGGGCGCGAAAACATCGCCAGACGGCGGCCGTCAAGCCTGTTGCAGAGCGTCCGATCAGGGTTTGCTCGTAGTCAAAAAGGGTTACAATTGAATGGCAACCCGCTGGATAAAGGAGCGTGTCCATGCAAGTGAATATTACCGGGCATCATGTGGAACTTACCGATCCTCTCCGCGATTACGTCAACGAGAAGCTCGCCCGCCTCGAACGGCATTACGACAACATCACCAATGTTCAGGTGACACTGTCGATCGAGAAGGAGCGCCAGCAGGCTGCCTGCACCTTGCACGCAGCAGGCGCTGACCTCCACGCCCTGGCAGAAGACCCCAACATGTACGCTGCCATCGACGCGCTCGCCGACAAGCTGGATCGCCAGCTGGTCAAACACAAGGAAAAGTCCCAGGCTCGTGCTCAGGGCACCGGGACCCGTTGACCTTCAGCCATGACACTTGATCAGATCCTCCCCCCCGAGCGCACCCTTTACGGTGTCCCCGGGGGGAGCAAGAAGCGGGTGCTTGAATTCTTCAGCACCTTCATCGCACAGAACATTCCCAGCCTGGATAGCCAGGAAGTCTTCTCGCGCCTGATCGGGCGCGAGAGACTGGGATCGACCGGCATCGGCCACGGTGTGGCCGTGCCCCATGCACGTAGCCCGCATTGCAAGACGCCAATCGCTGCGTTTCTGAAGCTCGGTGAACCCATCGACTTCGATGCCATCGACGGAGAACCCATCGATCTGCTGTTCGTGCTGCTGGTGCCTGAGGAAGCGGATGAAACCCATCTGACGCTGCTCGGGCAGGTCGCGGAATTGCTCAATTCCCCGACCAATCGCTCGGCCCTGCGCCAGGCAGACAGCCAGCGTGCACTCTTTGAGGCATTGACCCAAGCCATCGCCGAATTACCGGCGCGCTGAATCACAGGCCCGGACATCGTCCGGGCTTTCGTCTTGCTGGCCTCCCATCGGCCGACGTACAGCGCACTGATAGCGGGCAGCCTTCTGCCCCACCCCTGCATTCTTTCGACGTTGACCTCGCCCTTGGAGAGCACTTCATGAAGATCGTGATCATCAGCGGCCGCTCCGGCTCCGGGAAATCCATCGCTCTCCAGGCGCTGGAAGACATTGGCTACTATGCCATCGACAATCTGCCCGGCATGCTGCTGGCGCCACTGGTCGACCAGCTCGAACAGGACAGTCCGGCACGCCGACGTATCGCGGTCTCCATCGATGCCCGCAACCTGCCGGAAGCCTTGACCCGCTTCCCCGAATTGCTCGACAACGTCCGCCAGAGCGGCATGGACGTGCAGGTCGTTTACCTGACCACCGATTCGCGCGTGCTGCTGGAACGCTACTCGGCGACCCGTCGTCGTCACCCTCTGACGCGCGACAACGACCACACCCTGGCCGAGGCCATCGAGATCGAGCAGAAGACGCTCGCTCCCATTCGCCAGAAGGCCGATCTGGTCATCGACTCGACCAACCTGAGCGTGCACGATCTGCGCTCCCGGATCACCGAGCAGGTCGCCCAGCACAGCTCTCGCCACCTGACGCTGACCTTTGAATCCTTCGGCTTCAAGCATGGCGTGCCGACCGACGCCGACATGGTGTTCGATGTCCGCTGCCTGCCCAACCCGTACTGGGACATCAACCTGCGCGGCGATACCGGTCGCGATGACAGCGTGGCCGAATTCCTGCGGCGCTACCCCACCGTCCAGGCGATGCATGACGATATCGCCGGCTGGCTGGAACGCTGGCTGCCCGCCTATCAGGACAGCAATCGCAGCTACCTGACGGTGTCCGTGGGCTGCACCGGCGGCCAACATCGCAGCGTCTACCTGTGCGAGCAGCTGGCGAGCTACTTCGCCGAGCGCCTGCCGGAGGTGCGTCTACGCCATCGTGAACTGGGTATTCATACCGCACTGAGTCATGTCGATACCACAGGCGAAAGCGACTCAGACACCAGCACCGAGGAGAGTCGCGATGGCCTCTCGTGAGCTGACGCTGACCAACCGTCGCGGGCTGCACGCCCGCGCAGCCACCAAGCTGGTCAATTGCTGTGCGCCCTATTGCGCGACGGTGATGGTCAGCCATGGCGAGCGACGCGCCAATGCAGCCAATGTCATGGCGTTGCTGATGCTTGCCGCACCCTGCGGCACCAAGCTGTTGATCGATGTCGAGGGCGAACAGGCCGATGAGGCGATGCTGGCCATCGAGGCGCTGTTCGAGGCGCGTTTCGAGGAAGACGAATAACCGCCACTGACAGCGCTGTACATTTGCGCTATGCGCTCAGCCTTCCTTCCTCAGCCAGCTCGCTTCTTGGTCAACTATCTTTTCGGCCCGCTCGCTTATCGGCCAGCTCCCCCCCTCTGGCAGCCCCCCCTGGCGACACCATCAACGGCTCGCGTGGGATGCCTGGCACCTGATCTTGCACCTATCCTTTCACCTACCCTCCCCCCTTTCCCTGCACCTATCCTTGCGCTTGACAGCCATGCAACGCTGCTTTTGCGCCAGTGGCCGGAACGCGGATTGTCCTTTCGATAAGAAACGCTGTTCTCTTTTGTCGACGCGCCCCCCTGAGCCAATGGTAGAATCAGCACTGTCCTTCATGTCGACAGGGGAAGCCGACAGATGAGCAAGACGTCTCGAAAACTCAAGCCAAGACTTGATCGCCTGTCACAGGCGCTGGAAAGCGGCGAGCTGGAACAGGCAAGACGCATGCTCAATCGCGGCCTCGCGCCGGTGGACGTGGCCCACCTGCTCGAATCCTCGCCCCCCAAGGAGCGTAATCTGCTCTGGGAGCTGGTCGATGCCGAGCTACAGGGCGATGTCCTTCAATACCTTGGCGAAGACATCCAGACCGACTTCCTCAAGGACATGGACGCCGTCGACGTTCTCGCCGCTACCGAGAACCTGGAACCGGATGATGTCGCCGACATCCTGCAGCGCCTGCCGAATACGGTGATTCTCGAAGTCCTCGACTCCATGGAGGCGCAGGAGCGTCTGCGCGTCGAAACGGTACTGTCCTTCCCGGAGGATACCGCCGGCGGCCTGATGAACACGGACACCATCACCATTCGTCCGGACATCACCCTGGACGTGGTGCTGCGCTACATTCGCCGCCACGAGCGCCTGCCCGACTCCACCGATACCCTGCTGGTCGTCTCACGACGCGATGAATTCATCGGTGCGCTGCCCATCAACCGCCTGCTGGTCTCGGACCCCGGCGTCACGGTGCGCGAAGTGATGGACACCGACAGCGTGGTGATCCCGGCCCTGATGCCGGAGAACGAAGTCGCTTCGCTATTCGAGAAGCACGATCTGATCTCGGCGCCCGTGGTCGGCGGCGATGGCAACCTGCTGGGTCGCATCACCATCGATGACGTGGTCGATGTCATCCGTGGCGACGCCGAGCACCAGGTGATGTCGATGGCGGGGATGGATGAGGACGAAGACACCTTCTCTCCCGTGATACGGACCTCGTGGCGCCGCGCCGTCTGGCTCGGTATCAACCTGCTGACCGCCTTCATGGCCTCCGCCGTGATCGGCATGTTCGAAGGCACCATCCAGAAGATCACCGCGCTGGCCGTGCTGATGCCCATTGTCGCCAGCATGGGGGGCATCGCGGGCTCTCAGGCACTCACCGTCCTGATCCGTGGTATCGCGCTGGGGCACGTCAAGAGTGGCAATGTCAGCTGGCTACTCAAGCGCGAAGTCATCGTCGCGGGACTCAACGGCCTGTTATGGGCCGTGGTGGTGGCAGGCATCGCCATCGTATGGTTCGGGGATGTCCAGCTGGGGGCAATCATCGGCGCCGCGATCATGATCAACCTGTTGATCGCCGCCGTGACGGGCACACTGTTGCCGGTACTGCTCAAGAAGCTCAATATCGACCCTGCCCTTTCCGGCAGCGTGATATTGACCACCGTGACCGACGTGATCGGCTTCATGGCCTTCCTGGGGCTGGCGACCTGGCTCTATCTGTAATCCCCGACGGGTGCGGGTATTAGTGATTACCCCAGAAACAACACGGCCGCTCCCGAGGGAGCGGCCGTGTTGTTTGTCGCCTGTCGCACGAGACAGAAGCGTCAGCGATCAGCCTTCCAGCTCATCATCTTCTCCTTCGGACATGCCCGCGACGGTCATGCCATCGATCAGCCAGCTACCACTGTGGATGCTGCCACGCGTATCGACATCATCACCGACCGCCAGCAGATTGGCCGCCATGTCGCGTAGATTGCCGGCAATGGTGAATTCCTCGACCGCATGCTGGATCTCGCCGTTCTCGACCCAGAAACCGGAGGCGCCACGCGAGTAGTCACCAGTGACACCGTTGACGCCCTGGCCCATCAGCTCGGTCACCAGCACGCCGGTCCCCATCTGCTTGAGCATCTCATCGAGCGAGGTCAGCGGCGCGGTGATGCGCACGTTGCGCGCGCCGCCAGCGTTGCCGGTGGTCTGCATGTTCAAGCGACGGGCACTGTAGGCGCTCAGCATGTAACTCTGCACCTTGCCGTTGGCAAAGTAGACATTGTCACGCGTCGCGACGCCATCGTTGTCGAAGGCGGCGCTGGACATGCCACCGACTTCCCGCGGCTTCTCGCCCAGCGTGAACCAGTCGGGGAACAGCGGCTGGCCCAGGCTATCGCACAGGAAGCTGGACTCACGGTACAGCGAGCCGCCGGCGATGGCAGACAGGTAGTGACCGATCAGACCGGCCGACATTTGCGGGTCGAACATCACCGGCATGCGACCCGTCGCCACCTTGCGCGCATTCAGACGCGCCAGCGTGCGGCGAGCAGCTTCACGCCCCACCGACTCGGGGGAACGCAGGTCTGCCGGATTGCGCACGCTGGTGTAGTCATAGTCACGCTGCATGCCCTGTGCATCCTTGGCGATCAGCATGCATGACATCGAGTGACGACTGCCGCACTGGCTGGCCAGGAACCCATGGCTGTTGCCATAGACCTGCACGCCTTCGCCACTGGAGAAGCTGGCGCCTTCGGACTGCGCGATGCCTTCCACTTCCAGCCCGGCACGCTCACAGGCCAGTGCCAGGTCGGTCGCTTCATCGACGCTGATCGCCCAGGGATGATGCGCCTTGAGGTCAGGGAAGTCGGTGGCCATCAGTTCGGCCGGCGCCAGCCCGGCAAAGCTGTCTTCGCCGGTATAGTGCGCGATGGAGACCGCCTTCTCGACCGCGGCGCGGATCGAGTCGCTGCCGGCATCGGACGAGGTCGCACTGCCCTTGCGGTTGCCGAGATAGACCGTCACGCCGATGCCCTGATCGCGTGACAGCTCGACGGTTTCCACCTCACCGTCGCGCACCGAGATGCTGACGCCCTGATCGACGCTGGCGCCGACCTCACAGGCATCGGCGCCCAGGCTGCGGGCCAGCTCGAGCGCTTCGCTGACGCGACGCTCGAGCAGTTGTTGCTGAGCAACGGCATCAAAGGCCTGGCTCATGTTGTTCTCCTTCTGAGGAGACGGGGCGCTGGCAATGCTATACTGCCGCAAATTTCCCCGACTCGTTGGAATTGGCATGCGTAAAGAAAGATCTGAGGAGCTCGTCGAGCGTCCCAGCAAATCCCAGATGAAGCGTGAAATGATCGAACTTCAGGCACTGGGCAAGAAGATCATCGACATGCCGGCCGGGCAGCGCGCCAAGTTTCCGCTCTCCGATGACATGCTGGCCGCCATCGATGAATGCGGTCGCATTCGCAGTCACGAGGGCCTGCGTCGTCACATGCAGTACGTCGGCAAGCTGATGCGCAAGGAAGACCTCGAGGCCATCAATGCCGTCTTCCAGAACATGGAACAGCAGAGCATCCGTCGTGATGCCTCCTTCCAGCGCCTGGAGCGCTGGCGTGACCGCCTGATCGAGGATGACGAAGCCTTCGTGATCTTCGTCGAGGACCACCCCGAGGTGGACCGCCAGGCACTGCGTCAGCTGATCCGCAACTCACGTGCCGAACGTGATGCCGGCAAGCAGCCCAACAGCGCCAAGAAGCTCTTCAAGCTGCTGCGTGCCGAACTCGATCTCTGATTCTGGCATTTCCCGCTTCATCGACGCCGCTGCGGCCCTGCCACGGCGGCGTCGTCATGTCTGCTCCCTGTCGTTCAGCCTCATCGGCTCACGACTGGGTGCCTCCCACCGTCAATTCGTCGAGCTTCAGGGTCGGCTGGCCGACGCCGACCGGCACGGACTGGCCGTCCTTGCCACACACGCCGACCCCGGTATCCAGCTCGAGATCGTTGCCGATCATCGAGACGCGCCCCATGGATTCCGGGCCATTGCCGATCAGGGTCGCACCCTTGACCGGCGTGGTCACCTTGCCATCCTCGATCAGGTAGGCCTCACTGGCCGAGAACACGAAGCGCCCGGAGGTGATATCCACCTGACCGCCGCCGAAGCTGACCGCGTAGAGCCCGCGCTTGACGCTCTTGATGATCTCCTGCGGGTCACGTTCGCCGCCCAGCATGTAGGTATTGGTCATGCGCGGCATCGGCAGATGGGCGAAGGACTCGCGACGCGCGTTGCCCGTCGGTGCCATGCCCATCAGGCGAGCATTCAGCTTGTCCTGCATGTAGCCGGTGAGAATGCCGTCCTCGATCAGCGGCGTGTACTGGCCCGGGGTGCCTTCATCATCGACGGACAGCGAGCCTCGGCGATCGGCCAGGGTCGCATCGTCGACCACGGTGACGCCACGCGCCGCGACCTGCTCGCCCATGCGACCGGAGAAGGCAGAGCTGCCCTTGCGGTTGAAATCACCTTCCAGACCATGACCGACGGCCTCGTGCAGCAGCACGCCCGGCCAGCCATTGCCCAGCACCACCGGCATCTGACCGGCCGGCGCATCGACGGCCTCGAGATTGACCAGCGCCTGACGCACGGCTTCGCGCGCGTAACGCTCGGCGACATTGTCGTCGCGCAGGCGAGTCAGCGGGAAGCGACCGCCACCACCGGCGCTGCCACGCTCGCGACGCCCATTGCGCACCGCGATCACGCTGATGTTGAAACGCACCAGCGGGCGCAGGTCGGCCGCCAAGGTGCCATCACTGGCACGCACCATCACCACCTCGTAAAGCGCCGACAGCGAGGCCGATACCTGACTGATGGAAGGGTCGAGGCTGCGCGCGATGCGATCCGCCTCCTTGAGCATCGCGACCTTGTCCTCAGCGCTCAGGCCATTCAGCGGGTCGATGCCTGCATAGAAGGACGGCGCCTGGGTGATGATCGAGCTTGCGACCGTACCGCTGCTGCCGCTGCGCGAGATACCCGCCGCAGTACGACCGGTATCGGCAAGCGCGGCGGCATCGATCTGATTGGAGTACGCGAAGCCGGTCTTCTCCCCCGCCAGTGAGCGTACGCCCACGCCGCCATCGATGTTATAGCTGGCGTCCTTGACGACGCCGTCTTCCAGCACCCAGCTCTCCTGCCAGATACGCTGGAAGTAGAGGTCGGCATAGTCGGTGCCCGGGCCCATGGCATGTGCCAGGCCAGCATCCAGATCATCCAGGCTGAGCCCGCCCGGGGTCAGCAACAGGGCCGCGGCATCGTCGAGCACGCGACCGGAACTCGCATTTTGCGTCATTCGGCACTTTCCAGAGTAATGTTCGGGTCGCCCCAGGGGCCTGATACCCGATAGTGAATTTGCGTCACCTTGTCGATGAAGCGGCCGAAGATCTTGTCGGCCACGAACAGCGCCCCGCCCACGGCGGGCGCGCCTGCCAGCACGGCGGCCAGCGGAAGGTTCTGGCTGACCGGCACCGTGATGGCCATGCGTTGATCAAGGGTACCGCGAAGCAGATCGACCTGACCGTTGAGTGTCACGGTGGTGGACGGCGCCTCGATACGCAAGGGGCCATCGCTTTCCAGCCGCCCATCGAAGAGCGTCGCTGCGCCGCGCACCTTGTCGAAGGCCGTCCCCTTGTCGGTGACATCAGAAAAGTCCAGCGACAGCCGGCGCAGCAGGTTATCCACATTGACCAGCCCCAGCAGGCGGGCGGAGGTCGAGCCCAGATTCAGGAAGCGTCCGTCATCCAGCTTGATCTCGACGCGACCATTGGAGCGTGACAGGGCAAAGTCCTGCGGCGCACCGGGCCAGGCCAGCTTGACCTCGGCCCGGGCGCGGTCCGCCTCGATGCCGCGCGGTTGGGAGAGGCGCTCGAGCAGCCCGCCCAGGTCACTGCCATCGGCGGACAGGCGAGCGCGCGTCAGACTGTTGGCGCCGGCATCCTCCCAGGTGATATTGCCCACTGCGGTGATTCTGCCCAGCGTGATGGAGAGCGGCAACACCACCAGCTGCTGGCTGTCGGCGGTCCAGTCGGCACTGATCGGCCCCAGCTGCTGATCGCGCCAGATGAGGTGTGCCAGACGCAGACTGCCCGCGGGCAGGTCGGCAAGCTCGGCGGGATACGGCGTCGGCTCGATGCCGACATCGATAGCCTCGGTAAAGTTGCCTGGCACACTGGCAGTCTGCGTCTCCTGCTCGGCATCCGCGGGCCACAGGGCGTCGAGATTCAGAGTGTCCAGGTCCAGAATCAGCGGTCGCGCGGCACCTGACTGCCACACCAGCTCACCACTGGCGAGCTGACCATCCAGCGTCGCGGCCAGCCCCAGTCCTTGCTGCTGCGAGCTCTGGCGTGGCGCGGCCTCCAGCGTCATCGGCCCCGCACACCGGGACTGGATCATCAGGCAATCGGTGGCAACGCGCAGGCGTGACAAGGCACGCAGGGGGTCGCTCTGCTCCGTGTCGTTGCCCTCTCTACTCGCGCTGTTCTCACCACTCGCGCCGCCCTCATCACTCGCGCTGCCCTCACCGGAGAGCGCTCCCGCCCACGGCTTCCAGAGCTCGGGGGCAAGGGTCGGTGTGCGCCAGGCGATGTCCCAGCCGGTCTGGGTAGGCCACTGCGGGTCGCTCGGCCAACGCTCCAGCCACAACTGCCCCGTCATCGGCACCGTGCTGCCATCATCACGCGTATTGCCGCCTTTCCAGCGTGCCCGGGCGCGATTGTCGAGACGCACATCACCGCCACCCTCCGCGAGACCGATATCCACCGCCAGTGGGGCCGCCTCCTCTCGCGTCTTGCCAAAGGGTGCCGGCAGATTGATGGCGACTCCCTTGAGGTCACTCGAGAGCGCCAGAGTGGCGCCGTCATCGGGCAGCATCAGGCGCGCCTGATAGTTGAACTCGCCGCCCAGCGCACGCGGCGTCTCGCCGTCCTGCAAGGCGGCCCGAGTGTTCTCGGCGGCATCGCCGATCAGGTGCTCGGGCGTGCCCAGCCAGCCCAGCACCGGTGCCAATGGCGCCTTGCCATCGAAGGTGATCGCGCCCTTGCTGCTTGAATCTTCCTGCCCGATGTTGAGCGCCGCCTTGACCGCACCGCCGAACAGCTTGCCGGAGAGGTTGCCGGTCAACTGCTCACGACGCCCCTCGGGGCGGGAAGGGTCATGCACGAACTCGAGCGGCCCGCGAATGTCATCAACCTCGATGCCCGGCCCCGGAAAGACCAGCGTCGCCGCCTGGCGCTCGCCCACCTTGCCCGCCGCCGTGATGCGCGTCTGCTCGGCGTCCTCCAGGGGCACGCGGATATCCATGGACGCAGCCACCGAGCCCTTGCCCTGCCACTCGGCGATCAACGCAGCGGTATCCTCGAGCGGCGCATGCGAGATCAGATCGAACAGCGCCTCGACGCTGCCGGTCACATCCCCCTGGATACTCAAGGTATTGTCCTGCATGCCGACATCGGCCTGACGCACCGACAGAGGTGCTGCACCGCCCAGCGCCGTGGCCGGCTGAGAGCGCGCCGCCGCGACCGTGGCACTCAACGCATTGTCATGCAGCGCGAGGTTGCCCTTCACGCCCTCCAGCGCAGGCCAGCCCTCGGCGTAACCGAGTCGCCCGTCTTCGATGGCCAGCTCAAGGTCCAGCGAATCGCCGGGTCCATAGCCATCCTCGCCATTGTCATCATCCCACACCTGGGTGAGATGCAGGCTGCCCTCGGGGACCTGCCCCGCGACATCGCGCGTCAACCACTCACTCAGCGCCGGGTCCAGCACCTTCATCGGCAACCAGGAGGCCAGCGGTATACTGCGGGCGTTCACATCGCGCATCTCGAGATCCAGCTGGAAGCGATCATGGTCCTGAGCGGGAATCTGCAGGCCGAAGCCGCCCGTCACATCGGCGCCGTCGCGCTGGATATGCAGGTCATGCCCCGTGACGCTGCTGCCACTGTCATCGACCTTGACCTCGACCACTCCGTCGGCGGCCTCGAGCTGCCAGCCGTCGCCGAAGACTTCGGGAAAGTGGAAGCGCATCCCCGGGTCACCACGAAACGCGATCCGGCTCGCGATGCCGCCCTCCTCAAGACTGTGCGCGGTGACCCAGGCCGCCAGGGGGCCGAGTCCCGGGGCGCCCTGCCAGGGTTCCACCTCGGCGCCGGTGAGCCCCAGCGCCAGCGTCATGGTCAGCGGGGCATCGAGCCCGATCCCGGCCAGCGACAGGGAGAGGCCGTTGGCCGTGCCTCGCGGATCGAGAGACTCGAGCACATCCCCAAGTTCGCCGAGCGCCAGCACATTGCGCCAGCGCGCCACCTTTTCCAGATCGAAACTGCTGGTGACCAGCGACACGCTGCCATCGGCGAGATCCCCCGACAGCGATATACGCTCGGGCAGGCTGGCAAGCGCCGTGGAGGCTTCTGGCGATGACGCCGTTTGCGGCGTCTGGCCGTCACTGCCTGCCACCGGGGCGCCGGCCGCCGGAGTGCCGGCCACCGGAGCGCCGGCCGCCGGGGCGTCATCGAGTTGCGTGGCGCCGACCGAGATCTGATTGAGCCAAGCCTGCCAGCGATCACTGCCCGCCAGGTCGCGCAGCCACTGGCCACGCGCATGAATGTCCTTGAGCGCCAGCTGGGCGCCATGGTGATCCAGCGTCAGGCGATTGAGATCGAGACGCAGGCGAGCATCTTCCAGTCGTGCGTCACGCCAGCGCGCCCACAGCGTCGCGTTGCCATCGGCGTCGCGCAGCATCAGGCTGTCGCGCTCGCTCATCAGGCGACCGACACTCGCCAGCGCACCGGCGTCCAGCTCCACCTGCAGCTGGGCCGAGTAGTCGGCGAGGCCGTCATCTCCCGGCAGCACTTCCAGTACGGCGCTGACTCCGGCCTGAGGCGATTCCCCGACCCGCAACTGGCCTTCCAGATGCGCGCGATCGCCTTCTCCCGACAGCAACAGTTCGGCGGCATTCAGGTTGAGGGTATCGTTGCGACCATGCAGCACCAGACGCACATCCTCGAGCCGCACTCGTTGACGCGCCAGCAGCGCCAGCCCCTGCTCCGTCTGCGCAAGGCTCACCTGCCCTTCGGGTTCGAGCGCTTCGGGAGGACGCGGCGGCCCCGGCCAGCCCCAGCTGCCATCTTCACGCTGGTACAGGTGCACGATGACGCCGGTGGCAGTGGCGCGATCAAAGACAGGCGCCAGATGGCGCAGGGAGGAGAGCACATCGAGACGGGTTTCCAGATGGGACACGCTCAACAGCGGCGCCGCCTGCATCTCGTCGGGACGAAAGAGGTTCAGACCGGACAGCTCGATGGCCGGATCAAGGTGATCCATTCGGCCCTCAAGCGATGACATCCCCACATTGGAGTGGGTCTGGGTGGCGATGAAGTCACTGATGGACTCACTGCGCGAATCCAGCGTGGTCAACCACCAGCGCAGGCCCCCGATCAGGATGGCCAGCAACGCCAGCAGTACCGCGAGCGCCATCAGCAGCCCGCGCGCCCAGCGCCGCCCACGCGAGGGTGGCGCTGGCACCGCAGCTGGCGAAGACGGGGTGTCGTCGACGCCCTCCTGCACCGCCTCTTGCGAGGTGGAACGTGCCGCCTCTGGTGAGGTAGAACGGGTCACTGATGGTTCTCCGAACAGGACAGACTCACGATGTGGATAACGCGACTCCCGGCTTCATCGCAGGCTCGGTGGCTGACAGATCACATGAGCACAATATCGTACTGCTCCTGGGTGTAATGCGCCTCGACCTGGAAACGGATGGTCTTGCCGATGAAGCTCTCGAGGTCCGCCACGGCCGCGGATTCCTCGTCCAGCAGGCGATCGACCACGTTCTGTGAGGCCAGCACCATGTAGGTATCCGGGCTGTAGGCGCGCTCTTCGCGCATGATCTCGCGGAAGATCTCGTAGCAGACCGTCTCCGGCGTCTTGAGGGTGCCGCGCCCCTGACAGGTCGGGCAGGCCTCGCACAGCACCTGCTCCAGACTCTCGCGCGTGCGCTTGCGCGTCAGCTGCACCAGGCCCAGCTCGGTCACACCGGTCATCTTGTTCTTGGCGTGGTCACGCTCCAGCGACTTCTCGAGCACCCGCAGCACCTGGCGCTGATGCTCGGCCTCTTCCATGTCGATGAAGTCAATGATGATGATGCCGCCGAGATTGCGCAGCCGCAGCTGGCGCGCGATGGCGGTCGCCGCCTCGAGATTGGTCTTGAAGATGGTCTCTTCGAGGTTGCGGTGGCCGACGAAACCACCGGTGTTGACGTCGATGGTGGTCATCGCCTCGGTCTGGTCGATCACCAGATAGCCACCACTCTTGAGCTGCACCTTGCGACCCATCGCCTTGTGCAGCTCATCCTCGACACTGAACAGATCGAAGATCGGTCGCTCGCCAGGGTAATACTCGATGCGCCCTTCCATGTCCGGCATGAATTCGCTGGAGAATTCCTTGAGACGCAGATAGTTCTCGCGGGAATCGATGCGCACGCGCTCGATCTCGTCGCGCATCACATCGCGCAGCGTGCGCATGAACAGTGGCAGATCATCGTAGATGACGCTGGGCACGGCAGCGGTGAGGCGACGTTCACTGACCTTGCGCCACAGGCGCAGCAGGAAATGCATGTCCTGTTTGAGTTCCGCCTCGCTGATGCCCTCGGCGGCGGTGCGCAGGATGAAGCCGCCGGGCGCCTCCGGATCAAGCTCCGTCAGGCACTGCTCGGTCATCTCCTTGAGGCGGTCACGCTCGACATCGCTCTCGATGCGCTGCGACACGCCGGTATGCGGCGAGTCCGGCATGTAGACCAGATAGCGTGACGGCACCGACAGATGCGTGGTCAGCCGGGCGCCCTTGGTGCCGATGGGGTCCTTGGTGACCTGCACCACCAGTGGCTGGCCTTCGCTGAGCAGCTCGCGGATCGAAAGCTGCTCATCATGCGGCGTATGCGCCGGCATGACTTCCTGGGCATGGATGAAGGCCGCCCGTTCGAGACCGATATCGATGAAGGCCGCCTGCATGCCGGGCAATACTCTCACCACCTTGCCACGGTAGATGTTGCCGACGATGCCGCGTCGCCCGCTGCGTTCGATGAAGGCTTCCTGCAGGACACCGTTCTCGACTACCGCCACGCGGGTCTCCATCGGTGTCAGATTGATCAATACCTCGCCGCTCATAGCGCAAGTCCTTGTAAAGTCGTTGCTTGCGATTATGACATAGCTAGGGAGCCCCCGGCTGTGATCTATCGACTAAGGATTTCCTGCAACGGGTATTTTGTGCCACGCATGCAAGCCATGGTTCTTCGTGATAACGCTGGTGCGCTGACTCGACGCCCGACGGATGCAGCGTGGAACATCGCCCGTCAGAGCGGTTGCCACGGCTGAACGCCCGCCTTGCTCAAGAGCTGTGCAGTCTCATGCAGCGGCAGCCCGACCACGGCGCTGTAACTGCCCTCAAGATGACTGACGAAGACGGCGCCGAGCCCCTGGATGGCGTAACCACCTGCCTTGTCAGCGGGCTCACCGGTCGCCCAGTAGCGCGCGGCCTCCTCTGGGGTGATGGTGCGGAAGGTCACGCGGCTCTCGACCAGCTCGCTCGCGCAGCGGATGTCGCGCCCGGCGTCGCCATGACACAGCGCCACACCACTGAGCACCTGATGACTGCGCCCCGAGAGGCTGAGCAGCATCTCGCGCGCGTCCAACTCGTCGCGCGGCTTGCCGAGAGTGCGTCCATCCAGTGCCAGCGCGGTATCCGCGCCGAGTACTCGCCACCCCGCCGTCTGGCCTGCCGTCCGCTGCGCCAGGGCCGCGAAACCGGCCTGCGACTTCTCTCGCGCCAGACGCAGCACGTAATGCTCCGGCGACTCATTGGCCTGCGGCGTCTCATCGATATCCACCGGCGCCACCTCACATTGGATGCCGATACTGGCCAGCAGGTCACGACGACGCGGCGACCCCGAGGCCAGAATCAATCCCGGATGAGCAGCGTCCTGTTGATCAGAACCCTGTTGAGCAATGCCCTGTTGAGCAATGCCCTGAAACATCACGTTGCGCTGCCCCGCGGCGTCAGAGTTTGCAAAGAGTGAGGAAGTGGGGCTGTCGGTATCAGGTGTGGATGGCCTGGAAGCGGATGAACTTGAACGGGATGACATGGAAGACCTCGCGGAGAAACATGACTGACAGGCGTTGATGGCTGACAAGTACCAGAAAGCCGCCCGTAGGCGGCTTTTGGAAGCTCACAAGAAACGCTATCGACGTGCCAGTGGCACTCAGGCCGCGACCCGCCGACGCAGCATCTGCAGCAGGGTATAGAGCCACGGCCACAGCGCGCCGCCGATGACCGCCGAGAGCAGGAACGACAGGCTGACGGGGCCGGCACCGAACAGGCTGCGCAGCCATTGATCCAGCAACTGCGCGATGCCCAGCACCACGATCACCAGCAACGCCTGCTGCAACAGCGAGTAGGCGCGAATACGCTGATAGAGCAGCACACCCATGAAGGCCGTCAGCGACAGTACCAGGGCGTTGTGCCCCAGCGGTGCGCCCTGCAGGACATCCAGCGCCAGCCCGAACAGGAAGCCGTGGAAGACTCCGACACTCTGCGGCGAGACGATGCACCAGTAGACCAGCATCAGACCCAGCCACTGGGGCCGCCAGATCAGCCATACATCCGGCAATGGCATGACCTGCAGACACAGCGCCAGCAGCAGCGAGAACCAGCACAGCAAGGTGGTCTGGGGACGAAAGGCCATCAGTTGTTCTCCCCGGCAGCATCGGTGGGTGCCTGTGCGTCTGCCGCATCCTCGGCGGAGCCTTGTGCGGCGTCGTCACCCTCGGGTCTGGGCGCCGCCAGGTTGTCGCGCGGCAACTCATCGAGGCTGTCATCGACATACAGGTTGTCGGTGTCCACCGGCGGCGGCATCTGGATCAGGAAGTTGCGCGAACGCTCCAGCTGCGCGATGGGCTCGGCACTCACGCGGGCGAACGGCTTGCCGGGATCATGGTAGACCTCGGTGACACGTGCCACCGGCAAGCCGCGCGGAAAGCGCAGCGCCAGTCCGGAAGTCACCAGCAGATCCCCGACACGAATGTCGGCGGTATCCGGCACATGCAGCACATCGACCTGGTCGATCTTGCCACTGCCCTGGGCGATGAAGCGCAGGCCATTGCGATTGATCTCCACCGGCACCGCATGGCTGGCATCACTGATCATCAGCACGCGACTGTTGTAGGCCGAGGTGGAGATGACCTGCCCGACGAGACCATAGGCATCGAGTACCGGCAGGCCGATGCGCACGCCGTCCTGCTCACCGCGGTCCACCACCATGCGGTGGGAGAACGGGTCAGCATCGAGGGTCAACAACTGGGAGGTGATATAGGGGATATCGCTGCGCTGTCCGGCATTGAGCAATTCGCGCAGACGCGTATTCTCGGAAGTCAGGCTCGCCATGCGTTGCACACGGCTGGACAGGTTGAGCAGCTGTTCGCGCAGCGCGCGATTCTCGTCGGCCAACTCCTGCTGATCGGCAAACACCAGGGCGCCCCAGCTGATGCCTTCCGTCGGCAAGCTGACGACCCACTGCACGGGCGACACCAGCGTCGCCATGCTGGCGCGCACATCGACCATCCAGCTGAAGCGATCTTCGGCAAACATCAGCGTGAGTGACAGCACCGCGCACAACAGCATGCGATAGCCGGGCACGGGGCCACGCGTGAACAGGGGTTTGATAGCACTTCCTCCGACAGGCCGGGACCAGCCGTACAGCACACAGCATGCCCGGCCCCGGACGAGGTCAATCGCTCGACAGCAGCTCGAAGGTGTGCTGATCGATCATTTCCAGCGCCTTGCCACCGCCACGCGCCACGCAGGTCAGCGGGTCTTCGGCGATGATCACCGGCAGCCCCGTCTCTTCCGCGATCAGCTTGTCGATGTCACGCAGCAGCGCCCCACCACCGGTCAGTACCAGGCCGCGCTCGGCGATGTCGGAGGCCAGTTCCGGCGGAGACTGCTCAAGCGCGCTCTTGACCACCGAGACGATGGCCGCCAGCGGTTCCTGCAGCGCATCGAGAATCTCGTGGGAGTTGAGCGTGAAGGAACGCGGAATACCCTCGGCCAGATTGCGGCCGCGCACGTCGATCTCGCGCAGCTCGCCACCCGGGTAGGCACAACCGATCTCTTCCTTGATGCGCTCGGCCGTCGCCTCACCGATCAAGCTGCCGTAATGGCGACGCACATAGGAGGTGATGGCTTCGTCGAAGCGGTCACCGCCGATACGCACGGATTCGGAATAGACCACGCCGTTGAGCGAGATGATGGCGATTTCAGTGGTACCACCACCGATATCGACCACCATGGAGCCCATCGCCTCTTCCACCGGCAGACCCGCACCGATCGCGGCAGCCATCGGCTCCTCGATCAGGTAGACCTCACGCGCGCCGGCCCCTTCGGCCGATTCCTTGATGGCGCGACGCTCGACCTGGGTCGACATGCACGGCACGCACACCAGCACACGAGGGCTGGGTGTCAGGAAGGTGCTCTGATGCACCTTGCGGATGAAATGCTGGAGCATCTGTTCGGTAACGGTGAAGTCGGCGATGACGCCGTCCTTCATCGGACGGATGGCCGTGATATTGCCGGGGGTGCGCCCCAGCATGCGCTTGGCATCGGCACCGACGGCCGCCACACTGCGGGCATTCCCGGACTGGCGAATGGCCACGACTGAGGGCTCGTCGAGCACGATACCGCGACCGCGCACATAAATAAGCGTGTTGGCAGTACCCAGATCGATCGACAGATCGCTCGAGAACAGCCCACGTAAACGTTTAAACATGGAAGTTGATCACCTAGTCCAGACCGGAACCCTGTGCAGACGCGAACGGTACCATTGCCACCCCATGGCGGCAAGCTGACACGCCTGCCAGAGCGACGCAGATGTGGTACATTTCACGCCGAATCACACTGTGACGGCGCATTCGGCGACAGATTGCTCCATCGCTGCAAAGCGCGCTGTTCTACAGGGTAACGGGCATCGGGTTTGCCGGGACACCACGATTTTCGAATTCGGCCTTTCGCGCTCGTGGCGCCAGTCCGATTCCGCGTGGTCGTCTCCGACTCCTGCCGTCACCTCAAGCCTCTCGAAGCCAAGACAGGGAAACTTCAATGGCCCTTGAACATTCAGATGTGCTGCGTGCCGCTCACCTCGCACGCCTGGGTCTTGCCTCGCAGGATGCCGAAGCCTACGTCGAGGATCTCGACCGGATTCTCGCCATGGTCGACCAGCTGCAACAGGTCGATACCGACGGCGTCGCACCGCTGGCACACCCGCTGGAAGCCACGCAACGCCTGCGCGCGGACGAAGTCACCGAATCGAATCAGCGCGAGCGTTTTCAGCAGGTAGCCCCGGCCACAGAGCAGGGTCTGTATCTGGTTCCGCGCGTCGTCGAGTGATCTCGCTGGCAGATCGCTCACACATCGTGATCGGCTGCCATCGGATACCACGTCACGCGGCACGCCCCGTCCGCCCCGGAATTTCTGCGGACGATGCCCAGCGCATCGTCTGCACTGATGGAATCGAACATGTCATCGTCCATTGCACTACATGACAAGACGCTCAGTGAGCTGGCGCAAGGCCTGGAGGCCGGCGAATACACCAGTCGCGAGCTGACGGAAGCCTTCCTGGCCCGCATCGAACGCCTCGATGGCGAGCTCAACAGCTACATCACCCTGTGCCGCGAAGAAGCGCTGCGTGATGCGGATGCCGCCGATGCACGCCGTGCCGCCGGCAATGCCGCCGCGCTGACCGGCGTCCCGATGGCCATCAAGGACATCTTCTGCACCGAAGGTGTGCGCACCAGCTGCGGCTCGAAGATGCTCGACAACTTCGTCTCGCCCTACGACGCCGCCGTGATCGAGAAGCTCAAGGCCGAGGGCGTGGTGATTCTCGGCAAGACCAACCTCGATGAGTTCGCGATGGGCTCCTCGAACGAGAACAGCCACTACGGTGCCGTCAGGAACCCGTGGGATCTGTCCGCCGTACCGGGTGGCAGCTCCGGCGGCAGTGCCGCCGCCGTCGCCGCAGGCCTCGCACCGGCCGCGCTGGGCACCGACACCGGCGGTTCCATCCGCCAGCCGGCCGCCTTCTGTGGCATCACCGGCCTCAAGCCGACCTACGGCCGCGTCTCGCGTTACGGCATGATCGCCTACGCCTCCAGCCTCGATCAGGGCGGCCCGATGGCTCGCTCCGCCGAAGACTGCGCGCGCCTGATGAACGTGATCGCCGGCGCCGACCCGCGCGACTCCACCAGCGTGGTGCGTGGCGTGCCGGATTACGTCGAAGGACTGGACTACAACCTCAAGGGCCTGAAGATCGGCCTGCCGAAGGAATACTTCGGCGAAGGCCTGTCCGAGGAAGTCGAAGCCTCCGTGCGTGCCGCGATCAAGGTCTTCGAGGATGCCGGTGCCAGCGTGCAGGAAATCTCGCTGCCGCATACCCACCTGGCCATCCCGACCTACTACGTGATCGCGCCGGCCGAAGCCTCCTCCAACCTGTCGCGTTATGACGGCGTGCGCTTCGGCCATCGCTGCAATGACCCGCAAGACCTGGAAGACCTCTACAAGCGCACCCGCGAGGAAGGCTTCGGCGACGAGGTGAAGCGCCGCATCATCATCGGCACGCACACCCTTTCAGAAGGCTTCTTCGATGCCTACTACATCAAGGCCCAGAAGGTGCGTCGCCTGATCCGCCAGGACTTCCTCGATGCCTTCGATCAGGTCGATGTGCTGATGGGCCCGGCGGCACCGACCCCGGCGTTCGATCTCGGCGCGCACAAGGACCCGCTGTCCATGTACCTGCAGGATCTCTACACCATCGCCATCAACCTGGCGGGCATTCCGGGCATCAGCGTGCCGGCCGGCCTGGCAGGCAAGCGTCCGGTGGGTCTGCAGATCCTCGGCCCGCACTTCGGTGAGCAGACCCTGCTGGGCGTCGCGCACCAGTTCCAGCAAATCACCGACTGGCACCGCCAGCGCCCGGAATTCGGACAGGAGCAAGCCTGATGCAATGGGAAGTCGTAATCGGGCTTGAGGTTCACGCTCAGCTCGCCACCCAGTCAAAGATCTTCTCCGGCTCTTCCACCACCTACGGTGCCGAGCCCAACACCCAGGCCAGCGCCGTGGACCTCGGCCTGCCGGGCACCCTGCCGGTGCTCAACGAGCAGGCCGTGGCCATGGCCGTGCGCTTCGGCCTCGCCGTCAATGCCGCCGTGGCCGGCCGTTCGGTGTTCGAACGCAAGAACTACTTCTATCCGGATCTGCCCAAGGGCTACCAGACCAGCCAGATGGATCAGCCCATCGTCGGTCCGGGTGAGCTCGAGATCCTTCTGGAAGATGGCACGCGCAAGTCGATCCGCATCCACCATGCCCACCTCGAGGAAGACGCCGGCAAGTCGCTGCACGAAGACTTCCAGGGCATGACCGGCATCGACCTCAACCGTGCCGGCACACCACTGCTGGAAATCGTCTCCGAGCCGGACATGCGTTCCGCCAAGGAAGCGGTGGCCTACGTGAAAGCGATCCACGCCATCGTGACGTATCTCGGCATCTCTGACGGCAACATGGCCGAAGGCTCGCTGCGTTGCGACGTCAACGTCTCGGTGCGCCCCAAGGGGCAGGAAGCCTTCGGCACCCGCGCGGAGATCAAGAACGTCAACTCCTTCCGCTTCATCGAGCGCGCCATCCACTTCGAGGTGGAGCGTCAGATCGAGCTGATCGAGGACGGCGGCAAGGTCGTGCAGGAAACCCGCCTGTATGATCCGGACGCCGACGAGACGCGCAGCATGCGTACCAAGGAAGAAGCCAACGATTACCGCTACTTCCCGTGCCCGGATCTGCTGCCGGTGGAAGTGGACGAGGCCTACATCGAACACCTGCGCCAGACCCTGCCGGAACTGCCGGCCGAGAAACGCGCGCGTTTCGAAAGCGAACTGGGCCTGTCCGCCTATGACGCCGGCGTGCTGTCCGCCAGCCGCGAAATGGCCGACTTCTTCGAGGAAGTGAAGGATGTCTGCGGCGACGCCAAGCAGGCCGCCAACTGGGTGCAAGGTGAGCTGACCGGTCGTCTCAACAAGGAAAACCTCGACATCGCCGTCAGCCCGGTCTCCGCGGCTCAGCTGGGTGGCCTGATCAAGCGCATCGTCGACGAGACCATCAACGGCAAGGCCGCCAAGCAGGTATTCGCCGCGCTGTGGGATGGCGAAGGCGAAAACGCCGACGAGATCATCGAGTCACGCGGCCTCAAGCAGGTCACCGACACCGGTGCCATCGAAGCCGTGGTCGATCAGGTGATCGCCGACAACCCGGCCCAGGTGACACAGTATCAGGAAGCCGAGCCGGACAAGCGTGGCAAGATGATCGGCTTCTTCGTCGGTCAGGTGATGAAGGCCTCGCGCGGCACCGCCAATCCGCAACAGGTCAACAAGGTGCTGAAAGACAAGCTGGATAGCCTCAGCTGAGCCTGTCCATCAGCCGCTGAATGAAAAAAGCCCCCACCGTCATCACGACGCTGGGGGCTTTTTCATGCTCTATCGAACGACAATCAACAGCCGCCCATGCAGGCTCACGAACCGCCACACACCTGACAGCCGGGGTCGCGCTTGAGGCCCATGCGCCGCCATTCACCGCTCAGGCCATCGAAGGTGGCCAGGCCGCGATGCACGCTGCCAGCACCGCTGATCAGCTTGAGCGCTTCCAGCGCCTGGAAGGCGCCGATGATGCCGACCAGCGGCGCGATGACACCACTTTCAGCGCAGGTCAACTCTTCATCGCCCAGCTCATCCGGCGGATACAGGCAGCCGTAACACGGCGCCTGTGGCTCACGGCGATCAAACACCGCCAGCTGGCCGGAGAAGCGTATCGCGGCGCCGGACACCAGCGGGGTGCCCGCTGCCACGCAGGCGGCGTTGATCGGGAAGCGCGAGCTGAAGCGATCGGTGCAATCGAGCACCACGTCTGCGGCGGCCACCTGCTCGGCCAGCGCTTCCTCCTGCAGGCGCTCTGACAATGCGATCACCTCGGTATCGGGATTGATCGCCAACAGCGAGGCGGCGAGTGATTGCGCCTTGGGCTGATCGATGTCGGCGTCACCATGGGCGATCTGACGCTGCAGATTGGACAGCTCGACGTGGTCATCATCGGCCACCACCAAAGTGCCGATGCCCGCAGCTGCCAGATAGAGCGCTGCCGGGCAGCCCAGACCACCCGCCCCGATCACCAGCACCCGCGCCGCCAACAGGCGCTGCTGCCCGGCGATGTCGACCTGAGGGAGCAGGATCTGGCGCGAGTAGCGCAGCAATTGCGAATCTTGCATGGGAGAAAAGCCGCCTGTCGGTAAATGAAGTGAGAAGCCACGAGCCCTGTCTGGCAACAACGTGACTTGCCATTACTTGGCGTCCAGCTCCTCGATATCGGGCACATGCAGCGAGAACTGCTCCTTGACCTCCTCCATCACCACATAACTCTTGGATTCCTTGACGCCGGGCAGCGTCAGCACCACATCGCCGAGCAGCTGACGATAGGCGGACATTTCCGGAATCCGGCACTTGAGGATGTAGTCGAACTGACCGGAGACCAGATGACACTCCTGGATCTGCGGCAGCTTGGAGACGGCGCGGCGGAATTCATCGAACACCGACGGCGACTGTGTCTCGAGACTGATCTCGACGAAGACCAGCAGGTTGGCCTTGAGCGCCTTGGGGTCGAGCACCGCCTTGTAACCGCGGATGACGCCGGCACGCTCGAGGCGTTTGACACGCTCCAGGCACGGCGTGGTGGAAAGGCCGACTTCCGAGGCGAGGTCGACATAGGAGATGCGAGCATTCTCTTGCAGGCAACGCAGAATCTTGAGGTCGATGCGGTCCAGAGTGCGTGATTTTGCTTTCATTGTAATAGTTTTCCCAGCAGGGTGACTTGCAGCAGGATCATCCGTGCTCCTGGCTTCCGTGCAGTCAGGCCGTCGGATAACAAGGGAGTTATCAGACGACCATGCCAATCATGCAGGATCATTACTATCATACCCGACCAACAGGGGATACGCCTTCACTGGCGGTACTGTGACGAGGATTCCACGCAGACTCCACAGAAAACGGTGGAATGCACTACAGGGATGCCAGGCGCCGAGGGTGTCAGCGGGAAACACCCACGGGCGCCACTACACGGGCACCACTACACGGGCACCGCTAGACGGTGCCCGGCGAGCATCAGGCCAGCTTGCCCAGCGTGATGCGTTCGCGCCCGCCCAGGTCTTCCAGGGTCTCGACGTCAACGAAGCCGCCGGCACGCAGTGCCTCGCGCACTTCATTGCCCTGGGTGAGGCCATGCTCCAGCATCAGGTGGCCGCCTGCGGCCAGGTGCTGCGGCGCAGTGGCGATCAGATGCAGAAAGTCCGCCAGCCCTGCCTCGGCCGCGACCAGCGCCGAGCGCGGCTCGAAGCGCACATCGCCCAGCACGAGATGCGGGTCATCATCGGCCAGATAAGGGGGGTTGGCGGTAATCAGCGCAAAGCCGGTCTCGGTGACGCCACTGAACCAGTCACTTTGGCGGAATTCGGCATTGGCGATCGCCAGACGCTCGGCATTGCCACGTGCAAGCTGCACGGCTTCCTCGATGAGATCGACGCCCAACACCTGCCACTGCGGGCGGTGACGCGCAAAGGCCAGCGCGATGGCACCGGTGCCGGTACCGAGATCCAGCAGCTTGCCGCTGGTGGCCTCGGCCAGTTCCAGCGCGCACTCCACCATCACCTCGGTGTCCGGGCGCGGAATCAGCGTGGCCGGTGAACAGGCCAGCGTCAGGCCATAGAATTCACGCCGCCCGAGCAGATGCGCCACGGGATGGCCCTCGGCCCGGCGCGCCAACAGCGCCTCGAAACGTGCCACACCCTCGGCACCGGCCTCGCTCTCGAGATCCCGATCGCCCCAGGTGTAGAACCAGGTGCGCTCTCGTCCCATTACCTCGCCCAGCAGCAACTCGGCATCCAGACGCGGAGAATCGCTGCCCGCCTCGCTCAGACGGGCAGTCGCGGCTGCCAGGGTGACATCGATTCTCACCTTATTGCTCCTGCAGTGCGGTCAGCTGATCGGCCTGGTATTCCACCACCAGCGGCTCGATCACTTCGTCCAGCTGGCCGGCGATCACTTCATTGAGCTTGTAGAGCGTCAGGTTGATGCGGTGGTCAGTCAGACGCCCCTGCGGGAAGTTGTAGGTACGGATGCGCTCGGAGCGATCACCGGAGCCGACCAGCTTGCGACGGGCATCGGAGGTGGCCTGTGCCTGGGTGTCCACCGCGGCCTGCTTGAGGCGCGCCGCCAGCAGTGACATGGCGCGCGCACGGTTCTTGTGCTGGCTGCGCTCATCCTGACACTCCACCACCACACCGGTGGGCAGGTGGGTGATGCGAATCGCGGAATCGGTGGTGTTGACGTGCTGACCACCGGCGCCGGAGCTGCGATAGGTGTCCACGCGCAGGTCGGCCGGATTGATGTCGACGTCACCGACTTCATCGGCCTCGGGCATCACCGCCACGGTGCAGGCCGAGGTATGGATACGCCCCTGGGATTCGGTGGCGGGCACGCGCTGCACGCGGTGCGCGCCGGACTCGAACTTGAGGCGCGAGTAGACGCCCTCGCCCTTCACGCGGGCGATGACTTCCTTGAAGCCGCCGTGCTCGCCGTGACTGGCGCTGACGGTCTCGACCTGCCAGCCCTTGAGCTCGGCGTAGCGCGAGTACATCTTGAACAGGTCACCGGCGAACAGCGCCGCCTCGTCACCGCCCGTGCCGGCGCGCACCTCGAGGAAGACGTTGGCACCGTCATCCGGGTCACGCGGAATCAGCAGCTGGGTAATCTCGGCTTCCAGCGTCTCGAGCGCCGCATCGGCATCGCGGACTTCCTCACGCGCCATGTCGCGCATCTCGGGGTCACTGTCCTCCGCCATCTCCAGCGCGGCGTCACGATCTTCGTTCAGGCCGCGATGACGGCGCCATGCCTCGATCAATGGCTCAAGCTCGGCATACTCCCGCGACAGGTCGCGGAACCTGGCCTGGTCCCCGATCACTTCGGGCTCCGACAACAGTGCGGAGATCTCCTCGAAGCGGTCATGGAAGGTGTCGAGCTTGGTGATGAGGCTGTCTTTCATGAAGGGTCCTGTGATGAATCAGCCGGCGCGAGCAGAAGCGTCTGGGCCGTCTGAAGAATATCCTGGCGATCGTCTCCCGAGGCCTGGCGCAGTGCCAGTGTCGGGTGATGCATGAAGCGATTGGCCAGCTGGCGCGCCAACTGCGCGACCACTTCCTGGGGGTCGCGTCCCTGATCGAGCTCCGCCAGCGCCTGCGCCTCGCATTCGGCGCGCAGTTGCTCGCCATGGCTGCGATAGCGCTTGATGACTTCGCCGCCACTGCGCACCCGCTTGCGGTGCGACCAGGCGTTGACGCCCTGGCGAATCAACTCTTCTGCCTGGGCAGCGGCCAACTCACGGTGGCGACGATTCTCGTCGATCACCTCCTGCAGGTCATCGACCGTATAGAGGAAGACGTCGTCGAGGTCTCCGACCTGCGGCTCGATATCGCGCGGTACGGCGATGTCGACCATGAACACCGGCTTGTAGCGGCGCTTCTTGAGCGCGCGTTCCACCATGCCCTTGCCGAGAATCGGCAATTGGGAAGCGGTGGAGGCTATCACGATATCGGCATTCTCGAGGGCATGCGGAATACCTTCCAGGCCGATGGCAGTCCCGCCCAGCTCATCGGCCAGACGCTCGGCGCGCGACACGGTGCGGTTGGCGATGCACAGGTTGGCGATGCCCGCTTCCTTGAGATGGCGCGCGACGAGTTCGATGGTCTCGCCGGCGCCGATCAACAAGGCATTGGCCCGCGAGAAGTCATCGAAGATGTGGCTGGCCATGCTGACGGCGGCGTAGGCCACCGAGACGGGGTTCTCGCCGATACCGGTCTCGGTACGTACCTGCTTGGCGACCTGGAAGATATGCTGGAAGAGCTGCTCGAGCTCACCGCCCAGCCCCACCGAGTTGCGCGCGAACTGATAGGCGTCCTTGAGTTGGCCCAGAATCTGCGGCTCGCCCAGCACCATCGAGTCCAGCCCCACCGCGACACGGATCAGGTGGCGTACCGCCTCCTCTCCCAGGTGCTGATAGCTGCAACGCGACAGCTCCTCCACCGGCAGGCGATGAAAACGCCCCAGCCACTCGAGCACCGACTTGGCGCCATCGCTGGTCACGCAGTACAGCTCGGTACGATTGCAGGTCGACAGCACCGCCGCTTCGGAAACCGCCGGCAGGCGCTTCAATTCGCCCAGCGCGGCATCGAGCTGCGCAGGCGTGAAAGCAACGCGCTCACGCACGTCAACGGCGGCGGTGCGGTGATTGATGCCAAGGGCAAGAAGGGTCATGGAGTCAGTCGTCAGGGTCTGGCCGGCAGGAATCGGCGTCAATGTCAGGCGGCTCTCGGTGCTGGCCTGCCGCGAGGCCAAGGCCAGGACAGCAGGTAATCCGCGCAGGCTCGGTGCCTTTACACCTGTCGACACAAATGGGGACAAGGGCGGCTGACATAAAGGCACACAGGGCTGCCGAAGCGGCTGAGATCGTAATATTAGCGCGCTCATTCTATCACAGCGTCTGCACCACGCGACCCCGCAGCATGTCGCAGCCGATGAGGATTTTCCATGATGCTGGCAGGCTATCGCTATCAGCCCGCGCGACGTATCTGTCGGCATACGAGGTGTCCGGTGGGTCATGCCACTTCCTTGCGTCGGCAACGCTATCCCCCTTCGCCGCCAGCCGTTATGCTGCGAGACACGATGGCTTCGTCAGCGCCATGCTACGCACATGACCCGGCCTGCGGCTCGATCGCCCTGTTCCCCATTCTGCCCACACTGACAAACGCGAGGTTGCATGCACGCTTCGACTGCCGCTGAACATAGCCCCCCGCACACTCTCGCCTCTCTTGATGCCCCTCGTCGCCCGCGCGGCGGGTGGAAGTCCTGCGTCGTGGGCGGGTTGCTGCTGGGCATGACCGGCTGTCAGTCGATGAGCGACTCCGCGCCCCTGAGGGCGCAGCCCGACCCGCTGGCCACGGCGCCGCCCATCCAGCAGGGCCTGGATGCAGACAGCCTCAATCAGCTGTTGAGCGCCGAACTCGCCGGACAGCGCGGTGACTATCCCCGCGCCGCCAATGGCTATCTGGCCGCCAGCCGTCACTTCGATGACCCGGAACTGGCGCGACGCGCCGTGCTCGCGGCTCGTTTCGCCGACAACCCGGCCCTGCTGGAGCGCGCCGCCGAACGCTGGCAGCAACTCGATGAGTCCGCCAGCGAGCCCGGCATCATCCGCGCCCGCCTGGCTGTCGAGCGAGGCGACTGGCAGGCCGCGCTCGAACAGCGCCTGATACTCACCGCCAGTGGCGGCAATGGCAATCTGGCGACCCTGGCCGAGCAGGCGATCGATGCCGGCGCCGAGCTCGAACCCCTGCTGGCGATGCTGGAGACGCATATCGCCCAGTATCCCGAGCAGCCGATGCCCGAGATTGCCGCGGCACTGTTCGAGTCTGCGCTGGGCAATGAGACCGCGGCGCGTGCACGCCTGGTGCGCCTGGAAAGCGCTCACGCCACATTGGCAGAGCTCTGGCTGGCGCGCAGCGAGATCGAACGCAGCGCGGGGCGTCTTGAGGCAGCTCGGCGAGCGGTGTCCCGAGGCCTTGAGATTGCCCCCGATGACAGCCGCCTGATCCTGAGCGCCGCGCAGACCGAACTGGCCAGCGGCGATCTGGACGCGGCACGCGAGCGCATCGATAGCCTCATTGCCCGCCATCCCAGCGCGCCACGTCTGCGTCTGGCACTGGCCAGTCTCTATCTTGATGCCGATTCGCCCGAGGACACCCATCGCCTGCTGCTGCCGCTGCTCGATGAAGACCCGGTGCCGGACGCCGCCTACGCCCTGCTGGGGCTGGCCGCCGAGTCCAGCGGCGATGTCGACAACGCCATTCTCTACTACCGGCAGGTGCCGGACGGCGAGCGCTACATCTCCAGTCGCGCCCGTGCCGCCCAGTTGCTGGTCGAACATGAACGCACGGACGAGGCCCGTCAGTTTCTGGCCGTGGAACGCCTGCGTCATCCGCGTCATGCCATGACGCTGCTCAGCTTCGAGATCGACCTGCTCGACTCCCAGGGGGCGCATGCCGAGGCCGAGGCCCTGCTGAGCAGCAGCATTGCCACGCGTCGCAAGGCACTTGCGCAAGCCATCGCCGCCCAGGAGGCCGAGAAGCGCAACGACCTGGAGAGCGAACTGGGCAGCCTGCTGTTCCTGCGTGGCATTCGCCACCTGGAAGATGATCAGCTGGACGCCATGGAGAAAGACCTGCGCGAAGTCATCGCGCTGGAACCCGACAATGCCAGCGCCTACAACGCGCTCGGCTACACCCTGCTGGTCGAGACCGATCGCCTCGAGGAAGCGTTGGCCCTGATCGAGCGCGCCCATGCGCTGTCGCCCGACGACGCGGCCATCCTGGACAGCCTCGGCTGGGGACGCTACCTGACAGGCGACCTCGACAATGCGCTGGCACCGCTGGAAGCCGCCTGGGCCCAGCAGCAGGATGCCGAGATCGGCGCCCATCTCATCGAGGTGCTGTGGGCGCTGGGCCGCGAGGATGAAGCCCGCGGTCTGGCGGTAGAGCTGAGCGAGCGCTTTGAAGAAGCCAGCGAGCTCGAAGCTCTGTTCCAGCACATTCCGGAACTGCGCCCGGTCGTCGACGCGCCCTGAAGAGCACTGCCACGCTACCCGGCACTTTCTGCCCACTGGCGAGTCCATTATCCTGACCCGCCAGTGAGTGGAGCCTCACTCACCTCTCCTCATCTTCTCGCCATCCGGAAGGCTTTCGCGTCATGATCACTTTTTCCCTGTCACTTCCTCTGCTGAGCCAGGCACGCCGCCTGCTCGGACCAGCCCTGCTGGCCATGACACTGGTACTCAGCGGCTGCGCCAGCCAGATGGCCAGCGACAATGCCGGTGATCTGACGCGCAGTGACGGTGACTGGCAGCAACAGGACACGCAACTTGCCGCCCTGACCCACTGGCAGCTGGCAGGCAAGGTCGGCATTCGCACCCCCGAGGAAGGCCACAGCGCCAACCTCGACTGGCAGCAGGACGGCGATGATTACCACATGCTGATCACCGGCCCGCTGGGCGCGGGGCGCACGACTCTAGTGCGCGACGCCGAAGGCGTGCGCCTCTCTTCCTCCGAGGGTGACTTCGAAGCCCCGGATGCCGAGAGCCTGATGCTGGCGCAACTGGGCTGGTCATTGCCGCTGGGTGCCCTCGACAACTGGGTGCGCGGCGTACCGGCCGCTGGCGAGCATGACCTCGAGACAGATGCACTGGGCTTCCCGACCACCCTCTACCAGGACGGCTGGGAAGTGGACTATCAGGATTGGACCCGCGCCGAAGGCCTGTGGCTACCGCGCAAGATGAAACTCTATTACGGCGACCTCACTGCCACTCTCATCGTCAACCAGTGGCAGGCGCTGTGATCGTGACACCTTCTCCTTCTGCCATGACGACTCCGACATCCACATCGACCATGACACTCACCCTGCCCGCCCCGGCCAAGCTCAACCGCATGCTGCATATCACGGGCCAGCGTGCCGATGGCTATCACGAGCTGCAGACGCTGTTCCAGTTTCTCGAGCACGGCGACAGCCTCAGCTTCACGCTGCGCGACGATGAGGCAATCCGCCTCTCACCGCCTATTGAAGGTGTGCCCGAAGAGGCCAATCTGATCGTGCGCGCCGCGCGCCTGCTGCGAGAAGCCGCACACGCGCAGGGCAAGGTCGCGTCGCCCACCGCATTGCCCGGTGTCGATATCACGCTGGAGAAAGTGCTGCCGATGGGTGGCGGCCTGGGTGGCGGCAGCAGCGATGCCGCCACGACCCTGCTGGCACTGGACAGACTCTGGGGCCTGGAGCTTGGCGAAGATACCCTTGCCGAGCTCGGGCTGTCGCTTGGCGCGGATGTGCCAGTGTTCGTGCGTGGCTTCGCCGCCTGGGCCGAAGGCATCGGCGAACGCCTGGTGCCAGCCCCGCTGGACACCCCATGGTTCGTGGTGATCCACCCCGGTATCGAGGTCGCGACACCGGCCGTGTTCGGCCACCCACAATTGACACGTTCCAGCCTCGCGATTAGTATGGCGCGCGCACTGCAGGGGGGCCGCAACGACTGTGAAGTCGTGGTGCGCACTTTGTACCCGGCAGTCGCCGACGCCCTGGACTGGCTGGACCAGTTCGGCACCGCCAGACTGACGGGCACCGGCGCCTGTGTGTTCTGTGCGTTTGACGACGCACGACAGGCCAGCGAGGTGCTGGGTCGACTCGAACTCGAGCGCCCGATGTGGCACGCCTTCTCGGCACGCGGTTGCAATATCTCCCCTCTACATGCCGCTCTGGCATCGGCCTGAGCACAGCAACTGGTTGAAGTGAACGTTGCTGGGGTATCGCCAAGTGGTAAGGCACCGGTTTCTGGTACCGACATTCCCAGGTTCGAATCCTGGTACCCCAGCCAATCCTGGCCGTTCCCGGTCAACCCGGAATTCTCCACTCCCGAGATCCCACAAGACTCCAAAGGTGGCTGCGCGTGTCAAAACTGATGGTATTCGCGGGGAATGCCAATCCCGCTCTCGCCCGCAAGGTAGCTGAAGCCCTCGATACCCGCCTGGGTCATGCAACCGTCGGTCAGTTCAGCGATGGCGAGATTGCGGTAGAAATCAACGAAAACGTCCGCGGCAAGGACGTCTTCATCATGCAGTCCACCTGCGCACCGACCAACGACAACCTGATGGAGCTGATCCTGATGGTGGACGCGTTGCGTCGTGCGTCTGCGGCGCGTATCACTGCGGTCGTTCCCTACTTCGGTTACGCCCGTCAGGACCGCCGCGTGCGCTCTGCGCGCGTGCCGATCTCGGCGAAGGTGGTCGCGGACATGATGGTCAAGGCTGGCGTCAATCGCGTCATGACCATGGACCTGCATGCCGATCAGATCCAGGGCTTCTTCGATGTGCCGGTGGACAACGTCTATGGCTCACCGATCCTGCTCGACGACATCGAACGTCAGAACTATGACAACCTGATCGTCGTCTCCCCGGATGTGGGCGGCGTGGTACGTGCCCGTGCCATCGCCAAGCAGCTCAACTGCGAGCTGGCCATCATCGACAAGCGTCGCCCCCAGGCCAACCAGGCCCAGGTGATGAACATCATCGGTGATATCAAAGACCGCACCTGCGTGCTGGTCGATGACATGATCGATACCGCCGGCACCCTGTGCAAGGCGGGCGAGGCACTCAAGGATCATGGCGCCAACCGCGTCGTGGCCTATGCCTCCCACGCGATTCTGTCTGGCCCGGCGGTCGACAACATCACCAACTCCGTCCTCGACGAAGTGGTGGTGGCCGACACCATCCCGCTGTCCGACGCCGCGCGTCGTTCCGGCAAGATCCGCCAGCTGACAGTCGCTGGCCTGATCGCCGAGGCGATCCGTCGCGTCAGCAATGAAGAATCCGTCAGCGCCATGTTCCACTGAGTCCTGTCGGCGGGCACCGCTCGCCGCTGCTCGGGGAAGAGGCACTGACAACGGCAGATGATCCGTCATCTGCCGACAAGCGGCCGGCCCGGAAATCTCCGGGCCGGCCTCATGGATCCGGTAGCGCTCTGGTCGCGGGGGCTGCCGGATTCTCATTAGCCCCTTGAGGTATCTGCAAAAATGAAACAGTTCAAACTGAATGCTGAAGTTCGTGAAGACCTGGGGAAAGGTGCGAGCCGCCGCCTGCGTCGTACGAACGACTTCGTGCCGGGAATCATCTACGGTGCCGACCAGGCTCCGACTCCGGTCATGATCGACAAGCCGAGCCTGTACAAGGCGGTTGACGATGAGGCGTTCTACACCTCCATCATCACCCTGAACGTTGCGGGCAAGACCGAGAAAGTCGTCATCCGTGACCTGCAGCGTCACCCGTTCAAGCCGCTGCTGACTCACGTCGACTTCCTGCGCATCGATCCGTCCCACAAACTGACCATGAACGTGCCGCTGCACATCACTGGTCAGGAAGCCTGTGTCGGTGTCAAGGACCAGGACGGCGTCCTGCACGTCCTGGCGACTGACGTCGAAATCAGCTGCCTGCCGGAAGCCCTGCCGGAATACCTGGAGCTGGACGTGTCCAAGCTGGAAGTTAGCCACACCCTGCACCTGTCCGACATCGCTCTGCCGGAAGGCGCCGAGTCCGTTGCCCTGTCCCACGGTGCCGATCACGACACCGCTGTGGTCAACGTCACTCGTCCGAACATCTCTGCTGACGCAGAAGATGCTGCTGAAGGCGAAGAAGCACCTGCTGCAGAATAACGCAGCCTGATCAAGGAGCCAGACAGCGCATGTCACGAGTGAAAGCGATCATCGGCCTCGGTAACCCGGGGAACGAATACGAAGACACCCGTCACAATGCCGGCGTCTGGCTCCTTGACGCTCTTGCGCGCCACGGTCACACCACGTTGCGTCCGGAACGCAAGTTCCATGGCCAATACGCGAAGGTCCACTTCGCCGGTCAGGATCTGCATTTGCTGTTCCCATCGACGTTCATGAATCGCAGCGGTCAGGCCGTGGCCGCATTGTGCAACTTCTACAAGCTCGCCCCGGATGAACTGCTCGTCGCCCACGATGAGCTCGACATCGACCCCGGCACCGCTCGTTACAAGCAGGGTGGCGGCCATGGTGGTCACAACGGATTGCGCGACATCATCAGCGCACTGGGCAACGACAAGTCGTTCCATCGTGCCCGCATCGGCATCGGCCACCCCGGCAATGCCAAGCTGGTGACCAACTTCGTGCTTGGACGCCCCGGCAAGGCGGAACGCCAGGCCATCGACGACGCCATCGACGAAGTGGTGATGACCCTCCCCGACGCCATCAGTGGCGAATGGGCACGGGCCATGAATCGCCTGCATTCTTTCAAGAGCTGAACCTCTGCATCATCCAGTATCACCCCTCTCCGAATTTCGGTGATTCGCTCAGCGCATCACCTCGCTTGCGTATGCGTGTCTCGCCACGCGATCAGCAGCAAAAGGCATCATTTGTCGCGCGACATGCGCCCAATGGATGACCTCGGCTGCATGAGGCCTTACACTTCCCGCCTGTCTTCATTCCGTGCCTGCCCACTCGTTTCCCCGCATGCCCAGTGTCTGTGCACTCAGAGCCTGCTGGTCGAGACGACTGCCAGTGCCACGCCCCATTCGATACGTCACACCAGGATCTAGCGCCATGGGTTTCAATTGCGGCATCGTCGGCCTGCCGAACGTCGGCAAGTCCACTCTCTTCAATGCACTGACCAAGTCTGGCATTGACGCCGAGAACTTCCCCTTCTGCACCATCGAGCCGAACACCGGTATCGTGCCGATGCCTGACCCTCGCCTGAACGCGCTGGCCGAGATCGTCAAGCCGGAGAAGGTGATTCCGACCACCATGGAATTCGTCGACATCGCGGGTCTGGTCGCGGGTGCCTCCAAGGGCGAAGGTCTGGGCAACAAATTCCTGGCCAACATCCGTGAGACCGACGCCATCGCGCACGTGGTGCGTTGCTTCGAGGATGACAACGTCATCCACGTCGCCAACCACGTCGACCCGGCCGCCGACATCGAGACCATCAACATCGAGCTGGCCCTGGCCGATCTCGACAGCGTCGAGCGCAGCATCCAGCGTCTGACCCGTGTCGCCAAGGGCGGCGACAAGGAAGCCATCGCCACCAAGGCCGTGCTGGAACGCATCCAGCCGCACCTGGCCGAAGGCCAGCCGCTGCGCAGCTTCGGCCTCAGCGATGACGACCTGAAGATCGTGCGCGGCTTCGGCTTCCTGACCCTCAAGCCGACCATGTACATCGCCAACGTCAGCGAGGAAGGCTTCGAGAACAATCCCTACCTCGATATCGTGCGCGGCATTGCCGCCAACGAAGGCGCCAGCGTCGTGCCGGTGTGCAACAAGATCGAAGCCGAGATCGCCGAGCTGGACGAGGAAGAGCGCGAGATGTTCCTCGACGAACTGGGCATGGAAGAGCCGGGCCTGGACCGCGTCATCCGCGCCGGTTACGAGCTGCTGGGTCTGCAGACCTACTTCACCGCTGGCGTGAAGGAAGTGCGTGCCTGGACCGTCAAGATCGGCGCTACTGCACCGGAAGGCGCTGGTGTGATCCACACCGACTTCCAGAAAGGCTTCATCCGAGCCGAAGTCATCTCCTATGACGACTTCATCGCCTACAAGGGTGAGCAAGGCGCCAAGGATGCCGGCAAGTGGCGCCTGGAAGGCAAGGACTACATCCTCAAGGATGGCGACGTGGTGCACTACCGCTTCAATGTCTGATGGCTCATCGGCGCCCGGCGACGCCCGGGCCCAGCTGACGCCCTGACAGCCTGTCCTGACAGAACGGCCCTGATCTCTCACGAGGTCAGGGCCGTTCTGCGTTGTGGTGCGGAAAACTGTTCAATCAGGGGCGCCGATCAAGGCGTGAAGATATCAACCAGCGGAGGGCTCAACCAGCGAAGGGCTCAGACCGTAGAGGGCTCTGCCAGCGGCACCTGCAGCCACTGCGCGGCCTGTCTGGCGAGCTGATCTGCCAGCGACTGGGCCAACCGCGAACGCCCCGCCTCGCGTCGCCACACGGCACTCAGCACCAGCTCACCCGCCTGGGGCAGCTGACGTGCGCTCAAGCTGCGCTCCGTGGTGGCGGCATGCGCCGTGAGTGCATCGACCACCGCCAGCCCCTCCCCCGCCTGAACCAGCGACGCCGCCAGGGGATAGGTCTGCACCCGCGTCACGATACGCGGCGAAGATGGCAAAGTACTTGAAGCTTCCTGCGCCACGCTCGCCAGCAAACCATCGAGTCGCCGCGCCAGCGGATCGTGCGCCCCCAGCGCGATCAGGCGCTGACCGGCCAGCTCCGCCACCGTCATCGGCGTCTGCTGACAGTCCTGTGCCCAATACCCTTCAGGCGCGAGCACCAGTAGCGGCATGCGCACCAGCGGACGCGTCATCAGTGCAGGATGCGTCGGCGCACTCAGCGTAAAGGCGATATCGACCTCATGCAGCAACAGGGCATCGACGATCTCGCGGGTATGCTGGGTCGCCAGCTCACAGCTGACTCGCGGCTGACGCCGGCGCCACTGCCCCAGCGCCTGCGGCAGCAATTGCTGGGCGATGGCAGGCGTCGCCACCACCTTGAGCGTGCGTGCCTCGCCCTCACGCAAGCCATCGACCAGCCGCCTCACATCGTCCAGCTGACCGAGCATTCCCTGGCTGGCCGCTTCCAGCTTGCGCGCCTCCTCGGTGGGATGAAGCTGCCCTGCACTACGCGTGAACAGCGTGATGCCCCATTGGCGCTCGACCTGCTGCAGCGCCTTGCTCGCCGCCGGCTGGGAGATATGCAGCAACCTCGCCGCGCCGGTCACGCTGCCCGCCTGCAGGACGGCGTGAAAGATCTCCAGGTCCCTGAGCCGCATGCGCAATCTTCCTGTCCGGTTGTCTAGAGGGCCAACTTGAGGGCGCACTTGAGCGCCTGTGCATCAGGTTACCCCATAACCTCGGGTTATGACGCGGCACATCCTTTTCATTCGTCACTCACGCAAGCGACCGGCAAGCTCAAGCACAACGAAACACGACCTTCACGACCCGGGAGCCCAGCATGCAACGCCATGTGACTGTCATCGGAGGCGGCGTGATCGGCCTCGCCAGTGCCCATGCTCTGGCGCGCGCCGGCCACTGTGTGACCCTGATCGATGCCCATGCCGAGGTGGCCAGCGAGACCAGTCGCGCCAATGGCGGCCAGCTGAGCTATCGCTATGTGGCACCACTGGCCGATAGCGGCGTGCCCCGCCAGGCCATCAAGTGGCTGCTGGCAGGCAACGAGGCACCGCTGAAACTGCGCCCGAATCTGGAACCCGCACAATGGCGCTGGATGGCCCGATTTGTGGCCGCCTGCAATCACCGCACGCATCAGGCCAGTGCAGCGCAGATGCTCTCGCTGGCTCTGCACAGCCAGCAGGTGATGACGGAGTGGCGCACTCATGATGCGCTCGGCGACTTCGCCTGGCAGCAGCGCGGCAAGCTGGTGATCCATCGTGATCCCGAAGCGCTCGACAAGGCGGCAGCCGCGCGCGTCGCCCCGCAGGACCAACAGGTACTCGATGCACGCCAATGCATCGCGCTGGAGCCCTCACTTTCCCACCAGCAAGCCCATCT
Organism: bacterium Scap17; assembly: GCA_013376735.1. Taxonomy (NCBI): domain Bacteria; species bacterium Scap17. Next base: position 773,562 of record VINJ01000001.1, on the reverse strand, counting down.
GTCGGGCGGCATCTTCAGCGCCTCGGACGAGACGGCGGATTGCCATGCCTTCTGCCAGGCGCTGGAACGCAAGCTGCGGGCCTCCGGGCGCTACACGCGCATCGCCAATACGCGCGTCGCCCCGCTGACCGCACGCGACGGCCGCATCGAGCAACTCGAGCTCAGACACCTTGATGGCCGCCGAGAACGCCATACCGTCGAAGAGGTCGTCATCGCGGCCGGCAATCATGCCGCCGAGCTGGTACACCCCCTGGGTATCCGCCTGGCCCTGCAGCCGCTCAAGGGCTATAGCCTCACCCTGCCACTGGCAGCTGACACCCCCGAGACGGCCGCGCCACGCATCAGCGTCACCGATTCGGCACGCAAGGTGGTCTACGCCGATCTGGAGTCATCGGCATCACGCCAGCTGCGCGTCGCGGCGATGGTGGATATCGGCCAGCGGGAACGCGACAGCTTTCACCCCGAACTGAATGAGCAGCGCATTGCCGCCCTGCGCAAGCTGGCCAGCGATACCTTCCCCGAAGCCGGCGATTTCGCGCAGGCCACTCCTTGGGCCGGACTGCGCCCCAGTACGCCCAAGGGGCCGCCGATCCTCGGCCGTCCCCGGCAAGCGAACAGCCCTGACAATCTGTGGCTGAACGTCGGCCATGGCAGTCTGGGCTTCACGCTGTCCTGCGCCAGTGGCGACCTCATCGCACGCGCCATCTCGCGAGAGGCTCTCCCCGGCACTTTCTCCGACAGCCTATCTGATGCCCTCGCTGCGCGGCCTGGACGCTAGCCCGATGAATTCCCTGCCACTTTTTCGCGCTAATGCATTGACAACATCACGAGCAATCCGTAATATTCGCCTCCGTTGGACGGCTACATAGCTCAGCTGGTTAGAGCACATCACTCATAATGATGGGGTCCCCTGTTCAAATCAGGGTGTAGCCACCAACCAGGATTCGAAAGGCCTGACTGCTTGCAGTCAGGCCTTTTTCGTTGTGCGCGATCTGCGCCAAAACTTGATCGGACCTTGATCGCACTCCGCTCGCGCATCCAGCACCCTGCGCCGCTGTCCTCGAGCCAGATCACAGACATCAAAAAGGGCGACCCGCAGGCCGCCCTTTTTCCGAGCTTGTCTTCTTACACTCCGCGCCTGCTCTCTCAGCACACTCCGGCTCGACTCAGTCCACCTGCTCGCGATTGCAGAAGGCTACCAGCACCTTGATCAACATGGCGACATCGGCACTGCCGGATGTCTCACGAATCGAGTGCATGCCCCACTGCGGCAGCCCCACATCCAGGGTCGGCACCCCCACCTCACTGGCGGTGATCGGCCCGATGGTGCTGCCACAGCCCATGTCGGCACGACTGACGAAGGTCTGCACCGGCACATCCTGCTCACGACACATCTCGCGGAACAGCCCGGCCGTGGTGCTGTTGGTGGCGTAACGCTGATTGGCATTGACCTTGATGACCGGCCCGGCATTCAACTTCGGCCCATGCCCCGCATCATGCTTGTCCGCAAAATTGGGGTGCACGGCGTGAGCATTATCGCAAGAAATCATCAAGGAGCGCTGCACGAGGCACTGATAGCCTTCTTCGCTGTCCAAGCCGACATAGTGATTGATGCGCTTGAGCACATCGGCCAGGAAAGGCCCCTGGGCACCACAGGCGCTGGCACTGCCGACCTCTTCATGATCGGTGGTGACGAACAGCGCCCCCTGACTGCCATCGGCCTCCAGCAGCGCCTCGAGACCGACGTAGCAGGACAGCAGATTGTCGAGGCGGGCACTGGTGATCAACTCACCCTTCAGCCCCGACTGCGCCGCCGGCTGCAGGTCATGCAGCCCCAGCTCGAAGTCAACGACATCCGCGACCCGCACGCCGTGCTGCTCCTCGATCAGATCGATCAACATCATATTGAAGGCCTCCGCGGGCGTCCCGGCCTCGTCCCCCAGCTGCATGACCACGGCTGACATCTGGGTCTGGGCATTGATGGCACGCCCGCTGTTGACGTCACGATCCAAATGGATCGCCAGGCTCGGCACGCAGGCGAACGGACGCATGACCGTCAGCAGCAGCGTCTCGCGACGACCGTCCGCATGCCGCACCTGAACACGGCCTGCAAGCCCCAGATCGCGATCGAACCAGGTGCTCAGCAACACGCCGCCATAGGTCTCGACGCCCAACGTCAACCAGCCCTGACTGGCCTGTGCCGGATTGGGCTTCAGGCGCAGACAGGGCGAATCGGTGTGCGCACCGATCATCCGAAGTGAGCTCAGCGACGTATCATCCTTCGGGAGCTGAAAGGCGATCAACGAGGAATCATTGCGCGTGACATAGGCACGCTCACCGGGCACCAGCTGCCAGGAAGACATCTCGCTGAGGCGACGATAGCCCGCCTGTTCAAGACGCTGCGCCATGGAAGCCGTCGCGTGCCACGGTGTGGGAGAAGAAGACAGGAAGTCGAGCAGTGCAGGAACGCGGGAATCCGCAATCGCATGAGTCATGATGGCGTCTGGTCCTCGAAGATATAGGCAAGGCACTGTATAAGAAGAAACATGATGGGGAAAACCTGTGACGACCCTTCGATGACATGACTGCCATCCAGTCACCGCTCAGCGGGGCGCCCAAAAGCGCGGCATGCCAGCCAAAGCCCTGCGCTGACAGAGTTTTCACAACCCCAACGCATCAACGCCAGACAACTGTGTATGGTGCGTGAGACTGCTACAATGCCCGCTCGACCTCCTGCGGGGAGGTCGTTCAGGGAGCAGAGTGTACATGAATCGGGAGTGCTTCATTGATGAGCCTGTTCGCAAACGTCCGGCGCACGGCATTCGTTGCCCTGTGTCTTGCCATGGCCGGCCCTGCCAGTGCCGCGGTCACCCCTACTGACGCCGATGCACAGGCTGCTCGCGAAGTTGCCGAGTCTTTGCGCTATGGGCATTACGAAGATGTGACCCTGGATGACCACTGGGCCAACCGCGCCTTCACGCAATACCTCAAGACTCTCGACCCTCAGAAAGCCTATCTGCTGGATGCGGACATCAGCGAGTTCAGCGACCTGCGTCATGATTTCGACGACGCCATGGTCGATGGTGACCTCGAGCGCCTCTATGGACTCTACGATCGCTATCAGCAACGCCTCACCGCACGCCTCACCTGGCTGGTGAAGACACTGGATGCCAAACCGAGCTTCGATTTCGACAACGATGATCGCCTGGCGCTGGACCGCAAGGACAGCCCGTGGGCCGATAGCGAGCAGGAGCTCGACGAGCTGTGGCGCAAGCGCCTCAAGAATGCCTGGCTGTCGATGTCGCTGTCCGACAAGAGCGATGACGAGATCGCCAAGACGCTCAACGAGCGTTATTCCAACCAGCTCAAGCGCATCAAGCAGACCAACGATGAAGATATCCTGACGCTGGTGATGCATGCCGTGACCGGAAGCATCGACCCGCACAGTGAATACTTCTCGCCGCGCCAGGGCGAATCCTTCGATATCCAGATGAAGCTGTCGCTGGATGGCATCGGCGCCCTGCTGCAATCCGAAGGTGAATACGTCAAGGTCTCGAGCCTCGTGCCTGGCGGCCCTGCCGAGAAGGATGGCGAGCTCAAGCCGGCCGACCGCATCGTGGCCGTCGGCCAGGGTCAGGGCGACAGCGAGTGGACCAACGTGGTCGGCATGCGCCTGGATGATGTCGTGGACCTGATCCGTGGCCCCAAGGGCTCCGTGGTGCGCCTGGAAGTGATTCCGGCACAGTCGCTGGATGTCACCAAGACGCGTGAACTGGACATCACCCGCGATACCGTCAAGCTCGAGGACCAGGCCGCCAACGCCAAGGTCGTCGACGTCAAGCGCGATGATGGCACCCACCGCATCGGCGTCATCCATGTGCCCGCCTTCTATGTCGACTTCGATGCTTGGCAGGCCGGCGAAGACGACTACCGCAGCACCACCCGCGACGTGGCGCGCCTGATCGACGAACTCAAGGCCAAGCAGGTGGAAGGTATCATTCTCGACCTGCGCAACAACGGCGGCGGCGCACTGCAGGAAGCCAATTCGATGATCGGACTGTTCATCGATCGCGGCCCCACCGTGCAGGTGCGTGACGCTCGCGGCCGCATCAGCCTCTATGGCGATACCGATGCCGGCACCCACTATGACGGCCCGCTGACCGTACTGGTCAACCGCCTCTCCGCCTCGGCATCCGAGATCTTCGCTGGCGCGATCCAGGATTACGGTCGTGGCTTGGTGCTCGGCAGCCAGACCTTCGGCAAGGGCACGGTGCAGACCATCTCCTCGCTGAGCGAAGGCGAGATCAAGCTGACCCGCGCCAAGTTCTATCGCATCTCCGGCGACTCGACCCAGAACAAGGGCGTCAAGCCGGACATCGCCTTCCCCAGCGTCATCGACCCGCAGGAGATCGGCGAATCCAGCCTCGACTACGCGCTGCCCTGGGACCAGGTACGCCCGGTGAAGTATCGCCGCTACGGTGATCCGGCACGCTATCTGGCCGCTTTGCGCGCCCGCCACCAGAGCCGAGTCGAGCAAGAGCCCAACTTCAGTTACCTGAAGAGCGAAGTCGCGCTGTCAAAGGCATTGCGCGCGCAGCAGACCAGCATCAGCCTCAATCGTGAGCAGCGCAAACGCGAGATGGATGCCCAGGAAGCCGAGCAGCTGGCACTGGAAAACAAGCGCCGTCGCGCCCTCAACCTCGAGCCACTGACAAGCTTTGCCGAACTCGATGCCGCCAGCGACCACATCTCTTCCCCCGAGAGCGACCCGCAGCAGGAAGCCGATATCGAAGAAGGCAGCAGCGACAAGCAAGCCAAGGACCCGATCGATCAGGCCCAGCTTCAGGAAAGTGCCGAGATCCTGCTCGACTACGCCCACCTCACCGGTGATCGCTAGACTTTCGTGACTCGCACCATGAACCGCGTTTGACGAAGCTGGTCGACCGCCAAGGCCCCTGCTCTCATGCAAAACCGAGCGCAGGGGCTTTTTTCATGCCACAAAGACAGTCTGTGGCACGCAGCATGATGGTCACTCGAGGCAGCAACGCGCGCACAACAACGCACAGGCAGCAACACATACGAAGCAACGACAGGACAGAAAACGCAGCAGCAGAAACACAATGGCCAGCATCACAACGTCAGGCAGAGGCGCGCAGAGAACGACAGCAGACGGCTGGCGACGCGAGAGCACGCTCGAGGCAGAAAGCACGAGACACCTGACAGGTGGAGGAGCAGGAACGGATTGATGAGCAGGGCTGACAAGCCAGGATTACGAACAGAGCTCAAGCGCAAAGCAACAAGCAAAGCTCAGGCAGCGATGATGCCACCAGCAGAGAACACGAGGGGAAGCAGGGAAGTGATATTGGCTCCTCGAACAGGACTCGAACCTGTGACCCAATGATTAACAGTCATTTGCTCTACCAACTGAGCTATCGAGGAACAACAAAATATCGATCGATATCAGGGCGATATCGAAGCTGACGACGAGGAACTCATCTATCAGCGTCATTTCCGGCATTGGCAGGAAGCCTTGGATTGGCTCCTCGAACAGGACTCGAACCTGTGACCCAATGATTAACAGTCATTTGCTCTACCAACTGAGCTATCGAGGAACGACCGGAAATTCATCTGTCAGTGACATCATCATGGATGCTATCAGGCTGACATTTCAAGCATGCTGCATGTGCTATTGGCTCCTCGAACAGGACTCGAACCTGTGACCCAATGATTAACAGTCATTTGCTCTACCAACTGAGCTATCGAGGAACAACCTTGAACACGCGACGAATTATACGGAAATACTCAGTGGCGTCAACCACCTTCGGCCATTCAGACCACCGCAGAACTCGCTGGATTCCTCCTGCCGGATCCACCTCCGAAAGCGCACGAAGCGACATCCAGATGTGACAAGGCCCGCACGGATGCAGGCCTTGGAATCACTGGTGGCTACACCCTGATTTGAACAGGGGACCCCATCATTATGAGTGATGTGCTCTAACCAGCTGAGCTATGTAGCCACACGACGAGGCGTATATTGCAGGTCAGGCTGCTGAATTGCAAGCACTTTTTATCAAAAGCTCAACAGACGAGCCCGACGGGCCGATCAGATCCCCAGCGATGTCTTCACCGCGGCAAGGCCAGGCTGGCCCTCCACGGTCTCGACTCCCTCGAGCCAGGCCTCCAGCACCTGCGGGTTCTGCTTGAGCCAACTGGCCGCCGCGTCATCCGGGTCTTCGCCGCCATCCATGATGTCACCCATCAACTGATTTTCCATCTCCAGAGTGAACTCGAGATTGGCAAGCAGGGCCCCGACGTTGGTGCATGCTTCGCTGTAGCCCGCGCGGGTGTTGGTATACACCGTCGCACCGCCCAGATTCGGCCCGAAGTAATCATCGGCCCCTTCCAGATAGCCCATCTCGAAGCGGGTATTCATCGGGTGCGGTTCCCAGCCGAGGAACACGACCCACTCCTCGGCGGCAATCTTCGACTTCACTTCCGCCAGCATGCCAGCTTCCGAGGAGTCGATCATCTCGAACTCGCCCATGCCGAAGGCGTCGTCATCGATCATGTCGGCAATGATCATGTTGCCGTCGTTACCCGCCTCTATCCCGTAGATGCGACCGTCGAACTTCTCGAGATTGTCGGCAAGGTCCGCCACCGAGGTCACGCCGGCATCCAGCACATACTGCGGCACCGCCAGGGTGTATTTCGCGCCCTGGAGATTGGCGCGCGGGCGATCGACCTGCCCCTTGTCGATGTAGGGGTCACTGATGGAGGCCATCGAGGGCATCCAGTTACCCAGGAAGACGTCGAAGTCATCATTTTTCATGCCGGCATAGGCGATCGGCACCGAGATGGTGTCAGAGGTCGTCTCATAGCCCAGCCCTTCCAGCACGGCACGCGTCAGGGCGGTGGTAGCCGTGATGTCCGTCCAGCCGACTTCGGCGAAACGTACCGTGCGACATTCTTCCGTCACGGCGGCCTGGGCCTGATTCGCCATGACCGGCACGGCGATGACGCCCAATGCCAACAGCACCTTACCAGGTGATCGTTTCATGCTAACCCCTTGTTTTATTGTTCGTTGTCAGTCAACTCTCGACCATCGGCGCAACGTTCAACCTACATTGAGATCGACATGCTGCCCCTCCATGTTCTACCGCACTGTAGCGCTTTTACCAACCGGCCTCGCCAACCCACTATCTTTCACGCCCGCCTGCCGCTGACCGCCACCTGACCTCGATTCCTCGCCCGCCTCCCCTTTGATGCCCTCCCGGACTGCCTGTTGACAGCCCCCTGGCTGCCCCGCCCTACCTCAACTTGACGCATCGAGAACCAGCCTCTACACTTTTTGTTAATTGAACGTTCAATAAAAACTTTGCACACGACAGCATGGTGCAGCGCTCGCGGCAAACCGGTGATGATCCAGTACCATGGCCACACCCAGTGTCACACCGACCCGATATACGAAAAGGACTCCGTTGATGCCCAAAGTGGGAATGGAACCTATCCGCCGCCGCCAGTTGATCCAGGCCACCATGCAAGCCATCGATGAGGCAGGACTCGCCGATGCGACCGTGGCCCGTATCGCCCGTCACGCAGGTGTGTCCACCGGCATCATCAGCCACTATTTCGGCGGCAAGGATGGCTTGATGGAAGCCACCATGCGCCAGATTCTCACTGACCTGCGCAGCGCCGTCAGTGAGCGTCGCGCCGCACTGGCAGATGATGACGTCCGCAGCCATTTGCGTGCGGTGATCGACGGCAACTTTGATCGCAGCCAGGTCAGTCAGAGCGTGTCCAAGACCTGGCTGGCCTTCTGGGCCTCCAGCATGCACCGCATTCCGCTGGAACGCCTGCAGCGGGTCAACGACAGGCGGCTGATCTCCAATCTGTGTGCCCTGTTCCGCCGCTGCATGCCGCTGAACGAGGCACGTGATGCCGCGGCCGGACTGGCCGCCTTGATCGACGGCCTGTGGTTGCGCGGTACGCTGGACCCGACCGGCCTCGATGTCGAGCGCGCACGCCGCCTCGCCTACGAATATGCTGACTACCAGCTGACACGTCACATGACAGCATCCCTGAACGCGACAGACTCCCCCACTTCCCCTGAACCCAGAAAGGAGCGCACGCATGGCTAACGGCAACGCAAGCTTCCCGACCCAGACCCTCTACATCGGTGGCCGTCGGGTCGAGGCTACCTCCGGCGAGACCTTCGAGACCGTCAACCCGGCCACCGGCGAAGTCATCGCCGAGATCCAGCAGGCCAGCGGTGCCGACGTCGATACCGCCGTCGAAAGCGCCCTGCAGGGGCAGAAGGTGTGGGCCGCGATGACCGGCATGGAGCGTTCACGCATCCTGCGTCGCGCCGTCGATCTGCTGCGCGAGCGCAACGACGAACTGGCACTGCTCGAGACGCTGGACACCGGCAAGCCGCTGTCCGAGACCGAAGCGGTCGACATCGTCACCGGTGCCGATGCACTCGAGTACTACGCGGGCCTCGCGCCGGCCATCGAAGGCAGCCAGGCGCCGCTGCGTCAGGAAGCCTTCGTCTATACCCGCAAGGAGCCGCTGGGCGTCATCGGCGCCATCGGTGCCTGGAACTACCCGATCCAGATCGCCTGCTGGAAGTCTGCCCCGGCTCTCGCCGCCGGCAACGCCATGGTCTTCAAGCCCAGCGAAGTCACGCCGCTGAGCGCACTGAAGCTGGCCGAGATCTTCACCGAAGCCGGCCTGCCCGACGGCGTGTTCAACGTCGTGCAGGGCGATGCCCGCGTCGGCGTTATGCTCACCGAGCACCCGGATATCGCCAAGATCTCCTTCACCGGGGAAGCCGGCACCGGCAAGAAGGTCATGTCCGCGTCCGCCTCTTCCAGCCTCAAGGAAGTCACCATGGAGCTGGGCGGCAAGTCCCCGCTGCTGGTGTTCGCCGATTCCGATCTCGACCGTGCCGCCGACGGCGCCATGATGGCCAACTTCTACAGCTCCGGTCAGGTGTGCACCAACGGCACCCGCGTGTTCGTCGAAGCCAGCGTCAAGGAGGCATTCGAGGCGAAGATCGTCGAGCGAGTCGCGCGCATCAAGGCCGGCGACCCGCAGGACCGCGCCACCACCTTCGGCCCACTGGTCAGCTTCGAGCACCTGGACAAGGTCGTCTCCTATCTGGAAATCGCCAAGCAGGACGGCGCACGTCTGCTGGTCGGCGGTGAGCGCATGAGCGAAGGCGACTTCGCCAAGGGCGCCTGGGTCGCACCGACCGTCTACACCGACTGCAGCGATGACATGCGCATCGTGCAGGAAGAGATCTTCGGTCCGGTGATGTCCATCCTGTCCTTCGACAGCGAAGAGGAAGTCATCCGTCGCGCCAACGACACCACCTATGGCCTGGCGGCTGGCCTGTTCACCGAGAGCCTGAACCGTGCGCATCGCGTGATTCATCAGCTCGAAGCCGGCATCTGCTGGGTCAACACCTGGGGCGAGTCGCCGTCCGAAATGCCGGTCGGCGGCTACAAGCAGTCCGGTATCGGTCGCGAGAACGGTGTCGAGACGCTGTCTCATTACACCCAGACCAAGTCCGTGCTGATCGAGATGGGCCCGTTCGAGTCCGCCTTCTGAGCCAGCACTGGCCATAAGGCCTGATGACAGCAGCACCCTCTGGCGCCAGAGGCTGAAGTACCGGAACTCAAGACCGGGCCAAGCGCCAGATGCCCCACCTGCCGGCATGTCGAACACTCGCCATGCCGGCTGCACGCCGCGTCGCTCGCCAGCGCCGCGCGCAGTGCCCGAATCCCGATGAGTCGTTGAGCCCCCGATGGCAGCTTGCTGTCATGCGGTGCCCCGACGACTCTTCACAGACACATCACCGTATCCATCCGCCCGGCAGTGGCCACCCCTCGTCGTCGACGGGGCGTCCTGCGCCCGCATGTGGCATCTGATACGAAAGGAGATTTCATGAGCCAATTCGAGCGTGAATACGACTACGTCATCATCGGTGCCGGCAGTGCCGGCAACGTGCTGGCCACCCGCCTGAGCGAAGATTCCGACGTCAGCGTGCTGTTGCTGGAAGCCGGTGGCCGCGACCACCGCTTCGACTTCCGTACCCAGATGCCCGCCGCCCTGGCCTACCCGCTGCAGGGTCAGCGCTACAACTGGGATTTCAAGACCGATCCCGAGCCGCACATGAACAACCGTCGCATGGAATGTGGCCGCGGCAAGGGTCTGGGTGGCTCCTCGTTGATCAATGGCATGTGCTACATCCGCGGCAATGCGCTGGATTACGACAACTGGGCCAAGGACCCCATTCTGGCCGACTGGAACTATCGTGAGTGTCTGCCCTACTTCCGCAAGTGCGAGACACGCGATATCGGCCCGAATGACTACCATGGCGGCGACGGCCCGGTGTCTGTCACCACGCCCAAGCAGGGCAACAACGAGCTCTATCATGCCTTCATCGCGGCAGGCATCGAGGCGGGCTACCCGGCCACCGAAGACGTCAACGGCTACCAGCAGGAGGGCTTCGGCCCGATGGACCGCTTCGTGACTAGGGAAGGCCGTCGTGCCTCCACCGCGCGCGGCTATCTGGATACCGCCAAGAAGCGCCCCAACGTGACCATCGAGACGCGCGCCACCACCGACGTCATCCTGTTTGAAGGCAAGACGGCGGTCGGTGTGAAGTACGAGCGCAAGGGCAAGGACCACCGCGTGCGTGCGCGCAAGGAAGTGCTGCTGTGCGCCGGCGCCATCGCCTCGCCGCAGATCCTGCAGCGCTCAGGCGTCGGCAACCGTGAACATCTCGAGCCGCTGGGCGTGAAGATGGTGCACCACCTGCCGGGCGTGGGCGAGAACCTGCAGGATCACCTCGAGCTCTACATCCAGTACGAGTGCACCAAGCCGATCTCGCTCTACCCGTCCCTCAAGTGGTACAACCAGCCGCCCATCGGCCTGGAGTGGATGCTCAAGGGGACTGGTGTGGGTGCCAGCAACCAGTTCGAGGCCGCCGGCTTCATTCGCAGCGATGACAACGAAGCCTGGCCGAACCTGCAGTATCACTTCCTGCCGATCGCGATCAGCTACAACGGCAAGAGCGCGGTGCAGGGCCACGGCTTCCAGGCACACGTCGGTTCCATGCGCTCCCAGAGCAAGGGTCGTGTCCGACTGACCTCTCTCGACCCCAAGGCCGCGCCCTCGATCTTCTTCAACTACATGGCCGAGGAGCGGGACTGGGAAGAGTTCCGCGCCGCCATTCGCCTGACTCGCGAGATCATCGCTCAGCCGGCACTGGATGATTACCGTGGCCGCGAACTGGCGCCGGGTGCTGATGTCCAGACAGACGAGCAGCTCGACGAGTACGTGCGCAACCATGCCGAGACTGCCTACCACCCGTGTGGCAGCTGCCGCATGGGCAGTGACGAGACCTCCGTGGTCGATGGTGCCGGTCGCGTACATGGCCTAGACAACCTGCGCGTCGTCGATGCCTCGCTGTTCCCGGTCATCCCCACCGGCAACCTGAACGCGCCGACGATCATGCTGGCCGAGAAGATGGCCGACAAGATTCGTGGCCGCGCGCCGCTGCCGCCGTCCGACGCCGATTACTTCGTGGTCGAGCCGGGCACACCGGCCAAACAGCCCGCCAAGCGCCAGATCGATTCCGCGCCGATCAATGGCTGAGCATTGATCAATGACTGAGCACCGATCAATGACTGAGCACCGATCAATGACTGAGCACCGATCAATGACTGAGCACCGATCAATGACTGAGTTCAGGTCGATGACCAAGCACTGATCAACGCCAGAATCCGTGCGAGTCAACGCCTGCGACAGGTAGTCTGGCCTCACGCACGCAAGCGCTATCGATCGTCCAAGGCCCCGCATTGCGGGGCCTTTTTCATGCCTGTCAGAAGCAGCCACTCATCCCGGTCTTGCGCTCTCCGACTGCCTGCCCCGGGCGGCTGTCCTTTTCGAGAACGAATCCGCACACCTTAGACCTTGGACGTACTGCAGGGTCGAGCAACATGGGATAGGCTGAAGACAATTCAAACAACCGTTCTAAACGCATGGCTGCTACGCTGTAGTAACACCATGCAAAGACACCATCCCTCGCCACCCGGAGATCCTGCCATGACGCAGCTCATCCTCATCCTTGTCGCCATTGCCGGTCTGTTGGCCGTCATGGCACGCGAAGCCGGGGCCCTCGCGGCCATCGGCGTTCTCGCCATCATCGGCATCGTCGGCCTGGCGGTCGACGCGCCGGTGCTGGGTTGCCTGCTGCTGATCGGCGCGGCACTGGTCGCGGTATGTGGCCTGCCGGCCCTGCGCAGCAAGTGGCTCAGCCCGCGTCTGTTCGCGATGTTCAAGAAGGTCTCCCCCAAGGTCTCGGACACCGAGAAGGTGGCGTTGGAAGCCGGCACCGTGTTCTGGGACGCCGAGCTCTTTTCCGGCAAGCCGCAGTGGAACACCCTGACCGCACAGCGCAACGACGGCATCTCCAGCGAAGAGCAGGCCTTCATCGACGATCAATGCTCTGTCGCCTGCGGCATGACCAACAGCTGGGAGATCGCGCGTGAGCGTGCCGATCTGCCCGAAGCGCTGTGGGAGTTTCTCAAGCGCGAGAAGTTCTTCGGCATGATCATTCCCAAGGAATATGGCGGCCTGGGCTTCTCGGCCAAGGCCCAGTCACTGGTACTGCAGAAACTCTCGGTCAACGAGACACTGATGGTCACCGTCGGCGTGCCCAACTCCCTCGGCCCGGGCGAGCTGCTGCTCAAGTACGGCAGCGAAGAACAGAAGAACTATTACCTGCCGCGTCTGGCCGATGGCCGCGAGATCCCGTGTTTCGGTCTGACCGGCCCGCGTGCCGGCAGTGATGCGACTTCCATCCCGGACACCGGCATCGTGTGTCGCGGCATGCATGATGGCGAGGAAGTCGTCGGTATTCGCCTGAACTTCGAGAAGCGCTGGATCACCCTGGCGCCGGTCGCCACCGTGGTCGGCCTGGCCTTCCGCATGTTCGACCCCGAGCACCTGCTGGGTGACGTGGAAGACATCGGCATCACCTGTGCCCTGATTCCGCGTGACACCGACGGCATGGACATCGGTCGTCGTCACCACCCGATCGGCGCGCCGTTCATGAATGGCCCGATCTTCGGCAAGGATGTCTTCATTCCGCTCAGCTACCTGATCGGTGGCGAGCAGATGGCCGGCCAGGGCTGGAAGATGCTGGTCGAGTGTCTGTCGGTGGGTCGCTGCATCACCCTGCCGTCCGGCTCTGCGGGCATCTCGCGCTACGCGCTGGGCTGGAGTGCCGGCTTTGCGCGCATCCGCCGTCAGTTCAATCTGCCGGTGGCCGAGATGGAAGGCGTTCAGGAGCCCCTGGCGCGCATGGCCGCGATGAACTACATCAGCCAGGCGTCCGTGCTGCACACCGCCAACATGATCGACAACGGCCACAAGCCGGCGGTGCCTTCCGCCATCCTCAAGAGTCAGCTGACCGAGATGGCTCGCTCGCTGCTGGCCGATGGCATGGATATCCACGGCGGACGCGGCGTGACGCTTGGCCCGCGCAACTACATCGGCGTGGCCTACGCTGGCACTCCGGTCTCGATCACGGTGGAAGGCGCCAACATCATGACCCGCAACCTGATGATCTTCGGTCAGGGCGCGATCCGCTGCCATCCTTACGTGCTGGAAGAGCTGGCCGCCAAGGACGCCGATGACCTGAACGCCTTCGACAAGGCCTTCTTCCGCCATGCAGGCCTGATCTTCGGCAACGCGGCACGCGCCTTCACCCAGAGCTTCGGCATCGGCGGCAAGGCCACCGGCTTCGACGCCATCGCCACGCCCTACACCAGCCACATCAACCGCTTCAGCGCCGCCTTCTCGCTGTCCGCCGATGCAGCCATGGCAAGCCTCGGCTCCAGCCTCAAGGCGCGCGAGATGCTGTCGGCACGCCTGGGCGACGTGCTCTCCAACCTCTACCTGGCGTCACTGACGCTCAAGCAGTGGCACGAATCCGAGGCCTGCGAACACGAAGAGGCGCTGTTCCACTACAGCATGCAGTGGCTGCTGCACCGCGCGGAAAAGGCACTGGATGAGCTGTTCGCCAACCTGCCCAACCGTGCGCTGGGCACTGCCCTGCGCGTGATCGCCCTGCCGCGTGGCCGTCAGTTCGCCATGCCCAGGGACAGCCTGACCCGCGAGGTCGCCCGTGCCGTTTCCACCGACACTGCACTGCGTGCCAAGCTGACCGACAACACTTGGGACGCCCAGGACGAAGGCCAGCAGGACAACGCCCTCGCCCGCTACAACGCGCTGCTCAAGGACTATCCGCGCGCCGAGCCGATCTACAAGGCGCTGGCCAAGGCCTACCACAAAGGCGAGATTCCGGCCGATGCCCTGTCACCGGAAGCACGTATCGAAGCGGCGGTCGAGGCAGGCATCCTGTCAGCAGAGGATGGCGACTTCATGCGCGTCTTCGAAGCCGAGGTGCTCGACATGCTGACCGTCGACCACTTCGAATTCGACGCCTTCGTGCGCAAGCCGATGGCGAGTGACGGCACCGCCTCCAACCCGCAGCAGGACGCCGCCTGATCACTACTGGCGACGCCCACGTGATCGACGCTCGAACTGATCACTGATCGCAGAACCACAAAGGCCCCGCTCAATGAGCGGGGCCTTTGTCTTGGCAGAGCATGCCATTCGCGTGCGTCATCTCATCCTCAGATATGACGCGCGAAGTGCTCCAGGTCACGCACGAAGGCGTTCTTGTAGGCCTCGAAGTCCTTCGGGCGCGCCTTGAAGGAGCGCTTGATGCGCTCGCGATCCAGGCGCAGCGGCGCGTCGAGGGCTGCCAGATTGCCGACACGCGCCGCCGGATTCATGCCGACCAGCTCGCGCGGCTGATCGCCTTCGGCCTCAGCCTCCAGCCAGTCGTTGATGCCGGCGCGACGCAGCACACTGACCAGTGAACTGTCGGTGATGCGTACCTGCAGGCGACCGTGATCGGCCAGCTGGGAGACCAGCGCGATGCCGTGGTCGTGACCGCGATGCACCGTCGGCGTCGCCCACAGCGCCAGATTCAGGCCACGTGCGTTCTCGTCGAGTACCAGCAGCGCGGCAGAGTGGATGCGCTCGGCATCGTCGACCAGCGCGAACAGGCGCGCCATCTCATTCTCGAACCACACCCCACGCACGCCGGCGTAACTCACCAGCGCATCCAGACCCCCTTCGCGGCCATGGACTTCGGCGCACAGCATCGCCAGACAGGCATCACGTCGGGCACCGGCACTCACTTCAACCACTTTCATCGCGTTCTCCGCCACAGGCATTTTCAGCGCGCAAGACTAGCACACTCGCTCGCCGGCCGCTTATTTCGACCTTGAGTTACCCCCGGCGCCTCGCTTGCCAGCCCGAGCCGAGCTGGCGGCGCCACACGGCGGCTGCTCAGTCACAAGTTCAGCCTCGCTCGAATGAACATCTTCCTGTCACAAAGTTGTAAAGCGGGCGCTATAGAGTCGTCTACGCTTTTCGGACGATCATCAAAAGAACAAGAAAATGTTCACTTGATCGTCGCCATCGATCGTCAGCGGCCAGCGTCCTTCTTCTTTGTGCGGAAGCTGGCCAGGGGAACCTCTCAGGAGTTTGACCATGCGCCGCCCGACTCATCATGCAAGCACCCGCACGACTGCCACCGCGACTCGTCGCCTCGCCAGCCTCGCGCTGGCCATCGGTTTCGCCTCCGCCTCCGCCAGCGCCCTCGCCGCCACCGAGGTGGAATGGTGGCACGCCATGGGGGGCGGGCTCGGCAAGAAGGTCGACGAGATCGCGGCCGACTTCAATGCAAGCCAGGACGACTACGTCGTCAAGCCGGTCTTCAAGGGCAACTACTCCGAGACCATGACCTCCGCCATCGCCGCCTTCCGCGCCGGCAAGGGCCCGGACATCGTGCAGATCTTCGAGGTCGGCACCGCCACCATGATGAGCGCCAAGGGCGCGATCGTCCCGGTGTATCAGCTGATGGCAGACTTCGCGCCGCAGGAAGGCACCGCCTTCGACCCTAACGCCTACCTGTCTGCCGTCACCGGCTATTACACCGATACCGACGGCAAGATGCTGTCGATGCCGTTCAACTCCTCGACGCCGGTGACCTACTACAACAAGGACGTGCTGGCCGAGGCGGGCGTCGAGTCCCTCCCGCAGACCTGGCAGGAAATGGGCGCTGCGCTCAAGAAGGTCGTCGATTCCGGCGCCGCCAGCTGTGGTCTGACCACCACCTGGCCGTCCTGGGTGATGCTCGAGAACTTCTCGGCGCGCAACGACGTGCCCTTCGCCAGCCAGGCCAATGGCTTCGCCGGCACTGATACCCGCCTTGAATTCAACACGACCGCCGTGGTCGATCACATCCAGCGTCTCGATGACTGGCAGGCCGACAAGCGCTTCGTGTTCGGCGGTCGCTTCGATGATGCGGCGCCCAAGTTCTACTCCGGCGAGTGCGCGATGATGATGGGCTCTTCCGCCAGCTATGCCGGCGTCAAGGAAAGCGCCAAGGGCTTCGAGTTCGGCGTCGCACCACTGCCCTATGACAGCGACGTGATCGAAACGCCACAGAACTCCATCATCGGCGGCGCGTCGCTGTGGGTACTGTCCGGTCACAGCGATGAGGAGTACCAGGGTGTCGCCAAGTTCTTCCAGTACCTCTCAAAGCCTGAAGTGCAGGCCGACTGGCACCAGTTCACCGGCTATCTGCCGATCACCACTGCCGCGGCAGAGCTGACGCGCGAACAGGGCTTCTACGCCGAGAACCCGGGTACCGACGTCGCCATCACCCAGATGACCTCCGCGACGCCGACCGAGAACTCCAAGGGGCTGCGCCTGGGCAACATGGTGCAGATTCGTGACGTGATCAATGAAGAGCTGGAGAAGATCTTCTCCGGCAAGGAAAGCGTGCAGGACGGCCTGGACAACGCCGTCAAGCGTGGTGATTCGCTGCTCGAGAAGTTCGAACGCGCCAACGGCTGATCATCGCCACACCGGGGGCGGGCCCATGCCGGGCTCGCCCTCCCGCCATTCTCTATCGCCAGAGAGCGGAAAGCGCATCCGACATCCGGTGTCCTTTCCCTTCTCTCACGGCGTGATGGTGCAGGAACGGCCGAGACTTGCCGACTCCGTGCTACCGACGGCACCACCCAGCCCCTCCTTGCTTGCGAGACCCCTGCTGCATGGCCCATTTCAATCGACACCCCATCACGCCCTGGATACTGCTGGCCCCCCAGCTGCTGATCGTTGGCGTGTTCTTCTTCTGGCCGGCCTACCAGGCCATCGAACAGGCCTTCTATGTCGAGGATGCCTTCGGTCTCTCGCGGGAATTCACCGGCCTGAGCAACTTCGTCAGCGTGCTGAGCGAGCCTGAATACCTCACGACACTATGGACGACCACCTATTTCTCCTTTGCGGTGGCCTTCGGTGCCATGGCACTGGCGCTGGGACTGGCCGTGCTGGCGGACCGCGTACTGCGCGGCGCACATGCCTACAAGACCCTGCTGATCTGGCCCTACGCCGTGGCACCCGCCGTTGCCGGGGTGTTGTGGCTGTTCCTGTTCGACCCGACGCTGGGCATCCTGCCGGAGCTGCTGTCCGCCATCGGCATCGACTGGAACCACAAGCTCAATGGCGATCAGGCCATGTTGCTGGTGGTGCTGGCCTCGATCTGGAAGCAGATGAGCTACAACTTCGTGTTCTTCCTCGCCGGTCTCCAGGCGATTCCCAAGAGTCTGCTGGAAGCGGCCGCGATGGATCGCGCCGGCCCCTGGCGGCGCTTCTGGACCATCACCTTCCCGCTGCTCTCGCCGACCAGCTTCTTCCTGCTGGTGATGAACGTGGTCTACGCCTTCTTCGAGACCTTCGGCACCATCGATGCCACCACCCAGGGCGGCCCGGCCGGCTCGACGCGCACCCTGGTCTACAAGGTCTATGAAGATGGTTTCGTCGGGCAGGACCTGGGTTCGAGTGCTGCCCAATCCGTGCTGTTGATGGTCATCGTCGGCGTGCTGACGCTGATCCAGTTCAGATATGTCGAGAAGAAGGTGCAGTACTGATGCGCTACAACCGTCCCGGGCTTGATATCGCAAGCCATGCCCTGCTGATCGTCGGCTGCGCAGTGTTCTTCCTGCCGGTCTGGATCGCCTTCAGCGCCAGCACCCACGAGATGGGTGACCTCTATTCCAATGTCGCCCCCGTCTGGATCGGCGAGGCTGGCCTGGACAACTACCGTCATCTGCTGGCAGACCCGGTCAGCAGTCTTGGCGCCGACGTGATGACTCTGCTGTTCAACTCGATGCTGATGGCACTGGGCATCGCCATCGGCAAGATCATCATCTCGGTGCTGGCCGCCTACGCGATCGTGTTCTTCGAGTTCCGCTTCCGCAAGCTGTGCTTCTGGCTGATCTTCATCACCCTGATGCTGCCGGTGGAGGTGCGCATCCTGCCGACTTTCAAGGTAGTGGCCGACCTCAACATGCTGGACAGCTACGCCGGCCTGATCCTGCCGCTGATCGCCAGCGCCACCGCGACCTTCCTGCTGCGTCAGTTCTACCTGACCATTCCGGCGGAACTGGTCGAGGCCGCGCGCATCGATGGCGCCGGGCCGTGGCGCTTTCTCAAGGACATCCTGCTGCCGCTGTCGAAGACCAACATCGCGGCGCTGTTCGTGATCATGTTCATCTACGGCTGGAATCAGTATCTGTGGCCGCTGTTGATCACGACCGATGCCGATTACCTGACCATCGTCGTCAGCCTCAAGCGCATGCTGACCACCGGTGATGGTCTGGTGCCGTGGCAGGACGTCACCGCCACCACGCTGCTGGCCATGGGCCCACCGGTGCTGGTGATCCTGTTCATGCAGCGCTACTTCATCAAGGGCCTGGTGGACAGCGAGAAGTGATCTCGCGCTCCGACCTGCGACACCTCGCCCGCCCCTGATTCCGTTACGCCGTGATGGGCAGACTTGCCCGTCACGCCACCGCTCTGGATACACGACTCATGGCAACACTGGCGCTCAAGCAGCTCAAGAAGCAGTACCCCAATGGTTACAAGGCCCTGCATGGCATCGATCTGGCGTTCGGCGAAGGCGAATTGATCGTCATCGTCGGCCCGTCCGGCTGTGGCAAGTCGACCCTGCTGCGCACCCTGGCAGGCCTGGAAGACATCTCCGAGGGCGATCTGGAGATCAACGGCCAACGCGTCAATGACCTGGAACCCACCGAGCGCGATATCGCGATGGTGTTCCAGAACTACGCTCTCTACCCGCACATGAGCGTGTTCGACAACATGGCCTACGGCCTCAGGAATCGGCGCACGCCCAAGGACGAGATCCAGCAGCGCGTCAGCGAGGCCGCCGAACTGCTGGGCCTGACCGCACTGCTCGACCGCCGCCCCAAGCAGCTCTCCGGCGGCCAGCGTCAACGTGTCGCCATGGGGCGCGCCATCGTGCGCAAGCCGCAGGTCTTCCTGTTCGATGAGCCACTCTCGAATCTGGACGCCAAGCTGCGCGTGCAGATGCGTCTCGAGATCCGCCGCCTGCAGAAGCGCCTCAAGGTCACTTCCATCTACGTGACCCATGATCAGACCGAAGCCATGACCCTGGCGGACCGCCTGGTGGTGATGAACGGCGGCCATGTCGAGCAGTTCGGCACGCCGATGGCGCTCTATGATCAGCCCGCCAGTCAGTTCGTCGCCGGCTTCATCGGTTCCCCGGCGATGAACTTCCTGAGCGCCACCCAGGTACAGACAGGCCTCGTACTGCCGTGTGGCGCAACCATCGCCCTGCGGGGCGAAGGCCTGACCATGGGGGATGAGCTGACCCTCGGCGTTCGCCCCGAGCACCTGCAGATGCTGGAGACAGGCGATGCCCTGCCCGCAGGGGCCGCGGAGCTTGAGGCGCACATCGAGCTGGTCGAACCGCTGGGCGCCGACACCCTCGCGTACTGCCGACTGCATGGCCAGAGCGAGCCGCTGGTAGTGAGACTGGATGGCGAGCACGCCGTCACGGAAGAACAGACGCTGCGCCTGGCCATCCTTCCGGCGCGCGCCCACCTGTTCGGCGCCGATGGCAAGCGGCTGGCAACCCGCGAGCAGGCGACAGCGGCCATCGAATGACCGCTGTCGTCGTGAAGCGCTGTCATCAAGCAGGCGCGGCCATCCCGTCGCGGGCCAACTGACCCCCTTGCCCTGATAACGTCATCATTGGATGGTAATGCTTGGGACCTGCCCTGATCAGTCTCGCGCCTGTGCCTCAGTGTCCCGTCTCGACTGATCGATGCCGCAGCTGCGTAGCGGGCAGACATGCCATTCTTTCTGTGAGGATTCACCATGGCTTCATCGTCACATTCAGCTGACTCATCACGCTCAACCGACAACGCTCTGTCCCTGCCCCTGGCGATCGCGCATCGCGGTCTGTCGGCCTATGCGCCGGAAAACACCCTGGCCGCCATTCAGGCGGCGCATGAGGCCGGCTTTCAATGGGTGGAGCTGGACGTGCAGTTGCTGGGCGACGGCACACCGGTCATCTGGCACGATGCCGGCGTGAATCGCTGCTCGGATGGGCGTGGCAAGCTCAAGAATCTCGATTGGGGCAGCGTGCAGACCTTCGATGTCGGCAGCTGGTTCAATGCGTGCTTTGCCGGTGAGCGGATGGCCTCGCTCAAGCAGGCGCTGGAGCTGATCGCGCGCCTGGACATGCGTCTGAATCTGGAGCTCAAACTCAGTCCCGGCCACGATGCCCAGGCGCTGGTCGATGCCGCCATTCCGATGGCCAGCGCCCATCTCCCCCCCTCGCACCTGATCATCTCGTCGTTTGACCCCCAGGCGCTGCGCCTGACGCGTCAACGCGACCCACAGGTGCATATCGGCCTGCTCTTCGATGACATCCCCGATGACTGGCAGAGCCTGGCCGATGAGCTGAACGCAAGCTCCGTGCATGCCGACTGGCGCGCCCTGACTCGCGCCGCGGCCAGTGCCGTCACCAGCCGAGGCCACAAGCTGCTCTGCTACACGCCCAATGATGCGGCGGCCTTCGCACCGCGCTGGGCCTGGGGTGTGGATGCCGTCATCAGCGATGACCCGGCCATCTTCAGCGAGGAGGATCGCGAGCCCACTCTGCCGAACGACACCCCTACGCAAGGGCTATCCCGGACATGAGCCCGGGCATCGAGCGCGACAGTCGCAGCGTCGAACACGCGAGCAATGACGCACTGACGAGGCGCCAGCAACAGATTCTCGAGCGACTGGCCCGCGAGGGCCAGCTGGCGGTCGACCCGCTGGCCCATACCTTCGACGTCACGCCCCAGACCATCCGGCGTGACCTGGCCGTGCTGTGTGAGCGCGGGCTGGCGCGTCGACGCCACGGCGGCATCGAGCGCCCACCGGGCGGTTACAACCTGGGTCATACCCAGCGCATCATGCTGGCACGAACCGCCAAGCAGGCCATGGCCGCCAGCGTGGTCGCCGAGATTCCCGATGGCGCCACCCTGGCGCTGGGCATCGGCACCAGCGTGGTAGCGGTCGCCGAAGCCTTGCTTGCCCGGCGCGGCCTGCGCGTGATCACCAACAATCTGCAGGTGGCCCAAGCGCTCTCGACCCATCCGGATGTCGCTGTCCAGTTGGCGGAAGGACAATTGCGCCCACAGGATCTCGATGTGGTCGGCAGTGCCACCGTGGCCTTCTTCGCGCGTCATCAGGTCGATATCGCGGTCCTCGGCTGTGGTGGTCTCGATACCGGTGGGCTGCTCGATTTCGACCCGGAGGAAGCCGCGGTCAGTCGTACACTGATCGGCCACGCCCAGCGCAGGATCCTGGTCGCCGACGCCAGCAAATGGGGGCGCGCCGCCATGTGCCGCATCGCCCCGCTCGAGGAGATCGACCTGCTGGTCACCGATGAGCTGCCCCATCAGCCCGATTATCGCAGCGCGCTGGAGGCTGCCAGCCAGCAGAGCCTGTCGGTGCGCTTCACCGCCTGAACCGAGGCGCGTCGCGCAAGCCGTCACGCATCGACGATACTGAAGGGACACACGACGGATGACAGCCGCGCTCCCGCTTACCTTCTGAGGATTTCTGGAATCACCATGCAAGCCTTCGCTCACTGTCCTGCCAGCACCCTGTCGGGTATCCGCTATCTGTTGACCGATATCGATGACACCCTCACCCATGAGGGGCGTCTCGCGGCATCGACGCTGGCGGCACTGGAACGCCTGGATGCCGCCGGCATCAAGGTCATTCCCGTCACGGGCGGCTGTGCGGGCTGGTGTGATCACATCGCGCGCGCCTGGCCGATCGCCAGCGTGATCGGTGAGAACGGTGCCTTTGCCTTTCGCCGCCAGGGGCAGCGCATCCTCACCACCTGGTGGGAAGACGAGCAGCGCCTGCGCGCTCGTCAACGCCATGTCATGACCGTCGCTCGCCAGCTGCTGCTCAATCACCCGCGCGCAGCACTGGCCCAGGACCAGCCCTTCCGATTTGCCGATGTCGCGGTGGACCACTGTCAGGCGGTAGGCCCGCTGGCCCAGAGCGAGATTCGTGCCATCATCGCCGGCTTCACGGCCGCTGGCATTCAGGCGCGCGCCAGCTCAATCCACATCAATGCGTGGCAGGGCGAGTTCGACAAGGCGCGCATGGCGGTGCGAGTCCTCACCGAGACCTTCGGCCTGGACCGCATGCAGCTGGAGCAGGAGGTGATGTACGTCGGCGATGCGCCCAATGATGCGCCGATGTTCGCGACCTTCCGTCACACCGTAGGCGTGGCCAATATCATCCAGCACCGCGCGGCACTGGGCTGGGAGCCCAGCTGGGTGACACGCCACAGTCATGGCGCCGGGGTCGAAGAAATTGCCGAGGCTCTGCTCTCGGCACGCAAGGGGGGCGAGAGCGTCAAGACAGACGCCTGACCCTGTGACTGATGGCGGGTATAGACCTCCAGCAGGATGACGGCCACAGGCTTTGATACAGAAGTCAGCAGACAGGCATGAAAAACCCCGCATGGCATCACTATGCGGGGTTTTGTTATCCATAAGATAACAAATAACACAAACCACCGGCTATCAATCCGCGAAGAACAATCCCCGCAGACCTTCACCCGGATCATCAAAGCGCATGAAGGCTTCTCCCACCAGGAAGCCATGGACACCACCGTCGCGCATCTTCGCCACATCGTCACGGGTATGGATGCCGGATTCGGTGACCACACGCACGCCCTGCGGCATGTCGGTCAGCAGGTCCAGCGTCGTCTCCAGCGACGTCTCGAAGGTACGCAGGTCACGGTTGTTGATGCCGACCAGCTCCATGCCCAGCGCCAGTGCACGCTTGAGCTCTTCGCCGTCGTGCACCTCGACCAGCACATCCATGCTCAGCTCGCGCGCCTGACGATACAGAGCGCTCAGGCGTGCGTCGTCCAGCGCCGCGACGATCAACAGGATGCAGTCGGCGCCGATGGCACGCGCTTCCAGCACCTGATACGGGTGGATGATGAAGTCCTTGCGAATCACCGGAATCGAGACGGCGTCGCGCGCCTCGATCATGAAGTCCTCATGTCCCTGGAAGAAGTCGGCATCGGTGAGCACCGACAGGCAGGCGGCGCCGGCCTGCTCATAGGCTACGGCGATCTCGGCGGGCACGAAGTCTTCACGGATCACGCCCTTGGAGGGTGACGCCTTCTTCACCTCGGCGATGATGGCCGGCTCGCCACGGTCGATGCGCGACGTCAGCGCCGCGATGAAGCCGCGCGGCGCGCTCTGTTTCTCGATCAGAGCCTGCAGGTCCGCCTCGCTCACCGCGGCGCTGCGCTCGGCGATCTCTTCTTCCTTGCGCGCCAGAATCCTGGCCAGGATGGTCGGCAATGCCTTGTCAGTCGTCTGCTCGGTGCTCATCAGCGGGTCGCTCCTTCATCATTGACCTGGGCGTAGACACGGGTGAAATCTGCCAACTCCTTCATCTTCTCGAACGGCAGCTTGCTGGCCTGCACGTCCTCGGCAATGCTGACCCCCTCCTTGAGACTGTCCGCGATGCCCGCCACGTAAAGAGCCGCGCCGGCATTGAGCGCCACGATGTCGCTGGCCGGGCCCTCATCTCCGCGCAGCGCCTGCTGCACCAGCTTGAGGCTGGCATCCGAGGTCTCCACCGCCAGACTTTCCAGCGACTGGCGCGCGAGACCGAAGTCTTCCGGCGCGATACGGTATTCGCGGATCTCACCATCCTTGAGTTCATTGACCAGCGTCGATGCCGCCAGCGAGATCTCGTCCAGGCCGTCATCGCTGTGCACCACCAGCACATGCTCGGCCCCGAGGCGCTTGAGCACCTCGGCCATCAGCGGTACCAGCGCCGGATCATAGACCCCCAGCACCTGACGGGTGGCGCCGGCCGGATTGGTCAACGGGCCGAGAATGTTGAACATGGTACGCACACCCATCTCGCGGCGCGGGCCGATCACGTGCTTCATGGCGGCGTGATGATTGGGTGCGAACATGAAGCCGACCCCGATATCATCGATGCAGCGTGCGACCTGCTCGACGTCCAGCGCCAGATGGATGCCGGCCGATTCAAGCAGGTCGGCACTGCCGGACGATGACGAGACACTGCGATTGCCATGCTTGGCCACATGACCACCGGCGGCCGCCACCACGAAACTTGCCGCCGTGGAAACATTGAACAGGTTGGCGCCATCACCGCCGGTGCCGACGATATCCACCGCATCAGTGGCACGCACCGTGACGCGCGTCATCAGCTCACGCATCACCTGGGCAGCGGCGGCCAGCTCATCGACGGTCTCGCCCTTCATCGACAGCGCCATCAGCAAGGCCCCGATCTGCGCCTGGGTCGCCTCGCCGGTCATGATGGCCGTCATGACCGCATGAGTGTCGTCGTAGCTCAGGTGCTGGCGGCGCATCACGGCGCCAATCGCCTCACGCATCTGCATGTTGTGTCTCCGCAGGCGCCAGCCTCGGCGGCTGACGCATGAAAAAATAGGATGTAGCTCTTGCGATCAACGCCCGCTCAAGCAGCTTTCGCAGCCTCGCCACGGCGCAGGAAATTAGCCAGAAGCTCATGACCCTGCAATGTCAGGATCGACTCGGGGTGGAACTGGACGCCTTCGACATCCAGCTCGCGATGGCGCAGGCCCATGATCAACTGAGGCGTGACATCCTCGTCATCCGTCCAGCTGGTGACGATCAGACACTCGGGCAGGCTCTCGCGATCGACCACCAGCGAGTGATAGCGCGTGACTTCCAGCGGCTCGGCCAGCGCGGCGAAGACACCGCTGTTGTCGTGACGCACGGAGGAGGTCTTGCCGTGCATCACCTGAGGGGCACGTACCACCTTGCCGCCATAGACCTGACCGATGGCCTGGTGACCGAGACACACGCCCAGAATCGGCAGCTTGCCGGCGAAGTGATGAATGGTTTCCAGCGTGATGCCGGCCTCGTTGGGCGTACACGGCCCCGGACCCAGCACCAGATGTGAAGCGCCGAGCGCCTCGATCTGCTCGAGGGTGATGGCATCATTGCGCACGGTCAGCACTTCCGCGCCCAGCTCACTCAGATACTGGACGATGTTGTAGGTGAAGCTGTCAAAGTTGTCGATCATCAGCACGCGTGGCGTGCTGGCATCCTGGGAAGTGAATGTCTGCATGGTCAGTGTCCATTCTCGGGAGCGGGTCCTGCGCCGTGACTCAGTGGCCTGCCCGCTCTTCTGTGGTGTCGTTCCCGCCGTCCAGCAACAAAAATGCCGCCCTGGTCGGCGGCATTCTTCTGGTCGTACGTCCTCGAACTTCAGACATGCGAAAGCCGCCCCCTTGTCAGGAGCGCCACCACTGCTGGATGAGGTCGTGCGGGTTACGTAGCGTCATGGGTCAATAGTGCGTTGAGCTGTCAGGAGTGTCAATCACATGCGCCGTTGCAGGGAACGACCCGCCCACACTGGCGAGTCACTCCCGAAATGCACGGCGCGTCGATCAGTCCAGATTGTCCAGACCGCGCTCCGCCATCGCCACGGCACGGAAGAGAGCACGCCCCTTGTTGAGCGTCTCATCCCACTCGGACTGCGGAACGGAATCCGCGACCACACCGGCACCGGCCTGAACGTGCAGCACCTGATCCTTGAGCACCGCGGTGCGGATCGCGATGGCGGTATCCATGTTGCCATGCCAGGAGAGATAGCCTACCGCGCCGGAATAGATGCCACGCTTGACCGGCTCCACCTCGTCGATGATTTCCATGGCGCGAATCTTCGGCGCACCGGACAGGGTACCGGCCGGGAAGGTGGCCCGCAGCACATCCATCGGCCCCAGGCCTTCCTTCAGCTTGCCGGTGACGTTGGAGACGATGTGCATGACGTGGGAATAGCGCTCCACCACCATCTGGTCCGTCACCTTGACGCTGCCGGTCTGACTGATGCGGCCGGCATCATTGCGGCCCAGGTCGATCAACATGAGGTGCTCGGCGACTTCCTTGGGGTCTGACAGCAGGTCCTTCTCCAGCGCCAAGTCTTCCTCTTCGGTGGCGCCGCGCACGCGAGTCCCGGCGATCGGACGCACAGCGACCTCGCCATCCTCGAGACGCGAGAGAATCTCCGGCGACGAGCCGATGACGTGGTGGTCATCCAGGTTGAAGAAGAACATGTAGGGCGAGGGATTCAGACTGCGCAGTGCACGGTAGAGATCCAGCGGCGCGGCGCGATAGGGAATCGACATGCGCTGGGACGGCACGCACTGCATGACATCACCGGCCAGCACGTATTCCTTGATCTTATCCACTGCGCCCTTGAAGCCTTCCTCGGTGAAGCCGGAGGTGAAGTCGGTCTCCTTGACCGGCTCGCCGCCGGTGCCGGGACTGACGGTATTCAGCGTCGCGCTGCGCAGCTGGATCTCGAGACGTTCGAGACGCTCGCAAGCGGCCTCGTAGGCGTTCGGCATTGCCGGGTCGGCGTGGGTCAACAGCGTCAGACGCCCGGACAGGTTGTCGAAGATCACCAGCTCATCGGCGACCATCAGCAGGATGTCCGGCACGCCCAGCGGGTCCGGCTTCTCGACACCCCGCAGGCGCGGTTCGATATAGCGCACGGTGTCATAGCCGAAGTAGCCGACCAGACCGCCATTGAAGCGCGGCGCACCGTCGATGACCGGCACACGGAAACGGGTCTGGAACTGCTCGATCCAGTCGAGGGGGTCCTCGACCTCGGTCATGCCGGTCTGCTCGCCATTGGTCAGATGCGAGATCACCTGGCCACGCACCTCGATGCGCTCACGACACGGCAGGCCGATGATGGAATAACGCCCCCATTTCTCGCCACCCTGCACGGACTCCAGCAGGAAGGTCCACGGCATGTCGGCCAGCTTGAGATAGGTAGACAGTGGCGTGTCGAGATCCGCCAGCACGTCACGGGTGACGGGAATGCGGTTGTAACCGGCTTCGGCCAGTTCAGCGAAGTGTTGTGGGGTCATCATGACCTGCAGTTCCTTCCACGGAGGGTGCGTTGCCGGCACGAGGCCGGCTTGTCTGGGGCTCAGTCTATCATTGCGTGTCGCTGGCGGCAGCGCTGTCTGCCAGACTCAGTCAGCCACGACAAGCTCGGCAAGCGAGTCGACGAGGTAATCCGGATGGCTGCGCGAGATCGGCTCGCCATGGTTGTAGCCGTAAGGTACCGCCAGGGTGCGGAAGCCGGCGGCGCGGCCTGCCGCGATATCGTGGCGCGAGTCTCCGACCATCAAGGCCTGACGCGGCGGCACTCCCAGCCGCTCGGCGGCGAACAGCAGGGGCGCAGGGTCCGGCTTGCGCGTCGGCAGACTGTCGCCGCCCAGCGCCAGCGCGAAGTGCTCGCTCAGCGCGAAGTGCGAAAGCAACGGTTCGATGAAGGCCTCCGGCTTGTTGGTGATCAGCACCAGCGGGATCCCGGCCTGGCGCAGACCCTCCAGGCATTCCCGCACCCCGGGATAGAGTCGCGTACGCGAGCTGGGGTCGGCGGCGTAATGTGCCAGGAAGCTCTGATGCGCCTGCTCGACCCGCGCCAGGTCATCGGTCGCCAGGCCATGTGCTGCCAGGGCGCGCTCCACCAGCACCCGCGATCCATTGCCGACAAAGTCGCGTACCCGCGCCTCCCCCAGCGCCGTCAGCCCCTCTTGCTCAAGCATGCAGTCGATCGCATGGGCGAGGTCCGGCACCGAGTCGATGAGGGTGCCATCCAGATCGAAGGCCACCATCTCGATGCCCCGCAACGCCGGATGTGCCAGTCCGTGATCGAGGCCCTGTGCCTGCTCGGGCCGGGCCCCGAGAGCCCCCCCGCCATGCGCGGTATCGCAAGGTGTGGAAGCTGAATGAGGCGCCATCTGGACAGGCGCCTCTTCAAAAGTCTGCATCACCGTCTTTTCGCTCACCTGGCCTCCTGAGACCACCCGCTGAATCCGGCTGTCACGGGATGAGAATCGTCCGTCATTCATCCACGCAACGCATGGTTTCATCTGTTTTGTTGGAAAAATCCGTAAAAAAATTACATTCCTTCACCTTGCCACTATTAGCACGCCAGTGGCCACGTTACCATAGCGCCATTCCGTCGACCGTCCCTCCGGGTGTGGCGCCAGTGACAACGAAAAAATGCGCGACCCGACGCTCCGGCGACAGCCAGTTTCTGCTTGTCCTTTTCGACCTTGTCACTCTCAGGAGCACTCAATGGCCATTCCCCGCATCGTAGTCGTTGGCGGAGGCGCCGGCGGTCTGGAACTCGTCACCAAACTGGGCCACAAGCTGGGCCGCAAGAAGAAAGCCGAGATCATTCTGATCGACCGCAATTCCACGCACATCTGGAAACCGCTGCTGCACGAAGTGGCCACCGGCGTGCTGGATTCCGGTCTCGATGAAGTCTCCTACCAGGGCCATTCCAAGGCCCACGGCTACAAGTTCCAGCGCGGCACCCTGGAAAGCCTGGAGCGTGAAGAGAAGCAGCTGACCCTGGCCGCCATCCACGATGCCAAGGGCAACGTGCTGCTGCCTGCCCGCCAGCTCAGCTATGACTATCTGGTACTGTCACTGGGCAGCGTGTCCAATGATTTCGGCACCGAAGGCGTCGCCGAGCATTGCCACTTCCTGGACAGCCCGCAGCAGGCCGAGAAATTCCGCCGCGACATGCTCGACACCTTCCTGCGCTTCAGCGCCAACGGCAAGGAATGTGAGCGCCAGCAGCTCAACGTCGCCATCATCGGCGCCGGCGCCACCGGGGTCGAACTCTCCGCCGAGCTGTTTGATGCCTCCAAGATGCTGCACAGCTACGGCTTCTCCTCGCTGGAAGACCGCCAGGTCAAGGTCCACCTGATCGAGGCCGCACCGCGCATCCTGCCCGCCCTGCCGGAACGCATCGGCAAGCCGGTTGCCAAGGAGCTGACCAGGCTGGGCGTCGATATCCACGTCGATACCCGGGTGACCTGCGCCGACTCACGCGGTATCACCACGGCCGATGGCACCCTGATCGAAGCCGACCTGAGCGTCTGGGCCGCCGGTATCCGGGCGCCCGCCTTCCTGTCCGAGCTGGGCCTGTCCACCGAGCGCAACAACCAGGTCAAGGTGCACCAGACCATGCAGAGCATCGATGATGAGTTCATCTTTGCGCTCGGTGACTGCGCCAGCTGCCCGCAGCCGGATGACAAGCGCGTCCCGCCGCGTGCCCAGGCCGCTCACCAGCAGGCCAGCCTGATGGTCAAGAATCTGCGCGCCGCGATGGCCAACAAGCCGCTCAAGGACTTCGTGTTCAAGGACCACGGCTCGCTGATCTCGCTGGCGCACTTCGACGCCGTCGGCTCGCTGATGCGCGGTGCCTCGGCGCGTTCACTGTTCATCGAAGGTCGCCTGGCCAAGTTCTTCTACGCCTCGCTGTATCGCATGCACCAGATGGCGATCCACGGCGTGGTCAAGACCGGCATGACAGTGGTGGTCGATGGCCTGAACCGTTACCTGCGTCCGAAGATGAAACTGCACTGAGACTGGGACAGCCTGCCCGGCAGGGTCGCCAGTCAACAAAACGCCCCCAGCGGAGACCGCTGGGGGCGTTTTCGTTTCAAGCATTCAATCAGCAGACCGTCAGTCGAGCAGGCTGTCCAGTGTCATCTCACCGGCGATCAGCCGGCGCTTGGCCGCCACACTCAGCTGCTTGACGCGATATTCGAGCTTGAGCGCCCGCGAGCGGTCGCCGACCACCTGTTGATAACACAGCATCAAAGGCCCCTTGCCGCGCAGCGCTCGTGCACCGCGCTTGCCGCCCTCATGCTCGCTCACACGGCGCGCCACATCGGTACTGATACCGGTGTAGAGGCGCCCCTGGGCCGTCTCGAGAACGTACAGCGACCACTCGCTGAGCGTCCCGGCGTGAGCCGAGCTGTCGGCTGCTTCGCAAGCCCGCGTGCTGTCATCCGCCACGCGATCAGCTGCGCACGCTGGCAAGCTCGGCACGCAGCTTCGCCAAGACGCTGTCGTAGCGGTTGGCATCGCTGTCACTGCGCGCATTGAAGATGGCGGAACCGGCCACGAAGGTGTCGGCACCGGCACGCGCGATCTCGGCGATGTTGTCGACCTTGACGCCACCATCGATCTCGAGACGGATGTTGTAGCCGGAGGCATCGATGCGACGACGCGCTTCACGCAGCTTGTCGAGGGTGCCGGGGATGAACGACTGGCCGCCGAAGCCCGGGTTGACGCTCATCAACAGGATCATGTCGACCTTGTCCATCACGTAGTCGAGGTAGGACAGCGGCGTGGCCGGATTGAATACCAGACCGGACTTGCAGCCCGCATCACGGATCAGCTGAAGCGAGCGGTCGACGTGGTCGGAGGCTTCCGGATGGAAGGTGATGTAGCTGGCACCGGCCTCGGCGAAGTCACCGATCATGCGGTCGACCGGCGTGACCATCAGATGGGCGTCGATCTCGGCGGTGATGCCGTAGTCACGCAGCGCCTTGCACACCATCGGCCCGATGGTCAGGTTGGGCACGTAATGATTGTCCATCACGTCGAAGTGGACGATATCGGCCCCGGAGGCCAGCACATCCTCGACCTCCTGCCCCAGGCGGGCGAAGTCGGCAGACAGGATCGACGGGGCAATCTTGAAGTCATTCGGCAGTAGTTCAGACATGTCATCAGGCGCCAGCGAGAAGTGGAAGGGGCATTTTACGCCACACTCTCACAAAAGACAGGCGCTGTGTGACACCGTTCGGGGTAGCCCCCTGTCGCTCGCACTCGCCATGACAAGACCAGGCCTGCCATCAGGTGGTTGAAATTGCTGCATTAGCAACTGATAGTAAAAGAGTTCGTCAGGGCAACACTTGCCGACACGACTCACGACAGCACATGACACTCGCGACACCATTGCCATGCTGCAACTCCAATAACGATAAATGGAATAATCGACTCATGTTTGACACCTCCCTTGCCGCACGCAAGCGGCTGAAGACCCTCGCCGCCGCCACACTGTTGCCGCTGGCCGGCCTGCTACCGACGGCGATTCCCGCTGCCTTCGCCGAATCTTCCGCGATTCTGGAAGGCGAGCGCTTCCACCCCCAGGAAGGCAAGCACGGCATGGTCGCGACCAGCCACTATCTGGCCTCCCAGGTCGCACGCGATGTGCTGGCCAATGGCGGCAACGCCGTCGACGCTGCCGTGGTGGCAGGCTTCGCACTGGCCGTGACCCAGCCGCGTTCCGGCAATATCGGTGGCGGCGGCTTCATGCTGGCGTCCGATGAGAAGACCGGCGAAGTGGTGGCCATCGACTACCGCGAGAAGGCCCCGGCGGCGGCCAGCGAGACGATGTTCCAAGATGAGAATGGCGAGGCGGTCTCCGAATGGTCACGCTTCACCCACCGTGCGGCAGGCGTGCCCGGCACCGTCGCAGGCCTTGCCAAGGCGCTGGAAGACTACGGCACCCTGAGCCTCGAGCAGGCCCTCGCCCCGGCGATCAAGCTGGCCGAAGACGGCTTCGTGATTCCGACGCGCTTCGCCAAGGGCTTGAGCGATGCCAAGGACCGCCTGGCCAAGTGGGACAGCACCGCCAAGGTGTTCTACAAGCCTGACGGCAGCAACTATCAAGCGGGTGAGCTGTTCAAGCAGCCGGAACTGGCCGCGACCCTCAAGCGCATCGCCGCCAATGGTGCGCGCGAGTTCTACGAGGGCGAGACTGCCCGACTGATCGTCGCCGAGATGGAGCGCCACGACGGCATCATGACGCTGGATGACCTCAAGGCCTACGAGCCGGCCATCCGCGAGCCGGTCCACGGCACCTATCGTGGCTATGACATCTTCTCGATGAGCCCGCCCTCCTCCGGCGGCGCGCACATCGTTCAGATTCTCAACATGCTCGAGGGTGACGACATCCAGGCAATGGGCTTCAACTCTGCCGCCACCCTCCACGTGATGGCCGAGGCGATGCGCCGCGCCTACGCCGACCGCTCCGAGTATCTTGGCGACACCGACTTCGTCGATGTGCCGCTGTCGGGCATCATCTCCAAGGACTACGCCAAGGAATTGCGCGCCCAGTTCGACATGAACAAGGCAACGCCCTCCAGTGAGGTCAAGCCCGGCAAGCCGCAGCCGTATGAGTCCAATCAGACCACCCACTTCTCGATTGCCGATGGCAATGGTCTGGTCGTTTCCAACACCTACACCATCAACTTCAGCTACGGTTCCGGGATCGTGGTGGATGGCGCAGGTTTCCTGCTCAACAACGAGATGGATGACTTCTCCGCCAAGCCGGGCGTACCGAACGCCTATGGCCTGATCGGTGGCGTCGCCAACAAGATCGAGCCGAACAAGCGCATGCTGTCTTCCATGAGCCCGACCATCGTGATGAAGGATGGCAAGAACTTCCTCGTCACCGGTAGCCCCGGCGGCTCGCGCATCATCACCACTACGCTGCAGGTGATCATGAACGTGATCGACCACGGCATGAACATCCAGTCGGCGGTCAGCGCACCGCGCATCCACCACCAGTGGCTGCCGGACGAGATTCGTATCGAGGCGGGCATCAGCAAGGACACCATCCGCCTGCTCGAGGCGATGGGCCACAAGGTGGTGACCAAGGACGCCATGGGCGCCATCCAGTCGATCATGATCGACGACGGCACCTTCTACGGCGGTGCTGACCCGCGCCGCTCCACCTCTTCGGCCATGGGGCTGTAGACGATAGCTGCGACGGGGTAGTCTCTGCACCGCGTTGCCGAGCTGCCCCATCAATGACGCCTTGACCCCATTGATGGGGCGGGCTATCTGTGATGGGCGACACTTCGGTGTCGCCCGTTCGCGTCTTGCTGCGCCATCATGCCCTCTGCCCTACAAGGTGCCCTCGTGTCCTCCACCAAGTCACTCACGCCCCCCATCTCTGGCTGGCGGCAATGGGCCAACCGCTATCCGGTCGCCTTGATCGCACTGGCACAGCTGTTCGGCACCAGCCTGTGGTTTACCCCCAATGCCGTACTCGCCCCCATGCTGGAAAGCTGGAGTTTCACGAGCGACAGCGCCGCGGCACTCGGACAACTGACCTCCTCGGTACAGGGCGGCTTCATCGTCGGTACGCTGGCGCTGGGACTGGCAGGACTGGCAGACCGCTTCGCGGCGCGCCATCTGTTCATGGCCTCCTGTGTGCTGGGCGCGCTGACCAATCTGGCTCTGCTGATCGCACCGGGACTGCTGAGCGCCTCCGGACTGCGCGTGCTGACCGGACTGGCCCTGGCCGGCATCTACCCCATCGGCCTCAAGCTGATGGTGCACACGGCGCCTGACCGCGCCGGTGCCGCACTGGCCTGGCTGGTGGGCATGCTGGTACTGGGAACCGCACTGCCGCACGGCCTGGCCGCGCTGCAACTCAGTGGCCACTTCTCGCTCCCCTGGGGAGCGGCCATCGGCATGGCATCACTGCTGGCCGTGGCAGGGGCCGGGCTGGTCGCATTGCTGCCCGCCATCGCGCCTCCCGCAAGGGTCACGACCTCGACGAAGACGTCTTTGCTGGCGCGGGCCACCCGTGGTCTGGCCGCCTGGCGTCATCCCGGCTTCGTGCGCGGTGCCCTGGGCTACTTCGGCCACATGTGGGAACTCTATACGCTATGGGCGCTGGTACCGCTGCTGTTGACGACAATGGCCAGACTCAATGATCTGTCGCTATCGGCCACGCAACTGGCGCTGCATAGCTTCCTGGTGATCGCGGTGGGCGGGCCCGGCTGCGTGGTGGGAGGCTGGCTGTCACGCACGCGCGGTAGTCTGTGGGTGGCTCGCCTGGGGCTGGCGGGCTCGGTGATACTCACCCTGCTCTTCGTCACGGCCATGCAGGGTGACGCCAGCTATGGTCTGCTGCTGGGCCTGCTGGCGCTCTGGAGCCTGATGGCCGTGATCGATTCTCCGCAATTCTCGGCACTCGCGGCAGGCGGTACGCCGGTCGAGCTTCAAGCCAGTGCATTGGCCGTGATGAATGCCATCGGCTTCAGCCTGTCTTTGGTCTCGATCGCCCTGCTGACTCCGCTGGTCGCCTCACAGGGCAGCCTGCTGCTGCTTGCCATCCTGCCAGGCCCCCTGCTGGGATTGCTGGCATTGGCGCGCCGTGTCGATCCCGCATGAACTCTCGAGAATGTCGCCATCAAGTGACAACCGTGAGCCTGAATTTCCACTACGCTCAGGCGTCATTCTGGCCCTATACTCGCGCCATTGTGCTCCGGCCATCCCGCGCTGCAGGCGAGATATTGGCAACGGATGGCCGAGATGACTCCCATGACAACCGGCCTCAGGCCCAGGAACCCCGATGATGATGCACAAGTTGCGCACCACCTGCATGAGCGTGGCACTGATCGCCACGACGGCACTTCTCAGCGCTTGCGGCACCAGCCCGCAGCGCCTGTACGTCAATCCGCAGGTCGGCGAGATGGGCGTGGTCGGCCACGGTCAGCAGGTGGTGGTGGATGTGCTCGATGAGCGTCCGTCAGAGCGCATCGGTTCTCGCGATGGCGCCACCAATGCCTCGAGCTATCTGGTCGTGCCGACCGGCGACCTGACCCCCAAGCTTGAGGCCCAGACCATCAGCGCCTTGCGCCGCATGGGCTTCGTGCCGGTATCCGCCGAGCAGGCCAACCAGGGCGCAGCAGAGCTGACCATCTCGCTGACCGAGCTGGCCTATGGCGTGAAGCGTGGCGGCCTGATCACCGATACCGCGACACTCAATGGCGTGATCAAGGCCGTCGCCGTGTCCGGCAAGCAGCGCTATACCGGCAGCTACACCGCGACACGTGACCAGGGCTATGCCCTCAAGCCGAGCCAGGAGAAGAACACCGAGATGGTTTCAAAGGTGATTGGGGATGCGCTGACTCGCGCCTTCCAGGACACCACGCTGATCCGCCAGCTCGACCAGTAAGCTCAATCAGCAGCTCGTCACCAACGAAAACGCCACCGCCGCCCATTGGGCGGCGGTGGCGTTTTTCATGAGGACTGAACCTTCAAGAGGACGGTACCTGACTGACAAGGTCATCCCCGAGGCGTCAGCGACGCGGTCCCTTGCGCACCAGACTCCACACCGTCTCGCGCAGGCCGCGCTCATCCGGGGCGCGACGCTCCAGCACCTCAAGCGTGAAGTTGGCACTCAACAGCTGACGAATCTCGTCTTCGGCGACATGGAATGGCGGGCCCTGATGCTGCTCCGTCTGCCGCTCGAGACTGATCAACAGGCCACGCGCGCCCGGGGGCAGCAGCTGCGCCAGATGGAAGGCATAGCGCTGCCGGGTGGCCGGCGGCAAGGCGATCAGCGCGGCGCGATCATAGAAGGCGTCCAGATGATCGACATGATCGATATGGAAGTGGAAGAAGTCTCCGCACCACAACTCGACCATGCCCTGGCGGAAGCATTCGAAGTGCTCCAGCCGATAGCGCGAGACATCCCCAGCGCCTTCGGCGACGAACTGCTCGCAGGCCTGGCGGGCAAGCTCGATACCCAGCACCGGATAGCCCTGCGCCGCCAGCCAGCGCATGTCGAGACTCTTGCCACACAACGGCACCAGCACCTTGGCGCCTGCCGCGACCTCAAGCCGCGGCCACCAGCGCTCCAGCGCCGAATGTGTGGCAGGCAGATGAAAGCCGATCCGCCCTTCCTGCCATCGCGCCAGCCAGGGGTCACTGGCCGGCGTCGCGTCCATCGTCGTGTCTTGTGTCGACATGAGCTGGCGCACTCCCTCTGCTATCGGTTACCGGGATGCCTTACAGGAAGCCGTGACGCTTCTTCTTGCGACGCGGCAGGTGCGGCACGATCAGGCCAACCAACAGGCCGACACCCGCCACGCCACCGCCGTACATGAAGTAGCGCATCAGCAGGTCCTGCTTCTTGGTATCGAGCTTGGTTTCCATGTCCTGCATCTTGCTGCGCGCCTGGGCAAGCTCGGCTGACTGGCTGTTGTTGGCCTGCTCAAGCTCTTCGATACGCGCCTGACGCGTCTCGAGGCCGGCCTTCATGTCCTCGACACGGGTTTCCCACTCTTCATTGATGCCATCGAGTTTGGCAGTCAATTCCTTGACCCTGGCGCTGAGCTCGGGCACCCGGGCATTGACGCTCTGGGTGTTCTGCAGGTCAGCGGAGGGCATCCATACCACGTCGCCGCTGGCAGTGCGGATCTTGCTGTAGTCATTCTGGACCTCGAGCAGCTCGACGGGCTGGCCGGCTTCCACCGTGCCCACGATGCGGTAGCCATCCGTAGGGCCACTGCGCACGAAGGTGGTGAGGTCATCGGCGACCCAGCGGTCGGTGGCTGCATTGGCCAGCGGAGCGCCCAGCAGCAGGCTTCCGGCGACGCCAGCCCCCAGCACCACACGGCGCAGTGAGCGCGCAAGCGTCGAACACGGCGATCGGGGTGACAGGAGACCGAAAGATGAAGGGGTGCTGGTAATGGAGAATCGCGTCATATCGTGTTCTTCATGGCTGTCTAAGGGCGTAAGCCGACCGTGTCAGGCGTGTGGGCACGAGGAGCAAACGTGCTGAATCCAGCGTCCCCACATGCCGAACATGATCGACCACTTTTGGGCGAAGGAAGGCTCGCCCTGTCTGCCCATGCGGTGTCTGCCAGGTTGCGCAATGCAAGGCATCCTGCCTGGCATCGCTGTCGCGCTAGGACGTACGGTAACGAAATTGCCGCGAGAAAAATCCGAGACTGTCATTTCAGTGTCTTCAGAGATCCACACTTTCTGTGGATAAGTCTTGGGACAACCGCAAAGGGGCAGGCCTGCGCACGGCGAATTGCCTGCCCCGCCAACAAATCGATCAAATTTTAACCAGCTCAGGCAGCCGGGCTATCGGCATGAAAACCTCAACAAATCAAGCCATTGACAGCCTGATGTGCGTCGCGCAACACCTGCCTGATAACTATGAAACATGCCAAGCCCCTGTTGTAGCGTCAGGGCATGCGCGGGCTTTCTCATGAGGATACCACAGCCACCATCAGGCTGAACCGGTGGTTGGCAGGCATCCTCCTCATTGCTGACAGCGATGCGACAGGGCTGGCCGCATGGCCGGCAGACTCCTATACTGTGCCGTCCCGATTTTGGCCTCGATCCGATCAGCGTGCCGCTTGGCACGGTATCGTCGTGCCCTCGATTCCCGGCCAGCCATCAGCGCCGGGGCTCATTCATTACAAGTCGCGCCCGCTTCTCCTGACCGCTGACGCTGCCCGCCGCCACCAAGTGCCCGGGCGCGGGCGCACGAAGCCCGGGTGCGCAGCTCAGAGCGTTCACACAAGGCAATGGCGAAGAAACTCTTCATCAAGACTCACGGCTGCCAGATGAACGAGTATGACTCCGCGCGCATGGCGGATCTGCTCGGCGAATCGCATCAGATGGAAGTCACCAGCGACGAATCCGAAGCAGACGTCATCCTGCTCAACACCTGCTCCATCCGCGAGAAGGCGCAGGAGAAGGTGTTCCACCAGCTGGGACGCTGGAAGAAGCTCAAGGAAAAGAACCCGGAGCTGGTGATCGGCGTTGGCGGCTGCGTGGCCAGTCAGGAAGGTGACAACCTGCGCAAGCGTGCCCCGCATGTGGACATGGTGTTCGGCCCGCAGACCCTGCACCGCGTGCCGAAGATGCTCGATACCCGCCGCGACAGCCTCAAGCAGATTTCCGTCGTCGATGTGACCTTCCCCGAGATCGAGAAGTTC
This sequence comes from bacterium Scap17, assembly GCA_013376735.1. Taxonomy (NCBI): domain Bacteria; species bacterium Scap17. The sequence goes on along the minus strand of VINJ01000001.1, from coordinate 735,380 downwards.
GACAATCTGCCCGCGCCCAAGAGCGACGGCGCCAGCGCCTTCGTCTCGGTGATGGAGGGCTGCTCCAAGTACTGCACCTTCTGCGTGGTGCCCTACACCCGCGGCGAGGAAGTCTCTCGCCCCTTCGAGAGGGTGATGGATGAAGTCATCCACCTGGCCGAACAGGGCGTGCGCGAGATCAACCTGCTGGGCCAGAACGTCAACGCCTACGCCGGTCTCAATCAGCTGGGTGAGGAGATCGACCTCGCCGAACTGATCAGCTGCGTGGCGCAGGTCGAGGGCATCGACCGCATCCGCTTCACCACCTCGCATCCGCTGGAGTTCAAGGACTCGCTGATCGAGGCCTTCGGTGAGATCCCGGAGCTGGTCAGTCACCTGCACCTGCCGGTGCAGTCGGGTTCCAACCGCATCCTGGCGGCGATGAAGCGTGGCCATGAGCGTGACCTCTACATCGACAAGCTCGAACGCATCCGCGCGCTGCGCCCGGACATCAGCTTCTCCTCCGACTTCATCGTCGGCTTCCCGGGCGAGACCGATCAGGACTTCATGGATACCATGGATCTGATCGGCCAGATCGGCTTCGATCACTCCTTCAGCTTCATCTACTCCGCACGCCCGGGCACTCCGGCGGCGAATCTGGAAGACGACACCCCGGAAGAGGTGAAGAAGGAGCGCCTGCTCATCCTGCAGGACCGCATCAACCAGCAGGCGATGCAGATCGGTCGCAAGATGGTCGGCACCACCCAGCGCATCCTGGTCTCCGGCTTCTCGCCGCGTGACCCGGGCCTGCTGTCAGGGCGTACCGAGAACAATCGGGTGGTCAACTTCCGCGCCGCCAACCCGACCGAGCTGATCGGCTACCTGGTGGATGTCGAGATCACCGAGGCCTACCCCAACTCGCTGCGCGGTGAGCTCAGCTCGCCCTACCGCTATTGATCGCTCGTCACTCCCGACATTGACGAGGCGCCATCAGCCCCCGCTATCAAGCAGATAGCCACGCTGGCCGTACAGGACAATTGCCCTGTACGGCCATCGCGCATTAAGCTCTCTTGAGACTTCGGCAACGCGTCACCATTGACACTGAAATGGCGCCGTCATGCGCCGTGGCGGCCCTCATCGCCAAGCCTCTTCGCCACTCATCACTATCAGGATATTCGACGCCTTGAGCCACCAGTCACAGCAAGCCAATCGCATTCTCAACATGACGCTTGAGCCGGCAGACCCGCAGCGTCTGGCCAGCCTGACCGGTCAGCGCGACGAGCATCTCAAGCTGATCGAATCCCGGCTCGGTGTCACCCTGCGCAACCGCGGCAACGACTTCCAGATCGCGGGTCCTGCCGCGGCCGTCAAGGCGACCGCCAACGTCCTCGAGCACCTGTACCGCGAGACAGGGGCCGGTGAGGTCGATGCCGAGACCGTGCATCTGTTCCTGCAGGAATCCGGCGTCGAGGCGCTGGTCGAAGCCGCCGAAGACCAGGGCGCCACCTACGGCGATGTGGTGATTCGCACGCCAAAGGTGGTCGTGCGCCCGCGCGGCTTCAATCAGCAGGGCTATGTCACCGAGATGCGCAATCACGACATCAACTTCGGCATCGGCCCGGCCGGTACCGGCAAGACCTACCTTGCCGTCGCGGCGGCCGTGGAAGCGCTCAACAACAACGAAGTGCGACGTATCCTGCTGGTGCGTCCGGCGGTCGAGGCCGGCGAGAAGCTCGGCTTCCTGCCCGGCGACCTGGCCCAGAAGATCGACCCCTACCTGCGCCCGCTCTACGACGCCCTGTACGAGATGCTCGGCTTCGAACACGTCAACAAGATGATCGAGCGCCAGATCATCGAGATCGCGCCGCTGGCCTACATGCGCGGCCGGACGCTCAACAACGCCTACATCATTCTCGACGAGTCCCAGAACACCACGCGTGAGCAGATGAAGATGTTCTTGACGCGCATCGGTTTCGGCTCCACCGCCGTCATCACTGGTGACGTCTCGCAGGTCGATCTGCCGCGTGGTACTCAGTCCGGCCTTGCCCATGTGCTGGAAGTGCTCAAGGACACCCCGGGGATCAGCATCACGCGCTTCCTGGCCAAGGACGTCGTGCGCCACCCGCTGGTGCAGCGCATCGTCGAGGCCTACGACACCTTCGAGGCCGCGGAGGAGCAGCAGGAAGGCGAGCGTCGCGAGAAGCGTCAAGCCGAGCGTGAAGCCCGCATGGCAGCACTCAATGCCCAGAGCAACATACCACCCGCCGACAGCACCCCGCCGGGAGGTAGCCAGTGAGCGAAGCCCCTGCGGTCATGGTGGACCTGCAACTGGCCATCGGCGAGAGTGAATTCGATGGTCAGCCGCTGCCGGCCAGCCATCAGCTGGAAGCCTGGGTGGCGGCTGCGCTGCTGGCCGCCGCGGAAGATGGCGCACTCGAGCGCGAGGCCAGCGACGCCGCGGCGCCGTACGAGCTGACCGTGCGACTGGTGGAAGAAGCCGAGAGTCAGGGCCTCAATCGCGATTATCGTGGCAAGGATTCCCCGACCAATGTGCTGTCCTTCCCGCATGAGCCGCTGGATCTGGACGACTTCGCCCTGCCGCCGGAACTGGCCGCGCGCTTCGCCGAGGAAGTCGAGGACGACAGCCTGCCGCTTGCGAGCATGCCGGAGGGCGATCTGGACGCTGGCGAAGAGGAAGATCTCGACGGCCACAACATCGACGATGTCATGCTGGCGTCAGACACGTTGAGCGATGCTGACGAGCAGAGCCCTGATGAGCAGCGCTTTCTGGGCGACCTGATCATCAGCGTGCATGTCGTCGCCCGCGAAGCGCGGGAACAGGGCAAATCGCTGGAACATCATTTCGCCCACATGCTGGTCCATGGCACCTTGCACTTGCTCGGCTATGACCATATCGAGGACGATGAAGCCGAACGCATGGAAGCGCTCGAGCGTCATGTGCTGGCAGGGCTCGGCATCGCCGACCCCTACCGGGAAGAGAATCACTGATGCCGGCGCCCCTGCGCATCGGCAGCACCCGCCGCCGGGTGCTTCGGGGCTTGTCCCCGAGTCACCCGGCAGCCCCGATACCGCCACGACGATGGGGTATCGCCACCGAGGAAAAGAGAAACTAACGCATGAGCGAAGACCGATCGGGAAGCCAATCGAAAACCTGGCTCGATAAGCTGTTCGGCGCCTTCTCAAGCGACACCGACGAACCCAGCTCCCGTAGCGAGCTGCTCCAGTTTCTGGCTGAGGTAGGCCCACGCCTCAACCTCGATCAGGACGCCATCGCCATCATCGAAGGCGCGCTGGAAATCAGCGACCAGCAGGTGCGCGAGGTGATGATCCCCCGCTCCCAGGTGCAGGCCATTCAGGTCGATCAGCGCCCGGAGGAGTACCTGCCGCTGATTCTCGAATCGGCTCACTCCCGCTATCCCGTCATCGACGAGAACCTCGACGAGGTGCTCGGCATCCTGCTGGCCAAGGACCTGCTGCCGCTGATTCTGCAAAATGACAGCGAGCGCAAGCGCTTCGATCTGCGCGAAGCGATCCGTCCGGCGATGTTCATCCCTGAATCCAAGCGCCTCAACAGCCTGCTCAAGGAATTCCGCGAGACCCGCAACCACATGGCGGTGGTCATCGACGAGTACGGCGGCACGGCAGGCCTTGTCACCATCGAGGATATCCTCGAGCAGATCGTCGGGGATATCGAGGATGAGCACGACACCGATGAGGATGAGGACATTCGCGAGCTGGGCGATGGTCAATTCGCCGTCAGCGCGCTGACCACCATCGATGACTTCAACGAGCACTTCGATACCGACTTCTCCGATGAGGAATTCGACACCATCGGTGGTCTGATGATCCAGCGCTTCGGCCACATGCCGCGCCGTCAGGAATCCACCGATTTCGCCGGCTGGCGTTTCACGGTGCTCAATGCGGACAATCGTCGCATTCGTCAGGTACAGGTATGCCGTCTGGAAGATGCCACCGGTGTCGCGCCGCCCTCGGCCGAGCATCGTGCGCACATCAGCGGCGAGTGATTCATGGCCTGACCACAGGCTGACCCGATAGAGGACAATGCCAGACACATCCGCCGATGTGTCTGGCATTTTACAAGGAGAGCGGCATGTCAGATTCCCCCCGCGCGAGGAGCTTCCCGGGCGCCTCGTTGCTGGCCAATGTACTGGCGACCATTGCCGGGGTACTGGTCACCCTGAGCTTTGCCCCCTTCGAGCAGTGGTGGCTGGGCCCGATCGGCGCAGGCCTGCTCTACGGGGCGCTGCGCATGGAAGGTGGTGGCTTCCTGCGCGCCTGGTGGTTCGGGGTCGGCCTGTTCGGCAGCGGGGCCAGCTGGGTCTATGTCTCGATTCATGATTATGGCTATACCGGCATGCCGCTGGCGGTGCTGCTGACGATGCTGTTCGTGGCCTGCATGGCGCTGTTCCCGATGCTGTGGATGGGTCTGTGGCAGCGCTTCTGCTCACGCAAGCTCGATGTGCTGTCATTCGCCGCGGTGTTCGTGCTCAGCGAGCTGTTCCGCACCTGGGCCTTCACCGGCTTCCCGTGGCTGCTGCTGGGCAACAGTGCCGTGGGCTCGCCGCTGGCCAGCTGGGTGCCAGTGCTTGGGGTCTACGGTATCTCGCTGATCATCGCGCTGTCCGGGGCGCTGCTGTGGAATCTGGCCCTGCGTCGCCGCTGGTGGGCGATCGCGCCACTGATCGTGCTGTGGAGCGCGGGGCTGCTGCTGCCGACCGACTGGACACAGTCCGGCGGCCAGCCGGCGCGCGTCGCTCTGCTGCAAGGCAACCTGCCGCAGTTGATCAAGTGGAGCGCCGAAGGTCAGCGCCGTGCGGCCAATACCTACGCCGCGATGACGCGCGCCGTGCAGGACGATGCCGACCTGATCGTCTGGCCGGAGACGGCACTGCCGATGCTGCGCGACCAGGCCGAGCCCTTCCTCGAGCGCATCCAGGCCACTCTGCCGCCCAAGACCGGTCTGATGACCGGGATCGTCGAGCGTGACGCCGACAATCGCTTCTACAACAGCGTGATTCCCATCGATGACCCTTCGGCCCAGTATCGCAAGGAGCACCTGGTGCCCTTCGGCGAGTATGTACCGCTGGAAAGCTGGTTGCGGGGCATCATCGGCTTCCTGGACCTGCCGATGTCGAGCATGCAGTCAGGCGACAGCCAGCAGCCGCCGCTGATGGTCAGCGGTCTGCGTATCGGCGTGGCGATCTGCTACGAGATCGTCTATCCGGAGCTGGTCCGCCAGCGCGCCTTGAGCTCTACCGTGCTGCTGACCGTCTCCAACGACACCTGGTTCGGTCACTCCATCGGCCCGCTGCAGCACCTGCAGATGGCCCAGCTGCGCGCGCTGGAAAACGGCCGCTATCTGCTGCGAGCCACCAGCAATGGCGTCACGGCGATCATCTCGCCGCAGGGTGAGATCATCGCCCAAGGCCCCCAGTTCGAGGAGGCCACCGTCACTGGCGATATCCGCCTGCAACTGGGCATGACGCCCTGGATGCACTACGGCCTGCTGCCGGTGTGGATCCTGATCGGGCTGCTGCTGGCGCCGGGCCTCGTGCTGGGCATCAACGAATGCCTCAAGGCGCGCCGTCAACATCCGCAGGACGCCTGAGACCCATAATGCCTGAGCCCCAGAACGCCTGCGCCCCCTGGGCCTCAGACGCTTGAACGCTCAACCTTACCCGTTGCCGGGCCGATGCCCGGCACTGCCTCTGCACAAGCGAGACCACAATGGGCATCACAGAGTTACTCGGCATCATCAAGGACCTGGTATTGCCGCCCGGCGGGCCTCTCCTGCTGCTGTTTCTGGCCATGCTCGTGCTCAAGCGCTGGCCGGGCCTGGCACGCGCCATGATGGTCGTGGCCATTCTGGGCATGTGGCTGCTGTCCTCGCCGGTCGTCTCCACGCGCCTGATGTCAGGGCTGGAGCGTATTCAACCCAGTGAACCGGCAGAGTGGATCCAGGCGCAGGCCGTGGTGGTGCTTTCCGGCGGACGCTACTACGACGCCCCGGAGCTGCAGGGTCGCGATCGCATCAATGGCGAGACGCTCAGCCGTCTGGACGAAGGCGTACGCGTGGCACGCAACGCGGAGCTGCCGATTCTGCTCACCGGTGGCAAGGTATCGTCTTCCGATGACGGCACCCTCGCCGAGCTGATGCAGCGCTCGCTGATCGATGAATTCGACTACCCGGCGCGCTGGCTGGAAAACCGCAGCGAGAACACCCAGCAGAATGCGCTCTTCACGCGCGAGATGCTCGAGCAGGACGACATCAACAAGATCGTGCTGGTGACCAGCGCCTGGCACATGCCGCGCGCGATGCGCAACTTCCAAAATCAGGGCTTCCGCACCATCATCCCGGCGCCGGTGGGCTACACCACGGTGTCGGGACTGGGCATCGATGCCTGGATCCCCAACAGCTCCGCGCTGACCCAGTCACGTTGGGCACTGCATGAATGGATCGGCTGGCTGGTGGGTCGCTAGACCCGACAGCACTGCTGGCAAGGCAAGCGAAGGACTGCTGGCAAGACACACGAAGGGCTGCCCATGGGCAGCCCTTCGTGTGTCTATATAACCCGCTCATCGGGAGCTTATCGCAGGATTACGCTCAGTCGTCGCTGTCACGCATCCAGCTGGCCTCCTTGAGCCATGGCCCCAGCTGGCGGCGCTGGAAGGCGCGATCGCGCGTCCACTCGTCACTGCCGACATGCGCCGTGCCGCCAGGCGCTTCTCCCAGCAAGTCATCCGGGAACTTCAGGCTGTCACGACCCTTGATCTGCAGCGAGTAACACCGGTCGTGGCTGACCAGGCTTTCGCGCAGATAGCGCCACACGCACTCCTTCATGAACCACTGATCGATATTCGGCGTCTCGACATGCTGTGGCTGCCACCGGGCCAACAATGTCTCGAGTGGCGGCAGGACTCCGGCCACCCCGCCCCATAGCCCCGCCAGCACCAGATCGGTATGACTCCACCAGTCACGCATGACATGGAAGAAGCGCCCGGACGTCAGCCACATCTGCACCGCGCGCACTTCGCGCAGGCTGATGACGCTGTCGCAGTCGCGGACCACGAAGTAACCCACCGTCGGGTCATCGGCGACCGCGAAGCGCCAACACAGCCGCTGTCTCAGGGTGTCACTGGCGGGACGCTCGATCAGCTCGGCGTCCAGTTGCCGCGCCAGAGCCAGGAAGTCATCGGGCACGCTGTCATCGTGATAGAGCCGAACCTGCCACCCCGGATACAGCACCGGCGCCAACAGCAGGTTATGCAGCATGCCGTTCAGGTAGCGCGGCCCCTTGCCCCAGAGGCCGAAGGCCAGCACTCGCGTCTTGCCGGCCGCGACTGCCGAGGGGGGGTCAGCGGGCAGTCGCCAGCCCTTCGCCAACGGCAGGCTCCCATGCCGCTCATCCTTCAGCGCCAGGGCGCGACTGCCATACTCGCGTGCCTCATCGTGGCGCTTGAGCCTGGCCGCGCTGCTGGCCAGCGAGTCGAACAGCACCGGATTGCGACAGCCCCGTGCGGCCAATGCCTCACCGGCCGCCAGCGAGCCAGCGGCATCATTGGCACGCGACAGACACACCACCTGGTTGAGCGCGATCTCTTCATCGGCCGGACACTCCACATGCCCCTGGGCCAGAATCTGGCTGGCCGAGCGATAATCCGCAAGCAGAAAGAGGTAATAGGAGATCTGCTTGAAGAGGCCCGCATCACGTGGGCGCGGGCGCTGGTTGAAGTGCTCGATCAGCTGTTGCAATGCCTTGTGGCGCTGACCGGCGATCCAGGTGGCATGCGCCGGGGCGAACCAGTCTGACGGTGTCGCCATCAGCTCTGATCACTCTCGTCGGTCGTGGGGGGCTGACGAGTGACGGGCGGCGCGCCACGCGAGAAGAAACGATGTCCACAGGCATGGCAGGGCTCCAGCACGCTGGGGCGCGTGAGCGTGGTGGTCGACTCACAGTGCACGCAATGCAATAGCCCCGGCGCGATGACCTCGCCGCTGGTGTAGTCGGCGCGCGCGGCCTCGAGGTCTTCCTCGAAGTGGGCGCGGTCCACCACGGTGCGGTCCGCGATCGACATCAGCGCGGAACTGACACTGCGCGACAACACCGAGAGATCGATCCCCAGCCAGCTGGCGATCCCTTCTCCGCCGGTCGCCAGGTGGCGGCGGAATTCACGCATGTCACGCTCGACCCAGGCACGCAGCAGCGCCAGCTCGTCCAGCGTGAATTCCTCGACCTCGGCCTCGAACTTGACCGCCTCATCCAGCTCGGCCTTGAGGCCATCCCACGACAGCTCACCACTGCTGTCTTCCAGACGCGAAAGGATTCGCCCATAGGCATCGCCGAGACGTCCTTCACCTTCGCCCTGCAACTGACTGGAGGCTGAGCGCGAGGGCATCGGCGTATCTTCAAAGCCACTGTCGTACGAGGACGTGGCAGCCGTATTACGCTCCGTGGCGCTGATCGGCTCATGGGGATCGCGGGGTTCACGTGGTTGGCTCATGGACTCTCCTTGTGTCTTCACCTTCTCCCGTACTGCGGGAGGGCATGGCGCTCTACCTTCAGCATGGTGGTGTTGGCGTTGCGACACAAGCCACACGCTTCCACTCCCTGACACGCATCAAGCGCGTGGCACTGGCAGCATGAAGCGCATACGCCTGGCGCCACGGCACTCGCCTCCCCTACCTGAGGCCTGGCGTCTGGGGTAGACTTGACCCCATCGCAGACAGTGGCGGCCCATCCCGATGTGACCGCCCACCTCTTCACGCCCTGCCTGTCCCTGGTGACGGGTAGCGGCCAATGCCAAGGTAGTGACGGACCCGATGGATTCACAGGATACTTCTCAACAGTACGCTCCCGATCAGATCGAACAGGCTGCCCAGCAGTACTGGGAGAAAAATCAGTGTTTCAAGGCGGTGGAAGATGCCAACCGCGAGAAGTTCTACTGCCTGTCAATGTTCCCCTACCCCAGCGGCAAGCTGCACATGGGGCACGTGCGCAACTACACCATCGGTGACGTGATCTCGCGCTTCCAGCGCATGCAGGGCAAGAACGTCATGCAGCCGATGGGCTGGGACGCCTTCGGCCTGCCGGCGGAAAACGCCGCGATGAAGAACAACGTCGCGCCGGGCAAGTGGACCCACGAGAACATTGCCTACATGCGCGATCAGCTCAAGGCACTGGGCTTCGCCTACGACTGGAGCCGTGAGTTCGCCACCTGCGACCTGGAATACTATCGCTGGGAGCAGTGGTTCTTCGCCAAGCTGGTCGAGAAGGGTGTCGTCTACAAGAAGAGTTCCATCGTCAACTGGGACCCGGCGGACCAGACCGTGCTCGCCAATGAGCAGGTCATCGACGGCCGTGGCTGGCGTTCCGGCGCGCTGATCGAGCGCAAGGAAATCCCGCAGTGGTTCCTGCGCATCACCGACTATGCCGAAGAGTTGCTGGCCGACCTCGACAAGGTCGAGTGGCCGGAGCAGGTCAAGACCATGCAGCGCAACTGGATCGGCAAGTCGCGCGGTGTCGAGCTGAGCTTCGGCCTCGACGCCAGGGCAAGCCAGGTACAGGAATCCCTGACCGTCTTCACCACCCGTCCGGACACCCTGATGGGCGTGACCTACGTCGGCGTCGCCGCCGCTCACCCGCTGGCCAAGGCCGCGGCGGAGCACAATGCGGAGCTTGCCGAGTTCAACGCCGAGTGCGCGCGTGGCGGCACCAGCGAAGCCGACATGGCGACCATGGAAAAACGCGGCATGGATACCGGCTTCAAGGCCATCCACCCGCTGACCGGCCGTGAAGTGCCGGTCTTCGTCGCCAACTTCGTGCTGATGGAATACGGCACCGGTGCCGTGATGGCCGTGCCGGCCCACGACGAGCGTGACCACGAATTCGCCACCAAGTACGACCTGCCGATCGAAGCCGTGATCGCCGATGCCGACGGCAATGCGCCTGACGTCAGCGACGCCGCCTTCACCGATCACGGCGTGCTGATCAACTCCGGTGACTTCGATGGCCTCGACTTCGAGAGTGCCTTCGATGCCATCGCAGCGCGCCTGGTCGAACAGGGCCGTGGTGAAGTCAAGACCAACTTCCGCCTGCGCGACTGGGGTGTTTCCCGTCAGCGCTACTGGGGCGCGCCGATCCCGGTCAAGAATGGCCCCAACGGAGAATCCATCCCGCTGACCGACGACGAACTGCCGGTCGCTCTGCCGCTGGAAGTCGAATTCGACGCCTCCGGCGGCTCGCCGATCAAGAAGATGCCGTCCTTCAGTGACCTGGGCGATGGCTGGCAGCGCGAGACCGATACCTTCGACACCTTCATGGAGTCCTCCTGGTACTACGCGCGCTTCTGCTGTGCGGACAACGCCGATGCCATGCTGGACGAACGCGCCAACTACTGGCTGCCGGTCGACTACTACATCGGCGGCATCGAGCATGCCATCCTGCACCTGCTCTACTCGCGCTTCTTCCACAAGCTGATGCGTGACTTCGGCCTGGTCGACAGCGACGAACCGTTCAAGCAGCTGCTGACCCAGGGCATGGTGGTCGCGGATACCTACTACCGCATCAATGAGAAAGGCGGCCGCGACTGGTTCAACCCGCTGGACGTGGACGTCGAGACCGACGGCAAGGGCCGCGCCGTCAAGGCCGTGTTGAAGTCCGATGGTCTGCCGGTGGAAATCGGTGGCACCGAGAAGATGTCGAAGTCCAAGAACAACGGCGTGGACCCGCAGTCGATGATCGACCGCTTCGGTGCCGACACCGTGCGCCTGTTCATGATGTTCGCCGCGCCGCCGGAGCAGTCGCTGGAATGGTCCGATTCCGGTGTCGAGGGCGCACACCGCTTCGTCAAGCGCGTCTGGCGTCTGGTTCACGAGCATGTCGCCGCCGGCACTCCGGGCGCGCTGGACGTGACTGCCCTGAACGATGATCAGAAGGCGCTGCGTCGCAAGACACACGAGACCATCGCCAAGTGCAGCGACGACATCGGCCGCCGCACCACCTTCAACACCGCCATCGCGGCCGTGATGGAGCTGGTCAACGCCATCAGCCGCTTCGAGGACACCTCCGAGCAGGGCCTGGCCGTCAGCCGTGAAGCCGTCGAGGCCTGCGTGCTGCTGCTGTCACCGATCATCCCGCATGCCAGCCACTCGCTGTGGGCGACACTGGGCCACGACGAAGCCGTGATCGATGCCAGCTGGCCGGTCGCTGATATTGATGCGATGAAGAAGGACAGCATCGAGCTGGTCGTACAGGTCAACGGCAAGCTGCGTGCGCGTCTGTCCTTCGCCGCCGATGCCGATCGCGACGCCATCGAAGCCGCTGCGCTGGCAGATGCCAATGTCTCCAAGCACACCGATGGCAAGACGGTGCGCAAGGTGATCGTGGTGCCGGGCAAGCTGGTCAATATCGTCGCCAACTGATAGCAACCCGACCAGGCAGAGCAAGATACCGGCGGCCCGAGTCGCCGGTCCCATCAGAGGCCGACAGACGAGTAGAAAATGTCGGTCTCTGACGGCCATATTCCGTGCGCTGCGTGATGCTGACAGGCACCACGCAGCGCTCTCGCAAGATATTCATGACACCCGTTCATGACAGGAGGTCACGGTGACGCAAGCGAAGTCTTCCAGTGTTTCAACAGACACATCAGAGCGTGCATCCCGCGGCCTCGGCCGCCGTCGTGTGCTGGCCGCCCTCGGCGTCGGCCTGGCGCTGACACTGAGCGGCTGCGGCTTCCAGCTGCGCGGCGTGAACGATGCGCCGATGGCCATCACCGAGCTGGACGTCCAGGCACCGATCACCAAGACCCACGACGCCCTGCGCGACGCTCTCGAGCGTGCCGACGTCCAGTTGAGCGACAGCGCCCCGCTGACCCTCAACCTGGGCAAGGTCCGTGAGAACGTGCAGCAGATCACCTACGGCGATGCCGGCAGCATCAAGCGTGAACTGACCTATCGCCTGACCTACTCGCTGCAGCGCAAGTCCGATGGGGCCTATCTGACCAACCAGCAGGAGCTGCAGGCCAGCAGCTTCTTCTATACCAACGATGATGACCTGCTCAACACCGATGACCTCCGCGAGCGTGCGGCCGGGGAAGTCAATCGTGACCTGAGCCGTCAGCTGCTGGAGCGCCTGCGCTCGATCACTCCCTGACACCTCTGGATCGGCGCGATGTCCAACGCCAGAGCGTACTGACAGCACGGCTCCGCGCCATCGGGCAACCGACCATCGCGGAGCCGTGTTCGTCTATCGTCCACCGGCATCACCGCCCTCGCCTGCGCAATATCGAAGGACATTCATGAAGGTCTATCCCGACAAGCTCGACGAGCAGCTCAACAAGCGCCTGTCTCCCGTCTATATCGTGGCCGGTGACGAGCCGCTGATTCATCAGGAAAGCTGCGACGCCATCCGGCGTGCGGCGCGTGCCGCCGGTGTCGAGGAGCGCGAGGTACTGCATGTCGAGAATGGCTTTCAGTGGGGCCGTTTGACCGAGTCTGCCGCCAGCATGTCACTGTTCGCCTCGCGCAAGCTGATCGAGCTGCGCCTGGGCACCCAGAGTGCCGGCCAGGAAGGCAGCAAGGTCCTCAAGGCCTACGCCGAGCGCATCGAGAAGGATGGCGACATCCTGCTGATCACCGCAGCGCGTCTCGATCGCAAGGTGCAGCAGACGGCGTGGTTCAAGGCATTGGAGAAGGTCGGCGTCTTCATCGCAGTCTGGCCGGTGGACCACTCCCGCCTCGGCTTCTGGATTCGCGATCGCGCCCGTCGTCACGGCCTCGAGCTGAATCAGGACGCCGCCCGCCTGCTGGCAGAGCGCATCGAGGGCAATCTGCTGGCCGCGGATCAGGAGCTTCAGAAGCTGGCGCTGCTGCACCCGCCGGGCGCACGCCTGGATGGCAATGCCATCGTCCAGGGCGTCGAGGACAATGCCCGCTATGATGTCTTCACGCTGGCCGATGCGTGTCTGAAGGGGGAAGTCGAGCGCAGTGGCCGCATCGTGCTCGGGCTCAGGGGAGAAGGCGTCGAGCCGCCGGTGATCCTGTGGGCACTGACCCGCGAGCTGCGCACCCTGCTCTCGCTGCGCCAGCACCTCGATCAAGGCCAGAGCTTCGAGCATGCCTGCAAGGCGCAGAAGCCGATGATCTTCGACAAGCGTCGCCCCTTCTATCAACAGGCACTCAACCGCCTGCCCCACAAGCGCCTGCACAAGCTGCTGCTGTTCTCGCAGCGACTCGACATGGCGATCAAGGGCGGGATGACGCTGCCCATCTGGGACGGGATGGTCGATCTCGCCCTGACACTCGCCGGCGGACGCGGCCCACTGGCCGAACTACCTCATGCCTACAAGGTGGTGTGATTCAGACCCCAGGGAGAACGCATGCAGACTTCCTTCAGCACACTTGACGAAGCCGTCGATATCGAGACTCTGCGACGGTGGCTCGCCGCAGGCAATACCCTGACAGTGGAAGTGCAGACGCTGGATCAAGGGCTTCATGTGGTCCGCCTGCATCACGCCGCTGGCATCAGTCGCCTGGTCGATGACAACGGCCAGTCCCTGCGCTTCACCGGCACACAGTGGATCAGCCGCCTGCTGTTGCCGCTGGGGCTGACCCACGGCGTGCAGACCTGGGCGGAAGTGCAAGATGAGATGATCGGCCTGCCCACGACGCCGACCGACAATGCCAGCCTGCTGGCCCATGGCACGCGCGTGGCCTTCCAGACGCTGTAGTCATCTATCATCCCATGCGCAAGCCCCCGCCAGTTCACTGACGGGGGCCATTGCCATTGGGGCATGCCTGCGGGTCTCAAGCGAACATTCGATCTGCGCTCAGTGCGCCGTATCCGCCCTGGACTTCACGAATGCCTTGTAGCCGTAGAGCTTGCGCGGATTGTCGCGGAATATCCTCTCGCGCATCTCGCGCTCCGGCAACCAGCGCTGCATCAGCTCGGCCAGGGTGTCCTCTTCCGGCATCTCGACGCCGATATAGGGATGCGGCCAGTCACTGCCCCACACGACGCGCTCCGGATTGGCCGCCACCAGCGCCCGCACCAGCGCCGTGACATCGGAGTAAGGCAAGCGACCACGCGTGGTCAGCCGGTAAGGCGCCGACAGCTTGACCCAGGTGCGCCCTTGCTTGAGCAGTCGACACAGCGCGGCAAAGCCGGGGCACTCCGGGCCACGCGTGGCCGCCAGATGGCCCATGTGGTCGATTACCACCGGCACCGGCAAGCTGCCTAGGCGCGCTTCCATGTCACGGAAGGTCGAGACGTCGATCAGACATTCCAGGTGCCACTTGAAGCGTGCCAGGCGGTCCGCCAGCAGCACCACATCACGCCAGCGCAACCCGCCGGCGAAGATCAGGTTGAGGCGAACGCCACACACTCCCAGCTCGGAGAGTCGCTCAAGCTCGGCATCACTGATGTCGGGCGTGACAACCGCCACGCCACGATAGTCCAGCCCACGCTCGCGACAGCTCTGCAGGCTGTCGCACAGCAGGCGATTGTCATAGCCATAGACACTGGGCTGTATCAGCACGCCGTGGCTGGCGCCCAATGCATGATGCATCTCGAGTGCTTCACTGAGCCCCACAGGCGCCGGGTCATAGGTTCTGTCCGCCGCCAATGGGTAACGCACCGGGTCACCAAACAGGTGAAGGTGACAATCAATACTGCCCGCCGGCAACCGGAAGGTCAGGGGGTGTGGCAAGGGTCTGGGCGGCGTGGCGCGCGGCAGATCCTGCTCGACATGATTCCAGTCCATCGATGCGACTCCCTCGCGTAACCTCAATCATCAAGCCCGGGGCGACGTGACGCTCGATCGCCCACTGCCACGATACTGCGCCGCCCCTCTCGTTTCCAGACAAAAGCCTGCCGACGAAAAAGCGGCATGTCCGAAGACATGCCGCTTTTGGTATCAGGCGTGGCCTGATCGCTTATCGAAGACGCTGACCGAAGGTGCTGACGTTCAGTCGAGTCGCTCGAAGACGGTCGCGACGCCCTGGCCCATGCCGATGCACATGGTCGCCAGACCCAGGCGAGTGTTCTGCTGCTTCATGACGTTGAGCAGCGTGGTGCAGATACGCGAACCGGAACAGCCCAGCGGGTGACCCAGTGCGATGGCGCCACCGTTGAGGTTGACCGCCGTGTCGACGCGCTCCAGCAGGCCAAGGTCCTTGAGCACCGGAATCGACTGCGCCGCGAAGGCCTCATTCAATTCGACGGTCTGGATGTCCTCGATGGTCAGGCCTGCTGCCTTGAGCGCCTGTTTGGAGGCCGGCACCGGCCCGTAGCCCATGATGGAGGCGTCACAGCCTGCCACGCCAGTGGACAGCACTCGCGCGATGGGCTTGAGGCCCAGCGCTTCGGCTCGCTCGGCGCTCATCACCGCCATGCCCGAGGCGCCCACCGACAGCGCGGAAGAGGTGCCCGCTGTCACGGTACCGCCCTTGGGATCGAAGACCGGCTTGAGATTGCCCATGGACTCCATGCTGGCATCGCCACGGATGACCTCATCGCGGGTCACCAGGACACGCCGACCCTCGGCATCATGGCCCTCGACACCGATGATCTCATTGTCGAAGCGACCTTCATCGGCGGCAGCCTGGGCTCGCTGGTGGGAGCGCACACCGAACTCATCCTGCTGCTCACGACTCACGCCATGCATCTTGCCGAGCAGTTCCGCGGTCAGGCCCATCATCATTGCCGCCTTGGCCGCATGCTTGCTGGCCGCCGGATTGACGTCGACCCCATGCGCCATCGGCACGTGCTCCATGTGCTCGACGCCGCCGATGAGATAGAAGTCCCCCATGCCGGCCTTGATGTTGGCGGTGGCGATATGCAGGGCGCTCATCGAGGAACCACACAGGCGGTTGACCGTCTGCGCCGGTACGGTGCGCGGAATGCCGGTCATGATGGCGGCATTGCGCGCGATGTTCATTGACTGCTCCAGGGTCTGGTTGACGCAGCCCCAGATGATGTCGTCGACCTCGGCCGGCACCAGGCCGGGATTGCGATCGAACAGCGCCTGCATTACCGCGGCGGACAGGTTCTCGGCACGCACGTGTCGGAAGGCGCCATTCTTGGCCTTGGCCATGGCGGTACGCACGCCATCGACGATTACCACATCTCTCGGATTCAGATTCATTGTCTGGCTCCCTCATGGCCCTCGCTGTCGCGAGGGCCGAAAATTCTGGTCGGATAGTGCTGGCGGCCACTCGGGCGCTCAGCCATCAAAGGCTCAGGAGTAGAAGGCGTCGCCACGCTTGGCGCGCTCGCGTAGCGCCTCGGTCGGGCGATACAGCGGGCCCAGCTCTTCGGCCAGACTATCGGCCAGCGCGACGAACTCGGCCACGCCCATGGCATCGACATAGCGCAGTGCGCCACCACGGAATGGCGGGAAACCGATGCCGTAGATCAGGGCCATGTCGGCCTCGGCCGGGCTGCCGACGATGTCGTCTTCCAGGCAGCGGATGGTTTCCATGCACAGCGGCACCATCATGCGCGCGATGATGTCGTCATCGGAGAACTCGCGCGTCTCGCTGACGACCTGTGCCACCAGCGCCTGAGCCTCATCATCCGCCAGCTTCTTCGGCTTGCCCTTGCGATCTTCCTCGTAGCGGTAGAAGCCCAGAGCGTTCTTCTGGCCGAGGCGCTTGTTGTCATACATCACCTGGATGGCGGTCTTGCCGTCACGCGCCATGCGGTCCGGGAAGCCTTCCGCCATCACCGCATTGGCGTGCACCGCGGTATCCATGCCGACCACATCCAGCAGGTAGGCCGGGCCCATCGGCCAGCCGAACTTTTCCATCACCTTGTCGACGCGCTGATAGTCGGCGCCCTTCTCGACCAGCAGGCTGAAGCCACCGAAGTAGGGGAACAGCACGCGGTTGACCAGAAAGCCCGGGCAGTCGTTGACGACGATCGGCGTCTTGCCCATCTGGCGGGCATAGGCGACGGTCGCGGCAATGGCCGCATCGCTGGACTTCTCGCCACGGATGACCTCGACCAGCGGCATGCGGTGCACCGGGTTGAAGAAGTGCATGCCGCAGAAGTTCTCGGGACGCTTGAGCGATTCGGCCAGTCGCGTGATGGAGATGGTCGAGGTGTTGGAGGTCAGAATGGCGTCTTCGGCGACGTTGTCCTCGAGCTCGGCCAGCACAGAGGCCTTGACCTTGGGATTCTCGACCACCGCCTCGACGACCAGGTCCACATTGCCGAAGTCACCGTAGGACAACGTCGGGCGAATGTTGGACAGGCCCTGCGCCATCTTCTCGGTGGTCAGCTTGCCGCGCTCGACGCCCTTGCCGAACAGCTTGCGTGCTTCCTTCAGACCCAGTTCGATGGCCTCGCCATTGATGTCCTTCATCAGGATCGGCGTGCCCTTGCTGGCGCTCTGATAGGCGATGCCGCCACCCATGATGCCGGCACCCAGCACGGCGGCCTGCTTGATCTCACTGGCCTGCTTCTCGTAGCCCTTGGCCTTCTTCTTGACCACCTGATCGTTCATGAACAGGCCGACCAGATTGAAGGCCACGTCGGTCAGCGCCATCCTGGCGAAGGTCTTGGCCTCGATGGCCTGGGCACGCTCACGCGATTCCCCCGCGCCCTTCTGGATGACCTTGATGGCCTCCACCGGTGCCGGATAGTGCGGACCGGCCTTGCCGGCCACGAAGCCCTTGGCGGTCTCGAAGGCCATCATCTGCTCGATGGCATTGAGCTTGAGCGGCGAGGTCTTCTCGAGACGACGCGCCTGATAGTCCAGCTCGCCTGCATTGGCACGCGCCAGAATATCGAGTGCCGCCGCGTCCAGCTCGGCCACCGGCAGGACGGCATCGACGGCGCCCACTGCCAGCGCCTTGTCGGCACGGTTCTCGGTGCCACCACAGATCCACTCGATGGCGTTGTCAGCCCCGATCAGACGCGGCAGACGCACACAGCCCGCCCAGCCCGGGATGATGCCGAGCTTGGTCTCCGGCAGGCCGATCTTGGCGCTGTCGGCCATGACCCGGAAATCGGTGGTCAGGGTAATCTCGCAGCCACCGCCCAGCGCCAGTCCATTGATGGCAGTGACGGTGGGGAACGGCAGGTCTTCGATGGCGTTGAAGATGCCATGGATGTTCATGTTCATGTCGATGAGGAAGGCTTCATCCTTCTCGAACATCTGGTGGAACTCGGTGATGTCGGCACCGACCACGAACGCTTCCTTGGCGGAGCGGATGACCAGCCCCTTGAGATCGGCCGTCGCCTTGATGGCCTCGACTGCCTCTCCCAGCTCCTTGAGTACGTAGCTGGCCAGCTTGTTGACCGATTCGCCTTCAAGGTCGAGGGTCAACAGGGCGATGGCGTCCTGATTGGCCTCGACGGTTAGCGTTTTGCCTGAATAGATCATCCACGGATCTCCACAAGAGAAAGAGGTGAAGGGGCTGCCGGGCGCTCGAGGGTCACTGCCATTTGGGCGTTGGCCATGAAGGCGCTGGCAACCGGCCTCGCCGGACTCGCCGCTGGCTGAGGCACCGCGTGAGAGTCATCTCTCATCACAGCGCTTCATACAAGCGTTTGAATATAGCCAGCTTGGGCCAGTGACGGACAAAGATCAAGCCTGCGGACATTAGCGAAAGGTCGGAGGTCACAGGGCGTCTGTATACTGGCCTGAGCTGACTGGCGCACGCTATCGACAGCCGATGTAGGCAAAGATCGACGCTACACCGCACAAGGCAGCCGCGTTACCCTGAACGCTTTCCCAACCCGCAGGCTGACCGCGACACCTCCTCGCGCGCCAGCAGGCTTTCAAAGGCCTCATCGATATCATGCTTTCATGAGTAGCACTCTCACCGCCCTGTATCTACGCCTGACCGGCCTTGTCGAACGCACCAAGCGCTGGCACTGGCTATGGCCGCCGATCGGCTTCGCCGCCGGCATCTGCAGTTTCTTTCTCGTCAACCGTCAACAATGGCTGGGCGGCCTGCTGGCGCTGGGCATGATGCTGGCCTGGTTGATCCTGATCGCCGAAGGCCTGTGGAGCCGCCTGCGCCGCCATCGCGGTCAGAATGCCCTGCCCCGCAAGCTGGCGACCTTCGTGGCCCAGCTGATCCAGCAGGAGACACTGTGTTTCACACTGCCGTTCTTCCTGGCGACCACCGACTGGGCCAGCGGCCAGGCAGGCTTTACGCTGCTGCTGTGCGGCGCGACCCTGCTGTCGATTCTCGACCCCTTCTACTACCGGCTGGCCGAGCGTCATCGCTGGCTGTACTTCGGCTTCCACGCCCTGTGCGTGTTCGTCGTGGTGCTGGTCACCCTGCCCCTGCTGCTGGAACTGACCACAGGTGAGAGCCTGCTGGCCGCCTGTGCCGCCATGAGCCTGTTCGCGCTGCCCAGCGTCGCCAACCTGCGCATCGCGCGTGGGGTGGTCGGCGGTCTGGCGATGATCGGCATCAGCGTAATGCTCGGGGTAGGCGCATGGGGGGCACGCGCCTGGATTCCGCCCGCCACGCTGTGGATCAATGCCAGCAGCCTGTCGCCGGACTTCGATACCGCGGCGCGCGCACCGCGTGGCGAGATGCAGCTGACGCCTGCGCAACTCTCCGCCCGTGGCCTCTACGCCTTCACGGCCATCCGTGCGCCGCGCGGCCTGTCGGAGAAGGTCTATCACGTCTGGCGTCATGATGGCGAAGTCGTCGATCGCATCGCCCTGAACATCAACGGCGGGCGCAGCGAAGGCTACCGCGCCTGGACCCACAAGACGGCCTTCCCGCAGGGCAGCGAGGGCGAGTGGCGCATCGATGTCGAGACGATGAACGGACAGCGCATCGGCAGTCTGCGCTTCGTGGTCAGCGATGATCCGCAGCTGGCGACCCTGGCCGACAGCACCATCAGCCAGCCCCCCGGCATCCCAGGCTGGCGTATCACCAACCTGATTCCGGGTTTGTGACAGTCGCCACCACGAGTCACTCCGCAAGCAGGAACGCTGAGTTACTCGACCATGGACGTAAAATTCGTTCGCAGGCTTGTAATTATCCAGACTGCCTAGCATGCTGATGTGAAGGGCGGCGCAGATAAGGAATCAGTCTCATTCACTTTTGAGTGATGCTGGACGCGCGCCAATGACAAAAGCCCCTTCACCTTTGCACTCAGCGGACGACCTATCCATGCATGAAGATATCGGACTCAAGCTTTCCCGCCTGCCGCGCCTGTGGCGCGCCATTCTGGACCAGCGACTGTCCCCACTAGGGCTGACCCAGACTCGCTGGATGACGCTGGTACACCTGTGGCGCATGGGCGATGGTCAGCCCCAATGTGATCTGGCTCGCTCCATCGGTATCGAAGCCCCGTCGCTGGTTCGCACCCTGGACCAACTGACCGAACAGGGCCTGGTCGAGCGCCGTGCCTGTGAGGAAGACCGCCGCACCAAGCGCATCTTCCTGACCCGCAAGGCGCTGCCATTGATCGAGAAGATCGATGCCATCGCCGAGCAGACTCGCATCGAGATGCTCAACGGTCTGAGTGAAGCGCAGGTCGATCAATTCTGCGAATGCCTGCGTGTCATGGAGCGCAATGGCCTGGAAATCTCCGAGAAGGTGCCGGAGAGCGCCTGAGCCTAGACGCCGACCGAAAATGGCCGGCCGCGCCAGCATGACATGAGCGCAAGCGGGACATGAAAAAGCCCCCATCGAGTCACTCGATGGGGGCTTTTTTCTGCAGGCGGGAGGGCTGCCCGTGTCAGGCATCCGGCATCTTCGGCTCGGTGCCCACCAGCGGGCGACGCTTGTGCGAGATAGGCGCCTTGTCGATCAACAACGCATGCAAGGCCTCGAATTCGCGCCGCCAGTCGTGGCAGCTCTCCACATCCAGACTCTCGCCCCACCACAGCGTCAGACCGGAGAGCGACGACTCCAGCATCAGGGCATCCTCCGGCAGCGTGCGCGTGAAGCGCTGCAGCGCCGCGGCGACATCAGGATCGTCCGCCAGGCGACTCTCTTCGCGCCAGCGATAGCCCGGCACCGCCTCACGCAGGGCATCACTGGCCCATTCATCCTGCACGAGGATGAAGGGCGTGACATCGCGTTCGGTCGGCCAAGGGCGGCGGTAACCGACGATGCCCTTGGGCGCGTCAGAAAGAGGCGGCGCCTTGAGATCCACCCGCATGCCATCGGCGATCACCGCCTTGCGGACCAGTGACGTGCGCGTCTCTCGTTTGCTGGGGCGTAGCCAGGTCAGCGGCGACAGCATCGCCAGCACGACAAAAATGATGATCAGCGCAGTCGTCATCGTCTATCCATCGGTTGTCTATTCAAGGGTTTCATCAAGCGGGACGTGGCGTGAAAGCGCAGGATAGGCTATGCAACCCCGCAGTGTTGCGTATCACGCACTGCCATTACGTTGATGTAAGTCATTGTGTTCAAGGGGGCGGCAAGCCTAGCATGGAAGCAGGTGCACGACGCCACTCGAATGGCCAACCTCTGCGGGAGGATCTCAGGATGAGCAACGAATACAAGCATGTACTGGTCGCTGTCGACCTGACCAAGGATTCCCATCTGGTGCTGGAGCGGGCCCTGCCGATCGCCAAGCGCAACGGCGCCAAGATTTCCATCATCCATACGCTGGAACCGCTGGGCTTTGCCTATGGCGGTGATATCCCGATGGACCTGACCAGCATCCAGGACCAGCTGGATTCCCACGCCCGTGAACGACTCAGCGAGATCGCCACGCCTCATGATATCGCCGCCGAAGACCAGTACGTGGTGGTCGGCATGCCGGATAGCGAGATTCATCGCTTCGCGGCCGAACACGACGTGGACCTGATCGTGGTCGGCTCGCATGGTCGTCATGGCTTTGCGCTGCTGCTGGGTTCCACCTCCACGGGTGTCCTGCACGGCGCCCAGTGCGACGTGCTGGCGGTGCGCGTCGGCGCGGATGACAGCGAGGAATGATGGTGGCCGGCTAGACGACACCTCCTGCCAGACGACACCTCACGTCGACGACATGTGAGGGACGACAAGAGGGCTGCCCATGGGCAGCCCTCTTGTGTGTTCAGCTGACGGGCTTTCTGCACGGCACGGTCATCAAGCATCGTCACTCATGACTGTAGTTCATGACTGTAGTTCATGACCGTACGCGTGCATGACCGTCACCTGCGGCTTCAGCCTTCCTGCATGGCCTCAAGCTCCATCCAGCGTTCCATCGTCTCTTCCAGCACCTGCTGCTTGTGGCTGAGCTTCTCCAACGTGTTCTTCACCAACTTGGCATCCCCGGTGTAGAACTCCGGCGCCGCGATCTCGGCTTCCAGTGTCGCGACCTCCGCTTCCAGCTTCTCGATGGTCGTCGGAATCAGGTCCAGCTCGCGCTGCAACTTGTAGGGCAGCTTGACCTTCTTCGGTGCCTGCTGTGCCTGAGCGGCCTCACGCTTGCGACGCTCGTCTTCTGCCTGGGCATCACGACGGTGCTTTTCCTCGCGCTCGCGCTCGACTTCCCAGGGTGCCGGCGGCAGATGCCCGCCCTGACGTATCCAGTCGCTGTAGCCTCCGACATACGGCTTGACGACCCCGTCGCCCTCGAAGGCGAGGATGTTGGTGACCACGTTGTCCATGAAGGCACGGTCGTGGGAAACCAGCAGCACGGTGCCGTCGAAGTCGAGCAACAGTTCCTCGAGCAGCTCCAACGTCTCGACATCCAGGTCGTTGGTCGGCTCATCGAGCACCAGCACGTTGGCCGGCATGGTGAACAGACGTGCCAGCAGCAGGCGGTTGGACTCGCCCCCTGACAGCGAGCGAACCGGCTGACGCGCGCGGTCCGGCGTGAACAGGAAGTTCTGCAGATAGCTCATCACATGCATGTCACGTCCACCGACGGTGACACGATCGCTGCCGCGCGCCACGTTGTCGTAGACGGTGGCTTCCATGTCCAGGCCCTTGCGCAGCTGATCGAAGTAGGCGATCTGCAGCTTGGTGCCTTCGATGCGCTTGCCTTCGCTGGCTTCCAGCTGACCGAGCAGAATGTGCAGCAGCGTGGTCTTGCCCGCGCCGTTGCGGCCCAGCAGGCCGACCTTGTCGCCACGCTGGATCTCGACACTCAGGTCACGGATGACCCACTGCTCCTGCGCCTCATCGTAGCGATAGCTGACGTTTTCCAGCTCCACGACCCGCTTGCCGCTGCGCTCGGCGGAGTCGACGGCGATACGCGCACGCCCCTGTACCTCACGCCGCTGACCGCGCTCATGGCGCATCTTCTCCAGTGCGCGCACACGGCCTTCGTTACGAGTACGGCGCGCCTTGATACCCTGACGGATCCAGGTCTCTTCCTGAGCCAATTTCTTGTCGAATTCGGCGTTTTCCTTGGCCTCGACATCCATCTCATGCTGCTTCTGAGCCTGGTAGGCCGCGTAATCGCCCGGGTAACGCCCGAGACGGCCACGGTCCAGCTCCAGAATCTGGGTCGCGAGGCGCTTCAGGAAAGCCCTGTCGTGGGTGATGAACAGTACGGCGCCAGAGAAGGCCGCGACCTGCTCTTCCAGCCAGGCGATGGTATCGAGATCCAGATGGTTGGTCGGCTCATCGAGCAGCAGCAGGTCCGGGTCGGACACCAGCGCACGCGCCAGCGCGACACGACGACGCCAGCCGCCGGACAGGTCTTCCATCATGGTGTCTTCCGGCAGACCCAGACGGGTCAGCACGGTATCGATACGCTGCTGGAACTGCCAGCCATCGACGCTCTCCAGCGCGACCTGCACGTGCTCGAGACGTTTGAGGTCCGGCTCCGGGTCGCTGATCAGATGATGGTACTCCGCCAGCAGCGCGCCCGCCTTCGGCAGGCCTTCAGCGACGATATCGAAGATGGTGCGACCTTCGGCGGCCGGCAGGTCCTGCGAGAGCACGCCGATCTTGAGGCCCGGCGCCTTCCACAGCTCACCGGCATCTGCCTGGAATTCGCCGGTGATCAGCTTGAGCAGGGTCGACTTGCCGGTGCCGTTGCGGCCGACGAGCGCCAGACGCTCGCCGCGCTCGACGACAAGATCCGCCCCGTTGAGCAGGACGTGATGGCCGTAGGCCAGCTGAAGATTTTCCAGTCGTAACAATGCCATGTGCAGCAGCAACTCGTGACGGGTCCACGGCCGGGAAGGCCACGGAGGAAGTGGGAGTCAGGCGGACAGGCCGCCGCCAGCGACGCGCGCTGGAGAATGCTGCCATTCTACCCGAGGCGCAGCGTGCAGGCGATGGAAGACGCCGCAAGGGCTGAAAGACGCCGGCGCCTTGGGTAGAATGGCCGACCGCTTGAAATCACGTCACGTGCCGTGCGCTACCAAGGCCCGCCTGTCATGCAGCGCTATCTAGTGCCAGGCCGACGGGCTGTTGTCAGGCCTTGCACTGTCACGTGTCTCCTCCCTCCCCGCGATCCCAAGGGTGTCCGATGTCCGCGCTTCCCCCGCATGCCGATCCTGCCTCCCTGCCCTATTATGATAGCGAGCGGCTGTCCGACGAGACGCTTGCCGCCTTGTGTGACGACCTTGAACTCGGCGAGGCCGAAATCGCGGCCGCGCTGACGCTGCTGGCACCGGAGCTGCGCTTCGCCAGCCCCTCTGCGCTGGTCGACATCGGCGTCAACCTGACGCATGAGAGCTACGCGCGCGACATCGAGGGTACCTTGCTGCGAGCACGCGCGGCGGGCGTCAGCCAGCAGATCCTGACCGGCACCAGCCTGGATGGCTCGCGTGAGGCCCAGGCACTGGCGGCACGCTATCGCGGCCTTTCTGCCACCGCCGGCGTGCATCCGCATGATGCCAGCCAGTGGAACGACGGCGTCGAACGCGGCATCCGGGAGCTACTGGCGCAGCCGGAGGTCGTCGCGGTGGGGGAATGTGGCCTCGACTTCAATCGCAACTTCTCGACGCCCGCCGAACAGGCCCGAGCGTTCGAAGCGCAGCTGACGCTGGCCGCCGAGACGGGCCTGCCGCTGTTTCTGCATGAACGCGACGCCGGTCGCCAGATGCTCGAGATGCTCAAGCACTGGCGCGACGATATCAGTCACGCCGTCGTGCACTGCTTCACCGGCGAGCGCGAGACGCTCTACGGCTACCTGGATCTCGACCTGCACATCGGTCTGACCGGCTGGCTGTGTGATGAGCGCCGAGGCGAACACCTGCGCAGCCTGTGCCGCGAGATTCCCCTCGAACGCCTGATGCTGGAAACCGATTGCCCCTATCTGGTACCGCGCAATCTGCCCGCCAAGCTCAAGGGACGGCGTCATGAACCCTCGCTGCTGGTGTGGATCATGGCGGAGGTCGCGGCGCTGCGCGGTATCGACATGGAAGAACTCGCACAGGCCACCACCGTCACTGCCACCCGCTTCTTCCGCCTGTAATCGGCATACACGACTTTCCCTGCACGCATCCCTGCTCTGGACATCACCATGCACGAATATGAACCCGAAACAGGGGACTTCCCCGCCTTCATCGCCGTCGAGACCGGCGAGGACTCCAGTCTGCCGCTGGCCATCGCCTGGGCGCTGCCCGATGGCCAGATGAAGCATGTGCTGATTCAACCGGATGACGAATGGCTGGATGGCGAGATGCTGGAGCTGGGCGACTACAGCCTGGATGACCTGCGCAGCTTCGGCGTCAGCCCCCTCGATGTGCTCAAGGAACTGGAGCAGGACTACTACCAGACCACGCTCTATACCACCGGCGTCATGGATGACGAGCAGGCACTGGCCCGCCTGTTCGACGCCTACAACATGGACCCTTTCATCGAGTTCGCGCCGGCGGAGAGCCTCTACCCCGAGCTTGCCCCGGGCGACTGGGCGCGCGAGCGCAACAACATGCTGTTCGAACAGGGCCTGCAGCCGTTCCGCCCCGACAACGAGGTACTGGTGATGCTCGCCATCCATACCCGCCTGCGCGGCGACGGGGTGCGAGGCGAGGAGGACATTCAAGGCACCGGGCCGGATTACGAGATCGACTGGCAAGAAGACGTCTGATCACACGCCCGGTCTCGCGACGGACGGACAAGGGCCCGACACGCAAACGCCCCGACAACGGCAAGTTGTCGGGGCGTTCTTTCTTTACGCACTCAAACGTCTTCAGACACTCAAACTGTCAGTCAAGGCTCAACCGTTGGAGCGATTACCACCGTTGCCGCCGCCTGAGCGATTGCGACCGCCGCGGGAACGACGACGCGGGCGCTCGGCATTCGGCGCGCGATTGCCGTTCACTTCCGGTTGCGGCACGAGACGATTACCATCCACGTCACGCTGCACCGGTGCGCGGTTGCCGCGGTTGTCATCATCGACACGTGCGGCCTGCTGACGCTGACCGCCAGAGCGCTGACCGCCAGAGCGCTGGCCGCCATTGCCACGTCCTTTACCAGCCGACTTGTCGCCAGAGCGCTGGCCGCCATTGCCGCGTCCTTTACCAGCCGGCTTGTCGCCAGAGCGCTGGCCGCCATTGCCGCGTCCTTTACCAGCCGGCTTGTCGCCAGAGCGCTGGCCGCCACGCGGCTGACGCGGTTCACGTTCCGGCTCGACGTCGACTTCCGGCACGAAACCTTCCACTTCGACACGCTTGAGCTTGCCCTTGAGCAGACGCTCAATCCCGCCCAGTTCCTTGCGCTCATCGCTGGAAACCAGCGAGATGGCACGCCCGCTGGCACCAGCACGGCCGGTACGCCCGATACGGTGCACGTAGTCTTCCGGCACGTTGGGCAGTTCGTAGTTCACGACCTGCGGCAGCTGCTCGATATCCAGACCACGCGCCGCGATGTCCGTCGCGACCAGCACTCGTACTTCGCCGTTCTTGAAGCCGGCCAGTGCCTTGGTACGCGCATTCTGGCTCTTGTTGCCGTGAATCGCCGCAGCACTGATGCCGGACTTCTCGAGCTTGGTCGCCAGACGGTTGGCACCGTGCTTGGTACGGGTGAACACCAGCACCTGGTGCCAGTTTTCCTTGATGATCAGGTGCTTGAGCAGCGAAGGCTTGTGGCTCTTCTCTACGGTGTGGATATGCTGCTCGACCTTCTCGGCCGTGGTGTTGCGCGGGCTGGCTTCCACCGCCACCGGGTCATTCAGCAGCTTGTTGGCCATGCTGCGGATCTCATCGGAGAAGGTCGCGGAGAACAGCAGCGTCTGACGCTTGGTCGGCAGCAGCTTGAGCAGACGACGGATGTCATGGATGAAGCCCATGTCCAGCATGCGGTCCGCTTCATCCAGCACCAGCGTCTCGAGATCGGAAAAGTCGATGGCCTTCTGGGAGTGCAGGTCCAGCAGGCGGCCCGGCGTGGCGGTCAGGATCTCGACGCCAGAGGCCAGGCGGCTGATCTGCGGGTTGATCTTCACGCCACCGAATACCACGGCATTGCGCAGCTTCAGGTGACGGGAATAGGCGGTAACGTTCTCGTCGATCTGCGCGGCCAGCTCACGCGTAGGCGTGACGATCAGGGCCTTGATCCTGCGGGCACCCGCGGGAGCGCTCTGCGCGAGGCGCTCGACCAGCGGCAGAGCGAAACCGGCGGTCTTGCCGGTACCGGTGCGCGCAGCAGCCATCACATCGCGGCCTTCCAGCACGGCAGGAATCGCACCTGCCTGGACGGGAGACGGCGTGGAATAGCCCATCTCGGCGATCGCTTTCAGGACAGGAGCGGACAGCCCCAGGGAGGCAAACGCCGGGACGGAATTGGCAGTAGTCTCAGTCATCAATATCTCTTCGGCTGACCGGCCACGTGCTGGTCGATCATTAAGGAATGGCGCCTGGCCGGGCACGTGCCGGGAGAGGGAGCGAGGCGTATCAGGCGCAGAGAAGAAGGAGTCGGTCAGAGGAACCTCATCCGGCTGCTGCCAGTCGCTCGCGTCAGGCGATAGCCCAGTCTACCATCTTCCGCCATCGCCTGCAGAAGCGCGCATCCGATGGGCTCAATGCCAGTGCAGCGGATAGCGGCGATGACGCGCCAGATTGTTGATCAACACCGCCAGCACCAGCATCGCCAAGCAGCCCAGCCCCACCGGCAACAGGGCGTACCAGTAGCCCAGCTCATGCAGCGGCTGACCGCCGATCACCGCGATCAGGGCGGTGGCGCCGCCCGGCGGGTGCAGGGTGTGCGTCAGCTGCATGACCAGCAGTGACACCGAGACCGCCATGGCCGCTGCCAGCCAGCCATCACCCAGCCAGTGATAGCAGGCGACACCGACCAGTGCCGACAGCATGTTGCCGCCCAGCACATTGCGCGGCTGGGCCAGCGGGCTGTGCGGCGCGCCGTAGAGCAGCACCGAGGTCGCGCCGAAGGACCCCACCAGCAACAGCGAGCTGACCGCCAGATAGTGCGAGGACAGCCAGCCGATCAGCGCCATGCCCAGAAAGGCTCCGAGCCATGACCACAGGGCATCGGCAACATGCGGCCTGCCCCGCTTCAGGGGACCACCCCGCATCTTGGCTACGTAAGGCTTGAGCATCGTGCGAACCATCTCCGGCATTGTCCTGTCAGTGTCGAGCGCTGCACCCTAGGCGATCTCCACACAAGGAACAACTCCCGTTTGGCAATAAGCTGATGACGACGCTGTCGCCATCATGACTCGCTGCGCGAGGCCACGATGGTGCGCGAGATCACGATCACCGGCAGGATGCCGACCACCACGATCACCAGCGCCGGCAACGCCGCCTGCTCGAGCATTTCATCCGAGGCGTACTGATAGACGTGGGTGGCGAGCGTGTCGAAGTTGAAGGGCCGCAGCAGCAAGGTGGCCGGCAGCTCCTTCATCGCATCAACGAAGACCACCAGCGCCGCGGTCAGCAAGCCGGGACGGATCAAGGGCAGGTGCACCCGGCGCAGTGTCGAGAAGGTGTTCTCGCCCAGCGAGCGCGCCGCCATGTCCATCGAGGGCGTGACCTTGTCGAGACTCGATTCGATGGAGCCCGCGGCGATGGCGAGGAAACGCACCACATAGGCGATGATGATCGCGCCCATCGTCCCCGTCAGCAGCAGACCGCTGGAGAACCCGAAGTTGGCGCGCAGGAAGCTGTCCAGCGCATTGTCGAACCCGGACAGCGGCACCAGCACGCCCAGCCCCAGCACGGCGCCCGGCATGGCATAACCGAGACTCGAGAGCTTGAGCGCCTGCTGTACGCTGGCGGTGCGATCCAGCCGCTTGGCGTAGGCCAGCAGCACCCCGATGATCAGCGTCAACACGGCAGCACTGACCGACAGCATCAGACTATTGAGCGCGTAACCGGCAAAGTCCGGCGTCCACGACTCCTCGAAATAGCGAATGGCATGCCGCGTCAACAGGCCCACCGGCAACAGGAAGCCGAAGAGCAACGGCAGCAGGCAGGCCAGCGTCGCCAGTCCGGCGCGCCAGCCATGCAATGTCGGGCGACGATAGCGACGATAACGATCGCCCTTGCCGAACTGACGCTGCCGGCGCCGGGCATGTCGCTCCAGCCAGATCAGCGTGACCACGAAGATCATCAGACACAGCGCGATCTGGGCCGCGCCGCGCAGGCTGCCCATGTTGAGCCACACATTGAAGATGCCGGCAGTCAGCGAACGCACCGCGAAGTAATCGACGGTGCCGAAGTCATTGAGCGCCTCCATCATCGCCAGCGCCAGACCGACGGCGATCGCCGGGCGTGCACTGGGCAGCGCCACGCGCCAGAAGCTCTGCCAGCCATTGCAGCCCAGGGTGCGGCTGGCATCGCGCAGTGAAGGTGATTGATCGAGAAACGCCGAGCGCGCCAGCATGAAGACATACGGAAACAGCACCAGCGACAGCATCAGGATGGCGCCGCCCAGACTGCGTATCTCGGGGAAGTAGTAATCCTGCGGCGAGTCCCAGCCGAACAGCGCACGCAGCGCGCCCTGGAAGGGCCCGGCATACTCGAAGACATCGGTGTAGATGTAGGCGATGACGTTGGCAGGAATCGCGAACGGCAGCAGCAACGACCACTCGAAGGTACGCCGCAGCGGGAACTGATACATGGTGGTCAGCCACGCCGAGACCACGCCCATGCTGCCGCTGAGGACCGCCACGCCGGCCACCAGCGCCAGACTCGTCATGACATAGTCAGGCAGCACGGTGGAGACGAGGTGCGGCCAGATGCCGTCACCGGCCTGGTCACTGCCATCATCGCCGAACAACGCCAGCCAGATGACGGCCAGCACCGGCATCACCACCAACGCGGCGACCCCCCAGGCCGTCGCGAACCATCCCATGTGCGTGCCCAGGCGCCGCTGACGGCGTCTTATCGCCGCATCTTCGCTGACTGACGTGCCGTGAGTCACGTGCTCCAGGGCGAGCTCCGTCGCGCTGGTTGCCGTGCAGGCTTCCTCTTCAAGACTCGCACCTCGCTTTGCCAACAGCCGCTTGCCTTGCGTCATCTGTTCTTCCTCACTGACCTGCCAACTGCAATTGCGTCTATTTTACATTGTTCACTCAAACGAAGAGGGGCTGTCGCATCGCGACAGCCCCTCTTCGTTCATGACATCCCGCCCGATGGCTCATGCCAGCGGTGAGTGCCGTTACTGGTTGAAGCCGACTTCATTGACCATCTGAGCAGCACGCTTGCGATATTTGGCGACCTCGGTCAGCGAGAGGTCATCCTGCTTGAACTCGCCCCAGGACGTCAGCAGCTCCGAGCTTTCGGCAGCCGGGTTGGCCGGATACTCGAAATTGATCTCGGCATACATGTGCTGGGCGGTCTTCTCGGTCAAGAAGCGCATCAGCTTGAGCGCATTCTCTTCGTGCGGCGCGTACTTGGTCATCGCCATGCCGGAGATGTTCATGTGCGTACCGACACCGTTCTGATCCGGGAATTCGATGCGTGCCTTCTCGGCCCACGGGCGCTGCTCGTCATTGTCGAGCATCTTGCCGTAGTAGTAGCTGTTGCCGATGGCCACGTCACAGACGTTGTCACGAATCGCCTTGATCTGATCGCGGTCCCCGCCCTGCGGCTTGCGCGCCAAGTTGTCCTTGAAACCTTCCAGCCATTCGCGGGTCGCTTCCTCGCCGTTGTGAGCGATACGCGAGGCGATCAATGCCACGTTGTAGGGGTGATCACCGGCTCGTGAACAGACACGGCCCTTGAGGCTCGGATCCGCCAGGTCGTCATAGCTTGCAACCTGACCGGCCTCGAGGCGATCGACACTGGTGTAGAGTACGCGTGCACGGGTGGTGATACCGAACCACTGGTTGTCAGGGCCGTGATACTGCTCAGGCAGGTTGGCTTCGATGACGTCGTCATTGACGCTCTTGACCAGCTCTTCGTCGACCAATTCCTGCAGGCGACCGATATCCACCGTCAGCAGGACGTCAGCCGGCGTGTTGCGGCCTTCACGCTTGAGACGCTCGGCCAGACCTTGCTTGGCGAATACCACGTTGACCTTGACGCCGGTCTCCTCGGTGAACTCCTTGAGAAACGGCTCGATCAGATAGGCCTGGCGATAGGAGTAGACGTTCACCTCTTCCTGGGCTTGCGCCGGCATGGCCGTGACAGCCGTCACGCCGACCAGCGCACTCAACAACAGCTTGCGAGCGGAGGATGCAGAAATCATGGATACAGCAGTCATCGAATACCCCTGTTCAAGGTGTCCTGTCCTGACGAGGACTGCCATGGGCAGACCTGCAGGCCAGTAGAAGCGGAACCATTGTGTCAATGCGAATCATTCTAATCACAAAGCCCTGACGCCTGCAACGTGAGTGCAACGCTGATTTGCAGATAATGCAATCCCGCTTCGGGAGGCGGGTTCCGGGAGGCAAGCCCAGCCAGCGACGACACTGCCGCCTGCCATGCGCAGGAAGGCATCACGCCAGTCGGCCGTCCTCGCCCACTGTAGGCAACAGGGGCATGGCATGGGCGATGGCCTGCTCAAGCGGCATCCCCTGCTGCCAGACACCGGCGAGCGCGTGGCGGAAGGCAGCGGCACGTGCGGGCAGGGCGCGCTGCTCGATATCGGCGGCACGCCGCATCACACGTTGCGCGAAGGCGTCTCGATCCACCTCCAGCTCAAGATTGTCGACGCTGACATGAAACGGCTTGCCCACCGCCCGGTGGAAAAGTAGCTCCAGCGCCTGGGGGGCAACCTCGACACTCTCGAAGGCGCGCTGCTGCTCGGCGTCGCGGCCATCCGGGGCATACCAGTAGCCGTAATCTTCCTCGAGCCGCCGTCTGGCGCCTGCGATGCACCAATGGCTG
This sequence comes from bacterium Scap17, assembly GCA_013376735.1. Classification (NCBI taxonomy): domain Bacteria; species bacterium Scap17. The sequence goes on along the minus strand of VINJ01000001.1, from coordinate 703,196 downwards.
ATCTCATGCAGTGCGCTGGAAAAGAAGCCACGTGCCAGATAGACACGGTGATAGCCAAGCTCTGATTCCGGGACTCGCCTGCCTTCTCCCTGCATGCCGGCCGGAAGATAGAGCGGCTCTTCGAGATCACAACGCAGCAAGGTATTGAAGGTGCCACCGAACAGGCCGTCGAACAACGCCATCAAGGTGGCGAGGTCATGCGCACGACGAGGGCTCCCGCAGGCGGAATCAGAGGAATGGACGGCAGTTAGGGACTCATGGGACGACACGGCAATTCTCGGCAAGCGCTGGCAGTGTGGGAGCATTCGATGGCGGCAGGAAAACCTGCTCTGCCGGATGGCTCATTGTACGTGGCAAGCCTATAGCGCGTCATTTCAGCTGACAGTGTCACTCATAGCCGTGATAATTCATCAGCTTGCGTTCATGAAACCTGCTTATCTGCTAGGATGGCGCGCCAAGCAAGAATGATTCTCGATTACTAGCAGGAGCCTGCCGTGCCCCCCGCCGACCCATCCCCCTCCTCCATGCCTCAGACGGCCCCCGGTTCTCCGCCTCCGCCACTGATTCCCCGCATCAGAGCGGAAACCTCACGCCTGGTCACTCTGGCGCTGCCGATCTGTGGCGCGCAGCTGGCTCAGGCAGGCATGAGTGCCGTGGACGTACTGATGACAGGGCGTTCCTCGGCCACGGACCTGGCAGCCGTGTCGGTGGGCTCCAGCCTGTGGGTGCCCCTGCTGCTGCTGATGGCGGGCACCCTGATGGGCCTGACACCGGTAGTCGCGCAATTGATGGGAGGCAATCGCAGCGGTGAGGTACGTGGCAACGTGCATCAATCGCTGTGGATCTCGCTGGTGCTCGGCAGCCTGTCCGGGCTTGCGCTGTGGTATCTGGCCGCGCCGATCTTCACGCTGATGGAAGTGCCTGAGGCCGTGGCAGAGCAGGCGACTCTCTACCTGATGGCCATTGCCTGGGGCATGCCGGGCGCAGCCTTCTATCAGGTTCTGCGCGCCTACTCGGACGGCATGAACCATACCCGCCCGGCACTGATCATCAGTCTGATCGGCCTGATATCGAACGTCCCGCTCAATTACGTGCTGATCTACGGGTCTGCGGGCGTGGATGACCTGCTGGGAATCACCCTGCCGGGACTGCTGGGCGACATTCCGGCCATGGGCGCCGCCGGCTGCGGTATCGCCACCGGCCTTGCGATGTGGATCATGTGCCTGAGCATGTTCGCCTACACGCGTTACAGCAGCGCGTATCACGCCGTGGCGTTGTGGTGCCAGCCCAGCGCCCCCCATTTCAAGCAGATGGGCGAACTGCTCAAGGTTGGCCTGCCGATCGGTATCGCGATCTTCTTCGAGGTCACGCTGTTCACGGTCATCGCCCTGTTCGTGGCCAGCTTCGGCGAGATCAAGGTTGCGGCTCACCAGGTCGCGCTCAACTTCACCTCGCTGCTGTTCATGCTGCCGCTGTCGATGGCGATGGCCCTGACCGTGCGCGTCGGCCACACCATCGGCCGTGGTGACATGCGTGAAGCACGTTTTGTGGCCTGGAATGGCGTGGCCTTCTCGTTGGTGGTGGCGCTGGTGAATGACATCGTGATCTGGGTACTGGCCGAGCCGGCCGTGGCACTCTATACCAGCAACCTCAAGGTCCAGGCCCTGGCCATGTCGCTGATCACCCTGGCGATGCTCTATCAGGTCTCGGACTCCCTGCAGGTCGCCATGGCAGGCGCACTGCGCGGCTTCAAGGACACACGCATCATCATGCTGATCACCATGTTCGCCTACTGGGTGGTAGGGCTGGGAGGCGGACACCTGCTGGGTGTCGGCAGTGAGGCCTTCCCGATCTCGCCCTGGCCCATCGAGCAGATGGGCGTCTATGGCTACTGGATCGGCATGGTGGCAGGCCTGACCGTGGCAGCGCTGCTGCTGGGCTGGCGCCTGTGGATCATCGCGCGCCGTGGCGTACGTGACGAGGTATTGGCGAGCCAGTGACGCCTGACAAATAACGTGCGCATATCAGCCAGGAGGCTGGTCTGACAGCCACCTGAAACGCCTTGATGAGAAAGCCCCGCGACACCCGACAGGGTGACGCGGGGCTTTTGCGTTTAAACACGACAAAGCCGATAGACGGTCATTTCGTCCAAGGAGGGGTTACCGTCAAGGCGCTGGCTGTGCTAATGGTTATTCAAGGCAGTGCTCTCTCGCTGACGACACACATGGCAGAAGCGAGAGAACGCACCAGCACACGCCGAGGACGATCGACAAGCTGCTGAGGAGGGTTCGTCATGGGCGTACCAGTTTCTTCCCCCCGCTCCGCCAAGGTCATCGACCTGAGTGTCATGCGTGACAGGATGCGTGCACGACGTCGTATTCTCCGGCTGGCGCCGGAACACGACGGATTGGAAATGCTCTATCAGCTCGACAGCGACCCGGACAGCTATTACAGCATTCCGGTACTGGCCTGGGGGCTGCGCGAGGATGGTGAAGTCGTCGGCATGGTGCCGTGGATGGAGGGCCTGATGCCCTGTCACGAGCTGGAAGACCCGCAGCAGGGGCATTTCGTCGGCTATCGCGACCCGGAAACCGACGAAGTCTTCATGCTGGCGCCTGACCACAAGGTGTTCGAGCTCGAACATGCAGCGGCCTATTACGACTATGAAGTCTCGGACAGGACGACGCTGCTGCAGCAACTGCCGGACACGCTGGGTACCCATGCGCTGTGCATGACCAACGGCGAGTCACAGTGGCAGCTCAAGCAGGTCTTCGGTTGGCGTCTCTACAGCGATGGCAACATCGAGGCCTTGCTGGTCGATGAAACTCGCGTCACCCAGACACCGGTGCTGGCCGGCGACGACTGCCTGTACCCGGGGCGCAGTCGGCATGATGTGGTCTATTTCTTCCAGCGCGCCATCGCCAATCAGATTCGCGAGCAGGACCCGGCGACGCTGGAGGCTCTCGCGCTGATGATGACCGGCGAGAGCGACCAGGTCTGCGTCGAGGTCCATGACCGCGAAGCCTGAGGGCCAGTCATGACCCACGACTCAGCGGTGCGGACAGGCCTCAACTGATGCGGATGTAATACAGGAACTGTTCCGGTGTCTCGTGGCTCAGTTCCAGGGTGTGGCCAAGAAAGGCGCAGAACTTGGGCACATCACGGGTGGTGGCAGGGTCGGTCGCCACCACCCGCAACAGGTCACCCGAGGCAAGCTCACGCACCTTGTTGTGCAGCATCATGATAGGCTCCGGGCAATACAGGCCACTGGTTTCCAGTTCGGCATCGGCCTCGGGCAATGTGATATCGGTCATCGAAGACTCCTGACAATCCTGCCGCCCTGGCTGGCGGCACGTACAAAAAAGGGGAGACAGGCATGATCAAGGTTCTGATCGAACGGCATATCATGCCGGGACTGGAACAGGATTACGAACAGGCCTCGCGTGAAGTCGTACGCGAGGCCACGCATGTCCCGGGCTTCATCTCGGGCGAGAACCTGATGGAAACCGGCCGCGCGGGCCACCGCATCCTGATCACCTCATGGCGCGATGCGCGAGCGTGGCAGGAATGGTCGGTCAGCCCGGCCAGAAATCACATGATGGCGCGCCTGGCGCCCATGCTATCCCAACCGGAGCGGATAATCCTGCTGGAGCATACCTGAACGCGCCTCTCCGGCGAGCGAAGGCAGCAGGCGCCTCCTTCCCCATACAAGAACCCCACGGCCAGTACAGGCCGTGGGGTTCTTGTATGGGGCATGTCGCCCGTGCGTGCTGATCGAGCCTATAGCCAATCAGTGCGTGATACGCACGTGCACAGTGACCTCTTCACGATCGTGATACAGATGACGACAGCGAATCTCGGCACCGACATTGGAGCGCTCGAGACTGGCGGCCAGATAGTCGAGGCAGCGAGAGACTTCTTTCCAGCGCTGCTTCATCGGCAGCTTGAGATTGAAGACGGCCTCGTTGCACCAGCGCTTCTTCAGCCAGCGCTCGACCATCTCGGTCACACGAATCGGCTTGTCGACGATATCGCAGACCAGCCAATCCAGGCGCAGCGGCGGCTCCCAGGTGAAACCATCTTCCTTGAGATGCTCGACCTGACCTGTCGCCATCAGGTCCTGGTTCATCGGACCATTGTCGATCGCGAACACGAACATGCCCTTCTCGACCAGCTGGAAGGTCCAGCCACCCGGGGCGGCACCAAGATCCGCTGCCTGCATGCCAGTGGCGATGCGACGCTCCCACTGATCGCGCGGCACGAATTCGTGCCACGCCTCTTCCAGCTTGAGCGTGGAGCGGCTGGGCGCACGGCTCGGCGAACGCAGGTGACGAATGCCATTGGCATACTCGCTGCGGTTGCCCGGGAAGCTCATGCCCAGCTGGACTTCATCGCCATCCGTCCAGAAGACATGCAACGCCCGACCACCGGCCTTGCGGCGCAGGGCACCCCGCTTCTTGAGCGCGGATTCCAGCGGGCGACCGACGGCCTTGCCCAGCCCCGACAGCGCCTTGCCATCATTGGTATCCGGCATCTCGTGGCGGATCTCCTCGAAGCTCCAGCCGGCGTCGACCACCTGCTGCAGAATCGGCGAGACACGATTCTCCCGCGACATGCCGACCAGCGGCTCCAGTGCCACCAGGGTCTGACGAGCGAAGACCAACGCCTGTAGCGGCATGTCACGATGCAGGGCGTTGGCGGGCTCCTCACCCGTCACCACATAACGCACGAAGCCACTGTCGCGTGCCGCAATCGGATAACCCGGCGTGCCGATATACGCCGCTTTCTCACTGACTTCTGCGGCCAGGTCGGCCTCGAAGCCAGGGCGGCAATACAGCAACAGTTCTTGAGGTTGCATCATCATCTCCAATACAGAAGGCTGGGGAGTCTAGCCCCTCGCCGCTGCCTTCTACAAGCGTGCATGTACGTGATGGGGGCTGTGACAACGCTCAGGCCGTTCATGGGCGCGACAGGCACCTCACGAAGCGCGTAAGCCGTAAGCGTTCGGGCATCACCGCTTGCGAGTGATCACGCAGTATGCTGCCAATGATGGGGCAGAAGTTCGTGCACTTGGCTAGCCTTTTGGGTCGGCAGCCTTTCCAACACATTTTTCAGGTAGGTATAGGGCTCATGGCCGTTCAGCTTGGCACACTGAATGAGGCTCATGATGGTGGCAGCACGCTGGCCACTGCGCAGAGATCCGGCGAACAGCCAGTTTGAACGCCCCAGCGCCCAGGGGCGAATCAGATTCTCCGCCCGGTTGTTATCGATCGGCAACGCGCCGTCATCCAGGTAGCGCGTCAACGCCGCCCAGCGCTTCAGGCTGTAATCCAACGCTTTCGCCGTCGCCGAACCATTCGGAACCTTCTCGCGATGCGCCAGCATCCAGCGATGTAGCGCATCGGCGATGGGCTTTGCTTTCGTCTCCCGCAGCCGTTGACGCTCTTCCGCACTGAATGACTGTACCTCACGCTCCACCTGGTATAGCTGACCGATCAGTTCGATAGCCTGCCCGGCGATCTGGCTCTTGCCAGCGACGTGCAGATCGACAAATTTACGGCGGGCATGGGCCATGCAACCGATCTCGGTAACACCGTTGGCGAAGCTCTGCTTGTAGCCGCTGTAGTCGTCACAGACCAGCTTGCCCCGCCACTTCCCGAGGAAGTCGCGGGCATGTTGACCGCCACGTCCCTCGCTGAAGTCGTAGATTACGGCCTTCAACCCGGCATACGGGGTGGTGGCGTAGGCCCAGAGATAGGCGCGGTGCGTCTTCTTCTTGCCAGGGGCCAGCATCGGTACCGGCGTTTCGTCGGCATGCAGCACCGGCTCGTTGAGCAACACTTCACGCAGTGCATCGATCAGCGGCTGAAGTCGCACCCCGCAGGTGCCGACCCACTCGGCCAGGGTGGAGCGCGGAATCGCTACGCCGGCGCGGGCGAAGATCTGCTCCTGGCGATAGAGTGGCAGGTGATCAGCATATTTGGCGATCAGCACCTGGGCCAGCAAGCCGGCGGTGGGGATGCCCTTGTCAATGATCTGCGTCGGCATCGGTGCCTGGGTCAGTGTCTCGCATTGGTCGCAGACCCACTTGCCACGGATATGCCGCTCGACGTGGAACACGCCCGGCGTGTAATCCAACTTCTCACTGATTTCCTCGCCGATCCGCCTCAGCTGACAACCACACCGGCAGTGATCATTCTCCGGATCATGATGAATCTCGGTGCGCGGTAGCTCGGGAGGTAAGGGCGTGCGCTTGGGCGTCTTCCTTGCCACTGGCGTGGCAGCAGTGAGGTGGAGCTCTTCCAGCTCGGTCTCGATGGCAGCAATGTCGGCGTCCACCCCTTCCTCCAGCAGGCTGATCTGCAGGACATTGAGCTGCTCGCTGCGCTTGCCGAAGGCGTGGCGCTTGAGCAATGCCATTTCATAGGTCAGCTTTTGATTGACCTGCTCGCTGTGGCGTAGCGCTTTCTCCTTTTCCTCCACCTGCGTCATCAGCGTTGCCGCCAAGTGGCGGAGCTGATCGGGAGAGAGTTGAGTCAGGTCAGGGGGCGTCGTCATTCCGCCAGTATGCCAGCCCGCCGACGAGAACGGGATTAGCGCATCCGCGAATAGCGGGGCCGCCAAGTCTGTGCCGCTCATCACACGACCGAGATCACCCCGTCGGCGCCGAGACGCTGCCAGGGCAGTCCTTGCACCAGTGCCGTGACCTGCTCGGGGCAAAGCTCGATACGATCGCCCTGCCAGTGACCGGCCCAGTGGAACTTGCCCTGGTTCAGGCGCCGGGCGCACAGCCAGACACCCAGGCCATCGTGGACCAGCACCTTCATACGGTTGCCGCGCCGGTTGGCAAAGAGATAGGCACAGTGCGGGCGAGCCGCGCCGAACACCTTCACCACCCGGGCTAGGGCCGTATCCGGACCGGCCCGCATATCCAGCGGCTCGGTGGCCAGCCAGATTTCGTCGATGCGGATCATGCGAGCAGCTCTCGGATCAGAGATCGGCAGGCGTCGGCCTCCGAGGCAGGCCACTCGATGACCATCGGGCCGTTGGGGTGCGGGATCGTGAGGCGAATAGGGTCCGCCACCTGATGCTGGGGAGTGGCCGGTGACAACTCGCGAGTCATGGGCACCGGTACAAATGCCGGTATTTCTGGCACAGCCGTTTGCTGACGGGTGGTACGGATCCAATTGTGGACCAGGTTAGCATTCAGGCTGTGCTCCAACGCCACTCCGGCAACGGAGGCACCGGGTTGCTGACACGCTTCGACGATCCTGGCCTTGAAGGCGGCAGTGAAGCGGCGACGCTTGCGAGGAACTTCCAACACGCTTGATTCCGTCATGATAAGTGTCCACTTATTGATAGGTGGACATCTAACGTGACGGAATTCAGGACTCTGCGGTAGATGGGATCACCGGTCGCTTACCGTAAGCCTCTTGCTTTGCTGTGCGCAACTTTTCTCACCACAAAGAGAACCGCCCCTGCAGCAAGGCTACAGGGGCGGTTCGGGATAAGTGCCTGACGATGACCTACTCTCACATGGAGAAACTCCACACTACCATCGGCGCTAAGCGGTTTCACTTCCGAGTTCGGCATGGGATCGGGTGGTTCACGCTCGCTATGGTCGTCAGGCGAAACGGTGGCATCTTGCGATGCCTGAGTCTCGAGGCTTGTGACCTCGCGACTCGCAATATGAATCATGCTGACCGATATGTCGTCGATCCTGTCGCAATCCCGGCGGTTTGCCTGGGCAAACCCCTTGGGTGTTATATGGTCAAGCCTCACGGGCAATTAGTACTGGTTAGCTCAACACATTGCTGTGCTTCCACACCCAGCCTATCAACCTTGTCGTCTTCAAGGGCCCTTCAGGAGGCGCAAGGCCTCAGGGAAGTCTCATCTTGAAGGGGGCTTCCCGCTTAGATGCCTTCAGCGGTTATCCCGTCCGAACGTAGCTACCGGGCAATGCCATTGGCATGACAACCCGAACACCAGAGGTTCGTCCACTCCGGTCCTCTCGTACTAGGAGCAGCTCTTCTCAAACTTCCGACGCCCACGGCAGATAGGGACCGAACTGTCTCACGACGTTCTAAACCCAGCTCGCGTACCACTTTAAATGGCGAACAGCCATACCCTTGGGACCGACTTCAGCCCCAGGATGTGATGAGCCGACATCGAGGTGCCAAACACCGCCGTCGATGTGAACTCTTGGGCGGTATCAGCCTGTTATCCCCGGAGTACCTTTTATCCGTTGAGCGATGGCCCTTCCATACAGAACCACCGGATCACTAGAACCTACTTTCGTACCTGCTCGACGTGTCTGTCTCGCAGTCAAGCACCCTTATGCTCTTGCACTCAATGCACGATTTCCAACCGTGCTGAGGGTACCTTCGTGCTCCTCCGTTACTCTTTGGGAGGAGACCGCCCCAGTCAAACTACCCACCATACACTGTCCTCGATCCGGATGACGGACCTGAGTTAGAACGCCAATGATGTCAGGCTGGTATTTCAAGGTTGGCTCCACCGCATCTGGCGATGTGGTTTCAAAGCCTCCCAGCTATCCTACACAGACAACATCAGCATCCAGTGTAAAGCTATAGTAAAGGTTCACGGGGTCTTTCCGTCTAGCCGCGGGTACACAGCATCTTCACTGCGATTTCAATTTCACTGAGTCTCGGGTGGAGACAGCGTGGCCATCATTACGCCATTCGTGCAGGTCGGAACTTACCCGACAAGGAATTTCGCTACCTTAGGACCGTTATAGTTACGGCCGCCGTTTACCGGGGCTTCGATCAAGAGCTTCGGACGAATCCTAACCCCATCAATTAACCTTCCGGCACCGGGCAGGCGTCACACCCTATACGTCCGCTTGCGCGTTTGCAGAGTGCTGTGTTTTTAATAAACAGTTGCAGCCACCTGGTATCTTCGACCGGTAGGAGCTTACGGAGCAAGTCCTTCACTCTAACCGGTGCACCTTCTCCCGAAGTTACGGTGCCATTTTGCCTAGTTCCTTCACCCGAGTTCTCTCAAGCGCCTTGGTATTCTCTACCTGACCACCTGTGTCGGTTTGGGGTACGGTCGCATGTGATCTGAAGCTTAGAGGCTTTTCCTGGAAGCGTGGCATCGATGACTTCCTGACCGTGGTCAGTTCGTCTCGCATCTCGACCTCAGAGGAACCGGATTTGCCTGATTCCTCGGCCTACATGCTTTCACCAGGACAACCAACGCCTGGCTCACCTAGCCTTCTTCGTCCCCCCATCGCAACCACATCCGGTACGGGAATATTAACCCGTTTCCCATCGACTACGCGTTTCCGCCTCGCCTTAGGGGCCGACTCACTCTGCTCCGATTAACGTAGAACAGAAAACCTTGGTCTTCCGGCGGGGGAGTTTTTCACTCCCCTTATCGTTACTCATGTCAGCATTCGCACTCGTGATACCTCCAGCAGACTTCTCAATCCACCTTCATTGGCTTACACGACGCTCCTCTACCGCTCATCCAGAGGATGAACCCGTAGCTTCGGTACCTGATTTAGCCCCGTTATATCTTCCGCGCAGGCCGACTCGACTAGTGAGCTATTACGCTTTCTTTAAAGGGTGGCTGCTTCTAAGCCAACCTCCTAGCTGTCTGAGCCTTCCCACATCGTTTCCCACTTAATCAGGATTTTGGGACCTTAGCTGACGGTCTGGGTTGTTTCCCTTTTCACAACGGACGTTAGCACCCGCTGTGTGTCTCCCACGCTGCACTCACTGGTATTCGGAGTTTGCCTCGGGTTGGTAAGTCGGGATGACCCCCTAGCCGAAACAGTGCTCTACCCCCAGCGGTGATACGTGAGGCGCTACCTAAATAGCTTTCGAGGAGAACCAGCTATCTCCGGGCTTGATTAGCCTTTCACTCCGATCCACAGCTCATCCCAGCATTTTTCAACATACTTGGGTTCGGGCCTCCAATTGATGTTACTCAATCTTCACCCTGGCCATGGATAGATCGCCCGGTTTCGGGTCTATACCCTGCGACTGGTCGCCCAGTTAAGACTCGGTTTCCCTACGCCTCCCCTATACGGTTAAGCTCGCCACAGAATATAAGTCGCTGACCCATTATACAAAAGGTACGCGGTCACACCACGAAGGTGCTCCCACTGCTTGTACGCATACGGTTTCAGGATCTATTTCACTCCCCTCGCCGGGGTTCTTTTCGCCTTTCCCTCACGGTACTGGTTCACTATCGGTCAGCCAGGAGTATTTAGCCTTGGAGGATGGTCCCCCCATGTTCAGTCAGGGTTTCTCGTGCCCCGACCTACTCGATTTCACGTGACTCGGACTTCGACTACGGGACTATCACCCTGTATCGTCAAGCTTCCCAGCTTGTTCGCCTGTCGGTTGTCACGCTTAAGGGCTGGTCCCCGTTCGCTCGCCGCTACTTGGGGAATCTCGGTTGATTTCTTTTCCTCCGGGTACTTAGATGTTTCAGTTCCCCGGGTTTGCCTCTATAGGTTATGTATTGGCCTATAGATACTCACCTGATGGTGAGTGGGTTTCCCCATTCGGAAATCGTTGGGTCGCAGGGTATTTGCCACCTCGCCAACGCTTATCGCAGGCTATCACGTCCTTCATCGCCTCTGGCTGCCAAGGCATCCACCGTATGCGCTTAATCGCTTGACCATATAACCCCAAGGGGTCTGTCAAGGATTACGACTCTGTCGGACCTCTCCGACATATCGTTTGATGGAGATGTGCTTGGCGCACACTCCATCGTCAGCATGATTCACATTGTTAAAGAGCGGCTGTTCAGAGAACAGTGAGAAGTCACACAACCTTCTCGAGGAAGGCGATATGCTTGTCACTGTGGACTGTGCAGCGTTATCAGGTAGTAGCAGCTTGAACCGGAACTTGATGGTGGAGCCAAGCGGGATCGAACCGCTGACCTCCTGCGTGCAAGGCAGGCGCTCTCCCAGCTGAGCTATGGCCCCAAAAGTCGGCAAAACCGTGTCGACAAAAGCACGAAGCTTTTGGTGGGTCTGGGCAGATTTGAACTGCCGACCTCACCCTTATCAGGGGTGCGCTCTAACCAACTGAGCTACAGACCCGACACTACTACTCGATAAACTAACTTGATCAGGTAATTCGTTGTGAGCACTTGCCGCGAGCAGTAGACAGTGTCGATAAGGAGGTGATCCAGCCCCAGGTTCCCCTAGGGCTACCTTGTTACGACTTCACCCCAGTCATGAACCACACCGTGGTGATCGCCCTCCCGAAGGTTAGGCTAACCACTTCTGGTGCAGTCCACTCCCATGGTGTGACGGGCGGTGTGTACAAGGCCCGGGAACGTATTCACCGTGGCATTCTGATCCACGATTACTAGCGATTCCGACTTCATGGAGTCGAGTTGCAGACTCCAATCCGGACTGAGGCAAGCTTTATGGGATTGGCTCCACGTCGCCGTATTGCAACCCTTTGTACTTGCCATTGTAGCACGTGTGTAGCCCTACCCGTAAGGGCCATGATGACTTGACGTCGTCCCCACCTTCCTCCGGTTTGTCACCGGCAGTCTCCTTAGAGTTCCCGACATGACTCGCTGGCAAATAAGGATAGGGGTTGCGCTCGTTACGGGACTTAACCCAACATTTCACAACACGAGCTGACGACAGCCATGCAGCACCTGTCTCAGAGTTCCCGAAGGCACCAATCCATCTCTGGAAAGTCCTCTGGATGTCAAGGGTAGGTAAGGTTCTTCGCGTTGCATCGAATTAAACCACATGCTCCACCGCTTGTGCGGGCCCCCGTCAATTCATTTGAGTTTTAACCTTGCGGCCGTACTCCCCAGGCGGTCAACTTATTGCGTTAGCTGCGCCACTAAGTCCTCAAGGGACCCAACGGCTAGTTGACATCGTTTACGGCGTGGACTACCAGGGTATCTAATCCTGTTTGCTACCCACGCTTTCGCACCTCAGTGTCAGTGTCAGTCCAGAAGGCCGCCTTCGCCACTGGTATTCCTCCCGATCTCTACGCATTTCACCGCTACACCGGGAATTCTACCTTCCTCTCCTGCACTCTAGCCAAGCAGTTCCAGATGCCGTTCCCAGGTTGAGCCCGGGGCTTTCACACCTGGCTGACTTAGCCACCTACGCGCGCTTTACGCCCAGTAATTCCGATTAACGCTTGCACCCTCCGTATTACCGCGGCTGCTGGCACGGAGTTAGCCGGTGCTTCTTCTGCGAGTGATGTCTTTCTTGCGGGGTATTAACCCACAAGCGTTCTTCCTCGCTGAAAGTGCTTTACAACCCGAAGGCCTTCTTCACACACGCGGCATGGCTGGATCAGGCTTTCGCCCATTGTCCAATATTCCCCACTGCTGCCTCCCGTAGGAGTCTGGGCCGTGTCTCAGTCCCAGTGTGGCTGATCATCCTCTCAGACCAGCTACGGATCGTCGCCTTGGTGAGCCGTTACCTCACCAACAAGCTAATCCGACATGGGCTCATCCGATAGCGCAAGGTCCGAAGATCCCCTGCTTTCTCCCGTAGGACGTATGCGGTATTAGCCTGAGTTTCCCCAGGTTGTCCCCCACTATCGGGCAGATTCCCATGCATTACTCACCCGTCCGCCGCTCGACGCCTCCTAGCAAGCTAGGATCGTTTCCGCTCGACTTGCATGTGTTAAGCCTGCCGCCAGCGTTCAATCTGAGCCATGATCAAACTCTTCAGTTGAAAGCTTGATAGTCTGTTAAGCAGACCAAACTTGGTTCAGAGTCAAACTTCTCGTGAGAGGCTTGCTCCGATATTTGGTGACCTTGTCACCACTCATCGGCAAGCGCTCACACGAATTACCTGATCAAATTTTTAAAGAGCGTCGCTGTGAAGCGAGGAGGCATATTCTACCCGGAACGCTTGAGAAGTCAAGCACTTGATGATGAGTCAGTCGACTGCCTCTAAGCATCATCAAGCGGTGAGGAGCGTTGCTCGATCACCTGTTCCGTAAGGATTGCGGCGCATTCTAGCGAATCGCCCGGAATTGTCAATCGATGGTTTCGAAGCGGACTTCAAAAACATCAAGCAAAACAATCACCTGCAAACCTCTTTCACCGCTGGTGACGCCATGCGTCCCCGGCAGCGGATGCGTACTTTACGCAGGAATCGGTTTGATGGCAAGAGCTTTGACGCAGAAAATAGCTGCTCGCCTGATCGATACTCAGACCGCCCTGCCATCCGCAGGCCGTGATACTGGGCGCGCCTGCCAGCCGCCACGCGAATGGGACTGTGTCTCAAGCGCCGCTTCCAGGCGTGCCTCCGGCAGCTGCATGACGCGGGCCAGCAATGTCAGCAGGGCCACTTCCTCATCGGCCAGTGTCTGGTCAGCATGCACCACCTGGGCAAGCGCCGTGAACCAGCGCTGCTTGTCCATCGGGCGCAGGTGAGCCAGCTGCGTGAGATGACGACAGCGCAGCGCAGGGTTATCTCCATCCGGCTGCGACTGCGGATACGCAAGCGCCAGACCAAGTTCCGCACTGGCGTCCAGGAAGATGGCCTCGCGCATCGCTTCATCGTCGATGAGTCCGACCATCAGCATGAGCCAGTGCTGACAGGCCGGCTGACATTGCTGCAAGGCCAACGAGTCACTCTTGCGATCGATTCGCGGGTCCAGTGACTCCAGCAACAACTGCCACAGACACCAGATGAACATGTCCTGCGGAGGTGTCTGCGCCTTGAGCATGCGATGAGCGCGCTCATCCGCTTCCCGCCAGCGCGGTATCAGCCGGTTGAGCAAGGGGATCCACTCGACTCGCGGCAAGGACTCGAGCTTGCGCCGCGCCTCGCGCACGCGCTTGCCATCCAGCCAGTCATGCTGACGTTCAAGCTCGGTGAGCCAGACCCCACGCCGGGTGAGTTCCGAGGGCGCGATCATCGCCACCACCAGCTGCGGGCAGAGAAAACGTGACAGCGTCAGGTTCTCGAGTTCCCCCCGGGAACGCGACAGCTCGCCCAGGACAGCCGCGCCGGCGATACCCGCCATGACCCCGCCAAGCACTTCTGCCCCGATGGGCCCCTGCTGCTCGAAGGTATGCACCGGTTGCTGACGCGCGCTCAGATATTGCCTGTCCCAACGGGGTTCCAGGCGCTTGATGCGTTCATCCAGCGGCGGATGCGAGTCGAACCAGCCCGTCAGCCATGGCGGACGCGCTTCGACGAAGAAGAGATGGTTGTAGGTCATGGCGCGCGGATGCTGGATGCGCCCCTGCCAACCCATGCCGCCGATACGCTTGAGGGCCGAGGCGATGCCATCCGGAAAGCGCGTCAGACGCACCGCACTGGCATCGGCGAGATATTCGCGTGAGCGCGCGACCCCGCGTTGCAGCAGCCTGCCGCCCAGCCCGCCGAGACTGCCGAGCAACCACAGCGCCACACCGACCAGCATCAGCTGTGGCATGCCGCCTTTCCTGTCGGAGCCGGAGGAGCGCGCCCTGCCCAGCACGAAGCCGATGCGCCCCGTCCCCATCAGGAAGCGTCCCGCCTCGGAGAGAAACACCAGGCCATGGACCGCACTCGCCAGACGCAGGTTGAGGCGAATATCGCCATTGGCGATATGGGCGAACTCGTGAGCGACCACGCCCTGCAGCTCGTTGCGATCCAGCTGCTCCAACGCCCCGCGACTCAGCGCGATCACCGCATCATGTGGCCGATAGCCCGCCGCGAAGGCATTGATCATCGCCTCATGCGGAAGCAGGAACAGCTGCGGCGTGGGCAGATTGGCGGCGATCGCCATCTCTTCCACCACATTCAGTGCCCGCCGCTCGCGCGAGTCCTGGGTCTCGACATCCACCAGCTTGCCACCCAGGCGTGCGGCCACGACCGCGCCGCCCTGCTGCAGACGCCGCAGCTCACGCGCTGCGACCAATGCATTGCACAGGAAGATGATGCTCGCCACTGGCCAGACATATTCAAACGTCGTGGTGGCCGGGCGCCCCAGGAAACTGCTGATCGCGACATGCACCACGGCGCCGGCGGCAAGAGACACCACCAGCGACATGACCGTGAAGGCCACCAGCAATAGCCGCGTACGACGCCGCGCACTGTCCTGCTCATGATAGAAATTCATTCGCGCTCGCCATCTACCCAGTCAGGATCACAGCGCAAGACCGCTGCGAGAGAAGCATCAGCCGGTCGACTCAGGAGAAACTGACATCCGGGGCCTGGCGGATCTTCACGCTGTCATCGAAGGCCAGCAGACCTGCATCACTGCGATGACCGAAGGTCGGCGCGAACATCACCTGCGGGAAGCTCTGGCGATAGACGTTGTAGTCGGTGACGGCATCATTGTAGGCCTGACGCGCGAAGGCGACGCGGTTCTCGGTGGCGGTCAGCTCTTCCATCAGGTCGCTCATGGTCTGGTCCGCCTTGAGCTCCGGATAGGCCTCGACCACCACATCCAGCTTGCCCAGACTCGCCGCCAGCCCCTGCTCGGCACCGGCCAGGCTGGCCAGCTTGTCCATGCTGCCGGGGTGCGCCGCTGCGGCATTCAAGGCAGCCATCGCCTTGTTGCGGGCATTGATCACTTCTTCCAAGGTGCCACGCTCATGACTCAGATAGCCCTTGGCCGTCTCGACCAGATTGGGAATCAGGTCGTAGCGCCGCTTGAGCTGCACCTCTATCTGCGCGAAGGCATTCTCGAAGCGCGCCTTGAGGCTGACCAGCTTGTTGTAGATCGAGATCACGTAGATGACGATCAGCGCGATGGCGCCCAGCAGCAGAAATGTTTTCATGATGAGTCCCTTGTGATGAAGCCTTTGCCATGATGCCTTTGCAATGAAGGCTCGGCAGGCGTTGCCCCGCTCTCCGGCGAGTCTTTGCAAGCACTCCTGGCGATCGCCCTGTGCAATCCGCTTCCAGTTTACCCATACCGGATGACGGCACCAGTCAATTGGATGACTGATTGCCAACGGGGCATCATGCGGCCGGCAACCTCACGGCACCCAATGCGCCATGAACTCGTGCACCGACAGTGCTTCGAGTCGCTCGCGATCACCCAGCAACGCCATCAGGGTGTCGCAACGCGAAGGCGGGAAGCAGGTGGCCAGATTGGCCCGACACTTGTCCTCGAGCGGGGCGAGCGACTCTTCACGCCGCCGGCGATGTCCCAGCGGGTATTCCACCGTCACCTGCTCAGTGGCACTGCCATCGCAAAAGACCACCCGCAGGGAATTGGCGATCGAGCGCTTGTCGGCTTCCAGATACTCGCGGGTGAAGCGCGCCTCTTCCTTGACGACCATCCTGCCACGCAGCCGGTCGATCTCCGGGTGAGCGGCATGGAAGCCATCTTCATAGTGATCCGCGTTCAACTCGCCGAAGATCAGCGGCACCGCGACCATGTATTGAAGGCAGTGATCGCGGTCCGCCGCATTGGCGAGTGCACCCTGCTTGGAGATGATGCGGATCGCGGATTCGTGGGTGGTGATCTCGATGCGCTCGATCTCCTCGAGCCGGTCGCGAACCTCGGGATGGAGCTGGACGGCCGCCTCGGCGGCGGTCTGGGCATGGAATTCGGCCGGAAAGGAGACCTTGAAGAGCACGTTCTCCATCACATAGCTACCCAGAGGGCGCGCCAGCGTCAGGTGCCGTTCGTTTTCAGGCTTGAGGGCGAGATCGCTGTTGCCGTGACTGAAGGAAACATCATTGAAGCCCCACTGCGGCGCACTGAGAGCGCCGGGGATGCCCATCTCGCCACGCAGGGCGATATCCGCCAGCCGCACGCCGCGTGAGGTGGCGTCCCCCGCCGCCCAGCTCTTGCGCGAGCCGGCATTGGGCGCATGACGATAGGTACGCAGACTCTGGCCATCGACGAACGCGTGCGACAGCGCCGACAGCAACTGCTCGCGATTCGCCCCCATCAAGCGCGCCGTCACGGCAGTGGTCGCCACCTTGACCAGCATGACATGGTCGAGCCCGACGCGATTGAAGCTGTTGTCCAGCGCCAGCACACCCTGGATCTCGTGGGCCATCACCATGCTCTCCAACACATCACGCATCACCAGAGGCGGCTTGCCCTGCGCGACACGCTGGCGCGAGAGGTGATCCGCCACCGCCAGAATGCCGCCGAGATTATCCGAGGGATGCCCCCACTCCGCCGCCAGCCAGGTATCGTTGTAATCCAGCCAGCGGATGGTGCAGCCGATATCCCACGCAGCCTTGACGGGATCGAGACTGAAGGCGGTGCCGGGCACCCGCGCACCATGCGGCACCACGGTCTCGGCCACCAGCGGCCCGAGATGCTTGGTGCATTCCGGGAAGCGCAGCGCCAGGATGCCGCAGCCGAGGGTATCCATCAGACACAGGCGAGCAGTGTCCATCGCCTCCGCCGAGGGACCTGAGCGCTCGCTCTTGCCAGCCCGGTCATCCACATTAGCATCCGCATCCGCGATATGCGGTCCATCGCAATACCCCAGCACATAGTCGGCGATCTGCTGCAGCTCCGGGTCATAGTCCGGGCGCTGATTGGCGCTGGCCTGACTTGTACTGGCTTGAGTGGCGCTGAGACGGCTTTCGCCTTTCTGATCAGAGGATGGCGTGCTCATACATGACCTCCTGTCGTGGATCGTCTTTGCCCATGTGCGGCTCCCGCGACACCGGCACACCCTCCGAAATACCTGTGTACACACCACAGACACGCGAAAGCCGGCCCTCTGCACATGCATGCCAGGCCGGCTTTCATCGGGGTGCCGCAGAAGGGGCTTTGACTGTCGAACATGACAACCGACCCTCACCTGCCTATGCCGGCGCTAGCGCATCAAGGTCTTCGCCGGCACCCGCACCCAGCCTTCCATCAGGATACGCGCGCTGCGACTCATCACCGCTTCACTGACGGTCCACTCGCCCTCGCCTTGCTGGCCATCACTGCCTTGGCCTGCCTCTGTCTGCCGATGGGCACTCGCGCCGACCCTGAGTGTGCCGGAGGGATGCCCGAAGCACACCGAGTCACGCGCCGCGTCAGTCTGCCCAGCCCCAGACTCAGCATCGGCTCCGCCAGCGGCGGCAAGATTGACCAGCGTGCCCGGTACCGCAGCCGCCGCGGCGATGGCGACGGCCGCGGTGCCCATCATGGCGTGGTGCAGCTTGCCCATCGACACGGCGCGGATCAGCACATCGATCTCGTCGGCCTTGATCTCGCGACCACTGGAGACAACGTGATCCACCGGCGGCGCCACGAAGGCGACCTTGGGGGTGTGTTGGCGCGTGGCGGCCTCGCCCAACTCCTGGATCAGTCCCATGCGCAGTGCGCCGTGGGCGCGCAATGTCTCGAGGCGCGCGAGGGCCTCGGCGTCCGAGTTGATCGCCTCCTGAAGCTCGGTGCCCTGATAGCCGAGATCACGGGCAGCGACGAAGATGGTCGGGATGCCGGCATTGATCAGGGTCGCCCGGATTCTCCCGCCCGCGACCACCGATTCCGGCACTTCCAGCGTATCGACCACATTGCCGGTGGGGAACATGCTGCCTTCGCCGGCGGCAGGGTCGCGGAAGGCGACCGCCACTTCGGCGGCCGGGAAGGTCACGCCATCCAGGGCGAAGTCGCCGGTTTCCTGGACGCGCCCTTCGCACATCGGTACCCGCGCGATGATGGTCTTGCCGATGTTGGCCTGCCAGATACGCACCTCGGCGATACCGTCACGCGGCAGGCGCTCGGCCGGCACCAGGCCCTTCTCGATGGCGAAGGGCCCCACCGCCGCCGAGAGATTGCCGCAGTTGCCGCTCCAGTCGACGAAGGGCGAGTCGATGGAGACCTGGCCAAACAGATAGTCGACGTCGTGGTCCGGCTGTTCGCTACGACTGATGATCACCGTCTTGCTGGTGCTGGAGGTCGCGCCCCCCATGCCGTCGATCTGCTTGGCATAGGGGTCGGGGCTGCCGATCACGCGCAGCAGCAGGGCATCGCGCGCCGGGCCCGGCACCTGCGCCGCTTCCGGCAGTTCATCGCGCAGGAAGAACACGCCCTTGCTGGTGCCGCCACGCAGGTAGGTGGCGGGAATCCTGAGCTGTGCCTGCTGGCTCATGCCGATACCTCCGCCGCCGTCTCGCCCGGCGCCTGCGAGTTCAGGAAGTCCTCGGCGAAGCGTTGCAGCACTCCACCCGCCGAGTAGATGGAGACCTCCTCACGGGTATCGAGACGGCAGGTGACCGGCACGCGCTCGAGCTTGCCTGCCTTGTCACCGGCGGTGCGCTCGATCACCAGCGTGAGTTCTGCCCCCGGCGCCGGCTCGCCCTCGACGGCGTAGATCTCGCTGCCATCCAGCGCCAGCGTCTTGCGCGTGGTCCCGGCGGCGAACTGCAGCGGCATCACGCCCATGCCGACCAGATTGGTGCGGTGGATACGCTCGAAACCTTCCGCGACGATGGCCTCGACGCCCGCCAGCCGCACGCCCTTGGCCGCCCAGTCACGCGACGAGCCCTGGCCGTAATCCGCGCCCGCGATGATGATCAACGGCTGCTTGCGCTGCATATAGGCCTCGATGGCCTCCCACATGCGTACCACCTTGCCTTCCGGCTCCAGACGCGTGAGCGAGCCCTGCTTGACCTCGCGCTTGCCGTCCGCCCCTTCCACCACGGCCATCTCGTTGATCAGCTTGGGATTGGCGAAGGTGGCCCGCTGCGCGGTGAGGTGATCGCCACGGTGGGTGGCGTAGGAATTGAAGTCCTCCTCCGGCAGGCCCATCGCGGCCAGGTACTCGCCTGCCGCACTGCTGGCCATGATGGCATTGGAGGGTGACAGGTGATCGGTGGTGATGTTGTCCCCCAGCACCGCCAGTGCCCGCATGCCCTTGAGCGTCGGCGCGCTGGCCAGGCCACCTTCCCAGTACGGCGGACGACGGATGTAGGTGCTCATCTCGCGCCAGTCGTAGAGCGGACTGGTCGTGTCGTCGCGACCCTGACGGGTCTCGAACATCGGGATGTAGACCTGACGGAAGTGGTCCGGCTTGACGCTGGCACCGACGATGGCGTCGATTTCCTCGTCGCTCGGCCACAGGTCCTTGAGCATGATCGGCGAGCCGTCCGGCGCATGCCCGAGAACATCCTTCTCGATGTCGAAGCGGATGGTGCCTGCGATGGCGTAGGCGACCACCAGCGGCGGCGAGGCCAGGAAGGCCTGCTTGGCGTAGGGGTGGATACGGCCATCGAAGTTGCGATTGCCGGACAGCACTGCGGTGGAGTAGAGATCACGCTCGACGATTTCCTGCTGGATCGCCGGGTCCAGCGCACCGCTCATGCCATTGCAGGTGGTGCAGGCGAAGCCGACGATACCGAAGCCGAGCTGCTCGAGTTCCGGCAGCAGTTCCGCCTCTTCCAGATACAGCTGCACGGCCTTGGAGCCCGGCGCCAGCGAGGTCTTGACCCACGGCTTGCGCGTCAGCCCCAGCGCATTGGCGCGTCTGGCCAGCAGGCCGGCGGCGATGACATTGCGCGGATTCGAGGTATTGGTGCAACTGGTGATGGCGGCGATGATCACCGCGCCATCCGGCATCAGGTCGCGCCCATCCTCATCCTGCTCATGCTCGATCACCCCAGAGATGCCACGCGCGGCAAGCTCGCTGGTCGGCACGCGACTGTGCGGGTTGGAGGGGCCCGCCAGGGTGCGCACCACCGAGGACAGATCGAAGGTCAGCTCGCGCTCATATTTCACCGCGCCTTCGATATGGCCGCTCTCATCGGCCCACAGCCCGGTCTCACGCGCGTAGCGCTCGACCAGCGCGATGTTCTCCGGCTCACGCCCCGTAAGGGTCAGGTAGTCCAGCGTCTGCTGATCGATGTAGAACATCGCCGCCGTGGCGCCGTACTCCGGCGTCATGTTGGAGATGGTGGCACGATCGCCCAGGGTCAGGCTGGCCGCGCCTTCGCCGAAGAATTCCAGATAGGAGGAGACGACCTTCTCGGCGCGCAGGAATTCGGTCAGCGCCAGCACGATGTCGGTGGCGGTGATGCCCGGCTGCGGACGCCCGGTGAGGCGCACGCCGATGATGTCCGGCAGGCGCATGTAGGAGGCGCGCCCCAGCATCACGCTCTCGGCCTCGAGCCCACCGACGCCGACGGCGATCACGCCCAGCGCATCGACATGCGGCGTGTGGCTGTCGGTACCCACCAGGGTATCCGGGAAGGCGACCTGATGGCCCTTCACATCGGCGCGCGACTCGATCACCGGCGACATCCGCTCCAGATTGATCTGGTGCATGATGCCGTTGCCCGGCGGAATCACGTCGATGTTCTCGAAGGCCTGACGGGTCCAGTCGATGAAGTGGAAGCGGTCCTCGTTGCGCCGCTCCTCGATGGCGCGGTTCTTGGCGAAGGCGTCCTTGTCGAAGCCGGCGTGTTCCACCGCCAGCGAGTGGTCGACGATCAACTGGGTCGGCACCACCGGATTGACCTTGGCCGGGTCTCCGCCGCGCTCGGCGATGGCATCGCGCAGACCGGCCAGGTCGACCAGCGCGGTCTGACCGAGGATGTCATGACACACGACGCGCGCGGGATACCAGGGGAAATCGAGATCACGCCGACGCTCGATCAATTGCACGAGACTGTCGCGCAGCTGGTCCGGCGGGCAGCGACGCACCAGGTTCTCGGCCAGTACGCGTGAGGTATAGGGCAGACCGGCATAGGCGCCGGGGGCGATGTCTTCCACGGCGGCACGCGCATCGAAGTAGTCGACCGGGGTACCCGGTGACGCCGTGCTAGGCAGGGGTTTGCGATACTCGGTATTCATGGGCATCCGGACTCATCAGGCGGTCAAGAAAACAATCGGCCAGCACGCGGACTGGCCGAGGGAAGGGTCAGTCGCGCTGCTCGATGGGCAGCCAGTCGCAATGCTCCGGGCCGGTGTAATCGGCGCTCGGGCGGATGATGCGATTGTTGGCGCGTTGCTCGAAGACATGCGCCGCCCAGCCGGTCAGGCGTGAACAGACGAAGATCGGCGTGAACAACTTGGTGGGGATGCCCATGAAGTGATAGGCGCTGGCGTGGAAGAAGTCGGCATTGCAGAACAGCTTCTTCTCGCGCCACATCACGGCTTCGACGCGCTCGGAAACGGCGTAGAGCTGAGTGTCGCCCACATCCTCGGACAGCTTGCGTGACCACTCCTTGATGATGGCGTTGCGCGGGTCACGTTCACGATAGATGGCGTGGCCGAAGCCCATGATCTTCTCGCGGCGTTCCAGCATGCCGAGAATCTCGCGCTCGGCTTCCTCCGGTGAGCGCCAGTGCTCGATCATCGCCATCGCCGCCTCGTTGGCACCGCCATGCAACGGACCGCGCAGCGAGCCGATGGCCCCGGTCACGCAGGAATGCAGATCGGAGAGCGTCGAGGCGCAGACACGCGCGGTGAAGGTCGAGGCATTGAATTCGTGCTCGGCATAGAGGATCAGCGAGGTGTTCATCACCGCGGCATGCAGCTCGCTGGGGGCCTCGCCGTGCAAAAGGTGCAGGAAGTGCGCGCCGATGGAGTCGTCATCGGTCTCGGTGTCGATGCGCACGCCGTCATGGCTGAAGCGATACCAGTAATTGATGATCGACGGGAACACCGCCAGCATGCGGTCGGCCTGATCGGACTGCTCAGCGAAGCTCTCTTCGGTCTCCAGATTGCCGAGCATCGAGCAACCGGTGCGCATCACGTCCATCGGATGGGCGCTGGCCGGAATCTGCTCCAGTACCGCCTTCAGGGCATCCGGCAGACCACGCAACCCCTTGAGGCGCGTGATGTAGGCATCCAGCTCCGAACGATTGGGCAGCTTGCCCTTGAGCAGCAGATAGGCGACTTCTTCAAAGCTTGCGTGGGCGGCGAGATCCTCCAGATCGTAGCCGCGATAGCGCAGGCCGGAGCCGGTCTGGCCGACGGTGCACAAGGCGGTCTCGCCGGCACTCTGGCCGCGCAGGCCGCTGGAGGCCCTAGGGCTCGGGGTAGCGGTGGTATCTGACATGGCGTGATCTCCTTGGCAGTGACGTCATTGAGTTGTTCTTTTTCTTGTAGGGCATAAAGCGTCAAGCCCCTCGCCGGCCAGGCGTCTGCCAGCGAGGGTGAAACGATCGGGCCGAAAGTGCCGGCCCGTGAAGCCAATGGCCTCCTGAGACGAAACATGGCATCCGCCTCGAGCGTCTGGCATCAATCCTTGCGGCTTTCGACCTCGAACAGGGTGTCCAGCTTCTGCTCGAAGGTGTGGTAATCGAGGAAGTCGTAGAGCTCCATGCGGGTCTGCATGTCGTCGACCACGTCCTTCTGATCACCCTTGTCGTGGATGTTCTGGTAGACCTTGAGGGCGGCGGCGTTCATGGCGCGGAAGGCGGACAGCGGATAGAGCACCATCCGGCAGCCGACGTCGCCCAGCTCGCGCTGATTGAACAGCGGCGTGGCACCGAATTCGGTGATGTTGGCCAGTATCGGCGCGTCGACGCCCTCGCAGAAGGCACGGTAGTCCTCGAGGGTATGCACCGCCTCGGCGAAGATCGCGTCCGCTCCGGCTTCGACACAGGCGTTGGCACGCGCCACGGCGGCCTCGAGCCCTTCCTTCTGGAAGGCATCGGTACGCGCGATCAGGTAGAAGTCATCATCACGGCGGGCATCGGCAGCGGCCTTGATGCGGTCGACCATCTCCTGGCTGGAGACGATCGCCTTGTTGGGACGATGACCGCAGCGCTTCTGGGCGACCTGATCTTCCAGATGCACGGCCGCCACACCGGCACGCTCCATCTCCTGAATGGTGCGCGCGATGTTGAAGGCGCCACCCCAGCCGGTGTCGATGTCCACCAGCAGCGGAAGCTCGCTGGCAGCGGTGATGCGACGCGCATCTTCCAGCACGTCATTCATGCTGGTCATGCCCAGGTCCGGCAGACCGTAGGAGGCGTTGGCCACGCCGCCACCGGACAGGTAGATCGCCTGATGCCCGACGCGCTCGGCCATGATGGCGGTATAGGCATTGATGGTGCCGACGATGGGCAGCGGACGATTGGCTTCCAGCGCCGCGCGGAAGCGGGCGCCGGGGCTTGGCAAGGCGGTGGAACTCAGATGGCGTGACATGACATCTCCCGGGCTGGGCCCATGACGGGGTTGGAATTGTTGGGGGTGATCCGGTCGCAAGCGGTGTGGCAGTTCACTCCTCGCCCTGCTCCTCCTTGAGCGTGGCGGCATAGCGACGAGCGACGTTCTCCCGAGAGGCGCTGACGTGGCGCCGCATCAGAAGCTCCGCCAGCTCCTCGTCGCCGGCCTCGATGGCATCGACGATACGGTGGTGCTCGACGAAGGCCTTCTGCGGACGCGAGCCACTGGCGCTGAACTGGGTGCGATACATGCGCACCAGGTAGTAGAGGTCGTCGCAGAGAATCGTCATCAGCATGTGGTTGTGGCTGCCGAGGACGATCTGATAGTGGAAGTCGAGATCGCCTTCCTTCTGGAAGTAGGCGGTGCCGGTCTTGAGGTCCGACTGCTGCTCGTGGGTCTTGAGCACGCTGCGCAGCCGCGTGACCTCCTCCTGCGTCATGTGCCGCGCCGCCAGACGCGCAGCCATGCTCTCCAGCGCCTCACGCACGTCGAACAGCTCCAGCAGCTCGGTCATCGAGAGCTTGACCACCCGCGCGCCGACGTGGGGCACGCGCTCGATCAGGCGATGGACCTCGAGACGACGCATCGCCTCACGCAATGGGCCGCGCGAGATGCCATAGGCCTGCGCCAGCCCCGGCTCGGTGATCTTGCTGCCAGGTGCCAGCTCACCGCGCACGATGGCGTCCTGCAGCTGGTGGAAGACGCGCTCGGCCAGGGTGCGCACCTCAGGCGCCGGAGCACTGGCGGAGGCGGTGTGGCCTGCCTGCTCGGCAGTGGCGCCGCGCGCGAGGCTTCGAGCGGTGGTGGCATTGTGAAAGGCATCGGTGGTCATGGTGGTCAGGCGATCCGGCTGGACAAGGGGCTGAGACAGGACAATGGCGATGAGGGACTTTCAGCACCATTGTCGACAATCATTCAATGACTGCCAGACTAGCCAGCGAGCCTGAGTGGGTCAAGACACAATCCGCCAAATCCTCTACACCTTTGGCGTAAGAGAGTTGGCATGCGTTGGATAAACGGCTGCAAGAACAAGGACGAACCGCCTGAGAAGCCGCCATTTCAGCCTTCACACACCGACAGGACAGAGGCATTCCAGCTGGCAGAGGCCGAGACGAAAGACGCCCCGTCAGCACAGGCTGACGGGGCGTCTTTCGTCTCAAGGCCAGACCGCTCATCGGCCGGCTTGTCGACAATCATGCGATTTATGTGAAGCTGAGCTCCGCGCCGATGCGGCGGGGTTTCTGGAAAGGCAGCGAGTGATCGGTGCCGGGAATTTCCAGCGATTGCCAACCTACATGACGCTCGGCCAGCAGGCTGTGATAGTCGCGCAGGGTCTGCGGGCTCTTGCCACCGACCAGGCTGCGCACCTCGCTGCCTGAGGCCAGCACGTCGGCCAGCAGTGCCTCGCGGTCGATCTCGCGCACGGCATGGGTGACACAGTCCAGCGCATTGGCAAACCCCAGATGGCGATGCGCCAGACGTGCCACCATCATGCGCTCGGCGCGCGGGTTGCGCGTACGATGCGGCGAGATGAGGTCGAGAAAGGCGGTGATGCCCGCCTCGGGGCTTGGGGCTTCGCGCATGGCACGCGCCGCCGCGGCGTAGCCGTCACGCACCTTGACCATGGTGGCGTGGCATTCGCGCTCCAGCAGCGCCGGCTCCAGCAGGCTGATGTCGCCGACCTTCACCTCCGGGCGCTCGGCGCGCAGGCGCTGGACGAGACGCATGGCGACCAGCCCGCCGAAGCTGTAGCCGATCAGGTCGAAATGCGTGATGCGCTGGGTCTCGATCAACGCCATCACGTCCTCGACCACCTGCTCGAGAGTGAAAGGAGGCTCGCCACCCTGCGGCGCCAGCGTCTGCCCCATGCCACGCAAGTCGGGGATGATCAGTTCATCATGGGCCGTGAGATGCCCGACCAGCGGTGCCCAGGTCAGCGTACCGGCCACCCCCGCGCCGTGCAGCATCAGCAGACGACGCCCGCCCTGGGCGTCATGCCGCTTGAGACGCTGCCAGAAGATGTTCTGATCGGGACGTGACAGCAGATGTTGGCCATGTTCGAACTCGGGATGCATGCAAGGGCTCCGGTGGGGTGCCAGGGGCTGGGCAAGAGACTGGGCAATAGGGCTAGGCAATAGGGCTGGGCGAATGTCTGCACGTGCGCCAACGCCGTCATCGATGACAACGCAGGGCATTCAGAGGCAGGCACCTTAATCAGCACGCAGGAGAACGGCAAGCCAACAAGGGCCGCCCCTCACCGGAATCCGCACGCATGGGCGGACAAAACGCCTCCGGATGCCTAGAATGCCCTGTCCGCCAACGGAAGCTGTCATGACCATCTCGCTCGAAATCAACGCCCTACCCTACGCCCTCACCGCCGAGGATGAAGCCTCCACGCTGTCGCGCTTCGCACGCCTGCGTACGCGACCCGACGCCGTGCTGCTCGACAGCGGCCAGCCGTCGCTGGCCGGCGGTCGCTTCGACATCATCAGCAGCGACCCGCTGGCCGTACTGGAGCAAGGCCCACAGGGTGGCAAGCTCACCGGCCCGCTGCCGGAAACGATGCGGGATCTGAGCCAGTTCAGTGAAGCGCTGGAGCGCCTCGCCCGTCTGCCGGTGATCGAGGCCCAGCGTCAGCTGCTGACCCTGCTGCCGCAGACGCTGGCAGGCGAAGAGCTCGCCCGGCATGACCTGACAGCCGAGGACCTGCCGTTCATCGCCGGCCTGCTGGGCTACTGGAGCTACGACTTCGGGCGCGCGCTGGAAGACCTGCCCGCCACGACCGAGGACGACATCGCGCTGCCCTGGGCGCGTCTTGGTCTGTATGACTGGGCATTGATCAGTGACCATCAGCGCCAGCAGAGCTGGCTGATCGCCTCGCCCCAACGGCGCAGGCAGGTATTGGAATGGCTGGAGCAACCCGCGCCGCGCAGCGCTGACTTCGCCCTCGACACCCCCTTCTCGCCGCTGCTGGATCGCGCAGGCTATGGAGAGCGCTTCCGCCAGGTGATGGAGTATCTGCATGCCGGTGACTGCTACCAGATCAACCTGACCCAGCGCTTCTCCGCCGAGTGCAGCGGTGATAGCTGGCACGCCTACCTGCGTCTGCGCCAGGCCACGCCGACACCTTACGCCGGCTATCTGAGCTGGCAGGACGCCAAGGGCGAGGAGATGGCGATCGTCTCCGTCTCGCCGGAGCGCTTCGTCGAGGTCAATCACCGCGCGGTCGAGACCAAGCCGATCAAGGGCACCCGCGCACGTGGCGCGACGCCGGAAGAGGACGCCCGGCTGGCCGCCGAGCTGCTGGAAAGCCCCAAGGACCGCGCCGAGAACGTGATGATCGTCGACCTGCTGCGCAATGACCTGGGCCGCGTCTCCGCGCCCGGCAGCGTCAAGGTGCCATCGCTGTGCGCGCTGGAGAGCTACGCCAACGTGCACCACTCCGTCAGTACCATCACCAGCACCCTGGATGAAGGGCGCGATGCGCTGGACCTGCTCGGCGCCGCCTTCCCCGGCGGCTCCATCACCGGCGCGCCCAAGATCCGTGCCATGCAGATCATCGAGGAGCTGGAGCCGGTACGCCGCAGCGCCTATTGCGGCAGCCTCGGCTATCTGGATATCCGCGGCCACATGGATACCTCCATCGCGATCCGCACGGCGGTGATCGCCGAGGGCCAGGTGCATCTGTGGGGCGGCGGCGGCCTGGTCGCCGATTCCGAGGAAGAGGCCGAATACCGCGAGAGCCTGGCCAAGATCCAGCGCCTGATGGAAGCGCTTGGCTGACAGGCGATGTTATAAGGCATCATGAGTGCCATAACTCGATGACATATAACGATCGAACGAATTCGTATTGGGGAAGCGGTGCCTGCCTTTGATAGGGTAGGCGCATTCCTGCACGTCTCCTTGAGCGCTCCCCGCCTCTGCTGATGGTCTTTCCTGGCCATTGATCAGCCCTGCGCCCCGCTCCATCGGACGTGCCCTCGTTCTGGAGACTCCTCATGTCCGATACCTTCGATCTCTCTCGCATCAACGCCGAATTCGGCAACGACCCGGAAGCCTTGACCCGCTGGGCCCTGTCGCTGGACAAGCACGCCATCTGCACCACCAACTTCCGTCCCTTCGAGGCGGTGATCCTGCACATGGTGACGCGCTTCCGTCCTGACATCCCGATCGTGTGGATGGACAACGGCTACAATACCGATGCCACCTATCGCTTCGCCGATGAGGTGACGCGCAAGCTGAACCTGAACCGCATCATCTATCTGCCGCAGCGTACGCGTGCGCACCGTGAAGCCGTCGATGGCCTCACTCCGCATATCGATGACCCGCGCCACGAAGCCTTCACCCGTGAAGTGAAGCTCGAACCGTTCGAGCGTGCGCTGCGCGAACTGAACCCCGAGATGTGGTTCACCGCCGTGCGCGCCAGTGACACCGCCTTCCGTGCCGGCATGCAGCCGGTCTCGCTGAATGGCGATGGCCTGATCAAGGTCGCCCCGGTGCTCCACTGGTCGTCCAAGCAGATGCACGAGTACCTGGTCGCCCATGACCTGCCCAACGAGTTCGACTACGTCGACCCGACCAAGGCGGAAGACAACCGCGAGTGTGGCCTGCACCTGGCACACTGAGCCCTGTGGTTGACGCTGTGCGCTCGAATCGCCCAGCCAGCAAAAAGCCCGCCTCTCAGGAGGCGGGCTTTTTCATCTGCGCTGTGGCAGATCAGGCGAGCGAGGCTCAGTCCACCGACACTCAGTCCACCGGCACTCAGCGCACCGGCAGCTCGATGTCGTGGAAGATCTCATGCTCGTGGCGCGGGCCGGCGGCCAGTGCCGCTTCGACACGCTCCCGCGTCAGGTGCGGCGCGAAGCGCTCGACGAATTCGAACATGTAGCTGCGCATGAAGGTGCCGCGGCGGATGCCGATCTTGGTCGTGGAGCTCTCGAACAGATGCGTGGCGTCCAGCGCGACCAGGTCTTCGTCGGCCACCTCATCCACTGCCATGTGCGCGACGATGCCGATACCCATGCCGAGCCGCACATAGGTCTTGATGACATCGGCGTCCGAGGCGGTCAGCACCACGTTGGGCGCCAGGCCGTGGGACTTGAAGGCATCGTCCAGCTGGCTGCGGCCGGTGAAGCCGTAGGTATAGGTAACCAGCGCATAGCTGGCCAGCGACTCGAGGGTCAGTTCCTCACCATTGGCCAGCGGATGATCCTTGGGCACCAGCACGCAGCGATTCCAGCGATAGCACGGCAGCAGGATGAGGTCGTTGAACAGCTCCAGCGACTCGGTGCAGATGGCGAAGTCGGCCTGCCCCTCACTGACCATGTTGGCGATCTGCTTCGGCGTACCCTGCTGCATGTGCAGCGCGACATCCGGGTACTTGCGCGTGAAATCGGCGATCACCGGCGGCAAGGCATAACGCGCCTGGGTGTGTGTGGTGGCGATCGACAGGCTGCCACGACGGTCATCACTGTGCTCCTGGGCGACGTGCTTGATGTTCTCCACCGTGCGCAGCACCTGGCTTGCCAGCTCGACGATGGACTCGCCGGCCGGGGTCACCCGCGTCAGGTGCTTGCCACTGCGCGCGAAAATTTCGACGCCAAGCTCATCTTCCAACAGACGAATCTGCTTGGAAATGCCCGGCTGGGAGGTATACAGACTTTGCGCGGTGGCGGACACGTTCAGGTTGTGGCGGGTGACTTCCCAGATATAACGCAACTGCTGGAGTTTCATGCGGCTTCACTCTCCTGAGAAGCACCATCGACGCGACGCGGCGTGACAGTGGCCCGGACATGGCCGGTCACCTTGCTAAGATGATCGGGCGATAAAATCATGAATAATGATTCCTTTCGGGAATATACGCTCAAGAGTAGATTGGCGACAGTAACCTGACAAGGGGGTAGGTAGGGATGGAAGTCACACAACTGCTGCTATACGTGCTGGCAGGCGCCGGAGTGGGTTTCGCGGTCGGTGTCACTGGCGTGGGCGGCGGCTCGCTGATGACGCCTCTGCTGTTGATGTTCGGCTTCCCGCCGCACATCGCCGTGGGCACCGACCTGCTCTATGCCGCCATTACCAAGGCGGGCGGCGCCTTCGCGCACCATCGCCAGGGCCATGTGGACTGGACCATCGCCCGGCGCCTGGCCATCGGCTCGCTGCCGGCGGCGCTGTTGACGATTGCGGTCCTGCATACCTTCTTTACTGACCCCACCGCCTACGCGGGCCTGATCAAGGGCATGCTCGGTGTAATGTTGATCCTCACCGCCGGCGTGCTGCTGTTCAAGAAACGCCTGCTGGGGCTGATCAGCCCGGAAAGCTTCATCGTACGCCACGCGGCACCGCTGACCATTCTGGCCGGCATCGTGCTCGGCGTGTGCGTCACCCTGTCCTCCGTGGGTGCCGGTGCCTTCGGCGCTGCCGTGCTGATCATGCTGTTCCCGCTGTTGAGCACCGCGCGCATCGTGGGCACCGATATCGCTCACGCCGTACCGCTGACGCTGGTCGCGGGATTGGGACATCTATGGCTGGGCAACGTCGATTTCCTGCTGCTCGGCGCATTGCTGGTCGGCTCACTGCCTGCCATCAACCTTGGTGCACGCCTGACGCGCCACATGCCCAGCGGCCTGCTGCAGGGCCTGCTGACGACACTGCTGCTGGGACTGGGTATCCGTTACGCCTTCTTCTGAGCTCTCCTTGCTGAAGGGCCTTCGCACAGGCAATACCAAAGTCGGGGCAGGCAATCCACATTGCCTGCCCCGTTGCTATTCCCTCAAACCAATAAAACAGCTATAAAAACACTAGCGATCATAACCCCGTGCTATTGAGCCGATGGGCAATGCTCATTTGTCAGTGATGCAAAGTGGCGCTACCATCGGACGCAGCCTGCATGTCCGGCAATGCCGCAGACAGCGAAACGAATCCCCTGGAGAAACAAGATGTCCAATCACGTCGATGTCACCGGCGCCAACTTCGAACAGGAAGTTCTCAACGCTGAAGCCCCGGTCCTGCTGAAGTTCTGGGCCCCGTGGTGTGGTCCGTGCAAGATGATGGCGCCGGTCGTCGAAGAAGTCGCCAACGAGAAAGGCGAAGGCCTGAAAATCGTCAACGTGAATGTCGATGACGCACCGGAAATCGCTGCCGAGCAAGGCGTGCGTGGCGTGCCGACAGTGATCCTGTTCAAGTCCGGCGCCAAGGTCGCCTCTCTGGTCGGTGCCCAGTCCAAGGGTCAACTGAGCCAGTTCATCGAGCAGAACCTCTGAGTCGACTTGCTGACAGGTGACTGGCCCACCAGCCACCGCGCACTGATTCGATAATCAAAGGCCCCGTCACGCACAGCGTGACGGGGCCTTTGGCATTCAGGCAGCGGGTCATCCACGCAGAGCTGGCCCGTAGGTCACTCCTCCGCCAGGCGACGACGACGGCGAATCCGGCGCACGGAGGGGCCCAGCAGACGCGCCGCCCAGCGCGTGCCCGGGTGCGAGTCGAAGGCGATCTTGAGCGTCATGGTGATCGGCACTGACAACAGCATGCCCACCGGCCCGAACACCCAGCCCCACACCACCAGCGACAGGAAGGCGGCCAGCGTCGACAGCCCCAGGGTGCGCCCCATCACGCGCGGCTCGATCAAGTTGCCGAGAATGAAGTTGATCGCCAGGTAACAGCCGCCCAGCATCAGCGCCTTGACTGCGCCACCCTCCGGCATCACCAGCGTCAGCAACACCGCAGGCACCGCGGCCAGTGCCGAGCCGATGTTGGGGATGTAGTTGAGGCAGAAGGCCAGCGTGGCCCACAGGAAGGCAAACTCCACATCGAGCACCAGACAGCTGATCGCGACCAGCCCCCCGGTCACGAGGCTGATCAAGGTCTTGACCGCCAGATAGCGGCGCAGCGTCAGCGAGAACAGCGTGAAGCGCCGCAGACTGACATGCGGGCTGCGCAGCGTGCTGACCAGCTTGTCGCGCAGTGACAATGCCTCGTAGAGCAGGAAGGTGGCCGTCAGCACGATGATGACGCTCGAGGACAGCAGGCCCCCGAGCCCGGTCAGTAGATTCGGCACCCACTGGGTCAACGAGGCCGGGTCGACCAACTCGCTGAAGCGGGCCGGCGCGATGGATACGCCGCTGTCTGCCAGCCATTCCAGCATGCTCTGATACTGTTCGCGCAGGCTCTCCTCAAGCTTGGGCATCTCATCGCTGAACAGGGTAAAGCGCGAGACCAGCAGCGCCGTCAGCGACGAGAACAGCACGCAGACCGTCAGGATGACGATGGGCACCCCGAAGCGTTGCCCGATGCCGTGACGGGCCAGCCAGCGCACCGGCGCATCGCAGACCGCAGCGACGAACACCGCCAGCAGCAGCGGCACCACCAGGTCCGCCGCCAGCTTGAGGCCGCCGATGATGATGACCACTGCGGCCATGCCGACCAGCAGGGGGTGAATCTCCAGCGCGCGGCGCACGTTGGGCGCGTGGCGAGAACGCCCGGAGCGTTCGAGCGCCTCCTGCTGACGCTCGTCGCGTGGCACCTGCATGCGTGTCACGGCCTCCTCGATGGAAGTGCCCTCACTGACACTGCGTGGCTCGCCAACGCTATCGTCAGGCGCTTGCGCATCGGCCATCTGCGCCTCGGGCGGCACTTCCTCGTGCCGCGATCTTTCCTCAGGCGTATCGTTCGCGTGCATCCTGCGCCACCTATCCTGTCAATGCTTGCCATCAGTACATGCCATAAGTACTTGCCATCAGCACATGCGCGTCGCTGCCCCGCGGGTTCATCGGGACAGCCATCGATGCGCCTATCTTGGGCGCATGCCTGTCACAAGCCAAGACTGAAACGAGATTGATTGCTCGTGCCGGGAAAAACTCCTGCCTGACACCAAGCGCACAAAAAATGGGGAGACCGAAGTCTCCCCAAGGGTACCGAGTCAGAGCGCACTGACTGGAGGCATAAGACACGACTGTTGCCGATACATCGAACTGCTGAGTCTTGAAACTTCGCTAAGGCTTGAAACTGCTCTCAGGCTTGAAACCGTCATCAGATCTCGAAGCCGCTGCCGAAGCCTTCCACCGTCGGCGCCATCAGCGTCTCGCCACCGGCGCGAATCATCGCGGCATGGCCTTGCGTGCGCGGCAGGATGCGCTGGAAGTAGAAGCGCGCGGTATCCAGCTTGGCCTGATAGAAGGCAGTATCCCCTTCGCCGGCCGCCAGCGCCGCCCTGGCCGTCTCGCCGGCACGAGCCCACAGGTAGCCCAGCGCGACGTAACCGGCGTACATCAGGTAATCGACACTGGCGGCGCCGACCGCTTCGCGGTCCTGCATCGCGCCCATGCCCACCGCCATGGTCAGCTCGCCCCATTCGCGGTTGAGCTCGGCGAGCGGATTGGCAAACTCGCTGCCTTCGCTGGCCTGGCAGAACTTGTGGATCTCCTTGGTGAAGACCTTGAGCGATTCGCCCTGGCTCATCAGGATCTTGCGGCCCAGCAGGTCCAGCGCCTGGATACCGGTGGTGCCTTCATAAAGCAGAGTGATGCGCGCATCGCGCACGAACTGCTCCATGCCCCATTCCTGAATGAAGCCGTGGCCGCCATAGACCTGAACGCCGTGATTGGTCGCCTCGAAGCCGGTCTCGGTCAGGAAGGCCTTGACGATGGGCGTCAGCAGGCCGAGCAAGGTATCGGCACGTGTTTTGTCTTCGCTGTCCGGGGCATTCTCGACGATGTCATTGAACTGGGCGGCATACATCACCAGCATGCGCCCACCCTCGGCGATGGCCTTCTGGGTCAGCAGCATGCGGCGCACGTCCGGATGCACGATGATCGGGTCGGCCGCCTTCTCCGGCGCCTTGGCACCGGACAGGGCACGCATTTGCAGACGGTCACGCGCATAGCTCAGCGCATTCTGGAAGCTGGCCTCGGCCAGCGCCACGCCCTGGATCCCCACCCCGAGACGCGCGGCATTCATCATGGTGAACATGCAGGCCAGTCCCTTGTGCGGCGGGCCGACCAGGAAGCCTGTGGCGGAATCGAAGTTCATCACGCAGGTCGCGTTGCCGTGAATGCCCATCTTGTGCTCGATGGAGCCACAGCTGACGCCATTGCGCTCACCAGCCTCGCCATTGGCGTCGGGCAGGAACTTGGGCACCACGAACAGCGATATGCCACGCGAGCCTTCCGGGGCATCCGGCAGCTTGGCCAGCACCAGGTGCACGATGTTCTCGGAAAGATCGTGCTCACCGGCCGAGATGAAGATCTTGGTGCCGCTGATGCGGTAGCCCTTGCTGTCATCGCTGTCATCCAGCGGCACGGCACGTGTCTTGATCAGGCCCAGGTCCGTGCCGCAATGCGGCTCGGTCAGGCACATGGTACCGGTCCAGCTGCCTTCGACCAGCTTAATCAGATAGGTCTGCTTGAGCGCCTCGCTGCCGTGATGCTCGAGTGCATTCATCGCGCCATGCGAGAGGCCCGGATACATGCCCCACGACAGGTTGGCGGAGGCGACCATTTCCGAGAGCACCATCGCCAGTGACGGTGGCAGCCCCTGACCGCCATGTTCCGGTGAGGCAGCCAGACTCGGCCATCCGCCCTCGACATACTGCTGATAGGCAGCCTTGAAGCCGCTCGGCGCCTTGACCTCGCCGCCCTCGAAGGTACAACCCTCGCGGTCGCCCGACTGGTTCAGCGGCGTCAGCACCTCGTGCGCGAAGCGTGCGCCCTCCTCCAGGATGGCGGTCACGATATCGTCGCTGGCCTCATCGCCACCCGGCAGGCTGGCATAGTGAGCGGGATAGTCGAGCAGCTCATTCATCACGAAGCGGATGTCGCGCAACGGCGCCTGATAGTCCGGCATGCTTTACTCCTTGAGCCGTCGCGGCACGGCGGCGCTGAATCAAAAGGAATGGTGATGGGCTTGCTGTCGTTGTTGCTCAAGACTCATGAAAGAGGCGAAAAGACGACTCCCACACACCATCAAACATGCGTTTGAAATTAGCGCCTCCTCCAGTTGGTCGTCAAGCGGTCGTTTGATTTCTGGTCTGCGACATTGGTGGCAAGCCCTGTCTCATCGGTGGCAAGTCCTGTCTTCAGGCCGCCCCCGCGCGCATGGCAGAAACAAGAGATGACACGAGAAACAGACGCAAAAAAGCCCGACCGCAGCCGCGATCGAGCAATATCTCCCCCAGAGATAACCTGTCCTGCAAGATTCCTTGTGTCCCGTGCTCTCTCCAGAGATCCTATCCAGAGATGCCGATCCAGAGAGCCGATCCAAATGTTAAAGGCCTTGCCCGCCAGCCTCAGGCCATGCGAATGCTGCCATCGAGGCGGATCACCTCCCCATTGAGCATGCTGTTGGTGATGATGTGCTCGGCCAGACGCGCGAACTCATCGGGCTTGCCCAGTCGCTTGGGAAACGGCACCGCCTCGCACAGCGCTTCACGGGCAGGCTCCGGGATGCCGGCCATCATCGGTGTCTCGAACACGCCGGGCGCAATCGCCATCACGCGAATGCCATGGCGTGCCAGCTCACGCGCCATCGGCAGCGTCATGCCGGCGACCCCGGCCTTGGAGGCGCTATAGGCACACTGCCCCACCTGGCCATCGAAGGCCGCGACCGAGGCGGTATTGAGAATGATGCCCCGCTCGCCGTCCTCGCCCTCGGCGGCATTGCGCGCCATGCGTGCCGCCGTCAGGCGCGCCACGTTGAAGGTACCGCTCAGGTTGATCGCCAGTGTCTTCTCGAAGCCCTCCAGCGGAGCAGGCTCGCCATCACGATCCACCAGCTTGGCGACGCTCACCATCCCCGCACAATGGATCACCCCATGAATGGCACCGAAGGTCTGCTCCGCGACATCCAGCGCGGCCTCGACACTGGCGCTGTCGGTGATGTCGCAATGACAGAAGCATGCCGCCTCCCCCAGCGCATCGGCCTGTTCACGTGCACTCTCCGAGAGATCCGCCAGCACCACCTGGCCGCCGGCCGCGACGATACGTGACGCCGTGGCGGCCCCGAGGCCGGATGCTGCGCCGGTGATAAAAAAGCAGTGGTCGGCGATCTTCATGAAACGAGTCTCCCGAAAGGTGATGGCAGGAAAGGTGATGAGAGGCAGGCGATGACAGAAAAGTCCCGTAGATGGCGGCGTTCAGCTTTCGCGCGCCTGTGCCCGCAGCAGGAAACGCTGGATCTTGCCCGACGGCGTCTTGGGCAGGCTGTCGACGAAGTCGATCTCACGCGGATAGCTGTGCGCCGAGAGTCGCTGGCGCACGCTGGCGCGAATTTCCTCCGCCAGTTCGTCACTGCCGACATGGCCATCGCGCAACACCACATAGGCCTTGATGATCTCGCCGCGCAGCGCATCCGGCTTGCCGACCGCCGCCGATTCCGCCACCGCCGGATGCACCAGCACAGCGTTCTCGACATCCGCCGGGCCGACGCGATAGCCCGCGGTGGTGATGATGTCGTCATCACGCCCGGCAAAGGTGAAGCGCCCATCGGGCTCTGCCACCACCACGTCTCCGGTCAGGTAATAGCCCTCGACGCAGGGTTGCTTCTCCTGCCAGGTGTAGCCGGCGAAGAAGTGCGCGGGAGAGCGGGCGATATCCACCGCCAGCACACCCGGCTCGCCCGGCGGCAGCTCACGATACTCGGCGTCGAGCACGGCAAGTCGGTAGCCGGGCAGCGGGAAGCCGACACTGCCGACCACGACCTCATGGGCCAGCGCGTGATGATTGCAGCAAGTCATGCCGGTCTCCGTCTGGCCGTAATGGTCCATCACCGCACAGCCCAGCTCCCGCGCGACCCAGCCCACTACCTCGGTGTTGAGGGGCTCGCCAGCGGAGCTTGCGACCCGCAGGTTCAGGCGCTCGAAGGCGCCTTCGCCGAGCCCGGAGGCCTTGAGCATGCGATAGGCCGTGGGCGCGGCCGCGAAATTGTCGATGCGGTGACGCTCCAGGAAGGCCAGCCCGCCTTCTGCACTGAACGGCGCCTGCATGAAGTAGGTGGTGGCCCCCAGCAACAGCGGGCCGGTGATGGCGTAATAGAGCCCGTAAGCCCAGCCGGGGTCGGCCATGTTCCAGAAGCGCTCGCCGGGGCGCAGGTCCACCGCCAGGCGTTGATAGAGCCAGAAGGCCGGCAGCGCATTCAGCGCCACCGCCACGCCCTTGGGCTTGCCGACCGTGCCGGAGGTGAACATCTGCAGGAAGGGCGCCTCCGCCGGAAGCCACACTGGCGGCTCGGTCAGTGGCTCGCTCTGCATCAATGTCTGCCAGTCGAGATCACCCGCCTCCAGCGCATCTTCCTCATCGCGCACGCAGATGATCACGGGATGGCGGGCGAGCTCTGTGAACTTGCTGCGCTGGCTCGTCTCGGTGATCACGATCTGCGTCTCGGCGCGCGACAGGCGATAGTCGAGCGCATCGGTGCCGAAGGCGGTGAACAGCGGCTGATAGACGGCGCCCAGCCGCCAGGTCGCAGCCAGCGCGATCATCAGCTCCGGCGTACGCGACAGCATGCAGGCGACCCGCTGCCCCGCCATCACGCCCTGTGCCTTCAAGGCAGCCGCCAGCCGCGCGCTCTGCTCGTCGAGCTGTGCGTAACTCAGCTCACGTACCCGGCCCTGTTCGTCTTCGTGGACCAGCGCGATACGTTCGCCCTGCCCGGCGCGCAGATGACGCCCGACACACGCCTCATAGGCATTGCCGAGCTCGCCCTCGTCATTGGTGTCGAGCGGCGTGGTGAACAATTCATCGCGCAGTGCCTGGATATCGAAGGCGGCCAGATAATCGCTCAGCGTCTGGCTGGCGGCGGGTTGCATGGCGTATGAATTCGCAGATTCAGCAGAGGGGGCGCGTGACGTGCGGTTTGTTGTTGTATCGCTTGGCGTCATGGCGTGACTGGCTCCTGAGTGGTGCTCCGGGGCGAAGTGAGATGACTGGGCGCCAGCCATCTACAGTTAACGTAAACGTCAAGTTAGCGACAAGCCTGTCGGGCGGCAAGCATTGTGATGCTCGACTGGCCAAAAGTTGCAGACGCTGCGTAGCAGACGCCGTGTACCGCACGCTCGTTCAGGGCAGACGACACAGGCTGTCGACCAGTGCCTCAGCCAGCTCATCGGGGGAGCGCTCTCCCTCGGGGCGATACCAGCGTACCGTCCAGTTGAGCGCGCCGAGCATGAACTGGCGCAGCAGTGTGGCGTCGCCCTTGAGCAGCCCTGCAGCGACGGCAGAGGCGATGGCGTCACGCCACAGGTCTTCGTAGTCATCACGCAGCTGGACGAGATGCTCGCGCGCCGGGCCCTCCAGCCGCCGCCACTCATAGAGCGCGACCACATGGGCATTGCGATCGGTGAGCAGCGTGTCCAGATGTGCGCGCGCCAGGGCCAGCAGTCGCTCACGCGCCTGCTGCTGCGATGCCGCCGAGGCGGTCACTTCGCTTGCCTGGCACGGCTCGCAGCGCGCCAGATGCTCACGGGCGATGGCCAGCGCACTGAACATGCCCTCCTCGATCACGGCGCACAGGATTTCCTGCTTGTCGGCGAAGTGATGGAAGAGGCTGCCGGACTTGATGCCCATTTCCTGGGCCAGCATGCGGACGGTGGTGCGATCGAAACCCTCCTCGACGAACAGGCGGGCGGCGATGCGGACCAGCTCCTTGCGACGGGGTGAGGCGGTGGCTACATTCATCGTATAACTAGCGCTTGCTTGGTTTATGGGATTGAATGGATCAAAGCATAGCCACGCAGTGATCACAACGCCGACTGCACGACTCGATCTTCCAATAACAAGACACAGGAGACCGTCATGACGACCGCTTCCCGCACTACGCCAAGCCCTTCCGCCAGCGCCGATGACATCGTGATTCTCGCCGGCGCCCGCACGCCGATGGGTGGCCTCAAGGGCTCACTCTCGACGCTGAGCGCGCCACAGCTCGCCGCCGTGGCCATCAAGGCGGCCATCGAACGCGCAGGCCTCACGCCTGCCGATGTCGACGAGGGCATCTTCGGCTGCGTGCTGCCCGCTGGCGTCAAGCAGGGTCCGGCGCGTCAGGCCATGCGCCAGGCCGGCGTGCCGGACAGCATCGGCGCCACCACCATCAACAAGCTATGTGGTTCCGGCATGAAGGCCACCATGTTGGCGCATGACCTGATACGCGCAGGCACCAACCGCATCATGCTGGCCGGCGGGATGGAATCGATGTCCAACGCTCCGCATCTGCTCACCCAGGCACGTGGCGGCTATCGCCTCGGCCATGGCGAGCTGAAGGACCACATGTTCTTCGATGGGCTGGAAGATGCCGAGACCGGCAAGCTGATGGGCGTGTTCGCCCAGGAAGTGGCCGATGCCCGCGGCTACGATCGCCAGCGCATGGATGACTTCGCCATCGAATCGCTCAGGCGTGCCATGACGGCCACCGAGTCGGGCGACATCGCGCCGGAAATCGCCGCCGTCACGGTCAAGAGCCGCAAGGGCGAGAGCGTGGTCGAGCAGGACGAGCAGCCCTTCCAGGCCAATCTTGACAAGATTCCCGCCCTGCGTCCGGCCTTCGCCAAGGACGGCACCATCACCGCCGCCAATGCCAGCTCCATCTCCGACGGCGCCTCGGCGCTGGTGCTGACGCGCCGTGATGAAGCCGAACGACGCGGGCTGGCCGTCAAGGCGCGTATCCTCGGGCACAGCACCCACTCCCAGCACCCCAGCGAATTCACACTGGCGCCCATCGGCGCCATCGACTCGCTGATGAAGCGCCTGGAGTGGACCACGGACGACGTCGACCTGTTCGAGATCAACGAGGCCTTCGCGGTGGTCACCCTGCTGGCGATGGATGCCCACGATATCCCGCATGAGAAGGTCAATGTCTTCGGAGGGGCCTGCGCCCAGGGGCATCCGGTCGGCTCCACCGGCTCACGCATCATCGTCACTCTGATCAACGCGCTGGAGCGCCGTGGCAAGAAACGTGGCATCGCGGCGCTGTGTATCGGCGGCGGCGAAGCCACCGCGATCGCCGTCGAGCTGGAAGACTGACATCCTACTCGACACTGACTCGACCTGATGCTGCAACGACACGAGGCCCGGATCATGGATCCGGGCCTCGTGTCGTCGTGCGGCCTGAAATGCTCTCAGACAGCTATCAAGGGCTCAGCCTTCCGAGCCCTGACGCTGGCGCCGCTTAGCCATAGCGACCAGTGATGTAGTCCTCGGCCTTCTTGGTATTCGGATTGGAGAACATCGTCTTGGTGTCGTTGTACTCCACCAGCTCGCCCATATGGAAGAAGGCGGTGTAATCAGCGACACGTGCCGCCTGCTGCATGTTGTGCGTCACGGTGACGATGGAGAACTGGGTCTTCAACTTGTCCATCAGGTCTTCGATGGTCGCGGTGGAGATCGGATCGAGCGCCGAGGTCGGCTCATCCATCAGGATGACGTCAGGCTTGACCGCGATGGCACGCGCGATGCAAAGACGCTGCTGCTGGCCACCGGACAGCGAGGTGCCCGGCTGGTCAAGAATGTCCTTCACCTCTTCCCACAGACCCGCATCACGCAGCGCGCTCTCGACCAGATCATCCTTGTCGGCGCGGCGGCTGACCAGGTCGTGCATGGTCGGCGCGTAGGCGATGTTGTCGTAGATGGACTTGGGGAACGGGTTCGGCTTCTGGAACACCATGCCGACGCGACGACGCAATGCCACTTCATCCATGTCGCGCGCGTTGACGTCACGGCCATCCATCTCGACCAGACCTTCGATGCGCACGCTGCGGATCAGGTCATTCATGCGGTTAAGGCAGCGCAGGAAGGTCGACTTGCCACAACCGGAAGGGCCGATCAGAGCGGTGACATTTTTCTGGAAGACATCAATGTTGATGTTCTTCAACGCCTGCTTCTCGCCGTACCACAGGTTGAGATCTTCCACACGAATGGCCAGCTCGTGGTTGGCATCTTCGTTCGTGACGACCGGGCTACCGGGACGAGTGGCCGCGGCAGGCTTGGCGGGAGTGGCGACGGTGCTGTTCATGTCTCGTATTCCTTTATGAGTCGTGGGCCAGGGCTTTAGGTGTGAGGCGACCGGCCAATCGACGGGCCGCCTCGCAGCTGCCTACCAGCGACGCTCGAATTTCTTGCGCAGCATCACGGCTGCGGCATTGAGGAAGATCAGCACTGACAGCAGCACCAGAATGCCCGCTGCAGTACGCTCAACATAGGCCTGCTCAGGCTCGCCCGCCCAGGTGAAAATCTGGGCCGGCAGCACGGTGGCAGCCTGGGTGATGGCAGTCGGCGCATCCGGAATGAAGGCCACCATGCCGACGATGATCAACGGCGCGGTCTCACCCATCGCCTGTGCCAGACCGATGATGGAACCGGTCAGGATCCCCGGCAGTGACAGCGGCAGTACGTGGTCACGCACCACCTGCCAGCGGGAGCAGCCGACGCCGAAGGCGGCCTGACGAATGGTGTCCGGTACGCTGCGCAGCGCCGAGCGCGTGGTGATGATGATCACCGGCAAGGTCATCAGACCCAGTGTCAGACCACCGACCAGCGGGGAGGAACGCGGCATGCCGAAGAAGTTGATGAAGATCGCCAGACCCAGCAGACCGAACAGGATCGACGGCACCGCCGCCAGGTTGTTGATGTTGACCTCGATCGCCTGGGTGAAGCGGTTGTCCGGCGCGAACTCCTCCAGGTAGACCGCCGTCAGCACGCCGACAGGGAAGGCGAAGGCCAGCGTGACCAGCAACGTCAGGATCGTCCCCATCGCCGCCGACCAGATACCAGCGTACTCCGGAAGCTTGGAGTCGCCGGTGGTGAAGAAGTTGACGTTGAACTTGAGCTCGGCCGTGCCGTTCTCGACCATGCGGTCCAGCACGGCGGTCTGCCTGGGCTTCAGATGTGACTTGTGGCCCTTGAGATACTGATCGACCTGGTCATCGGCGATCACCCAGCGCTCGATCGTTTGACCCATCAGGCTGGCGTCAGCGGCCATGTCGCGCGGCAGCTGACGCAGCCAGCCGCGGCTGACCAGATCACGCACGTCTTCTTCCACCGCTGCCAGCGGGATTTCCTGCGACTGCTCGCTGTAGGTAACCGGCACGTGCAGTTCTGCCTGCTGGAAGGCCGGATAGCCGCGCATGATCATGTCGCCGATGAAGACCACCAGGAAGGTGGCAGCCAGGGCGAGTGCGCCCATGGACATGAATTTCAGGCGCTTGGTGCGGCGATGACGGCCCTTCAGCTGGGCCGAGATATCGTCGAATGATTGGCTCATGTCTAGTCTCGGCCTCAGAGGTTGTTGGCGCTGTACTTCTCACGGAAGCGGCGGATCAGAACCACCGAGACCATGTTCAGCAGCAGAGTGACAACGAACAGCACCAGACCCAGCGCGAAGGCCGACAATGTCTCGGCACTCGCGAACTCCTGGTCACCGGTCAAGGCGGCGACGATGCGCACCGTGACGGTGGTCATGTCTTCCAGCGGGTTGGCGGTCAGGTTCGGACGCATGCCCGCCGCCATCACCACGATCATGGTCTCGCCAAGCGCGCGTGACATCGCCAGCAGCGAAGCGGACACGATGCCCGGCAGCGCGGCGGGCAGGATGACGTTGCGAATGGTCTCGCCGTGGGTCATGCCCAGCGCCAGAGAGCCCTGGCGCATGGTGTCCGGCACGGAGGTGATGACGTCATCGGACAGTGAGGAGATGAACGGAATGATCATGATGCCCATGACCAGACCCGGTGCCAACGCGTTGTTGTAGGACGCCTCGATGCCCAGCGGAGAGAAGATATCGACGACCAGCGGCGCGACGGTGATGGCGGCGAAGAAGCCGTAGACCACGGTCGGGATACCGGCGAGCACTTCCAGCACCGGCTTGGCGACGGTACGCACTCTCTCGGGGGCGAACTCCGCCATGTAGACCGCGGCGAGCAGACCGATGGGAATGGCCACCAGCATCGCGATCAGGGTGATCATGAAGGTACCGGCGAACAGCGGTACGGCACCGAAGTTGGCGGTGCTCTCGACGCCTTCACCACGACCGGCGGCCATCTGGAAGCTGTTGCCCGGATCCCAGGTGGTCCCGGTGATGAAGGTCCAGAAGCTTTCCATCTGGAAGAAGCGGATGGCCTCGAAGATGATGGAGACCAGAATGCCGAACGTCGTGACGATGGAAATCATCGCCGCGCCGATCAACACATAGCGAATGAGAGTCTCGATGGCATTGCGCGCATGGAAATCAGGCTTCACCAGCGCGAGGCCGATGACCAGACCGGCGGCTGCGACGACCAGACTGGCGATCAGCAGCTGCATGCCTTCGATATCGATACCTGCGGTGGCAATCGCAACGACGGCTGCCAGACCGACCAGCAGAGCAGGCCCTGCGCTGGAAATTGCCGTGAACCAGCCGTACTGATCCGGCTGAGCGTACATTTCAGCACCGCTGGCACGTACACGCTGTGCCTTGCTGCGGCCGCTGAAGAAGGCTACCAGGCCAGCCAGCGCCACGATGCCTATGAAGAAGAGAAAGATCTGCTGAGTCTGCATCTTTCGGGTCCCGGAGTCGCGTTGTTCACAGGGGGAAGGCTTCATGCCTTGCGAAACCCTGCGACCAGTCAAGCAAACGGGCCGGCTGCCAAAGGCAACCGGCCGCGTCAGAGGGTCAGCTGCGTTGCTTACTTCTGGAGATCGGCCAGAGTCAGCTTGGTGCGCTCAGTGACCTGCTCGCGAAGCTTGGCGCGCTCTTCCTTCGGCAGCGGGATCAGACCGATGCCCTTCAGGTAGCCCAGCTCACCGATCATCTTCTCGCTCATGAACAGGTCGTTGTAGGCCTGCTGAGCCGGCACGTCATCCTTGTGCTGGTTCTTCACGTAGTAGAACAGGGAGCGGGAGACCGGATACTCGCCAGAGGAGATGGCATCGGCTTCCGGCTGCACGCCATCGATGGAAGCACCGACGACCTTGTCAGCGTTCTCTTCGAGGAAGGAGTAGCCGAAGATACCGAAGGCTTCGGTGTTCTCGACCAGCTTCTGGATGATCAGGTTGTCATTCTCGCCAGCAGCGATGTAGTGACCGTCCTGACGGATGTTGGTGTAACCCTCACCGCCGTAGCCTTCCATCTCTTCGGTGGAGACTTCCATCACCAGCTCTTCGAAGGCGTCACGGGTACCGGAAGTGGAAGGCGGCCCGTAGACGGTGATCTTGCGGTCCGGCAGGGAGGAATCGATCTCGGACCACTTGGTGTA
The DNA here is from genome assembly GCA_013376735.1 of bacterium Scap17. Lineage (NCBI taxonomy): Bacteria > bacterium Scap17. The sequence continues at coordinate 658,934 of VINJ01000001.1, read as the reverse complement.
GGGGTTGTCGACCAACTTGCCGTCGACCGGCACCTGAGCGGCGACCGCCAGGGTGATCTGCTCACGGGTCAGGTTGATGCTGCCATCGCGGACAGACTGGGCGAAGGCGATACCGTCGAAGCCGATCATGGCTTCGGTGATATCGGTCACGCCGTTCTCTTCACAGCGCTCGAATTCAGACGTCTTCATGCGACGAGAGGCGTTGGTGATGTCCGGAGTGCTGTCACCGACACCTTCACAGAACAGCTTCATGCCGCCGCCGGAACCGGTGGATTCGATGACCGGAGTCGGGAAATCGCTGGTGGCACCCAGCTCTTCAGCAACGTAGCTGGAGAACGGATAGACCGTGGAAGACCCCACGATGCGCAGCTGTTCACGGGCTTCTGCTGCACCCACTGATGCAGCGATGACAGCCGCTGCGAGACCGGACTTGAGGAACGCCTTCATGCCTGAAACTCCTTGCGATAGGAATGAGCCAGTGAGGTGGCTTCTTGTCTACAGGGAGTACCTTGCCAAGCATTCATGACAACTGTGTGACAGTCGCCGACTCACGCCTTTCTCAGTCGGACGGCGTCGCGTGGCGCGCCAGGGCACTGCGCCCTGCCAGCACCCGCAGCAGAATATTGCTGATCAGCGCCGTGCCCAGCATGCCGAGGATCATCGGCCACAGGCTGTCCATCGCCAGGCCTGCGATCAGCATGCCGATCATGGCGCCACTGGCAAACTGCATGCTGCCGATCAACGCATTGGCCGTGGCGCTGATGCGCGGAAAATACTCCAGCGCCGAGGAGATCGCATTGGGCGCCACCATGCCGTTGGCCCCGACGAACACCATCAACAGCGGCGCGAGGACGTAGAGCAGATCCAGCCCCAGTACCAGCGCCGATACCAGCAGGATGGCGGCACACAGCTGGATACCGATGCCGATGCGCAGCAGGCGCGGCGGCGACAGGCGTGACAGCAGGCGCACGTTGAGACGGTTGGCGGTGAACATGAACAGGATGTTGGCGCCGAACAGCACCGGGTACCAGGCCGCCGTCACTCCGAAATGCTGAATATAGACGTAGGGCGACGCGGTGATGAAGGCGAACATGCCACCGAAGCCCATCGCCTGCGTCAGCGCATAGCCCATCGCCGGCCCGTGGCGAAGCACGCTGGCATAGTCACGCGCGACCTGCAGGAGGCTGGCCGGCGGCTCATCCGCCTCGCGCTTGCGTCGGGTCTCGGGCAAGCGCAGCGGCAGTACCACCAGCAGGAAGGCGGCATAGGCGGCGAGGAAGGCGAAGATCAGCCACCAGCCCGCCATGCCCAGCAAAAGGCTGCCGATGGCAGGCGCGATCAAGGGCGCCAGCATCATGATCACCGCGACGGTGGACAGCACCTTGGCCGCCTCGCGGCCACTGAAGCAATCGCGCACGATCGCCGAGGAATTGACCACCGAGGCGCCGCCGCCCAGCGCCTGCAGGAAGCGCAGCGCATAGAGCCCCTCGAGGCTCTCGACCCGGGTGATGGCCAGACTCGCCAGCAGGAAGACGAAGATGCCTGACAGCAGGACCGGCTTGCGCCCGATACGGTCTGACAGCGGGCCGAAGATCAACTGCCCCAGCGAGAAGCCGAGCAGGAAGATCGACAGCGACAGCTCCGTATGGTGCACCGTGGTCGCCAGGTCTTCCGCCATGGCCGGCAATGCCGGCAGATAGGCATCGATGGCCAATGGAGCCAGGGCTGTATTGGCCGCGACCAGCAAGGCCAGCTGACGGGTTTGACGCTTGTCCACATCCCCTCCTGCAATCGTTTGTCGATGGTATGCCCAGGTGCCGAAAACGCCACGCCCTTGCCGTCAGATGACGACAGTGGGCGCGCCGCCGCACAATTGATACAGTTGACCTACACAGGTGACGAATGTCACATCACGCTGATGAAATCCCCGCGGATCATCCACTTGGGGCGATCGACCCGAGGTGTCTTCACAGCCGGCAGGCGTGGGTGCACACTCGGTGGCAGCGCTCGCTCCGGCGGCCCCTGCCCTTCACCTCTTGCCTTATTCATGAGGGCCACTCATCCCTTCGGGTGGCTCACGCTCAGTACAGGAAACTCTTGCATGGCACAGGACAAGCTCTCCCAACTCAAGGAAATGACCACCGTCGTCGCCGACACCGGTGACCTCGAGGCCATTCGTCGCTTCGCGCCCACTGATGCTACCACCAACCCGTCACTGATCCTGCAGGCCGCTCAGGCCCCGTCACGTCGCGAGCGCCTGACCGAAGTCGCGCGCAAGGCCACCGACATCGATGATGCCGTCGACGCCGTGGCCGTGGATATCGGCACCGAGATCGCCGGCCTGGTACCGGGCTATGTCTCCACCGAGGTCAGTGCCCGTCTGTCCTTCGATGCCGACGAGACCATCCGTCGCGCGCATCGCATCATCGAGCGCTACGCCGCCAATGGCGTCGGTCAGGAACGCATCCTGATCAAGACCGCCTCCACCTGGGAAGGCATCCGCGCCGCCGAGAAGCTCGAGCGCGAAGGCATCCGCACCAACCTGACGCTGCTGTTCAGCTTCGCCCAGGCCCAGGCGTGTGCCGATGCCGGCGTGACGCTGATCTCGCCCTTCGTCGGCCGTATCCTCGACTGGCACAAGGCCAATCAGCCGGACGCCGACTTCAGCGGTGACAACGACCCGGGCGTGAAGTCGGTCAAGGCCATCTACGAGCACTACAAGGGACACGGCTACAAGACCATCGTGATGGGCGCCAGCTTCCGCAACACCGGCGAGATCGAAGCGCTGGCCGGCTGTGATCGCCTGACCATCTCGCCGGCACTGCTGGGTGAGCTGGCCGAGAGCACCGGCACGCTGGAACGTCGCCTGCTGGCCGGCGATGCCGAGCAGAACGTGCCGGAAGTGCTGACCGAGTCCAACTTCCGCTGGGACATGAACGAAGATGCCATGGCCACCGAGAAGATGGGCGAAGGTATCCGCAAGTTCATGGCCGATCAGCGCAAGCTTGAGACCCTGCTGGCCGAACTGCGCAGCCACTGAGCCAACAGAGCATAGCGCCGATGATGAACTCTTGTTAAGCAAGAGCTCATTGAACGGCCAAGGCAACAAAAAGCGCCTGCCGTGTTTCACGGCAGGCGCTTTCTTTATGCTTTTAGAAACGTGCTTTCAGAAACGTGCTGTCTGATTCGCGCTGCCAGATTCGTGCTTTTAGAAACGAGCTGTCAGGCTCAATGCCCCGGCGCCTTCAGTGCGGCTGGCGATGCTCCTCGCTTTCCAGCAGCTCGATCAGCGGCTGGAACTCCAGGCGATTGTGACCATTCAGGCACATCAACAGCCGGTGAGCCTCGAGAATGCGCCCGCGCAGCTCCTGTTCCTGCTGGGGCGAGGCATCGACGTCATCCTGAGACTCGTTCAGCGCTGGCGCGTTGCAGCAGGAGGCTCCGTCCAGATCGGCCTGGTCCGCCTCCGGCAGGCTGCCGGCATCCACGACACTGGCCACCTCGTCGAACCCCATCACCTTGAGCATGGTCAGCACGTCGGGATGGGCAGCCACCACCTGCGCCGGCATCACCAGCCGATCGCGGACCGCCAGCGCCAGCTTGGCCAGAAAGCCCAGTGCGGTGGAATCGACATTGGTCGCTTCGCGCAGATCGATGATCACGCTTTCCAGTCCCTCAACCGCAGCCACGCGCTGTACCTGCTGATCCAGCGTGGCACACAGCGTCAGGCGTACATCACCGGATAGCTTGAGCACGAACAGGCCGTCTTCGAACACGGCCTGGATACGTCCTTCATCCATCATGGAATCCTGTCAGCGTCATCAAGGTAAGGTCATCCGGCAGCTCGCCATCCAGCGCCAGTCCACGACGCAATCCTTGCACATCCTCACTGCTCAGAATCCGTTGATGCAGTGCTCGAGTCCTGTCCTCCAGCGCCTCGCCCGGCAGGCATTCCAGCACACCATCACTGGCCAGCCACAGGCGGAAGCGCTCAGGAAGCGCCACACGATACGCTGGATAGCGGGTGTCTGGGAAGAGCCCCACCGGCCGACCGCTGCCCTCCAGCTCACGCAGCTCGCCGTCGGGCGTGACCAGTACCGGCATCGGCAGCTGGGCGCCCAGGGTGTAATGCAGCGTGCGCGTATCACGGTCCATCACACCACACATCACCGTGGCATGCTTGCCGATACCACTGTCGATCAGTTCACGGTTGAGCAGTGCCAGCCACTCGGGGCCGAAGGTTTCCGGCGTATGTTCCTCCCAGTGGCGGATCGCGCGTGCGAACAACAGCTTGAGCAGCACGGTCACGAAGGCCGACGAGGCGCCATGACCGGAGACATCCGCAAAGTAGAACAGGCTGAAGCGTTCGTCGATCGCCTGATACTCGAGGAAGTCACCCGACAGATACAGCGACGGCGACAGGCAGTACTCATAACTGACGCCATTGATGTGCTGTCCGCTCTGGGGCAGCAGACGCTGCTGGATCTGGCCACCGGCCTGCTGGTCCTGACGCAGCAGCGCCAGATGCGTCTCCAGATGCTCGTTGAGCTCCTCGAGGCGCGCGCGTGCCTTGGCGTGCTCATGGGCCAGCTGGTGATGCTCCGCCGCCCGTTTGAGCAGACTGCGCAGTACCGAGCCATGCTCGCGCGGCGCGATGAGGTAATCGACCAGCCCGGCCTCCACCGCCGGCAACAGGCATTCATCCCCACGACTCTCGGCCACCACCACCGTCGGCAGGCGCTCGGCCAGACGCGACCACTCATGACTGGAAACGGCCTCGACATGCGCGACCACCACCGCCACTCCGCTGGGCAGTGTCGCGATGCCACCACAGGCCGCCACCGCACAGCGTTCATCCGTCAACAGCTTCGCCAGCGCATCACGCCGCGAGCCGGGAAGATCAATCAGACCGATCAACAGACGCTTGCCTTGCTCATCCGCCATGCCAACCCCTCATTCCCGTCCTTGCTGCCATCCACTCGCAGTCTTGATGCTGCTTGCCCTCGCGACCGGCACCACTGACCATTCACGGTACCGGCCGCCTGCTGCGGGTGACGCATTACTGGCTGTCGTCTTCCGGTGCGAAGGCACCATCGAGATCGGCATCATCGAAGCTGTCGCTGGCGAAGGGATCATCGCCCAGCTTGCCATCGTTGATCTCGAAGTTGCGGCGCTGCAGGTAGGCATCACGAATGAAGCTGTAGCGATCCCCCTGGATCAGCTTCTCCTGCTCGAGCAGACCGGCACGGGTGTCGACCAGATCCAGCGCCTTCAGGCCGTAACGTACCTTGTCATTCTCGATGTAATTGACCGGATCATTGAAGTAGTCGACCGGCATGCCCGCGGTGTCACGCACGGTGCTCGGGCCGAACAGCGGCAGCACGAGGTACGGCCCCTGACCGACTCCCCACACGGCGAGCGTCTGACCGAAGTCCTCTTCGTCGACCGTCCAGCCCAGTTCGCTGGCCGGATCGAACAGGCCGCCGATGCCGACGGTGGAGTTGAGCAACAGACGGCCGGTGGAGACTCCGGCATTGGCCCACTTCCACTGCAGCACCGAGTTGAACATGGTGCGGACCTCTCCCAGGTTCGAGAAGAAGTTGCCCACGCCATCCTGCACAAGCTCCGGCGTCACATAGTCATAGCCCTGCGCGACCGGCTTGAGGGCATAGCGGTCCAGGGTGTCATTGAAGGTATAGACGTTACGGTTGAAGCCCTCCCAGGGGTCCTGAGGATTCGGCTCGCTGTCTCCGGTGCTGGCGCAACCCGCCAGCAGGGACATGGCCAGCAGTGCCGGCAGGGAAGTCTTGATCGTGTGCATCTCGTCACCTGTAAGTCTATTGGATTCCTGCAGCGGTCCTTGCCACATCCCTGGCTGTCAGGTCCGGCCTTCTTTATACGTTCCGCGCCCGCCAAGAGCCAGCACAGGCCACGTGGATTCGCGCAATGTCCTGCTTCAACCGCAGCGTTTCAGCAGCACGCTGCCGGCACTGTAGCCTGCCCCGAAAGAACACAATACCCCAAGGCTCCCCGGCGCCAGATCCGCATGATGGAGGTGGAAGGCGATCACCGAGCCCGCGGAGCTGGTATTGGCGTAGCGATCGAGAATGATCGGCGCTTCCTCGCTCGACGGGTCACGCCCCAGCACACGCCGCGCGATCATGTCGTTCATGTGGCGGTTGGCCTGGTGCAGCCACATGCGATCAAGATCACCGCCGTCTGCCTCGATCTCGCCCAGATGGGTGGTGATCAGCTCGGCCACCATCGGGCAGACCTCGCGGAAGACGCGCCGACCTTCCTGGATGAACAACTTGTCATCGGCCTTTACACGATGGCTTGCGCTGTCGAGTGTCATCGCGGATGCCACGTCGTCCTCAAGCACCGCCGTGCGATTGAGGAAGCCGAAATTGTTGCGTATCGCGTTGGAGAAGCGCGTCACCAGACGCGTGCCGAGCACCTCGAAGCCATCGGTGCGCGTGGCGACATCCGCGGCTTCCAGCACCACGGCCGTGCAAGCATCCCCGAAGATGAAATGGCTGTCTCGGTCGCGGAAGTTGAGATGCGCACTGCAGATCTCCGGATTGACCATCAGCACACGCTTGGCACTGCCGCTGCGAATCGCGTTGGCGGCGGTCTCGATGCCGAAGGTGGCGGAGCTGCACGCCACGTTCATGTCGAAGGCATAGCCACCGGCCTCAAGCGCGGCCTGCAGTTCCACCGCCACCGCCGGATAGGGGCGCTCGAGGTTGGAACAGGCCACGATGACCAGATCCAGGTCCGCGGCATTGACGCCCGCCGCTGCCAGTGCTTCACGCGCGGCCGCCACGCCCATCTCGCACTGCACCGAGGGCTGGTCATTGGCGCGCGCCGGCAGGCGTGGGCGCATGCGCTCCGGGTCGAGAATGCCCTCGGCATCCAGCACGTAGCGGCTGTGGATACCCGAGGCCTTGACGATGAATTCGCCGCTGGACTCGGTACGCGCCTCACGCTCACCACGCGCGATGGCGTCGGCATTGGCGGCATTGTCCGCCGCCACCCAGGCATTGAAGGACGCCACCAGTGCCTCGTTGCTGATGGCATTGGGCGGCGTGTAGAGCCCGCTGCCGGTGATCAGTACCCGATGATTGCCGCTGGCGCTCATGGACTGACCGGCGTTGGCGTGTTGCGTATCGGCAGCGTGAACATTGTCATTGTTTGGCATGCATCCACTCCTGACAGTGCTATCCCGCGGGATATCACCAGAATTGAGCGGGGCACGATCCGGTACCGCGTCGTCATGCCCCATGTTCAGTGTACGCTGTCTCGGCGATTCCAGACGCCCGAGTCAGCATTTGTCGAGCGACCACAGTGAATGCTTAAACAGCATTTCCTGTATGCAGCTTGGGCCATCCCGCCTCGGCACGCCTCCACGTACCGGTCACGCAAGACTCTGATGCCACACACAACGTCCTGGCGCTGCCCCAGCCAAGGCCGAGCCTCAGCCAAGGCAGAACTTCAGCCAAGACAAAGCTCAGCCAAGACAAAGCCCAGTCCCAGGACATCAGCGGCGCGCCATCAGCTCCTGCCAGCGCTTCTCGAGGCGCTTGGCGGAGACAGTCTCCAGGGTGCCGAGCTGCTGGGCAAACAGCGAGACGCGCAGTTCCTGCAGCCACCAGCCGAACTCTTCCAGCTCCGCATCCGGCAGCCCCTGCTCGCGCGCCTTGCTCAGGCGGGCATCAAGGCGGGATTCGAAGCCCTTGACCTCTTCCATGTCACGCTGGTCGCGCATGCGCTCACGCGGTGCCTTGTCGAGACGGATCAGCATCGCCTCCACATAACGCGGCAGCTGATGCAGCCATTCACCGGAGGCCTGGATGAAGCCCGGCGTGATCAGGCGCGCCTGCTGGGCCTTGAGATCAGCCACCACCAACGCCATCGAGAAGTCGATCTTGCCCTTGAGACGCTTGGAAAGCTCCAGATGCTGCTTGAGCGCGGCTTCCAATGGCTTGAGCAGCGCCTCGGCGTGCGGCACCAGCTCGGCCCGCTTGTCATCGAGACGCGCCTGCAGCTCGCTGCGCGAACGCGGCAGCGGCTCGACGGCCATCACCTGCTCGAAGACGCCGTAGATGAAGTCATCCGCCAGCTGGCGACGCGTGCCGACCTTGGCGAACAGCAACGCACAGCGCTCCAGCGCCTTGAGATCACGGTCCAGATAGCGCACCTGGTCCGGCAGGCGTGCCATCGCCAGACGCGTGATGCCATCACGGTGCGCGGCGGCGGCCTTGGCCGGATGATCGAACAGCTCCACGCTCAGATTCTGCTCGACCTGAGCCGTCGCGCTGGCAGGCGCATGGCTGGACGGCGCGCTGTTCTTGCCGGTCTTGCGCGCCAGCTTGCGCTGCTTGGCACTCATGCCGCCGTCGGCAGGCGCCGCCGCCTTCACCACCAGCGCCGGATAAGCCTCGACGCGGATGCCTGCCTGGGTGGTGCTGTGCGAGGTGGCGATCGGCGTCTCCGGCAGATCTTCCAGCACTTCGCTGTCGGCTTCACGGCTGCGGTTGGCCATCGCCCGCGCGGCGGCCGCGGCCGAGTCCTTGAAGCGAGCTTCCAGCGCTTCGAGATCACGCCCTTCGCCCAGCACCTTGCCGTCCTGATCGACGATACGCAGGTTCATCTTCAGGTGCGGTTCCAGCGTTTCGGGCGCCCAGGCATCCTGCGGCAGGCGCAGGCCAGTCTTGACGCGCATGAACTCGGCCAGCGCATCGGTCAGCGGCACGTCGTCCGGGGTCAGCGCCTCAAGTGCGGCATCGACCCAGTTGGGAATCGGCACTACCTGCTTGCGGTACTGCTTGGGCAGCGATTTCATCAGCGCGATGGCCTTGTCACGCAGAAGCCCCGGCACCAGCCATTCGATGCGATAGCGTGGCAGCTGCGAGAGCATCGCCGCCGGCACGATCATCGTCACGCCGTCATCCACCGCACCGGGCGCGAAGTGATAGCTCAGCGGGTAGGCGACGCTGTTGTGGTGCAGCTGCTCGGGGTAGCGCGCGACGGTGACTTCCTCGGCGTCGCGCGCCATCAGGTCGTCGAGATTCAGATGCAGGACATCGGGATTGTTGCGCTCGGCCTCCTTGCGCCACCTGTCGAAGCTGCGCCCGTTGTAGATGCCTTCCGGAATCCGCTCGGCATAGAAGGCGAACAGCGTCTCTTCGTCGACGAGGATGTCTCGCTTGCGCGCGCGGTCCTCAAGCTCACCAACCTCATCCATCAGGCCGCGATTGTGGGCGAAGAACGGCGCACGGGTCTGGAATTCGCCCTCGACCAGCGCACGGCGAATGAACAGCTCGCGGGACTCCTGTGGCGCCAGCGGGCCGTAATGCACCTTGCGCGCGGTGACGATGGGCAGCCCGAACAGGGTCACCTGCTCACTGGCGACCACCTGGGCGCGCTTCATCTCCCAGTGCGGCTCGCTGTAGCTGCGCTTGACCAGATGCTCGGCCAGCGGCTCGACCCACTCGGGCTTGATCGCCGCGACCTGACGCGCGTAGAGCTTGGTGGTCTCGACCATCTCGGCCGCCATCACCCACTTGGGCGACTTCTTGGCCACACCGGAACCCGGGTGGACGAAGAAGCGTCGGTTGCGCGCGCCGAGATACTCGCGATTTTCCTGCTTGAGGCCGAGATTGGAGAGCAGCCCGGTCAGCAGCGCGCGATGCAGTGATTCGTGATCGATGGCCACCGACGGGCGGCGGCCCTGCCCCGGCGAGGCCAGTACCCGCGCGGTGACCTCGGCCTGCGCCTCGGCGTCGCGCTCTTGCTGGGCGCTGGTCATCTCCAGCCCCAGGTCACGCGTCAGCTGCTTGAGCTGACGGAAGGTGTCATGCCACTCGCGCAGGCGCAGATAGTTGAGGAAACGCGCCTTGCACCAGCGGCGCAGCGGGTTGGCCCCCAAGGCATCACGCGCCAGTTCGAAGCCTTCCCACAGATTCAGCCAGCTGACGAAGTCGGAGTTGTCGTCATCCCACTCGTGGTGGATCTGATCGGCCTGCTGGCGCTTGTCGGCGGGGCGCTCGCGCGGGTCCTGGATCGACAGCGCGCTGACGATGATCAGCACTTCGCGCAGGCAACCGCGCGAGGCGCCCTCAAGCACCATGCGCGCCAGACGCGGGTCGATGGGCAGACGCGCCAAGGTGCGGCCATCACGGCTCAGACGGTTGTGTTCATCCACCGCGCCCAGTTCGCGCAGCAGGCGGAAGCCATCGGTGACGAAGCGCGAATCCGGCGCATCGACGAAGGGGAACTTCTCGATGTCACCCAGCTTGAGCGACAGCATCGACAGAATCACCGAGGCCAGGTTGGTGCGCTGGATTTCCGGCTCGGTGTATTCCGGGCGCGCGAGGAAGTCCTCCTCGCTGTAAAGGCGGATGCACAGGCCTTCGGCGATACGCCCGCAGCGGCCCTTGCGCTGGTTGGCGCTGGCCTGGCTGATCGGTTCCACCGGCAGACGCTGGATCTTGGAGCGATAGCTGTAGCGGCTGATGCGCACCAGGCCCGGGTCGATCACATAGCGGATGCCCGGCACGGTCAGCGAGGTCTCGGCGACATTGGTGGCCAGCACGATGCGGCGGCCACGATGCGGCTGGAAGACGCGGTTCTGCTCTTCGTTGGAGAGGCGCGCGTACAGTGGCAGCACCTCGGTATCACGCAGCTGGGCGCGACGCAGGGTGTCCGCGGTGGCGCGGATCTCGCGCTCGCCGGGCAGGAAGATCAGCACGTCACGCGGGCCCCGCATCCAGCCCTTCTCGCGCTCGATCAACGACAGCTCTTCCACCGCGCGCAGGATACCTTCCTGCAGGCTGAGGTCTTCCTCATCCTCGGCGTCGCGCACCAGTGGCAGGTACCGGGTCTCGACCGGGAAATTGCGCCCGCTGACCGAGACGATGGGCGCCGGCGTGCCATCCTGGGCCGCGAAGTGCTGACTGAAGCGCTCCACGTCGATGGTCGCCGAGGTGATGATGATCTTGAGGTCCGGGCGGCGCGCAGTGAGACGCTTGAGATAACCGAGCAGGAAGTCGATGTTCAGACTGCGCTCGTGGGCCTCATCGATGATGATCGCCTCGTAGCGGCTCAGGTCCGGATCATGCTGGGTTTCCGCCAGGAGGATACCGTCGGTCATCAGCTTGACCAGCGTCGACGGGCCGGTGGTGTCGTTGAAGCGCACCTGATAGCCGACCGTCTCGCCGAGCGTCGTCTCGAGCTCCTCGGCCAGACGCGCCGCCACCGAGCGCGCCGCCAGACGACGTGGCTGGGTGTGGCCGATCAGGCCATTGCGCCCCAGCCCCATCTCCAGACAGAGCTTGGGCAGCTGGGTGGTCTTGCCCGAGCCGGTCTCACCGGCAACGACCACCACCTGATGCTCGGCAAGCGCGGCGAGGATGTCTTCGCGACGCTCCACCACCGGCAGCTCCGGCGGATAGTTGAGCGCGGCGGGGGTCTGCCAGCGGGCCAGTGCCGTCTCGCGCGCGGCGCGCTGGGCGATGCTCGCCTCAAGGCGGCTCTCGATGTCGTTGATGGCACGATCGACCGGCTTGCCTTCCTTGAGACGCCGCCGCAGGCCAGCCAGGCGCTTGCCCAGCTCGCGCTGATCACGGCTCAGGGCGCGTTCAAGGCGAGCCGCGAGGGCTTCAAGACGCGCATGTTCGGACGGTGCGGTAGCGGTGTCGCTCAAGGACTGCCTCTTCTCAACCAGCGACCACACGCCACGCGCGCAGCCGGAAACTCTCGGGAATTCAGCCTCACGCTCGCCTGCACGAGGCAGCAAGCCATGACACCTGAATGACAAAACGGCCCGTCAACAAGTGACGGGCCGTCCATTGTAGCCCTGCGCGTAGCCGCGCCCAACCTTGGCGGCGCTTGTCCCCTGCCCCGCCGCCGATTCAGCGCTGTCCTCAGTACTGTCCTCAGTGCTCGCGTAGCGGCGTATTGCCACCGCTCTCTTCGCTGTCGCGCAGCTCACGACGCAGCACCTTGCCGACGTTGGTCTTGGGCAGTTCATCGCGGAATTCGACGAAGCGCGGCACCTTGTAGCCGGTCAGCTGCTCCTTGCACCAGCTGCGCAGGCTGTCGCGATCCAGATCCGGGTTGCTGGAGACCACGAACAGCTTGATCGCCTCTCCGCTCTGCTCGTCCGGCACGCCCACTGCCGCCGCCTCGACGATATCCGGATGGCCGCTGACCACGTCCTCGATCTCGTTGGGGAACACATTGAAGCCGGAGACGATGATCATGTCCTTCTTGCGATCGACGATGCGCACGAAGCCATCCTGTTGGATGACCGCGATATCGCCGGTGCGGATGAAGCCCTCTTCATCCATCGCCTCACGCGTGGCATCGTCACGCTGCCAGTAGCCCTTCATCACCTGGGGGCCGCGCACGCACAGCTCGCCCGGCGCATCACGCCCCAGCGTCACACCATCGGCGTCCACCACCTTGAGCTCGGTACCCGGCACCGGCTTGCCGATGGTGCCCAGCTGCAGCTCACGCGGCGGATTGAAGCTGACGATGGGCGAGGTCTCGGTCATGCCGTAGCCCTCGGCGATCGGGCAGCCGGTGACGGCTTCCCAGCGCTCGGCCGCGCTGCGCGTCAGCGCCATGCCGCCGGAGATGGTCAGCTTGAGACTCGAGAAGTCCAGCGCCTTGAAGTCATCACGCTGGCATAGCGCCGAGAACAGCGTGTTGAGGCCGACGAAGGCAGTGAACGGTGTCCTGCCCAGTGTCTTGATGAAGCCATCGATATCGCGCGGATTGGTGATCAGCACGCTGTGATTGCCGCTCTCCATGCTGTAGAGGCAATTCACCGTGAAGGTATAGATGTGATAGACCGGCAGCGGCGCGATCAGCACCTCCTGGCCTTCATTGAGCACGTCACTGATCACGCCGCGCGCCTGCAGCATGTTGGCGACCAGATTGCGGTGGGTCAGCATGGTGCCCTTGGCAACCCCGGTGGTGCCGCCGGTGTACTGCAGCGCGGCGATGTCCTCGGGCTTTCGCGTGACACGCGTGTGCGAGAGCCCCGCGCCGCGCTTGAGCACCTCACGCAGGCCGTGTGCCTCGGGCAGGTGGTACTTCGGCACCATCTTCTTGACGTAGCGCACCGCCAGGTTGATCAGCGGACGCTTGGGAAAGTCATGCAGGTCACCTATCTCGGTGATGATGACCTCCTCGATGTCGGTACGCTTGAGCACCTTCTCGAGCTTGTCCGCCATGTTGGCCAGAATCACGATGGCACGTGCACCGGAATCATGGAACTGATGCTGCATCTCGCGCTCGGTGTAGAGCGGGTTGGTGTTGACCACCACCAGACCGGCGCGCAGCGCGCCGAATACCGCCACCGGGAACTGCAGCAGGTTCGGCAGCTGGATGGCAATGCGATCACCGGGCTCAAGGCCGGTCTCGTGTTCCAGCCAGGCGGCGAAATTGCGCGACAGGCGGTCCACATCGGCGTAGCTGAGCGTCTTGTCCATGCAGCTGAAGGCCGGACGGCTGGCATAGTTGGCGCAGCTGGCCTCGAAGACCTCGAGAATCGAGGGGTAATCCTCGAGACCGGACAACGGCTCACCGCTGAGAATCAGGTTGGCGTCCCCGGTCACGGGGCCAGCGGGATCAGACGCCTTGTCGGCTTCCGGGTCTGCCGAGGCGTTGGCAGGATTGGCATCATGCATGGCTTGGGCTCCATGACTGCATTCGTCTGCTGGATCGTGGCCGGGCGCGGCGTCTTTCACTGGCAGCCACAGGCGAGAATTCAGCACTTGTTGTTATCAGGGCGTCACGCCCACATGTGAACAATGACATGAATGACGGCGTGATGGGAAAAGGTCGGCGCGACAACGCGCGCGCAGGTGCCGGCAACGCACCGGCGACACCCCGGCAGGAACCTTCAGGGCCGCCGAGCTTCACCTTAACCAGTCACGCCAATGATGTAAAACGACCGATTGAAACCATCGTTCACATCAGAAAAAGTCTTGTTGAATCAGATCACTACTCTTGTACGACCTTGGTCAGAGGCTAGCCTCGACTGCCAACCTAGCCATGTCGTTATGCGCTTCAGGCCTTTGAGTCGCGCTCGGCTAGCCCTTAACCTTATGCTCATACAGTCGCGACAGCCGCTGCTGAGCGTCATCACTTCACTCAAGCAGCGGGCATGCTCGCTGTCTAGCCGCCAGATACCCAGAGGACCTCGCATGGCCAGGATCTATCAGGACAACTCGCAAGCCATCGGCAATACGCCGCTGGTCAAGATCAACCGCCTCAGCAGCCATCCACGCCTGTACGCCAAGGTGGAAGCCCGCAACCCGGCGTTCTCGGTCAAGTGCCGTATCGGTGCCAGCATGGTGTGGGACGCCGAAGAACGCGGCGTGCTCAAGCCGGGCATGGAGATCATCGAGCCGACTTCCGGCAACACCGGTATCGCGCTGGCCTTCGTCGGCGCGGCGCGTGGCTACCCCGTCACCCTGACCATGCCTTCCTCGATGAGCATGGAGCGCCGCAAGGTGCTGAAGTCCCTCGGCGCCAACCTGGTGCTGACCGATCCGGCCAAGGGCATGCAGGGTGCCATCGACAAGGCCTGCGAGCTGCAGAAGGCCGAGCCGGAACGCTACTTCCTGCCGCAGCAGTTCTCCAACCCGGCCAACCCGCGCATCCACGAAGAGACCACTGGCCCGGAGCTGTGGGACGCGCTGGACGGCGAAATGGATGTGCTGGTGGCGGGCGTCGGTACCGGCGGAACCATCAGCGGCATCGCCCGCTACTTCAAGACGGTGCGCGGCCTGTCACTCGAGGCCGTGGCGGTGGAGCCGGCAGAATCCACCATCATCACCCAGCGCATGCAGGGCGAGTCGATCACGCCGGCCCCGCACAAGATCCAGGGCATCGGTGCCAACTTCATTCCCGACAACCTGGACCTGACGCTGATCGACCGCGTCGAGCCGGTCGCCAGTGAAGACGCCATGGCCATGGCGCGTCGCATCATGCAGGAAGAAGGCATCATGTGCGGCATCTCCTGCGGTGCGGCGATGACCGCGGCGCTGCGCCTGGCGGAAGACCCGGCCTACGCCGACAAGTCCATCGTCGTCATCCTGCCGGACAGCGGCGAGCGCTACCTGTCCTCGCCGATGTTCGCCGGCATGTTCGACGACGTCGAAGGCTGAGCCTCACGCATTGACCAGGCAA
This sequence comes from bacterium Scap17, assembly GCA_013376735.1. NCBI lineage: Bacteria > bacterium Scap17. The sequence continues at coordinate 643,727 of VINJ01000001.1, read as the reverse complement.
AAGCCGCAAACACGAAGGGCCGCAATCGCGGCCCTTCGTGTGTCTGGCGTTCAATTTCTTTCTGCGTCGCTCAGCGTCAGCGACTCAGCCAAACGTCAGCGACTCAACCAAACGTCAGCAGCTCAAGTCAGACGCCAGCCAATCCGGCTTGAGGCGCGCGGTCGCGGTGCGATCGACCGCTCCGTTCTCGGCCTGCTCCTGCCCTGGCTCTTCCTGGCTCAGCGGCAACTCGCCACCAAGACTGGCGACCAGCTCGCCTTCGCGGAACACCACCAGCTGACCCGGAAGCAGGCGCTGCCACTGCTCGTTGTCGGTGAGCGGATCGGTGGCGATCACCGAGACCACATCGGCATCGGTGGTGTGCTGCTGGAAGTCGACGCTCATCTCGAAGTCGGTGAGACTCGCCTGCCCGAAGGGCGCGCGGCGCGTGATGTGCGCCAGCCTGGTGGAGCAGTAGGCGTAGAGATGCACGCCATCGGAGAGCAGCAGATTGAAGACGCCAAGCCCGCGCAGACGCTCGCACTGGGCGTGCAGATGCCGCCACAGGTCTTCGCACCGGGCCGGCGGATTCGGGAAGGCGCGCCGGATCTCGCCGAGCAGGAAGCAGGCAGCGTGCTCGCTGTCCGTACTGCCCACCGGGCGGTAGTACGGCAGGGGCAGTGCCTGCCAGTCCGCCAGCTGACCGTTGTGGGCATAGCACCACTGCCGACCCCACAGCTCGCGCGTGAACGGGTGGGTATTGGCCAGCGTCACCTGGCCGACATTGGCCTGGCGAATATGGCTGATGACCATCTGCGACTTGATCGGATAGTCGAGAATCATGCGCGCGATGGGCGAATCCACCGACGGATGCGGGTCACGGAATTCGCGATAACCGCCCTCTTCGTAGAAGGCGATTCCCCAACCATCGCGGTGCGGACCAGTACCACCGCCTCGCTGCAGAAAACCGGCGAAGCTGAAGCAGATATCGGTCGGCACATTGGCACTCATGCCGAGCAGTTCACACATGGGGTTCCTCCCGCTGAGTCGGCTTGCGCGTCATGCGACGCACCAACATGATCACTACCAGCAGGCCGATCACACCGGCAACGGCGTAAGCGATCATGCGGCTTTGCGGTGATTCTGCCTCACGTTTGGCAAAGTCCGAAGCTCCTTCGAACCACTGACTGATCAACGCAGGCACCTTGTCGATGGGCAGGCGGCCCTTCACCAGCAGGTCATTGAGGTCTTCCTTCTCCTCTACCGCCTGATCCAGGCCCTGAATCTCACCGAAGGACTCGCCCTCGATGGGCGAGCGGTCCAGATTGGCGGCACGCCGCGCCGCATTCTCGTTGAGGGTATAGGGCGCCAGGTCGATCACCCGTGAGCTCCCGCCCAGTGCGATGCGCGCACTGATCTGCACATCGGCACTGACGTCACGCTCCAGCGGCGGCAGTTCGATACGCCAGCGACTCTCGCCCGCTTCCGCCACGCTCAACGGCTCACCCTGCAGCGTCGCATCCAGCTGGGTATTGGCGGTGTTGAGCAGCGGATGACGCGCGCTGACCTCCAGCGCGCTCGGCGGCGTCGAGTTCTGCGCATTGCCACCGATCGGCTCGACCAGCAGCGGGTCGACCACGCTGGTGCGCTGACTCAACTGACGTGCAAAGGGCGCGCCATCGCGCTGGCCCTCGATGGTCAGCGTCAGGCGAGCACCACCCGGTTGCTGCGGTGGCGGCATGTTGACGCTGAACTGCGCGCCGTCACGCTCAAGACCGCGCTGCTGGGCGCTGGTCACGGCTGCCGTTTCTGCTGACATGCCACCCTCGTCTTCCGGCACCAGACGCGCATTGCCGTCCAGCGTCGCCAGGAAGTCCTGCTCAGCGACATCACGTGCGCCGTCGACCAGCGAGGCTGAGAGGGAATAGCCAAAGCCGCGATACAGCGTGGCCGGCAGCGGGCGCGACACCAGCGCCAGGTCTGACACCACGGTGATGCGGCTGTCGACGCCCACCTGCCCTTCGATACGCCACTGCCCGGCCTCGGGGTCGGTCACGGTGATCAGGTCATAGCGCGGCTGATGTTCCCAGCGCACGCCCTCGGGCAACGATGCCTTGTCGGCCAGCGAATAGCGCTGACCATCCGGTGCGATCAATATCGGCGCGCTGTCATCGGGGCCGTGGAAGACCAGCGCCGTGAATTCCTCGACGCTGCCATCGATGGTGAAGCGCTTGTCCTCGAGCGGCACCAGCTCGCCGGGCACGATACGGTCGAGCGCCCCGAGGAAGGCACGCAGCAGGTCTTCCGGGGTCTCGGCGACCGTCGCCAGCCCGCCGGTGCCATCGGCGACCTGCTGCAGCAGATCGATATCGGCATTGCGCGACAGCGCGACGGTATGCACCGTGATGTTGTGCGCGGCAAGCGTCGGCGTCAGCTCATCGGTGATGCGCTGGCGCGAGGCGCTGTCCGAGGCGGCCTTCTCGCTGCTCGGCTCACGCAGGTCGACCATGCCATCGGAGAGTAGAATGATCTGACGCGGCCCCTGGCCATCGATGCTCACATCGGCGCCTTCGGCGGCGGCACGCAGGCCCGCCTCGAGGTCAGTGTACTGCTCGTAATCGTCCAACCGCCCTTCCAGCCCGCGGGCCGCCTGTTTCCAGCCCGCATCGACCGCGCCCAGCGCCAGCAAGGGCTGTACCTGCTCACCGAAGCCCCACAGCCCCGCACGCGAGCGCTCCGGCAGCAAGGTGACCAGCAGGTCCAGCGCACTGGCGCGCAGATTGGTCGGATCGTTGTGCTTCATGCTGCCGGAGACATCGATCGCCATGCGCAGGTCAGGCGCAATGTCGCGCGCCGAGCCACTGGCTGCGTTCGCGTCACTCGCGACATCCCGGGCCACGAACGGCATCTGCTCAGCCTGTTCGCTGGCCGACTCATCTACCGGCCCACTTACCGGCTCGCTCATCGGCTCACTTGCCGAAGCGTTGGCCGCTGACGACGCCTGCTCGGCGAAGGCCGAGGGCGACGCGAGGCTGATGCCCGCCAGCATCAGGGCCGCCAGCCAGCGCGCCCCCGCAACCTTGGCGACAGGGCCGAATGAAGAGCCGGATACATGCCCTGGTGAACGGACTGGCTCAAGAGACGAAGTGACAGCTACATCACGGGGCATGACAGATCCTTAGTCCACGCTCGGACAATGCACGGCTGGCGCTGATCGAACGACGCTCGATCAGAGCGACGGTTCCTGACGGTCGCGGCCTGCGCGGGTACGCGCCGCCGCACGGGCCGAGGTGCCACGTTTCTCGCTGCGCAAGCTGGCGCCAGCGGCGTGGCCCTCGCGCACTTCCTCATCCTCCTGCTCATGGGCATGAGGCTGGCGGCGCTGCTGGGCGGCGCGGCGACGCTGTTCACGCCCGCGTCCCAGCCACCAGATCACCAGACCCAGCACCACACCGGCCCCGATGCCCAGCACCAGCATGCCGAAGGCCGAGGCCATGCCACCACCATCCTTCTGTATCACGCTGACGGCAAAGGCCACGATGGCTGGCGCAAGGCCGGTGTAGGCATCTTCCGCGACGCTGGCCGTGACGTGAAAACTGGTCGGCACGGCGATCATGCCGGCGATGCCGCCGACGAGGATCCAGCGCAGGAAACGCGGCAGTATTCGCACCGCCATATAGCCGGTAAACAGCACTACCGCTGCCAGGCCAAAATAGATCAGCCACATCTGCGGCAACGAATCGGAAATCATCATGCCCTTCACTCCTGTCATAACATCCTGTCGAGACTGACATTCAGAGGGGTGCCTGTCCTGTGCAGAAGCACCCGACACCTCAGTTCAGCCATCGAGTCATCCCATCATCGGGAGCCACACGTTGCGTGGCACCAGAGGCTGCGCATTCATCTCTCACGGCGGCGATGCCTCCCATGAGGCAAGGGCTTGCGCACGCTGTGGGACAGGCTCAATGTTACACTCCATGCCCGCCCGACACACTCGAGCACCCCACTTTCACGAGGTAGCCATGCCCGATAGCCCCGTCCAGCGCCATTATCGTGCCGATGACCCCGAATGGCACTGGCTTGAAGAACGCGACACGCCAGAGGTCACCACCTTTCTCACGGCGGTCAACGCCGAGAGTGATCGCTGGTTCGCACCGCTCGCGCCGCTGAGCGACGCCCTCTATCACGGCCATCTTGCGCGCCGCGAACTGGCCGTCTCAAGCCTGGCCGAGGCACTGGATCACTACGTCTATTGGAGCGAGACCGCGGCAGACGCCGACTATCCGGTCTGGTGGCGCCATGCGATCGGCGCCGACCCCGCCGATACCCGCCAGCACGAATGCCTGCTGGACCTGCAGAGCCTGTCGCGCCATCACGACTTCGTCGAACTGGGCGAGATGGCCATCTCCCCGGATGAACAGCAACTGGCATGGACTCTGGACACCAGCGGCGACGAGGTGTTCAGCCTGCGTCTTGCAACACTGAACGCGACGGATGGCGACTCACGCAACGCCGGCCACGATGACGAGTGCCTGCTGGAGGATATCGGGCCGGACCTGGTGTGGGCCGAGGACGGCCAGCATCTGCTGTTCACGCGCTATGACAGCACCCAGCGCCCCTTCGAGATCTGGTGTCTGAATGTCACGAGCCGCGCCGAGACGCTGCTCTACCGCGAGGAAGACAGCGAATTCTGGGTCGGCATGGGCAAGACCCGCTCACGCGCCTGGCTGATTCTGGAAACCGCCTCCAAGGACACCAGCGAGACCTGGTTGCTCAAGGCCGATGCCCCGCTGGATGAGATGCGCCTGGTGCGCGCCCGCGAGACCGGTGTCGAGTACGGTGTCGACCACCGCCCCGGCCACTTCTATGTGCTGCACAACAGGCAAGCGCCGCACTTCCAGCTCGATATCGCCTCCGAGCATGCGCCCGGCGACTGGCAGCCGCTGATCGCCACCCGCGATGAGGTGACGCTGGAAGGCGTCGAAGCCTTCAGCTGGGGGCTGATGGTCGATGAACGCGATCACCGTCAGGCCCAGGCATGGCTGCGCGTGATCGAATTCGAGGGCACGGCACAGACACAGGCGATCAGTCGCGACGAACGCCTGGCCATGCCGGAACAACCTCTGAGTCAGGGGCTGGGCGACTGCCCGCATTTCGACGCTCGCCGCCTGCGCATCCGCGAGGAAAGCTTCACCACCCCGCCGAGCTGGATCGAGCTGGACCTCGACACGGGTGCGCGCCGACTGCTCAAGCGCCAGACCGTGCATGGCGATCTCGCGCCCGAACAGTTGATCAGCCGCCGCCTGTGGGCGACGTCCAACGATGGCGAGCAGGTGCCGGTCTCGGTGGTGATGCGTCGCGACCTGTGTGATGACACGGGCCGTCCCCACGCCCCGCTGCCGGTGTTGCTCTACGGCTATGGGGCCTACGGCGAGACGCTGGACCCGTGGTTCTCGATCGCCCGTCTGGAACTGCTGACGCGCGGTGTCGCCTTCGCGGTCGCCCACGTGCGGGGGGGCGGAGACCGTGGCGAGCCCTGGTATCTGGCCGGCAAGCTGGAACACAAGGAAAACAGCTTCAACGACTTCCTCGCCGCGCGTGATGCGCTGGTCGAGCACGGCGTCGGGGCCGCGGATCGCATTGCCGCCTACGGTGCCAGCGCCGGTGGTCTGCTGGTCGGCGCCAGCCTCAACAAGCGCCCAGAGGCCTTCTGCGCCGCGGTGCTCGATGTGCCCTTCGTCGATGTGCTGCGCACCATGGAAAACCCGGAGCTGCCGCTGACCACCGCGGAATACACCGAGTGGGGCAACCCGCACGAGAACGAGGCGCGGCGTCGCATCCGCGCCTATTCGCCGCTGGACAACCTGAGCGCCGCGCCCTATCCGCCGCTGTTCCTGCAGGGCAGCTGGCATGACACCCGCGTGCCCTACTGGGAGCCGGCCAAGCTGTATGCGCGTCTGCGCCAGATGGACTGCACGCCGCATCCGGTGCTGTTGCGCACCGACATGAGCGCCGGACATGGCGGCGCCTCGGGTCGCTTCAAGGCGTGGCATGACAATGCGCGCCAGGACGCCTTCCTGCTGTGGGCGCTGGGCGTGTGCGAGAAAGCTGACGGCAATGAGGCCACGCGCGACAACGACTGAGGTGCCTGTGCTTGCGTGTCTTTCGCACAGCGCTGTGACTGTCGGATAGCACCCTGAAAGCCGCATACGACAAGGCCCCCGCCGGTTACCCGGCGGGGGCCTTGAGTTTCTCGTCAGCTCAAGGTAGCACTACTGACCTGACGAAGGGTGCAGCATGACTGACTCAGCGCGGATCGAGCTTGGCCAGCTTGGTGGCGATACGATCACCATAATCGGCATCCGCCTGACGGAAGTGCGCGATCATCTTGTCCTGGACCACGTGGCTGACGCCAACCATGGTGCCGGCGATGACGTCGGTGATGCGCGTCTTCTGGCCTTCGTCGAACAGACGATAGAGGTTGCCGGCCTGGCTGTAGTTATCCTCATCGCTGTTGTCGTGATAGCCCATCCAGGCGTTCTGCTCCAGCGGCATCGGCGGCTCGGCGACGGTAGCGTCCGGCACCGGGGCGCCCTGGTCAGCACGCTCGTTGGGATAGAAGTTGGTGCGTGAGTACTGGCCACCTTCCTTCGTCTCTCCCGGCACGCCCTGACCGGCCTGGCCGCCCAGCGGGCCGCCACCGTGGCCGGTGACCGGGCACATGCCCGCCATCACGCCATCACGCTGGTAGTGGTTGACCGGGCAGATCGGACGATTGACCGGCAGCTGCTCGGCGTTGGCACCGACACGATAGCGGTGTGCATCGGCGTAGGCCCACAGACGAGACTGCAGCACACGGTCCGGCGAGGCGCCGATACCCGGCACGAAGTTGGACGGCGAGAAGACGGACTGCTCGACTTCCGCGAAGTAGTTCTCCGGGTTGCGGTTGAGCTCCATCTTGCCGATCTCGATCAGCGGGAAGTCACCATGCGGCCACACCTTGGTCAGATCGAACGGGTTGATGTGGTAATCACGTGCCTGCTGCTCGGTCATCACCTGGATGTTGACGGTCCAGCTCGGACGCTCGCCACGCTCGAGGCGGGTGAACATGTCGTGCTGGTGGAAGTCCGGTGCGACCTGTGCCGCTTCGTCATCGGTCAGTGTCTCGTGGCCCTGATCGGTCTTGAAGTGCCACTTGACCCAGACGCGCTCGCCCTTGTCGTTCCACAGGCTCAGCGTGTGCGAGCTGTAGCCGTTCATGGTGGTCAACGACTTCGGGATGCCGCGGTCGGACATCAGGATGGTGACCTGATGCAGCGCCTGCGGATGGTTGGCCCAGAATTCCCAGCGGTTCTGCCAGTCGACCATGTTGGTGCGCGGGTCTTTCTTCTGGGTGTGAATGAAGTCAGGAAACTTGGACGGTTCGCGGATGAAGAACACCGGCGTGTTGTTGCCGACCATGTCCCAGTTGCCTTCCTCGGTATAGAACTTCAAGGAGAAGCCACGCACGTCACGGGTATTGTCGCCGCTGTCCTGGCCACCGGCCACGGTGGAGAAACGCGCCAGCAACGGGGTCTGCTTGCCGACACCCTGCAGGAAGCGGGCGATGGTCAGATCAGACAGGTCACGGGTCAGGGTGAAGGTGCCGTAGGCGGCAACGCCGCGGGCGTGGACGACACGCTCCGGAATGCGCTCACGGTTGAAGTGCGCCAGCTTCTCGAACAGACGCCAGTTGTCGAAGGTCAGTGAACCATTCGGGCCCGCTGTCTGGCTGATGTCATCGTGAGGCACCGGGGCGCCGTTACCTGTGGTATAGCGTGGAGTCTGGGACATGTAGACGTTCTCCTGTCAGGTAGAAAAAAGCGCTATCAAACTCGACTGGCAAGGCCAGATACTGCTGATGTCACATTTTCATGCGCTGCTTGATGTGAAGGCCTGCAGCCCATTGTCGGATCGGGTCGGGGCCGATGCCTGCCCGGCATGTGCTGGCTTGTGACCCCTTGATGCCTATTTACCTTACGCATCTGATGAATCCAGCGATAATCAATTACCAGCATGCCTTCGATAATCAGCCCCTATCACCGAGCCTATCAACCCCTCTCAGCGGCGTGAACCGCAGGACGGCACTCAACCCGACGACATCATCAACCCTGTTTACACCTTATCACCGCCACCCCATCTTCACGTTCACAGATGACCACATCATGACCATGAAAAAGCCCCCTGACCTTCGCAGGTCAGGGGGCTTGGTGAGTCATACCATACCTTGTGGGGCGTCAGCGCCTCATGCTGGCATCTGATTGGCACGCGCATCGCGCGACCACACCCGGTGAGCCATCAGGGCATCACGCAGCGGCAGGCTGGCGGCGAGTACATCATCCACCAGGATGACGCCCTCCTCGACCGACACGCGTGCGGCGGCCAGCAGCTCCTTGCCTTCGCCGATGGCCACGATGGGCTTCAGGTGCTTGTAGGCTTCCTGGACATAATAGAGCCCGAGGCCCGAGCCGCTCAGCGTCTCGACGCTACCCACACCGCCAGCGACGACGACGGCATCCACCGCCACGGACGGCAGGCCATTGAGCATCGCATCCGGCGACAGCATGGTGCCGTCTCCGGCCTTGATCGGCGCCATGCTCGGGGCGATCAACACCCCTTCGGCACCCTCGGCGGCCAGCTGTTCCTTGGTCGAGCGAACATCTTCCATGGCGACGCCATCGGCGGCCAGAATCGCGACCTTGCGGGTGGCGATCGAGTCCGGCAGGCGCGCCATCAGGCTCAGCGCCGGGTCGCTGTCGACCTGGCGGGTGCCCAGTTCACCGTCCGGCGCGGGCTTGCTGGTCGGTGTCTCGATGCCGTGATTCTCACCGACGCGACGTGCCAGCTCCAGATCGATGTTGGGCAGGATCTCGGTGATCACCCGCTCTCGGATCCACGGACGCTCGACCTTGGAAAGCTCGAAGGTGTAGGCCGCGATGATGTGCTCCTTCTCCACGTCAGTCTGACTGTTCCAGAACAGGGTGGCCTGGGAATAGTGATCCCCGAAGGAGGCACTGCGCGCACGTACCTTGTGCGCCTCGATGCGCTCATGATGCGGCTCGAAGCCGCCATGGGCATCGTTGGACGGCGGTGTCTCGGCCGGCCAGCCACCATCGATGGAGTTCGGCTCGTAGGACGCCTGCCCCGTGTTGATGGTCTGTCGATGCTGGGCATCGCGCTGGTTGTTGTGGAACGGGCACACCGGCTGGTTGATGGGAATCTCGTGGAAGTTCGGCCCACCAAGGCGCAGCATCTGGGTATCCAGATAGGAGAACAGACGCCCCTGCAGCAGCGGGTCATTGGAGAAGTCGATCCCCGGCACGATGTTGGCCGGATTGAAGGCGACCTGCTCGGTCTCGGCGAAGTAGTTGTCCGGATTGCGGTCCAGCACCATCTTGCCGATCGGCACCACCGGTACCAGCGATTCGGGGATCAGCTTGGTGGGGTCGAGAATGTCGAAGTCGAAGCTGTGCTCGTCCTTCTCCTCGACCACCTGAATGCCCAGCTCCCACTCCAGCGGTGCACCGCTCTTGATGTCATCCCACATCATGCGACGGTTGAAGTCCGGGTCACGCCCCCACAGCTTCTGGGCTTCATCCCAGATCAGCGAGCAGGTACCGGCCACCGGCTTCCAGTGGAACTTGACGAAGCGCGACACGCCTTCGCTGTCAATCAGACGGAAGGTATGCACACCGAAGCCTTCCATGTTGCGGTAATGACGCGGGAAGGCGCGGTCCGACATGGTCCACAGCACGGTGTGAGTGGTTTCCGGCATCAGTGACACGAAGTCCCAGAAGGTATCGTGGGCCGACTGCCCCTGGGGAATCTCGTTGTGCGGTTCCGGCTTCACCGCGTGCACGAAGTCGGGAAACTTCATCGCGTCCTGGATGAAGAAGACCGGGATGTCATTGCCGACCAGGTCCCAGTTGCCGTCATCGGTATAGAACTTGGTCGCGAAGCCGCGCACGTCGCGCACGGTGTCGTTGGAGCCACGCGAGCCCTGCACGGTCGAGAAGCGCACGAATACCGGCGTCTTCCTGGACGGGTCGCTGAACACACCAGCCTTGGAATATCTGGCGGCATTGTCGTAGGCCTGAAAATACCCGTGCGCGGCCGCGCCGCGCGCGTGAACGATACGCTCAGGAATACGTTCATTGTCGAAGTGGTTCATCTTCTCGCGGAAGATGAAATCTTCCATCAGGGTCGGACCGCGCTCTCCCGCCTTCAGCGAGTTGTGGTTGTCCGCGATGCGCAGCCCCTGGTTGGTACGCAGATCATGCCCTTCGGCGTCGGTGCGATAGGTCTCCAACGCCTCGTCCTTGGCATGGCCATCACCGGCATTGGGCCTGGTGTCGTGCGGCCCATTGCGGTTGGGATGGGTATAGGGGTTCTCTCCCTCTGCCGAGCGATTCTGGCCCTCATGATAGGGGCACTTCGCACTGTCGGCATTCGACGGGGAAGAAGGTGCAGAATCGTGCTCATTGCTCGCCATGCTCAAACGCTCCTGTTTTCGCTAGATCCGCAACGCGCCACTACTGTGGCGCTGGAGGATGATTCGGCCTTGCCGCCTCTTGCCGGCGTACTTCTTGTCCAGGTACTTCCTGTCCAGGTACACACCTCGACAAGGCGCCTCTAGGCGCCGTGACAGATCACCGGGCATTCAGGTACCCCGGGTGACAAGAGGCGTTGCTGCGGCGGGTGGCTACATCGAATCCATCCAGACACCCGCAAGGGACTTCACTTGCTGTTGACGACTGTACTTGCTGCTTGCGCTTGCTAATTCGCGCCTGACGGGGCTCGACAGCGCGCCGTCAGGCTTTGGACTTGACCTTCGAGACGATCCACAGCAACACCACCGCCCCCACGACCGAGACGACCAGCGAGCCGATGATGCCGGTGGTGGCGAGCCCCAGCAGCTTGAAGATGACGCTGCCCAGCAGGCCGCCGACGACACCGACGACGATGTTGCCAAGAATGCCGAAGCTGCCGCCGCGCATGATGTTGCCTGCGATCCAGCCGGCCAGACCACCGATGATCAATCCGAGAATGATACCCATCTGCTGTCTCCTTCCTTACTGATGTACGGGCGCTTGGCGCCGCTGTAAAAGTCTTGGAGACGACGCCATACAATTAAAAGGGGGCGATCTTTCATTTGTCAGAAGGATGAGCCTGGCTGGCCCAGGAAGGCGACCTCGTCAGGCGTGGACTCGCGACCGAGAATCGCATTGCGATGCGGGTAACGGCCGAATCTACGCACGATGTCCGCATGCAGATGCTCGTAGCGCAAGGTGTGCTCGAGACCGGGGCGTGCGAACAATTGTTCGGCGTATTCATGGATGCGCAACGATTCGCTGTGCATCCACGGCATGATCGCGAAGGGCTGCCACGCGATCGGCAAGTGCTCCAGATCGCCCAGCATGACGGCCTGCTGGGAGAGCGCGAGTGCCAGGTTGTCGCCACTGAAGGCGCGCGGCGTATCGCGATGGATATTGCGCGCAAACTGGTCCAGCAGCAGGATTTCCGCCAGCCGCCCACCGGGAGTGGTGCGCCACTCCCACAGTTCACAGGCCTGCGCCTGCTCGAGTAGCTCCGCGAATCGTTCGCGCAGCTGAGCATCGAGGGCATCGCTCTTGCGAAACCAGTCCTTGGGCGTCAGCTGAGTGAACCAGTAATCGAGTACCTGCCGTGCCTGGGGATGGCTGTCCGCGATCAGCCTGGCGGCGTCAGGTTGCGGGGATTCCGAGGGGCTTGAGGGGGGCATGGAGGGGGGCATCGAAGGTGTCCTTGCGTGGAGTCGGGAAGAAAGCCGCGAGACAGGCCTGACGGAGCGCACCACCTTGCACTGCGAGTGCCGGTCCTGAGCAGCGCGTGGTGATCATGGTTCTGACACCGGATCTTCATCTTGAGCGTGGAAAGTAGCCTCTCCCATCAGTGCTGTCAGCCTTTGCGGCCTGTCCCGCGCTGGCTGGTGCCTTGATGTCACTTATGTTGCCACTCTCTACCCCAACCTGACGCCAGACCCTTACAAGGAAGCCCGTCATGTCCCGCCGTCTGTCTGATCTGCTGCCTTTGCGCTCCTCTCGCAAGTCCCACGCCGCTCAAACCACCCCCATATCCCCCTCTTCGCCAAGCGCTGCGCCAGCCGGCAATGACGCTGCGACAGTCACCCCCGCCGGCGCCCCGTCACGGATGGACCGCCGCCAGCTGCTGGGGCGTGGCCTGCAGGGTGCTGGGGTCGGGCTGCTGGCGACCACGGGCCTGCTCGGCGCTCCCGCCATCGTGATGGCTGAGGGGCGGCGACCACGCATGCCCTCTGGCGTGATGAGCGGCGACGTGACCGCCAGCCGCGCCATGCTGTGGAGTCAGAGCGACAAGCCGGCACGCATGCTGATCGAGCTGGCCGACAATCCCGAGATGCGCGGCGCCTTCCAGATGCGTGGCCCGGTGGCCCTGCCGACGGATGGCCTGACCAGCAAGCTGGACCTGACCCGTATCAATACTCGCGCCAACGCCAGCGGCGAGGTCTTCTACCGGGTACGTTACGCAGCGCTGGATGACCACCGCGCCATCAGCGAGGCCACCGCCGGTCGCCTGGTTCTGCCGCCGAGCGCCCAGCGACCGCGCGCCTTGCGCTTCGTGTGGTCCGGCGACACCGTCGGCCAGGGCTGGGGCATCAATCCGGACTTCGGCGGCCTGCGTCTCTACGAGACCATGCGTCAGGTCCAGCCGGACTTCTTCCTCCACTCCGGTGACACCATCTATGCCGATGGCCCGCTCGAGGAGAGCGTCACCCAGCATGACGGCAGCCTGTGGCGCAACATCGTCACACCGGCCAAGTCCAAGGTGGCAGAAACGCTGGACGAGTATCGTGGCCAGTACGCCTACAACCTGATGGACGAGAACCTGCGCCGTTTCAATGCCGAAGTGCCGATGTTCGCCCAGTGGGATGACCACGAGACCACCAACAACTGGTACCCGGGCGAGATTCTCGAGGACAGTCGCTACACCGAGAAGAATCTCGATGTGCTGTCCGCCAATGCGCGGCGTGCCTTCCTCGAGAACATGCCGCTGCGCACCGGCCCAGAGGCGCCGGAGCGCATCCACCGCAACTTCAGCTTCGGGCCGGGGCTCGAGATGTTCATGCTCGACATGCGCAGCTTCCGCGGCGCCAATTCCGCCAACCGCCAGTCCGAGCGTGGCCCCGAGACCGACTTCCTGGGCCGTGATCAGCTTGCCTGGCTCAAGCAGTCGCTCAAGGCCAGCACCGCCACCTGGAAGATCATCGCCTCCGACATGCCCATCGGGCTGCTGGTGCGTGATGGCGACAACTTCGAGAACGGCGCCAATGGCGATGGCGAGGCGCTGGGACGCGAGCAGGAGATTGCCGAACTGCTCAAGTTCGTGCGCGATCACGACATCCAGAATCTGGTCTGGCTGACTGCCGACGTGCATTACACCGCCGCACATCACTATTCGCCCGAGCGCGCCGTCTTCAAGGACTTCACGCCGTTCTGGGAATTCGTCAGCGGTCCGATCCACGCCGGCACCTACGGGCCGGGCGAGCTGGACAATACCTTCGGGCCAAAACTGGAGTTCGTGAAGGCCCCGCCGCAAGGGCGCGCCAATATGTCACCCAGTGAAGGATTCCAGTTCTTCGGCCAGGTGGATCTTGATCCGGAAAGTGAGGCGCTGACCGTCACGCTCAAGGACATCCATGGCGCCTCGCTCTATCAGCAGGTGCTGACTCCCGCCGCCAGCGCCTGACAGCGGTTTCTGTTCCGCCACCCGCTTCTGGCACTCGCGGCTGACTGGCGGCTTGCGATACCAGGTTCTGACAACGACAACGCCCCGCCTCCTGCCGTCGATCGACACGCAAGAGGCGGGGCGTTCTGGTCATGGCGACAGGTCGACAGCCGCTGGCGGGCTATGTCTGCATGAATCAGACAATTACAGAAAAATGTCAGACAAATTGTCAATGGTGAGGGTTCTGCATTTCTTTGACACTGACCGGCACGCTAGATGTCGGTCGCTGACAGCGTGTCTCGTGGTACCGCGCGCCAACGGTGAGGCATGTTCTGCAGACGATGGGCAGCTGAGCAAGCAGGCCTCCGAGCCCTGTTGTTCAACAAGGATAACGCCATGAACGCCCTCACCCTGAGCTCCTTCGTGTTCTTCACGGGGCTGGTCGCCGTGATCACCTGGTGGCTGACCCGTCGTGACGATCATCAACATTCCACCGGCTATTTCCTCGCCGGGCGCAGTCTGACCTTCCCGATCATCGCAGGCTCCCTGCTGATGACCAATCTCTCCACCGAGCAGATGGTGGGCCTCAACGGCGCCGCCTTCACCGACGGCCTCTCCGTGATGGCCTGGGAAGTGGTGGCCGTGGTCTCGCTGGTCGCGATGGCCATGTTCTTCCTGCCACGCTTCCTCAAGAGCGGCATCACCACCCTGCCGGAACTGCTGGCACTGCGCTTCGATCGCACCACCCAACTGCTGGCCAACCTGATCTTCATGCTGGCCTACGCCATCATCCTGCTGCCCAGCATTCTCTACTCCGGCGCCCTCGGCCTGATGGGCGTGCTCGACCTGCACGCCCTGACCGGCATCGACTCGCAGATGGTGCTGCTGACCGGCACCGTGATCGCCGTCGGCATCGCCGGTGCCATCTATGCCCTCTTCGGTGGCCTGCGCTCCATCGCCATCTCCGATACCTTGAACGGCATCGGCCTGCTGATCGGCGGCATGATCATCGTCTACTACGGGCTGGACCGTGTCGGTGACGGCAATGGCATTCTCGCCGGCTGGGAGACGCTCAAGGAGACCCACCCGGAGAAGCTCAATTCGCTGGGCGGGGATGACCAGTCAGTGCCGGTCTCGACCCTATTCACCGGGGTGCTGCTGCTCAACATGTTCTACTGGTGTACCAATCAGCAGATCATCCAACGCACCTTTGCCGCCAAGACTCTGGCCGAGGGCCAGAAGGGCGTACTGCTGACCGGTGCCCTCAAGCTGCTGGGCCCGCTGTACCTGGTGCTGCCGGGCATCATCGCCTATCAACTGTACGCCGGTGACGGCATCAAGGCCGATGCCGCCTATGGCCGGCTGGTCTTCGATGTATTGCCTGCTCCGCTGACCGGCTTCTTCGCTGCGGCGATGGTCGGCGCGATCCTGTCGTCCTTCAACTCGGCGCTCAACTCCACCGCCACCCTGTTCAGCCTCGATGTCTACAAGGCACGCCTCAAGCCCGGTGCCAGCGATGAGGAAGTGGTCACTGCCTCCAAGTGGGCCGGCTGGATCATGGCCGCCGCCGCGATGGCCATCGCGCCGCTGCTGGCGACCCAGGAAAGCCTGTTCGTTTACATCCAGAAGGTGAACTCGATCTACTACATCCCGTTGCTGGCGGTGATCGTGGTAGGTCTGGCCTCCGAGCGCGTACCCGCCATCGCCGCCAATCTGGCGCTGGTACTCGGCTGCGCGGTCATCGGCCTGTTCTACTTCGTGCCGACGCTCTCCGAGCTGGTCGACCAGGTGCACAACTTCCACTTCATCGCCATCGTGCTGGTGGTATTGATCGCTCTGATGCTGGTGATCGGCAAGCTGTCACCGCGTGCCGAACCCTGGGTCCAGCAGGATGTCGGCGCCATCGACATGACGCCCTGGGCCGGCACGCGTATCGCCAGCATCGTTCTGCTGGTACTGGTGATGGTGATCTATCTGGCCTTCGCCGGCTGATCGCTCCACTCGCCAGGGCGACTGCACGACACACGTTCTCGACATGACAGTACGGCATGACCGAAAGAGAGGACCACAGGAAATGACCACGCCGGCGCCCCGCCATCCTCGCCGATGGCGGGGCGCCGGCGTATCTAGTCGGGCATCAAGGATGCCCCGCAATGCGCGGCAAGCGCCGCGACATGCATCTTTTCAAGATCCTGCGCTCAGCGACTGATGCCAGAAACTGAGAAGGGATGCCCACCTGCCCATCCTCAACGCTCAATCGACGCCGAGCCCGCCACAAAACCAACGTATGTTCTACAAATGGCGGATAGCGAGATATCGGGAGATACCTACACTATCGCCAGCCTTGCCCTGAATGTTATCGGTAAGTCTCATCACGGACGATGACACAGCCTGCTGTGTGCATTGCATCGCCACGGCCTTGTCGGCAGCGAATCTCTCCCCGGGCAACCTGCCCATTTCCCGAAGATTCGCCGCCGCAGGCCCACAGGAATCTCCCCATGCATGCCCTTACCCTTGTTTCTTTCGTGTTCTTTACCGGCCTGGTCGCCGCCTTGACCTGGTGGTGGACACATCGCGATGACACCTCGCATTCCACCGGCTATTTCCTCGCCGGACGCAGTCTGACCTTCCCGCTGATCGCGGGCTCGCTGTTGATGACCAACCTGTCCACCGAACAGATGGTCGGCCTGAATGGCGCCGCCTTCACCGATGGCCTGTCGGTGATGGCCTGGGAAGTCATGGCGGTACTGGCCATGGTGGTGATGGCGATGTTCTTCCTGCCACGCTTCCTCAAGAGTGGCATCACCACCCTGCCCGAGCTGCTGGCCTTGCGCTTCGGACGCAGCACCGAGCTGATCACCAACCTGATCTTCCTGTTCGCCTACGCGGTGATCCTGCTGCCGATCATCCTCTACTCCGGTGCCATCGGCCTGCAGGGCATGCTGGATCTGCCCTCGCTGACCGGCATCAGCTCGCCCAATGCGCTGCTGTGGATGACCATCTGGGTGGTCGGCATCATCGGCGCCATCTATGCCCTGTTCGGCGGCATGCGCTCCATCGCCATCTCCGACACCTTGAACGGCGTGGGCCTGTTGATCGGCGGCATGCTGATCGTCTATTTCGGCCTCGATGCGGTGAGTGATGGTCAGGGCGTGATGGCCGGCTGGGACACGCTGACCGCCGCCAACCCGGAGAAATTCAACTCCATGGGTGGTGAAGGCCAGTCGGTGCCCTTCTCGACCCTGTTCACCGGCGTGATGATCATCAACTTCTTCTACTGGTGTACCAACCAGCAGATCATCCAGCGCACCTTCGCCGCCAAGACCCTCGCCGAGGGCCAGAAAGGCGTACTGCTGACCGGTGCCCTCAAGCTGCTGGGCCCGCTGTATCTGGTGATTCCCGGCATCATCGCGTATCACCTCTATGCCTCTTCCGGCGTCAAGGCCGACAGCGCCTACGGCCAGCTGGTCTTCGATGTGCTGCCCGCACCGCTGACCGGCTTCTTCGCCGCGGCGATGGTCGGGGCGATCCTGTCGTCCTTCAACTCGGCGCTGAACGCCACCACCACGCTGTTCTCCACCGGTATCTACAAGGCGCATCTGCGTCGTGATGCCAGCGACGAGGAAGTGGTCAAGGTCTCCAAGGGCTTCGGCTGGGTGCTGGCGATCGCCTCCATGACCCTCGCGCCGCTGCTGGCCGGTCAAGAGAGCCTGTTCGGTTACCTGCAGAAGATGAATGCCATCTACTTCATCCCGATCTTCGCCGTGGTGCTGATGGGGCTGCTGACGCGTCGCGTGCCGACCATCGCCGCCAACCTGGCGCTGCTGATCGGTTGCAGCGTGATCGGGGTGGTCTACTTCGTGCCGGCCTTCTCCGGCGTGCTTGACGTGATCCACGAGTTCCACTTCGTCGGCCTGGTATTCGTGCTGCTGATCGCGATGATGCTGATCATCGGCAAGCTGGCGCCGCGTGACGAGCCGTGGATCCAGCAGGATGTCGGCGCCATCGACATGACGCCCTGGAAAGGTGCCAAGGTCTGTGCACTGCTGCTGGTCGTGCTGGTGATCGCCATCTATCTGGCCTTCATCTGACGCCTGCCGACGAGCTTGCCCCGGCGCCAAATCGTCATCAATCGTGTATCACGCCCCGTGATGTCCTCCCGGACACGCGGGGCGTGTGCATTTCAGGCATGCTGGATGAGTCGCTCACCACCGAGGTCTTACATGTCCCGCTACCGCCGTCGTTGCTGTCGTCCGCGTCTCAAGATGCTGGCACTGTGCTTGTCCCTGCTCGCCTCACTGATGTCAACACCGCTCAGTCAGGCCGCCGAGCGCTGGCAGCGGGCCGATGTGCTGACGGACAGCTTCATGGAAGTGGCGCTCAAGCGTGAATACCTACCCGGCAGCAGCGCCTCGCTGGTGCGCTGGCAGGAACCGATCACGGTCTGGGTCGACTCGCAACTGGGCGACTCATCTCTGCAGCGACAGATGAGCGAGATCCAGTTCCGTCATCTATCCACCATCACCGGTCATCCGCTGAGTTTCGTGTCTTCCGCCATGGAGGCCAATCTGCGCATCGCCTTCATACCCCGGGACCACATGACGCGCGAGGCCACCGCCTATGTCGGCAAGCAGCAGGCCGCCACCCCGGGCATGCGCAAGGCTCTGCGGGAAGGCGTATGCCTGACGCTGTTCAAGACCGGGCCAGATCACGCCATCACCAGCGGCCTGATCCTGATCCCCGCGGACTATGCCCGCCAGAAGGCGCGTCTGGTGGACTGCGTCGTCGAGGAGAGCGCCCAGCTGATGGGGCTGCCCAATGATTCGGATAACGTCTTTCCCTCCGTCTTCAGTGACGTCACGGTGGATACCTGGCTGAGCCCGCTGGATTACGTGCTGCTCAAGATGCTGTATGCCTCGGAACTCTCTCCCGGCATGTCAGCTACACAGGTCCGCGCTGCGCTGCCCGCAGTCATCCAGCGCCTTGCCGAGCAGGGCGAGCTGTCACACGCCATTCACCGTGTGCGCCAGGGCAGCCTGCGGGAATGGGCGGGAGACTAGGCGCGCCGTGAGCGCAATCCTGGGCACGGAGTTGGAACGCCTGGACGGAGTACAGGCATAATCAGGTCAGGCGCGCCGGGCGCCGACATCCGACGGAGCTGCGCCTTCATGCCACTATCTTCTCCCGCTGCCGACCGGGCACGCCTGCCCTTGGCCGTCACGCTGCTGTCGCTGTGTCAGGCCTTGCTGGTCAGCGGCAACATCCTGCTGATCGCGGTCTCACCACTGATCGGTGCCCAGCTGGCCTCGAGCAGCTGGTCGACCGCGCCGGTCGCCACCCAGTGGCTGGGACTGATGTGTGCCACCATTCCCGCCTCGCTGATCACCGCCCGCCTCGGGCGGCGACGTGGCTTCGTGCTCGGCAATCTGTGCGGGCTGGCTGGCGCGGGGCTGGCCGTGCTGGCGCTGCATCTGCAGCATTTCGGGCTGTTCCTGCTCGCCACCTGGCTGGTGGGCATCGGCATCGGCTTCGGTCAGCTGTATCGCTTCGCCGCGATGGAGGTCGCCCCGGAGGAGCAGCGCGAACGCGCCATCGGGCTGGTAATGGGAGGTGGCGTGCTGGCGGCCTTCTTCGGACCCTGGCTTGCCCGCACCAGTCATGCGCTGGCCGACACGCCCTTCCTGGGCAGCTTCATCGGGCTGGGGGCGCTCTATCTGCTGGCGCTTCTCTTGCTGGCCTTCATCCGCCTGCCCAGCGAGAGCAATGCCCGGTCAGCCGACGATGATGCAGTGGAACCTGCACGCCCTCTGGGCGTGATCCTGCGTCAGCCGACCTTCCTGCTGGCCGTGCTCAGCGCGATGGTCGGCTATGGAGTGATGAATCTGGCGATGACGGCCACACCGCTGGCGATGGCCCATGCCGGACACGGCTTCGGTCACGTCGCCACCATCATCCAATGGCATGTGGTCGCCATGTTCCTGCCGTCCTTCTTCACCGGGCGGCTGGTCGCCCGCTTCGGATCGGGCACCATGATCGTGGCAGGCTGTGGCTTTCTGCTGGCAAGTCTTGCCACCGCGCAGCTGCTGGCCGTCGACTACCTGACGGGAACCCAGGGGTTCTTCCTCGGTCTCATCCTGCTCGGCATCGGCTGGAACTTCACCTTCCTGCCCGCCACCACGCTGCTGACCCACTGCCATCGACCCAACGAGAAGGCCCGCACCCAGGCTGCCAACGAGTTCCTCGTCTTCACCACCGGGGCGGTGACGGCGCTGCTGGCCGGCCCCCTGGTCAGCACGCTGGGCTGGGCGCTGCTCAACCTGCTGCTGATCCCCGCCTGCCTGCTGCCCATCGCCCTGCTGGCGTGGCGTCAGCTTGCCTTGCGCGCCGATCGCCCGCAGATAGAGGGATGATGGCGAGCCGAGCGGCGCACGCTGAAAAGTCCCGACCATCACCCAGCTCACCTTCACCTGCCAGGACGTCTGCACGTCGCGCCGCCGCCTCGCCCCCACTGACAGGGAATGCCTGATGTTCAACACCATGACCCGCAACGCCCGCCAGCTTGCCCGCGATGTGGGCCGCGAAGCACATGACCTGCTGGAGCGCGGCCTCGACCGCCAGCTGCGCCTCGCCGTCACGGGCCTGTCCGGCGCCGGCAAGACGGCGTTCCTCGTCTCGCTGATCGAACAGCTGCGCCATGCCGGACTCGGTGCGCGCCTGGAACTGCTGCCCGCCGCACGCGATGGCCGCCTGCTCGGCGCGGAACGCGTCAGCCAGCCGGACCTCTCCATCCCGCGCTTCCCGCTGGAGGCCGGCTTGCGCTCGCTGTCCGGCCAGCAGGCGCACCACGGCCCCGAATGGCCGACGCCGACCCGCAGCATCAGCGAACTGCGCCTCAAGATAGGCTTTCGCCCCACCTCGCGCGCCGCGCGCATGCTCGACAGCCAGCGCGCCACCCTGACGCTGGACCTGATCGACTATCCCGGCGAATGGCTGCTGGACCTGCCGATGCTGGAGCAGGACTTCAGCGGCTGGAGCAGTGAGTGCGAGACCCGGCTGGCCGACGGTCGTGGCGACTGGGCGCAGGACTGGATGGCGGCCATCGAGGGCCTGACACCGGACAGCGAAGTGGATGAAGACCGCCTCGCCGAGATCGCGAGCCTCTATACCGACTATCTGCACGCCGCGCGCCGCAAGGGTGGCTTCGTCGACCTGACACCGGGCCGCTTCCTGCTGCCTGGCGAGCTGGACGAGGCGCCGGTACTGCAGTTCTTCCCGCTGCCGGGGCTCGGTGACTGGACACCCGACGCGTTGGCCGCCCTGCCGGAAGCCAGCCTGTATCGCACCCTGGCGCGGCGCTTCGATCACTATCGCCGCCGCGTGGTGCGCCCTTTCTATCACGACCACTTCCGGCGCTTTGATCGCCAGATCGTGCTTATCGACGTGCTGGGCGCGCTGAATGCCGGCCCGGCGCCCTTCCGCGACCTGAGCCGTGCGCTGGACAAGCTGTTCGACAGCTTCGCCTATGGCCGCCGCCACCTGCTGGCGCGCCTGATCGACCGCCGCATCGACCGCCTGGCCATCGCCGCCACCAAGGCCGACCACGTCACGCCGGAGCAGCATGGCGCGATGCGCGACCTGCTCGAGCAGCTGCTGGCGGACCCGCTCAAGCGCCTGCGCTATCGCGATGTACCACTCAAGGCCTTCACCATCGCCGCCATCCGCGCCAGCGAGGCGCGTGAGGTGGTAGAGAATGGCCAACGTCATCCGGCACTGGCGGGACAACTGCTCGGCGAGCACGAGGGGGCGAGTGACTTGGACACGCAAGGCGCTGGCCGCGAGTCCGTTCTGCTGTTCCCGGGCGAGGTGCCTTCACGGCTGCCCGACCCGAATTTCTGGGCCGAAAGTCGCTTCGACTTCCCCCACTTCGCTCCGCCGAAGATCGACGGCAATGCGCCACCTCACATTCGCATGGACGCCGTGCTCGACTGGCTGCTGGGAGACCACCTGAAATGACTACCGAATCCCGCCATCCGCGCCCGGGCAAACGCTTCACGAGCCCCGGTTCGACAAAGGCCGATGCCGCCTCGACCTCCTATGCAGAGCGCCCCACCGAGAGCGCATCGAAGAGCGCGGCAGAGGCCCTGCGCGGCGCGCGTCACTTCTCGCCGGAGATGGAAAGCCAGCCGCTGGCGGCGGCCGAACCGGAACCCGCCACGCCGGGGCTCGATGCGACGCTGAGCGCCCGGCCACGTCATCGCGGCCTCAAATGGCTGCTGCTCGGCACCCTGACACTCGGGGGTGTCGAAGCCGGTCATGCGCTGTATCAGGCGGCCATGGGCGGGGATCTGATCGCCGGTGCCTGGGGTCTGCTGGGCCTTGGCGCCATCGGGCTTGGCGCCCGCGCGCTGGGCAAGGAGCTCTTCAGGCTGCGTCACCTGCGCAGGCACGTCGCGCTGCGCGCCGAGCTGGAAGAACATCAGCAGGATGACTTTGGCCAGAAAAGCTTTGGCCAAAAGGGCTTTGGTCAGCGCGGTGATGCGCTGTCCACGCCTGACGAGGACTCAGCCAAGACCGGCGGCAAGACAGGCGGCAAGGCCGACAGCCCGCAGGAAGACCTGCTCGAACAGCTGCGTCGTCAAATGAAGCTCGGCGATGATGACGCTGGCGTACGCGCCTGGCGCGCCGCCTGTGAAGCGCATCACTCCCCGTCGGAGCGCCGCGAGCTGTTCGCCTTCCACGTGCTGGGGCCGCGGGACCGTGAGGCGCGGCGTCTGATCTCGCGCATGAGTGGCGAGACGGCGGTGATGGTGGCGGTCTCGCCGCTGACCTGGGTCGACATGAGCCTGGTGGCCTGGCGCGGGCTGCGCATGATGGAGCGCCTGTCGCGCCTCTACGGCCTGGAGCTGGGCTATGCCAGCCGCCTGCGGCTGTTCAAGGAGGTGCTGGCCTCGATGGCCTTCGCCGGTGCCAGCGAACTGGCCGCCGAGGCCAGCATGGACCTGCTG
Source organism: bacterium Scap17 (assembly GCA_013376735.1). Lineage (NCBI taxonomy): Bacteria > bacterium Scap17. Next base: position 620,961 of record VINJ01000001.1, on the reverse strand, counting down.
TCGATGAATCTGGCCGGCCGCCTCTCCACCAAGGCCGGTCAGGGATTGGGCAGTGGCCTGATGAACGCACGTCTCGGCCTGCGAGCCATGCGCCTGCTGCGCCCCATCCCCTTCCATGCAGAGGAGGTGCCGCGCATCGGTGAGCTGCGCGCGGAGCTGTTCTCGCGCATGCGCAAGGCCGACAAGGGCGAGGACGACCCAAGCTGAGCAGGCCGCGACCTCCCCTGCCACTACCTCGAAAGCAAGACGCGCGCCTCTGATTGCTGGCCATTCGGCCTTCAGGGCGCGCGTCTTTCGTGAGTCATCTCACCTTCGATGGTTTCAGCCTTCGCTGGTTTCAGCCTTCGCTGGCGATGCCGGCCTCCAGCCACTTCATCACGCGCAGCGCCTCATGGGGTGAGGTCGGATTGCCGCCCTGGCCACGAATGCAGTCGCGCAGCCCCGCATACCAGGCCGGATAGTCGCCATCGCGGCCCTGATGGGTGCCGCCCACCAGCACCTGCTCGCCTTCGGCGCCATCCGGGTCGGCCTCCAGCACGGTCAGCATCCCGGGACGCGCATCCCGCCCCCACTGGCGCGCCTGACGCTCCAGCGGGTCACGCGAGGGCCAGTCACCAGCCTTGAGGCAATCCTCCTGAGGGTCGAGCCCGAACACCACGAAGCTGCCACGGGTGCCGTGCGCGGCGAAGCGTGCCGTCGACGCCGCCGTCAGAGCACTGGCGTGCAGCTCCACCACCAGACCGGGGTGCCCTGGATGGTGGGCGTAATCGAGCACGGCGTGGAAGAAATCATCGGTCACCGCGCCCTCGCGCTGGGTGCGACGCGTGAGCTGGATGGTGCTCGGCTCGCCGAACAGGCACAGCGCCTGATCCAGCAGATGCGGACCGAGGTCATACCACAGGCCGCTGCCGGGCAGTGCCTGTTCACGCCAGCGGTTCGGCACCGTCGGACGGAAGCGGTCGAAGTGGGATTCCAGATGCGCGATACGGCCCAGCGTGCCGTCGTTGATCAATTCCGCCAGCGTCAGGAAGTCGGCATCGAAGCGCCGATTGTGAAATACCGCCAGCACCCGTCCGGCCTGCTCGGCCTGGCGGGTCAGGGCCTCACCTTCTTCAAGCGTCACCGTGAAGGGCTTGTCGACGACCACATGCTTGCCTGCCGCCAGCGCCGCAGAGGCCAGCGGGGCGTGGGTCTCGTTGGGCGTCGCGATGATGATCAGGTCGATGTCGTCACGCGCAAGCAAGGCCTCCGGGGTGGCCTCCACCTCAAGCTGCGGACGCTCGGCCCTGACGATCTCGGGCCGCGAGGTGGACAGTGCCACCAGAGCCAGCCCGTCCGTGGCCTCGATCAAGGGCGCGTGGAAGGTGCGTACCGCCATGCCATAACCGATCAGCCCGACCCGGATCGCGCTCTCGGAGGGGAAGGCGGCGCCGTGCCATGCGGCGGTGTCGCTGTGCTCATCATTATCGGGGTGGGCTATGCGGCTCATCGGGCATCCTTGTCGTTGGCGCAATCTTTGGGGAGTCGTACCTGGCAGCGCCATCCTAGCAAGGCTCCCGTGCCACAGACAGAGATGACAGCCGCCTTTGATACTTGACCATCGCAGACTTCATCCCGTGAGCGAGTCGCCGCGTAATGCCCGCCATCGAACAGCAGTCCCCTTGAAGTCATGTGGCTCAGCCCGCAGACCTTGCTCTACAAGGAGAGGCATGGCAGTGAGTGGGAATACCACTCGCAAGCCACCTCGCCATTTGATTCGCGAAGGAGCAGACAGCATGCGCAAGACGCTCATCATCGGTGCCAACGGCAAGATCGGTCGTCAACTCTGCGAGAAGGCTCAGGCCGCCGGCGAACCCATCGTGGCGATGATCCGCTCGACCGAGCAGCAGAGCTGGTTCCATGAACGCAGCATCCCGACGGTTCTGGGCGATCTGGAAGGCGAGATGCGCCAGGCCTTCTATGGCTGCGATCAGGCGGTGTTCGTCGCGGGCTCCGGCCCGAATACCGGCCCGGACAAGACGCTGACCATCGACCTGCATGGTGCGATGCGCACCGCGGAGCTGGCCGCCGAATTCGGGCTGTCGCGCGTGATCCAGGTCAGCTCGATCCGCTCCGAGACACCACTGGCCGGCCCGGCAGCGATGCGCCCCTACTTCGCGGCCAAGAAGGCGGCCGACCTGTGCCTCGCCGAGAGCGGCCTGCGCCATGTCATCGTCAAGCCCGGCCGTCTCACCAACGACAGCGGCAGCGGCAAGCTGACCCAGAATGTCGATGACTCCGACGAGATGCAGGTCTCGCGCGCCAATGTCGCCGAGTTCCTGCTCGGCTTGATCAAGGCCCGCGAGATCGGTGGCCGCCAGCGCAAGGCGCCCATCTTCACCCTGTTCGACGGTGATACGCCGGTTTCGGGTCTGCTGAACGCCACGACGACCGCCGACTGAGCGCGCCCGAGCCCGTGACAAAGTGCACAGGCAGGCCGCTTTCATCTGGGTTTCCCGCGGTTGTCCCACCGCTCATCCACGCCTGCGCGCAGCCCGCGCGGGCGTTGAGCCATCAGGTAGCTTTCCCCCCATGCCCCATGTCCGTATAGTGAGCCACTGACCCCGCCAACAGAACTTCCGAAATGCTGCAGAACAATTCGCTGCTGGCGCAGCTGAAAGATCAAATCCGCCAGGAAATTCCCCGTGTCACGGGGGTGATCAAAGGCACCGACAAGGGCTTCGGCTTCCTCGAGTGCGAGGACGGCGAATCCTATTTCGTGCCGCCGCCCGCCATGAAGCAGGTGCTGCACGGTGACACCGTCGAAGCGACCGTCAAGGTCGAAGGCGAGAAGAAATCCGTACAGCCGGAAGTGCTGATCGAGACGGGTGTCGATCGCTTCGTCGCTCGTGTCGGCAAGCGTGATGGCCGCCTGAACGTGATGCCGGATCACCCCTCCATCAACACGCGCATGAAAGCGCGCGTGAAGCGCGGCATCAATGAGGAAAAGCTCAATGATGGCGACTGGGTCGTGGCACGCCTGCTGCGTCACCCGATGCGCAAGGATGACCGCAGCTTCTTCGCCCAGATCGAGGAAGTCATCGCCGAGGTGGACAACCCGCGCGTGCCGTGGCGTGTCACCCTGGCGCGTCACGCGCTGGAACAGGCTTCTCCGGAGGGCGGCAATGACTGGCCGCTGCTGGATGAGGGCCTGACACGTGAAGACATGACCCACGTGCCCTTCTTCACCATCGATGGTGAGAAGACCCGTGACATGGATGATGCCCTGCACATCGTCGAGCGCCCGGAAGGCGGCTGGACCCTGAGCATCGCCATCGCCGACCCGACCGCCTACGTGCCGGAAGGCAGCCGTGTCGACGAAGAGGCGCGCACGCGCTCCTTCACCGTCTACCTGCCGAGCCAGAACGTCACCATGCTGCCGGAAATCCTGGCCGACGACCTGTGCTCGCTGAAGGAAGGTGAAGATCGTCCGACGCTGATGTGCATCGTCGACATCGATACCGATGGCGTGATCGGTGAGCCGAAGTTCTTCGCGGCCACCATGCGCTCCCACCACCGCCTGACCTACGACAATGTCTCCGACTGGATCGAAGGCCAGGAAGGCAGCTGGAAGCCGGAAACCGAAGAGCTGGCCGAAGGTCTGCGTCAGCTGGAAGCCTTCACCCAGGCGCGTATCGCCTGGCGTGCACGCAATTCCCAGGTCTTCCGCGAGCGCCCGGACTTCGAGTTCGAGCTGGATGAGGAAGGCAACGTGCTCAACGTACGTGCCGACCACCGCCGCATCAGCAATCGCATGATCGAAGAATCCATGATCACCGCGAACCTGAGCTGCGCACGTCTGCTCTCCAAGCATATCGGTCACGGTATCTTCAACGTGCACCAGGGCTTCGCACCGGAGAAGTACGACGACACCATCGAGTTCCTGGCTGGCCAGAACATCACCGCCACGCCGGAACAGCTGAGCAGCCTGGAAGGCTACCGCTTGATCCGTCAGGAGCTGGACAGCCGCGAAGACACCTGGCTGGACGTGCGCATGCGTCGCTTCCAGGGTTACACCGTGATGTCCGCTCAGCCGGGACCGCACTTCGGCCTGGGTCTGGAGGCCTACGCGACCTGGACCTCGCCGATCCGCAAGTACGGCGACATGGTCAACCACCGCTTGATCAAGCGCGTGATTCTCGGCCAGGACGTGCCGGCGGAAGCCACCGAGCAGCTGACCGAGCACCTCAGCGAACGTCGTCGCCTCAACCGCATGGCCGAGCGTGATGTGAAGGACTGGCTCTACGTGCGCTACCTGACCAAGGCCGCCGAAGAACAGCAGGTCTTCACTGGCGAGATCATCGACATCCGTCGTGGCGGCATGCGCGTGCGTCTGGAAGAGAATGGCGCCAGCGTCTTCATTCCGGCACCGCTGATCTACAGCGATCGCAAGAAGGTCGCGATCGATGACAAGGAAGGCCGCGTGCGCATCGAAGACGAGCTGCGTTACTCATTGGGCGACATCATCAAGGTCTCCTTGACCGAAGCCCGTGAAGAGCGTCGTTCACTGGTAGGTCGCCCGGCCGAATAAGCCGCGACCCACCACTGCCGTATGTAACTGCCTTGTCATCACGGGCAAATTCCACGGCCATCTACGCCCCGGAGCGCTCTGCGCCCGGGGCGTTTTTCGTTCCTGTGCATGACGTATACGTATCGTGTGCCAAGCGTGAAAAATTGTAATTTTGTGAAACAGGAGCTCACGCTAAGCTCTTTGCATCAATACACGACACCTGCTTTCACTGCTGCAGCATCACTGGATTGACCCAAGCGCGAATGACTGATGCCTGCCCCTGATGAAGTTCGTCCATGCGAGGACTCGAAATGAAAACTCATCGCTCCACTGCAGCTACCTCACTGCGTCACCTGGCCGAACATGCCGCCATCGTTCGTCATCCAGTCATGAACTATGCCCGTATCGACTCCGACACAGACCCCGTCTCGAACGACACCGCCACCACTCCGGAACGCCAGCGTGAGATCCAACGTGAAGCAATGGAGCATGTCGCGATGCTGCTGGAACGTGATCGTCGCCGCACCCGAAACCGCCTGCTGCTGGCCGCCGGTCTGCTGCTGAGCCTTGTGCTGCTCGCCAGTCAGCGCCCAGCCGTGCCGGAAGCCGCCTTCTCACAGGAACTCGGCCAGGCCATGCCCAGCGCCCTGCACCTGTCCCAGCAGGAACTGGCGTGATGACGCCCGATCTCCATCCTTCAGGACAGATAACGATGCCAGGACCCCATGCAACACCAGGCTCGGATGCCAGACATGACTGAGTCGATCCACTGCTAGACCCTGCAATGCCCGCTTCGACGACCCTCCCCCTGTCGCCCCCTGTATTCCTGTAGTGCACGCACTTGCCCTGTCCGGTGGCTCCGGACAGGGTCTTTTTTTGCCTGTCGTATGGCTTCTCTTGCGCAGCACTGACCAGAGGCCAACTGCCGCACGCCCTGCTGAAGCACGCCAGCATGGCGAAACGCCTTTCTTCCCCTGGCAGTGAACCTGATACCAGTAGCCTGTGCCAATTGCCTGATGCCAGTAGCCTGTGCCAATTGCCTGATGCCAAGAGCTTGATGCCAAGAGCTTGATGACGAATATCCGAGCGCGGGAGCGCATCGCACCAACATTGTTCCCTGTTGTCACACAGACCAGCCATCTCCTGATGTAACGTCATTGCCGGCCGCAGTGTGGAACATCGCGTGGCGAGGCGTCTCGTCACGCGCGACACCGCATGTCATGCCGCGTGCCCTTGGTTTCACGTCGGGTTCCCCCCATGACTTGACCAGAGGCTCGTTCGTCAATGCCACTGGCCTGCTGGAATCTGCGTGCTCGTTTGCGTCTGTCTCAAGCACCCGGAAGCACGACAAGACAGCCATGGCGGGCAGTGACGCTGGGATTCATCTTCATCGCGCACGACCGGTAAAGCGGTCTTGAGGAGTCCGTGTGCATATCGCTGACATGACCATGTTCCACGCCCCCTCCAGTGGCGGCGTCAGAACCTACCTGGAAGCCAAGCGACGACGTCTGCGGACGCGGCCCGATGTTCGTCACAGCCTGCTGGTCCCCGGTGAGACCACCAGCGTCAGTGATGACCTCTATAGCGTGTCGGCACCGCCCATTCCCTTCGGCAACGGCTATCGCTTCCCACTGCGCCGAGGCGGCTGGGTCAGCACGCTGCTGGCACTGCAACCCGATGTCATCGAGGCCGGCGACCCTTACATCACGGCGTGGGCGGCACTCGATGCCGGTCGCAAGCTCGATGTCCCGGTGCTGGGTTTCTATCACTCGGACCTGCCGCGCCTGATCACCAATCGCTTGGGCGAGTGGTCAGGGGCAAACGTCGATCGCTACGTCAAACGCCTCTATCGCCACTTCGACCGCGTACTGGCTCCCAGCCAGGTGATGGCCGACCGACTCGACCGGCTCGGTGTCGACAATGTCCATATCCAGCCACTCGGTGTCGATCTTTCCACCTTCCACCCTGACTGCCGCGATGAGGACCTGCGCCGCGAGCTTGGCCTGGAAGACCACGTGCGCCTGCTGGCCTTCGCCGGGCGCGGCTCACGCGAGAAGAATCTTGATGAGCTGCTGGAAGCCGCCCGTCTGCTCGGCCCCGACTACCATCTACTGTTGATCGGCTCGGGCATGCCACGGCATCTACCCGATAATGTCAGCGTGACCGGGCATTTCTGCAGTAGCACCGAAGTGGCACGCCTGGTGGCCTCGGTGGATGTGCTGCTGCATGCCGGCACCCAGGAAACCTTCGGTCTGGTGGTACTGGAAGCCATGGCCTGCGGCACGCCGGTGGTGGCGGCACGCGCAGGCGCCCTGGCCGAGAATGTGCCACTGGGCTGCGGTCAGCTCTGCAACCCGCACTCGCCGCATGCCATGGCGCGTGCCGTGCAGGAAGTCTTCGCCAATGACCCCGCCGCACTGGGTCGCCTGGCGCGGCGTCATGTCGAGAAGCACCATGCCTGGGACCGTGTCGTGGATGGCTTGCTCGGGCATTATCACGCGGTCACCGGGACTCGCATGCAACCGGTGCTCGAGGAGGTGACCCATGGCTGAGTCGCCAGCTGCCAAACAGCACTTTCTGCTGGTCCTGCATGATGTCGCGCCCGAGACCTGGTCCGACTACCGGGACTTCGTCGCCGAGGTGGATGCCCTCTGCCAGGCGCGCCTGAACCACCCCTGTCCGATCACCTGGCTGGTGGTGCCTGACTTCCATCATCGCAGCGCTCTGGAAGACGCTCCCGAATTCATCACCCTGCTGGACTCTCGCCGCCAACAGGGAGACGAGCTTGCCCTGCATGGCTTTTATCACTGCGATGACGCTCCGGCCCCCCGCACCCCGCGCGATTACCTGATGCGCCGCGTACTGACCTGGGAGGGCGAGTTCTACCCCCTCGATGAGGCCGAAGCCAGACGACGCCTGCTCAAAGGCGCCGCACTCTTCAAGCGTCTTGGTTGGCCGCTGGAGGGCTTCGTGGCTCCCGCCTGGCTGATGAGTGACGGCACTCGTCAAGCCCTGAAGTCTCTCGACTTCCGCTACACCAGCGACCCCCAACATCTCTATCGACTACCTGACTTCACGGTCATCGATGCGCCAGGGCTCGTATGGAGCGCACGCTCCGCGCCACGCCGCCTGATGTCGCAGTGGGTGACGCAGCGCAAGCTGAGCCGCGAGCAACAGGCGCCGGTGTTGCGTCTGGGCCTGCATCCGGTCGATATGCGTCATGCACGCTCACGCCAGTATTGGCTGACGCTGGTCGAGCGCCTGCTCGATGAGGGACGCCTGCCGATGACCAAGATCGGCTGGCTGACGCAGCAGGGACTGCTCCCCTCCGCCACGCCTGATACGACGCAACTGAATTCGTACCAGGCGGCGCACAGTGCTGCCTGAGACCCACCCACTGTATGAGTCCCGTCGTATGGGCCTTGTGACAACCCGCTGCGGGAATCTGCCATGAATCGTGCCCTCTGGTTACTGGGTGCTGGCCTTGTGATGGTCATCGCGATACCGCTGGTGCTGGGTGGCAGCGGACTTGGCGGCCAGTTGCGCCAGTTCCCCCTCGACACCTTCCTCTTGATGCTCGGCATGATCGTCATGTGTTGGAACCTGAACGCCGGCCGGCTGCGTCTGCTGCTGGCCGGGCGTGGCGGTCACCTGGGGCAACGGCGCGCCGTCGGCATGGTGATGGCGACCGAGTTCGCCATCAGCGCCACCCCCGGCGGCAGTGGCGGTCCGCTTACCCTGATGGGGCTGCTGTCACGTCAGGGGGTGCGCCCGGCGCAGGCCACGGCGGTCTTCGCGGTCGATCAGATCACCGACATGCTGTTCTTCCTCTCGGCACTGGCCAGCATCGGCCTCTACGCCCTCTCGCATACCATCGACCTGCGCCTGGGGTGGATGCTGGCCGTGCCGGCGCTGTTGCTGATCATCGGCTTTGGCCTGCTGGCCGCGCTGGGCAAGCATCATCGGCGCCTGCTCAAAACCAGCGGACGCCTGCTGCGCTGGCTCAAGGTACGTCATCGCTCACGCGTCAAGCTGGCGAGGGGTCTGATCCACTTTCGCCATGCGCTGGTCGAGACGCTCGCCCTGCCGCGCCTGACACTGAGCCTGATCTTCCTGCTCTGCTGTGCGCATTGGCTGCTGCGCTACTCGATCCTCTATCTGGCCGTGTCCGGGCTGGGGCAGGACATCGACTGGAGCTGGACCTTCATCGTGCAGATGCTCTCGCTGGCAGCGGGCCAGCTGACGCTGCTGCCCGGCGGTGCTGGAGGCGCGGAGCTGTCCTCCACTGCCCTGCTCAGCCCGATAATCGGCGCCGCCAGTGCCGCGGCGGCCGTGGTGATCTGGCGAGCGGTGACCTTCTATTTCTACCTGATCGCCGGCGCTCCTGTGTTCTTCGTGATGGCGGGACGCAGCATGCTGGGAAGCTTGCTCAAGCGTCGCTCGGCGACCACATGACCGGACGACCGAGCAGCGGCTCTTACTCATCATGAAAAACACTTGATGATCGCCTTATGAATAAGACTTTGTTATGTTGGCAGACGACTTTATTGAACGGTCATACAATAACCACAGCTCAAGGTGATCTCACATGCCGCATCCTTCCCAGCGTCACCCGACTTACCCCCGTATTCGTCGTCCGCTGGCCATGATGGGCGTGGTCGGCTCTCTGCTGGCCACCTCGACCTCAGCGGCACTCGCTGATGACAGGCCTCTGCGCAGCATCGACCCCGGCCATGGCACCGACAAGGTCGTGGTCGCCCACCGGGGGGCCTCGGGCTACCTGCCCGAGCACACACTCGCCGCCAAGGCGATGGCCTACGCCCAGGGCGCCGACTTCCTCGAGCAGGACGTGGTGATGAGCAAGGACGACCAGCTGGTGGTGCTGCACGACCGCTTCCTGGATCGCGTGACCAATGTCGCCGAGGTCTTCCCCGAGCGTGCGCGCGACGATGGCCGCTACTACGCCATCGACTTCACGCTGGATGAGCTGCGCAAGCTGTCGTTCAGCGAGGGCTTCACCGTCAAGGATGGCGAGCCCGTCGCCGACTACCCTGAACGCTTCCCGCTGGGCAAGTCGCACTTCGGCCTGCATACCCTGAGTGAAGAAATCGAGATGATCCAGGGCCTGAATCACTCAACCGGACGCGATGTCGGCCTGTACGTGGAGATCAAGGCACCCTGGTTCCACCAGTCGGAAGGCAAGCAGGTCTCCCGAGCCATGCTCGAGACCCTCAAGCAGTACGGCTACATCGCGCACGATGACAATGCCGTCGTGCAGGTCTTCGACCCCAATGGCCTCAAGCGCATCCACGACACGCTGCAGCCTGAGCTGGAGATGGACCTGCGCCTGGTACAGCTGATGGGCGAGACCAGCTGGGACATGACCTTCCAGCCGGATGCGGATGGCAAGCTTGAGCCCTACGACTATGACTGGATGTATCAGGAAGGCGGCATGCAGCGCATCGCCACCTACGCCGATGGCATCGGGCCATGGAAGCCGATGGTGATCGAAGACAGCTCGACCCGGGACGACATCAAGGTCACGCCGCTGGTCGAGGAAGCCCATGCGCAGGGGCTGATCGTGATGCCCTACACCTTCCGGCTCGATGAAGGGCGCATTCCGGACTGGGCCAGCGATTACGACGACATGCTGCGCGCCTTCTTCGTCGACGCCAGGGTCGATGGTATCTTCACGGACTACCCGGACCGCGCCGTACAGTGGCTGAAGCAGCACGGTGAGGCTCTGTAAGCAGCCCTTCAAGACAGGCAGTCCTTGGCAGAGGAACATCAAAAAGCCGGACTCCGTGAGGAGTCCGGCTTTCTCGTCCTGCTTGTTTCTCGTCCTGCTTGATTGGCAGCGATCGATCGTCAGTCCCCGTTGTCAGTGCACGATATCAGCATCGGCACGTGATAAGCGCTGCCTTCATTGACCCGCCGCTTCGGCGGCCAACCCCTTGAGCAGCCCGGCGGTCTTGTCCAGCGGCAGCTTGCAGTCGCCCAGATCATGACGATTGGCCATGTACTGGGGATCATTCCACTCGATCACGCTGCCGCCCTCCACGGCGCGAATCAGCATCTTCTGCGGCAAGTCCAGGGCGGCCGCCCCGTTGCACTGCATCAACAGGGTGCCCACCTTGGGATTGCCGAAGATGACGGTATGCGTCGCGGGCAGCTCCATGCCCACCTTCTTGGCTCCCGCTTCATGATCGATGACGCTGAACAGCGTCAGCCCCTTGGCCTCGAGAGCCGTCTCGAGACGCGCCTGGACGGAGGCGACATCATCACGACTGGTCACCGACTCGATGCCCTTGGCAGGTACCTGCATGCTCGCTGAAGCTTCAGGGGCGGAGGCTGCCGCCGCGCCGGAATCTGCACTGGCAGCCAGCGGCACGCCAGCAGCCAACGGCAGGGACAGCAGCGCCAGCAGGCGCGCGGAACGCGTGAGGGCTGGGAATGACTTGAGCATGGAACATCCTTATCAGTGAGTCGTGTTACGCCGTGGGGCATCTGCACGTGTCGCTTGGTCAGGTGCCAATGAACAGTCATCAGACTATCAATTGCTTGATATGAACGCACCTGCCCCGCCTGCATCAGCCGAAACACCTCGCCCCTCGCCCTACGTCACAGGCCGCTGGTAGACCCACTGACATGCATTCGGGAGCCACTATTGGGGGCCAGAAACAAAAAAAGGGCAGGCCCTGTGGGCCTGCCCTTTCGGTGACATGCGATCCGCTTGACGCCGATCGTGTCAGGAGATCAATGGCTTACCAGCCAGTGACTTCCTTGATGGCATCGCCGATCTGCGCGAGGGAACGCACAGTCTTGACGCCAGCCGCTTCCAGAGCCGCGAACTTCTCGTCGGCAGTACCCTTGCCGCCGGAGATGATGGCGCCTGCATGGCCCATGCGCTTGCCCGGAGGCGCAGTCACACCAGCGATGTAGGAGACGACCGGCTTGGTGACGTTCGCCTTGATGTAGGCAGCCGCTTCTTCTTCAGCAGAGCCGCCGATCTCGCCGATCATGACGATGGCTTCGGTCTTCGGGTCCTTCTCGAACATCTCGAGGATGTCGATGAAGTTGGAACCCGGGATCGGGTCGCCGCCGATACCGACACAGCTGGACTGACCGAAACCGTGGTCAGTGGTCTGCTTGACGGCTTCGTAGGTCAGGGTGCCAGAACGAGACACGATACCGACCTTGCCCGGCTGGTGGATGTGACCCGGCATGATACCGATCTTGCACTCACCCGGAGTGATGACACCCGGGCAGTTCGGACCGATGACGCGCGCGCCCAGCTCGTCGCACTTGACCTTGACTTCCAGCATGTCGAGAGTCGGCACGCCTTCGGTGATGCAGACGATCAGCTTGATGCCTGCATTGGCCGCTTCAAGGATGGAATCCTTGCAGAACGGTGCCGGCACGTAGATGACGGACGCTTCAGCGCCAGTCTCGGCAACGGCTTCGGCAACGGTGTTGAACACCGGCAGGCCCAGGTGAGTCTGACCACCCTTGCCCGGCGTCACGCCACCGACCATCTTGGTGCCGTAGGCGATGGCCTGTTCAGAGTGGAAGGTACCCTGGCCGCCAGTGAAGCCCTGGCAGATCACCTTGGTGTTCTTGTCGATCAAAATGCTCATTACTTGCCCTCCGCAGCTTTGACAACCTGCTGCGCCGCGTCAGTCAGGCTGGTAGCAGCGATGATGTTCAGACCGCTTTCGGCCAGCTTCTTGGCGCCGAGTTCAGCGTTGTTACCTTCCAGACGCACCACGACCGGCACGTTGACACCGACCTGCTCGACGGCGCCGATGATGCCTTCGGCGATCATGTCACAACGCACGATGCCGCCGAAGATGTTCACCAGAACAGCTTTGACGTTGTCGTCGGACAGGATGATCTTGAAGGCTTCTGCAACGCGTTCCTTGGTAGCACCGCCACCCACGTCGAGGAAGTTGGCCGGCTTGCCGCCAGACAGGTTGACGATGTCCATGGTGCCCATCGCCAGGCCTGCGCCGTTGACCATGCAGCCGATGTTGCCGTCGAGGGCAACGTAGTTCAGTTCGAACTGGGCAGCATGCGCTTCACGCTCGTCTTCCTGGGACGGATCGTGCATCGCCTGCAGGTCCGGGTGACGGTAGACGGCGTTGGCGTCGATGTTGATCTTGCCGTCGAGACAGTGGAGGTTGCCTTCGTCGGTGATGACCAGCGGGTTGATTTCCAGCAGCGCGAAATCCTTGTCGGCGAACATCTTCGCCAGACCCAGGAAGATCTTGGTGAACTGCTTGATCTGGGTCGGGTTCAGACCCAGCTTGAAGGCCAGTTCGCGCGCCTGGTACGGCTGTGCGCCGACCAGCGGATCGATCTCGGCTTTCAGGATCTTTTCCGGCGTCTCTTCAGCAACCTTCTCGATTTCCACGCCGCCTTCGGTGGAAGCCATGAAGACGATGCGACGAGTGGTGCGGTCAACGACGGCGCCCAGGTACAGCTCTTCGGCGATGTCGGTGCAGTTCTCGACGAGAATCTTGGTGACCGGCTGACCGTTTTCGTCAGTCTGGTAGGTCACCAGATTCTTGCCCAGCCACTGGGTCGCGAAGTCGGAAGCGGCCTGTGCGCTGTCGACCAGCTTGACGCCGCCAGCCTTGCCGCGGCCACCAGCGTGGACCTGTGCCTTGACGACCCACTTGTCGCCGCCAATCTTCTTGCACGCTTCAGCAGCGTCTTCCGGGGTGTCAACGGCAAAGCCCTTGGACACCGGCAGGCCATAGTCGGCAAAAAGTTGTTTTGCCTGATATTCGTGAAGGTTCATCGTGTCATGCCATTGGTTGCATTAGACTCGAACGGCAGTCGCAAGATGCCACTGCCACCGTTCGCCCCGGCCTGGCCGGGGCGACGCGCCTCTTGTTCGGAAGGACGCTTACTTGCGCTTCTTGCGGTTTGCGATGTGAATCGCATGCCCGTCAACGGCCAGCGCGGCTTCGTGCACGGCTTCCGACAGGGTCGGGTGAGCCGTGCAGATCAGTGCGAGGTCTTCGGCGCTTGCGCCGAACTCGAGGGCAGTCACACCCTGTGCGATCAGCTCACCGGCATGCTGGCCGATGATGTGAACGCCCAGGACGCGATCAGTCTCAGCGTCGGCAATGATCTTGGCCAGACCTTCAGTGGCATTGTTGGCCATGGCACGACCGCTTGCCGCGAACGGGAAGCTGCCGGTCTTGACTTCGATGCCTTCGGACTTGGCTTGCTGTTCGGTCTTGCCGACCCACGCCACTTCCGGGAAGGTGTAGATGATGCTCGGGATGGCGTCGTAGTTCATCTCGGCCTTGTGGCCGGCGATGATGTCGGCAACCATCACGCCCTCTTCGGAGGCCTTGTGCGCCAGCATCGGGCCACGCACCACGTCGCCGATGGCGTAGACGCCCGGCACGCTGGTCGCGCACTGGTCGTCGACGTGGATGAAGCCACGCTCGTCCAGATTGATACCCACATCGCTGTCGAGCAGGCTCTGGGTGTAAGGACGACGGCCAACCGCGACGATGACCTTGTCGAAGGTCTGTTCCTGTTCGCCGTTGGCGTCGGTGTACTTGACGACGACTTCGCTGTCCTTGATGTCGGAACCGGTCACACGGGCGCCGAGCTTGATGTCCAGACCCTGCTTCTTGAGCAGCTTCTGGGCTTCCTTGGCGACGGCCGCATCGACCATCGGCAGGAAGCTGTCGACGGCTTCCAGCACGGTGACTTCAGAACCGCAACGGCTCCAGACACTGCCGAGCTCGAGACCGATGACACCGGCACCGATGACACCCAGACGCTTCGGCGCTTCCTCGAACTCGAGCGCGCCGGTGGAATCGACGATCAGACCTTCGGTCAGCGGCGTCGGCGGAATCTCGACCGGCACGGAACCGGACGCGATGACGATGTTCTCGGCTTCGTAGGTGGTCTTGCCACCGTCGTGATCGGTCACTTCGACCTGCTTGTTGGGAAGCACCTTGCCGGTACCTTCCAGCGCGGTGACACCGTTGGCCTTGAACAGACCGGAGATACCGCCGGTCAGGTTCTTCACGATCTGCGCCTTGCGCTCGATCATCTTGGCCACGTCGATCTCGACGCCGTCGGCCTTGATGCCCAGTTCGGCAAACTCATCACGCGCTTCGACGTACTTGTGCGAGGTTTCCAGCAATGCCTTGGACGGAATGCAGCCGACGTTCAGGCAGGTACCGCCGTGAACGACCTTGCCTTCCTTGTTGACCCACTTCTCGACGCAGGCGGTCTTCAGACCCAGCTGAGCAGCGCGGATGGCGGCGACATAGCCACCAGGGCCAGCGCCAATGACGATCACATCAAATTTATCGGCCATGTCTCTTCCTGTTGGTGCAGTTCGATTCGGGTTGGCAACCCGGCGAGTGTCAGTGCCACTCGCCGGGGCCGCTCACGGCCTCGAGATCCTCAAGGCCGTGAGACATTGCGGTCTCAGACGTCGAGCAGGAAACGAGCCGGATCTTCCAGCAGGTCCTTGATGGCGACGAGGAACTGGACTGCATCCTTGCCATCGATCATGCGGTGATCGTAGGACAGTGCCAGATACATCATCGGACGGATGACGACCTGACCGTTCACGGCCATCGGACGCTCCTGGATCTTGTGCATGCCCAGAATGGCGGTCTGCGGCGGATTCAGGATCGGGGTGGACATCAGGGAACCGAAGATGCCGCCGTTGGTGATCGTGAAGGTACCGCCCTGCATCTCATCGATGCCCAGCTTGCCGGCGCGGGCACGCTGGCCGAAGTCGACGATGGTCTTTTCGACATCGGCGAGCTTCATGCTATCGGTATCACGCAGCACCGGCACGACCAGACCGCGATCGGAAGACACGGCCACACCGATGTCCTGGTAACCGTGGTAGACGATGTCGGTGCCGTCGATGGAGGCATTGACGTCCGGGAAGCGCTTGAGCGCTTCGGTGGCCGCCTTGACGAAGAAGCCCATGAAGCCGAGCTTGGTGTCGTGCACCTTCTGGAAGGTGTCCTTGTACTGCTTGCGCAGCTCCATCACCGCACTCATGTCCACTTCGTTGTAAGTGGTGAGCATGGCGGCAGTCTGCTGGGCATTGACCAGACGCTTGGCGATGGTCTGACGCATGCGGCTCATCGGCACGCGCTTCTCGGGACGCTCACCCTCGAAGGCCGGAGCGGCCTTCGGTGCAGCAGCCTTGGGTGCGGCAGCCGGCTTGGCAGCGGACTTGGCCGCAGTGCCTTCCTTGACGGCCTTGGCCACGTCTTCCTTCAGCACGCGTCCGCCCTTGCCGGAACCGACCAGCTTGCTGACGTCCAGATCGTGCTCGGCCACCATCTTGCGCGCTGCCGGGGCGAGGATCTTGTCGCCGACCTTCTCGTCCTGACCTTCGTCAGAGCCGGACTTGTCGTCGCTTGCCTCAGCGGGCGGCGCGGCACCACCGGTAGCACCAGCGCTGAACAGCGCCAATACGGCTTCGGTCTCGCAGGTATCGCCTTCCTCGACCTTGATCTCGCTCAGGGCGCCGTCGGCCGGAGCCACGACTTCCAGCACGACCTTGTCGGTCTCGATCTCGACGATCAGCTCGTCGCGCTCGCAGGCTTCACCGACCTTCTTGTGCCAGGTGGCGACGGTGCCTTCGGCGACGGATTCCGGGAAGCTCGGCGCCTTGACTTCCAGCGTCTTGCCTTCGCCACCGGCGGCCGGCTTGCTGTCGGACTTGCTCTCTTCGGAAGCGGAGTCACCCTTGGTGTCAGCAGAGGCGGAAGCACCTGCCTCACCGATGGAGCCCAGCACCTGCTCGGACTCGCAGGTGTCACCTTCCTGAACCTTGATCTCGCCCAGGGTGCCGTCCTGCGGGGCGACGACTTCCAGCACGACCTTGTCGGTCTCGATCTCGACGATCAGCTCGTCACGCTCGACGCTGTCGCCGGGCTGCTTGTGCCAGGTCGCCACGGTGCCTTCGGCGACGGATTCCGGAAAAGACGGCGCTTTGATATCGATAGCCATTGGAGTTCCTTAACTCAATTCTCTCTCGGTGCCCTTGCGGGTCGCGAGCCTTTACTTGTTGAAGGCGTCGTCGACCAGCTGGCGCTGCTGCTCGTTATGAACGGACATGTAGCCCGCGGCAGGTGCCGCAGAGGCCGGGCGTCCGGCGAAGTCCAGGCTCATGCCAAGCCCCTGACGGTGCTGCTCAGCGACCTGACGCATATGGTGCTGACTCTGATACCAGGCACCCTGGTTGAGCGGCTCTTCCTGGCACCACATCACCTGCTCGAGATTCTCGTAGTCGGCGATGGCAGCCTGGAGCTCTTCCTTCGGGAAGGGATAGAGCTGCTCGACACGGATGATGGCAACATCTTCACGGCCCTGCTCGGCGCGATAGGCGGCCAGGTCATAGTAGACCTTGCCCGCACACAGCACGACGCGCTTGACCTTGGAAGCTTCCAGGTTGCCCTTGTCGGACAGCACCATCTCGAAGCGGCCATCGGCCAGCTCGTCGAGGGTGGAAGTCGCTTCCTTGTGACGCAGCAGAGACTTGGGTGACAGCACGACCAGCGGCTTGCGCAGCGAGCGGATGACCTGACGACGCAGCAGATGATAGATCTGCGCCGGCGTGGTCGGCATGCAGACCTGCATGTTGTGCTCGGCACACAGCTGAAGGTAACGCTCGAGGCGTGCGGAGCTGTGCTCCGGTCCCT
Organism: bacterium Scap17; assembly: GCA_013376735.1. Classification (NCBI taxonomy): domain Bacteria; species bacterium Scap17. Next base: position 603,705 of record VINJ01000001.1, on the reverse strand, counting down.
GGCCCTCGTAGCCGTGCGGCAGCAGCATGGTCAGACCACACAGGCGGCCCCACTTGCTCTCGCCGGAAGAGATGAACTGGTCCATCACCACCTGGGCACCGTTGGCGAAGTCACCGAACTGGGCTTCCCACACCACCAGCGCATTCGGCATGGTGGTGGCGTAGCCATATTCGAAGGCCAGCACGGCTTCCTCGGAGAGGTAGGAATCATGGATGGTGAAGGTCGCCTGACCATCCTTGATGTGCTGCAGCGGCACGTAGGTATTGCCATCCTTCTGGTTATGCACCACCGCGTGACGGTGGGAGAAGGTGCCGCGACCTACGTCCTGACCGGTGATACGCACCGGATGGTCGGCACCGACCAGGGTGGCGTAGGCCAGTGTCTCGGCGAAGCCCCAGTTCAGCGGCATGCCACCAGCGGCCATCTTGCGACGGTCTTCATAGATCTTGTTGACCTGACGCTGGACCGAGACACCGTCCGGCACTTCGCACATCTTGTTGGCGAGCGCTTGCAGCTGCTTCATGTCCATCGAGGTATCGGCAACGCCGGTCCACTCATGACCCAGGTACGGCGTCCAGTCGACGAACAGGCCGGTATTCGGCTGTTTCACCAGGGCGTTGGCCACGTGATTGCCGGCATCGAGATCCGAACGGTACTGGTCGACCAGCTGCTTGGTCTCTTCCTCGCTGAGCACACCTTCCTCGACCAGACGTTGCGCATACTTCTCGCGAGCGGTCTTCTGGGACTTGATCTTGGCGTACATCAGCGGCTGGGTACCGGACGGCTCGTCGGCTTCGTTGTGACCGCGCTTGCGGTAACACACGAGGTCGATCACCACATCACGCTTGAACTGCTGGCGATAGTCGATGGCCACCTGGGCGGCGTGCAGCACGGCGTCCGGATCATCGCCATTGACGTGGATGATCGGCGCCTGAACCATCTTGGCGATGTCGGTGCAGTATTCGGTCGAGCGAGCGTCATCGGCACGCGAGGTGGTGAAGCCCACCTGGTTGTTGATGACGACATGCACGGTACCGCCCGTCTTGTAGGCACGGGTCTGCGACATCTGGAAGGTTTCCATGACCACGCCCTGACCGGCGAAGGCCGCGTCACCGTGGATGGAAATCGGCAGTACGCTGTCACCCTCGGCGTCTTCACGACGATCCTGACGGGCACGCACGGAGCCTTCCACCACCGGAGAGACGATCTCCAGGTGCGACGGGTTGAACGCCAGCGCCAGGTGGACTTCGCCGCCTGGGGTCATGACATTCGAGCTGAAGCCCTGGTGGTACTTCACGTCGCCGGAACCCTTGGCGATCTGCTTCTTGCCGTCGAATTCATCGATCAGCTCGGACGGGCTCTTGCCCAGCAGGTTGACCAGCAGGTTGAGACGGCCACGGTGGGCCATGCCGATCACGACTTCCTTGGTACCGTACTTGCCGCTGCGCTGGATCAGCTCATCCATCATCGGAATGAAGGATTCACCGCCTTCCAGACCAAAGCGCTTGGTGCCCGGGTACTTGCTGGCGAGATAGCTCTCGAGGCCTTCGGCGGCGGTCAGACGTTCCAGCACGTGATGACGGACATCGCGTGAGAAGTTCGGCTTGGAACGCACGGACTCGAAACGCTGTTGCAGCCAGCGCTTCTCTTCCGTGTTGACGATGTGCATGAACTCGGCGCCGATGCTGCGGCAGTAGGTCTGCTCCAGCGCGGCGTGGATTTCCTTGAGCGGTGCAACATCCTTGCCGAGGAACAGCGAGCCGGTCTGGAACTCGACGTCCATGTCAGCGGCGGACAGCTGATGGAAGGACAGCTCGAGGTCCGGTACCGGTGCCGGCTTGCGCAGACCGAGGGGGTCGATATCCGCCTTCTGGTGGCCACGGAAGCGGTAGGCGTTGATCAGCTGGAGAACACGAACCTGCTTCTTGTTCTCGCTGCTTTCGCCCGCAGAGACAGCCACCGGGCGGCGACTGTTGCGACCCATCTCGTAGAACTGATCACGGATCGGCGCTAGCGGAACATCCTGGGAGGGGCTGCCGTCATGACGCGGCAGAGTATCAAAGTAGTTGCGCCACTCGTCGGGAACCTCATTCGGGTCGACAAGATAACGCTCGTAGAGATCTTCTACGTAGTGGACATTCCCCCCGCTCATATGGGAAGTGCGCCACATCAACTCCATTGTGCCTTCTTGCATCTCTCGGTCACCCTGACTGATGGGGTGGGGTAGGCGCCTGACAAGCGCTGTCGGCGTCACTCGATTATGCCCTGTATGGCGAAACCATGGAGGCCTTCACCATCTGAGTCTTCTTTTATCGTCAAAAGCCGGTGCACAAGGCACCGGCTTCAGCAAGCTGTGCGCTGCGGCAAGGTGTGACACCCTGCCGCAGCTGACGTGCATCATAGCAAGCTAAGGCGCGGCTTTTAAGTGGCGTTTGCCAGCAAAAGCTCACGAATCTTGCCGATGGCACGTGTCGGGTTCAGACCCTTGGGGCAAACCGCGACACAATTCATGATTCCGCGACAACGGAATACGGCAAACGGATCGTCCAGCTCGCTCAGACGCTCCTTGGTGGCGGTGTCACGCGAGTCCGCCAGGAAGCGATAGGCCTGCAACAGACCGCTCGGACCGACGAACTTGTCCGGGTTCCACCAGAAGGACGGGCAGGCCGTGGAACAGCAGGCACACAGGATGCACTCGTAGAGACCGTCGAGCTTGTCACGGTCTTCCGGCGACTGCAGACGCTCGATGGCCGGCGCCGGCGTGTCGTTGAGCAGGTACGGCTGGATGCGCTCGTACTGCTTGTAGAACAGGCTCATGTCGACGACCAGGTCACGCACGACCGGCAGGCCCGGCAGCGGACGCAGCACCAGTTTGTTGTCCTTGACGACTTCGGACAGTGCAGTGACGCAGGTCAGGCCGTTCTTGCCGTTCATGTTCATGCCGTCCGAACCACAGACACCTTCACGGCAGCTGCGACGATAGGCCAGCGAGCTGTCCTGTTCCTTGAGCATTTCCATCACGTTCAACACCATCAGGTCACGACCCTGGGTGTCGACCTGAAACTCCTGCATGTACGGCGCAGTATCGGTTTCAGGGTTGTAGCGGTATATGGATACCTGAAGCATGGTTTCCCCTCCGGGCAAACGGGTCAGGTGCGTGCGGTGACCTGCACGCACCTCGATCACGGCGAACTCAAGCGAGCGTGAACTCGAGCGAGTGCGAACTTGGTCTGGAGAAACGTGCGCCCCTCGAAGCGGGACGCACGTGTCAGGTCCAGACTCAGTAGGTACGAATCTTCGGCTCGAAACGCTCGACGGTCTTCGGCGCGAAGTTCACGTCGCGCTTGCCGACACGCTTCTCGTTCGGGAAGAACAGGGAATGCTTGAGCCAGTTCTCGTCATCACGATCCGGGAAGTCGTAACGGGAGTGGGCACCACGGCTTTCCTTGCGGGTCAGGGCCGCGATGGCAGTGGCTTCCGCCACTTCCATCAGGTTGTCCAGCTCAAGGGCTTCGATACGTGCGGTATTGAAGACCTGGGACTTGTCGGCCAGACCCGCCTTGGCGATACGCTCACGCAGCTCGGCCAGTTGCTTGACGCCCTCTTCCATCTTGTCTTCCTGACGGAAGACGCCGAAGGAGTTCTGCATGATCTGCTGCAGTTCACGCTTGAGTTCCGGCACGGACTCACCGCTCTCGGACTCGTTCCAGCGGTTCAGGCGCACCAGGGCAGCATCGATGTCGCTCTGGGTCGGCTCGAGGTACTCGACACCTTCATTGAGCGCGCTCTCGATGTACTTGCCCGCGGCACGGCCGAAGACGACCAGATCCAGCAGCGAGTTGCCGCCCAGACGGTTGGCACCGTGCACGGACACGCAGGCCACTTCACCCACGGCATAGAGGCCGTTGACGATGCGATCGCTGCCGTCTTCGTTCTGTGCGATGGCCTGACCGTGCACGTTGGTGGCGATGCCGCCCATCATGTAGTGACAGGTCGGCACGACCGGGATCGGTGCATTGACCGGATCGACGTGCGCGAAGGTCTTGGACAGCTCGGAGATACCCGGCAGGCGCTTGTTGAGCACTTCCTCGCCCAGGTGGTCCAGCTTCAGGAAGACGTGGTCGCCATTCTCGCCACAGCCACGGCCTTCGAGGATTTCCATGACCATGGAGCGCGCGACGACGTCACGGCCCGCGAGGTCCTTGGCGTTCGGCGCATAACGCTCCATGAAGCGCTCGCCGTCCTTGTTGACCAGGTAGCCACCTTCACCACGGCAGCCTTCGGTGACCAGCACGCCTGCACCGTGGATGCCGGTCGGGTGGAACTGCCACATTTCCATGTCCTGGACCGGCAGGCCGGCGCGCAGCGCCATGCCGATACCGTCGCCGGTGTTGATCAGGGCATTGGTGGTGGAGGCGTAGATGCGGCCGGCACCGCCGGTAGCCAGAACGGTCGCCTTGGACTTCACGACCACGGTCTCGCCGGTCTCGATGCACAGGGCAATCACGCCGACGATATCGCCGTTGGCATTCTTGACCAGGTCGATGGCGTACCACTCGTCGAGGAAGACGGTGCCATTCTTCAGGTTGGCCTGATAGAGGGTGTGCAGCAGAGCGTGACCGGTACGGTCAGCCGCGGCGCAGGTGCGTGCCGCCTGGCCGCCCTTGCCGAAGTCCTTGGACTGACCACCGAACGGACGCTGATAGATGCGACCGTTGTCGAAGCGAGAGAACGGCAGACCCATGTGCTCGAGTTCGAAGACCGCCTTCGGGCCTTCGGTACACATGTATTCGGCGGCGTCCTGGTCGGCGATGTAGTCGCCGCCCTTGACGGTGTCATACATGTGCCAGCGCCAATCATCATTCGGATCAGCAGAAGCGATGGCACAGGTGATACCGCCCTGGGCAGAGACAGTGTGCGAACGGGTCGGGAAGACCTTGGACAGCACGGCGGTCTTCTTGCCGGACTGGGACAGCTCGAGGCCGGCACGCAGGCCAGAGCCGCCACCGCCGATGATGATCGCGTCGAATGTCAGGCTACGCATGGTGGACATGTATCAGGCTCCCCACAGGACTTGAACGCCCCAGACCAAGAAGATGAACAACGCAAGGATGACGAAGACCTGGAAACCGAAGCGCACTGCGGTCGGCTTCATGTAATCGGTCGCCACGGTCCACAGACCGATCCAGGCGTGTGCGGCAATCGAGATGAATGCCATCAGAGAGAAGATGCGCATTGCCGTGTTCTCGAACAGACCACTCCAGGTGGTGTAGTCGAGGTTCGGATGGAGCAGCAGATAGCCGACCATGAACACGGAATAGGCTGCCAGAATCACGGCAGAAACACGCTGCAGTACCCAGTCGGACAGACCGCTGCGGCTGAAATTGGTGATGTTGTTTACCATACCCAGACTCCCGCCAGGACTACGAGAACAGCACTGATCACGACAGTGACCTGCGCCTTGCGATTAGCACTTTCCAGTTCGACACCAATATCCATGTCCATCAACAGGTGCTTGATACCAGCCACGAAGTGGAAACCGAGGGCAGACAGCAGGCCCCAGGCCACGAGCTTGGCCAGGAAATTGGTTGCCAGAGCATCACGCACCGCCTCGAACCCTTCCGGGGAGGACAGCGAGGCATCGAGTGCCCACAGCGCAAATACCAGGCCCACGAACAGAATCACGCCGGTAATACGGTGGGTGATTGAAGTCAGCGCAGGGAGAGGGAACTTTATCGTCGTCAGATCGAGATTTACGGGTCGTTTGCTATTCACGGCTCTTACACACTCTCTTGGCCCAACACGGACGCAAGCCCGCAGGGGCGGTGGTTTGAGGAAGGGTCTCGGGCGCAGGCCATCCACGGTACCGAGCCGAATTTCCCGCCAGTCGCGCGACGGGGGATTATAGGGGTTGGCCATTGGCATGACAAATGACATGACGTCGCAGGGCCGCAACCACAGATTGCACAAAATGCAGTGAACAGGACGCGACCTGACACCACGGGATAGGCAAACGTCGGGGAACTCACGCACAACAGCATGGCGCGCGTCTCTACGCCGTGTGGCGAATTGACAATCCTTGGCGGGCTTCTATAGTGGGCGGGATTGATGCAAGCCCGGCATGGCAAGCAAGTCAAAGAGTTACGCGAATAATGAGGAGGTCGGCATGACTGACAAGAAAGCGACATTGACAGTAGACGGTATCGACAAGAGCATCGAGTTCCCGGTCTATTCCGGCACGCTCGGACAGGACGTCATCGACGTTCGCGGCCTGACCGCCGAAGGCATGTTCACGTATGACCCGGGCTTCGTCTCCACTGCCGCCTGCGAATCATCCATCACCTTCATCGATGGCCAGAAAGGCGTGCTACTGCATCGCGGCTACCCCATCGACCAGCTGGCCAAGAGCTCCAACTACATCGAGCTATGCTATCTGCTGCTGTTCGGAGAACTGCCGAGCGACGAGGAATACGACAAGTTCGCCCAGCTGATCAGCAACCACACCATGGTGCATGAGCAGATCGTCAACTTCTTCAAGGGCTTCCGTCGCGATGCCCACCCGATGGCGATCCTGTGCGGTGTCGTCGGTGGCCTGGCCGCCTTCTACCACGACAACCTGAACATCAACAACGAGAAGGAACGCTATGTCAGTGCGGTGCGCCTGATCGCCAAGATGCCGACCCTTGCGGCCATGTGCCACAAGTACAACATCGGCCAGCCCTTCATGTACCCGCGCAATGACCTCTCCTACGGCGAGAACTTCCTGTACATGATGTTCGGCAATCCGTGTGAGGAGTACAAGATCAACCCGGTGTTCGCCAAGGCGATGGACACCATCTTCATGCTGCACGCCGACCACGAGCAGAACGCCTCGACTTCCACAGTGCGCCTGGCCGGCTCCACCGGTGCCAACCCGTTCGCCTGCATCAGCGCCGGCATCGCGGCACTGTGGGGCCCGGCACACGGCGGTGCCAACGAAGCCGTACTCAACATGCTCGATGAAATCGGCGAGGATTCCGAAGAGAACATCCAGCGCTTCATCGACAAGGCCAAGGACAAGGATGACCCGTTCAAGCTGATGGGCTTCGGTCACCGCGTCTATCGCAACTTCGATCCGCGCGCCAAGGTCATGAAAGAGACCTGTGACGAAGTGCTGGAGCAGCTGGGCATGGCCGACGATCCGCAGCTCAAGATCGCCAAGCGTCTGGAGCAGATCGCCCTGGAAGACGAGTACTTCATCGAGCGCAAGCTGTACCCGAATGTCGACTTCTACTCCGGCATCATCCTCAAGGCGATCGGCATTCCGACCAACATGTTCACGGTCATCTTCGCCATGTCGCGCACCATCGGCTGGATTTCCCACTGGAACGAGATGATCGCCGGCGGCCACCGTATCGGCCGTCCGCGCCAGCTCTACACCGGCCACCCGCAGCGCGACTACCCGACCAAGTAACCAGTTGCCTGGCAACCAGGCAATATCGGGTCATCGACCTGCAGGACAGACCGCCTCTTCGGAGGCGGTTTTTTTTGGCCTGTCGCCTCTCATGCGCCCCCCCCCCTGTCGAGATGCAAGTCACAAAGCCGCCCCGCCCCGCCCCGAACGTGCTAGCGTGCTGATGTACCGGCTTCGTCACGCCCTGCAAGCACCGGCACGCCATGCGCCCCACCGCGAGCGGCGCAACCTCACACCTGATCGATGGCAAGGAGCCTTCCAGCATGTCAGAGACACACACCACGCCACGTACCGCCGCCTTCATCGGACTCGGGGTCATGGGTCACCCCATGGCCGGCCATCTGAAACGCGCAGGCCTTGAGGTGCGGGTCTACAACCGCACAGGTGCACGCGCCGAGCAGTGGAGCGAGGAGTACGGCGGCAGCCATCACGCCACCCCGCGAGAAGCCGCCGAGGGCGCCGATATCGTGCTGATGTGCGTGGGCAATGATGATGACGTGCGCAGCGTCACCTACGGCGACGACGGCGTGCTGGCCGGCATGGCGAGCGGCAGCCTGCTGGTGGACCACACTACCGCCAGTGCCGACCTGGCACGCGAGCTGGCCGCCGCCGCGGGCGAGGCCGGCATCGGATTCGTCGACGCACCGGTCTCCGGCGGCCAGCAAGGCGCCGTGAATGGCGTGCTGACCATCATGTGTGGCGGCAGCGAGGCGGATTACGCACGTGCCGAGCCGGTGCTGACGCACTACGGTCGCATGGTGAAGCGCATCGGCGAGACCGGTGCCGGCCAGACCACCAAGATGGTCAACCAGATCTGCATTGCCGGGCTGGTGCAGGCACTTTCCGAGGGCCTGCACTTCGCCGAGCAGGCAGGACTGGATCGCGAGGCGGTGATCGAGGTGATCTCCAAGGGCGCCGCTGGCTCGTGGCAGATGGAAAATCGTCACTCCACCATGATCAAGGACGAGTACGATCACGGCTTTGCCGTCGACTGGATGCGCAAGGACCTCGACATCTGTCTGGCGGAAGCACGCCGCATCGATGCCAGCCTGCCGGTGACGGCGCTGGTCGATCAGTTCTATGCCGACGTGCAGGCCATGGGCGGCAATCGCTGGGACACCTCCTCGCTGCTCAAGCGCCTCTCCAGATGAAGCGGCCTTGAACTCAAGCGAGTGAGCCGAACCGCATCACACGGCCTCGCACTGAAAACGCCTCATTCCAACGCCATATGGACGCGGGAATGAGGCGTTTTTTCGTGCCGCAGCGCAACATCCCAGACAGCAGCGGCGCTCGGCATGCTTTTCCACACTATCTGTGGATAACCTCGTTGATAACCCCTAGACAAGCGCAGCGAACCAGCATGACAGCGGGCTTACCAACAGATTGCACAAAATTTAACCAGCACATAAGCCATTGATATAAAAGAAATTTTTGGTAGCACGACGTAAGCGCCAGCCGCAGGGGCCGCACTTTGGGAGGAGATGCAGGGGGAGATGTGACAGCGCGCGAACAGTGGACAAGACACGAGGTCTGTCAAGGGCGACTTGGGGATAACATGCTTTTCTGCCGACACACAGGCTGTGCATAAGCCAGAATCAGGGACAAAAAAAACACACCCCTTAAGGTGTGCTTTTTTGTTGACTTCACGAGACCTGAAAGGTGGCTCGAGATGTCGAAAGAGTGGCGTCCCATAGGGGGTTCGAACCCCTGTTACCGCCGTGAAAGGGCGGTGTCCTGGACCACTAGACGAATGGGACGCAGTCGCTTGAGAAACTTGGTGGAGCCTAGCGGGATCGAACCGCTGACCTCAACACTGCCAGTGTTGCGCTCTCCCAGCTGAGCTAAGGCCCCGTCTCTCAAGAACGAGGCGTATCTTACTGATAACCCTCGGGGTCGTCAACTTCTTTTTCACACAATTCGCCTCTCGCGCCTTTTCGGCGCATGGCCCCCATGACGTCATTCATTATGGAGGCCATCATCAGCGCGACGCGCCCGTCGGGAGCGCGGTCACGGACTGCGCTCAGAGGTCACGATATTCCTTCTCGAAACGCTTGGCCGCCTTCTTGGAGACGCCACCCAGCACGGCCACGGCGTGGCGCAGACGCGCGCGCGTCATGTCGGAGCCCAGAATGACCATCGCGTCCATCACCGAGGTAGAGGTCGCCGAGCCGGTCACCGCCACGAATACCGGCGCCAGGAAGTCCTTCATCTTGAGCCCGAAGTGCTCGGAGAGCAGCTTCACTTCCGCCAGCAGATGCTCCTTGTCCCAGCGGCTCACGGCTTCAAGCTTCCAGGTCAGGAACTGCATCTGACGCACCAGGTCTTCGCCTTCCAGCTTCGCCTTGGCGAAGTCGTCCGGCGTGATGGCCGGCAGACCCGAGAAGAAGTGCCCCGCCAGCGGAATCGCCTCGGACAGCGTCTCGATGCGCGGCTTCACTTCCGGCAGGATCTGCTTGACGTAGGACTCGTTGAAGGCCCACTGACGCAGCTCGCTCAGCAGCTCATCCTCGGACAGATCGCGGATATAGAGACCGTTCAGCCAGCTGAGCTTCTCGACATCGAACACCGGACCACCCAGCGAGACACGCTGGATATCGAAATGCTCCTGCATCTCGCTCAGGGTGAACTTCTCGCGCTCGTCCGGCATGGACCAGCCCAGACGACCGAGATAGTTGATCACCGCCGCCGGCAGGTAACCCATGCGACGGTAGTAGAGGATCGACGTCGGGTTCTTGCGCTTGGACAGCTTGGTCTTGTCCGGATTGCGCAGCAGCGGCATGTGGCACAGTTCCGGCATCTGCCAGCCGAAGTATTCATACAGCAGCTGATGCTTGGGCGCCGAGTTGATCCACTCCTCGCCACGCATCACGTGGGTGATCTCCATCAGGTGATCATCCACCACGTTGGCCAGGTGGTAGGTCGGCATGCCGTCGGACTTGAGCAGGATCTGCGCATCGACCTGGGCCCAGTCGACCTCGATCTCGCCACGCAGCATGTCCTTGACCACACAGGTGCCGCTTTCCGGCACGTTCATGCGGATGACGAAGGGCGCGCCCGCCGCTTCACGACGCGCCACTTCTTCTGCCGGCAGCGCGAGGTCGGACGGCTTGAGCGCCATGTGCAGACCTTCGGCCTTGCGCGACTCGCGCAGCTCATCCAGCTCTTCACTGGTGCGATAGCACTTGAAGGCGTGGCCGGCATCGATCAGCTGCTGGCAGTGTGTGGCATAGATGTCGCCACGCTCACTCTGACGGTACGGGCCGTGCGGACCGCCGACATCCGGGCCTTCGGCCCATTCGATGCCCAGCCAGCGCAGCGAGTCGAGGATCATCTGCTCGGATTCGCCGGTGGAACGCGTCTGATCGGTATCCTCGATGCGCAGAATGAACTCGCCACCGTGCTGACGAGCGAAGCACTGGTTGAACAGGGCGATGTAGGCGGTGCCGACGTGGGGATCACCAGTCGGCGACGGTGCGATGCGCGTACGAACGGTCATGTGGAGTCCAGTAGTTCGAGAAGAGAGGGCAACAAGCGTCTCGGCAATGACTGACTGCCGGGGCGTGAAATCACGCTGCTGTCTCAGCAGCGAGTGCTGGGGCATATTATACGCAAGGTGAAGATGTGCGACAGTGCGTCGCCGTGTACCAACGCTCTCTCGGCGGTAAGCTTGCGCCAGATGCGTCATTCTCTGCCTTGAGACGTGACGCCAGCGCTTCCCTGCAACTATCTCTGCCACCACCGGCAGGAGCATGAATGCCCCGAACTGCCGCTGCACCCGATGTTTCACCCTCCCCCACCGATGCCACTGCCTCGGCAGAATTCGTGCCACGCCGCTGGCTGGAGACACTGGCACGTGCCGGTGGCCACTGGCCCCAGCTCGCCATCCTGTGCGCCCTGCTCTCGACACTGGTGCTGCTCGCCCAGGCCTGGGCCATCGCCCGCCTGGCCCAGGGCGTCGCGATCGACCGCGAAGGCCTGGCGACACTGTGGCCGGCCATCGCGGTACTCGCCGCCAGTCTCTCGCTGCGCGGCGCGCTCACTGGCCTGCGTGGCTATGCCGGCACCCGCGCCAGCCAGCAGATCCGCCGTCGCCTGCGCGAGCGCCTGCTGCAGCGCTTCGCCGAACTCGGCCCGCTGTGGGTGCGTCGCCAGCATCGCGCAAGCCTGGCCAACCGCGCCTGGGACCAGGTCGAGTCACTGCACGGCTACTACGCCGACTTCCGCCCACAGACACGCCTCGCGGGGCTGATTCCGCTGATGCTGCTGTGTGTGGTGTTTCCGCTCAACTGGGCGGCCGGCCTGATTCTCGCCACCACCGCACCACTGGTGCCGATCTTCATGATTCTGGTCGGCATCGCGGCGCGCAAGCGCTCGCAGGAGCAGTTCCGGGAGATGGACCGCATGGGCCGTCACTTCATGGACCTGCTCACCGGTCTCAAGACCCTCAAGCTATTCGGCAGCGCCAGGCGCGGCCCCCAGGTCGAGGCGGTCAGCCATGCCTTTCGCAAGCGCACCATGCGCGTACTGCGCCTGGCCTTCCTGTCCTCCACGGTGCTGGAATTCTTCACCGCGGTGTCCATCGCGCTGCTGGCGGTCTACCTCGGCTTCCATTTCCTCGGCCACCTGCAATTCGGCACCTGGGGCGACTCACCGCTGACCCTGCAGACCGCACTCTTCATTCTGGTGCTGGCGCCCGAGTTCTATCAGCCGCTGCGCGAGCTGGGCGTGCACTATCACGCCAAGGCCGAGGCCGAGGCTGCCGCCAGTGATCTCGCCCCCATCGTCGGCAGTGCCCCCTTCACCCAGGAGGCGGATGGCGAGGCTGCCACACAGACGCACAATGCCAACAGCGACCTGCCCGCGGCGCGCCCTCAGACCCGCAAGCTGCACTCGCTGATGCTGGAAGAGGTCTGTGTGCGCTATCCCAATCAATGGACCCGCCAGACCAGCACGCTGACTCCACCGGCACTCGGCCCGCTGACCCTGCGGATCACCCAGGGCGAACGCGTCGCGCTGACCGGTGCCTCCGGCTCCGGCAAGTCGACGCTGCTCAATCTGCTGCTCGGCTTCGTCGAGGCCAGCGACGGCCTGCTGTATCTCAATGGCCATCCGCTGAGCCACGGCCTGCCGCCGGGCATGGCGACCTGGGTCGGTCAGGAGACGGTGGTGCTGTCCGGCACGCTGGCCGACAACCTGCGTCTGGCCAGGCCTCACGCCAGCGACACCCAACTCGAAGCGGCGCTGGACAATGCCGACCTGCTTGACTGGTACCAGCAGCTGCCGCGAGGGCTCGAGACGCGCCTTGGCGAGGGCGGTCAGGCGCTGTCCGGCGGCCAGGCACGCCGCCTGTCACTGGCCCGCGCATTCTTGCATGACGCGCCACTGGTGCTGCTGGATGAACCCACCGCCAGCCTGGACGCCGACAGCGAAGCGCGCGTGATCGCCGCGCTCAAGCGTCTCGGCGAGGGCCGCACCCTGCTGTTGCTGACCCACCGACCAGAGCTGCTGACGCTGTGCCAGCGCCTGATTCACCTCGACGATGGCCAGCTGGTGCAGGACCGCCCGCTCCCCCTCCCGACGCCGCGAGGTGACGCATGAGCCGCGCCATCTGCAAGTCCGCGCCTGACACGCCCGCGGCCGTCACAGCCAGCGAGCCAGCACTAGGTGAAGCGTATAGCGAACAGCGCCCACGTCTGCGCGAACTGACGCCCTATCTGGCCTTGATGCGCGAGCATCGTGGCTGGCTGGGCATCGGCGCACTGCTGGCGCTGATCACTCTGCTGGCGGCCACCGGCCTGTTGGCACTGTCGGGCTGGTTTCTCTCCGCCACCGCCGTGGCCGGCTTGAGCGTCGCTGCCACCCAGGCCTTCAACTTCTTCACCCCGGCGGCAGGTGTGCGCGGTCTGGCACTGGCGCGCACCGCCGGACGCTATGGCGAGCGTCTCACCACCCACGAAGGCACGCTGCGTCTGCTGGCGAGCCTGCGCCGTCGCCTGTTCGAGGCCATCGAGCCGCTCTCCCCCGCCGCCCTGCAGCATGCCGGCCAGGGCGAGCTGATGACCCGCCTGGGCGCGGATGTCGACGCCCTCGACAGCCTCTACGTGCGCGTGTTGATTCCCTCGCTGGTGGCGGTCTGCGCCATCCTCGCCGCCGGCACGCTGATCGGCATCTTCGCGCCGACACTGGCGCTGGTCGCAGTGATCGGGCTGGTGCTGACCGGCGGACTGGTGCCGTGGCTGGCCTGGTGGCGTGGTAGCCGTGACGCCATGCGTCACCAATCCTCGGCCAGCCGCCTGCGCGCACGCCTGCTGGAGCGCCTGCAGGGACTGGGCGAGCTGGTGATCTATGATCGCTGGAATGAAGAGCTTGAGCGCCTGGCCGAGCAACAGGCCGAGCGGGACCGCATCGAGCGCACCCAGGCACGCCGTCAGGCACTGGCCAGCTGGCTGAGTCACAGTCTGCTGGGGCTGACGCTGGCCGGGGTCGCCCTGCTCGGCGTCATGCAGATGGCGCCATATGCGAACGACGACATCACGACGCATTCTGGCGAGCTGCTCGATGGTCGTCTGCTGGCGCTGTTCCTGCTGGCGGTACTCGGCGCCTTCGAGGCACTGGCGCCACTGCCGCTGGCCTGGCAGGGTCTCGGTCGCTGTCTGTCGGCGGCCGCGCGCCTCAACCGCGTGCAGGCCAATACGCCGGCGGCCCAGTTCCCCAGTGACTCCGAGGCTGCCACGCCGGTGGGACACGCCTTGGAGATCGAGCAGCTGAGCGTCACCCACGGCGACACGCCGGTGCTTGAAGAGCTGTCACTGACACTGGCCGCAGGCGAGCATCTGGCACTGCTCGGCCCGTCCGGCAGCGGCAAGAGCACCCTGCTGGACGTGCTCAGTCGCTTCCATGCCCCCAGTGCCGGACAGATCACGCTGGGTGGCGTGGCGCTGGACTCGCTCGACGAGGCCACGCTGCGTGCAAGCTTCGCGGTCTGCCCGCAGGACACGCACCTGTTCTGTGCCAGCTACGCCGACAACCTGCGCCTGGCCGCTCCCGAGGCCAGCGATAAGTCACTGACGCGCATGCTGGAAAGCCTTGGCCTCGGCGACTGGCTGGCCCGCCAGCCACAGGGACTGGCCGGCTTCCCGGATGAAGGGGGACGTTCATTGTCCGGTGGCCAGCTGCGCCGCTTCGGCGTGGCACGCGCACTGCTGTCACCGGCGCCGATCGTGCTGCTCGATGAGCCCTGCGAAGGACTGGACCGCACCAGCGCCGAGCAGGTGATGAGCGCGATTCTCGCCGCCTGCGAGGGCCGCAGCCTGATCATGATCACTCATCAGCCGCTGGGGCTGGAGCGCTTTGCGCGTCTGGCGCTGCTGGAAGCGGGCCGACTGCAGGAAGACACCACCCCGACCACACTGAGCCGCGATTCCCGCCTCGCCAGGCTGATGGAGCGCACTGCCTGACGATAATCCTGTTCAGCCACTACAGAGGGAGACATATATGGTAGACAGCAGACTGGAAGATCAGCCATTGGCGGCGGACACCTTCGCGCGCCTGCCACGGGGCTTCTGCGCACTGGTCACCGGCGCCAGCGGCGGGATCGGGCGGGCGCTGATCGATGAGCTGCTCGCCCATCCGCACTGTGGAAAAGTGCTGGCGGTGAGTCGCGATGTCTCATGCCTTTCGACGCATCCCGAGCTCGAGACGCTGGAGGCCGACCTGACCACCGAGCAAGGCACCGCACGCCTTGAGAAGTGGCTGGCACAGCAACTGGATGGCGAGAGCGAGACGGGGCAGCCACCGGCGCTGATACTCAACGCGCTGGGCCTGCTGCATGACGAGCGCGAGCAGCTATGGCCGGAGAAGCGTCTGGAAGACTTGAGTCTGGCGGCCCTGACGCGTCTGCATCAGGTCAATGCCTTCGCCCCGGCCCTGCTGCTGGGGATGCTGGCGCCACGTCTGCGCCGACGCACGCCAGTGATCTTCGCCTCGCTGTCGGCGCGGGTCGGCTCGATCTCCGACAACCGCAGCGGCGGCTGGTATGCCTATCGCGCCAGCAAGGCCAGCCACAACATGCTGCTCAAGACCGCCGCCATCGAGATCGCACGGCGCAATCCCGAGGCGCTGCTGGTCGCGCTGCATCCCGGCACCACCGACACCGGCCTGTCGACTCCCTTCCAGTCCCGCGTGCCCGAGGGCAAGTTATTCACGACGGGCTTCGTGGCGCGCCGTCTGCTGCGCGTCGCCTGCGAACTCTCGCCCACCGCCAGCGGCGGCTTCTACGACTGGGCCGGCCAGGCCATCGAGTGGTAACCCTCTCGGTAGAGGCGACTCAGAGCTGCAGATGCTCCTGAAACCACTCGGTGATGAAGTCGAGGTAGGCGCGGGTCTTGTCAGGCAGGTACTTGCGTGAACGGAACAGCACCACCATCGAGCCATGCTCGTTCCAGTAGGGCTGCAGCAGCGGCACCAGTTCACCGCTTTCCACTGCCGCGCGGGCCGAGAAGGTCGGCAGGTAGGCGAGACCGAAGCCGGCCTTGGCCGCCTCCACCACGCCGAGCAGATTGTTGATCACCAGCCGCGACTCCGGCTCCACATCGAAGGGCTGACCATTGAGCGTGAAGCGCCAATGCGCCCCCAGGTCGTAATTGCCGTAGAAGATGGTATCGAAGGCGCGGATGTCCTGGGGCTGCACCGGCGGTGAATTGACGCGCGCCAGGTAATCCGGTGCGGCGTACAGGCCGTAGACCACCTTGCACAGCGGCCGCGAGACCATCGAGGAATCCGGCAGCGGCCCCATGCGAATCGCCAGGTCCACCGACTCATCGATGGGCTCGAAGCGCTGATCCTCGAGCAGAATCTCGACGCTGACATCCGGGTAGCGACGCATGAAGGCGGTGGTCGGCGCGGCCAGATACATGAAGCCGAACGACACCTGTGCCGAGACCTTGAGCTGGCCCATCGGCTGCGAGGTCACGGACTGTACGCGGGCCTCGGCGGATTCCAGCTCCTCGCGGATGCGCAGGCCGTGCTCGTAGTAGATGCGCCCCGCCTCGGTGAGATGCAGCTTGCGGGTCGAGCGATTGATCAGGCTGACGCCCAGCTGCTCTTCCAGTGCCGCCACCCGCTTGGACGCCAGCGACTTGGAAATTCCCAGTCGGCGCGCCGCCGCAGTGAAACTGGCCGCGCGCACGACTTCGACGAAGACGCGCAATGCATCAAGTGTCGCCATGTGTCTCCCTTTCCCTCGCTCTGCAACCGCCATGGCCCTCCGGACACGGCCAGACACCCCATCAATCTCTCAGGTTTCCATATTGGAAACCCTAGTTTTCAATTGTACGCGCTTATTCTCCAAAGCGCGGCACCCTATACTGTGCGCCACGAACATGCGGGAGCAGGCGCGCCGCGGCATCGGCCGCCTGCTTCCGGACTAGACCGAAGACGGCCGGGCCTGCGTGGCGCAGCCCGACCGTCCAGGTTCGCGCTCAGGTAGTTGCACTGCTCATCCCACCGATTCCCGGTGACTGGTCTGCATGGCGACGCCCCCACGCGCGGTTTCGCTGTCGGCCCATCCTGGGCCTCGGTGGCGATCTTCAGTGTTGTAATGCAAGTTTCTTGTGCGCCTGGCCGTCTCACGACGCCAGGCGCTTTTTTATGCCTGTCTTCAGCAACTTACAGCCACTTCTTCCACTTGAAGAACAGATAGGTCGAGAGCGCCGATACCCCCATCAGGCACAGCGCGAAGGGATAGCCCCAGTTCTCGTCCAGCTCCGGCATCCAGTGGAAGTTCATGCCGTAGATGCTGGCGATCAAGGTCGGCGGCATGAAGACTACCGCCGCCACCGAGAAGATCTTGATGATGCGGCTCTGATCGAGGTTGGTGAAACCGATCGAGGCATCGAGCAGGAAGTTGACCTTGTCGAAGATGAAGGTGGTGTGCGGATTGAGCGAGTCGATGTCGCGCAACATGTCGCGAATCTCCTGACGTCGCGATTTCTGACGTGGCGCCGAGGGCAGATGGCGCGTCAGCTGACGCAGCAGGCGCTGGCTGTCCAGCAGCGACTGGCGCACCTTGTCGTTGTAGCGCTCCTGCAACAGGATGCCGTGCAGGGTGTCTTCCAGCGCCTCGGGGTGCACCGCCTGCTTGCCCAACGCCTCCAGGGCCCGGTAGATATCCTCGATCTCATCGGCCAGGTAATCGACCTTCATCGCCAGCAGCGCCAACAGCACTTCCCAGCCATCCTCCGGGCTCAGTCGCTGGCGACGCAGGTGATTGCGGAACAGCCGCAGCAGGCCGATATCCTCGTGGCGCATGCTGATCAACTGGCGCCCATGCAGATGGAAGGCGACGTTGGCCGTCTGTGGCTCGCGCCCCTTGCGATGCGGAAACAGCGAGACGACGTGGATGCCATCGCCTTCCAGATAGAAGCGCGACGACGACTCGATCTCCTCCAGCTCCTCGACATCAGGCAGCTCTACCGTGAACTGTTCGCTCACCCAGCGCTTTTCCTGCTCATCCGGCTCACAGAGATCGATCCACAGCACATCGCTACGCACCAGAATCGGTGGCGCCAGCTCGTCATCGGCCAGCAACCCGGCATGCAGGGCTGCCGCCTCTTCAGCGCTATCCGCCAGGCGCGGCGGCGTATCGGGCTGGCCGGGCTGCGGGTCGGGCAACACGATATGTTCACCGCGCAGGCGCCCATCATCGTGCAGTCGATAGAGTGTGATCATGATGACTTCCTCGGAAAGCCCCGCGGGTCGCGCCCGTGCTCTGACTGATGACAATGATTGACCGCAATGGCCAACCCTCTGAAAAGGCAGCGGAACCCGGGCACCTTGGCGGCGTGGGAATAGGATGTCGTCATTCTAAACGAGATGGCGCGCCAGCGGAGGCAGAGCGACGGGGCGCACCAAGCGTAGATGAGGAGGCAAGCGGGAGAGCGACGGAAGGAAGATCGAGGTAAATCGCCAGAGAAGTGCCAGACACGAAATGGAGAAGCGCCAGACATGAAAAAAGGCGACCCGTGAGAGTCGCCCTAAGACCGTGACTAGCTTGATGAGGAGAAACCCGAACAGGGGCCTGACTCCGCTGTTCTGGCTACCGCATTCCATGGCGGGAAGCGATGAATCCAGATTATGCTCTCCGGCTGACGCCGTCAATACTAATGAGAAATATTTTCATTAACATTGAGTCAGCGTTTATCTCACGCGCCGCTGGCCTCCCCTCACCGGCTGACGTATCATGGCGCCAGAATATCAAGGTCGTGACTGGCCTGATGAGACGCTTGCCAGGGACCTGACATCCAAATCTGGTGAGCACGAAGCACCGCTCGACTCGCAAGCCTTCCTCCCTGTCATTGGCAGACGGAAAGCGAATGACTCGAGAAGCGCTTCCGGACGCCTCCCTCGTGCAAGCGAAGGAGGCGTCTTTTTTTGCGCATAAAAAAGCGGCCCACCCCGTAGGATGAGCCGCTGGCAAGGACCGTAAAACTGTCTGATGAGAAGCCTCCCGGACAGGGGCCTGACTCCGCTGGCCGGGACACCGCTACCCATGGCGGGGAAGCGATGACCCCAGAATATGACCCGCGGACTCAGACGTCAATACTAATGAGAAATATTTTCATTAGTATTGGAGAGTCAGGCACTTGCCGCCGCCTCTCACCTCAGCTTCAGCCCTGCTTGTGCCACTCGAACTTCTTGAACGGCTCGTCGATCGGCGTCTCGGCCAGGTGATTGGTGTAGTTGCTCATCACCTTCTGGGACAGGCCCAGAATCACTTCCAGCACATTGCGCTTGGTATAACCGGCATCGAGGAAGGTCTGCACGGTAGCGTCATCCACGAAGCCACGCTCACGTACCACGGCCAGCGTGAAGGTGCGCAGAGCTTCCAGACGCTCGGTCGGCAGAGGCGTCTCGTTGCGCAGTGCTTCGGTGATGGCGTCATCCACCTTCATCGACTTGGCGATGCCGGTATGCGCCGGCACGCAGTAGTGGCAGTTGTGCTCGACGTTGATGGTCTGCCACACGACGGTGGTCTCTTCATCATCGAAGCTGCTATCGAGGAACAGCTGGTGCAACACCTGGTAGCCTTCCAGCAGACCCGGTGCTTCCGCCATCACGGCGTGCAGGCCCGGTACCATGCCGAAGGCTTCGACGGACTTGCCAAGCAGCGGCTTGCTGTCCTGCGGGGCATTGTCGGCGGTATAGAGTGTGAAATCAGTCATGAGAACTCCTTCGGAATGATGAGCGAGATGCGCGGAACCTCAGGGGCTGTCAGTCAGTGGCATGAAGCCTCCAGCGGCGCCCCTGAGGATGCAGGGCAAGATATGAGCAAACGCTCAAAATAAAGCCTGACCATCCGCTGCACTGCGTTGTCGGGGAACACACTAGCTGGATTTGAGCGATCATTCAAGTTAAACTTGAGTACTCACTCAATACCTTGCTCCTTGCAGACCGCCCGCTTCGCCATGCCGCGCGAAGACAGGCGTCGCTCGCGAGCCCCATCGTCAGGACAGCCATGCCACGCGCGACCTTGCACAACCGCCAGGATTCCCTCGAACGGGCGCTCAATCTCTTCTGGCAGAAGGGCTTTCATGCCACTTCGCTGAAGGACATCGAGCGCGCGCTCGACATGCGCCCCGGCAGCATCTACGCCACCTTCGGCAGCAAGGACGGCCTCTTCCAGGAAGCGCTGGACTGCTACTCCGCGCGCAGCCTGCGCGAGATGGAAAGCCTGATGGCCAGTCACGACTCACCCTTGACCGCCCTCGCCACCTATATCCGCAAGCTCGGCGGACTACGTGACTGCGAAGTGCCGTCCCGCGCCTGCATGCTGGCCAAGAGCCTGCTGGAACTCGGCGAGCGTGAACAGGCCGCCCGCGACAAGGTCGAGACGCTGCTCGCCAACATGGAAGCCCGCTTCCGCCAGGCCTTCGCGGACGCCCGCGACGCCGGAGAACTCATCGACCCCGAGCGCCCCGCTCACCAGCCGGAACGCCTCGGCCGCCGCCTGCAGGCCGAAGTCATGGGCCTGCGCGCCTACGCCCAGCGTGAAGGCGAAAGCGACGCCGTCCGCCAGCTCGCCGAAGACATCGCCCAGGATATCGAAGCGCTGAAGGTCAACAACACGCATTGAGCCATGAGCGGCGCATTGGCTCGCGGCTCCCTCTGACTCGGCGCTTCGCCTCACAAGCTGCTAGAATCACCGCCCGCTTGTCTCGACAGCGCCTGATGCTCCGATCCCTGCTCCCACACCAGCCGATATGACTGCCATGCCGATGACACCGATTGACCGCACCTTCTCCGTTGCGCCGATGATGGAATGGACGACCCGTGACTACCGCGCCTTCGCGCGCGTGTTGAGCCGTCGTACGCTGCTGTACACGGAGATGGTGACCACCGGGGCATTGCTGTTCAATCCGGACCGCGAGCGCTTCCTCGGCCATGACGAGACGGAGCATCCGCTGGCGTTGCAGCTGGGTGGCAGCGATCCGCAGGCGCTGGCCGAGTGTGCGGCGATCGCCGAGAGCTGGGGCTATGACGAGGTGAACCTGAATGTCGGCTGCCCGAGCGATCGCGTGCAGAACAACATGATCGGTGCCTGTCTGATGGGCCATCCGGAGCTGGTGGCAAAATGCGTGGCGGCGATGCAGGCGCAGGTGAAGATTCCGGTGACGGTGAAGTGCCGCATCGGGATCGATGATCAGGATGAGGACGCCGATCTCGAGCGCTTCATCACCACCGTGGCCGACGCCGGCTGCGACACCTTCAGCGTGCATGCGCGCAAGGCATGGCTGCAGGGCCTGTCGCCGAAGGAGAACCGCGATATTCCCCCGCTGAACTACGGCCGCGTGCACCGCCTCAAGCAGGCGCACCCGTCCTTGCATATCGGCATCAATGGCGGCCTGAAACGGATGGATGAGCTGCACGAGCAGCTGGAGCACGTCGACAGCGTGATGGTCGGCCGTGAGGCGTACCACAACCCCTGGTTGCTGGCGACGGTGGACAGCGAGCTGTACGGTGAGGCCGAGAATCCGCACACCAGCCGCCACGATGCGCTGCGTGCCTTCCGCCCCTATATCGAGAAGCGCCTCGCCGAGGGCGTGCGTCTCAACCACATCAGCCGCCATCTGCTGGGACTGTTCCAGGGCCAACCGGGCGGTCGCCAGTTCCGCCGCCATGTCTCCGAGAACGCCCACAAGCCGGGCGCGGGCATCGAGGTCATCGATGACGCCATGGCGCGCGTACCGGAACAGCGGCCCGAGGCGCAGGTCGAGCAAGCCTGATCGAGCTGGCCTGTTCGCGCCGCTTCTGCTCTCTTCTGTCCTTTCTTGCTCTCTCTTCTGCCCTCTCTTGAGAGCAGCGCTGTCAAAAGTCAGTCCCCGACACCTGGCCCTCACGCCGGGTGTCGTCGTCTTGGCAGTCAGGAAGTGGCGACGCGGCACGGGCAGACGTGACATCCGACGCAACCCTGCGTCGCCATCTAAGCTAATAACTCTTTGAATACCAATGACATACATGACTTTCGTTTGATTGTCTGACAAAGACATCTCACGCAAAATGATTGACCATACGGACAACAACAGGTCTCGACATCGTTACGCCCTGCGCGAGTGACGTCAGCCACACAACTGCTCCGTCATCGGCGATTCCTCCACAGTCCTCCTCTGCGACCTGTGGGCCGGTCCATGCAGTCCCGTCCTCCGGGCTGCGCTGCTTCTGCTGACACTTCCTTCGAGGTTCCATGTCCACATCCTCCTCCTCCGGAGCCAACGGCCGTGAGCTGTTCGGGCATCCGGCCGGACTCTATCTGCTGTTCTCCACCGAACTGTGGGAACGCTTCTCCTATTACGCCATGCGCGCCCTGCTGGTGCTCTATCTCACCGATGCCGTCACCAGTGGCGGTCTGGGCTGGAGTCAGGGCGATGCCCTGCAGCTGTATGGCATCTTCACGGGCCTGGTGTACATCACGCCGATGTTCGGCGGCGCCCTGGCCGACAACTGGCTGGGCGCACGCCGTGCGATCCTGATCGGCGGGCTGATCATGGCGGCCGGACAGTTCGTGCTCGCCGTGCCGCCGGCCATGAGCGGGCTCGATGCCGAGATGCTGCTGTATGTCGGCCTTGGCCTGCTGATCATCGGCAACGGCCTGTTCAAGCCCAACATCTCCACGATGGTCGGCGACCTCTACCAGCAGGGCGATCACCGCCGTGATGGTGCCTTCACCATCTTCTATATGGGCATCAACATCGGTGCGCTGCTGTCGGGTATCGTCGCGGGCTCCATGGCCGAAGGCTATGGCTGGAATGCCGGCTTCTTGGTGGCCGGTATCGGCATGCTGCTGGCAGTCGTCATCCAGCTCATCTTCGCGCCGCGCCATCTGGGGGATCTCGGGATGGAGCCCAGCGCCCGCCGCGAGGCACGCCTGAACAAGAGCCACGAGCGCAAGACGCCGCTGAGCCGCGAAGAGCGTGACCGCATCAAGGTCATTCTGGTGCTGGGCCTGTTCACCATCCTGTTCTGGGCCGGTTTCGAACAGGGCGGCGGCCTAATGGCGCTGTATGCGCAGGACTACACCGACCGCATGCTGATGGGCTTTGAAGTGCCGGCGGCCTGGTTCCAGTCGCTCAACCCGCTGTTCATCATCCTGCTCTCGCCGCTGCTGGCGGGTCTGTGGACCCGCATGGACAACCGCGAGCCCAGCTCGCCGGTCAAGTTCGCCTTCGGCCTGATCGCCCTCGGCATCGGCTTCGTGTGCATGATCGGCGCGGTGCTGGAGCAGAAAGCCGCAGGCAGCGCCTCGATGATCTGGCTGGTCGGCGCCTTCTTCTTCCACACCCTCGGCGAGCTGTGCCTGTCGCCGGTGGGGCTGTCGATGGTCACCAAGCTGTCACCGGTGCGCATGGGTGCGCTGATGATGGGCGCCTGGTTCGCCTTCGTGGCACTGGCCAACTACCTGGCCGGAATGATCGGCTCGCTGGTCGGCGAAGCCGGTGCCATGAGCGTGTTCGGCGGCATCGCCATCACCGGCGTACTCGGCGGCCTGCTGTTGCTGGTATTCGCCGGCAAGCTGGTGGACTGGATGCACGGCGCGGAAGCGCGTCATGACGGCCCGTTCGAGACCCAGAGCAGTCACGGCTGATCTCGTACTCGTCGTCATCTTGCTGCGACGACATCACAGACTGCTGCAACGCAAACGCCCCGCTCATCGAGCGGGGCGTTTGCGTTGTCACTGCCGGCAACCAGGACCATGAGGGGGCCTGAAGTGAAACGAGACGCCTAGATGGAGTCCGGCACGAACAGCTGCTGGAAGTTGTCGACGGCGCTCTCGGCATCGTCGATCGCATGGAAGCGCGCCACGTGATAGAGCGCCTCGCCCTCGTTGGCCAGCGGTAGATTGGCCATGCCGATGATGATGCCGTCGGCGGGTGATAGCACCTCGCTTTCGCTGTTTCCGAAGGGGTCGGCGACGATGCCCAGCACCTGATGCTTCTCGACGCGGTCCCCCAGGCCCACGCGGCTCTGGACGATGCCATCGATGGAGGCCCGCGCCCAGCTGGAGCCGTTGGACATCTCCACCGCACGCGAGCTGGGCTTGCGGTCGCGGTCCTTGGCCAGCATGCCGATGGAGCGCATCACGCGCTTCACGCCGCTGACGCCCGGGCGAATCGCCCACTCATCGAAGCGCAGTGCCTCACCGGCCTCATAGGTGATGACCGGCACGCCGCGCTCGCTGGCATAGGCACGCAGACTGCCCTCGCGCAGCTCGGCATTCAGCAGCACCGGTGCGCCGAAGGCATCCGCCATCTGACGCGTGGCATCACTGCCCGTCATGGTGGCGCGGATCTGCGGCAGGTTGGTGCGGTGGATCGCGCCGGTGTGCAGGTCGATGATGTGGGTAGCCTGATCGGCGATCTCCTCACGGAACAGCGCCGCCACCCGCGAGCCCAGCGAGCCGCTCTCGCTGCCCGGGAAGCAGCGGTTGAGGTCGCGGCGGTCCGGCAGGTAGCGCGTGTGCTGCACGAAACCGAAGACGTTGACGATGGGTACCGCGATCAGGGTGCCGCGCAGCCGTGCAAGGCTGGAACTCTTGAGCAGCCGCCGCACGATCTCGACGCCGTTGATCTCGTCACCGTGGATGGCACCACATACCAGCAACACCGGGCCGGACTGGCGACCATGCACCACCTCGACGGGGATGTGCAGCGGCGCATGGGTGTAGAGCTTGGCGACAGGCACATCGACCTGGGCCCGCGTTCCCGGCGCGATGCGGGTACCGCTGATTTCAAATGGAGCGCGTGACATCGCCACCTCAGAGATTGTTCGACCAACGAGCGACAGGCATTGCGACATGCCCGACAGATCAGGCTATTCGCTCAGTGTCTCGAAAGAAAACACTGTGCGACATGCGCCTTTTAGCGCATTGGTGCGCCAAGGGAAAGACTTCATTGCAGCGTATCGGGATGAAGCGCGGGCAGAATTGTTCAACAATGGGCCTTCACGACTCACCTTGCCCGCCCTCTCGACATGAGATGCCCGTGACCGATTCTCTCGATGCCCTGCTGACACTGCCCGATTACTCTGCGCTGGCCTGGAGCGCGATCATCTTCTCGACCTACCTGACCGGTATCTCCAAGGGCGGCTTCGCCGGTGGCTTCGGCTCGCTCTCGGTGCCGCTGATGGCGCTGGCCATCGGGCCGCTGGAAGCCGCCGGCATCCTGCTGCCGCTGTTGCTGGTGATGGACTTCCTGAGCTCCCGCGCCTGGTGGGGCAAGCAGCTGTGGTCGGAGGTGCGCATCATCCTGCCCAGCGCCGCCATCGGCATCGCGGTGGGCGTGGTGCTGTTCGACGAGCTGGACGAGAACATGATTCGCGGCCTGCTGGGTGTCATCTCGCTGCTGTTCGCCGCCTATATGCTGTTCAAGCCCACTGCCAGGAAACCGCTGCCGCGCTGGCTGGCGGTGCCTGCAGGTGCGACGGCGGGCTTCACCAGCTTCTTCGCCCACGCCGGCGCGCCGCCTTACAACCTGTACATGATTCCGCGCCAGCATCCCAAGGAAACCTTCATCGCCACCACGGTGATCATCTTCGCTGGCATGAACCTGATGAAACTGGGCCCCTACGTGGCGCTGGGCGAGATCAACCTCACCAGCCTCTCCACCTCGCTGCTGCTGGTACCGGTGGCCTGGGCGGGCGTCAGAAGCGGCCTGTGGCTGCAATCCCGCGTCAACGAGACGCTGTTCTTCCGCCTGATCATCATCGCGATGGCGCTGGTGGGCGTGCAGCTGATCTACAGGGCCTGGGGCTGAGGGCCGCAAGGCCCATCACGCCCTGACGACCATTGCCGCCAGCCTTTGAAAACTCCCGGTACGGCCCTTGAGGCCGAGTACCGGAATGCCCCATGAGAACGATCGAGACAACGCCATGAGCGACTCCATGACAAGCCGCATCAGCTACTACCATGCACATCTCTACTACACCGATGAGCAGGGCCTGGCCGCCGCTCGCGAGCTGGCGGCACGCGCCGAGCAGCAGTTCCCGCTGCGCGTCGGCCGCTTTCACCAGCAGCCGGTAGGCCCGCATCCGCTATGGAGCTGTCAGCTGTCATTTGCCCCGGAAGAATTCGGCCGCATCATCCCGTGGCTGGCACTCAACCGTGGTTCGCTGGACATCTTCGTGCACGTCGGCACCGACGATGACCTCTTCGATCACACCCAGGGCGTGATGTGGCTGGGCAACTCGCATGCGCTGAATCTCGCCGCCTTCACCAGCCAGTGAGACCGCACGACGCAGCAATGCCACGACGTTGCTTGATGCCCGCGGCGGGCCTGACACGCTACCATCGCCTTGCCTCTTTGCCTTGTCCCTTCGCCTTACCCACTGACTCAAGGATGACCCCATGACACGACTGCGTCGCTTTACCTCGCGTACTGCCCTGCTCGGAGTGATCGCCTCGGGCCTGCTGCTGGCCGGCTGTGATGACAACGAGGTCGGCGATGTCTCGCTGGGCCTGTTCACCACCAAGGACATCAAGATCGAGAGCCTGATCGACCCCAAGGTGCCAGGCGTGACCTGCCACCTGAGCAACATCGAGGCGGACCTCGACTTCTCCGACCCTTCCGACATGAGCATCGCCTGCCGTCAGACCGGCCCGATCACCCCGGCGATGATCGCCGACATCGACACCTCCAAGAGTGGCGAGGAGGTCTATCGCAAGTCCAAGAGCGTGCTGCTCAAGAGCCTCAAGATTCGCCGTATCCTGGACCGCGACTCACAGAGCCTGCTCTACATCGCCTACAGCACCAAGGAAACCAGTGGCAGCTTCAAGCACGCGTTGAGCAGCGTGCCGCTATGGGGCAGCGACGCCTGGCAGGCACCGGCAGCGCAGTGAGTCACCTCGACGCCTGAATCAAGCGCCGATTGATCAAGTGCTGACTCATCAAGCGAAAGCTTCACCATCATCCCTTGAAGTTGTGGGGTGTCGCTCCAAGGTCTTGTGCAACGGCTAGCCAGCCGGATTTTCATTCGCATGACGCAAAGGAGTGACAGACGATGTCGAGCCCGGAGCACAAGCAGAAGATCTGGAAGCTGATCAAGGACGTGAAGGTCGGCATGTTGGTGACGCAGGGCGACGGCCTGCCCCATGCCCGCCCGATGCATCTGGTGCAGGATGACTACGACGGCACCCTGTGGTTCTTCACCCGTGCCAGCGCCGAGAAGGTCTTCGAGGCCAGCAAGGACAGCGAGGTCTGCCTGAGCTTTTCCGATCAGGATGATGGCGTCTACGTCTCGCTCAACGGCCATGCCAACCTCAAGCGTGATCAGGACCTGATCGACAAGTTCTGGAACCCGTTCGTGGCCGCCTGGTTCCCGGAAGGCAAGGATGACCCCGATGTCACCCTGCTGGAGGTCAAGGTACAGTCCGGCGAGTACTGGAAGGCCAAGGAAAGCAAGGCCTACCAACTCTACGAGATCGCCCGCGCCAACCTCGACAAGGACCACACCCCGGACATGGGCGAGAACGAGAAATTCGGCACGCTGTGAGCAAGAGCCGATTTCGGTAAAACGCCCGCTTGCCCCGTCACGCACACGCCAGACACGACAACGCCAGCCCGAGGGCTGGCGTTGTCGTGTCTGGCATTCGAGCCTGGAACCCGGAACTTGGAACCTGGAGTCTAGAAGAAACCGAGCGGATTGATGTCGTAGCTGACCAGCAGGTTCTTGGTCTGCTGGTAGTGCTCCAGTGCCATCTTGTGGGTCTCGCGACCGACACCGGATTTCTTGTAGCCACCGAAGGCGGCATGGGCGGGATACTGGTGGTAGCAGTTGGTCCATACGCGGCCGGCCTGGATGCCACGCCCCATGCGGAAGGCGACGTTCATGTCGCGACTCCAGACGCCGGCGCCGAGACCGAATTCGGTGTCATTGGCGATGGCCAACGCCTCGGCCTCGTCACGGAAGGTGGTGACGGCCACCACCGGCCCGAAGATCTCCTCCTGGAAGACACGCATCGAGTTGTTGCCCTTGAGCAGGGTCGGCTGGATGTAATAGCCGTTGGCCAGCTCGTTCTCCAGCTGCTCGCTGCTGCCACCGGTGAGCACCTCGGCACCTTCCTCGCGGGCGACATCCATGTAGGACATGATCTTGTCGAACTGCTCGCGGGAGGCCTGGGCGCCGACCTGCACGTCGGTGTCCAACGGGTTGCCGCGCTTGATGGTCTTCACGCGCTCCATCACCCGAGCCATGAAGTCGTCGTAGATGCTTTCCTGGATCAGCGCACGTGACGGGCAGGTACACACCTCGCCCTGATTGAAGAACGCCAGTACCAGGCCTTCGGCGGCCTTGTCGATGAACTCGGGTTCGGCATTCATGATGTCGGCGAAGTAGATGTTGGGCGACTTGCCGCCCAGCTCCACCGTGGAGGGGATGATGCTGTCGGCGGCGCACTTGAGAATGTGCGAGCCCACGGGAGTGGAGCCGGTGAAGGCGATCTTGGCAATGCGCTTGCTGGTGGCCAGCGCCTGGCCGGCCTCGGCCCCGTAGCCGTTGACGATGTTGAGCACGCCCGCCGGCAGCAGGTCACCGACCAGCTCCGCGAGCACCAGAATCGAGGCCGGGGTCTGCTCCGCCGGCTTGAGCACCACGCAGTTGCCGGCCGCCAGCGCCGGGCCGAGCTTCCAGGCCGCCATCAGGATCGGGAAGTTCCACGGGATGATCTGCCCGACCACGCCCAGCGGCTCATGGAAATGATAGGAGACGGTATTGGCATCGATATCCGCCGCGGTGCCTTCCTGGGAGCGCAGACAACCGGCGAAGTAGCGGAAGTGGTCCGCCGCCAGCGGGATATCGGCGTTCAGCGTCTCGCGCACCGCCTTGCCGTTGTCCCAGGTCTCGGCGACGGCCAGCATCTCGAGGTTCTGCTCGATGCGATCGGCGATCCTGAGCAGGATGTTGGAGCGCTCCTGCACCGAGGTCTTGCCCCAGGCAGGCGCTGCCTTGTGAGCGGCGTCCAGCGCGAGATCGATATCCTCCGCGCTGGAGCGCGGAATACGGCAGAAGGCCTCGCCCGTCACCGGACTGACATTGTCGAAGTACTCACCCTTCACCGGCTCGACGAAGCGACCGCCGATATAGTTGCCGTAGATATCCTTGAACGTGACCAGCGCATCGGCGCTGCCCGGGGAGGCGTAGATCATGGCGAACTCCTGTTGGCCGGATTCACGAGTGGCGCTCGTGATCGACGGCCTGTTGTTGTCGATGTCCTGAACAGGAGGTGGCGCTCCTGTCCATCACCTGACCGTCAATGACTGCATCAATGACTACTTGATCAGACGACTTTCACAGTCTTGTTCACTCACGCCGATCCCGACATGCCCCCATGGGTGGAGACCGTCTCATCCCTTGGGAGGAGAAAAGCGAGGAGACACGAACGCCGCCATACCGCGAAGGCCGCCATACCGCGAAGGCCGCAAGGCACGACACCACGCCATGACGTTATGCTCAAGATATCGCCCGTTACCGGCCAGGAGCCTCCATGTACCGTCTGTTGATCGCGGATGACCATCCGCTGTTCCGTGACGCCATCAGTCGTACCCTGAGTCTGAGCGTCGCTGACGCCTCGGCGGCGCCCTACGAGCTGCTGCAGGCCGCCAGTCTCGCCGAAACGCTCAGCCTCATCGATGTGCACGCCGATAGCCTCGACCTGCTGCTGCTGGATCTCGACCTGCCCGACAGCCATGGCCTGGAAGGCCTGAGGCGATTGCGCCAGGAGGCAGACTGGCTGCCGGTGGCGATTCTCTCCGCCCACGAGGCACGCGAGACGGTGCTGGAGGCCTTGTCACTCGGCGCGGTGGGCTACCTCTCCAAGTCGAGCTCGGCGGAGGTATTGCGCGAGGCGCTCGCGCGCATGCTGGCAGGGGAAGTCTACGTGCCTGCCCAGTTGATGCGCGCTGCGCCACGTCCAGCCTCGCTCTCGGCACCGTCGGCATCAGCATCAACATCGGCAGCATCATCGACATCGCTGCCACCGCCGGCGCCTCAACTGGTGCCGAGCCTCAGCGAGCCGGAATTCGCGCGGCGCTGGCAGACCCTCACCACCAAGCAACGTGGCGTGCTGGAGCGCATGGTGCTGGGCGAATCCAACAAGATGATCGCCTGGCAGCTGGGCGTGGCGGAAACCACGGTGAAGTCGCACGTGTCCGCCATCCTGCACAAGCTGGAGGTCACCAGCCGGGTGCAGGCAATCCTGCTGGCCAGCCACGCCCTGGCTGCCATGTCTGACACGGATGCGTCCCCGGCCTTGCCGAAACGCGCAACGCCCCGCCGAGGCGCTCATGAGTGAGGCGCACCGCGGGGCGTTTCATGGGCCTGCTACCCACAGGACTCTTGTCTCTCACAGGGGCACAGACACTGGGAAATAGGGCTTGGGACATAGAGCCTGGAACATAGGCCCTACATCAGCTCGCCGACCAGCACATAGCCATTGAGCAGGATGATGATCGCCGCGACCAGCACCCCGATGGCCGTCACCCAGTGACGGTTGACCAGGTCTCCCATCAGGCGGCGATTGGCGGTGAACATCAACAGCGGCACCAGCGCGAAGGGAATCCCGAAGCTGAGTACCACCTGGCTTGCGACCAGCACCTGCTGCTCCGGCAACTCCATCAGGATGATGGCGATGGCCGGCGCCATGGTGATCACGCGGCGCAGCCACATCGGTATGCGGAAGTTGACGAAGCCCTGCATCACCACCTGACCGGACAGGGTGCCGACGATGGAGGAGGACAGCCCCGCCAGCAGCAGCGTGAATCCGAAGATGAGACTCGCCGCATCCTGCCCCATCAGCGGTGACAGCAGCTTGTAGCTTTCGGTGATGGAGGCCACGCCGGTCTCGCCGTTGCCATGGAAGACCTTGGCGGCCAGCACCAGCATCGCCATGTTGATCAGCCCCGCCAGCGCCATGCCGAGGATGACATCCAGACGGTAGTAGCCCATCACGCGACGACGCTGCCCGCTGTCACGCACCCGGATGCGATTCTGGGACAGCGCGGAATGCAGGTAGATGACATGGGGCATCACGGTGGCACCGAGAATGCCGGCCGCCAGGAAGATGGCGTGGCTATCCGGAAAGTCCGGGGACAACAGGCCATGGATGATCGGCTCCACCGGCGGTCGGCTGAGGATGATCTCGAGCAGGAAGCCCGCCGAGACCGCCAGTATCATCGCGCCGATGATCATTTCCATCATGCGGAAGCCGAAACGCTGCATCACCAGTACCGCATAGGTGATGGCGCCGGTCAGCAGCGCCCCTTCCAGCATGCTGAGCCCGAACAGCAGATTGAAGGCCAGCGCCGCCCCCAGGAATTCAGCCAGATCGGTCGCGATGGCGACGATCTCCGCCTGCACCCAGAAGGCCCATACCACCGGACGCGGGAAGCGTTCACGGATGACCTCGGCCAGATTCTTGCCGGTCGCCAGCCCCAGCCGCGCCGACAGGGTCTGGATCAACATCGCCATCAGATTGGCCCACAGCACCACCCACAACAGGGCGTAGCCATAACGGGAACCGGCCTCGAGATTGGTCGCGAAGTTGCCCGGGTCGATATAGGCGACGGCAGCGATCATCGCCGGGCCGAGGAATGGCAAGGCGCGGCGCAGGCGGCCAGCGACACGGACAGGGGGAGCTGTGCGCGCACCACCGGCAGCAGAGGCGTCGCCATCGCTGCCCAGTGACACGCTTGCGGCATGACGTACGGATTTATCGGACATGACATTCAGCATGGGGGGAAAACCTGCCAGATCAATGACCCGCGAACAGATAAGGAAATATGCGGGAGGCTATGTGACAAGCATACACCCCAAACGCCATTGATTCTCATTAAAAACAAGCGTGATATCCGATAGGCACTTTCAATCGCCCTGTGACGGACGTTTATTTGCCATTGCCTTTCTCAGCGCTCCCTTCCAGCCCCTTCTTGTGCCCCCTCAATTTCTTTCCAGCGCTCTCTTCCCTTCCCCTTTACAGCATCTCTTGCAGCGCTTCTTACAGCACTTCCGTGAGCGGCTAGCGACAATTGACCAGCAACTGGCGCAGACGCAGCGGCTTGACCGGCTTGAGCAGAAAACCGAAACCGAGCGCACGCGCCCTGGCCTTGAGCGGTGCCGAGTGATCCGCGCTGATCACCACCACCGGCAAGCCCGGCCAGCGTTGTCGCAGACGTTGCGCCTGCTTGAGGCCATCGGGCTGCCCTTCGCCGAGCTGATGATCGACGATCAAGACCTGCGGCGCGGCCACGGCCTGCTGCAACAGCACCTCGGCATCCTCGGCGCAGTAAACACTCGCGCCCCAGCCCCCGAGCAATGACTGCATGCCGGCGCATACCTCTCGATCATCCTCGACCACCCAGATAACGGTATCGAGTAGCGGCTGCGCGAGCGGTGACGCGCAAGGCTGGCCGGGAGAAGAGGCGTCAGCCGCCGAGCCCTCCACACTGGCAGGCTGACGAATCGGCACGCGCACCGCGAAGGCGGCGCCGCGCCCCGGCGTGCTGGTCAGCGACAGGGGGTGCTCCAGCAGGCCGGTGATGCGCTTGACGATCGCCAGCCCCAGCCCGAGGCCGCGCTGCTCGTTGTCCCGGCGCGGCGCCAGACGTCGGAATTCCTGGAAGACCACCTCGCGCTGATGCTCGGCGATGCCGGGGCC
This sequence comes from bacterium Scap17, assembly GCA_013376735.1. Classification (NCBI taxonomy): domain Bacteria; species bacterium Scap17. The sequence goes on along the minus strand of VINJ01000001.1, from coordinate 571,054 downwards.
GTTGTCGGCCACGGTGATCTCCAGCCAGTCATCGCGACGCCGACACCCCAGCAGCACCCGCCCGCGTGCCCGGCCATCCGGCACATGGCGCAGCGCATTGCTCAGGAAGTTGCGCACCACTCGCGCCAGCAATTGCAGGTCCGACTCGATACTCAGATGACTGGCCACGTAATGCAGCTTGAGCCCACGGGCGGCACCCAGCTGGCGATATTCCTCGGCGAGCACATCCAGAAGCTCACGCACCGGGAAGACGGCGACATCCGCCGTCAGCACGCCGGCATCCAGCCGCGAGATATCGACCAGCGTGCCCAGCAGACTCTCAACATCTGACAGCGAGCGCCCCAGCCGCGCCACCAGCTCGCCGGGCGAAGCGTCACCCGAAGTGGCATCGCTCTGCAGGGATTGGTTCATCTCCAGCCTCACCAGTTGCTCTTCCAGGGTGCTTGTGAACAACCGGGCGGCATTCAGGGGTTGCAGCAGGTCATGGCTGATGGCGGCGAGAAAGCGGGTCTTGGAGTGATTGGCCGCCTCGGCGGCGGCCTTGGCGGCGGTGAGGCGTCGATTGAGCGCTCCCAGCTCATCGAGGGTGCGATGCAGGGCATCGGTGCGCTCGCGCACCTGATCCGCCAGCAGTACCGCATGCTCGAAGGCGGCGTAGGGCGCGCTCGGTGAAGGACTGCTGGATTCGACCCGCTCGATCAGTGCGGCATTGATCTTCTCCAGCTGGCGATTGCGCGCCTTGAGGGCGGCGAGTTCGGCGCTCAGGGCGTCCTTTCGGGAATCTGTCAGCGGCGTATCAGGCGCCATCCTCTCCTCCCATGCCGTCGACAACCAAGCGGCGCTGGCCGATCACCACGCCGGTGAAGGTCTGGTTGATGTGCATGCCGCGGTGCTGCTCACCGTAGGTATTGAAGCCGATCACCCGATGCCGCCTGAGCATCCGTGAGGCCTCATCCTCCAGCCCCAGTGCCTCGATCTCCATGCGTCGCAGGAAGCAGTCGCAGCCAATGGTCAGCGCAGGCGCCCCCAGACGTGACTCCACCGCGCTCAGGCACTGCTCGAGCTGCTCGAGAATCGGCGTGGCCTGCATGGCGGTGAGCACGATGCCGATCTCCACCGCACAGTAGAAACTCAGGCTGGCATCATCATTCACGCGCTGGATGGAGCGCACGTAATGCGCCTCGCCGATGCGCACCGCCAGCGGACAACGCGCGAAGACCACCTCATCCAGCGCCTCGGGCGCGACGCCGGCCAGCCGGGCGTACTCCTCGGCGGCGGGTACGGCATTCAGCTCCAACACGCGGCGTGAATCACGCTCCACCGCCGTCACTACCAGCTTGTCGGCCAGCGGCGTGAGGTGATGGGTGCTGATGACCTCGAAGGGCAGCCGCGTGTTGACCACCACCACGACCGCCGCCTGATCATGGAAGACGCCCTCGGCGTAGACATAGGTATGTGACAGGCGATTGTCATCCCCGGCGGAACCTCCGAAGGCGGGAATGCTGCCCAGCGCCGCATCCAGCGTCGCCAGGACCTGCTCCTCGCTGCTCGACAGGCCATCGAGCAGCGTCAGCGCGAAGCTGTTGCCCATCACCGGTGCCACGGCCTGCTCGCGACAGCGCGCCAGCAGGCCATCACTCAGCGCCTGGGCACGCGGAAGATCGAAGCCGTCCAGGTCATCGATCAGCACCTGTGCCAGCGCGAAGTCACTGCGCGCCAGGCCGATGGCGGTAATGGAGCCGCGCGCATAGCCCTCGGGCGTGATCTCGCCGGCGGTGGTACAACCGCTGACCGGTACCTCGCCGAAGGTGGCGGCCAACGCCTGACCGAGTGCCGCCAGCGGATAATCCGCCGAGCAGAAGAACAGCACCCCGCCGAGCCGCTCACGACTTCCCAGCGCCAGATCAAACGTTCGGGCAAGCTCAGCCACCGCGGCCAGTGGGTCCTTGAGCTGGCTGGCCGCCGTGGCCAGCGGCACGGCATGCATCTCGCTCTGTGGCTGCGCCCTTTCCTTCACGTGACTGCTGACATCCGTCATGTCCCCTCCTCCCGTCGAGCGTGGCGGAGCCGGAGATGACGATCATCCGTCGGCGTCCGGCCTAGAGCACCAGCCCGCTGGCTCTCACCACGCGTCGTTCAATGGCACCTTCCAGCGTCTCACGGCGGGTGCCCGCCAGCGTGACCCGCGATTTGGCCCGCGTGATGCCGGTGTAGACCAGCTCGCGGGTCAGAATCGGGTTGGCGCCTTCAGGCAACACGAATACCACATGGCGGAACTCGGAACCCTGCGACTTGTGGACCGTCATCGCGAAGACCGTCTCCACCGCCTCGAGGCGTGACGGCAATACCGCGCGTACGCCACGGTGGAAGCGCTGGATGTCGGTGTCCTGCCCATCACGCTCGGTGTCTGGCGTCGCCTCCTCCTCGACCGGAAAGAACACGCGCAAACGCCCCCCGGCGGCGGGGTCCGGCAGGGTGATGCCGACATCGCCGTTGTAGAGCCCCAGCGCGCGGTCGTTGCGCGTCACCATCACCGGACGCCCGGCGTACCAGCCGCGCTCCTCAATGATCAGTCCACGTCGCATCAGCACCCGCGCCACGCGCTGGTTGAGGCCATCGACGCCGTAGGGGCCACGGCGCAGCGCGCACAGCAGCTGGAACTCGAGCAGCAGGTCGATCACCTCACGCGCCGGGCGCCGCTCACGCACGGCCTCCAGCGCCGGGCGATAGCCATTGATCACCAGCCTTTCCAGATCGCGGTCTTCCGGTCCACTGAGCTTGAGCCAGGCGATATCGCTGTAGCCTGTCTTCCAGGCGGTGCGCAGCGCCTGACGATCCCCGGCGTTGCTGGCACGTGCCAGGGCGCCGATGCCACTGTCGGCGGAGAAGCGATAGCTCTTCTGCAGCACCACCACGTGATCGGCGAGTCGGCCGCGTGTCGCTGAGGTCTCCTCCGGGTCCTGGTCATCAGGCACGGCGATGGCCTGCTCCAGCGTTTCGCCGGTCAGACGGGCGAGGTCATCACACAGCGCCGGTGAGTAACGCGGCGGCAGCGCGTGCTCGCAGAGATCGCCCAGCACGGCGCCGGCCTCCACCGAGGCCAGCTGGTCCTTGTCGCCGAGCAGGATCAGGCGGGCGTGAGCGGGCAGCGCGCCAAGCAGCGCCGCCATCAGGTCGAGATCGACCATCGAGGCTTCATCCACCACCAGCAGATCCAGCGCCAGCGGGTTGCCGGCGTGATGACGGAAGTGGCGAGAATCCGGACGCGCGCCCAGCAGGCGGTGCACGGTGCTTGCCTCGCGCGGGATGGCGGCGCGAACCGCGTCCGGCACCTCGAGCTTCGCCACCGCGCCGCGGATCGACTCCGACAGCCGCGCCGCCGCCTTGCCGGTCGGGGCGACCAGGCGGATATCCAGCGCTCGCCGCTCGTGGGGATGGCCTGTCTCAGCGCCTTGCGTCTCGCCCTCGCCCTCGCCCTCGCCACCGTCAGCGCCACCCGCCAGCGCCTGTGCCTGCAACAGCGCCAACAGGCGCGTGACGGTGGTGGTCTTGCCGGTACCGGGGCCGCCGGAGATCACCGTCAGGCGCTGACGCAGCGCCAGGGCGCAGGCCAGCTTCTGCCAGTCCGGCTCGCCGTGGGGGTCCGGCTGATTGCCGGCGAACAACTCGCGCAGGCGCTCACCCAGCGCATCGCTGACCCGCGTCTCTCCCTCCTCGCTCGGGCCCATCCGCGCACGCAGTCCCGCGGCGACTTCCCGCTCGGCCTGCCAGTACCGGCGCAGATAGAGACGATCGCCCACCAGCACCAGCGGGCGCAGCGACAGATGGCCCGCCGGGGCATCGGCCTGGGCCAGCACGCTGACCAGCCGTGATGACGCCAGCTGTTCGGCCCAGCGAGTGGCATCGAGATCCGCCAGAAAGGCCTCCGGCAGAGCCACGCTGACCTCGGCCAGGTGCGCCTCGGACTGCTCCAGCGGTGGCAGCGACAGGGTCGCGCGTGGTTCGGCCAGCGCCCGCGACAGCGACAGGCACACATGTCCGCGCCCCAGCTGGTGGCTGGCCAGCGCAGCCGCCAGCAGCACGCTGGCCGGGGCCTCCGGCACATGACGTGCCATGAAGCGCACCAGATGGGCATCGACGCGCCTGAGCCAGCCCAGCTCGACCCACAGGCCGAGCGTGGCGAGCAATTGATCGGAGGAAGCAGCGCTTCGCCGGGTTTCCACGGGCATGACGTCAGACATCGAAGGCCCCCTGCTGGCCGCTTTGCGTGAGTGGCGTGGTGTCGGTGGTGTTGAGGAGCAGGCTGTCCAGGGCGGAGCTGTCGCCACCCAGCCAGAGATCCAGCGCCTCGATCAGCGCCTGTGATGGCCGGCGCTGGAAGACGCCGGGCGTCGCTGTCCTTTCAAAGGGCAGGCCGGGCGTCTCCCCTTGGGCGTCCACCGCAAGCGCGGGTGAATCACCGCCGGCATCCAGGCCGCGCAGGAAGACATACAGCACCCCGCCCATGCAGCGTTCGTAATCGTAGTCGTCGCCGAGACGCGCCTTGAGCAGACGATGCAGCGCGAGGGTGTAGAGCACGTATTGCAGGTCGTAGCGGTGCTCGACCATCGCACGCGCCAGCGACTCGCCAAGATAATCCTCGGGGCGCTCGCCCAGATAGTTGGATTTCCAGTCCAGCACGTACCAGCGTCCGCCGGACTGGAAGGTCAGATCGATGAAGCCCTTGAGCATGCCGTGCATGCGGCGTGGCGCGAGTCTGGGCCGCGAGCGCGGCAACGGCTCCAGCGCGGTGACCACGGCATCCAGCGGCAGACTGCGTGCATGGACAGCGGGCAGCCAGAATTCCAGCTCCGGCTGCCAGGCCTCGAGTCGATTGAGCAGAATCGGCTCGCCCTCGAAGCCCTGCAGCGGGCGGGTCAGCGCCTGCTCCAGCCAGTCGGTGAGGCGCGGCTGCCAGCTGGCATCGAAGCCACCGAAATGCAGCCGCGAGCCCACCAGCCGCTCAAGCTCGCCGCGATAGTCATCCGCGCCGAGGCGATCAAGATCCACCGCTTCCAGCAGACCATGCAGGAAGGTCCCCGGGCGCGGTCCGCGCGGGAAGTCATGCAGATGGATCTCGCCCACCGTCATCGGCAGGCCGCCGGCCAGCAGCGGGCCTGACTGGCCCGTCACCTCGCGGTCCGGACGCGTCAGCCCCTGCTCGCCTTCTTCCAGCGCGATCTCGGTGGCGCCCTCGGGCACGCGGTCATCCGCGGCATCGGCGGTGTCTTCCAGCGCCGCCGTCACCTGACGGGCATCGGTGAGCAAGGCGGTGTAGGAGGCGATCCACCAGTCATCCTCGATGCCGCCCGCGAAGTGGCGCGCGCCGTGGAAGTGCTGGTCACGCTCCGCCGGTGGCTGATACTCGTGGCCGGGAATCCCCGGCAGACCGGCGACACTGGCAAGCCCACTCGGCTGCTGATCACACCAGCCGTGCAACGCGGCCTCGACGCCACTGGCCTCGACGTTCGGGTCTTCGCTCAGGCCGAGCAGATAGCCGATGGCCGTCGCCGGCAGACTCAGCTGCTTGCTGAAACCGCCCTTGCCGATCGGCGCCAGTCCCAGCCAGCAGGCGTACTTGGGACGCGTCAGCGCCACATAGAGCAGACGCACGTCTTCCATCAGGCGCGCATGATCGGCCGCCGCGATGGCCTCCTTCGAGGGCTTCTTGACCAGGATGCTGTCATCGAGAGCGTCATCCTCCTGATCGGCTCTCCGAGCAGAGACTTCCTCGTCATCACCTCCTTGGTCATCACCTTCCTGGTCCTCGCCTCCCCCGTCAGCCGAAGCCAGCCAGCGCTGCTTGAGATTCAGCAGACCAAAGGTCTTGTCCGGCTCGGCCGCGCGGAAGCTGGCCATGAACGGCAGCAGCACGATGGGATACTCAAGCCCCTTGGACTTGTGGATGGTGACGACGCGCACCAGCCCCTCATCACTTTCCAGCCGCTGGCTGAGGCTGTCGCTGTCCAGCGCTTCATGGCCCGATTCCAGCGCCTGATGCCACCAGCGCAGCAACGCCTGCTCGCCATCGAGGCGCTGGGCAGCATTCTGGGCCAGTTCGCCAAGGTGCAGCACGTCCGTCAGGGCGCGCTCGCCCCCGGCGCGCGCCGCCAACCGCTCACCGACCCGGAAGTCGCGCATCACGCCGCGCAGCATCGGCAGCACGCCGCGCCGCTGCCAGTCGCGGTGATAGCCATCGAAGCGCTCGACTTCACGCTCCCAGGCCAGCTCATCCACCGCGAGGCGTTCGACCAGCGAGAGATCCTCTGCCAGCAGCCGCGTCGCCAGCGCCGCGCGCAGGCGACGGTCATCCCGCGGATGGGCCACGGCCTCGAACAACTGCAGCAGCTCGAAGGCCTCCGGTGTATCGAACACCGAGCTCTTCTCGCTCAGATAGACGCTGCGGATGCCGCCTTCGGCAAGCGCCCCACGCACCGCGGCTGCCTCGCGACCGTTGCGCACCAGCACGGCGATATCGCTGGCAGCTACGCCACGTGGCGTCGCATCCCCTGCATCCATGAACACCAGCCCCGGCTTGCCCGCCGCCAGACGCTGCTGTCCTTCCAGCAGGGCCTGGATCTGGGCGCGACAGGCCTCACTCATGGCGCGGCGGTGGTCATCGGCGCTCAGACGCTCACCGCTGGCCCACCACAGGTTCAGCGCGCAGGCGGCCTTTTCGCGGCCATCCGGATGACGCAGTACCAGCCGGGTGCGCGTGCCCTGGGCCTCGACCGGCTGGAAGGGAATGTCCTCACTGCCGAAGGGCGCGGGATGCTGGGCGAACAGGGCATTCACCGCGGACACCATCGCGGCGCTGGAGCGGAAGTTGCGCGGCAGGGTGAAGCGCGAGGGGGTGACCTTGCGCGCCGCCAGATAGGTGTCGATATCGGCGCCGCGGAAGGCATAGATGGCCTGCTTGGGGTCACCGATCATCAACAGCGTGCTGGACGCCTCGCCAGCATCGTTGCCGACATCACTGCTGAAGGCATCGTTGTCGGTCGGGCCATCGCCCGCCGTCTGCGGATAGATGCGCCGGAAGATGCGGTACTGGACCGGGTCGGTGTCCTGGAATTCATCGATCATCGCCACCGGCAGTTCCTGACGGATCTGGCGCGCCAGACGCTGGCTGGCCTCGCCATTGAGCGACGGGTCCAGCGCGTGATCGAGATCATTGAGCAGGTCCGAGAATTCCCACAGCCCGAGGCGGCGCTTCTCGCAGATCAGGGCACGGGCGACGCTGTCACGCGCATGCACGGCGACCTGATCCAACAGTACGGCGTCCGGGGCGGGCACCTCGGCCAGCATGTCCAGCGCCGCGAAGAAGGGATGACGCGGCGTCTGGCAGTTCTTCTTGGTGCCCTTCTCGAGCTTGGCCTGACTCAGCCAGCACAGCTTCTTGCTGTCGAGCATGTCGGCGGCGAAGTCGTGCTCGCCGCTGGCCAGCCAGGCGGCCGTCGCCGCCAGACGGGGCTCGAGTTCGGCCTCCTTGTAGCTGTTGCCGTTGAGCGCCTTGCTGGCGAAGGCCTCGCCCATTACCGCGCGGATGGCCGGCTCATCGAAGCTTTCCTCGACGGCGCGACGGGCGGCCTCCTGCTGCTGACGCCACTGTTCGGCATTGCCGAGCAGCTCGCTCAGGTCATGCGGGGCCTCAAGACATTCGCCGTCGCGGTACAGCGGGCGTGGCGTGCCATCCCGCAGCAGGCCGCGCAGCTCCTCTCCCAAGGCGTCGGGGCCGGCCCAGCGGCCACGGATCAAGGCCTGCCACTCGCGGGCCAGCGGATAGAACTCGCAGCGCCAGTAATCCTCGACGCAGCGCGCCAGCAGCGACTGGCCGTCCTGCAATAGCTCGGCGCCGAAGCGTCCACCGGCATCGAAGGCATGCCGGCTGAGCATGCGCTGGCAGAAGCCATGGATGGTAAAGATGGCGGCGTCATCCATCAGGCGCGCGGCCTGATCGAGGCGCCGTGCCGCCGCGGCCTTGAGACGCGATGCGTCCTCGGCAGATGAGGATGTCAGCAGCGGCGCGAGCAACTCGGCCAGCACCGGATCAGGACTGGCACGCTCCAGCAGCGCCTCTCGTGCCTGCTTGAGGCGCGCCCGAATGCGGTCTCTAAGCTCGGCGGTGGCGGCTTCAGTGAAGGTCACCACCAGAATCTCTGGCGGCGTCAGCGGGCGCGGATAGCAGACGCCCGCGTCCTGGCCGGGCAAGGGCCCGAGCACCAGCCGCACGTAGAGCGCGGCGAGGGTGAAGGTCTTGCCGGTGCCGGCACTCGCCTCGATCAGATGCTGACCGAGCAGGGGCAGCGTCGGAATATCGAGGGCCTGACCCTGCTGGCTCTGATCCATCTCGTCACACATTGCCGCTTCCTTGTCCCGAGCCATGACGCTCTGCACACCGCGCATGCCTTCCACTCTGGTATCGCTCATGACGCCGCCTTCCCGGTGGCAAGCTCCACCGCGCGTTCGCCGAGTATGCCCTGCCGCACGCCGATCATGCTCTCGATCAGTGGCTGGTAGAGCTGCACGCTGTTGAGCACGCCGCCGGCCTGTGCAAAGGCCTCGAACTCCGGCCACAGCTCGCCCAGTGCACCTTCCTGACGCCTGAGCGCCTGGGGGCCCTTGAAGATGTCTTCGCTGAAGCGGGTTTCCATGGCGCGCATCAGACTGTCGGCAAGCCAGGACTTGTGAATGGCGGCCAGCGCCGTCTCAAGATTTGCGCTGCCGTCAGCGGCCTGCGCCTTGAGCGCACCGAACAGGGCATTGCGATCCTCCTCGCCGACCACCTCCCAGAGGGTGGTCGCCAGTTCCAGGGCGGCCGCCAGCGGCGCCTGCCAGCCCTGGGCATAGGCCTTGACGAGATGGCGCAGCGCGGCCTCGGCCTGCTCGATGCGCAGCGCGGGGAACAGCAGCCAGCGGTCCTCGAACACCGCAAGCCACTGATAGCCTTCACGGCTTGCGCCCTGATTACCCGCCAGCTCCCCGAGGCCGGGGCGCGCATTGGCCATCAGCCACTCGAGGTAGCCGGCCAGCAGACGATGCGGCTTGCCAAGCTTCTTGTAGCGCCCTTCCTTGCCGGGCTTAAGGGTGCCGAAGTGGGTCGCCTCCAGCGTGGCCAGCAGGCGGCTCTCGCCCTCGGCGTCATCGCGCAGCTGCTGACGGCTGATCAGACGCGTGGTGAGGGTCACGCGCAGCATCTCGCCGCCCTCATCCTGCATGATCAGCGGTACCTCGAGGGTGCGCGGCGGCAGCGAGATGGCATCGCTGAGCTGGTCACGCCAGCTGGCCAACTGCTGATCGAGGCGCTTGAGACGCGGTTCGATCAAGGCATCGGCAAAGCCCAGCGCCGGCAGCCGCCCGGCCCGGCGCAGACGTTCGGCGGCCAGCGGCAATGACTGCCCGGCAAGCGCGGCGTCCAGCAACTCGCGGGTCAGGGTGAAGTTCTCCAGACCGTCGGGGGCGAAAGGTTCGTTGTCTTCATCCGGCACCTCGGCATCGCGGAAGCGCACGCCGACGCGGTCCAGCCCCAGCTGCCAGGGGCGGCGCAGGAAGCGCGCCAGCGAATCGGCACCGAGGCGCAGGTGGGACTCCGGCGCCTGCTCCACCAGCTGCTTCAAGGCAGTCGTTGTCGCCGAACCCGCCTTGGCCTCGCTTGGCTTTTCCGGATCTTTTTCAGTCACTTGAGCCTGATCTGTCGCGCGATACAGGCTCGACCAGCTGGCGTCATAGCTGAACAGATCGACGACCGCCGCCTGGCAGGCATGGAAATAGCGCCGCGAGAACGGCTGCAGCGGGTGTTCGGTGATCAGGCGTTCACGCAGTGCCGCCTCCCGCGAGCGCTTGGCGGAGTGCAGCTGCTCGGGCTCCCAGCCCAGTTCGATGTAGTCGAGCAATTCGCCGACCAGCACCGAGGGCGGCCGCTCGCCATTGTCGCGCTGGTCGCGGCCGACCCACGAGATCGACAGGCGATCCCGCGCCGCCAGCAGCGCCTCAAGGAACAGGTAGCGATCATCGTCGCGCCGCGAGCGGTCCCCCGCCTGCGGGCGGCTGGCCATCAGGTCGAAATCCTGCGGCATGCGCACCCGCGGGTAGTCGCCATCGTTCATGCCCAGCAGGTGCACTTCGCGGAAGGGAATCGCACGCATCGGCATCAGGGTGGCGAAGTTGACGCGCCCGGCGAGGAAGCGCTGAGCGAGACCGCCGCTGTCCAGCTCGCCGCGCAGTGCCTCGCGTACCACCTTGAGCGACAGGCAGCCCTCGAAACCGGCCTGCTGCCAGCCCTTGTCGAGGCGTGACAGCGCCGCCTGCAGGCGCGCCAGAATGTCGAATTCCTCGGCGCTGTCCGGGCTGAGGCTCTCCTCCCACAGCCGCTGCAGCGTGGTGGCCCAATCCGCTGGCGTGCGCGAGGTATCCAGCCAGCGGCGCCAGCGATCCAGACTCTCGATCAGCTCGCCGACCTTGCCTGCCAGCTCGGCCTCGAGACCGGCCACTTCATCGAAGGGCACCACGCCATCGAAACTCAGGCCGTTCATGTCGACAAGGCCGTCCATCATGTCGTCAATCGGAACGCCATTCTGCCCATCCCCAAGTCCCCCCTGCGCCGGATCGCCGGCCGCCGGGGATCCGGCCGCCGGGGCCCCGGTGGCGTAGCCCAGCAGCATGCGCTCGAGCCCGAAGCGCCAGCTGTTCTCATCGAGGGGCATGAAGCCGAGCTGCTCCCGATGCTCACCGGAGAGCCCCCAGCGCACGCCGCTGTCGGCCAGCCAGCGCCGCAGACGCTCGAGCTCACCCTCCTCGATGGCGAAACGACGTCGGAAGGCGGCGACATCCAGCGCATCGAGTACCTCGCTGACCCCGAGGCGGCGCTCCGGCAGTTCCAGCAGCATCAGCACCAGCCCGAGCAGCGGATTGGCCTGACTGGCCACACGGTCGGCGATGGTGAAGGGAATATGGCGCGGATTGCCCGGCGGCAGCTGACCGAACACCGCCTCGATATAGGGAGCATATCGGTCGATATCCGGCACCATCACCAGGATGTCGCGCGGCCGCAGCGGCTCGCCCTCGCCACGTTTCTCGGCGTCATGGGCCCGCTCGAAGGCCGCCAGCAGACGGTCGTGGAGAATCTCGACCTCGCGCAGCGCCGAGTGGGCGCTGACCAGGCTGATGGAATCGTCATCGGCCGCAAGTGCCCGCGGACTGCCCTCGGCCAGCGCACGCTCGCCGGGATGGACCAGCTCGAGGATCTCGTCCTGGATCTGCAGCAGCAGCGGTGCCTGCTCGGGTGGCGTGTCCTCGCTGATGCGCGGCACGAAGACGTCCAGCTCGAGATCGAAGCCGCTGTCGCGCCCCGACAGCGCACTCTCGAATTCATACAGGCTGACGATGAAGTCACGCCCCTGTGCGCCAAGCCCTGCCAGCAGCGGGTTGGCCTTGAGGTGCAACTCCTCCTCCGCCAGCCCGATCAGCGCCGGCGCCTCGGGGTGACGGGCACGCTGTTGCGCGAGGCGCTCGCTGTCCATGCGCTGGCTGTCTGCTCGCGAACTGCGCCGCACGGCTTCGCGGTCGGAGACGATATCACCCCAGTAATGGCGGCAGGGATTGGTGATCATCAGGTAGATGTCCATCACCCCGGACAGCGCATGCAGCGCATCCAGTGTCTGGCCCGGCAACGCCGAGATTCCGAACACGAACAGGCGTGGCGGCAGCGGATGACGACGGGTCGAGGGCAGTGTCTCCAGCGCGCGCGCCGCCGCGACGAAGCGACCATGCAGGGCGGCGCGGTGATGCTGGCGGCTGCTGGAGGGCGCATCGGCCAGCACCGCGCGCCACAATGCCGGCTGCCACTGCTGGCTGTCCGGCAGGTTGTCGGGCAGCAGATTGGCCGGCAGCTCGCTTGCGGCCTGCTGGCGCGCGAAGGCATCCCGGAAGTTGTCGTCTTCGAGCCCGCTCTCCCAACTGCGCACCCACTCGGGGCGATAGTTGAGGTACTGATCGAACAGGTCCGCCAGCTGGCAGGCCAGCTGCCACTGCTGACGCTCAGCCTCCGGGCCTTCGGGCAGCGCTGGCAGTGCATCCTCACCGACCGCCTCGATCAACTGGCCACGCTCGTCGCGACACAGGTAATCCCTGAGCGGCGCATAGCATTCGGCCCGGGATTCATCGGCCAGCAGCCCCGGCAGCAGGCGCAGCAGACGCCAGGCAAGCGGGCCCTTGTCGAAGGGCGACAGCTCCGGAATCTCGTCGCCCAGCACGCTGCCCAACACCCCGCGATAGGCACGCCACACGAAGCTCGAGGGCAGTGGGAAATCCACCGAGGCGGCAATGCCATCGGCCTCGGCCAATGACAATCTCAGCCACTGGGCCATGCCGTTGGACTGGACGAGGAAGGTTTCCGGCACCAGCGGAGGCTGAGGCGCGGCCTTGATCACCTTGAGGGCCAGATCGCGAAGGTCCTCGAGGTGATTGGCGTGAAGAACGGTAAACATGCGGGCATCCTGCTGGGAGTGACAACCCGGCCATCGTGGCCGTGGCAAGCCGCTGCGCGGAAGAGACAATGAATGGTTCTATCCTAGCGTCGCCGTGGCGCCGGCCCAAACGAAAAACGCGCACCACCCGGAGGGTGATGCGCGTTTTCAGGCAGAGGCAGGCCACAAGGGCCTGCCTCTCATCCTGCGATAGCAGACACGCTGATCAGACGATGCGCATCAGTTCGCGGCCGCGCGGGCTGATCGCCAGCCACAGGCCGAGCACCACGCCCATCAGCGACAGCGCCGCCACGTACCAGGTCGGCGACAGCGGCGAGACGGTCATCATCAGCGAGACCAGAATCGGCGTGAAGCCACCGAAGATGGCGTAGGCGACATTGTAGGAGAACGACAGGCCAGTGAAGCGCACCGCCGGCGGGAAGCCGCGGATCGCGATGCTCGGCACCGCGCCGACGATGCCGACGCTGAAGCCGGTCAGGCAGTAGAGCGGCACCAGCAGGCTGGGGTCTGAGTGCATGGTGGCGAGGAAGACCCAGTAGGTGATGCCCAGCAAGGCGCTCCACAGCACCAGGGTGACGCCGGCGCCGATGCGATCGACCATGTAACCGGAGGCGATGCAACCGATGCATACCGCCACGATCGCCAGACTGTTGGCGGAGAAGGCCGCGGCGCGGCTCAGGCCCTCGAGGCCTGCGATCAGGCTCGGCGTCATCAGGATCACGACCACGATGGCAGCGGTCAGAATCCAGGTGACCGCCATCGCCACGGCAATCGCCGAACGCTGTTCCCGCAGGATCATCTTCAAGGGCAGCTCGGCGGCCAGCGCCTTCTTCTGCTGCATCTCGGCGAATACCGGCGTCTCGTGCAACCAGCGACGCAGATAGACCGAGAACAGCCCGAACACGCCGCCGATGATGAACGGAATCCGCCAGGCGAAATCACTGACCTCTTGCGGGGTGTAGACACTGTTGATGGCGCTGGCCATCAGCGAGCCGAGCAGGATGCCCCCCACCAGCCCCATCGAGAGCGTGCCGCAGGCCAGGCCATTGTGACGCGGTGCGACGTGCTCGCTGACGAACACCCAGGCACCCGGCACCTCACCGCCGACCGCGGCGCCCTGGAACAGACGCAGGATGATCAGCAGCAGCGGCGCCCACATGCCGATGACGGCATAGGTCGGCAGCATGCCCATCAGCAGGGTCGGCAGCGACATCATGAAGATGGACAGCGTGAACATCTTCTTGCGGCCCAGCGTATCGCCGAAGTGAGCCATGATGATGCCACCCAGCGGGCGCGCCAGATAACCGGCGGCGAAGATGCCGAAGGTCTGCACCTGACGCAGCCACTCGGGAATGTCGGGCGGGAAGAACAGCTGGCCGACGACGGTGGCGAAGAATACGAAGATGACGAAGTCATAGAACTCGAGGGCGCCGCCGAGAGCGGACAGACCGAGCACCTTGATGTCACCACGCTTGAGCGAATTTTCGTTGGGCAAAACGTGAGCAGCGGAGGCGGAGCCCGCTGCGGGGACGGAATCGTTCATGGATCTCTGTTTAGCGGGGGCTGGTGTCCAGCGATGGTCAAGGGTGATTCACGCGTCGCGCATCTTGTCTTGGAGGCTTTCAGTCGGAGAGACATCATCCGGTCGAGAGACATCATCGATCACGGAGCGGAAGTCGTGCTGATGATGACTGAAAGCACCGGGGTTGCCCCGGAGGCGTGGCGATCATGCGGAATCCTGCCAGCGTACGACGCATCACTGCATTGCACAAAACACAATACAGGTCGATGCAGTCATGCGTTTCATGTATCGCGCCCAGAGTAGCAAAGGCGACCTTGGCTGGGTAGCGTTCGCTCACTGTTTGGCAGGGGGCTTGCGGGAAATCACGCCGGCCTTGCAAGGAGTTGGCATGAAAGACCCCGGTGCCTCGACAAGGCGAACCGGGGTGGGGGGGGAAGTCTTTCTGTCTAGTTCAAGCAATGAGGGAGGGAATGTGATGGGCGTCCTGCAGTGGGTCACCTTCCCTCCCCTGCCGGGCGACGCACGAGTCCTGGATTCAAGCTCAGGTTCATCGACAAGCGTCAGCTGCAGTAGCCCCAGCCTTCCAGGCGTTGGCGAATGTCCTCGACCCGCTGACGGTTCTTGCCGAGATCGGAATGCCCTCTGCGTGAGACGCTGCGCACATGACAGACCCCCTCCTCTTCATTGCAGACGATTTCCACATCATCGACGAAGCCCAGCACGGGGGTGTGGAACTCGGCGTGCAGATAGCCGCCATCTTCGCTGATGATTTCAGCATGGCCCATGGACTCTATGATGCTGTGCACCTTCTCCATCGCACTGACGCAGCAATCCTGCGGCATCGGGAGTGGCGCGACATAGTGCTTGCTGTCAGTGGCCTGGGAACTGACCCCGTTGGGGGTGCTGGGGGCCGGAGCCAGCATGCCATCATGCAGGCCGAGATTGTCGGGACGAGGTGAAGCAAAAAGACCTTGGCGCATTTCGAATCCTTCCTGTCATCTCTGGGCGTCGGTAACAGCATCCTCTGTCACCAGCCTGATTGTTATCCAAGTCAGCTTGAAGACATTGCGAAGTCCTTGAGAAGACTGCGCGCAAGAAAGCCCCGTGCGGGCTGCTCCGCTGATGTGATTCGCTGAGGCAACTCCCACACGCTGCCATCGCACGGGCTTGTCGGTGAATGACAAGGGCCTCGACTTTCAGCGTAGCGACTTTTGTCGATTTTGCCCGTGGAAGGCCTTGATCCAGATCATCTGCCTGATAATGCGCCGCACCTTGAGCGGCTTGAGGCCGTGCCCTCTTCCGCCCCAGCGAAGCCAGACCGTACACTGGGCAGCATTTCACCCGGCCCGGCTTTGCCCCATCCGCAGCTCCAGCCCCAGCCGCCGGCCAGACGACTTCGCAAGGACCCCATCGTGAGCTTCCGCTTCCTGCACACTTCCGACTGGCATCTCGGCCAGAGCTTTCACGGCCAGAGCCGTCACGTCGAGCATGCTGCCTTTCTCGACTGGCTGCTCGGGCAGCTCAAGACTCTGGCGCCGGATGCGCTGCTGATCGCCGGAGACCTGTTCGATGTGGTCAACCCGAGCCTGGCCGCCCAGGAGCTGCTCTACGACTTCATCGTGCGCGCCCACGAGCAGGACGCGGCGCTGGAGATCGTGATGATCGCCGGCAATCACGATTCCGGCTCGCGCATCGAGCTGCCGGCCGCGCTGCTGGCCCGCCTCAAGACCCATGCGCTGGGGCGCGTGCGCTGGGTGGATGACTCCACCGACGGCGACGATGCCCACAGTCTCGACTGCCAGCATCTGCTGGTGCCTCTGCACGATCGTGACGGCAAGTGCCGCGCCCTGTGTCTGGCGGTGCCCTTCCTGCGCCCGGCCGAGGTCACCGGCCTGAGCAGCGGCGAGCCAGCCGAGCAGGAAGGGGAAGCAGGCAAGGGCGAACGCACCCGCAGCGAGGCCTACCGCGACGGCGTGGCCCGCGTGCACCAGCAGCTGGTCAGTGCTGCGCGTGCCGCCCGCCAACCCGGCGAGGCGCTGATCGCCATGGGTCATGCCCACATGCGTGACGGCGAGGTGTCCGAGAACAGCGAGCGCCCGATCCTGATGGGCGGCGAAGAGGCGCTCTCGACCAGCCTGTTCCCCGACGACATCGCCTATGTGGCGCTGGGCCACCTGCATCGCCCGCAACGCGTGGGCGGCGAGGAGCGCATCCGCTATTGCGGCACGCCGCTGGCGATGGACTTCTCCGAGGTCGACTACGGTCACCGCATTCTCGATGTCACGCTCAACAATGACAGCCTGGAGAAGGTCGAGGAGCATCGCGTGCCCTGCCATGTCGCTCTCACGCGCGTCGGGCCTGCGCCACTGGCCGAGATCACCACTCAACTCACGGCGCTGGTCGCCGAGGCGCAAGAGGATCTCGAGCCGACACGCTGGCCGTGGCTGGAAGTGACCGTGCAACTGGAAGCCCCGCTGATCGACCTGCGCGCCCGTATCGAGGCACTGCTGGAAGGCGCGCCGCTGCGTCTGATCAAGCTGGCCACCCGCTACCCGGCGCCCAGTGCCGAGCATCGCGCGCCGAAGGGCGTGAAGCTCGATGAGCTGGGGCCGATGGGGCTGTTCGAGCGTCACTATCTCGCCACCTATGACAGTGAGCCGGACCCGACGCTGATCGAGGATTTCGCCCAGCTGCTCGAGGAGGTCGAGGCCGCGCGCGAGACGCGCCTCGAAGGCGAGCCAGCCACCCGGCCCGCTCGCAAGGCCGGCAAGGCGGCTTCGATAGACAAGACAGCCTCGACAGACAAGGCCAAGGGAGGTCAGGCATGAAGATTCTCGCCCTGCGTCTCGACAACCTGGCATCGCTTGCCGGCACGCATGAGGTCGACTTCGAGAAGGCGCCGCTGTCCGATGCCGGCCTGTTCGCCATCACCGGCCCCACCGGGGCCGGCAAGAGCACGCTGCTCGATGCCCTGTGTCTGGCGCTCTATGGCACCACGCCGCGCCTAGATCAGACTCCGGGCGACGGTAAACTGACCGACATCGGAGAGCATCAGCTGACGCTCAAGGACCCGCGCAGCCTGCTCCGGCGTGGCTGCGGCGAAGGCAAGGCCGAGGTGGATTTCATCGGCCGCGATGGGCTGCGCTATCGCGCCAGCTGGACGGTCAGCCGCGCACGCGGCAAGCCCGGCGGCCGCCTGCAGAATGCCAGGCAACATCTCCAGCTGCTGGCCACCGGCGATGACACCCAGCCGGCTCAGACCCTCAACACCACCAACAATGACGCCAAGGCGTTGATCATCGACAGGCTGGGGCTGAATTTCGCGCAGTTCACCCGCGCCGTGCTGCTGGCGCAGAGCGAGTTCAGCGCCTTCCTGCGCGCCAAAGACAATGAACGCTCGGAGTTGCTGGAGAAACTGACCGATACCGGCCATTACTCCGAGATCTCGATGGCCGCCCATGAGCGCGAGCGCGCCGCCCGCGAGGCCGTCGCTGAACTGGAACGCAAGCTGGAAGGCCAGCTGCCGGCCAGCCCGCAGGAGCGTCAGGCGCTCGAGGAGGAGGTCCATCTGCGCCAGACGGCCATGACTCGACTCAGCGCACAGCATGATGCGATGACGGCCTATCACCAGTGGACCACCACGGCGGGCGAACTCGAACAGGCCCTGCGTCAGGCGCAGCAGGAACAGACCGAGGCCCACGCCGTCGGTGATGATCTTTCCCGTCAGCGCGAGAAACTCAGCGCCCTGGAAGCCCTCGCGCCGATTCGCCCTGCCCTGCTGCGCCTCAAGGCGATCGCGCCGCAGCATGCGCAGCTGGTCACGCAACTGGCCCAGCTGGAGCAGCAGCTAGAGACCCTGTCACCCAGGGTTGAGCAGGCCCGAGCCGCCAGGCAGGCTGCCGATGAACGCATGCAGCGCTGCGAGACCTGGCGCGGCGAGCAGCTGCCGAAGCTTGAAGAGGCACGTCAGCTGGCCTCGCGACTGGCGCAACAACGCGAAGCACACGCCAGCCAGCTGAGTGAACAGCAACGCCTGCGTGACACGCTCGGCCAACATCAGCAGGAGCTCGAGGCGCAGGATCGCCAGCGTCAGCAGCTGGAGCAGCAACTCCAGCAGCTGCAGGCAACGCTGGTCGACGAGTCCGGCCAGCCGCTGCGCGATGCCGAAGAGTATCGTGACCAGCTGCAACGTCAGCGCGATGCACTACTGGAGCTCAAGCCCGTACTCAGCGAGCAGATCACTGGTCTGGCCCGCCGTGATGAAGTGCAGCAGCGTCTTGTCGAGCTGGAGCAGCAGCTGCCCCGACAGCAACAGGCGTTGCGCGATGTGGCTGCCCGGCAGGTGCAGGCATTGCAGGCCCGCGACCAGGCGCGCCACGAGGAAGACGCCGAACGCCGCCAGCAGGAGCAGGAGCGTCTGGCACGCAGCGACAATGTGCTGGCGCTGCGCCGCGGGCTGGTTCAGGGCGAGGAGTGCCCGGTGTGCGGCAGCCACGAGCACCCCGCCGCCGGCCAGGCCGCACCGGCCGAGGCGCTGATCGCTCAGCTGGAACAGCAGGCCCGCGAGCGCCTTGACCAGCGTCGCCAGGCCACGGCCACCGCACAGCAAGCCATGGAGACGGCCAGTCACGAGCACGCCCGCCTCGAGCAGCAGCTCGGCTATCTGCAGCAGGAACAGACCCAGCTGCACTCGGAGCTGCAACGCCTGCAGCAGCAGGCGCAGAGCTGCCAGACGAAGCTGACCGAACTTCTGGCCCGGCACTCGCTGTCAGAGCACCCCCAGCTTGAACCCTTGCCGACATTGCCGGCTGCCCACGCACTGCAACTGATCGAGCAGCGCCTTGGGGAGCTGGACGCCCGCCAGAACACGCTGGTGACGACACTGCGTCAACTGACGCCACTGCGTGAGCAACGCCAGGCACTGGCAACACGCCACGCCACGCTGACGACGCAATGCCAGCATGGCGAGGCTCAGCTTCAACAGTGCGAGACGCAGATCACTGCGCTGGCGCGCGAGATCGAGCAGCTCAGCGGCACGCTTGCCCAGCAGCTGAGCGCGGACCCCAAGCGGCAGCATGCCAGCGTGAGCGACTGGTCCGACTGGATCGAGTCGCTGACCACCCGGATGCGCAACGAACAAGAGGATGCGCGTCAGGCACTGCAGGAGCTGAACGATCAGCAACAGCAGCTGACGCAGCAACAGACCAACCTGCAGCAACGCCAGACGGAGCTGCGCGAGGAGCAGGACTCGCTCGATAGCGAACGCTCGCATTGGCAGGCAGCGAACCCTGCTCTGGATGATGCGCGCATCGCGGAGTTGCTGGCCGTCGAGGATCACGAGCTGCAGGCACTGCGCCAGCAACTGCGCAGCGCCCACGAGCGCGTCGCACGCGCGGATGCCCTGCGTGAGGAGCGCAATGCGCGTCAGTTCAAACACTGGCAGGCCGCTCGAACCTCCAACTGGCAGACGGTACTCGAGCAGCTGGCAGCGCCCGCCGAGGAGACGTCAGGAGCAGGTATCGCTGGAGAAGGTGTGGCGGGAGACGGCGCGGCGGGGACTGAAGAGACGGGCGTCATTCGCGCCCAGGCCCGGCAGGCACTGGCGCTGCATGCTCGCTTGCAGGCTCATGTGCAGCTCCCGCAAGAAGACGCTGGTGCGCCGGAGGATGCGCAGCCACGGCCCGCGGAAGATACCCACGCGCTTGGCGAGGCGTTGGCCGGCCTGATCGCGGCGCTCAAGACACCGCTCACTGCCGTGCGCGAGGCCCATCAATCGGCGCAGGCGGCGATACTCAATGATGATCAGCGCCGCAGCGGCAGCGCCGAACTTGGCGAGCAGCTGGCCCGCGCCCGCGCAGTCCATGAACGCTGGGGCGCGCTGTCGGAGCTGATCGGCAGTGCCAGCGGTGCCAAATTCCGCACCATCGCCCAGGCCTTCAACCTCGAGCGTCTGATCGAGCATGCCAATCTGCATCTGGCCAATCTGGTGCGCCGCTATCGTCTGGCGCGCGGCGCCAGCCCGCTCGGACTGGTGGTGGTGGACACCGAGATGGGCGACGAGCTGCGCAGCGTGCACTCGCTGTCCGGCGGCGAGACTTTTCTGGTCTCGCTGGCGCTGGCGCTGGGCCTGGCGGGCATGGCCTCCGGTGAGCTGCGCATCGAATCGCTGTTCATCGACGAAGGCTTCGGCAGCCTCGACCCGGATTCGCTGGCCCTGGCGATGGAGGCGTTGGATGGCCTGCAGGCCAGCGGCCGTCGCGTCGGGGTCATCTCGCACGTGGCCGAGATGCATGAACGCATTCCGGTGCGTATCGCGGTGCGCCCCTCGGGCAACGGCCAGAGCCGACTGGAGATCGAAGGCTAGCGGCGGTCAGGCGTCACGAAGCCAGGTTCAGCGTAGCCGCTTGAGGCAGCTAGGCATCACGAAGCCGCTTGAGGCGGCGGCTGGCGAGCTGGTCCGCCAGTCGGGTCGGCTCGGGCAGCTTGGTCTTGCCCAGACAGTGCAGGGTCATCGCCAGCGCCGTGTCCAGATTCATGCGCTGGCCCGGCGAGACGAATACCGGCTTGACCTTCGCGCGTGAGCGCAGCACGGCGCCCAGCTGGCTGCGCTGTTCGCGTTTGGGCAGCTCAGTATTCTCGATGATGCCGAGCTTGCCATCCGCTTCACGCACGCAATCCGTCAGCGCGACCCAGTCACCGCGCGCATCGCCCGGTTCGCCATACTTGCCGCACAGGCGCTTCTTGGCCACGCCGAAGGATGGCAGGTCACACCACAGGCCGAGATGCGCCGCCACGCCCAGGCGGCGCGGGTGTGCGATGCCGTGGCCGTCCACCATCAGGCATTCGGGCGGACGCTCCAGCGATTCGAGGGCGGCGATGGCGGCGGGCAGCTCGCGAAACGACAGCAGACCCGGAATATAGGGCATGCGGGTCGGCTGACGGACCAGCTGCTGCTCGAGGGGCTCCAGCGTCGCCAGATCCAGCGTCACCACCGCCGCGCGTGTCACCTCGCCCCCATCCTCGAAGCCGATATCAACCCCGGTGATGGTCGCTGGCCACGCGTCGGGACTTGATCCCCAGGGCGGTGTCAGCGTCAGTCGAGTGGCCATTTCGCGTTGCTTGGCAACGGCGGCGGCAGGGTCGAGATTCCAATCGTGCAGTGCTGCCATCCACTCACTCATGCATTCCCTCTCGGCGGTTGCGAGTCTCTTTCCCTCAGATGCTATCGATCGCCCTCGCCTTCAAGCTGCTTGCCCAGTGAACGCAGCACCTCCGCCGCCTGATTGCGGAAGCTGTCCAGCCCGTTGCCGACCTCCCCCATGCTGCGTTCCAGCTGACGCGACAGGCGATTGGACAGCGGTTGGTCCGCGCGGGCCGTCAGCTGCTCCGGCGTCATGTCGAGCACCAGTCGGTAGCGGATGTCGCCGGGCGCCGCGGCTGCCAGCGGGTCACTGACCGCCTCACGGGTGAAGCGCGAGAAGTCGATGCTGGCCGCCTTGTCACCGGCGTCAGGGCGAATCAGCAGGCGATGGATCTGGCCACGCGTATCACTGAGCACATCCTCGACCTTGCCCAGCGTCTCGCCCTGCGGTGACACCACCGGTGCCAGACGCAGGGCCTCCAGCGAGACCAGCGGGATGCGAATCTCCGGCGTGGCGCTACTGACGGGCATGTCGGACTCGGCGTGGGCCGCACTGAGTGGCAACCAGGGTGTCGCCAGCAGAGTACACAGCATCAGCTGGCGGGCAGGCGTGGCGGGCAGGCCACGGCGCAAGGCATCGAGTGAAGAGATCATGTGGGCATCCTCGGAAAATGATCGACGGTGAAGGCGCCACCGCCATGTCACGACAGGATACCAGCACCGGGGATGCCTTTCGTCCAGGCACAAAAAAACCGGCACCTCGTGAGAGGTACCGGTCTTTTCAGGAGCCGTGGCCAACACTGCGATCAGTGCTGGCCCGACTCAGGCCTGATCAGGCGCGACGACGATCGTCGTTGCCACCTTCACGACGCTGCGGGCGGCCGCCATCTTCAGACAGCTCCAGCGGGCGACCGGCGACGCGAGCACGCGCCATCTTGGACACGATGCTGGTCGGCAGACCGCTCGGCAGTTCCACGACACTGTGCGTGTTGCGGATGTCGATGCGACCGATGCGTGAACCTTCGATGCCACCTTCGTTGGCCAGGGCGCCAACCAGCTGGCCCGGCTTGACCCCGTCGCGGTGACCGACGGCCACGCGGTACAGTTTCATGCCTTCCCGGGCGACCGGGGCAGAGTTGCGACGCTCACCACGCTCCGGACGCTCACCACGCTCGGAACGCTCGTTGCGACGCGCGCCCGGCTTCGGCAGGGACTGGATCGGCGTCTCTCCGGCACGCGCCATCTTGACGAAGACAGCGGCCAGCTCGACCGGATCGTGACCTTCCTCGATCAGGCTCTGGACCAGCGCGCGATGACCGTTGGAGCTGCTGCCCAGGGCCTCGACGACGCGAGCGCGGAAGGCCGCGTCACGGTGAGCACGGATCTCGTCTTCGCTCGGCAGCTGGCGTTCGGTGATGCGCTGACCAAGGGCCTGCTCCATCCAGCGGACCTTGCGCATCTCGCGACCGCTGACGAAGGTGATGGCACGACCTTCACGACCGGCACGGCCGGTACGACCGGTACGGTGAACGAAGGCTTCGCTGTCACCCGGCAGGTCGTAGTTGATGACGTGGGTGATGCGCGCCACGTCCAGACCACGAGCAGCGACGTCGGTGGCGACCAGCACGTCGACCTTGCCACGCTTCAGGCGAGTCACGGTGCGCTCACGCAGGGACTGGTCCAGATCACCGGACAGTGCCGCCGCGGAGATACCGCGAGCGATCAGCTGCTCGACGACAGTGGTACAGGCCGCACGAGTGCGCACGAAGACGATGGCCGCATCGACGGTCTCGACTTCCAGCAGACGGGAAAGGGCTTCCAGCTTCGCGCCGCCTTCGACACGCACCATCATCTGCTCGATGGTGGAAGCAGTCTTGGACTCGGACTTGATGGTCACCTTGACCGGATCAACCAGGTAACGGTTGACGATACGCTCGATCTCGGCCGGCAGGGTCGCGGAGAAGAAGACACGCTGCGCTTCCTTCGGGGTATCGGCGACGACGCGCTTGACGTCATCGATGAAGCCCATGCGCAGCATCTCGTCGGCTTCGTCCAGCACCAGTGCGGACAGGCCGTCAAGCTTCAGGCTCTTGCGGTCCAGGTGGTCGATGACACGACCCGGAGTACCGACGACGATCTGGGCGCCGCTCTTGAGGCTACGCATCTGCTCGCGGTAGTCCTGACCACCGCAGAGAGTGGCCACTTCCAGGCCACGCATGAACTGACCGTAGCGAGTGAAGTTGACGGCGACCTGCTGGGCCAGCTCACGGGTCGGAGCCAGCACGAGAACCTGCGGTTCACGGCGGTCGAGGTCCAGGCGGGTCAGCAGCGGCAGAGCGAAGGCCGCAGTCTTGCCGGTGCCGGTCTGGGCCTGGCCGATCATGTCACGGCCTTCGAGCAGGCTCGGGATGGTCTGGCCCTGGATGGGGGACGGCGTTTCGTAGCCCAGCTTCTCGAGAGAGGTCAGGACGGCAGGCAGCAGGGCAAGATCGCTGAAGCGATCGACGACGGAAGTCGTGGTCATGTATATCTCACACCTAAATGGCTGCAAGTGAAGCTTGCAGCTGAAGAATGGGTCGGGTTGAACCGACACGAAGCGTAAGGGCTCCGTCTGGCGATGCGATCAGGCACGAGGCGCTGGCATCATCAGAAAAAACGTACGAGTGCTGGACGTCTTGGCATGGACGGGCCCGGGTTGCTCTGAAGATGGACGCATTTCCACTTTCAGGCACAACGCTGCGGCGACCGTACAGCAACCAGAGGCTCTTCTACTCAGAGTCTCGGGGCGCTCCATCATGCACACTGTGGACAGGGACGGGTCTTGCATCGCGGCGGCCGGACATCGATCGAATCGAGGGGTCACGGATGGCTGGGGCAAGCTACGCCACGCGGTCCGGGAGGCGCGAAATACCGGCTGATGGCCACAAGAAACGGCGATCACGTCGGGCTCGGCTACTCAGGATGGTGGGTCACTACATGCGAGGAGCTGGCATTCTAGCAGTCCCTCGCGCATTCTGCATCCTTTCTTTTGACCTTGGTCGCAAGCCTGACGCTCATCGGCGCGGCGCGCCCTCGCCCATCATTCTCTGACAGGAGACGGCATGACTGATACGCAAGCCCCCGCCAGCACTGACTCGAGCGAGCCCCTCGCCACGCTGTGGGTCGACGCCGACGCCTGTCCGCGCGCCGCGCGCGACATCCTGGTGCGCGCCGCGGAACGCACCGCGACGCCCACCTGGTTCGTGGCCAATCACCAGGTTCCCCTGCCCCGCTCCGCGCACGTCAAGGCACTGTCGGTGCCGGCCGGCGCGGATGCGGCGGATCAGTTGATCGTCGAGCGTGCACGTCGCGGCGACATGGTGATCACCTCCGACCTGCCACTGGCGCTGGAAGCGATCGAGAAAGGCGCGCTGGTGATGACCAGCCGTGGCGAGACGCTGGATGCCAACAATATCCGCGCCAAGGTCCAGATGCGCGATTTCATGGAAAGCATGCGCTCCAGCGGTGAGCATACCGGCGGCCCGTCCGCCTATGGCCAGCGCGAGCAGCGCGACTTCGGCAACGCTCTGGATCGCTGGCTGGCGAAGGCCAGACGTCCGAGACCGGGCGCCTGACCCGCGCCGGAGGCAACGGCAGGAATCCGGGAGACTTTCGTCAGGCGTGACGGCGGATGCCCTGTCCCGTCAGGCGCTCACGATCATGGGGCGCCTCAAGGTCCAGCGCCGGGCCGATGGGCACGATGCCGGTCGGATTCACGGCCAGCTGGCTGCCGTAGTAGTGGGTCTTGATGTGATCGAAGTGGCAGGTCTCGGCGATACCCGGCCACTGGTAGAGTTCACGCAGGTAGTTGGCGAGATTGAGATAGTCGCTGATGCGGCGCTGGTTGCACTTGAAGTGACCGTGATAGACGACGTCGAAGCGCACCAGGCTAGTGAAGAGCCGGATGTCCGCTTCGGTCAGCCACTCACCGGTGAGGTAGCGCGAGTCGGCCAGCCGACGCTCCAGTAAATCCAGGCACTCGAACAGCGCCGTGAAGTGACGCTCGTAGACCTCCTGCCGCGTGGCGAATCCGGTCTTGTAGACACCATTGTTGACCTTGTCATAGACCTCGGCATTGATGGCATCGATCTCGCCGCGCAGGTCCTCTGGATAGAAATCCAGATCATTGCCGGTCAGCGAATCGAAGGCGTCATTGAAGATGCGCACCAGCTCCGCCGACTCGTTGTTGACGATGCGACCGGTCTGCTTGTCCCACAGTGCCGGCACGGTGACACGGCCGGTGTAGTGCGGGTCGGTCAGGGTGTAGAGCTGGTGGTGATAGCGCACGCCATTGATCGGATCACCGCTGGAGCCTTCTTCCTCGAGGTAGCTCCAGCCATGTTCAAGCATCAATGGGCTGGTGCAGGACATGCCGATCAGCGGCTTGAGCCCCTTGAGAGAGCGCATGATCAGCGCGCGATGCGCCCAGGGGCAGGCCAACGAGACGTAAAGATGGAAACGGTCTGCGCTGGCGGGCACGGCCGCTTGTCCCTGCGGCCCCTCGAGCGTGGCATCGGGCGCCACGACCCAATCCCTGAGCCGCGCGCTCTCGCGCTTGAATTCACCGCCGGTGCTGTCGGTGTCATACCAGCGATCCTGCCACTTGCCGTCGACCAGTAAGCCCATCTTGCACGCTCCTTGTATGGCTTGAGGGGATGCCCCCAGCCTAAGAGCCAAGCGCGACAGCGCAAGCGAATTCACTGCGTGGCAACGATCGAGTGTCTCGAACGATCACGTCACGCGCTTTTCTCAAGCCCTCACGCCGTTCAGGAACGCCGCTCGCTGGCATCCCGCTCGACGGCAGCGTGCAGCTGCGCCTTCATCGCCCGGACGGCAGGGCCCGCGCGATCATCGTCCGACAGATAGAGCATCAGCGACACTTCGCGCTCGCCGCCATTGGCCAGCGGCAGTGGCAACAGCCGCCCCCGAGCCAGAGCCTCGCTCATGCGGGTGCGGGGCAACCAGGCGAAGCCCAGTCCGCGTTCGGCAAGATCGACTGACGTGGCCAAGTGGCTCACCGTCCAGCGCGCCTCGGCCTTGAGCCAGCCGGCATCCATGCCGCTGGAACGGCTGCTGTCGCGTACCACCAGCTGGCGATGCTGCACGAGGTCACGCAGATCCAGCGGACGCCCGAGGGCATGCAGCGGGTGCCCCGGCGCCGCTACGGCGATGAAGGTTTCACGCAGCAACGGGGTGCCGAGATGGTCATCCAGCATCAGGCCGCTGATCAACAGGTCCGCTTCCTTCTCCTCGAACAGCTCGCGCCCGCCGGTCAGCGTCGTCTCGTGCAGCTGGACACGCACCTGAGGGTAGGCCGTCGAGAAGGCTTCCAGCGCCCGTGCCAGCACATCCGACGGAAACAGCTGATCCACCGCGATGGCGATCTCGCTCTCCATGCCTGCCGACAACGCATCGGCCACATCCTCGAGTGCCCGCGCATTCTCGATCAGCTGACGCGCCCGGCGCAGCAGCAATTCACCCGCCTCGGTCAGCCGGACATTGCGCCCGACCGGCTCCAGCACCTGCACGCCCAGCAAGGTCTCGAGACGATGCACGGCGTGATTCAGGGTCGAGGGACTCTTGTGGATCGCGGCCGCCGCACGCGCGAAGCTGCCGTGGTCCACCACGGCGGCCAGCATCTGCCACTGAGCCAGTGTCACGCGTGACGACATCGGGATTCCTCTTGCAGAACGTACGGGAATGCACGGGGCAATCCTGACATGCCAGACGCAAAAAACCAGACACCTGATACTGCAACCCGACGGAAGCAAAAGAGCATTCTGTGCTGTCAGACTCCCGACATCTGGTCGCAATCCTCGGACATCAGGACGGCATCCTCTGAAATGCAGGAGGACAAATACGCTATTTTGCTTAACTTTACAAAATTTAACACCAAGCAGGATTTACTGCCTGAACAGCGTTTCCTAAGCAAAAATGGCGCTATTTTCGCCAGACCTCATGTTGCCGGTACCGCCAACTGCGTCGTCAATGATCTAAACAGGGTTGAATTACTCATACTGGATATGCGTCCAGCCTATCGAACGATGGGAACCTTGGTTAAGGTTCGAATGCCTCATTGTTGCCATCTTTTCATTTCACATAACTTTATCGGTCACATATGCTGCGAATTCTTCATTCGCTCCCTCGCGCGCACAAGTATCTTCTTTTACCTGTTGCCACCATGGTTACCGTGCTGGGTGCTCACAAGCTTCTCGAAACATTCGATGCTCCTGATGTCTCCAAGACATCACAGTCCATCGCCATCGATCTGGCCAGTGCAAATTCCAGCACCCCGGCCAAGCTGCCGCTGGCAATTGCTGCCGCCGACGACACTCAGTCTCCTCTGAGCCCGGCGCAGCTCGCCAATCAGACAGCGGCCAGCTCGGCCTCCGGTGACATTCCGCTGGCAGCGCTGACGCCCAGCGAGATCGTCGCCATCGATTTCGACATGCCGACACTGCTGACGGATGCCAACTATCACCCTGACAGCCAGACGGCAGCCCCGATCGTGGCACTGGCGCCGGCGGCAGTGAAGACCGCGGAAGCCGTCATCGGCACCGCGACCGACGAACAGGCCGGCGGCACCTCCTATGACGACCTCTCCGTCGACCCGGTCGAGCTCGGCGAAAGCCCGACGCTGCAGACCGAGCTGGCGGTCGAGGAAGTCTATGTGCCCGAGTGGCAGACCTATACCGTGCAGGCCGGTGATACCTTCGCCGTGATGGCGGAGCGCTCGCTGGGCCTTGGCTACAGCGAAACCACGCGCATCCTCAAGGCGCTGCCTGACAAGCGCGTGCTGACGCATTGGCGCATCGGCGACAGCTTCGATTACAAGCTGGATGAAGACGGCAACCTGCTGGCGCTGCGCATCATGAAGGACGCGCGTCGCGGCTTCATGGTCAAGCGTGAGACCGGCGGTGAAAGCTTCAATGTCGCCAAGATAGAGAAGGCGACCCAGGCCACTCAGCGCATGTTCGCCGGTACGGTCAGTGGCAGCTTCTCCCTGTCAGCGGAATCCACTGGCCTGGGCGTCGCGGAAGTCAGCCAGCTGACCCAGGTGCTGGGCAAGAAGATCGATTTCCGACGCGATACGCGCAAGGGTGACAAGTTCCAGGTACTGGTCGAGTCCGACATGATCGACGGTACCAGCATGGATTCCCGCATCCTCGCCGCACGCTACGAAGGTTCTCGCAAGTCACTGACCGTGGTGCGCAACAGCAGCGATGGCCGCTACTACACCCCTGATGGCAAGGGCCTCGACCCGGCCTTCAATCGCTACCCGCTGGCGCACAAGGCGCGCATCAGCTCGCCGTTCAACCTGAGCCGTCGCCACCCTGTGACCGGACGCATCAGCCCGCACAAGGGCACTGACTTCGCGGTGCGTACCGGCACGCCGGTGCTTTCCACCGCGGATGGCGTCGTCGAGCTGGTCGGCAACCACCCGCTGGCCGGTCGCTATCTGGTGCTGCGCATGGACAACGGCTACAAGACCCGTTATCTGCACCTGTCACGTCCGCTGGTCAAGAAAGGCGAGCGCGTGACCATGGGTGAGAAGATCGCCCTGTCAGGCAACACCGGCCGCTCCACCGGCCCGCACCTGCACTATGAGGTGATGGTCAACAACCGCCAGGTCGATCCCATGCGCGTTCAGCTGCCGAACAACAAGTCTCTGTCCGGCAAGGCGCTCGCCAACTTCAAGCGTCAGTCAGAGAACATGCTGGCCAAGCTGGAAGCCGCCGACAACACTGGCGCCATCGCCAAGGCCTCCACCCCGAGTCAGGGTGACGAGAGCTAGACGCGAACCCAGGCGCGGGCCCTCAAGCACAGGGTCTGCGCCTGACAGGAAACACGCACGACAAACGAAAAGGCCCCTCACCATACGGTGGGGGCCTTTTCGTTTGTCGGTGTCTCAGCCGGGGATCAGGTCACTTCTTGATGCCCTTGTTGGAGGCCTGCTCCAGCAGCTCTTCCGTTTCGCTGCTCGTGCCCTCCTCACGCATCTTGGCCACATCGGCATACAGACAGATGTAGGTACCGCAGGATGCACAGAACACCTTGTCGTCGGGATTATGGACCTGCGAGACGCGGACTCGCTGGCTACCACAGTCCGGGCACGGCTTGGGAATACGCAGTTCCTCGGAAAGATCTGACATGAAGCATTCTCCTGTTCGGTGTCTGGGCCGCTCACCTTGAAGCTGATCGATTGGCGGCTCCCCAAGACATGGGGCCACTCACACGGCATGCAACCCCGCTGGCCAGGAGTCGCTCGCCATTCGGCTCGAGCTAGCTCACCGAGCTACCGCGCCCAGGCACTGCGCTCAGACGCAAAGCCCCGACACGGTGCCCGGGGCTTGAGGGGCAGGCGCGAACAGACAGATGTCACGCGGCGCTGATGCTGCCGGCAAGCGACTCATGGCTGGTGCCGTGACTTGCGGTGTTGGACATGCGCGCGACGGGGCGCTCCGGCACACGATGCTGGCCGTGTGACCTGGCGCCATCACGCGTCAGGCGGAACTCTTCCTGCAGCGCCATCTCACGTGCCGCCAGGCGAAAATCGCCCATCGAACACAACGCATGGCCGTTGGGGCACTTGAGGATGTGATCATCCGGCAGATCACGGGCAGGCCAATCCAGCGCTTCGTTGCATTCGGGACACTGAGGCCCATTACGGGTCGGGACTGATGGGGTAAACATGCGCGAACTCCTTTTCGACGCAAAAGATGACGATGTCATGACCAGGTTCTCAGTACAGGAAACATCAAGACGTGGCTCATTTTGCGTGCGCATGATGGAGACAGATAGCAACAGGCTCCATTGCACTTTTGGTTAGATGCCACAATTTATCGCTGGTCAGCCTCTTCGCTCACGGCTGCGAAAGCTATCGCACAGAGCGCGAAACACTCTTCATGGCCGCGCGACCGGCAAGAGTCTGACAGCACTATCTTACAGTCTGATAACACCTCGCGAATGACGCAGATCAAACGCATACCAGATCAAGGAATGTCTGCCACACCACTCTTCGGACGGGCGTAAGACGGGTATTGATGGGCTTGAGCCCAAAAAAATCCCGACCAAAGGCCGGGAAAACACTCTCAGGCAGAACACGACCTATCGCGGAAGCAACGCGGCTCGTCGCAGGTCAACCAGGACGCTGAACAGTCGTCAGCGGTATCACGGAAATCTCTACTCAACCTACAGTGCCAGACGTCAAGTCTCGATTGACCGAGACAGAACGACAAACTGCTGACACTGGGGTAAAAAACTCTTGTGCGCCCTCACGAACACTGGCGAACACTGGCCTTGCAGGCACTTGCTTCAGGTCGGGGCGTCCAACTGCTGGACCACCTTCTGCGCCATAAGAGCCGGGTCAATCGCAGCTCGCTTGCGTGCACTGACTTCAAGGCGATCACGCAACATGAACCAGACACCCAGAAACTCATCACATTCGGCACAACTGACGATGTCATCATCTGCCGGGGAATCTTCGAGGTGAACCCGGTTGCTGCCACAGCGTGAACACTCCATGGGAACCTTGCGTACTGTGTTCATCTCGATGCCCTCCATTGGATCCATGATGAAAAACATGTGCTCGAAACCGGTGGAGCGGGCGGCATGACGATGTGAAAATTTGCGGCAACCTGACAGGGGATTGAAAAAGCGGCTCTGCAGCTCCATCAATGTCGTATCAGGAAATCTCCCGCCTACCCCGCCGTGCTTCGACAAATACAAAGTTAGACACTTACAAGTATTTGTACAAGTTTTAACGCGTATCAAAACGTAACTGTACAGCTAGCGTAGAGGAATTGGCAGGCATTTACGTGTGCGCTGATCAAGCGTTTACCTCTCACCATGTGCCCGCTGTGGCATGATAGCGCCCCACAGAAACTGTGTAACACTTCGCTACAAAAAGCCTCATCTGACGTGTAAAACATCTTGCTCCACTCTTCAGGAAGCCAGCCAGCGAGCAGAAAAGCCTCGAAAACGCACTGATTTCGGCACAAACAGATGTCTTTTTCGACTTTTTGCATCGTACAGAGCGGACCTTGCCCCCCCCCTTCAGCACCTCACCTCTCTGCTCGCATCCTCCACTCGCCCCCTTCATCAGGCCCCTGCTGACAGTGTGCGGGCGCCCTATTCGTGACAGGTACAGGGCTCCATTACACCTTGCATGTGACAGACAGAGAAATTCTCGTACAAGTTTTTCTTTCACCCCCTTGAAACTTGTCGGTCTCGTCAGGATCTCAGTGGGTAAGGTCATGGTTCTGGCGAATCATTTGCGCCACGAGCGAGAAGGAAGCGCTCGATGGACCAGACCAGAAGTACCGATTCAACACGCAAGGAGTACTGCATGAGCAAGCTGAACCGTAAACAGATTCTGGGTGCGATCACCGCGACCACGCTGCTGTCCACTACCAGCATGGCCATGGCCAGTCCGCAGGGGCTCTACTCCGCAGATGAATTGATGGATGCCGATGTCTACCTTCACAACGATGACAGCAATGCGGTCGGTGAAGTCGAGGACATCCTGCTTGACGACAACATGCAGGTTGCCGCTCTGGTCATCGAAAGCGATGACTCCATGGGGCTGGACGAGAACCAGTACGTCGTGGAAACGGGCAAGTTCACCCTCGAGACCGAGCAGGGCGATGATCCGGACGCCCTGGAATACCGCATCCACCTCGACATGGATATGAGCGAGTTCGAGCAGCAGCCGAACTACACCACTGACTGGTGGCAGGACACGCGCAAGAGCGCCGCAGCGGCCTGGGATGAAACCAAGAACACTGCTGCCAGCGCATGGCAGGACACTCGTCAGGCGACTGCCAATGCGCTGACCACCGCCGGCAACGCCATCAGCGGTGCCGCCAATGACACTGAGCAGAAAATGGAAGAAGAGACTCAGTGATAGCGACCCTGCAAGAGATCACCTGAATCGGATGATCCGCATCAATGCAGAGGAAAACGCCTCATGCCCCACGGCATGGGGCTTTCGTGGTTCAGGACCACGAGAAATCACGCCATTGATGCACTGATGGGGGAAGAAGGGAAAGAAGAGAAAGAAAGAAGAGAAAGAACAGCCAGAGAAGCCGGAATGGCAGGCAAAAAAAGCCGCCATTGGCGACTTGTCGGGGCACTGGAGCTTTCGAGCATCAGCTGAATGAAACCCCACTGGAAGGCATGCATGGTGGGCCCAGCAGGACTTGAACCTGCGACCAATCGATTATGAGTCGAGTGCTCTAACCAACTGAGCTATGGGCCCATGCAGCGCGCATATGATAGCGAAAGCATGAGCCTCGGGAAAGCCCGAAAACTCAACAACATAGCGATTTCCCACTCCCGGTTGCGACGCGAGATGTGCGTTGGTCCTCCCCCATCAGCCTTGTTGTCTGCGACGAGTGCCGCGAACCCTTGGCGCCGCCGTCTGTCCAAGGTGCCATTGCAGCATCGAATCTTTTCCAGGCGCTCATGGCGGGCCTCGCCCGATCAAGCCCCTGGCCATCAGGAGTCATGACATGTCATTGCCTTTCTCTCGCTGGACCCGCGCCCTGAGCCGCACGCTTGCGCGCCGCTCGACCGGCCAACCCGCCAGCCGACTCACCGGCACGACCAACGGAGGCCGCTTCAGCGCCCCGATCAAGGCCGCTGCACTGGCCTTCGCCATGAGTGGTATCGGTGTCAGCCTGCCGACCCAGGCCGCCTGGCAGCTGGTACCCGACAGCAGCGGCGCCACCGCGACGCTGACCGCGCAGGGCAGCCAGGGCAACGTGGAGCACGTGCATCACCTCAATGGCCTGAGCGGCACCGTGGGAGATGATGGCAAGATGAGCATTCCCTTGAGCGTCGGACAGACCGATCTGCTCGACAAGGTCGGCGAGCTGCCGCCGTGGCTGTCCGGCGTCAGCCAGATGCGCCTGGCCACGCTGACCCTGAATCTTGACCCGCTGGCCATCGCGGCGCTGGAGCCCGGCCAGACGACGCGCATGCAGGTGCCCTTCTCGGCCACCGATGGCAACCGTACCCACCGCGAGATCCTGCCGCTGAAGGTCACCCGTCAGGATGCCACCCACCTGACCTTCATCAACGCCGACCCAATCTCTCTGGACAGTGCAGAAGTCGCCAGAAATCAGATCGGCAGCACGCTGCTCAACCTGCTGGGCTACGGCAAGCTGGTAGGCGACATTCCCGTCACGCTGCAGGGCGAGATGGTCGACCAGTAACTTTCCGCACAGCGCGTCACCAGAACCGCCCCACGGGGCGGTTTTTTTGTGCCGGTAGCCGCCGAGGATGACGGCCTGCGTCAGCCAACGAGGGCACACCTGACGGCGATGGTCAGCCCTCATGACGCCACGACATAAGATAATGATAAAAATAATTCTCATTCATGGTTCAGAAAGCTGTCATCTGAACGTCTACCCAGAGGATAAAACGACGAACAAGAATCATTCCTATATAAATCATTCCGGATGGAACACCGCGCTCATGAAAGACTCCGCCACACATAAAGCCACTCGCTCCCTGCTGATGACCCTGCCCAGGCACCCTCTGGCACTGGCGATTGGCCTTGGCCTGCCCTTTGCCGGTCAGGCCATGGCGGCCGACCACCGTGAGTCTCAGGACGAGACCCTCGACACCATGACGGTGACCACCACAGCGGCTACCAAGACCGACACCGGCTATCTGGAAACCCCCCAGGCCGTCTCCACCATCACGCGCGACGATATCGACAAGCGCGCCGTCGAAACGGTACAGCGTGCCGCGGATTACACGCCGGGCGTCTTCACCAACCAGATCGGTGCCTCCAACCGCTATGACTATCTGGTACTTCGTGGCTTCTCCGATGGCAGTGTCAGCAACACCTTCCTGGATGGCCTGAAGCTGATGGGTGACTCGGGCTCCTACAGCTCGATGACCATCGACCCCTACTTCCTCGACAGCATCGAGGTGGTGAAAGGGCCGTCCTCCGTCCTCTACGGACGCTCCTCGCCGGGTGGCCTGGTCGCGATGCAGTCCAAGCGCCCCGAGTTCCAGGACTCCGGCCAGGTCCGCTTCACCGTCGGCGATGACAACGAACGCAGCGCAGCCTTCGACCTCACCGGCCCGCTGGATGACGAGCAGCGTATCGCCTACCGCCTGACCGGCCTCGCCAGCGCCGAGGACACCCAGGTCGACTCCGTCGAGGAAGAGCGATACGCCTTCTCGCCGCAGATCACCATGGATGTCACCGACGACACCACCGTCACCCTGATGGGCTACTTCCAGAAGGACCCGGAAGGCGGTTACCACTCAGGCCTGCCCTATGAAGGCACAGTGGTCAGCTACAACGGCACCAAGCTCGGCAACGACTTCTACGAAGGTGACGAAGACTACGAGGAATTCGATCGCACCGAACGCATGCTCGGTTACGACTTCGAGCACCGCTTCAATGACGCTGTCACCGCACGCCAGAAATTCCGCTATCTGCGTTCCGATGTGGACCTCGAGCAGGTCTACGCCTATGGCTGGGCCTCGGACACCGAGCTGACCCGCTACTACTCCGGCGGCGAGGAAAGCCTGCGCGCCTGGACCGTCGACAACCAGCTGGAAAGCCGCTTCTCCACCGGCGCCTTCGATCACACCCTGCTGTTCGGCGCCGACTATCAGACCCGCACCAATGACGTGGACTGGGAATACGGCACCGCCAGCACGCTGGATGTCTCCGGCAGCAGCGATGCCGATGTCTCCATTTATGCCACCGAGAACCAGAAGCGTGAGCTGGACCAGACCGGTGTCTACCTGCAGGACCAGATCAGCTGGGGTCGCTGGAACCTGGCCGCCGGCCTGCGTCAGGACTGGGTCAACATCAAGAACACCGATCGTGACTACAACACCACCAGCGAGCTGAACGACAACGAGATGAGCGGCCGCATCGGCCTGATCTACGGCTTCGACAACGGCATCTCGCCCTATGTCAGCTACTCCACGTCCTTCTCGCCGAACTCCTACACCGATGAAGACGGCGACCTGCTCGACCCGACCACCGGCAAGCAGGTCGAAGTCGGCATGAAGTACCAGCCCAACGGCACGCGTGATCAGTACAGCGTCTCGCTGTTCCGCATCAATCAGGAAAACGTCGCCTCCAAGGACCCGGAAGACAGCTACTACACCTCCTACGGCGAGATCGAGTCCCAGGGCCTGGAGCTGGAAGCCCGTACCCAGGTGACCCGCGACTTCGCGCTGCAGGCCGGTTACAGCTACACCGACGTGACCTATGCCAAGGCGAAAGATGGCACCGAAGGCAACGATGCCAACCAGGTGCCCAAGCACCAGATCAGCGTCTGGGGTGACTACGCCTTCAATGAAGGCCCGCTCACGGGCCTGAATGCCGGCCTCGGCGTGCGCTACTACGCCGACATGTGGGCGGATTCCGAGAACACCGAGAAGGTGCCGAACTACGCACTGGTCGATGCCCTGGTCGGCTACGACCTGAGCCAGATCGGCTGGAGCGGCACCAGCGTACAGCTCAACGTCAGCAACCTGTTCGACAAGGAATACATCGCGTCCTGCTACAACACCAGCTTCTGCTACTACGGTGCCGAGCGCAGCATGACCGCGACCCTGACCTATGATTTCTGATCCCGACACCTCCGCAGTCCGTCGATTCTGAATCGATCCGCAAGACCCGCCGGCGGCAAGGATGTCGCCGGCACCATCGCCCTGAACCACTCATCGTCTGACACATCTGGCATGCAGGCACCTCTGACATCGCACTCGCACTCTGCGCTTACGATGTCGAATCACGTGATACCGATGCCCACGGCTCGCGTGATTGACGTGACGACTACATCGCCAACAATTCCACCACCACCAACAACAACGACCGCAAACGCGGCACTTGATGAATGTCCTGACTGGTCCTCGCACCTGAGCCATCTGTCCCAGCTGGCTGCGAGTCTCTTCCAAGTCTTTATCTGCGAACATTCGCATAAGGTTATGTAATGCACAGCCTTCAAGATTCCGCCGCCACCTACGGCGCTGCCGCAGGATCCTCCGCGTCTGACACCCAGACCGACGTCTGTGCGGGCGCTCTGTCCCGCTCGCCCAGCGCCGCCCTGTTCTCGCCTGCCAACATGGATGCCTGGCAGACCGGCATGCAGCGCATCAGCACCCTGGTGGCTGAACAGCTCGACAGTGTCCAGCAGCCATTCAGCGGCATCACTCCGGAAGCTCTGCGTCCGGCCTTCGCCGACCTCGATCTCGAGACGCCCCTCGAGAACCTCGAAGCCGGCCTGGAGGAGCTCAAGTCGCTCTACCTGAAGGATGCCGTCTACTTCCATCATCCCCGCTACATCGCACACCTCAACTGCCCGGTCGTGCTGCCCGGCGTGTGGGCCGAGAGTCTGCTGGGTGCGATCAACTCCTCCCTCGACACCTGGGACCAGAGCGCTGGCGGCACCCTGATCGAGCAGCGCCTGATCGACTGGACCACCGAGCGCCTGGGGCTGGGTCCGACTGCCGATGGCATCTTCACCAGCGGCGGCACCCAATCCAACCTGATGGCGCTGCTGCTGGCCCGTGATGCGGTCTGCGAGAAGCTGCCCAACCACCCCGGCAACCAGACCCACGGCCTGCCGCCGGAAGCCGGGCGCCTGCGCGTCTTCGCCTCCGGCATCAGCCATTTCAGTCTGCAGAAGGCCTGTGCCCTGCTCGGTCTCGGCCACAACGCCGTCGTCCCGGTCGCCGTGGATGAGCGTCGCCGCATGGACCCCGATGCACTGCGGGAAGCGCTGGACAAGGCCCGCGCCGAAGGCCTGATCCCGATGGCCGTCGTCGCCACCGCAGGCACCACCGACTTCGGCAGCATCGACCCGCTGGAGGCCATCGGCCGCGAATGCCATGCACGTGGCATCTGGTTCCATGTCGATGGCGCCTACGGCGGCGGCCTGATCACCTCGCGTCGTCACGGACACTGGCTCAAGGGCACCGAGATGGCGGACTCCGTCACCATCGATTACCACAAGACCTTCTTTCAGCCGGTCAGCTGCAGCGCCTGCGTGGTGCGTGACCGCACCCAGCTGCGCCACGTCACCTATCACGCCGACTACCTCAACCCGGAACTTCAGGCCCGTGAAGGCACGCCGGATCAGGTCAACAAGAGCCTGCAGACCACGCGTCGTTTTGACGCCCTGAAACTGTGGATGACCCTGCGTCTGATGGGCGCCGATGCGCTGGGCGACATGCTCGATTGCGTAATCGATCTCACCCGCGAGGGCTATCAGCTGCTCGAGGCGGCACCGGACATCGATGTCGCCCAGGCGCCGGAACTCAGCACCCTGGTGTTCCGCTTCCATGATGCCAATGAAGAGACCCTCAGCGCCGAGCAGTGGGATGCCTTGAACCGTGAGATCCGCAAGCGCCTGTCGCGAAGCGGTGAGGCCATCGTCGCCGCCACCAAGGTGTCCGGCCGTCAGTATCTGAAGTTCACCCTGCTCAATCCGGAAACCACCCGCGATGACATCGCCGCGGTGGTCGAACTGATCCGCCAGCACGGCCAGGCGCTGGTCAAGGCGCATCATCTGGCTGCCAGCACCACGGCCCAGGCAAGCCACGCCGCAGCACTGGCCGATGCCCTGGTCGATACCCCGGCCGCCAAACGTCGCAGCCACACCACAGAAGCCAAGGAAAGCCGTCATGCATGACACCTCGACTCCTCACGTCACCGATACCGCTGAAACGCGCAATGAGGTGCTCGACTTCGTCGCCATCGGCATCGGCCCCTTCAACCTCAGCCTTGCCTGTCTGAGCGAGCCGCTGGAAGACGTGAACGGCGTCTTCCTGGAGCGCAAGGCAGAGTTCGACTGGCACCCGGGCATGTTGCTGGAAGATGCCAGCATGCAGACGCCCTTCATGGCGGACATGGTCTCGCTGGCCGACCCGACCAGCCACTTCAGCTTCCTCAACTATCTGAAGCTGCATGACAAGCTCTACAACTTCTACATCCGCGAAGACTTCTTCCTGCTGCGCCGCGAATACAACCAGTACTGCCAGTGGGCGGCGCGCGAGCTGACCAGCCTGCGCTTCGATCACGACGTCCAGGACATCCAGCATGTCGGCGACATCTATGTCGTGCGCGGCACTCGCCCCAGCACCGGCGAAGCCTTCGCCTATCGCGCACGCAAGCTGGTACTGGGCACCGGCACCCAGCCCTACCTGCCGCAAGCCGCCGATGCCGTGCGTGACGTCGTGCCGGTCGCGGGCAGCCGCGTGTGTCACAACGCCCACTATCTGGCGCGCAAGGACGAGCTCACCTCCCAGCCGGCCATCACCATCATCGGCTCCGGCCAGAGCGCCGCCGAGATCTATCTCGACCTGCTGCGCGAGATCGATCAGCACAGCTACCAGCTCAACTGGATCACGCGCTCGCCGCGCTTCTTCCCGCTGGAGTACGGCAAGCTGACGCTTGAGATGACCTCGCCGGATTACATCGATTACTTCCACGCCCTGCCGCGTGAACAGCGCAACACCCTGCTGGCGACCCAGAAGGGTCTCTACAAGGGCATCAATCTCGAGCTGATCGACGAGATCTACGACACCCTCTACGCCAAGCAGCTGCAAGGCGTGGTGCCCACCACCCTGATGACCAATACCGAACTGACCTCGCTGAACAAGGAAGGAGCCGACGGCGACTTCACGCTGGGGCTCTATCAGCGCGAACAGCAGCAGGCCTGGCGTCATGACACCAGCGCCGTGGTACTGGCCACGGGCTATCAGTACGTGGCGCCACCCTTCCTGCGCAGCATCGAGTCGCGCATTCGTCGTGACGAGGAAGGCCGCTACGCCGTCGGTCGCTTCTACGCTGTCGACACGCAGAGCACCGCCGATACCGACGGCAACGAGGGCGATCAATCGCCGTTCGCCGGCGAGATCTTCGTCCAGAACGCCGAGCTGCATACCCACTCGCTGGCCGCGCCGGACCTGGGCATGGCCTGCTATCGCAACAGCTGCATCCTGCGCGCCATCACCGGGCGTGAGGTCTATACCATCGAGCGCCGCATCGCCTTCCAGAGCTTCGGCGCGCCCGGCTCTGAAAAGGGCTGTGGCAATGGCTTCACACCGCTGCCCGCCGCACACCTGCCCTACGGCGAGACGGATATCCATGCCGGCACGTCCGCCACCGGCACGTCCGCCACCGGTACGTCCGCTACCGCCACCACCGACACGACTCACACCGCTGCACCGCAACACCGGGAGACCACCGCATGAACATGCCAGTCGACATCACCAGCGCCGCAAGCGCCGAACAGTCCAGCAGCGCGGCAAGTTCTCACAGTGCAGCGACACCGTCACAGCAGGTGTTCGGAACGACATCGCTCGCCGCGCCGGCACCGCTCGATCTGCTCAGCCCGGCACCGGGAACGCGCTTCACCCGCCGCGCGGTGGAGCTGGAGCAAGCCCAGGCGCGCCTGCGCAAGCCCCAGGATGACAGCGCCAGCGAGCGCGCCGAATTCGCGCTGCGCCCGCTGGATCTCGCCGCCGACATGGCGCTGGTGGATGAGTGGACCAGCGGCGAACGCGCCAGCTTCTGGGGCATGAGTGATGACCTCATCACCACCAAGTACGACTTCTATCAGGGCCTGGAAGACAGCCAGCATGCCCAGGGCTGGGTCGGTCTCTACAACGACCAGCCAGCGTTTCTGGTCGAACTCTATGACCCGGCACACGACCCGCTCGGCAAGCATTACAGTGTGCAGCCCGGCGACTTCGGCATGCACTTCCTCGTCGCGCCGCGCAGCGAGGACCAGGCCCCCATCAGCGGCTTCTCGCGTGCGGTGATCGAGACGATCATGGCGATGGTCTTCGCCGGCCAGTTCCGTGACGAGCATGCCGCTGAAGGGAAAAAAGATGAAGGGCAAGAGGCAGTACGTCCCGTGTCCCGCGTGGTGGTGGAGCCGGACAGCCGCAATCGCGCCATTCATCCACTGAATGCCGCGGTGGGCTTCGTCGATCATGGCCCGCTGGATCTCGACGGCAAGCCGGCCCGCCTGTGCTTCTGCACCCCGCAGGACTTCCGCGCCGCTCTGGCCACCCGCAGCCCGCGCTTGGGCAGCGGCGTGACCGCCAACCCGGCCGCGGCCAGCCAGCATCTCACCGGGCCGGACTGGCAGCAGGCCAATCGCCTGCTGGTGCGCAAGGCGCTAGCCGAATTCAGTCACGAGCGTCTTATCCACCCGCGATGCGCCGATGACTGTGGCACCCGCACCGCCTGCCAGAGTCATGACAACTGGCATCACTTCCGCCTGCCGCTGGCCGAGTCCGCAAGTGACAAGGCGCCCGTCAGCCGCCGAGCGGTGGAATATCGCTTCGTGGCGCGACGTTTCCAGCTCGATCACTGGCTGATCGATGCCGCCTCCATCCAGCGTCTGGATGCCGACGGCAACTCCCTGCCACTGGACGCGCGTGAGCTGATTCTGGAACTCAACGATGTGCTGGAGATTCCGCCGCGTCTGCTGCCGGTCTATCTCGAGGAGGTCAGCGCCACGCTTGCCTCCAGCGCCTGGAAGATGCAGCGCGCCGTGCGCGAGAACCAGTCCGCCCGCGTGCTGGCCGGTGCCTCCTTCCAGACCCTGGAATCGGCAATGAGCGAAGGCCATCCGTGCTTCGTCGCCAACAATGGCCGCATGGGCTTCGATGCGCTGGACTATCGCGCCTACGCGCCGGAAGCCGCTCAGCCCTTCGCGCTGGTGTGGATCGCCGTGCATCGCGACAACGCGCACTACTCCGCCGTGGATGGTCTCGATCCGCGCCGTCTGCTGGAAGAGGAACTGGGTCAGGCCGAACTGGCCCGCCTGGAGGATCAACTGACGGCCAAGGGCCTCGATGCCGCCGATTATCTGATGATGCCGGTGCACCCATGGCAGTGGAATCACAAGCTGGCGATCACCTTCGCCGCCGAGATCTCAAGCCAGCGCATCGTCTGTCTGGGGCTAGGGGAGGACCGCTATCAGGCCCAGCAGTCGATCCGCACGCTCTACAACCGCAATCAGCCGAACCGCCGCTATGTAAAGGTGGCGCTATCGATCCTCAACATGGGCTTCATGCGCGGTTTGTCGCCCTATTACATGCGCGCCACTCCGGTCATCAATCAATGGCTTAAGGGCCTGATCGATTCGGACCCGTCCTTCGAACAGTGGGGCTTCCGCCTGCTGCGTGAAGTCGCAGCCATCGGCTATCGCGATGATGTGCTGGAAGACGCCGACCCGGCGGCTGTCGGCTATCGCAAGATGCTGGCCAGCCTGTGGCGCGAGAGCCCGGAAGACGTCAAGGATGAAGGCGAGCGCCTGATGACCATGGCGGCGCTGCTGCACGTCGACAATGACGAGAAGGCCTTGCTGCCGGCGCTGATCGAGCGTTCCGGCATCGGCGCCGAAGCATGGATCGACAAATGGCTGACGGCCTACATGACGCCGCTGCTGCACTGCTATTTCAAGCACGACCTGGTGTTCATGCCGCATGGCGAGAACCTGATCATGCGTCTGCGCGATGGCGTGCCGTGTGGTGCACTGATGAAGGACATCGCCGAGGAAGCGGCGCTGTTCGCCACCGATGAGACCCGTGCACTCGAATTGCCGGCAGGGGTCGAGCGGCTGGTGGTCGAGGTGCCGGAACCGATCCGCATCCTGTCACTGCTCACCGACGTCTTCGACTGCATCTTCCGCTTCGCGGTGCCGCTGCTGGTGCGCGAGCAGGTGATGACGGAGGAGGCCTTCTGGTCTCGCGTCGCGGCTTGCATCCACGACTACCAGGATGCCCATCCGGAGATGGCCGACAAGTTCGCGCGCCATGACCTGTTCGCACCGCGCTTCACGCTGTCATGCCTCAACCGCCTGCAGCTGCGCAATAACCAGCAGATGGTCGATCTCACCGATCCGTCCGGCGCCCTGCAGCTCAAGGGCGAGCTGGACAACCCCATCGCGGCCTTCGCCCGCCGCTGAGCGCTGACGGCGAGCCAGGCAGTGTCAGCACGCCAGGCAGTGACCCAGCGTCTCGGGCCGTACACCTGAAACGCCCTGTCACTGCCGGGTGATATCAAGCAGCACCGGGACCGCCCTCGTCATGCACAGGGGCGGTCCTTGGGGTGCCTGACAAGCAAGTATTGATAATGATTCGTAACAACAATACCATTGGCTTTCCATCACGACATATCTCATTGCGAGCCGTGGATGCCCTCTCACGCCAAGCCCCCAGTTCGGACTCATCGCGACACGGATGATCGAACGCCTGACACACGCGGGCCAGAAGCTGAAACGCCCGCTGAGCTGCAGGCTTGTGCTGCACAGCAATACCGCCACTCGCTGGACCAGCTGTTTGCCGAGAATCGTCACGAACTGACCGGCTTTCTGGTGCGCCAGCTGGGCTCGCATGAGCTGGCGGAAGACATCAGTCATGAGGTCTATCTGCGCCTGCGCCTGACCGGAGAGTGGCCCGCCAACCCGCGCGCCTGGCTGTTTCGCATCGCACGCAACCTGATCATCGATCATCACCGCCACCAGTCCCGCGCACCGGATTTCGAATCGGTGTCCGAGGGTGATGAGCGCGTGGCGGCCGCCCATCTGGACCCGGAGAGGAGCCTGGCGCGCCGCCAGAAGCTGCAGGTCGTCGATGCGGCACTCTCCGAGCTGGCAGGCCATTTTCGCCTCGCCCTGACCTGGTATCGCCTCGAAGGGCTGACCAAGCGCGAGATCGGCGAGCGTCTCGGCGTGTCCGAGCGCATGGCGGGTCGCTACGTCACCCAGGCGCAGCAACACTGCGAAAAGCGTTTGGCCGCGGCGAGCTGTTATCGCAATGAAGTCAGCCACGACTGCGCCGCCTGCCAACAGGGCGACGCGGACTCGCCGCCAGCCGCGCAGGGCATGTCAGCCGCGCCGCCCAGCAAGGCGCGACGACGACGCCGGCGTGATGACGTCCCGATAGCAAGAGCCGATCAGCACTGATGGCCCCGCGGAGCACGGATGGGCGAACGTCTCCGCGTCATGTCGCCCAGAATGAATCGCCCTTAGCCTGACGCCCTGACCACGGATGACGATGCCTTCATGTTCACTCTCGATCACCTGCGCTTTGACCTCGGCGAGCGCTGTCTGCTCAAGACGCAGTCTCTCGATTTCGCCCCCGGCCAGGTGCATGGCCTGATTGGCCACAATGGCTCCGGCAAGTCGACACTGCTCAAGTTGCTGGCGCGCCAGAACACGCCGACCAGTGGCAAGCTGGCGCTGGATGATCGCCCGCTCTCGCAGTTCGGCAGTCGGGAATTCGCGCGCGCTGTGGCCTACCTGCCGCAGCATCTGCCGGCGGCCGAAGCGCTGACCGGCCGCGAACTGGTCGCCTTCGGCCGTTATCCGTGGCACGGCCTGCTCGGGCGTCCCGGACCCAAGGATGAAGAAGCCATCGAGCGCGCCATTGCGCTGACCCACACCGAAGCCTTCGCCAACCAGCAGGTCGATACCCTCTCCGGTGGCGAACGTCAGCGTGTATGGCTGGCCATGCTGCTGGCCCAGGGCAGTCGCTATCTGCTGCTGGACGAGCCGCTGGCGGCGTTGGATATCGCCCATCAGATCGAGGTGATGGAGCTGGTCTCGCATCTGAGTCATACCCTGGGGCTGGGCATCATCATC
This sequence comes from bacterium Scap17, assembly GCA_013376735.1. Classification (NCBI taxonomy): domain Bacteria; species bacterium Scap17. Next base: position 527,185 of record VINJ01000001.1, on the reverse strand, counting down.
GTGCTGCACGACATCAATCTGGCAGCGCGTTACTGCGATCGCCTGGTGGCGCTGCACGGCGGCAAGGTACTGGCCGAGGGCGCGCCCGACGAGATGATGACCCCGTCCACGCTCAAGGACATCTATGGCGTCGAGATGCAGGTGATCACCCCGCCGCAGAGCCGGCAGCAGATCGCGGTGCCGCTATGAAGTGGCTGTCGGCACTGATCAGTCTGAGTCTGCTGGCGGTGGGTCCCGCCTGCGCTGCCACGACGGTTGACGACCACGAGGCACCAGTGGGCTTCGTCGATCGTCCCGTCGTGGCGCTGGACTGGACGCTGGCCGAGACCCTGACCGGTATCGGAGTCCGCGCCATGGGCGTGGGGCAGGTGGAAACCTACGCAAGCTGGGTGGATCAACCGGCGCTGCCGCAGGGCACGCGGGATCTTGGCCTGCGCACCCAGCCGAACCTGGAGCAGCTGGCCGCCCTCGCCCCGGACGACATCCTGATCAGCCCGATGCTGGCAAGCCTCGCACCGCGCCTGTCGGCCATCGCGCCGGTCACCAGCATTGCCATCTATACCCCGGATGCCGACACCTGGCAGACACTGGTCACCGCGACGCGCCAGCTGGGCAAGCTGACGCAGCGCGAGCCACAGGCCGAACAGCTGATTCGCCTGAGCACCGCTCGCCTGGCCGGTTACAACGCCGCACTGCGCCAGCAGTCGGCACACGATGGCAAGACGCCGCTGCCGCTGTTGATGGTGCAATTCATGGATGACCGCCATGTGCGCATCTTCGGTGACAACAGCCTGTTCCAGGCCGTGATCGAACGCATGGGCATCGACAATGCCTGGCAAGGCGACACCAACGCCTGGGGCTTCGCCACCGTCAGTCTCGAGAAGCTGGTGACGCTGGAGGGCCGCATGGTGGTGGTGGAACCGCTGCCGCCGGGCGGACGCGAAGCCCTGGCACGCAATGGCCTGTGGCAGGCCATGCCCGGCGTGCGCGAGAACAGTCAGGCCTCGGCACCGCTGTTCCTGCCCCCGGTCTGGAGCTTCGGCGCCCTGCCCTCGGCCAACCGTTTCGCCGAACTGCTCGCCAGCCATCTGATTGACGGCGAGACGGCACCTGAGGGGGAGACCACCGATGGCAACCACTGAGCAGGCCATGAGCACTCGCCCCGCATCAAACCGACACCCGCTGCACCTCACGCCGGGCCGGGCCTGCAGCCTGTTGGCCCTGGCCCTTGTGGTACTGGGCAGCCTCGCGCTCAATCGTGAAGGCCTGAGTCTGATGCAGGGCCTGACCGCACTGTGGGTATCGCCCGACTTCAGTGATGCGGCCAGTCTCGGCCAGTCAGACAGCGCACTGCTCTCCGCCCAGCTGGTGGCACATGTCAGCTGGTGGCCGCGACTGGTCTGCGCGCTGCTGGCCGGGGGCGCGCTGGGCATGGCGGGCGTGCTGATGCAGCAGGTACTGCGCAATCCACTGGCTGCGCCCACCACCCTCGGCGTCGCCAGTGGCGCGAGTCTGGCGATGATGCTGGCGACGCTGTTCGCCCCGGCGCTGATGGCCGGTACTGGCCTTGGAGGTGATGGATTCCAGCTGGGCCGTGAATGGGTCGCGCTGGCCGGCGGTCTTGCCGCCATGGGGCTTGTATTTGCGCTGGCCTGGGCGCGTGGCATGTCGCCGACCGTAGTGGTGCTGGCCGGACTGGTGGTCAATCTCTACATCGGCGCGCTGGGCATGGTGCTGTTGCTGTTCAATCAGGAAGCCCTGCACGGCACCCTGGTATGGGGCGCAGGCTCGCTGGCCCAGAACAGCTGGGATGGCGTGATCACGCTGCTCACCCGCCTGCTGCCGGGCATGTTGCTGGCGATGGTGCTGATGCGTCCGCTGGCAGTGCTGGATCTCGACGAGGCCAATGCCCGAAGCCTGGGCGTCTCGCTGCGCAAGCTGCGTCTGATGAGCCTGGGGCTGGCGGTATTCCTGAGTGCCTGCGTGGTCAGCGTGCTGGGCATCATCGGTTTCATCGGCCTGGCCGCACCGGCATGTGTACGTCTGATGGGCGCGCGCCGCCTGGGGCAGCGCCTGCTGTGGGCACCCTTGTTCGGGGCACTGCTGCTGGCGGTGACGGACCAGGTGGTCGCCAGTCTCGATGGCCTGCTGCCCAACCTGATTCCCACCGGCGCGATGACGGCGGCCCTCGGCGCGCCGCTGCTGCTGTGGCTGATTCCGCGCCTCAAGATGGCCCAGGGGGCTGGCCCCGCCAGTCATCACGGCATGTCCCTGACGCATCGTCACCCCCGCCCCGACCGCCTGCTCGGCTGGCTGCTGGCCGGGGTCTGCGTGGCCCTGATGCTGGCCCTGCTGGTCGGCAATGGCGACGATGGCTGGACTTTGGGCGGTGACATGCTCCAGCAGTTGCTGGCCGGCCAGACCAGCGTGCTGGACTTCCGCCTGCCAAGGGTACTGGCGGCGGCAGGCGCCGGCGTGCTGCTGGCCCTGGCCGGCACCCTGTTGCAGCGCCTGACCAGCAACCCGATGGCCAGCCCCGAGATTCTCGGCATCAGCGGCGGCACCGCCATCGCCCTGATGCTGACGCTGCTGCTGGTCCCGTCGCCGGGGCAACTGACCCTGCTGGGCGCAGGCATCTGCGGGGCGCTGGCCTGTCTGGCGCTGCTGGTGGTGCTCAATCTTCGCAGTGGCTTCATTCCCGAACGCGTGCTGCTGTGCGGGGTGGCGATCACGGCGCTCTACGATGCGGTGCGCGGCATCATCCTTGCCGATGGCGACCCGCGCGGTCAGCAGATTCTGGCCTGGCTGTCCGGCTCCACCTATTACGTGGGCCTCTCCGCGGCGGTCGGCGTGCTCGCGCTGGCGATCATCGCGGTGCTGCTGGTGCGTCCGCTGGCGCGCTGGCTGGATATCCTGCCGCTGGGCATGGCGAGCGCCAGTGCGCTGGGCATCGGCGTGACCCGCGCCCGCCTGGTGCTGCTGGGCGCGGTGGCGGTGCTGACCGCGCTGGCAACCCTGATCGTTGGTCCGCTGTCCTTCGTCGGCCTGCTGGCACCGCATCTGGCACGCCTGCTGGGGCTGAGCCGCGCTCGCGAGCACATGCTCGGCGCGGTGTTGTGCGGCGCTCTGCTGATGGTGCTCGCCGACTGGCTGGGCCGCCAGCTGCTGTCGCCCTACGAGATCCCCGCCGGCCTAATGGCCTCGCTGATCGGCGGCAGCTACTTCCTGTGGAGTCTGCGCAAGTCGAGCTGATGTTCCCTCGATGAGAGGCCTCAAGCCAGACGACACGCAGCCAGAAAACACGAGACCAGAAGACACGAAGCCCGCGATCTCTGATCGCGGGCTTCGTGTTTCAGCGTTTCTCGTTTGGCAATCTGCACTCAGTTGCCGAACACCACCGTGCGCCTGTCATGCAGGAAGACGCGGCGCTCGAGGTGATAACGCACGCCTCGCGACAGGGTCAGGCACTCGATATCACGGCCCTTGGCGATCAGGTCTTCGGGATAGTGGGCATGATCCACCGTCTCGACGCCCTGGGTGATGATCGGCCCTTCATCGAGATCATCATTGATGTAGTGCGCGGTGGCTCCGACCAGCTTGACGCCCTTCTCGTAGGCCTGGTGGTAGGGGCGTGCGCCCTTGAAGCCCGGCAGCAGCGAGTGATGGATGTTGATCGCCCGCCCCGAGAGCTTCTCGCACATGTCGCTCGACAGCACCTGCATGTAACGCGCCAGAATCACCAGCTCGGCGCCGGTGTCCTGCACGATCTGCCACACCTGCGCTTCCTGCTCGGCCTTGGTCTCGGCGGTGATCGGCAGGTGGTGATACGGCAGGCCATGCCACTCGGCCAGCGGTGCCATGTCCGGATGGTTGGAGATGACGGCGGTGATATCCATCGGCAGCTGGCCGATGCGATGCCGATAGAGCAGGTCATTCAAGCAATGGTCCGAGCGCGAGACCATGATGACCACCTTCATGCGCTCATCCGGCGCACTCAGGCTGACGTCCATCTCGAAGTCGGCGGCACGCGTGCCCAGGCCCTGCTCGAAACTCGCGGCATCGAAGCCGTCATCGAGGGCACCGGCCTCGGTCTGCGGACGAAATTCGGCCCGGATGAAGAAGCGCCCCGACAGGCGGTCATCGAAGGAATTGAGCTCGGTGATATAGCAGCCCTGCTCGCGCAGGTAGCGTGTCACGACGTCCACCGTGCCGATGCGGCTGGGACATTGGGCGGTCAGAATCCAGGTATCACGCATACGTAGGTGCCTGTCATGTAAGGATTATCTATTGTTGGAAGCAGCAACGTCAGGGTTGCATTCGAGGCCCTGCGCGACAAACCAATATTATTGAGGCGGGCTTCAGTATTTCTGAAGCCCGCCTCCTGGCCCGGGCGAGGCCCCTGGCGGTTGATTCAGGTCGTGGCGTGCGCCTGCGACAGAGCTCTCTCCAGACACAGACCTTTCCAGATACAGACCTCAGGCCTTGATACAGACCCCGAATTCCTCGCTGGCATCCAGCAGCCAGCGGCCGAGATAGTCGGCGAAGCTCCTGCGCACCACCAGCTCGAATTCGCTCTCGCTGACGCGGCGCAGCACCAGTGTCGCCTTGGCGAACACCGCCGGCACGCCGCGCCCGACCGGGAAGGCACGCGGATGCACATCGGTAGGCGTCGACTTCATCAACACCTGCCGCGCCTGGTCACCGCTCAGCGAGATGACGGTCTGACCACCGCTGACGTTGACCACCTGATAGCGACCGGCCAACGCCTCATGCAGCGCCTTCTCGACAGTGAAGGCTTCCTCGCCGGGCACCAGGATCAGCCACTCATCCGGTGACAGCCACTGAATCGAGCGCCCCCCCTCATTCTGATGGAGAGTCGCCGGCGTCAACGGCAGCGCCAGACCCAGCGCCGCCTCGACACCCTCGGCGAAGCCCGGCTGCGCGGGGTCACCGCGCAGCGTCAGGTGACCGAGAAACGCCTTCTCCTCAAGCACAACGCCGGCATCGCCGTCATCGCGGGCCGTGAACAGATGCGCCAGCGGCGAACGGGCGCACTGAGCGTGAACCTCGGGCATCGGGCGCTGATCGATCACCGATGTCCGGGAACTTGTCATGTCCTGCGGCTGCGCCTCGACGGCGACACCCGCTTGCGGGTCGAGTGTGGTGGCATCAGACATGCTGGCGCTCCCCTTTCTTGTCGTAGAACACCGGTGAGGTGATTTCGGCTTCCAGCGTCGTACCATCGGCCTGGGGCAGGAACACCGTCTCGCCGATGCGCTTGGCACCGCCCTTGACCACCGCCAGCGCGAAGCCATGCCCCAACGTCGGGCTGTAGTAGCTGGAGGTCACATGGCCGACCATCGGCATCGGGATGGCGTGCTCGGGGTCGAAGACGATCTGCGAGCCTTCCGGCAGCACGATGCGCTCATCGCCGGCCTTCTTGCGCGTCGGAATCAGGCCGACCATCTGCTTGCGGTCGTCGCGGCGGGTATCCGGACGCGACAGCGCACGCTTGCCGATCCAGGAATACGGCTTGTTGTAGCCGACGCACCACTGCATGCCGAGGTCTTCCGGGGTGATCGAGCCATCGGTGTCCTGACCGACGATGATGAAGCCCTTCTCGGCGCGCAGCACGTGCATGGTCTCGGTGCCGTAGGGCGTGAGGCCGTACTTCTGGCCGCACTCGAACAGACGCTTCCAGACATGCAGCCCGTAGTTGGCCGGCACGTTGAGCTCGTAGGACAGCTCACCGGTGAAGGAGATGCGGAAGATGCGCCCGGGAATGTCGGCGATCAGCCCTTCGCGCACTTCCATGAACTTGAAGCTGTCGCGGTCGAGGTCGATATCGGTCAGCTCGCCGACCAATGCACGCGCCTCGGGGCCGGTGACGGTCAGGGTCGCCCAGTGATCGGTGACGCTGGTCATCTGCACGTCCAGTTCCGGCCATTCGGTCTGATGCCACAGCTCCAGCCATTCCAGGATCGCGGCCGCGCCACCGGTGGTGGTGGTCATCAGGAAGTGGTCTTCGGCCAGACAGGTGGTGACACCATCGTCCATCACCATGCCGTCGTCATGACACATCAGGCCGTAGCGCGCCTTGCCGACGCCCAGCTTGGCCCAGGCGTTGGTGTAGATACGGTTGAGGAACTCGCGCGCATCGCGACCGGTGATGTCGATCTTGCCCAGGGTCGAGGCGTCCAGCACGCCGACCTTCTCGCGCACCGCCAGACACTCGCGCTCCACCGCGGCGTGCATGTCTTCACTGCCCTGCGGGTAATACCACGGGCGCTTCCACTGGCCGACATCCTCGAATTTCGCTCCCTGCGCCAGGTGCCATTCGTGCATCGCGGTGTAGCGGATCGGATCGAACAGCTCGTTGCAGTGACGACCGACGATGGCACCGAAGGTCACCGGGGTGTAGTTGGGGCGGAAGACGGTGGTGCCGGTGTCGGGGATGGTCTGCCCCAGACAGCGCGCGGCGATGGCCATGCCGTTGATGTTGCCCAGCTTGCCCTGATCGGTGCCGAAGCCCATCGCGGTGTAGCGCTTGACGTGCTCGATGGACTCGAAGCCCTCGCGGGTGGCCAGCTCGATCCCGGCGGCGGTCACGTCGTTCTGCAGATCGACGAACTGCTTGGGGGCGCGAGCGGTGGGCTTGTCGTGCGGCACCTGGTAGAGCGGCAGCAGCGGGGCTTCTGCCAGCTCGGAGACTGCCGGCACCTCGCACGCCGCGACCTCGAACTCGCAGGCTTCCACCGCGGCGACACCGCTGGCGTAGGCCGCGACCAGCACGTCTTCCAGCGCGAAGCTGCCATTGGCGGCGCCGCAGGCATCGAAGCCCTTGAGCATCGGGGCGCCCAGCGCCGGCAGGAAGCCGTGGATCTCGTCGCTCCATACCGGACGTGCGCCGGTGTGCGCTGCCAGGTGAACCACCGGGCTGTAGCCGCCGGAGCTTGCGATGGTGTCGCAGGCGAGCTCTTCCACCGCCCCCGTCACACTGAAGGCATCGATATCGATGGCCGCGATGCGCGCGCCTGTCACGCGACGCTCGCCCTTGGCCTCGATCACGGCGGCACCGGCGATGATGCGGATGCCCGCGGCACGCGCCGCCTCGACCATCACGCCGGAAGGGGCCGGGCGCGCATCGGCGATCGCGACCACTTCACGACCGGCCGCCTTCCAGGCCAGCGCCGCGCGATAGGCGTGGTCGTTGTTGACCGACAGCACCAGTTTGTCACCGGCGGCGACGCCGTAACGGGTCAGATAGGTGGTGACGGCACCGGCCAGCAGGTTGCCCGGCACATCGTTGTGGCTGTAGACCAGCGGCCGCTCGTGGGCGCCGGTGGCCATGATGACGCGATGGGCACGCACGCGGTGCAGGCGTGAACGTGCCTGACGCGCGCCACGGGCATTCAAGGGCGCGAGATCGGCCTGATGTTCGGTACGGCGCTCGTGCAGGGTCACGAAGTTGTGATCGTGGTAGCCGTTGGCAGTGGTGCGTGGCAGCAGCTGCACATCCTCGCAGGCTTCGAGTTCCGCCAGCACGGCATCACGCCATTCGATGGCCGGCTTGCCGTCCAGGGTCTGATCGAGACAGTCCGCCGACATGGAGAGCAGCGAGCCACCCAGCTCTTCCTGCTCATCACACAGGATGACGCGCGCGCCACTGCGGGCCGCAACCAGCGCCGCCATCAGGCCCGCCGGGCCGGAGCCGATCACCAGCACATCGGTGTGCTGATGCAGGTGATCGTAGATGTCCGGATCGTCCTCGAGCGGAGAACGCCCGAGACCGGCGGCCTTGCGGATGTACTTTTCATACGTCATCCACAGCGAGGCCGGCGCCATGAAGGTCTTGTAGTAGAAGCCCGGTGGCATGAACTTGCCGCCCAGCTTGCCGACCTGCGGCAAGAAGCGGCTCATCAGGTCCTTCTGGGCCTTGACCCAGCCGCTGACGGCGTGGGCTTCCAGGCCTTCATAGAGCGCCTGCTGGGTGGCCCGCACGTTGGGCACCTGACCCGCTTCGGTGCTGCCCAGCTGCAGGATGGCGTTGGGCTCTTCAGCACCGGCGGCGACCAGGCCGCGCGGACGCGCATACTTGAAGCTGGCGTTGAGCACGTCGAGGCCGTTGGCCATCAGTGCCGAGGCGAGGGTATCGCCTGCCAGGCCCTGATAGCGCTTGCCATTGAAGGTGAAGGTCAGCGGCGTGGCGCGGTCGATGCGTCCACCCGAGGCGAGACGGCGCGGGGCAGCGGCGGTCTGGTGGTCTTGCTGGTTCATGCGCTCACCCCCTTGGCTTGCGTGGTCGGATCGGCTTTCGTCTCACCGGTGATGCTGGGCTGCTCGCCCATGCGGTAGGTCTCGAGAATCTCGTAGGTCACGGTATGGCGGGTGATGTTGAAATACTTGCGACAGCCCACGGCGTGAATCCACAGCTCGTGGTGAACGCCACGCGGGTTGTTGCGGAAGAACAGATAATCCCCCCACTCGGCATCGGAGCAGGCTTCGGGGTCCTTCGGGCGCTCGATATGCGCCTGGCCCTTGACGTGGAATTCCTCTTCCTCGCGCAGCTCGCCGCAGTAGGGACAGAAGATATGCATCATGGTCGGTCGTCTCCTGACGGCAGGTTCAGTGCGCGACGCCAGCGGCGCCGTGTTCGTCGATCAGCTTGCCCGTGTTGAAACGGTCATAGGAGAAGGGTTCCGCCAGCGGATGGGTGCGCCCCTTGGCCAGTGTCCAGGCAAAGACGTTGCCGGACCCCGGCGTGGCCTTGAAGCCACCGGTGCCCCAACCGCAGTTGAAATAGAGCCCCTTCACGGGCGTCTTGGAAATGATCGGGCAGGCGTCCGGACAGGTATCGACGATGCCGCCCCACTGACGGTTCATGCGCACCCGTGAGAAGACCGGGAACATCTCGACGATGGCCTGCAGGGTGTGCTCGATGGTCGGGTAGCTGCCACGCTGGCCATAGCCCACATAACCATCAATGCCGGCACCGATGACCAGGTCGCCCTTGTCGGATTGGCTGATGTAGCCGTGGACGTGATTGGACATCACCACAGTGTCGAGAATCGGCTTGAGCGGCTCGGAGACCAGCGCCTGCAGCGGGTGGGATTCCAGCGGCAGGCGGAAGCCGGCCTTCTCGGCCATCACGCCGGAGTTGCCGGCGGTGACCACGCCGACACGCTTGGCACCGATGAAGCCGCGCGAGGTTTCCACCCCGACGATGGCGCCATCCTGCTTGCGGAAGCCGGTGACCTCGGTCTGCTGGATCAGATCGACACCCAGGCTGTCAGCACCGCGCGCGAAGCCCCATGCCACGGCGTCGTGACGCGCCACGCCGCCGCGCGGCTGCCAGGAGGCACCGAGGACCGGATAGCGTGCCCGGCTCGAGCAGTCCAGTGCAGGTACCAATTCCTGCACCTGCTGGGCGTCCAGCACTTCGCCATCGATGCCCTGCAGACGATTGGCATTCACGCGGCGCTGGATGTCACGCATGTCCTGCAGGGTGTGGCCCAGGTTGAGCACGCCACGCTGGGAGAACATCACGTTGTAGTTCAGGTCCTGAGACAGGCCTTCCCACAGCTTCATGGAATGCTCGTAGAGCGCCGCCGCCTCGTCCCACAGATAGTTGGAGCGCACCAGGGTGGTGTTGCGCGCGGTGTTGCCGCCGCCCAGCCAGCCCTTCTCGATCACCGCGACATTGGTGATGCCGTGCTCCTTGGCCAGGTAGTAGGCCGTGGCCAGACCATGCCCGCCGCCACCCACGATGACGACGTCGTATTCCTTCTTGGGTTCTGGGCTACGCCAGACCTTCTGCCAGTTCTCATGGTGGCTGAGCGCATGCTTGACCAGCCCGAATCCCGAGTAACGCTGCATTTGCCACCCTCCTCACATCTTTGCCACCGCAAGCGCTGTCCGGTGCTCTCGCCCGAGTGATATCTGTTCTTGTCACCCGAGTGATGTCTCTGCGCTTGCGGCATGTGTCGTTGTTATCGTTGTCTCTCGCCAGCGCCTTGTTCAGGCAAGTGCGGTGGGGTCGGTCACGCTGTTGGATGCGTAGACCGGGAAGCGTGCACAGACTTCCTCGACCTTGCCGCGCACCTCGGCTTCCACCTTGGCGCTCTCGCCGGTGGACAGCGCGTCGAGCAGATCACAGATCCAGCCGGCCAGTGCCTCGCACTCCGCCTCGCCGAAACCGCGCGTGGTGGCGGCCGGGGTGCCGATGCGCAGCCCGGAGGTCACGAAGGGGCTCTGCGGGTCATTCGGCACGCTGTTCTTGTTGACGGTGATGTGGGCGCGGCCCAGTGAGGCATCCGCGTCCTTGCCGGTCACGCCCTGGCGGATCAGCGAGACGAGGAACAGATGGTCATCGGTGCCGCCGGAGACCACGTCATAGCCGCGCGCCATGAAGACCTCGGCCATCACGCGGGCATTGGCGATCACGCGGGCCTGATAGCTGACGAAGTCCTGGCTCATCGCTTCCTTGAAGGCCGCGGCCTTGGCGGCGATGACGTGCATCAGCGGGCCGCCCTGCTGACCGGGGAAGACGGCGCCATTGAGCTTCTTGTGCAGCGCTTCATCACCGGTGGCGGAGAGGATCAGGCCACCGCGCGGGCCGCGCAGCGTCTTGTGGGTGGTAGTGGTGACGACATGGGCGTAGGGCAGCGGGCTCGGGTAGTGACCCGCCGCGACCAGACCGGCCACATGGGCCATGTCGACCATCAGCCAGGCACCGATCTCGTCGGCGATATCGCGGAAGCGACGCCAGTTGACCACGCGCGAGTAGGCGGAGAAGCCGGCGATGATCATCTTCGGCTTGTGCTCACGTGCCAGACGCTCCATCTCCTCGTAGTCCAGCTCGCCGCTTTCGGTCAGGCCGTATTGGATGGCGTTGTAGTGCTTGCCGGAGAAGTTGGGGGCCGCACCATGGGTCAGGTGACCGCCATGCGCCAGGCTCATGCCGAGGATGGTGTCACCCGGCGAGACGAGTGCCATGAACACGGCCGCATTGGCCTGGGCGCCGGAGTGCGGCTGCACGTTGGCATAGTCACAGCCGAACAGCGCACAGGCGCGCTCGATGGCCAGCGTCTCGACCTTGTCGACGTATTCGCAGCCGCCGTAGTAGCGCTTGCCCGGATAGCCTTCGGCATACTTGTTGGTCAGCTGGCTACCCTGGGCTTCCATCACCAGCGGGCTTGCATAGTTCTCGGAGGCGATCAGCTCGATATGCGCTTCCTGACGCGCTGTCTCTTCGAGGATGGCCTCGGCCAGTGCAGGGTCGAGTCTGGCCAGTCGGTCATCACGGGTGTAGCCATGTTGCTGAGACATTGCGCGCCTCCGGTAAGCGGATCGTTGTTGTTGGAGTGGTTCGATGAAGGGTGATCAGTGATCGTCTGTTCGCTCAGATCCTGTCGAGTCAGCCCGGCGCCAAGGCCTTGGGTGGCTGTCTTGACCCGATACTAGCCCTGCCCCCCTGCGGCAAACTGCTTGTCAGCGTCACCCCGCAGCGCGAATGCGACATCGGCAGGCAAAAACGACATCCCGTCGGCCCGCACAGAGCTGCTGCGAATGATGGCTGCCCGCCACTGGCGCTACACCGACGCCCCATCGGGCAGGTATGCTAGACACCGATATCGTGCGATCAGGCACCGGATGACGACTGATCCATGCAAGTGCGCGCCTGGGGAAGGGAGTTGAGAATATGCTGATGGAATTGCTGGCGGTGATGGCACCGGTACTGTGTGGCGCCGCCATCGGCTTCTTCTGGGTCAGGCTTGGCAATGACTACCCGATGGCCTTCGTCACCCGACTGGTGCTCTACATCGGCACACCGGCACTGATCCTCAATGCGCTGGGCAGCGCCGAGATCGACAACTCGAGCTTCCTGCGTACGGGCCTGGCGACGCTGTCCGTGATGGCCCTGCTGCTGGCGCTGAGCTGGCCCTTCGCGCGCCTGATCGGCAAGCCCTGGAAGGTGGCGGTGGCGCCATTGCTGTTCTCCAACGTCGGCAACATGGGTCTGCCCGTCTCGCTCTACGCCTTCGGCCAGGCCGGCTTCGCCTACGCCATCACCATCATGGTCACCATGTCGCTGCTGCAGTTCACCCTCGGCGCCTGGCTTGCCAGTACCAGCGGCAACCCGCTGCGCAGCGTGGTGCGCTCGCCGACCATCTGGTCCAGCATCGTCGCCACCGGCATGCTGCTCAGCGACATGCACATGCCACGCTTTGTCGCCAACAGCCTGGAGCTGATCTCCGGCTTCACGGTGCCGCTGATGCTGATCACCCTGGGCGTGTCGCTGGCCAGCATTCGCGTCAAGAATCTGGCCGCGGGCGTGGGCTTCAGTGTCCTGCGCATTCCCTTTGCCGCCCTGTGTGCCTGGGGGATCGGCACCCTGCTGGACCTGCCCCCGCTGGCACTGCATGTGTTGACCATGCAGATGGCCATGCCGGTGGCTGTCTACAACTACATGTTCGCCCAGAAGGCCGGGCGTGAGCCGGAGTACGTGGCCACGCTGGTGTTCTGCTCGACGCTCGCCGCCTTCCTCTATCTGCCCATGCTGCTGGCGGCGATGGGGGCGACACTGGACTGACCCGACGGCGGCTGCCCGAGCCTTCCCGCAGTAAATGACAGGCATAAAAAAACCACGCGAGCCTGAAGCTTGCGTGGTCGTGTGACACCTTCCTGCGGAAACTGCCGTGCCGTGAAGAAGACGGTATTGCACCATCCCGATATTGAGCAGCACGGCGCTTCCTGTTGCGACGATCAGCCTTGTAGTCCTGCTGGCACCCGCTCCCGGCCTGGAGGTGGCGCACCGTTCCCCTGTGTCATCATTGCCCTTTTGACCAAACCCGTGACTGGAGTGGCAGTCGTGGACCTGACGTGAACGCTCTCCGCTCTCGACCCGCAGCTGAAGATGGCATGCAGCCCAACGGGGCCTTGTGCTCATGACACCAGGGCGACACCTGGCATGGCCTGGCGAGACTTCTCGCAGAGCCCCTGCACTGCATGCGCTCATTCACGTGGCAACATCTGAAGGGTAGCCCCGAAGTCGTCTGCACCTCCAGATGGTTTGTGCCGTCTTCCTGCGCGAGTCGACTTGCTCATGAACCTGAGCATGAAGTCTTAGAGCACTCATACCCGGCAGACTGTCAACGCACCTCAGGCGTGGCGGTTTGCAGTCCCGCCAGGCCCTCGGCCTGCTGCTGACGCAGCTGGGCCAGCGTTGTCACGGCATGTCCGCTGGCTTGCCATTCGGCGCGCTCGGCATCATCGGCCCGGATGATGCAGCGTCCAAGCAGGGTGTAGAGCAGCCCCAGCAACGGCGACAGCCAACAGGCGAAGGCCAGCGGTATGTAAAGCAGACCCTCCATGCCCACGCCACCGGCCATCAGCCCCAGTGAGCTGACGACCACCGCGCCGCCGGCATTCCAAGGAATCAGCGGCGAGATCAGCGTGCCGCCCTCTTCCAGTGAGCGCGACAGATTGAGCGTCGAGTATCCCTCACCCCGATAGATCGGCGCGTACATGCGCCCCGGCAGGGCGATGGAGAGGTAGGGGTCGCCCGCGATGACATTGGTCAGCGCCGCCGTGGAGCTGGCCGCGACCTGCAGACCGAAGATACCGCGCACCTTGACCAGCACCGCGGCACACAGCGCCTCCAGACAGCCGATGATTTCCAGCAAGCCCCCGAAGGCCAGTGCGATCATCACCAGCAGGATGACCCAGGCCATCGACATGATGCCGCCGCGATTGAGCAGGCTGTCGATCTCGCTCACGCCGGTGCTCAAGGCGTAGCCGCCCTGCATATAGCCGAACAGCGCCTTGACCGCCTCACCCTGTACGCCGAATGCCACGACCGCCCCGGCCAGTACCCCGACGAACAGCGCCGGCAGTGCCGGCATGCGCGCAACGGCCAGCGTCATGACCAGCAGCGGCGGCATCAGCACCCACAGATTGAAGGTGAAGTGTCCGGAAAGCCCTTCGGTGATGGCGGTGATGCGCTCGAGATCCAGCACCTGACCGGCGGCGAGCAGATTGCCGGCGACCAGGTAGACCACCAGCGCGATCAGCATGGCGGGAATGGTGGTCGGCATCATGTTGCGAATGTGCGCGAACAGATTCACGCCCGTCACCGCCGGCGCCAGATTGGTGGTATCCGACAGCGGCGAGACCTTGTCACCGAAGAAGGCGCCGGACACCACCGCGCCGGCGGTCCACCACGGCGGAATGCCGAAGCCGGCCCCGATGCCCATCAGCGCAAGCCCCACCGTGCCCACGGTGCCCCAGCTGGTACCCAGCGCCACCGAGACCACCGCGCACAGCAGCATGGCCGCTGCCAGGAAGTATTCCGGCGAGACCAGCTTGAGCCCGTAGTAGATGATCATCGGTACACTGCCGGAGGCGATCCACACCCCGACCGTCATGCCGACCAGAATCAGGATCGCGATGGAAGGCAGGCCGACACGCACGATGCGCATCATGCCCTCTTCCATCGCCGACCAGCCGTGGCCCAGCTTCCAGCCGATCAGCGCCGTGATGGCGACACCGCATACCAGCGGCACATGCGGGGTGAATTCGCCGAACACGAACAGTTGCAACGCAAGAACGGCCAGGGTGGCCACGATAGGCAGGCAAGCCATCTTGAGCGATGGCCGGAGTGGGGTCTTCACGTCCCGAGTCATGTCTTGCTCCATTAGCTAGTTGTACTTTTTGTACTCCTAACGCTAATGGGGCCCGAGAAGTCGCGGCTGACTGACTGCGTCATCCAACCGCGCAAATGCGACATGTCCTCTCATTTAGCCAGCGTATTTATCCAGCGCCTGCGCCCGCCCGTGAATATCGCTCGCGAAAGCCAGCAGGGCGGGAGGCCAGGTTGTGGATCAGTAATCGATCACCACATCGCCATTGGGCACACTGCAGCAGGACAGGATGAAGCCTTCGGCGACGTCTTCGTCGGTAATGCCGCCGTTGTGTTCCATCGCGACCTCGCCGGAGACCTTCTGCACCCGGCAGGTGCCGCAGATGCCCATGCCGCAGGCCTTGGGAATATGCAGACCCAGTTTGGCGGCAGCGGCGTGGACGGTTTCGCCCGGGGCGATCTGCACCGACTTGCCGGTGGCGGAGAACTCGACCCGCATGAGATCGGAGCGGTCCAGTTCATCGGCCAGCACCTCGGCCTGTTCGGCCTGCTCGATGGCTTCTTCCTCGACCTCGACCGGCGTGGCGCCGAAGGATTCCTCGTGATAGCGGCTCATGTCGAAGCCGTGGCTGCGCAGCAGGTGCTTGATCGCATTCATGTAGGGCGTGGGCCCACAGCAGAAGATCTCGCGTTCCATGAAGTCCGGCGCGATCATCTCGAGCATCGCGTCGGTGAGATAGCCGCGATAGCCGGACCAGGTCTGGCCCGTCTCGAAGCGCTCGCAGATGACGTGCAGGTTGAACTCCGGCACGCGGGAATCCATGAACTCGAGCTGACGCCAGAAGATGATGTCGCGCGGGCTGCGCGCACTGTGCACGAAGGAGATGTCCACGTTGGCGTTGGTATCGAAGTACCAGCGCGCCATCGACATCAAGGGCGTGATGCCCACGCCACCGGACAGCATCAGAATGCGTTCCGCCGGGTAGTCGATGCAGTTGAAGTTGCCCACCGGGCCATGCACCGCCAGCACATCGCCTTCATTGAGGTTGTCGTGCAGCCAGTTGGAGACCAGCCCGCCCGGCACGCGCTTGACGGTGATCGAGAAGCTGTAGGGCACCGACGGTGAGCTGGAGATGGTGTAGGAGCGCATGATCTGCTGGGCATCGATCTCGAGCTCCAGGGTCACGAACTGTCCCGGCTTGAAGAAGAACATCACCGGCTGTTCGGCCATGAAACAGAAGGTGCGCACGTCCCAGGTTTCCTGAATGACCTTCACGCAGCGCACGCCATGTCGACCGTTGGTCCAGGTCTGCGTCGTAACCGGATTGAAGTTGCTGAGAGTGGTGCTCATGAAGGCCTCGCTGGGCATGTTGTTCTTGGAGACATGTTCGTGAAGAGACAGTGTCAGGCCACCCTGCGCTGCGTGCGCGGCCAACGGTGGGACATGCTCAGGATTGTCGAGTCAGCGCCCGGCAGACATTTATCCGTGCACGACAGAAACATGCCCGATCCCTCCAATCACGCCCCGCAGTCCCCTGCCCACGCCTCACCGCTGCGCCTGCCTGTGCCTCGAAGGTCCTGCGCAGCCAACCGACGTCGGAAATACATCATTGAGCGTCGCCATCAGACATAGGTCGCGACTTGAGCTCAGCCACACTGCGCTCCATGCGTGGCAATGCCATTCAGACCTCATGCGGGCCGCCTGAACTTCCACGCTGACCATCCTGTTGAGCGAGCGGCCTCCTGGCATGCGCCGCCCTCGACACCCGAACCGACCAGGACGGGACGACGCACCGCGCGATGCATCGGCATTCACTCATAGGTGCACTGATGTCGACTCGCGGTGCTGCCCGGCAATGGTCTGTTCACTCGTTCTCTCTGTCCCGGCTTCACAACAACAATGATCAGCACACTCACTCAACCCAAGGCGACCCTGCTCCCGGCGCCTACCGACCGTGCGAGGACACCGCGATGAGCGACTTACTGGAACACGCTCAGGATCAGCAGCGTCAGGCGGTACGCGAGGCCGCCGCGCGGCTTCTACAGGCCCGCAGTCCCGGCTACACCCTGCCCCAGCCCTTCTACAATGATCAGCGCCTGTTCGATCTCGACATGAAGGAGATCTTCGAGCGCGAGTGGCTGTTTGCCGGTCTCAGCAGCGAGATTCCGCTCAAGGGCAACTTCATGACCATGGACGTGGGCAACAGTCCGATCATCATCGTGCGCGGTGACAACGGGGCCATCCATGCCTTCCATAATGTCTGTCGTCATCGCGGGTCCCGCCTGTGCAGCACCGAGCGTGGCAAGGTCGCCAAGCTGGTGTGCGGCTATCACAAGTGGACCTATGAGCTGGATGGCCGTCTGCTGTTCGCCGGTTCCGACATGGGCACCACCTTCGATACCAGTGAGTACGGCCTGCACCCCGTCCACGTGCGCTCAGCCGGTGGCATGCTGTTCATCAACCTCGCCGAGCAGCCCGAGAACTGTGAGCCCTTCTTCAAGACGCTGGAGTTCTACCTCAAGCCCTACGACATGGAGAACGTCAAGGTCGCGGCCAGCTCCTCCATCATCGAGGAAGGCAACTGGAAGCTGGTGATCGAGAACAATCGCGAGTGCTATCACTGCGATGGCTCCCACCCGGAGCTGCTCAACACCCTGCAGGAATTCGATGACACCGATGACCCCCGTGCCACCGAAGCCTACAAGGCGATGGTCGCGAAGAAGCAGGCCGACTGGGATGCCGAGAAGGTGCCCTATCAGCTGGTGCGCTTCGGTCGTCGCAATCGCATGACGCGCACGCCGCTGCTGGAAGGCACCGTCTCGATGACCACGGACGGCACTCCAGCATGCAAGAAGCTGTTGGGTCGCCTGCAAAGCCCCGACATGGGCTCGCTGCGCATCCTCAACCTGCCCAACTCCTGGAACCACTTCATGGGCGATCATGCCGTGGTCTTCCAGGTCGACCCGATCGGCCCCCTCAAGACCCGCGTGACCACCAAATGGCTGGTGCACAAGGACGCGGTGGAAGGTATCGACTACGACCTGGCGAAGCTGCGCAAGGTGTGGGATGCCACCAATGATCAGGACCGTCAGCTGGTGGAAGAGAACCAGCGCGGCGTCAACTCCAGCGCCTATCAGCCCGGCCCCTACTCGGCGACCTTCGAGTTCGGTGTCGTCGACTTCGTCGACTGGTATGCCGAGCGCATGCAGGAAGCGCTCAAGGAACAGCAGGAGCCGCATCTGCAGCTGGCCTGAGGGCTTGAGCCCTTGAGTCCTCGAAACCTGAGTCTCTGAAAGACAGGCAAGAAAAAACCCGCCACCGGCAAGCCGGTGGCGGGTTTTCTGGCTTTCACCCAGGCAACACGCCGAAGGCGGGTCACCCGGGAGGTACTACGGCTGGATTACAGCTGCGTGTCCAGGCTCATCATCAGGCTGAGCGCCATGACGATGATGATGGAGAAGCCGAACAGCTTGCGTGCCCAGGAGGCATCAGGCTGATCCTTGAGGCGCCAGGCGGCCAGATACAGCCACCAGCCACCCGTGACGGTCGCGACTACCAGATACCAGATGCCGGTATATCCCCACAGTGTCAGCAACAGCGACACCGGGATGAAGCCGGCAATGTACCCCGTCACTACACGCTTGGCATGCTCCATGCCTCGCGCTACCGGGAGTACCGGAATATTGGCGGCCCGATAGTCATCGACACGAAACATGGCAATCGCATAGGAATGCGGCATCTGCCACATGCTGAAGATGATCAACAGCAGCAGCGCCCCCATGTCCGCCTGACCGGTGACGGCCAGGTAGCCGACCACTGGCGGCGCAGCGCCGGACAGTGAGCCGATGAGGGTGCCATACACCGAGCCACGCTTGAGCCACATGCTGTAGGCCCCGACGTAGATCACGAAGCCCAGCCCCACGGCGATCATCGCCATGAGATTGGTCATCGCGGCCAGAAGCCAGAAGCCCGCAAGGCCCAGCACGCTGCCGAAGACGAAGGCCCCCTTCAGCGAGATGTCGCCCTGCACCAGAGCACGGCCCTGGGTACGTGCCATGTGGCGGTCGATATCGCGATCGATGCAGTTGTTGAACACACAGCCTGAGGCCACGATCAACGCCACCCCGACCAGGGTGGCGATGAACAGCGCCCAATCCACCTCACCACCGGAAGCGAGAAAGAAGCCGCCGCTGACGGTGATCAGGTTGCCGAAGATAATGCCCGGCTTGGTGGTACGCAGGTAGTCCTTGATCATCAGGCTCACGCTATCAGATGGGCATCATGTTCTGATTCAGCTCGATCATGATCCATATGGAACCACCAACGACGATTGCCACGATCACCACGGTGAACAGCATGGCCATGACATTCCAGCTCTGCTCCTTGGAGCCGTCCAGGTGCAGGAAGAAGTACAGCTGCACGAAGACCTGAGCGATGGCGAAACCGTAGATGGCCCAGATCACGCCGACACCCGGATCATCCATCATCATCACCATCCCGAACGGGATGATGGTCAGGATGATGGAGAGAATCAGACCGGTCACGTACTGCTTGACGCTGCCGTGATTGTCGTTGTGGTCGTTGTTGGAATGGCTCATAGCATCACTCCTGTGAGATAGACGACGGTGAAGACGCAGATCCAGATGACGTCCAGGAAGTGCCAGAACAGGCTGAGCATCATCAGACGACCGCGATGCACTTCCGTCAGACCTTTCTTCTTGACCTGGAAGATCAGCAGCGCCATCCAGATCAGACCGACGGTCACGTGCAGACCGTGGGTGCCGACCAGGGTGAAGAAGGCAGACAGGAACGCGGACTTGTCCGGACCCTGGCCGTTCACGATCAGGTGGTAGAACTCATAGATTTCCATCGCGATGAAGCCTGCGCCACAGGCGAAGGTGATCATCAGCCACTTGATCACCGCGGAGCTGTCCCCGCGGTTCATGCCCAGCATCGCCAGGCCGTAGGTGAAGCTCGAGGCCAGCAGCAGCGCGGTCTCGACCAGCACGAAGTTCAGCTCGAAGATCTCGGCGCCCGTCGGGCCACCGGCATAGGCCTGGCTCAGTACCACGTAGACCGCGAACAGCATCGCGAACAGGATGCAGTCGCTCAGCAGATAGAGCCAGAAACCGAAGACCTTCAGGCCGTTGGTATCGTGATGCTCGTGATCGTCATGGGCGTCATGCGCCCCATCGTGAGATGTCATTGCATTATTCGCCATGATTACCCCTGAACCACTGTGTCGTTAGGTGTGCGGGCGCTGGGCAGGGCGCGACGCTCGCGACCCTCACGCTCGACACGCTCCACTTCCTCGACGGACACGTAGTAGTCGATGTCGTAGTTGAAGGAGCGCACGATGAAGGTAGCGATCATGCCGACCAGCCCGACCACGGCCATCCACCAGATGTGCCAGACCAGAGCGAAACCGAACACCAGGCTGAAGGCGGAGATGATGACGCCAGCAGCGGCGTTGCGCGGCATGTGGATCGGCGCATAAGGCTTCTTGGCCTCCTGCTCGATGCCACGTTCCTTCATTTCCCAGAACTCGTCGAGCTCGGAAACCTGCGGCTCGTGAGCGAAGTTGTAGAACGGTGCCGGTGAAGTGGTGCTCCACTCCAGGGTACGACCGCCCCAGATATCGCCAGTGGTGTCCTGCAGCTGCTTGCGGTTCTTGATGCTGACCGCGATCTGGATCACGGTGCAGGCGATACCGATCAGGATCAGGACAGCACCGATGAAGGCGACGACCAGGTACGGCACCCACAGCGGGTTGTCGACGTGCTGCAGACGACGGGTCATGCCCATGAAGCCGAGGATGTACAGCGGCATGAAGGCGAGGTAGAAGCCAGTGATCCAGAACCAGAAGGAACGCTTGCCCCACTTCTCGCACAGCATGAAGCCGGTCGCTTTCGGGAACCAGTAGGTAATACCGGCCATCGCACCGAAGACCACGCCGCCGATGATGACGTTGTGGAAGTGGGCGATCAGGAACAGCGAGTTGTGCAGTACGTAGTTGGCGCCCGGAACGGCCAGCAGAACGCCGGTCATGCCACCGATGGTGAAGGTGACGATGAAGCCCAGGGTCCACAGCACCGGAGAGGTCATTTCGACACGACCACGGTACATGGTGAACAGCCAGTTGAAGATCTTCACACCTGTCGGGATCGAGATGATCATCGTCGCGATACCGAAGAAGGCGTTCACGTCAGCGCCGGCACCCATGGTGAAGTAGTGGTGCAGCCAGACGATGAACGACAGGACGGTGATGACGAGAGTCGCCCACACCAGCGAGGTGTAACCGAACAGCTTCTTCTTGGAGAAGGTGGCGATGACTTCGGAGAACACACCGAAGACCGGCAGCACCAGGATGTACACCTCAGGATGGCCCCAGGCCCAGATGAGGTTGACGTACATCATCATGTTTCCACCAAGGTCATTGGTGAAGAAGTGGAAGTCGAGGTAGCGATCGAGCGTCAGCATCGCGATGGTAGCGGTCAGAATCGGGAAGGCCGCGACGATCAGGACGTTGGCGCACAGTGCGGTCCAGGTGAAGACCGGCATCTTCATCAGGGACATGCCCGGCGCACGCATCTTGAGGATGGTGGCGATGAAGTTGACACCTGTCAGCAGGGTACCGACACCGGAGATCTGCAATGACCAGATCCAGTAATCCACCCCGACCCCGGGGCTGTAATTGGCCCCCGACAACGGCGGATAGGCCAGCCAGCCAGTCTTGGCGAACTCACCCAGACCCAGAGAGATGTTGACCAGCAGCGCGCCGACCACGAACAGCCAGAAGCTGAGCGAGTTCAAAAACGGGAAGGCCACGTCACGTGCGCCGATCTGCAGCGGCACGACAACGTTGATCAGACCGATGACCAGCGGCATCGCCACGAAGAAGATCATGATCACGCCGTGGGCAGTGAAGATCTGGTCGTAGTGATCCGGGGGCAGATAGCCCTGACCACCACTGGACGCCAGCATCTGCTGGGAACGCATCATGATCGCATCGGAGAAACCACGGATCAGCATCACCAACGCGACGATGATGTACATCATGCCGATCTTCTTGTGATCGACAGAGGTGAACCACTCATTCCACAGGTAGGCCCACTTTTTCTTTACCGTGATGAAGCCGACAAGGGCTGCACCACCGAGGATTACCGCCGCAAGCACGATCATGATGATCGGCTCGTGATACGGAACAGCCTCTATTGTGAGTTTTCCAAGCATTGCTTATTCCTCGGTTGCCATCGCAGATTCGGCGTGACCAGAAGCGTCATGATCGGACATGCCGTGTTCGGCGCTGTCGTGATGCATTCCACCCTTCTTCATGTGGCGCATCTGATCATCGCTCATGCCCAGCTCCATGCCGTCCATGTAGGGCGCCATGATCTGCTCATACAGGTTCGGCTTGACCTGACCATAGAAGGTCGGGGCGACGTCTTCGCTCGGCTCCTGGAGAGCGGCGAAGCCAGCATCATCCAGCACCTTGCTGCTGCCGCGTGCCTTCTCGATCCAGGCGTCGAAGTCGCCTTCGCTCATGACATGCGCCTTGAAGTGCATGTCGGCGAAGCCGGCGCCGCTATAGCTGGCAGAGATACCGTCGTAGGTACCCACTTCACTGCCGATCAGGTGCAGACGGTTTTCCATCCCCGCCATTGCATAGATCTGGCTACCGAGCTGCGGGACGAAGAACGAGTTCATCACCGTGTCGGATGTGATGTGGAAGCGAACCTGACGATCCACCGGCATGGCCAGTTCATTGACCGTCGCGATGCCCTGCTCCGGATAGATGAACAACCACTTCCAGTCCATGGACACGACCTGCACCTCGATCGGCTCACCGCCGTCGACGATCTCGGCACGCGGGTCCAGCTCATGCGTGCTCTTCCAGGTCAGGATGCCAAGCGCGAGGATGATCATGCAGGGAATACCCCAGACCACGATCTCGATCTTGGTGGAATGCGCCCAGTTGGGCGTGTAGGTCGCCTTGCTCTGCTTGGTATCGCGATAGCGCCAGGCGAACCACAGCGTCATGAAGATGACCGGGATAACGACCACGAGCATCAGATAGGTAGCAGTCAGGATCAGCGACTTTTCGGATTCACCGATAGGCCCCTTGGGATCGAAGAGTACGGCGTCACAGCCGGACAGCATCAATAATCCCGCGAGGATAGGGAGTCCCCGCAGAGCCCCCCGCATTAGGCTTTTTCTCATCTCACGACCTCGTTGGAACACGCCATGACGTCATGACGAGCCCACATGTGGAACACAGCGTTCGAAGAAATGACCAACAGGAAGCCGTCGATCGTTCGAACGAAATCAGAAGATTTCCCGCAGGCGGGCACAGGATAGAGAAAAGACAGGGGGGCTGACTACGGGGCACGATGACGCACCAGGGGCCACATGCGGATGACTTCGGCCATCCGGCGCGCGCCAATCATGCCTTGAGCGGCATGAGTTCTCTCACGCTCCAGGGGGGTTCAGGCAGCGGGATCGGGTGGCAAAGCCGACACACACCGCGATGATGTCGCGACAGTGCATGCCCTGCAGGAACAGACAGAACCTCAATCGCCAGCCTTCTCCACAATGCCAGCCCCCCTGCCGTGCCTGATGATGCCCGAGAGAATCACGACCTTGTCGCGCCATAATTCAGTGCATCACCGCAGATGTCCTGAACATCGGCGCATCACGCGATATCGAAGCAATCACTGCCGTCATACGATGTTGCGCAATTAAAAACCAAAAAATAACCAAATATCGACATTAAATACCAAAAAAACTGCTCTTTAGCCTTTCAAAAGTGACTGAAGTACTCTCCCAACCAGGGCGCGAGAGGCATTTTCCCGACATGATACTCAAGTGACGTCGGCATTCATTGGCGAGAAACATGCAGCATTATCGATCATGATCTGACAGGTAAATGCACCATGATGCGTCTCGCATGATACTGACACCCTCGATCAACAGGGGACACTTTTTCGCAACCTTGGCATGCCATTCTCATGATCAATGCCGAACCAAATGGCTTGATGGCTGTCATTTTCCGTCATCCATTTACGCGGACTCACCACCTTTCTGCCAGATGACGCCCAGCCCGACATCATAAAAAATATACAAATAAACACAATACAGAAACCTTCTGGTTACCAATATTGCACAAAAATCCGGTTTCTCGCCCCCATTGTGTGACTTGAGTCAGACCAGGAATGAACTCGACCGAGGCGTCAGGAACAACACCCTCAAAAAAGGTCAAGACCTGCGACAATTGACCACACCAAAAATAGGGACAATGATCTGGGAGAATTTCCCGAGACCTTTTCCACGCCCGGCGGCCAGACAGGCCACTCTTCACCAGCACCACCGGCCTATGGCCAGGCGCGATTCGCGTTCCGCATCAACGATGATTCACGGCCCTCGCTAGCCGAGGCGCCCAGATTCGCGAGCTCTTGGTCCGGCAATCACCTGACCTGCCAGGCTCTCACTCTCTCGAATGTCAGTCGCCGTGCGAGATGCTGCCTGAGCGGGTCGAGCGCCATGCCCTGCGACGCAGGCTCTGCCATGACAGCTCCATAACAACAACTCCGCAATGACAGCTCTATGACATCGGCCCTACCACCAGAGCCCTGCAACGAGACCCTCACCATGACTGCCTCCTCGACCACGCATCCCCTCATCGCCGCCGACCAGCTTCCCGCGGGCACCCTCTATCGCCTGTTATCGGGCAGCATCGCACCTCGACCGATCGCCTGGGTATCGACCATCGATGCGGCAGGCAACACCAATCTCGCGCCCTTCTCGTTCTTCACCATCGCCAGCATCAATCCGCCGGTACTCGCCTTCAGCCCGCTGCGCAATGGCGAAGGCAAGACCAAGGACACCCTCAACAACCTCGGGCAGGTGGCGGAGTGCGTCATTCACATCGGTGGCGAGGCGATGAGCGAGGCGCTCAACCTCACCAGCGCCAGCCTCGCGGCCGACGAGGATGAGTTCACCCATGCCGGCCTGAACAAGGTGGCCATGCCGCCGCTTGCGGTTCCGCGCGTGGAGGGCGCCCCGATCGCCTTCGGCTGCCGACTGCGCGACATCATCTCGTTCGGTGATCAACCGCTGGCCGGTTCACTGGTGCTGGCCGAGGTAGTGGTGGTGCATGCCGATGAAGCGGTCTGGGATGGACGGCATGTCGACAATTCGGTACTGCGTGCCATCGGGCGCATGACCGGCAGTGACTATGCACGCACGGATAGCCTGTTCAGCCTGGAGCGCCCCGAGTAACGGACGCAGGTGCAGAGACATTTACTCCGCCCTTTTCGATGATGAGCCTCCCATACGCAAAAGGGCCTGTCAGTCGACAGGCCCTTGTGTACATCAGGTAAACGGTGTCAGTGCGTGGCGCGCAATCTTCCCGGCGCGCGCCTAGCGAAGCCCGGGCAGCAGATACTTGTCCAGCGCCTGGCGCACCGACGGCAGCAGGATATCGGAGTGCATCACCAGCTCGCGCACCAGTTCCTGCAAGCCCGGCACACCCACCTCGGCATGCTTTCTGAGTGCCATGCGTGCGCAGGTGTCCGCGCAGGCATGCTCGGAAATCTGCACGCCAAGCGCCACCAGCCGCTCACGAAAGTCTTCGTGATCAATCAGCTCCACGATCATCATCGTCATTCTCCTTGCTCGCTGACGGCGGGCATTGTCATTGGTATTGACCCACTCTGTTCTGAGCATCGCCCTTGTGAGGATAGCCGAAATGCACGACGGGCTGTCTCCGACATTCTGGTCAGACCGGGGCGGCCTCTGCGTGCCTGCCCACGCCACTGGCGTAGGCATTTGCGCCAGACGCGCCCTTTCCTTTCCCTCTCTTTCGCCTCTCTTTCCCTCTCTTTCGCCTCTCTTTCCCTCTCCTCCTCTCACCTCCCCTCGGGTTCAGGTGTCCAGACTGGCCGAAGCAGGTTCAGCTCTGGCCAGACGACAGGCGGCGTACTTGAACTCGGGAATCTTGCCCACCGGATCGAGCGCCGGATTGGTCAACAGGTTGGCGGCAGCCTCGGCGTAGCAGAATGGCACGAAGACCATGCCGGCCGGCGTCAGCGGATCGGCGCGGGTGGCAAGAGTGATCTGGCCACGCCGCGTGGTGATCGAGAGCGGCTCGCCCGGCGTGATGCCCAGGCGCTCCAGCTCCACCGGATTGAGCGTGGCCACGGCGGCCGGCTCGAGGTTGTCGAGCACCTCCGCGCGGCGCGTCATCGAGCCAGTATGCCAGTGCTCCAGCTGACGACCGGTGGTCAACACCGTCGGGTAGTCGTCATCCAGCGTCTCATCCGGCGGCGTGGGCCAGGTCGGCACGAAGCGGGCACGGCCACTGGCGCGCGGGAAGCCCTCGCCGAACACCACATCCTCGCCCTCACCTCCCGGCGTCAGGCACGGATAGGTCACCGAGTGCTCCTCGGACAACCGCGCCCAGTCGATGTTGTCGAGGTAATCCATGCCCTGTTGCATCTCGGCGTAGATGTCCTCCGGCCCGGCGTAATCCCAGCCAAGCCCCATGCGCCGCGCCAGCTGCTGGGTGATCCACCAGTCCGGCTTGGCCTCGCCCGGGGCGCGCAGTGCCGCTCGCCCGCGCTGCACCTGCCGGTTGGTATTGGTGACGCTGCCGTCCTTCTCCGGCCAGGCGTACGAGGGCAACACCACATCGGCGAACTGTGCCGTCTCGGTGACGAAGATGTCCTGCACCACCAGGTGGTCCAGATGCGCCAGCGCGCTGCGCGCATGCTCGAGATCCGGGTCCGACATCGCCGGGTTCTCGCCGAGAATGTACATGCCGCGGATCTGATCGGCGTGGATGGCGTGCATGATCTCCACCACCGTCAGGCCCGGCGTCGCCGAGAGCGGCGTATCCCACAGCGCTTCCAGCCGCTCGCGCGCCGCCGTGTCACCCACCGGCTGATAGTCGGGGAAGACCATTGGAATCATCCCGGCATCCGAGGCGCCCTGGACGTTGTTCTGGCCGCGCAGTGGGTGCAGGCCGGTGCCTTCACGCCCGACATGACCACACACCAGCGCCAGCGCGATCAGGCAGCGCGCGTTGTCGGTGCCGTGGGTGTGCTGCGAGATGCCCATGCCCCAGAAGATCATCGCGCGCCTGGCGGTCGCATACTCGCGGGCCACGGCGCGAATCTCTTCTGCCGCCACGCCACACAGCGGCGACATCGCCTCCGGTGTCAGCGCCGCGACATGCTCCGCCAGCGCGGCGAAGTCCTCGGTGTGTGCCTCGATATAGGCCTGATTGGCCAGCCCCTCGCTGATGATGACGTTGAGCATGGCATTGAACAGCGCCACGTCCGCCCCCGGCGTGAACTGGACCGAGCGATGCGCCTGACGACGCAGCGCCAGCGCGCGCGGGTCGATCACCACGATGCGCGTACCACGCTTGGCGGCGCGCTTGAAGAAGGTCGCCGCCACCGGATGATTGACGCCCGGGTTGCAGCCGGTCAGCACGATCAGATCGGACTGCTCGGCCTGCATGAAGGAGGCGCTCACGCCGCCCGAGCCGACGCCTTCCATCAGCGCCGCCACCGAGCTTGCATGACACAGGCGCGTGCAGTGATCGACATGGTTGGAACCGAAGCCGGTGCGCACCAGCTTCTGGAACAGCCACGCCTCCTCGTTGGTGCACTTGGCGCTGCCGAAGCCCGCCAGGCTGTCGGGGCCATGCGCGCGCTTGAGGCGCATGAGCCCCTCGGCCGCGACCTCGAGGGCCTCGTCCCAGCTGGCCTCACGGAAGTGGGTCAGCGGATGGGCGGGGTCAAAGTTCGCATCCAGCCCCTTGGCCACGCCGTCACGGCGAATCAGGGGGCGGATCAGACGCTCCGGATGGCGCGGATAATCGAAGCCGAAGCGCCCCTTCACGCACAGCCGACCGTGGTTGGAGGGCCCGTCGCGGCCACTGACCGCAATGATGTTGTCCAGCCGCGTATCCGCGACGCGCTGCCGGCGCTTGTCAGTCTGGAGGGAGCCGCCGTCCGCCATGCCCTGCTGGGCATCCGCCAGGGTCGCGACCGGCTGACCCTCGACACTCAATGCCTCGCCGCTGCCGCGACTGACCTGATACTCCAGCTGACAGCCCACGCCGCAGTACGGGCAGATGGAGGCGACGCGCTCATCGACGGCGGCGCTGTCGCCGAAGCCCTGCTCATCCACCTGAGCGGCGGGCATCAGGGCGCCGGTCGGGCAGGCCTGCACGCACTCGCCGCAGGCGACGCAGGTGCTGTCGCCCATCGGGTCCTCGAGATCGAACACGATGCGCGTATTGCTGCCGCGCCCCGCCAGCCCGATCACGTCATTGACCTGCACCTCGCGACAGGCGCGCACGCACAGACCGCAGCTGATGCAGGCGTCATGATTGACCGCCATCGCGGTATGGGAGTGATCGAGAGCGCTGGCCTGCGTCGGCAACCACTCTTCCACGGTCTCCCCCAGCCACTCGCGGACCGTCTCGCGGGCGCCGCCCAGGGTCTCGCGAGCGTGCCCGACATCCACCGCCAGCAGCTCGGCCATCGCCATGAAGTGACTGCTGACATCGGGATTGTGCGCCTCGGCGGGCATGTCGGCGGCGAGCAGCTCCACCACCATCGCGCGCGCCTCGCCGGCACGCCGTGAACTGGCACTGCGCACCACCATGCCCGCCCGCGCCTCGCGGATGCAGCTGGCAGCAAGGGTGCGCTCGCCATCGATCTCGACCATGCAGGCGCGACAGTTGCCATCGCCGCGATAATCCGGCGCTTCGCTGTAGCAGAGATGGGGAATCGTCTCGCCGGCACGCTTGGCGATCTTCCATAGCGTCTCGCCGGGATAGGCCGTCACCTCGGCGCCATCCAGCGTGATGGTGAAGCCATCCTCGCGCAGCGGCTGATCATCCGAGGACGAGTTGCCCAATCCTGTCAGCGCATTCATGCCTCACCTCCCGTGGTGTCAGCCGCGTGGCTCGTGGCGATCAAGCGCACCCCGCTGCTGGCGAGGGTCTCCCGGAAGTCCTTGAGCAGGCCGAGCACCGGATTGGGCGCGGCCTGGCCAAGCCCGCAGATCGAGGCGTCCATCATCACCTGCGACAAGCGCGTCAGCAGCGTCTCATCCCACTCATCACCACTGAGCGCCGCCAGCATCTGGCGCGTGCCGACACGACACGGCGTGCACTGGCCGCAGGACTCGTCCATGAAGAAGCTCATCAGATTGCGTGCCACCGCCGCCAGGTCGTCCTTATCCGACAGCACCACCACCGCGGCCGAGCCGATGAAGCAGCCGTGGGCCTGCAGGGTGTCAAAGTCCAGTGGCAGGTCCGCCTTGCTGGCCGGCAGAATGCCGCCGGAGGCCCCGCCGGGCAGATAGGCACGCAGGCGATGGCCGTCGGCCATGCCGCCGCCATATTCCTCGACCAGCTCGCTGAGCGTGATACCAGCCGGTGCCAGATACATGCCCGGGCGTCTGACGCGCCCGGAGAGCGAGAAGCTGCGCAGCCCCTGACGTCCCTGACGCCCGGCCGCGACGTAGTGGTCATGGCCTTCGCGATGGAGCCGCGCGATCCAATAGACCGTCTCGACGTTGTTGACTAGGGTCGGGCGACCGAACAGCCCGCACTGGGCCACGAAGGGCGGACGCTGACGCGGCTTGCCGGGCTTGCCTTCCAGCGACTCGATCAGTGCCGATTCCTCGCCACAGATATAGGCGCCGGCGCCACGCCGCAGCTGGATATAGCCCGGCGCGACGAGGCCTGCGGCTTCCAGCTCCGCGATGCACTCGCGCAGCACCTCATTCAGGGTCGGGTACTCGTCGCGCAGATAGAGGTAGAGTGCCTCGGCCTCGATGGCATGCGCACTGGCCAGCGCGCCCTCGAGGAAGGTGTGCGGCTCACGCTCCAGATAGCAGCGGTCCTTGAAGGTGCCGGGCTCGCCTTCATCGGCGTTGATCACGCAATAGCGCGGCCCCGCCTCGGCACGCACGAAGCCCCACTTGCGAAACGTCGGGAAGCCCGCCCCGCCCAGGCCACGCAGTCCGGCCTGCTCGATCATCTGCGCCAGGTCCTCGATGCTGACCTCGCCGCCATCGAGCGCGGCGAGCAGCCCATAGCCGCCACTGGCGCGATATTCCGCCAGCCGCGGATAGTCGAGACTCGCAGCCGGCGCGGCATGCACATGGCCTTCGGCAAGCGCCGCCGTGACGCCTTCCACGCTGGCGTGGCCGAGATGGTAATGCCCGACCTCCGCCACCGGCGCACTGTCGCAGCGCCCCATGCAGGGCGCACGCAGCACGCGCACCTGTTCGGGGTCCAGCCCCGAGGCGAGACCGGCGCGCAAGGCCTCGGAGCCGGCCAGCTGACAGGACAGCGAATCACAGACGCGCACGGTCAGTGCCGCGGGCGGCGTCTCGCCATCGCGAACCACGGTGAAATGGGCATAGAAGGTGGCCGTCTCGTAGACCTCGGCCATCGGCAGGCGCATCCACTCGGCCAGCGCACGCAGATGGGCCAGCGTCAGGTAGCCGACCTCATCATTGAGCACGTGCAGATATTCGAGCAGAAGGTCACGCTGCGCCGGGGCATCGCCCAGCAGGCGCTGTACCTCGGCCCAGGCCTCGGCATCCAGCGGACGGCCGCGCAACTGGCTGCGCGAACGGCGGCGAGCGACAGGTGTCGGCTCGGTCAGGGTCTCAGGCGTCATGGCGGCACCACGGTGTTGTTATTGGGCAGGAGCAGGCAAGTACTGGCGTATCGCGCGAGGAGTGAAGTCTCGGGCGCGAAAGTGGTGCGCGGTCAGGGAGTACGCACCACTTTCCTTCACTGTAGATCGCAATCTACAAAGCGGGCACACCTGCGACAACCGCTCTGAGCGCTGAATCGCCCCCTATGTCAGTCACGCATATGCCGGCGTCGTATCCAGCTAACTCGCTCTCGCCCAGCCCTCACACAATCACCGAGGTCCGGTGGCGACCTGCCCCGCAGTCAGCTCGTCATTACGTTCTGGATTGCCACCGCGCTCTGGATTGCCATTCCCCCCACTTCCCACATCGCAGACCCGGGAGACACCCACGACAACACCTCGCTTCGCGCCAGCTGCCCTGCCCGGCAGGCGACACCAATAACAACATGAGGTCACCACATGTCATCGAATCCGTATGACACGGACTACGAGATCGGCCAGGACAATGTCCAGGTCATGGGTCTCGATGTTCACAACCCCGTCTTCGCGATCAGCGCCGTGCTGATCGTCAGCTTCATCCTGTTTGCCATCCTCTTCCCAGCGGGCGCGGAAAGTGCCCTGGGCGGCGCCAAGGCCTGGTCCATCGCACATGGCGACTGGCTGTTCATGCTGGCCGGCAACCTCTTCGTGCTGTTCTGCCTGCTGCTGATCGTGCACCCGGTGGGCAAGCTGCGCCTGGGCGGTCAGAAGGCGAAGCCCGAGTTCTCGACACGCTCCTGGTTCGCGATGCTGTTCGCCGCTGGCATGGGCATCGGGTTGATGTTCTGGAGCGTCGCCGAACCGGTGGCCTACTACACCGACTGGTACGGCACGCCACTGAACGCACCCGCCGGGACGCCGGAAGGGGCACGCGCCGCGCTGGGCGCCACCATGTATCACTGGGGCCTGCACCCCTGGGCCATCTACGCCGTGGTCGGGCTGTCGCTGGCCTTCTTCACCTACAACAAGGGCCTGCCGCTGACCATCCGCTCGGCGTTCTACCCGCTACTCGGTGAGCGCACTTGGGGCTGGATGGGGCATATCGTCGATATCCTCGCCGTGCTGGCGACCATCTTCGGTCTGGCGACATCACTGGGGCTGGGCTCCGCTCAGGCAGCATCGGGGCTGGACTACCTGTTCGGCGTCGGCGATGGCCTGCCGACCCAGATCGCGATCATCATCCTGGTGACGCTGGTGGCCATCTACTCGGTCAGTCGCGGCCTGGATGGCGGCGTGAAGCTGCTTTCCAACATCAACATGATCATCGCCGCTGTCCTGATCATCTTCATCCTCATCTTCGGGCCGACACTCGCCATTCTCATGGGCCTGGGCACCACCACCCTCAGCTATGTGGAATATCTGCTGCCGCTGTCCAACTGGATCGGCCGCCCCGATGAAAGCTGGTTCCACGGTTGGACCGTCTTCTACTGGGCGTGGTGGATCTCCTGGTCACCTTTCGTCGGCATGTTCATCGCGCGAGTCTCGCGCGGCCGCACCGTACGCGAATTCGTCACCGCCGTGCTGCTGGTGCCGACACTCGTCACCATCGTGTGGATGTCAGTCTTCGGCGGTACCGCACTGGAACAGGCCATCAATGGCGTCGGCGCGCTGGCCAATGGCATCGATTCCGTGTCGCTGGCCATGTTCCAGATGCTCGACAACCTGCCGCTGTCCGGTGTGGCGTCCTTGATCGCCATCGTGCTGGTACTGGTGTTCTTCGTGACCTCCTCGGATTCCGGTTCGCTGGTGATCGATTCGATCACCGCCGGCGGCAAGATCGACGCACCGATCAGCCAGCGCATGTTCTGGGCAGCGATGGAAGGCCTGATCGCCGGTGCCCTGCTCTATGGCGGCGGAAGCGCTGCGCTGGGCTCGCTGCAGGCGGGCGCCATCGCCACGGGGCTGCCGTTCACGCTGGTATTGCTGGTGATGTGCTATTCGCTGTTCCGTGGCCTGATGCAGGAAAAGAAGGCACAGGACATGCTCATTCGTCCGGTCGCCGGCGCCTGACATGCGGCGCTGACCAAAGCTTTACTGACCGAAGCTTTACTGACCAAAGCTTTACTGACCAAGGCGGTACTGACTGACAGGCCGCAGGACATGGGCACAAAAAAAACGCCGCCCCCGGTAACCGGGGGCGGCGTTTTCATTGGATGACCCGAACGTCATCCAGGCGAGATCAGGAGTTTTCCTGAGCCAGCTTCTGCACCTTCTTCATCAGGTCCGGGTCGTTCTGGACCGCTTGACCGATGGAGTTGAAGGTGGCGACTTCCAGACCGGAGTCTTCGACAGCGCTGACCATCTCGTCGTTGGCTTCCTGACGCACGCTCTGCTTGGCAGTCTCGTCGTCGGCTTTCTGCAGCTTGCCGGCGAATTCCTGAGAGATGCGTGCGATGTCCTGAGAGGCCGCAGCGAACTGTTCCAGCTGAGCGTCAGTGAAATCGCCAGCCTGAGCCTGTGCCGCCTGGGCAGTAGACTGACCCTGGGCCGGTGCGTCAGCAGCGAACGCCGGTGCCGACATCATGCCCGCGGAAATCAGGGCAGCCGTCATGTATGCAGTCATCCGTTTCATTGCAGCCTCCAGCAGTGATCAATAAGTGTTTGCCCTAACTCAGACGGGCCTGACGACAGGATGTTCATTTTTTCATGCAACTCTTTGAAAACATTCTGTATCGCCAGAGTTACATGAGTCGCAGATCAGCAACGTAAAAACCGCGGGGCCGCGCATGGCGGGCGTCATGACGGCTGGACGCGCATACAGCTTGCGCCACGATTGTGAAAATATCTGCAGCAAGCCGCGTGAAGTCTGCCCGCCACCCACTCGACCCGCCCTCGATACAGACATGCCTCTGCGCTCGCTACGCGCTCTAGCAAGGCATGTCACCTGCTGCCGCCGCTATCGGCATGTCGCCATTGGCCTTTTCACAGGCTGAATGAGGGCGGCATGTCGTGAAGTACCACATAAATCGCGCGCCAACGGGCAGCAAACTCTCGGCGACTGTCTTAGTCTTGAAGGAGAGGCTGTCATCCGGGGTGTGCCATTCTCCTGTGCAACCTGCTTCTGCAGCCCAGGCTGGCTAGCCCAGCTCATAACATTCGTTGCCGGAGGAGTGCCATGTCCACGCACATACCGTCCACGCAGAGACTGTCCAAGCAGAAACTGTCCTCGCAGGTACTGTCCTCGCAGGTACTGTCCACACAGATACCGTCCGCGCTGCCTCGACGGCTCTCGCATCACAGGCTGACGCCGGGCCTGATGAGCCTCTTGTTGCTGGCCCTGCTGCCGGCCCTGCTGTTGAGCTCGCCGGTGCATGCCATCAGCCTGCTGGATTCGGACGCCGACCTGAACGCGCCCGCCGAGACATCCACTGGTGCACCACCGCCCCCGACCTCGCCGGACACCGCGGAGACCACCATGACCGCCGCCAATGTCGACCCTGCCGCCAACCCGCTGCTGGGCGAGACCTGGAACCGACGCTCGCTGGTGCTGATCGCGCCGGATGAGCAGGACCGGGATCTCGAGCGTCAGCGCGAGGAACTGCGCGCCACGCGTGGC
Organism: bacterium Scap17; assembly: GCA_013376735.1. Taxonomy (NCBI): domain Bacteria; species bacterium Scap17. Next base: position 493,259 of record VINJ01000001.1, on the reverse strand, counting down.
GAGATGCAGCAACGCGACATGACGCTCTATACGCTGATGGGCACGCGCGGCATCCACGATGGCGTGCCGATGAGCTTCGAGGAGGTGCGTGCCCTGCGCGATGCCATGCAACTGCGCGAGGGCGCGCCCTTCACCGTCATTCTGATGGGCAAGGACGGCGGCAAGAAGATGCAGCAGGAAGGCTTCGTCTCCCCCGCCCAGATCTATCAGGTGATCGACAACATGCCGATGCGCCAGCGCGAAGCCAGTCAGGCAGCGCGCAAGGCCCCCCAGGGCACCGACGAGCACACCTCGCCCGAACCCTTGAACGATGAGGACTGGCAGTGGGAGGAGTGACCTTTCTGTAAGGAGCGACCTTCTGTGAGGAGCGACTTTCTGTGTTGCATGAAAAAGCCCCTGTCAGCTCGGCTGACAGGGGCTTTTTACCGTCTGCGCGACTTCAGCGCAGCACGCCTTCCTCACGCAGCAGCTTGAGGATTTCCGCCGCGCCCTCCTCGGCGCTCACGCCTTCCAGCCGCTTGCCACCACCCCCTTCGGCCTTGGCGGCCGCGGCCTTGAAGCGGTCTCGCGCGCTGGTCGCCTTGATGCGCTTCAAGCGCTTGGGACGCTTGCGAGCCGGAGCCACGCCGAAGGCCTCGGCCTGCGCATCATGGACAAGCTCGCCGCTGGCCAGTGAGGAAAGCTCACCGCGCCGCGCCTGCGCGAAGGCCGACTGACGCGCCGCCGGCGCCGCGGAATCGACACTGACAAGCGCCGGCAGCTTCACGCGCAACCGTCGCCGCTGACCACGTGGCAGCGCCTGCAAGGCGGTGAGATGCGCGCCATCGCAGCTCTCGATCGCGACGATACCCTCCACCAGCGGCCAGCCGAGACTCTCCGCCAGCAGATGCGGCAGCAGACCACTGCCCTCACCGGTCTCGCCCTGGCCGCCACACACCACCAGCTGCGGGGCCGCCTGCTTGAGGCGCGTCACCAACAGCGGCCAGACATCGATGACCGGTTGATCAGCAGCCTTGAGCGAATCAACAGCCTTGAGCGGTTCCGCTTGCAGGGAATCGGGCGACACCAGCGTCAACGACTCCAGCCCCATGCCCAGATAACCGCGTAGCGCCTGATCCTGTTCGCTGCCGGGCGCGATCTCGCTGCCACTGGCGTGCCAGGCGCTGAGACTTACGGCACCGGGTGCCGACTGACGCTCCAGCGCCAGACACAGCTCCAGAGCGCGGGCGTCCTGCTCGGCGCGCCGCAGACGCCCCGAAACCGGGTGCTGCCCCAACGACACCAGACTCACGACCTCAAGCGGCGCCGAGGCCTGCTGCGCAACAGATGAACGATCTGCCTTCATGTCCTTCTCCTTTCCCCTGTCGCAGGCGCGAGTTCAGGCCGCGTCGGCGGCAAGCGTGGCGGATGACGTACTGGATGACGCCGAGGCCGCGGCAGGCACCTGACCCGCCGCCGAGGTATCACCGCCGGCACTGCGTTCGGCCTCGAGCTGCTGACAGAGACTGGCGAGAATCGCCCCGGCGTCACCGATCACCGAAAGATCGGCACGCTTGACCATGTCACAGCCGCCATCGGTGTTGATGGCCACCACCTTGTCGCAGCGCTGGATGCCCTGCAGATGCTGGATGGCCCCCGAGATGCCCACCGCGACATAGACCCGCGCCGTCACCCAGGTACCGGTGGCACCGACCTGGCGGGCACGCGGCATGAAGCCGTCATCCACCGCCACCCGCGAGGCGCCTTCGGTGGCACCCAGCAGGCTGGCGGCGCGGTGGAAGCCATCCCAATCGCGGATACCGTTGCCCGCCGAGAGAATGAATTCAGCCTCGCCCAACGCGATCGCGGAGGGGTCGACGGCGACCGGGCCAAGGTCTTCGATCACGTCTGGCACGGCGTGCGCGGTGCTGGCCGCCTCCCACTCGAGCGGCAGCGCGGCGTGGCGCACATCTTCCACCGGCTCGGCGCATTCCGCCTCGCACAGCACGATACGGGTCAGCGGGCGGGTCAGGTCCTGCTGACCATTGCCGCTGCGCCCGGTGACGTTCACCTCGGCAAGCTCGCCACGCCCGATGGCGGCAAGCTCGCCGTCGAGCTGATAGGCATTGCCGCTGGGCCGCGCCAGCGCATCGCCCTGGCACAGCAGGCGCGCGCCGAGACGTCGGCCGCGTTCGCCGCCGCCAGTGCGGGATTCCGGCAGCAACCACAGCCGTGGTGCCAGCTTGCCATCGATGGCCTCAAGCTCCGCCAGCTGGGCCAGCGGCGCATAACCATCGTGGAGGGTATCGGCGAAGTGCAGCCAGCGATCGGCACCCGCCGCGCCGAGCCCGACACTGTCGGCGGCGTCACCATCCTCACGCAAGGTGCCGAAGGTGACGGCCAGCACCGCGCCCTGATGGGCGGGGTCGGCATCAGCGATCTGACGCGCCAGCCCCAGCACATCGCGGTCCTGACTCGAGAGTCGCCCACCGGTCATGTCCGGCACCACCGCGATCAGGAAGGCGGGTGATGCGATCTCGACCAGCGGCAGCACGCGCGCCTTGGCCACGGCCGCGGGCTGGCCAGCACCCGCCGCGGCAGGCCCGGAGCGGCCACTGCGGTCGATGCGTTTGCGACCATTGGCGGCGATGAAGTGGCCGACATGCGGGTCGCGACGCATTACGCCCTGCGGGCCCATCCAGCGTTCCTGAGGGGCTGCCGCGCCGCGGCCCAGCGCCTGCAGCGCGATGAGATGCTGCGGGTGCAGGCGATTGCGTGCCTGCTGTTCCAGACGCGGGTCACGGCGTGGCAACGCCTCTCGATGGGATACCGGTGGGCGCTCGGTTGCTTGTGGCTGCTCTGATGCGTGAAGATCCGGGGAAATCGTCATGCCGCCACCTCCGCGTCAGTGGGCTGCGTGGTCGACGCCGCCAAGCCCTGTGTGGACGAGCCCTGTGTGGACGAGCCCTGCGTGGACGCATCCGTTACCAGCGCCCGCGCCATCAGTTCCGCCAGATCCAGCACCTGGGGTTCGGCTTCACCGGCCGGTGCCACCACGCCTTCCAGCATCGCGGTGCACTGCGGGCAGCCGACCGCCACGACCTCGGCGCCGGTCTCGCGCACATCGCCCATGCGCATGTCGGGGATACGCTGCTTGCCGGGGATGTCCGTCACCGGCGCGCCGCCACCGCCGCCGCAACAGCGTGAGCGGAAGCCGGAGCGCTGCATCTCGCGCACTTCCAGTCCCAGCGCCGCCAACAAGCTGCGCGGCGCCTCGAATTCACCGTTGTAGCGACCCAGATAGCAGGGGTCGTGCCAGGTGACCGCGCCGAGCGTCGCCAGTCTGGTGGCATCGAGGCTCAGGCGACCGGCCGCCAGCAGCTCGTTCATGTAGCTGGTGTGGTGGTTGACGAGGTAGTCGCCACCGAAGGCGGCGTATTCACGTCCCAGCACATGGAAGCTGTGCGGATCGCAGGTGATGATGCGCGCGAAGCGATACTTCGACAGGGTGGCGATATTGCGAGTGGCCAGCGACTGGAAGGTCGCCTCATCCCCCAGACGGCGCGCCACATCACCACTGTCACGTTCTTCCGCACCGAGGATGGCGAAATCGACCCTGGCGGCGCGCAGCACCTGCACGAAGGCGCGCAGCGTGCGCTGGTTGCGCATGTCGAAGGCGCCATCGCCCAGCCACAGCAGCGCTTCCACAGGACGCGGATCACGCGCTGCCTCGCGGGCGGCCTGCAGCTCGGCGATGCGCGGCAGGTCGAGGTCCGCCGCCCAATGCAGGCGCGCTTCGAGCGCGAAGCCGCCCGGGTTGTCGGTGGCGATCAGGTTGTCGAGCACCTCTACGCCCTTGCCCGGCGTCGCGCCCTGCTCCAGCGTCATGTGACGGCGCATGTCGACGATGGCATCGACGTGCTCGATCATCATCGGGCACTCCTCGACGCAGGCGCGACAGGTGGTGCAGGCCCACAGGGTTTCCGGCTCGACCAGTACCTTGAACTCGTGGATCAGCTTGTCGCCATCTGTCGCCTCACCCACTGCACCCGGTGCCGCCTTGATCTGGATCGGCCCGGATGAGGCTGCCTGAGCTGCCGGGCGAGCATGCGGAGAGGCCCCGACGATGGCCTGCTGCGGGCCGCCGCCATGCTGGCCGGGCGCGCGCCTGGGCTCATCGCCCGGATAAGGCGAACCGGCGTAGGCGGCATCGCTGCCACCGGCCATGCCGACCACCATGTCCTGGATCAGCTTCTTGGGATTGAGCGGCTGACCGGCCGCGAACGCCGGGCACACCGCTTCACAGCGCCCGCATTGCACGCAGGCATCGAAGCCCAGCAGTTGACGCCAGTTAAAATCGGACGGCTTGCCGACACCCAGCGGTGCCTCAGGGTTGGTCAGGTCCAGCGGCAGCAGCGCGCTGTCGCGGATGCCCGCACTGTCACGGGTGCTGAAACGTGCCGGACGCCGATGGAAGGCCAGATGCAGCGCACCGGCGAAGGCATGCTTCATCGGCCCGGTGATGCGCGAGCCGCCGCCGGTCATGCCGACGATCATCTCGAGCAATCCCCAGGCGATGCCCGCTACCAGCACCAGCCCGAGGATACCGCCGGAGATCATGCCGCCGACGCCTTCCGGAAGCACCAGTGACAGACTCATCACGAACAGGCTGGCGGAGAACACCAGCAGACTCTTGGGCAGACGCATCCACGGACCACGCGACAGGCGCGCCGGCGGGTCGAGGCGACGACGACGCACGAACAGCGCGCCACCGAACATCGCGCCACTGGCCAGCAGCAGCAAGACGCCCAGCCAGGCGGAGTCGATGCCGAAGCCGTAGACCACCACCATCAGCAGCGCCGCGGCCACGAAGCCACCCCCGGTGGCGACATGGGTGTTGGCCATGTAGCGGTCCCGCGCGACCACGTGGTGCAGGTCCACCCCGTAGCGGCGCGGTACCTTGGCAAGGCTCGCGATCAGCTCTCCCATGCTCATGGACGTGGCGTCCGCCCGCCCCTGGCGCCACAGGCCGATGCGCTTGACCGCACCGAGGGCAGCCAGCGCCAGCGCGGTGAAGATCAATACCGACAAGATCGTGTCATTCATGCTGCTCACCCTCTTTCTTCAAGCCCGCTGTCGACCGGACGACTGCCAAGCCGGCGGCATAGGCGCGGCCGGCTCGGCAGATCACGTCATCAGAAGTCCTTGCACAGACGCAGGGCGTCATAGATGGCGGCGTGGGTGTTGCGCGGTGCGTTGCAGTCACCGAGGCGGAACAGCAGGTAATCATTGCCCTCGGTGGCCTGGCTCAGGCACGGCTGCGGCTTGATGGCGTAGAGCGACTCGACGTCGATCTGGCCCTTGTTGAGCGAGCCGTCCTTGAAGGCGTAATAGAGCGCCTCATCCGGGCGTACGCCGTTCTCGACCACGATCTGATCGACGACGCGCTCTTCCAGCGTGCCGGTGTATTCGTTCTCGAGCACCGCTACCAGGCCCTCGCCTTCGCGGTAGACCTCATGCAGCACCATGTCGGAGGTCATCACGACTTCCTTGGCATACAGGCTGCGGTAGTAGGTCGGGAAGGTGGTGCCGCCGACCGCCGCACCCGGCTTGATGTCGTCGGTGACGATCTCGACCCTGGCGCCCTTGTCGGCCAGATAGTCGGCCACCGAGACCCCGGAGAACTCGCAGATGCTGTCGTAGATCAGCACGTTGCTGCCCGGCGCGACGCGCCCGTCCAGCACGTCCCATGAAGAGACGATCAGGCTCTTGGCCGGGTCTTCGTCGTAGCCCCAGGACGCGAACTGGTCCATGAACGGACGACCGCCCACCGCGAGGATCACCACATCGCCGCGCAGGTCACGGATGGTGGCCTCATCGGCTCGGGTACCCAGGCGCAGGTCGACCTTCAGGCGTGCCAGTTCCAGCTGATACCAGCGCGTGATGCCGGCGATCTGATCACGCTGCGGCGCCTTGGCGGCGATGGTGATCTGACCGCCCAGCTCGTCACGGGCCTCGAACAGCGTCACGTCGTGGCCGCGTTCGGCGCATACGCGGGCCGCCTCCATGCCGGCCGGACCGCCGCCGACGATGACGACCTTGCGCACCGGGCCGCTGGTCTTCTCGATCTGGTGCGGCAGGCCCATGTATTCGCGCGAGGTGGCGGCATTCTGGATGCACAGCACGTCGAGGCCCTGATACTGGCGGTCGATGCAGTAGTTGGCGCCGACGCACTGCTTGATCTGGTCGAGCTGGCCCATCTTGATCTTGGCAATGATGTGCGGGTCGGCGATGTGGGCGCGGGTCATGCCGACCATGTCGACATAGCCGCCTTCCAGGATACGCTCGGCCTGGTTGGGGTCCTTGATGTTCTGGGCGTGGATCACCGGAATCGAGACGACTTCCTTGATGCCGGACGCCAGGTGCAGGAAGGGTTCCGGCGGGTAGGACATGTTGGGAATGACGTTGGCGAGGCTGTTGTGGGTATCACAGCCGGAGCCGATCACGCCGAAGAAGTCGAGCAGACCGGTGGCGTCGTAATAGGCCGCGATCTGCTTCATGTCGTCGTGGGACAGGCCATCGGGATGGAATTCATCGCCACAGATGCGCATGCCGACCACGAAGTCGTCGCCGACTTCGGCACGCACCGCCTTGAGCACTTCGAGGCCGAACTTCATGCGGCCCTCGAAGCTGCCGCCCCACTCATCGGTGCGCTTGTTGACGCGCGGGCTCCAGAACTGGTCGATCAGGTGCTGGTGCACGGCGGACAGCTCGACGCCGTCCAGGCCGCCTTCCTTGGCACGCCGCGCCGCCTGGGCGAAATCAGCGATGATGCGCTGGATCTCCTCCACCTCGATGGTCTTGCAGGTGGAGCGATGGACCGGCTCGCGGATGCCGGACGGTGACATCAGTGAGGTCCAGTCGAAGCCGTCCCAGCGCGAGCGACGGCCCATGTGGGTAATCTGGATCATGATCTTGCCGCCATGCTTGTGCACGGCATCGGCCAGATTCTGGAAATGCGGAATGATGCGGTCGGTCGACAGATTGACGGAGCTCCACCAGCCCTGCGGGCTGTCGATGGAGACCACCGAGGAGCCACCACAGATGCACAGGCCACACCCGCCCTTGGCCTTCTCTTCGTAGTAGCGCACGTAGCGCTCGGTGGTCATGCCGCCATCGGTGGCATACACCTCGGCGTGGGCGGTACTGACGACGCGGTTGCGGATGGTCAGCTTGCCGATCTCGATCGGCTGGAAGAGTGCGTCGAATGCCATGGTGAGAGCTCCTCGCCGGGGAGAGCGCCGCCTCGTCACGCTGGCCTGGCCTGCCCGCCGCCACGAGTCGTGGCGACGGGGTTGGCGTCAGGTGTCTTGCATGTCAGGAGAGTCGGCGCTCAGGCGTTGCGTTGTCGTTGTTGTGGGTGATGAGTGTCGTGACAGAGAGATGATCGGGCGGCCGGCTTGTGCTGTTGCCTGTTGCCTGTTGCCTGTTGCCTGTTGCCTGTTGCCTGGGCCGGGTCTGGGCCCGAACCATGGAATAGAGAGTGGCGGATCCGAAAACGTCACACTGTTCCGGGAGCGACCTCGAAATACCCCACGTCACAGCCTTCCTCACCCCCGCTCTGGGTCTGGACGGCGTCGGTGCGCAGCTCGCTGCCACGCGCGGCCAGAATCTGGTCCATCGCGCCGGCGAACCAGCCGGTGAACATGTATTCAAGCTTTGTGCCGGTCTTGCCCTGCTGATAGACGAAGCAGGAGTGTTCCAGGCGCACCTTGCAGGTACCGCGCTCCAGATCGATCTCCTCGGTGATGAACAGACCCCAGCCGCGCTGCGACAGACGCTTCATGTAGTGCTCGAAGACTTCCACGCCGACCAGGCCATGCAGCTCGGCTTCCTTCTCGCACCAGTGCCAGGCGCTCTTGTAGCCGGCGTGATAGAGAATCTCGGCGTATTTCTCCACGCCCAGCGCCTCTTCCACCGCGACATGGTTGTTGATGAAGAAGTGGCGCGGCACGTACAGCATCGGCAGCGCATCGGACGTCCAGACGCCAGTCTCGCTATCCACTTCGATCGGCAGTTCAGGGGCCATCTTGCTCATGTCGGTGTCCTCCAAAAGGGGCTTGAGGGAATTGCATAAGAGAGCTCAGAAAAGAGAGATCAGGAAAGTGCGGTCAAGAAAGTACGATCAATAAAGGGCACGGGCAGCCAGACTCAGCCGCCCCAGACATTTTCCAGCGTGCGCAGCCAGTTCTCGCCCATGATCTTGCGTACCTGATGCTCGCTCATGCCGCGACGCAGCAGCGCCTCGGTCAGATTGGGGAACTCGCCGATGGTGCGGATGCCTTCCGGATTGACGATCTTGCCGAAGTTGGTGAGACGACGGGCGTAGCCCTTGTCGTGGGTCAGCCACTCGAAGAAGTCCTGGCCGTGACCCTGGGTGAAGTCGGTGCCGATGCCGATGGCATCCTCGCCGACCAGGTTCATCACGTATTCGATGGCCTCGACGTAGTCGTCGACGGTGGCGTTGACGCCGGCCTTGAGGAAGGGGGTGAACATGGTGACGCCGACGAAGCCGCCGTGTTCAGCGATGAAGCGCAGCTCGGCATCGGACTTGTTGCGCGGGTGGTCCTTGAGACCGGCCGGCGCGCAGTGGGAATAGCAGACAGGTACCTTGGACTCGAGGATGACTTCCTCGGAGGTCTTCGAGCCGACGTGGGAGAGATCACACATCACGCCGACGCGGTTCATCTCGGCGACCATCTCGCGGCCGAAGCCGGACAGGCCGCCGTCGCGCTCGTAGCAGCCGGTGCCGACCAGATTCTGGGTGTTGTAGCACATCTGCACGATGCCCACGCCGAGCTGCTTGAAGACATCGACATAGCCGATCTGGTCTTCATAGGCGTTGGCATTCTGGAAGCCGTAGATGATGCCGGTCTTGCCGGCGGCCTTGGCGGCGCGGATGTCGGCGGCCGTGCGCGCCACGCAGACCAGATCGCTGCTCTCGGCGATCAGCTGGTTGCTCTTGACGATGTTGTTGACGGTCGCCTGGAAGCCTTCCCAGACCGAGACAGTGCAGTTGGCAGCGGTCAGACCGCCCTTGCGCATGTCCTCGAACAGCTCGCGCTGCCACTTGGCGATCACCAGACCATCGATGACGATGCTGTCATCGTGCAGGGCGCGGGCCGCATCGGACCCACCGAAGGAGGAGGAGAATTCGGACATCATGTCGCTCCGGCGCTGGGCAGGCGGCTCTAAAAGTCAGGTCACTGCCCGTACCCGGCGGACAGGGCCTGCCGGAACACGATCTCCAGCAGGCTGTGCCAGCATAGTCCTGCCCTCTTTCCCCTCTGACGCCAGATGCGACCCGTGGCTATCGAATCGCGTCAGGGCTGTCGTTTCTGAAACGACGACGCCCCGACTCGAGAGAGCCGGGGCGTCGTGGGACAGCCGATGGTGTACCGTCAGGCCGGTCAATGCGCGGGGGACAGCTCCTTGAGCGAAGGCAGCAGGTCCCAGCTCAGCCAGCCACGCGGCTGTTCCAGACGCTTCAAGTAGCCCATGCCGAGATTGTTCATCTGACGGCGCGTCCAACTGGCGCGGCGCTGGATATAGGCCGAGGGCTTGCCGGCATTGAAGCGGATCGGGTTGGGCAATACCGCCGCCAGCAGGCTGGCCTGGTAGGCGGAAAGGCTGGCGGCATCGGTATTGAAGTGATGCTCGGCCGCGGCCTCGACGCCGAAGACCCCCGGCCCCCATTCGGCGACATTCAGATAGACCTCGAGAATGCGCTCCTTGGGCCAGATCATCTCGATCAGGATGGTGAACCAGACCTCCAGCCCCTTGCGCACCCAGCTGCGCCCGTTCCACAGGAAGACATTCTTGGCGGTCTGCTGGCTGATGGTACTGGCGCCGCGCAGACGCTCACCGGCCAGCCGCGCATCGATGGCCTTGACGATCTGATCGACATCGAAGCCGTAGTGATCGGGGAATTTCTGGTCTTCCGAGGCGATCACCGCCAGACGGGCATTGTTGGAAATCTGCTCCATCGGCACCCAGTCATGCTGCAGCGCCATCGGCTCGCCGGTGACCAGGCCATAGCCCCACTTCTCCAGCATCACCATCGACACCGGCAGCGGCACGAAGCGCAGCAATACCACCAGGCCGATGCAGGCCACCATCCAGCAAGCGACGACCTTGAATGCCCACACCGCCAGCCAGCGCAGGCGCTCCATCGGGCGCATGCCGGCACGCAGCGCCGGACGGCGTGTCGCCCCGCGCCGAGCACCCGCCACACGCTCCGTGCCTTCCTGCCTGCGTTGCTGTCCTCGTGCCATCCCTTGCCGTCCCCTGTCGTGCGTGTCGTGGCTCGCCGCCGAGCCATTGTCGTGTCAGCTACTGCTTTCTGGTGCCTTCGAGTGTACCAGAGCGTGCCGGTGGCTCCTGTGAAAACGACAACGCCCCTGCCGGAGCGGCAGAGGCGTTGGACGTTGCGGGAAGCTGGTGTCAGTCGGCGGCGTCAGCCCTGCAGACGCACGCTGGCGTAGGTCGGCTCACCGCGCGCATTGGCCAGTGCCAGAATCGCCGAGGAGACGGGGGACTCGCTGGCCGGTTGCAGGGGCGCATTGCCGACCATGCTCTGGCCGATCGACTGGTGCAGCAGCCCTTCCAGACTGGCGACACCGGTCAGCTGGTGATCGCCATCGGCGCGACACGGCACCTCCAGCACGCTGACACTGCGCTCGCCACCGATGCGCTCGTCACGCGGCGGCATGCCGAAGTACTCGCGGTAGCACTTGGAGAAGTGCGGCGTGGACACGAAGCCACAGGCCGAGGCCACCTCGATGATCGACAGCGCCGTCTGCTTGAGCAGCTGACGCGCGCGGGTCAGGCGCAGCTTGAGGTAGTAGCGCGACGGCGAGCAGTGCAGATAGCGCTGGAACAGCCGCTCCAGCTGACGGCGCGAGACATCGACATAGTGCGCCAGCTCGTCCAGGCCGATGGGCTCTTCCAGATTGGCCTCCATCAGCGCGACGATTTCCAGAAGCTTGGGCTGGGTGGTGCCCAGCACATGCTTGAGCGGCACGCGCTGCTGGTCCTGCTCGCCACGTACGCGATCGCAGATGAACATCTCGGAGATGCCCGCCGCCAGCTCGCGGCCATGCTCGCGACCGATCATGGTCAGCATCATGTCCATCGGCGCGGTACCGCCGGAGGCCGTGGCGCGGTCCTGATCGATGGAGAACAGTCGTGTGGTCAACGGCACGCGCGGGAAGGCTTCCTGCATCGCGGCCAGACACTCCCAGTGGATGCTGGTCTCATGGCCTTCGAGCAGCCCTGCCTGGGCCAGCGCCCAGCTGCCGGTGCAGACGGCACCCAGCTTGCGACCGGCACGCGCCTGCGCCTGCAGCCAGCTGACATGCGGACGATGCACGGAGCGCTGGATGCCGACGCCACCGCACACGATGACGATATCCAGCGGCGGGCAGGCCTCGGTGGAGGTATCGGGTGTGACCTGCAGGCCATCGCTGGCGCGCACGGGGGCGCCTTCCAGCGTCACGGTATACCAGCGGTACAGCTCGCGTCCGGCCAGCTGATTGGCCATGCGCAGCGGTTCCACCGCCGAGGCCAGCGAGATGAGCGTGAAGCTGTCGAGCAGCAGGAAGCCGATGGTCTGTGGCTGGCGCGTCTCGCCGGCCATTCCTGCAGCGGATGAGTGAGCTTCGTACGGGCGGGCGAAACGGCCACTGGTCAATGCCATGAGGGGAGTCCTTCTCTATATCTGCTTGAGTGGCAGACCGGGGCCTCGTAGTGCCCTCTCCCGTGGCCTGATGAGGCCGGCGGGGGTCCGCAGTATTATCGTTATTGGGTCTCAGCAGGGAGCAAACCCTGAGGGGTCGGCTCCAGCAGCGACGACATCGGCGATCGGCCCCATCAGGGGGAGGTCAATAAGCGACCTCTGCAATTCCGATAGCGTCAGGGATGTCGTGATTCACTGCCTGGACGTCGTGCGTTGTCCACCTCTCGACAGTAAACCATCGCGCCTGCCTGGCGCAGTGACTTTATCGCCGCTGTGCAGCAAATCATCGTTGCCATACGGCACAGAATAACGCCTGAGTTGGCTACTGCTGACGCAGCATAAGCAAACCCCACCAGAACGGGCCTTCATGCCTGAAGGTTCTGAAAAACTCTGCTTCTCATGACGAAAAAACGACAGTCCCGCTATCCATCAATCGATAGCGGGACTGTCGTTTCTGTCTTTCACGCAGTGTCTCTGCTCGTCGAGCGATCAGCTGCGATTGGCACTGTCATACCTCAACGCCTGAGGCTCACCTCAAAGCAGGTGTTTCGCATGCCTTTCATTTCTACCGGCTACCACACTCACACCTCAAAGCAGGTGCTTCGCATGGTAGGCAAGATGCTCATCGATGAAGCTGGCCATGAAGAAGTAGCTGTGGTCGTAGCCGGGCTGACGACGCAGGACCAGCGGGTGATCCAGCTCGGCGCAGACCGCCTCCAGGCGCTCCGGCTTGAGCTGCTCCTCGAGGAACTGATCACTCTCGCCCTGCTCGACGAACAGTTCCTGACGCGCGGCGCCGCTCTTGCTCGCCTGCTTGACCAGCTCGCAGGTGTCCCACTGCGCCCACTGGGTGCGGTCATCGCCGAGATAGCCGCTGAAGGCTTTCTCGCCCCACGGGCAGGCCATCGGATTGACGATCGGCGCGAAGGCCGAGACCGAACGATAGCGGCCCGGATTCTTCAGCGCGCAGATCAGGGCGCCGTGGCCGCCCATGGAGTGACCGGAGATCGACTCACGCTCGCCGTCCACCGGGAAGTGCCGCTTGACGAGCGCCGGCAGCTCCTCGGTGACGTAGTCATACATGCGGTAATGACGCGCCCACGGCTCGCGGGTGGCATTGACGTAGAAGCCTGCGCCACTGCCGAAGTCGTAGCTGTCGTCTTCGCCGTCCAGATTGACGCCGCGCGGACTGGTGTCCGGGCAGATCAGGGCGATGCCCAGCTCCGCCGCCTTCTTCTGCGCGCCGGCCTTCTGCATGAAGTTCTCGTCGGTGCAGGTCAGCCCCGACAGCCACCACAGCATCGGCACCGGGCCCTGTTCGGCCTGGGGCGGCAGATAGATGGCGAACACCATGTCGCAATCCAGGCTGCCGCTGCGGTGACGGTAACGCTTGAGCCAGCCGCCATGCACCTTGTTGGCGCTGACCAGCTCGAGTTGTTCGGTCGCGGTCATCATGCTCTCCCTTGTGGTATCGCGTCATGAAAACGGCGTCGGCAAGCCGACGCCGTTTCGCGTTCCAGATCTCACCGGGCAACACGCTTTCGCGCGTTGCCCGGCGGCAGCTCAGCCCCGGATCAGAAGCTCAGCACGGTACGGATCGACTTGCCTTCATGCAGCAGATCGAAGGACTCGTTGATCTTCTCGAACGGCATCTGGTGAGTGATGAAGTCGTCCAGGTTGATCGCGCCGCTCATGTAACGCTCGACGTAACCCGGCAGTTCGGTACGGCCCTTGACGCCACCGAAGGCGGAGCCTTTCCAGACGCGCCCGGTCACCAGCTGGAACGGACGGGTGGCGATCTCTTCACCGGCACCGGCGACGCCGATGATGATGGATTCGCCCCAGCCCTTGTGCGCGCATTCGAGCGCGGCACGCATGACATTGACGTTGCCGATGCACTCGAAGGAGTAGTCGACGCCGCCGTCGGTCATGTCGACGATGGCTTCCTGGACCGGCACGGACAGCTTGCTCGGGTTGACGAAGTCGGTGGCGCCGAACTTGCGGGCCAGGTCGAACTTGTCTTCATTGATGTCGATGGCGATGATGCGCGACGCCTTGGCCATCACCGCACCCTGGATGGCGGCCAGACCGATGGCACCGAGGCCGAAGATGGCGACGGTAGAGCCCGGCTCGACCTTGGCGGTGTTCATCACCGCGCCGATACCGGTGGTGACGCCACAGCCCAGCAGGCAGATCTTGTCCAGCGGCGCTTCCTTGGACACCTTGGCCAGCGAGACTTCCGGCACCACGGTGTATTCGGAGAAGGTAGAGGTGCCCATGTAGTGGTGCAGCATCTTGCCATCGAGGGAGAAGCGCGAGGTGCCGTCCGGCATCAGGCCGCGACCCTGGGTGGCACGCACGGCGCTGCACAGGTTGGTCTTGCCGGAGAGGCAGAACTTGCACTTGCCGCATTCGGCGGTGTAGAGCGGAATGACGTGGTCGCCCGGCACCAGGCCAGTCACGCCTTCGCCCACTTCCTCGACGATACCGGCGCCTTCGTGGCCCAGCACGGACGGGAACAGGCCTTCCGGGTCTGCGCCGGACAGGGTGAACGCATCGGTGTGACAGACGGCGGTATTGACGATGCGTACCAGCACCTCACCGGCCTTCGGCCCTTCGACATCGATCTCGACCAGTTCCAGCGGCTTGCCGGCTTCCAGCGCAATCGCAGCACGTGATTTCATGAATCTCTCCTAGTGAGCATCAATAGCGGTAAACTGGCTGCCAATCTCATGCCCCTGGTGTGGTGATGATCACCACGGAGGCCACCCTGAAAGGTAGCAGCACCTGACAGGTTGCATAGATGAGTCGCCCGAGGGACTCCCCACGCGACAGGCACTGGGCTCGTCCTTGCGGATCATCCTTGCGGGCTTGGCATGGAACACAGTCTACGCAGTCATGCGGGTGGGATTAAGCCGTCGGCACTCAGATGATTATTGCCACTCAACAACAATGAAAGAGGAGCCAGCATGCAGCGCTGGGACCGTATCGAAGCCTTCGTGGAAGTCGTCAGAATCGGCTCATTTTCCGGTGCCGCCCGTCATCTCGGGGTGTCCAGCTCACATGTCAGTCGTCTGATCAGCCAGCTGGAAGCCCAGCTCGATACCCAATTGCTCTACCGCACCACCCGGCAGACGCGTCTCACCGATGCCGGACAGGTATATTTCGAGCACTGCCAACATCTCTTCGATGGCTTCCGCGCCGCCGAACAGGCCATCGGCGACTTCCATGCCCGCCCCAGTGGCGTCCTCAAGCTGACCAGCGCCACCACCTTCGGCGAGCGCTACGTCGCACCGCTGGTCAACGACTTCCAGCTGCTGCACCCGCAACTGGAAGTGCAGATGCACTTCACCAACCGTCCGGTGGAACTGATCGACGAGGGCTTCGACGTCGCCATCCGCATGGGCGTGCTCAAGGATTCCTCGCTGATCGCAAGGCGGCTGGTGGATCGCCGCGAATTCGTCGTCGCCTCGCATGACTACTTCCAGCAGGCGCCGCGCCCGCACACGCTGGCCGAGCTCTCCAGCCACCGCTGTCTGGCCGGCTCCAAGCGCGAATGGCTGTTCGAGGTCGAGGGCCAGCGCCGTGAGGTGCGCATCACCGGCAGCTGGCAGGCCAACTCTGGCCCGGCACTGTTGGACGCCACGCTCAAGGGCCTTGGCCTTGCTCAGATTCCCGACTATTACGTCGCGCCCTATCTGGCCAGCGGCAAGCTGATCTCGGTGCTGGATGAGTACCAGGTGCGCGATACCGGGGTGTGGATCGTCTATCCCCGCCACCGCCACCTCTCGCCCAAGGTGCGCCAGTTCGTCGACTTCATGGTCGAGCGCTTCGAGGGCGGCATCCCCGGCCTTGACGCATGACGCGCCGCCGCGGATGAGCTGCCGAATTGATGAGCGAATAAGTTGATGAGCCGACGAACGACAGACGGGCTGCCAATCGGCAGCTCGTCTGTCATTGCACTGACAATTTTCATCAGCGCCCTGATGGCGGCCACCGAATTCATCAAGATGCTGCATCAGAGCGGCGAACTGAACGCCCTGGCAGTGCCCAGACACTCGGAAGTGACCGGCGCGGACATCCGTGCACCCACCCCCTTCTGGCTGGCCAACGCCCCACTCACCGACAGGGCCTACAACGTGGTACGCGCCTTCGAGGCCGGCTGGGGCGGCGTGGTCAGGAAGACGCTGGGGAAATATGCGGCGGCGGTGAACAGCCAGCAATGGATGAGAATCAAAAAAGGGACCGCCAGCAATGGCAGCCCCTTTCCTGTTGGCTTCATGACCTGTCAGCGACACCCTTCGTTAGCCTGAAGACAACCATCAGGCAAGATCACCTGGTGACTCAGGCGGACAGCCCGACGCCCTTCAGCAGCACTCGCGTGACATTCTGCACCGCCTGCTCAAATTCGCGATCACTCAGCGCCTTGCCCTGATTGAGCACCGCGATCTGATGATCGAAGTCGGCGTAGTGCTGAGTGCTGGCCCAGATCATGTACAGATAGGCGGAGGCATCGACGTTGTCGATGCGGCCCTCGCCGATCCACTGACGCAGACGTGACTTCTTCATCTCGGCCCACTCGTCGAGCCACACCGTCAGCTCCTCGCCCAGCACCGGCGCGCCCTGCATGATCTCGCTGGCCCACACCTTGGAGCCATAGGGGCGCTGGCGCGAGTGCATCATCTTGGCGCGAATGTAGGTGGAGAGCACCAGCTGCGGGTCGTCGTAGGCCTCGAAGCACAGCGCATCTTCCTTCCACAGCGCCAGCAGGCCATCGAGCACCGCGCGATACAGCGCTTCCTTGGTGCTGAAGTAATAATGCAGATTGGACTTGGGCAGCTCTACCTCGGCGGCAATATCGACCATGCTGGCGCCGACATAGCCCTTGAGAGCGAAGATCTTTTCGGCGGCGAGCAGGATGCGGCCGACATTATCCTTGCGAATCTGAGACTTGCGAGTGGTCATGCGATCCCCTGACGCGGTGCTGGCAGTGCGATGAGAATATCACAACCGCACTGCCAACATGTCTGAGCCGTCAGGTTCCCCCTGCCATCCGGCAAGGGAGATGGCGACTCTGCAAGTGCTGTGCAATCCCGCGCCAGCGCGGATCGGCAAGCACCGCGCCTGCGACATCACTCGAAGACCGCACCATCGATGAAGCCATCCGCCGGCATCGGCACCTGGCCCGCCTCGCCGCTCAGCCACCAGGGCGACGGATGCGTGCCTTCGCTGCGCTCATCCACCACCGGCACCACCATGCCCAGCTTGCGAGCCGCCGTTCGGTAGAGGTCCGGCCGGACGCACCGCGCCAGCGTCGCCTCGAGATCCTCGTCACTGAAGCCCTGCAGATGGCCCCAGCGCTGCATCTGGGCAATGTACCAGCGTGTCTGGGAACGCCACGGGAAGTTGGCCGCGTAGCGATGGAAGATGGTCCAGCCGGGATTTTGCTGCTGAAACTCCTCCACCGACTGCTCGACATCCACGTCTTCCAGTCCGCGCGTCACCACACTCATCGGCACCTCCGGCATGCCCTCATCATGCAGCCACTCGGCCGCCCTGGCCCGATTGCCGGGGCGGTCCAGCCAGGCGCAGGCCTTGAGCAGCGCGCGAATTAGCGCCTGATGCGCCAGCGGATGCTGCTCCGCCCAGTCCTCGCGCACGCCCAGCACCTTTTCCTGCCCGAAGCGCCAGATATCATGACTGCCCGCCACTACCTGCCCCATGCCCTGCGCCGCCGCCAGGCTGTTCCAAGGCTCACCGACACAGAAGCCATCCAGCGCACCGCTGGCCAGTTGCGCCGCCATCAGCGGCGGTGCCACGGCGCGCATCTCGACGTCGCGGTCCGGGTTGATACCGCCGGCCGCCAGCCAATAGCGCAAAAGATACCGGTGCGAGGAGAACGGGTGCACGCTGGCCAACTTGAGCAGCGGCTCGCCGCGCTGCTTGCGCTCGCGCACATGCGCCGCCAGCGCCTTCGCGACCTGCAACGGGCTGGCGAGGTCGTGGCCATCCTCACCGAGGCTGGCCATCAGCGCGCGCGACAGGGTGATGGAGTTGCCGCCCAGATTGAGCGTCATGGCACTGATCACCGGTGTGGCGCGGCCATCCAGGCCCAGGGTCGAGGTCAGCGGCATCAGCGCCAGCATCTGCGCGCCCTGCAGCACGCCGGTCTGCAGATCATCACGCAACGCCGCCCACGAGGGTTGCCACTTGAGTGTCACCGCCAGCCCTTCCTCGCGGAAAAGCCCCAACTGCTCAGCGACCACGAAGGGCGCGGCATCATTGAGTGGCATCAGGCCCAGCGTCAGCTGATGGCCATTCAGGGGTACATCTGTGGGCATCACGCACACCTCTTGAACGATCGAGAGAGAAGGACAGTACGGCGACCGGCTCAACGCCGACGCGCGGCCTTGAGCAGCTCATCGGCCAGCTCATGCAGGGCCAGGCGCCGGTTCATGGCGGTCTTGCGCAGATATTGATAGGCGGCATCTTCACTGAGCCCGCGCGTCTCCATCACCACGGCCTTGGCGCGATCGACGCTGCGCCGCTGCACCAATGTGGTCTGGGTACGGTTGAGCTCCCCCTTGAGTGCACGGTGCGCCTCGAAGCTGGTGATGGCGACCTCGACCATGCTGCGCACCATCGCTGGCATGACGTGGTCCACCACATAGGCCGAGACACCGGCGCCGGCCGCCTCACGCACGAGGTCCGGCGCATCTTCACTGGCCAGCATGATCATCGGCTTGGGATAGCGTCGCCCCAGCTGGCCGAGATGCTCCAGGGTGTCGCGGCTGGGCAGGTCGGCGTCGATGATCACCGCATCGGGCTGATGCTGCTCGACCAGCGCGTGCAGGTCCTCGTGCTCGTCAACGCGCAGCGCCACCTCGAAGCCGGCGCTCAACAGCGCCTGCTCCAGCGCGGCGGAGCGCTCACTGCGGACATCGACGATCAGCACGGTCACGGGCATGTCAGGTTTCCTTGGGTCGGGCATGAATCTTGCAATACACCCAAGCAGGATCCGTGCCGCAATCTGGTGCAACCTTGCGGCCAAAGGCCTTCAGAGCGGCCGAGTCGAAAGCGCCGCTGCACTGCAATGAGGCACGCGCCTTGCCGACCCTCCCAGCGCCATTCGCGTGCGCCAGTCTGGTACCTCGCGCCTTGCTGACGCACCGCCAGCGCGCATCCAGCCCGGGACACCGCCTGCACGTGCCACCCTACTGTCCTTGCCAAGCCATTGATCTTCTGGGACTTGTCCCTCTCACACCCCCACAACTGGCGCGCTACTTGCTTTGTTCCTGTCACTTGCCGCACGGACACTCTGCTGCCGGCAACCATGGCATCACCGACTGCTGCCATCGCTATCCATGACGTGGACCAGGCTCTTCGGAGTACGAGTGCGTCGAACCAGGCCCCTCAATGACGAGGCGCCCTTGCTGTCGTTCATTCACAGCCGTTCGACCACTCGCCGAGCACACCTGACTTCGTGCCCGGCACCGACGCTGAATCAGGAGCCCACTCATGGATATCCGCAACAAGGCCAGCCGCATCCGGCTGTTCAGCTTCAACACCCCGCAAATGCGCGCCTTCCACATGTCATGGTTCGCCTTCCACGTCTGCTTCTTCGGCTGGTTCGGCATCGCGCCGCTGATGGCCGTGGTGCGTGACGACCTCGGCCTGACCAAGACCCAGATCGGCAACACCATCATCGCCTCCGTCGCCATCACGGTGATCGTGCGTCTCGCCATCGGCGTGCTGTGTGACCGCATCGGGCCACGCAAGGCCTATACTTGGCTCTTGTGCCTCGGCTCGCTGCCGGTGATGTGCATCGGTTTCGCCGACAGCTTCGAATCCTTCTTCCTGGCCCGTCTGGCCATCGGTGCCATCGGCGCTTCCTTCGTCATCACCCAGTACCATACTTCCGTGATGTTCGGCCCCAACGTGGTCGGCACCGCCAACGCCACCACCGCAGGCTGGGGCAACCTGGGCGGCGGCACCACCCAGATGCTGATGCCGCTGGTGATGGCCGGCCTGCTGATGCTGGGCGTCGAGCAGACCCTGGGCTGGCGTCTGGCGATGGTCGTGCCGGGCATCGTGCTGTTCCTCACCGGTATCGCCTACTACTTCTTCACCCAGGATGCGCCGGACGGCAACTTCAGCGAGCTGCGTGAGCGTGGTGAGCTGCCCAAGGCCGAGAAGGAATACAGCATGCGCGCCACCTTCGGTGCGGCGGCACGCGACATCCGCGTCTGGGCCCTGTTCCTCGTATACGGCGCCTGCTTCGGGGTCGAGCTGACCATCCACAACGTCGCCGCCATCTACTTCTTCGACCACTTCGATCTCGATCTCGCCACCGCCGGTCTCATCGCCGGCCTGTTCGGCCTGATGAACCTGTTCGCCCGCACCCTGGGCGGCGTCTTCTCCGATCTGTTCGCCCGCCAGTCTGGCCTCAAGGGCCGCGTGCGCTGGCTGTTCATCGCGCTGCTGTGTGAAGGCGTCGCGCTGGTCGGCTTCGCGCAGATGGAAACCCTCGCGGTGGCCATCGGCATCATGCTTGTCTTCAGCCTCTTCGTGCAGATGGCGGAGGGCGCGACCTTCGGTATCGTGCCCTTCGTCAATCGCAAGGCGCTCGGCGCGGTCGCCGGTATCGTCGGTGCAGGCGGCAACGCAGGCGCGGTCGCCGCGGGCTTCCTGTTCCGCAGTGAGGAGCTGACCTACCAGGAAGGCCTGATGTATCTGGGCATGGGCGTGATCGTGATCTCGCTGTTCGCGCTGCTGGTGCGCTTCAGCGCCGCCACCGAAGCCGAGGAAAGCCGCGCCTACGACGCCGCCATCGCGGACCGCAAGCAGCAGAGCGAGCAGCAGCCCGTCTCTGCATAAGCGGACTTCCTTCTCCCCGAGCCAGACACAAGAAGGCCCCGCCTCTGGGAGGCGGGGCCTTCTTGTGTCTGATGACAGCTCAGGTCAGCGGCGACTCATCGCGGCGCTGACAGCCGAGCCTCAGCTATCGGTGGCGTTCTCGACGCTATCACCGGCTTCCTCGACGGCGTTGTCCATCTTCTCACCGGCCTTCTCCATCGGGCCTTCGTCCTCGCAACCGGCGAGCGACAGGCCACCGAGACCGAGCATGGCAATCATCAGCGAACTACCCAGAGTCTTGAGCTTCATGATGTCTCTCCTTGAATCATCGGTCGGAATGACGCGACAGCTGCCATCACCCGCAGGCTGCCACGTGGTGCTACCCATGACATGGAGCAGGAGCCTTGCCGTTTCAAGGGTCACGCAACGCCGAGTTGCCTGTGGCTGATCAAAACCAATCGCTCAGGGCTGCTCAGCTCAACCGCGCAGGGCTGATCAGATACCCAGCTCAGAGAAGGTATCGGGAAACTGCACTTCACCGCCCAGCCCCTCCAGATAGTCCGGCAGCAGCTCGAAGGCGACGAAGGAACCCGGCACGTCGTCATGATGGCAGTAGAGCCCGTAATGACACGCCGGATGAAAGCCCAGGTGGGTATAGAAATCCGCATGACCGGCCGCCACCACGGCCCCCGCCCCCAGCAGTCGACAGCGCTTGACCGCCGAGATCACCAGTCGCTTGCCGATGCCGTGACGCTGATGCTGGGGCAGCACCGCCAGCGGCGCCAACGCCATCAGCACGCGGTCCGGGTAGCCGGAAAGCTCCACGCGCGACACCATCACATGCCCCAGCAGACCGCCCTCGCCTTCACTGAGGTGGCGGCCGGTCTCCGGGTCGGTGACACGCTCGGCCACCAGCGAGATCTGCGCCAGATTGCCTCGACGCAACCTGTCACCCAGGCGCGCTTCACGATGGCCGGCAAAGACGGATTCATGAATGCGGTAGATGCGCTCATGATCAATGAGACGCTCTTCACGAATGCGAAGGTTATCGACGGCGTTGGCAGTCATCACGAGGTACCGGATCAGCGCCCTGATGATCAGGGACGTTACCTCAAGCGTAGCCACCGCCCGCAGCGGCTGCGAGCGTCAATCTGCTGCTCAAAAAGCACGATGCCCGCCGTGGTGGCGGGCATCGCCTGGGGTGATATCAAGGTCGCATGACAGATGAAGTGCCTGGTTCAGCCCCTCTCAGGCATCTCGCCGCCAGCAGTCAGACACGTCGCCGACGCTGCCCGCCTCAGCTCTTGAGACGACGCGCGCGGAAGGAGCGGCCCTTGAGCTTGCCATTCATCAGCTGGGTGAGTGCCGACTTGGCGACATCACGCTCCACGGCGAGGAAGGTGGTCCGCGCCAGTACCTTGATCTTGCCGATCTTGCTGCCTTCCAGGCCGCCGTCACCGGTCAGCGCGCCGAGGATATCGCCGGGACGCAGCTTGTCCTTCTTGCCGCCATCGATCTGCAGCGTCGCCATGCGCGCATGGAAGGGCTCGCGGGTCAGCATGCTCTTCGAGGGCAGCGGCTCGGCTTCCAGGGTCTGCTCGAGGAATTCACCCAGCCTGGTCAGGCGATAGTCTTCCTTCTCGGTGTAAAGCGTACAGGCGATGCCGGAGCTGCCCGCGCGGCCGGTACGCCCGACACGGTGCACGTGGGCGTCGAGATCACGCGCGATCTCGTAGTTAAACACCGCATCCAGCGCATCGATATCCAGCCCGCGCGCCGCGACATCGGTGGCCACCAGAATCGAGGTGCTCTTGTTGGCGAACATCACCAGCGTCTGGTCACGCTCGCGCTGTTCGAGGTCACCGTGCAGCGCCATGGCACTGAAGCCGTGCTCATTGAGGGCATCGCTGACTTCCTGCGCCTGACGCTTGGTGTTGCAGAACACCACGCTGGATTCCGGACGGTACTTGAGCAGCAGGATACGCAGCGCCTCGAAGCGCGCCTCGTCATCGGCGACACGGTGGAACAGCTGACGGATGCTGCTGTCATCGTGGGTGGAGGCCACCTCGATGCTGACCGGGTCACGCAGCATGCGCTCGGCGATCGGACGCACGCCATCGGCGAAGGTCGCGCTGAACAGCAGCGTCTGACGCTCCTCCGGGGTCTCGGCGACGATGGCATCCAGCACCTCGGCGAAGCCCATGTCGAGCATGCGGTCGGCTTCATCCAGCACCAGGGTATTGAGCTCCTCAAGGCTGAGGCTGCCCTTGCGCAGGTGCTCATCCACGCGCCCCGGCGTGCCGACGATGATGTGCGCGCCGTGTTCCAGCGAACCCAGCTGGGGGCCGAAGGGTGCACCGCCACACAATGTCAGCACCTTGACGTTGTGCAGACCGCGCGCCAGACGACGGATCTCGCCGGCGACCTGATCAGCCAGCTCACGCGTCGGGCACAGCACCAGTGATTGCACCCGGAAGCGCGAGACCTTGAGGCGCGACAGCAGGCCCAGGCCAAAGGCAGCAGTCTTGCCGGAGCCGGTCTGCCCCTGGGCGATGACATCGCGGCCTTCCAGCATCGGCGGCAGGCTCTGCGCCTGAATCGGCGTCATGGTGTGGTAGTCGAGCGTGGCGAGGTTGTCGAGCAGCTCGGGCGCCAGCGCCAGAGAGGCAAAGGCAGGGGTGGCGGTGGCGTCAGTCACGAGGACATTCCTTCAATCGATGAACAGGCACGAGCCGAACGGGCTTACGCGCGGGCGCAGAGCATAGCAGAGCGTGGCCACCGACGCCTGCTGCGGATAGCGCCTGCCACGAATGCCAGCCCCTGATACCGGCTCCCCAGGCGAGATAGCCTTTTGGAGCAACGCCCTCCCTTGCCCGCCAGAATCATCTCTCAGCACACCGTATGAGCCAGCTAGAACGTGACTCAACTCAAGCATGATTTTCGTCACGACAGGATTCGATTCCCGCCAAATATCATTTATCAATTATCGTTAATTAAACAGAATGGCCAATTGTCAGCTGGCATGCCATGACACGGAAACGCCTATCAGATTGCCTGATGTTTCCCGAGCCTTGATTCATGCAGCGTATTCACACAAATGACGTCGCTACTCATGACGGAATAGTCATCGTGACGTTCTTGTTATCTGCCTCCGACTATCAATGCCAATGACATACCAGGATTGGTGCATACCGAGATGCCCTCATGCTGGATATGAGGAATGCCAGCTCTCATCAGTGGTGCCGCTGCTCGCCCAGAGACTAAATCTGAATCGATGTCATGAATATCAATGACTTGCAGATAGAAAAATACTGTCTATGCCGCACAGGCGTTTTCGATCTCGGGAGCTCCCGAATCGGATCATTGCAGGCGTACTGACAGCCCGTACGAAACCGGTCATCAAGCCCGGCGCAAGACACAGGTCGCCGAGACACAGAGCTGGCAACACCTTGGAAACACCATTGACGTGAATCCTGCAGCTTCATTGCCGCAATGCACGGCATGACGTGACCTGAGCAAGCACAGTGCTGCCTGTGGGCCTTGTCATCAGATGATTACGTAATGCCGGCTATGGAGAACAGAAGACACAATTATGGGTTTTACTACCTTCACACAAGCTAACTGATTACCTTTTTGATAAACATGACAAGAAACAACACATAATGACGCTGGAGCCCCACTCTCCCCGGCGCAAGCGAGAAAGGCCACACGAAGACGCACGATGGCGATACCTCCCCACACAAAAGCGCCGCCCGGGCATGGCCCGAGCGGCGCTTTTGTGTGTCATCTCATCAAGGAAAAGGGCCGAGCTTGCAGCCAGCTCGGCCACGGCCACTTAGCGTGCCGCTTCTTCCTCAAGACGCGCCTGCTTGCCACCAAGGGTGAAGCAGGTGTCGATCTCGCGCAGCATGAACAGCGCGACACAGGCGGCCAGCATCGGCCAGGCAGCGAAGAACAGCAGGTGATCGAACGGGTCCAGATACTGCTTGAAGGCAGAGAAGGTAGACCCGGCGTGCAGCAACAGCACCAGGCCATAGGTCAGCGTCTTCTTCACGCCCGCGACGAACATCAGCAACAGCACCATCTCGACGACGGCGATCGCGATGACGATGCCCTCGCCCAGGCCGCCGATGGCGTAGAACTTCTCGAAGATGGCCGCGGCATGGCCGGGATGGAAGAACTTGTCGAGTGTCCACATCAAGATCACGAGGAAGACCCCGAGGCGCAGCAGCAACAGGGAAATGCGGATTCGATCGGCGTACTTCGTCATGTCAATTCTCTCCAGGGGGAAGGGTCCGGCGCTGCAAGGCAGCGCGCACGTGCTGCTGTGTACGCACCAAGTGGCCGTCTGGTTGCATCGATTGATGATTTTTCTCACCAGATTAACCACTTGGCAGCGCAATCCCGCCTCGCGTCCCCTTGGCGCAAACGCCTGCCGCACTGGAGGGTCTAGCGACCTCAAGCTGCCATTGTTGGGCGCAATATCAGCAGTCACTGCTTCTGTAAAAACGCCGACTTACCCGCCCTGATCCTGGCCCCTTGCCCCTGGTCCGGCCTGCCGGCCCGCATTGCAAAGGCGCGCTTTCCGGCCTTGAGCGCCCAACTGCTGGCGCATGCCGCGCGCATTGCAGCAGAACGCGAGCGCGGCGAGATTCTCGACGACGCCTGTGCCATGAGTGCAGTGCCGACGGTAATTCAGGAGATCTGGCTGGCCAGTGGCGAGCTTGAGACATTCGCATTACGCGAAGGCATCCAGATCGAGAGCCTGGCGGAGCTGCTGGGTGAGCACACGCCGCCTGACAGCCCCACCACCGCTGCACAAAGTGGCGCGCCAGCGCGGGTCGTGAGGCCCCTTGATACTTTCGACTGGCTGCATCTGGCGCTGGAGCAGCTGTTGCAGATACATCAGGACAAGCAACGTTTGCACCCAGACTGATGTATCTCGGCGCCAAAACTCGTATGGTGAGAGAGAGGCTCGGCCTGTCGTCGATCAAGATGACGCGCGAGCCTCGAGCACGACTGTCATATGCACGACTGGAACGCATTTCTGGTACGAGCAACAAGGCACGACATCAAGCACAGCACGCGGAGCAGAACATCACGATCGATCATTGAAAACGACCAGCCGAGGAGGTTCACATGAAGGTCTACAAACCTGAATGGCGTTGCACGCTCGACGTGACGGAAGGCCCCGACCCCACCGCCCGCTGGAAAACACGGCTTGCCTGGCGCCTGCGCGCCCTCGCCGACCGCTTTGATGGCGGTAGTCGTACGATGAAGATTGACTGCAATGTCACCCCGGCGCTCACCCGCGAAGAGGTCGACACCTGCCTGGGCAAGGGCTTCGCCCTCAGCCAGAATCTGATGCTGCAACTGGCCAACCACAGCGCCTGCGAAGATGTCCTGCGCGACGCCAAGGCCGAGCTCTACGAAGAAGAGCAACACCCGATGTAATGGTTTGATCTCAGTAGAACCCGCAGATCGACCCATCGGGAACAGTAGTCCGCAAGACGCATGAAAAAGCCCTCCCGGCGATGCCGGGAGGGCTTTTTTGATGTTGTATCTCAGCGCCTTGAACAGACCTCTGGCCCCAGCCCCCCTACCTGAAACAGCGGCAAAAATACTGACAACGTCGCTCCCCACCATTCCCTGTACAATGGCTCCCTCAAGCCGCTCCTCTCAACCTCAGGCCTTCCATGTCCATTTCCGCACGTCCTTCCAAGCTGAGCCTGCCGCAGGTCAACCCCGGTGTGACGACGGTGCTGGAGTATCTGCTGCTCAAGTTTCCGGCGATTGCCGAGTCACGCTGGCGCGAGCGCATGGCCCAGGGCAAGGTACATCGCGATGATGGCTCGCGGATTACGCCAGAGTCGCCCTACCAGCCGCATCTTCGCGTGTTCTATTACCGCGAGGTGGCAAGCGAGCCGAGCATTCCCTTCGCGGAGCAGGTGCTCTATCAGGATGAGCACATTCTGGTGGCTTACAAGCCGCACTTTCTGCCGGTAACGCCTGGCGGTCTGTACGTGAACGAGTGCTTGCAGCAGCGCCTGCGCGACAGTACCGGAATAGAGGCGCTGCAGGCGGTGCATCGCCTGGATAGAGTCACGGGAGGGCTGGTGCTGTGCTCAGTCAATCCCGACACGCGCCCCCTCTACCATCAACTGTTCAAATCACGGAATATCCACAAGACCTATCAGGCCATCGCCGAGACACACAGCGATGAGTCCCTGGTGGGCCAGCAGTGGGAGGTGAAGAAACGTCTTGAGCAGAGCGAGCAGCGCTTCCGCATTCATGTCACTGAAGGCTCAGCCAACAGCCACTCCGTGATCCGCTGCATAGACCAGCGTGGCAGCCGGGCATTGTTCGAGCTGCACCCCATCACCGGACGACGCCATCAGCTGCGGGTGCACATGCAGTCATTGGGCTGGCCGATCCTGAATGACCGCTACTACCCCGAGCTGCAACCGCTCTCGCCGGATGACTACGCGCGCCCCTTGCAGCTGCTCTCCAAGGGGTTCGAGTTCATTGACCCTGTCAGCGGCGAGGAAAGACGCTTCGAATACGACGGTGACCTGACACTGGCGTGAGCCGTGGCATGGCCCGTGGCTGTCATCGCCTACCGACGCACAGGCCACGGCATGTGCACAAAGAAATCATCTGACGAAAGCTTCCTGCTCGACGTCAGGCGGGCTAAGGTTTTCCTTCGCCCCCGGAAAATAGGCCTACCGATGTCCCGACGTCTCGCAGTGACCGGAGGAGCCGCGCTGGCCGCGCTCCTGTCCTTCCCCGTCCTCGCACAACAAGGGCACGACGGGCCGCCGCCCGGCCACGACGGACCGCCGCCGATGTCAGCGGAAGACCAGGCCTTGAGCGAGGCGCTGCGTGCGCGCATGGGCGATACCAGCACCCAGATGCAGAGCGTGCCCATACCCGAGAGCGCCGCCGAGTGCGGCGATACGCCGGGCTACGAGCGCATGCTGTGTCTGATCGATCTGCTCAAGGCCGATATCTCCGATGATCTTCTCGAGAACCTGCAGCATGACTACTCCCTCGCAGAGGCCGAGAACTGGAGCAATCTGCCAGCCGGTGCCTTCCCGAAACGCCCCGGCGTGCTACTGGGCGAGCTGAACATCAAGCAGCGCGGACTGGTCAAGGCCATCATGCTGGAAGCCACCGGCCACGCGCCCGATGAAGGCTTCGACGAGATGCTCCAGACGCTCAACGCCGATGACTACATCAACACCGTCAGCACCGACTACAAGGCCGGTTACTCCTCCTACAACACCAAGTTCGCCCTCCTCGGCACGCCCGGCGAGACCGGCACCTGGGAGCTGTACTACGGCGGCCACCACATGGCCTTCGCCAACACCTACACCGACGGCAAGCTGGCTGGGGCCACGCCCTCCTTCCGGGGCGTGGAACCCTTCCCCTATTTCGAGATGAACGGTCGCGTGAACGAGCCGCTGACCCAGGAGCGCGATGCCTTCGCCACCCTGTTGAGCTCGCTCTCCGATGACCAGAAGGCCGAGGCCACGCTGGAAGGCACCTACCGCGACATCCTCGCTGGCCCCCAGGCCGACGACGCCATCCCCGAAAGCTATGAAGGCCTGCCGGTTTCCGAGTTGGATGATGACCAGCAAGCGCTGCTGCTGACGGCCATCGAGTCCTACGTGGACGACATCTCCGCCCCCGAAGCCGCGGCCTACATGGAGAAGTACACCTCCGAACTTCCCGAGACCTATCTCGGCTTCTCCGGCACGCCGCAGGTCAGCGCCGAGAATGACTACGTGCGTCTCCACGGCCCCTCGCTGTGGATCGAATTCTCGTTGCAGTCGAACAAGTCCACCGACAAGATCGGCAACCACCCGCACTCGGTATGGCGGGATCGCACCGACGACTACGGCGGCCAGACCGAATGAGCCGGCGCGTTTCCTGGCGCACCGCCCTGCTCGCCCTTGTCATGATCTCTTTCGGCCACGGGGCCAGCGGGGCGGGAGGCGGCCTCATCGAGACGGCTCACGCCCACGCCCTGCCCGGCAGCGTGCTGACATTCGAGCAGCAACCGCAGCACACGCTGCACCTCACGCTCCAGTTCCCGCGCGAGGATCTGCTGATCGCCGCGCCGGAACTGGCAGCCCTTGGTGAGCAGGCACCAGGCCAGCCCCTGCCGCAGCCACTGGTGGATCAACTCGGCGACTATCTCAGTCACCACCTCGCCTTGTCAGCGAATCACACACAACTGACGCTGCAACTGGTGGGAGCGCGCCTCGCATCCACCTATCAGCCACAACTTGGCGACTACGTGCTGGTCGTCACGCAATGGAACGTGAAGACCGACAAGGCCGAACCGGACTCCCTGCTGCTGAAATACGACGCCGTGATGCACGAAGTCCGCAACCACCGCGCCGATGTCTACTGGCAGACCCCTGATGGCGACACCCGCCCACTGGCCGGCTTCGGCTTCTTCCACTCCGCCCACGGCGTCCGACTGAATTTGCAGAAAGCCAGACAGGCGCCAGTCGAGCAGGAATGAGTCGAGCAGGAATGAGCCGAGCTGGCATAAACAAGCCGGTAAGCGTTTCCTGAATCGCGCCCACAAAAAAGCCCTTCCGGCCAATGGCCAGAAGGGCTTTTTGCTTGCTGCGTTCTCGTCTTGATCGGTTCTAAAGACCGTCTCGACAGAACGCTGCGTCAGCTCAGCGAGGGGTGATCGTCAGGCGATCATTCCCACTCGATGGTGGCCGGCGGCTTGCTGCTGACGTCATAGGTGACGCGCGAGACATGCTCCAGCTCGTTGATGATGCGGTTGGAGACCTTCTCCAGCAGCTCATACGGCAGGTGCGCCCAGCGGGCCGTCATGAAGTCGACGGTCTCGACGGCACGGATACCGATGACCCACTCGTAACGACGGCCATCGCCGACGACGCCGACGGACTTGACCGGCAGGAAGACGGCGAACGCCTGGCTGGTCTTGTGATACCAGCCGAAGTTGTGCAGTTCTTCGATGAAGATGGCGTCGGCTTCACGCAGGATGTCCGCGTATTCCTTCTTCACTTCCCCGAGGATACGCACACCCAGACCCGGCCCCGGGAAGGGGTGACGGTAGACCATGTCATACGGCAGGCCGAGTTCGAGGCCGACCTTGCGGACTTCGTCCTTGAACAGTTCGCGCAGCGGCTCGACCAGTTCCATCTTCATGTCGTCCGGCAGGCCGCCGACATTGTGGTGGGACTTGATGACGTGGGACTTGCCGGTCTTGCTGGCGGCGGATTCGATCACGTCCGGGTAGATGGTGCCCTGGGCGAGGAAGTCGACTTCGGTCAGCTTGGCGGCTTCGGCATCGAACACTTCGATGAAGGTGTTGCCGATGGCCTTGCGCTTGGCTTCCGGGTCGCTGACGCCAGCCAGCTTGCCGAGGAAGAGATCTTCAGCGTCAACACGGATGACCTTGACGCCCATGTGGCGAGAGAAGGTTTCCATGACCTGGTCGCCTTCATTCTTGCGAAGCAGGCCGTTGTCGACGAAGACGCAGGTCAGCTGGTCGCCGATGGCCTTGTGCAGCAGCGCCGCGACCACGGAGGAGTCGACGCCGCCGGACAGGCCGAGCAGCACCTTGCGGTCACCGACCTGGGCGCGAACGCGATCGGTCAGGTCTTCGATGATCTTGGCCGGGGTCCACAGGCGCTCGGACTGGCAGATCTCGATCACGAAGTGCTCGAGGATGCGCTGGCCCTGCAGGGTGTGGGTGACTTCCGGGTGGAACTGCACGCCGTAGAACTGCTTCTCTTCCCACGCCATGGCGGCGATCGGGCAGCTCGGGGTGGAGGCGGTGACGGTGAAGGTCTCCGGGATCTTCGCGACCTTGTCACCGTGGCTCATCCAGACGTCGAGCAGCGGGCGGCCTTCGTCGTCCAGGTGGTCCTTGATGTCCTTGAACAGCGCGGACTCACCGTCGACACGAATCTGGGCATAGCCGAATTCGCGCACGTTGGAGCCTTCGACCTTGCCGCCGAGCTGCTCGGCCATGGTCTGCATGCCGTAACAGATGCCGAACACCGGTAGCCCCATCTCGAACACGCACTCGGGCGCACGCGGCGAGTCCAGCTCGGTGACGGATTCCGGGCCACCGGCCAAGATGATGCCGTTGGGGTTGTACTCGCGGATCTCTTCTTCAGTGATGTCGAAGGCACGCACCTCGGAGAACACGCCCAGCTCACGCACGCGACGCGCGATCAGCTGTGTGTACTGGGAACCGAAATCGAGGATCAGGATCTTGTGGGAATGGATGTCTTGCATCTTCAGTCTCTCATTGGGGAGTCATGTGACCCGCTTCGGAGCTGCGAGGGAGCGCGGCGTCGTCTCCTTCCGGCCCCCGAAACCGCCGGGGAAGAAGTTTTCTCGACCTAAGCAAAGCGGGAACCCGTGTAGGGCTCCCGCTTTGCGTCGCGCTTCGCTATGTCTCAGTCGCGCCGATAGTTGGGCGCTTCCTTGGTGATCTGCACGTCGTGGACGTGGGATTCGGCGAAGCCGGCACCAGTGATCTGCACGAATTGCGGCACGGTGCGCATCTCTTCGATGGTCTGGCTACCGGTGTAGCCCATGGAGGCACGCAGGCCGCCCATCAGCTGGTGCACGATGGCGCTCATCATGCCCTTGTAGGGCACGCGGCCTTCGATGCCTTCCGGCACCAGCTTCTCGACGCCGGCATTCTTGTCCTGGAAGTAACGGTCGCTGGACCCCTGGGTCTGGGACATGGCGCCCATGGAACCCATGCCGCGATACGCCTTGTAGGTACGGCCCTGGAACAGCTCGACTTCGCCCGGCGCTTCCTCGGTACCGGCGAGCAGACCGCCGATCATGACGATGCTGGCGCCTGCGGCGATGGCCTTGGCGATGTCACCGGAGAAGCGGATACCGCCATCGGCGATGACCGGCACGTCGTACTTGGCCATGGCGGCCGCGACGTTGGCGACGGCACTGATCTGCGGCACGCCGACACCGGCGACGATACGCGTGGTGCAGATGGAACCCGGGCCGATGCCGACCTTGACGCCGTCCGCGCCGGCTTCCGCCAGGGCGATGGCAGCTTCGGCGGTCGCGATGTTGCCACCGATGACCTGAATCTTCGGGTGGTGCTCCTTGACCCAGGCGACGCGGTCGATCACGCCCTTGGAGTGACCGTGCGCGGTATCGACGACGATGACGTCAACGCCGGCTTCGGCCAGTGCCGCGATGCGGTCCGGCGTTTCCGGGCCGGTGCCGACGGCGGCGCCCACCAGCAGGCTGCCATTGCTGTCCTTCGCCGCGTTCGGGTAGGTCTTGACCTTCTCGATGTCGCGAACGGTGACGAGGCCGCGCAGGCGGAATTCGTCATCGACGATCGGCATCTTCTCGATGCGGCTTTCCTGCAGCTTGGCCTTGATCTGATCCAGCGGCGTGCCTTCCAGTACGGTGACCAGCTTGTCGCGGCCGGTCATGATGCCGGCGACGGTATCGCTGAAGTCAGGCTGGAAGCGCATGTCGCGACCGGTCACGATGCCGACCAGGTATTCACCCTCAACCACCGGGAAGCCGGAGTAGCCATGCTCCTCGGACATTGCCAGCAGATCCTGGATCTTGGCCTTCGGGCTGACAGTGACCGGGTCACGCACGATGACGCTTTCGTGCTTCTTGACCTTGCGGACTTCCGCGGCCTGCTGGGCGATGCTCATGCTCTTGTGGATGATGCCGACACCACCTTCCTGCGCCATGGCGATGGCCAGGCGAGCTTCGGTGACGGTATCCATCGCAGAGGAGATGAGCGGGATATTGACGCTGATGTCGCGTGTGAGACGTGATCTCAGGCTGACGTCCTTGGGGAGGACCTCGGAGTAGCCGGGGACGAGAAGAACGTCATCAAACGTCAGAGCTTCTTGCGCTATACGTAGCATGTCGAACGCCCAGTAGCAGTTTATGAGGGATGCGCGAAAGCCGCAGTGCAGGGCCCGTGGGACAGGCGCCATGACTACGGTTCTTGCGATTGCTGCGAGGTAATCACCCATGATAACCCATTCGCCACGCCCGAGACAAACGTCGCAGGCTATCAATCTCGCGACACCTCGTCCCGACGGCATTGACCATCTGGTCAACTAAAGCCACGGATGACGCGGCCTGCGGGCTGGCGGGCGGTGAGTCACCTTGCCAGGGCCGCGCCTCGCTGGGTGCTATCCAGCGCATCCCGATGGGTCGCCTTGGATCGTCTCTCGCTTCTCGCCTGTGGCATCATTGTCTTGTTCTCTTCACCAGCTTCAGTGCTTCACAACTTCAATAGTCGCCCTCACTCAAGCTCCCCGTCAGCTCCAGCACAAGGAAAGTCGCGTGTTCGAAACCTCGTCTGCCGCCAACGCCATCAGCGTGACCCAGCTCAACCGCGAGGCCAAGGGCCTGCTGGAGCGAGGCCTGGGGGAGCTCTGGATCGAGGGGGAAATCTCGGGCTTTTCGCAGCCGCGCTCCGGCCACTGCTACTTCACGCTCAAGGATGACAACGCCCAGGTGCGCTGTGCGCTGTTCAAGAGCCGTGCCCAGTTTCTGCGCGAGAAGCCCAAGGACGGAGATCGGGTGCGGGTGCGCGCCAAGGTGTCACTGTTCGAGGCGCGCGGCGACTATCAGTTGATCGTCGAGGCATTGCAGCAGGCGGGGCTGGGGGAGTGGCTGGCGCGCCTGGCGCGCCTCAAGGAGCAACTGGCGGCCGAGGGCGTGTTCGCCAATCAGCGCGCCCTGCCCCATCCGCCGCGCCATCTGGGCGTGATCACCTCCGCCACCGGTGCGGCGCTGCAGGATGTGATCGCGGTGACGCGCAAGCGCTGGCCGCAGGCGCAGCTGAGCGTGTTGCCGGTCGCCGTGCAGGGGCCGCAGGCGGTGCCGCAGCTGATTCGCGCGGTGGCGATGGCCAATCGCGACAGCGACTGTGATGCTCTGCTGATCACACGTGGCGGCGGCAGCCTGGAAGACCTGTGGGCTTTCAATGACCAGCATCTGGCGCGCGCCATCTTCCACTCGCGCCTGCCGGTGGTGGCGGCCATCGGCCACGAGACCGACACCACCCTGGCGGAGCTGGCCGCCGACCTGCGCGCGCCGACGCCCTCCGCCGCTGCCGAGGCGCTATATCCTGATCAGCTCGCCCAGGTGCAGCAGCTGACCGCCCTCAAGCAGCGCCTGTGGCGCGCGCAGCGTGCCCGTCTCGATCAGGCGGCGCAACGTCTGGATCACGCCCGTTCACGCCTGCGTCATCCGGCCCGAGAGCTCGAGACCCAGCGCCAGCGTGCCCGCGAGCTGGAACGCCGCCTGCACACTGCAGTGCGCATGCGCATGACCAGTGAGCAGCAGAAGGCCGACCAGCTGACCCGGCGCCTGCAGCAGGCAAGCCCGGCGCGCGACATCCAGCGTCATCGTCAGCAACTGGCGATGCTGACCCCGCGCCTCAACAACACCCTGCCCCGCCGTCTGGCCGCCGACCGCGAACGCCTGGAAGGCGCGATGCGTGCGCTGAATGCGGTCAGTCCGCTCAATGTACTCAGCCGCGGCTACGCCATCGTCGAACGCGTCGGCAGTCACTCGACACCAGCACATGGCGACAGCAAGGTCATCCGCGCCGCCCACCAGACCCAGCCCGGTGAGATGCTCTCGATCCGCCTCGGCGAAGGCCGCCTCGCCGTCGAGGTCAAACGCCGCTACAAGCCGCGCCCCTGAGCCCTGTCTTGCCTCGGACTGACGAGAACAAGACGAGAACAAGACGAAAAAAGCCCCGCTACCAGAACCGGTAACGGGGCTTATTCTTGGGCGTTTCACGTCCGCCACAGCGAGCCGCTTTTGATCTCACACTTTGCGCGCGTGAGCTTGCAAGAAGTGGTGCGCTGGATCGCTTCTGACCTTACGCCCTTCGCGCAGCTCCGGGCCGCTTTTGACCTTGCGCCTTTCGCGTGGCCTCGGACGCGATAAACCTAGAAGTCAGGCGGACCCTGCTCGGCGCCCGGCTTGAACACACCCGGCTCCAGATCATGACGTCCCAGCAGCTTGTAGAAATCGGTGCGGTTACGCCCGGCGATACGCGCCGCCTGGGTCACGTTGCCTTCGGTGATCTTCAACACCTTGATCAGGTAGCTGCGCTCGAAGCCGGCACGCGCCTCAGAGAAGGACGGCAAGGCGTTTTCCTCCGCGGCCAGCGCCTGGGAGACCAGCGCTTCCGGAATCATCGAGGAGCTGGTGAGCGCGACACACTGCTCGACCACGTTGACCAGCTGACGCACGTTGCCCGGCCAGGCACTGGAAGCCAACAGGTTGAGCGCTTCCGGCGAGAAGCCCTTCACGAACGGCTTGTGGCGCGCGGCGGCCTGACTGATCAGATACTTGGCCAGCAGCGGCACATCCTCGGCACGCTCGCGCAGGGCGGGCAGCTTCAGATTGACCACGTTGAGTCGGTAGTAGAGGTCTTCGCGGAAGTCGCCGTCATGCATCGCCTTGTCGAGATTGCGGTGCGTGGCGGAGATGATGCGCACGTCGATGGGCACCGAGGTGGTGGAGCCCAGCGGGCGAATCTGACGCTCCTGCAGTGCACGCAGCAGCTTGACCTGCAGCGCCAGCGGCATGTCGCCGATCTCATCGAGGAACAGGGTGCCGCCGTCTGCCGCCTGGAACAGGCCCTGGTGGGCACTGACCGCGCCGGTGAACGAGCCCTTGGCGTGACCGAACAGTTCGCTTTCCAGCAGCTGCTCCGGCAGCGCGCCACAATTGATGGCGACGAAGGGACGCGAGGCACGCGGGCTGGCGTTGTGGATGGCCTTGGCCATCAGCTCCTTGCCCGAACCGGACGGACCGGTGACCAGCACGCTGACATCGGATGCCGCGACCATGCGCGCCTGCTCGAGAATCTGCTCCATCTGCGGGGAGCGAGTGATGATGCCAGCACGCCAGGCATCGTCACCCTCCTTTACGGGCGGCGCCTGGGCCAGCGCCTCATCGATGGCGGCGAACAGCTCGTCCTTGTCGACCGGCTTGGTCAGGAAGCTGAACACGCCCTGACGGGTGGCACTGACGGCATCAGGGATGGAGCCGTGTGCGGTCAGCAGGATGACGGGCATGCCCGGCTGACGCTTCTGCAGCTCACCGAACAGGGCCATGCCATCCATTTCATCCATGCGCAGGTCGGACAGGACCAGGTCTGGACGTGCGGCTTCGAGACGGCTGAGCGCCTCGCGGCCACTGCTGGCCGTCGTGACCTTGAAGCCACGGCTTTCGAGACGCATGCCGAGCAGCTTGAGCAGGCTCGCATCATCATCGACGAGCAGAATATGCGCTTGTGCGTATTTCACACTAACTCTCCTTGCGACACCCGAGGGCCTGGGACATCGACGTCGGGGCCGCACAGTCTTGCGTCATGCAATCGCGGGGATTGAGTGACAGGGTCGTGGCCAGAGTCTGCCGCTGAGGGTTCAGGGCGTGCTCTGGCGGCGCGAATTGATCGATTCTTCGATGGCCGTCAAGGCTTCCAGCTTCTTGGTCAGCTGGGCATTCTCGGCGCTGAGCTTGCGACGGGCACCGTCATTCTTGTCACGCTCGGCGATCAGACCGCGACGCTCCTCGAGGCCATTGAGCCACTGGCGAAGCAGCGGCTGCAGGCGGCTCGGGGCGGTAGGCAGGTCCGCCTTGTAGAGGTC
Source organism: bacterium Scap17 (assembly GCA_013376735.1). NCBI lineage: Bacteria > bacterium Scap17. The sequence goes on along the minus strand of VINJ01000001.1, from coordinate 456,935 downwards.
GGAGGCCAGCTCCCAGTCCGATTCATCGCCCCAGCTGAGCACGATGGCACGCGCGAGGCGACGGTCATGGCGGTTGCCTTCCAGCTGCAAAAGGGTGCTTTCACGCCAGCCGCTGTTGCCACGCTGGGCCTGCAGCGCGAAGGCGACCCATTCATCCAGCAGGCAGTCCTCGCCGGTGAAGTCCGGCAGGTCGCCGATGCCGTAGCAGCTCTCCCGCACACTCGGGCTGACCACTTCCGGCTCGCTGCCCGGCATGGTGATATTGGTCAGGGCGCCACAGGCGCTAAGCGTACTGAGCAATACGCCTGCGGCCAAGCGCATCAGTAGTCGTTGCCCCTTCATCACTTCAGTTCCTTGCGTGCTTGATGGCGTTCAGTGACGCCATTTCATGTGGTGTGGACTGCTGATCCGCTCCGGCGGCATCCCTGTCTGCCTGCGGCTCATGCTCACTGCCTTCCCCTGACGTCAGCGAGCGACTCGGTGTCGGCAATGTCAGCCGGAAGCAGACATCCGCCCTGGGATCATCCACCAGCGCCAATTGACCAAATTGGGCGCGGGCGCTGTCAGCGGCGACCGAGAGGCCGATGCCCGAGCCCTTGAGCGGCCCCTTGCGCTTGACCTCGCCCTGATAGAAGGGCTTGAACAGGTGGTCACGGTCCTGGGTTGCGATGGGCTCACCGCTGTTGGCGACTTCGATGACCAGCTTGCGACGCTCCTTGCGGGCTCTCAACCACAGGTCACCACTGTCTTCGCCATAGGCGATGGCATTGGAGATCAGGTTGTCGAGAATACGTCCGGTACGCGGCCTGTCCGCCTCCCAACTGAGGCTGGCAGGCGGAAGATGCACGCGCATGCCCTTCTTTTCCAGTGCCAGACGATGTTTTGCCAGCACTTCCTTGAACACTTCATGCACATCGAAGCGGCTCTGTTCGAGGCCTTGATTGTGCTGCAGCAGATTGTAGTCGAGGAGTTGCTCGATCAGCTTCTGCAATTCCTTGCTGGAATCATCCAGCAGGCCAAGAATCTCGGTCTGGTGCGGACTCAGCGGCCCGGCGACCTCGTCGATCAGCAGGCCGGTGCCTTCACGAATGCTGGCCAGCGGGGTCTTGAGCTCATGCGACATGTGACGCAGGAACTGCTGCTTCTGCTCCTCGAGCTCATCCAGGCGCGTCGACAGCCAGTTGAGGCGCTCGCCCAGCTGCACCAGCTCCGCCGGCCCCTTGATGACGATGGGCCGCTCGCTATCGATGCCACTGCCCAGGCCATTGATGCGGCGCTCCAGCTGCCGGATGGGACGGATGATCAGCCAGGTGAAGAACAGCATCAACAGCAGACTGATGGAGACCAGCGCCGCGGTCTGCCACCACAGCTGATTCTTGACCTGGGAGGCACGGGCGCGGATGCCTTCGATACGCGCATCGACGAGCTCACGCGTGGAGTTGAGCAGGCCACTGGCCTGGATGGAGAAGGGACCGAAGTCTTCCAGGTGGCGGCTGACCTGCTCGACGCTCATCTCGGGCATGCGCTCGAGCTGAGACAGCGTCGCCTTCAACTCGCTGACGCGAGGGTCCCCCTCACCCAACAGCCGCGCCTGCTCATCCAGCAAGGTGCGGAAGCTGTTGGCCTTGTCGGCGTAGATCTTCATCAGATCAGGATTTTCCAGCACGGCGTACTGGCGGGCGCTACGCTCCATCTCGACGGTGAGATTGGTCAGCGTGCGGGCGCGGCGAGTCTGGTCGACCGCCTGGCGGGCACTGACATCCGCCAGTTCCGACAATTCCGACAGCGCCTGCCCAGCCTGGAACATGAGCACGGCAATCGGCAGCATCACCACCAGAAATGCCATCAGAACCAGCTGAGGCAACGAGCGGGGACGCCAGCGTCGTGACACTGTGGAGGCCATGGAAAGAACTCTATGCAGGAAAGGGATGGTCATCATCGAATCACGTCTTCCTAGAGTACCAGAGTTCACCGGCGTCCATCGCGGTTGCCAGTTCGTAAATAAATATGACGCTTATTCAAATCATAAGGTCGCCACGAGACAAACCGTCCCATTGGCAACGTTTCGCATGAAATTAGTAGCCACTCAGCGCTAGACGCACAAAAAAGAGGGCCGGCATAGCCGGCCCCAAGTACGCAGGGAACTGAAGGGTCAGTCATCACGTGGTGACTCTGGCACCTGGAGACCATAGGCACCACGTGATTGGCGGGTCTGACAGGTGGTCTGCCTGCCAGTCCCGGGAGAAAAGAACGTCACCTGGTGGTCGTTCCAGATCAGTTGACGTTCACGCCGGACAGCGTCCGCGCTCCCTATCGGATGTGAAGCAGGGGGCAACACATCGCAATGTGGGTGATCGAGTCGGATGGCTTGCCGACTTGCCCGCCTCGATCATCAATTCGGGGATGACGGCAGCCAATCTCTCCGGCTACCGCATCGGTTTCGGGCATCCTTGCCCGGGCGTCCTTGCCCTCAAGATACTGTCCATGCCCACCAGGGCCGTACCTGTCTCATCGCAACCTGAAGTCACACATCGCGTGGAGCAGACGCTTGGCCTGTCAGCGATCACGGAGCGCACAGGGCAGTGAGTACCGTCATCGTTGGAAGGCCAGAGAAGGGGCCGGTGATGCACCTCATATCTCTTGCTCACGATACCTATTGCCAAAGGCGTGCCATAAACCCGAAAACACATTACAAAACAATGACTTGAAGTTGCCATTACAACGACAGGCATGCCAATGTTGCCCAAGACGGCACACAGAGTCGTGTTTTACTGGCCGATTCGTCGCGATTTGCCAACACATATATAGGACACTATATTTTTCCTTTTATTATCAATATTTTGAAGCGTCTCTTTTGCAAGACAATCCCGCAAGGGGTGGGGGAAAACTGCGACACCTACGCAAGAACACCCGCTGATCTGCCCTCATCGAGGGGGTCATCAGCGGGTGTTCTCCGGGCGATTCATACTGGCAGACAAGTGAGGTGTGGCTAGAGCGACTTGAGCAATACCTTGGAGTTGCGCGCCGAGTTGTAGGCCTCGCGACGCATGGGCGGCAGGTCTTGCAGGCCGGCCGACACGAAACCGTGCTCGATGAACCAGTGAACGGTATGGGTCGTCAGCGCATACAGACGCTCGACGCCGGCGCGACGCGCGCGCAGCTCGATCTCGGCCAGCAGCTGCTCTCCGCGCTGTCCGCGGCGATAGTCATCATGCACGGCTACGCAGGCCAGCTCGCCCATGGCGGCGTCGAGGCTGAGATGCAGTGCCGCACACCCGATGACCATGCCATCGCGCTCCAGCACCACATAGTCGTCGATCTCATGTTCGAGACGCTCCCGCGAGCGGGCCACCAGAATGCCGCGCTGCTCCAGCGGCCCCAGCAGCGCCAGCAGGCCACCGACATCCTCGAGCCGCGCCTTGCGCAGCTGCTCGTAGCCCTGGCGCGTGATCATGGTGCCGATACCGTCACGGGTGAACAACTCGCCCAGCAGGGCGTCACGGTCGCGCCAGCTCAACAGGTGGGTGCGCCCGACGCCGCGACGTGCGGCGCCGCAGGCTGCGGCCAGGTGGCGCGACAGCTCGCTGTCGTCATCGCGAGGCGGCGCCATCAGCGCGGCTTCTTCAGGATTGAGCTGACGTAGCAGCTCGCCGTCTTCGCCGAACAGACCCTCCCCTTCGCCAAGCAGGATCAGCTTGTCAGCGGCCAGCGCCACGGCAGCGTGTTCGGCGACCTCGGCAGCGTCGAGATCGAATATCTCACCAGTGCTGGAGTAACCCAGCGGCGGCAGCACGACGATGGCCTGCTGCGAGAGCAGCCCCTGGATCGCCTCGCTGCGCACGCGGCGCACCTCGCCACCATGCAGGAAGTCGACGCCGTGACGCACGCCCAGTGGCTTGGCCATCACCAGATTGCCGGAGACGGCGGAGAGCTCCACGCCATGCAGCGGCGTATTGGGCAGCCCCTGGGACAGACTCGCCTCTAGGCGCAGACGCAGCGTGGCGACCTGCTGCTCCAGATGGCCGAGAATCTCGCGCGTCACCACCCAGCGGCCCTGATGGCGGTCCGCCTCGATACCGGCAGCCTGCAACGCCTCGGCCACCTGCGGGCGCACCCCGAACACCACCACCAGCTTCACGCCGAGGGTATGCAGCAACGCCAGATCCTGTATCAACTGCGTTCGTCGTGACGAGGACAGGGCATCGCCCTCGATCAGAATGACGAAGGTGCGGCCACGATGGGCATTGATATAGGGGGAGGAGTTGCGAAACCAGTCCGCGAAGGGGAAACGCGTGTTCAAGAGCCAGCTCCGGGCAGGAGAGAGGAAAAATGGCATGTCAGGCATGCCCATGAATCATCATATCAGCGCCGCAGCCTGCACGGCGAGCGCTGCCACCTGACACCCATGTGTCAGATACGAGAAAGGCGACCCGAAGGTCGCCTTTCTCGTTTTACCAATACGTTTTACCAGTTCATCTCATGCAGAGCGTCAGCTCGAGCCAAGGCTCAGGCTCGGAACCATGCGTCGGCTTAGCCGAACATGCCCTTGAACATGAAGAAGAACAGGATCGACAGGATCGCGCCGGCCGGCAGAGTGATCAGCCAGGACATCACGATGGTGCCGATCACGCGCAGGTTGAGCGCTGCCATGCCGCGTGCCAGACCTACCCCCAGCACCGCACCCACGAGAGTGTGGGTGGTGGAGATCGGCAGACCGGTGCCGGAGGCCAGCACGACGGTCGAGGCGGCGGCCAGCGTGGCCGCGAAGCCGCGAGATGGCGTCAACTCGGTGATGCCGGTGCCGACGGTGGCGATGACGCGACGACCATAGGTGACCAGGCCGACGACGATACCGCCGCCACCCAGCACGAGGACCCACCACGGCATGCTCGCCTTGGCGCCGATCTGACCGGCGGAGTCGACGACACTGATGATGGCTGCCAGCGGGCCGACCGCATTGGCCACGTCGTTGGAGCCGTGGGCGAAGGCCATCGCACAGGCGGTGAACATCATCAGCAGGCCGAAGACCTTCTCGACACCGCTGAAGTCGAAGTCGTCACCGGTGGCGCGATTCTTCTCCTTGAGGCGTGAACGCGCGACCTTGCGCTCCATCAGCACGCCGATACCCATCACGATGGCACCGACGACGACGGACAGCAGCAGGCTGGATTCGAAGCTCAGATGCAGGCCGACATGCTTGAGGCCCTTGACCATGGTCACCATCGAGATGATGAAGCCGACCAGGAACATGTACATCGGCACGTAGCGCTTGGCGGCCGCGAACGGGTCTTCGTTGTCGAAGATCAGCGTCTGCACGGACTTGAACAACACGAAGGCGATGGAGCCCGCCAGCAGCGGCGAGACCAGCCAGGAGGCCGCGATCTGACCGACCTTGGCCCACTCGACGGCGTCCACGCCCAGACCCGCAGCGGAGAAGCCGACGATGGCGCCGACGATGGAGTGGGTGGTCGAGACCGGCCAGCCCTTCATGGAAGCGATCAGCAGCCAGATACCGGCGGCCAGCAGCGAGGCCAGCATGCCGTAGACCAGGAACTGCGGATTCTCGATCAGCAGTGACGGGTCGATGATGCCCTTGCGGATGGTGTCAGTCACCTCACCACCGGCAAGCCAGGCACCGAGGAATTCGAAGATCACGGCGATGATGATCGCCTGCTTGATGGTGATCGCCTTGGAACCTACCGAGGTTCCCATGGCATTGGCGACGTCATTCGCACCCACACCCCATGCCATGAAGAAACCGAACAGACAGGCAAGAATGACGAGCACATCGCCGTATTGAGCAATGATGGACATAGAAGACTCTTGGACAGATGGCAGGACGTCCTGACGGCGCTCAGCGCGCCATCAGGATCTGCAGTCGGGTACCGACCTTTTCCGCTTGGTCAGCCACATCGCCGACCCAATCGATGATCTTGTACAGGAAGATCACATCGACGGGCGGGAGACTGGCTTCCAGCGAGAACAGGGTCTGGCGGATGGCGATCTGCTGTTCGTCGGACTGCTTCTCGAGCTCATGCAGCTCGTTGATCAGCTTGTCGACCAGCTCGCTCATGTTACGCCCGAAACCGGACTCGACGAGGTCTTCCAGTTCACCCAACGCACGACGCGCCTGGCAGACCGATTCGACCGCAGTCTTGAGATACTCACCCATGGCGGGCACCAGTGCGGTGGGTATCTGCATATGACGACCCAGCATGATCCCGGCGATGTCCTTGGTGACATTCGCGATGGAATCCTGGACATGGATCAGCTCGAGAAGGTCGGAGCGCGAGACCGGCAGGAACAGCGAGTTGGGCAGGTTGAGGCGCAGCTGCGTCTTCAACTCGTCCGCTTCACGCTCCAGACCACTGATGGTCTTGCGAATGCTGGCTGCCTGCTCCCAATCACCCTGCTCGCAGGCGTCGAAGAAGGTCAGCAAGTGCTGGGCGCACTCGTCGGTCTTGATGATGTGGGTGTGCAGCGCCTTGAAAGGCGAGCGCCCGAACATCGAAGAGAAAGGGTTGGTCGTTACCATAGTGGCCGTCGGCGTTAAGGATTGACGCGCGGAGTGTAGCAAAGCCTTTGTGACGATCACATAACTTTCATCGTAACGTCATGATACCGCCTTGCTGTTGTCATTTACGTAACAACAGCGGCAGTGCGGGGGAACACGAAGGATTCCAGAGGAGAGATTGTCATGTAGCGGCAGGACCCGTGGTCGCTGGCTTTATCCACTGTTCGTAATATAACCAAGGACGTGACGACAGGCAATTACTGTCACCTCAATGTCATCATGCTGTCATATAAATGTGATTGTGCCGACAGCCGATACCCGCATGGCCTCCCCCCTCCTGTGCTTGCCTTACCGCGGGCCAGGCGCGAGCATGAGAGGCATGAGCCTCGATCACCATGCACCATGCTTGCCGGAGGCTCTGCGGTCCTGGCGCCGCTGTCACCATCATCCGTCAGCATCTGTCTTCTTTCATCCGTACAGGGAGTGCCCATCATGGCGCAGGAAATCGAACTCAAACTGGCACTGTCTCACCCCGTCATTGATCGCGATGCCATTCTGGAGACACTGACGAGCATTGCAGAGCTGGCAACGGTCACCCCCAGGCGGCGCTGGCTGGCCAACACCTATTTCGACACCCCCGAGCATGCGCTGGAGCGTGCGCGCATGGCGCTGCGTCTGCGCCAGAGTGGTGAGAATGCCGACAGCACGGGGGCCCTGCGCCAGACGCTCAAGACCAGCGGCGAGAGTCATGGCGGACTGCATTCTCGCGGCGAATGGGAATGGGAGCTGCCCGAGGGCCAGACCGGCCTCGACCTCGACGGCCTGCGTGGCCTGCCGCCCTTGCAGGCGCTGGAAGACGGCGCCCGCGAGCAGCTGCTGAGTGCGCTCGCGCCCAGCTTCAGCACCGATTTCGAGCGTCATGCCTGGCAGCTCGACGTCAAGGCGACATGCAGCGACGGGAATCTGAGCGACGAGCAGGTCATCGTCGGTGTCGAGATGGCGCTGGACCTTGGCGCGGTGAAGGCAAGTGGTCGCGAAGTGACCATCCAGGAAATCGAGCTCGAGCTGACCGGCGGCGAAGAACTCGCCCCAGAGGTGAGAGAAGCCGTGCTCTGGCAGCTGGCGGATTCGCTGGCCAGCCACCTGGCACTGCGTCCGGCGGATGCCAGCAAGGCCAAGCGCGGCGCGGCGCTGCGGGATGGCGAATGGCATGAGAAGACGCTGGATACCACTGACCCCGGCGCGCTGCTGTCCGCCGCCATCGATGCACTCGATGCCCACGCCGACCGACAGGCGAAAGACGACCTCAAGTGGCACGCGCATGCGCTGGCCGCCCTGTCGGCCCTCGCATCACGGCTGGCCGCCTGTCAGCATCCCGGCCATATCCACGCGGTGGCGCTGGTCGAGGCGCTGGAAAGCAGCGACGGCGACGCCTCACAGGACTGGGCGACTCGCGACTTCGGCCAGCACAGCCTGTCACTGCTCGCGACGCTGCGCGGCTGAACCTCAAAACGACACTGACTGCCCAGCCACCAGGCGCTAGACCACTGGCTGATGGACAACGGCCGGGCAGTCACTGAAGGTCACACACTGAGACATCCCCGATACGCCCTGACATTCATCCGGCGTCATCACGCCCGTCAAGGAAGCCTGCATGCCTGAACGCCAGGGCCCTGCCAATGAATATGGCAGCACGCCGCAAAGCCCCCCAGCGTCACCCTCGCACCCCAGCGACTACGAGCCCGCCACGGGCCGTCTGCGCGCGCGGCTGTTTCACTGGATCTTCGAATCCGACACCAAGGCGGCCAAGGCCTTCGATATCGGTCTGATCCTGATGATCTTCGCCAGTGTCGCCGTGGTGATGCTCGACAGCGTGCCCTCGCTGAATGCGCAATACGGCGAGCTGTTCCGCATCATGGAGTGGGGCTTCACGATCATCTTCACGCTGGAATACGCCGTCCGCCTCTACTGCCTGAAGCATCCCGGCACCTGGGCCAAGGGCTTCTACGGCGTGCTCGATCTGCTGTCGATCGCGCCCACCTGGCTGTCGCTGCTGATTCCGGGTGCCCAGGCCTTGCTGGTGGTGCGCGTGCTGCGTGTGCTGCGCCTGTTCCGCGTGCTGCGTCTGATGGCCTTCGTCGGCGAGGGCCGCATGCTGGTCGAGGCCATGACGCGCAGCCGGCGCAAGATCCTGCTGTTCTTCATCACCGTGCTCAGCCTGGTCACGGTCTTCGGCGCCCTGATCTATCTGATCGAGCCACCCGAGGCCGGCTTCACCTCCATCCCCAAGGCGCTCTACTGGGGCGTGGTGACGCTGACGACGGTGGGTTATGGCGATATCGCGCCCATCACGCCGCTGGGGCAGTTCATCTCGGCACTGATGATGATTCTCGGCTACTCGATCCTTGCCGTGCCCACCGGGGTGTTCTCGGCCGAGGTTCTCAACGGCCTGCGCATGCAGCAGACCAGCGACGAAGCCTGCCCGGGCTGTGGTCGCGAAGGCCATGATCGCAACGCCAAGTACTGCAAGTTCTGCGGCACCTGGCTGGACGAGGACACCCGCGACCCGCGCGAGCCGGAACCTGAGACAGAGCCGGATCCCGAATCTGCGCCTGACGCAGAGACGCCATCGGACGATCAGCCAGAACCTCCCGATAGCGGGCCTCCGGATAGCGGGCCTTCCGACCGCGACCGCAGCTGACGAAGCCGAGAGTCGCTCAGCACACGACAATTGCTCGGAAATGACAACGCCTCAGAAATGACAACGCCCCCGCGACCGCAAGGTCCGGGGGCGTTGTCATGGATAAGCGATGTCAGCGCCGTGAAGCACTACGCTGTCGCGATCACTCCGTGAAGCTCGAGATATCGCCGCGCCCTTCGCGCACGATCACCGGCGGCAGCTCGCGCAGGTCAACCACACTGGTGGCCTCGAAGCTGCAGGCGCCGCCGTCGATAACCAGATCCAGCGCGTGTCCGAAGCGCTCGCGAATCTCTTCGGCATCCGTCATCGGCAGCTCCTCGCCCGGCGGAATCAGCGTCACGCTCATCAGCGGTTCGCGATGGGTTTCCAGCAGGGCGTGGGTGATGGCGTGGTCCGGCACGCGCACGCCGATGGAGCGACGCTTGGGGTGCAGCAGAAGGCGCGGCACTTCGGAAGTCGCCTGCAGGATGAAGGTGTAGGCGCCCGGCGTGTGACTCTTGAGCAGGCGGAAGATGGCGTTGTCGACCTTGGCGTAGGTGCCGATTTCCGACAGGTCAGAACACACCAGGGTGAAGTTGTGCTTGTCGTCCAGCTGACGCAGGCGCTTGATGCGCTCGATGGCCTTCTTCTCGCCCAGATGACAGCCCAGCGCGTAGCCGGAGTCGGTCGGATAGGCAATCACGCCACCCTGCTGGATGATGGCGACGGCCTGATCGATGAGGCGTTTCTGGGGATTTTCGGGATGAATCTGGAAGAACTGTCCCATGCGGTGCTCCTTGCGTCTGGGCGCCAACCCGGCAGGCGATCTGGCGTCACGATGATCTCTTGATATCACATGGAGGCAGCATCGGCCGCAAAAAAGGGCGCGATGCGTGGATGACACCACACGGGCGGCACCTTGGTGCGGGGCGGCGGGCTCATGCTGCCGGGGGCCAGCGGGCCGCCGGGGAAGTGGAAGTCACTGCCGACGGAGGCGTAGAGGCCCAGCTCATCGAACTGACGCGCCAGGTCACGCGCGCGATCGATATTCTGGAAGCCGCTGACCAGCTCCGCGCCTTCGCCACCGGCGGCAATGAAGTCACGCAGCAGCTCACCACGCTTGGTGCGCGTCAGCTTGTAGCGCATCGGGTGCGCCATCACGGCGATGCCGCCATCGGCACGCACCCAGCCCACCGCCTCTTCCATCTCCGGCCAGTGCGCCTTGACGTCACCTTTCTGGCCTGCGCCCAGGTGCCGCTTGAAGGCCTCCTGCAGGTTGCGTGCAATCCCGGCCTTAACCAGCGCGCGGGCGAAATCCGGGCGTGACAGCGGACGGTCGCCCGCGCCACTCAGCGTGGCCTGCTCACGGGCGCGCTCGTAGGCATTTTCGAGCCCGAGCTTTTCCATGCGCGTGGCGATCTCGTGGCTGCGACGCTCACGCGCCTCATGCTGATGTCTGAGGCCGGCACTCAGCGCATCGCCGGCGCCCTCGGGCATCAACGCCACGATGTGGATGGTCTGATTGCGCCAGCGAACCGACAGCTCACAGCCGGGCAGCAACGAGATTCCCTCGGCGCGGGCGGCCTGCTGGGCCTCGAAGATGCCTTCCATGCTGTCGTGATCGGTCAGTGACATGCGTGACAGGCCACGCCGTGCGGCCAGCGCCACCAGTTCTTTCGGTGCCATGCCGCCGTCGGAGGCGGTGGAGTGCATGTGCAGATCGATGTCCGGCACCTCGATATCGGAATCGAAGCGCTGGGGCAGCGGGCGAAACTCGATCGGCTTGCGGGCGGAAATCGGCGAAGAGTCGGACGGGACGTCGGACACGGGGAACCTCTCGGGATGAACGTCTGTGTCACGCGATGCCTGAGATGCAGGCGATCCAGCGGGCCAGACGTCGGGCAGTATTGGCTGCGATGCGCGCCCGGACACACAGGGGCTTTGTCAGCAGGCAGCAATGGCGGCAGAATGAGCACATGCAGGCAGGGGTGCGCCGCTGGTGTCAGACAGGATACCACTCGCACAGGCCCTTGCCTTCCCGACGGCTGCGTCGTCGTGTTCAGGAGTGCGCATTACCCATGAAGATGTTGCTCGACTTTCTGCCGATCGTGATCTTCTTCGCCGTCTACAAGATGACTGGCGACATGATCATGGCTACCGCCGTGTTGATTCCCGCGACCCTCGCGCAGGTGCTGTACATCTACTGGCGCCACAAGCGCGTCGAGAAGATGCAGCTGGTCACCCTGGCGCTGGTCGTCGTGCTGGGTGGCGCGACCGTGCTGTTCGGCAACAGCTCCTTCATCCAGTGGAAGCCCACCGTGGTCAACTGGCTGTTCGCCGTCGCCTTCCTGCTGTCGCCGCTGTTCGGCGGCAAGCCGCTGGTGGAGCGCATGATGGAAAAGGCGATTCAGCTGCCACGCCCCATCTGGCACCGCCTCAACCTGGCCTGGGTGGTATTCTTCCTCGCCATGGGCGGCTTGAATATCTATGTCTTCAGTTACTACTCGGAAGACATCTGGGTCGACTTCAAGCTGTTCGGCATGCTCGGTCTGACACTGCTGTTCGTCATCGTTCAGGGCGTCTACCTGTCCCGTCACATGGTGCAGGCCCCTCAGGAAGAGAACGCTTCCTCGACCAATTCTCAAAAGGATGATTCGTGATGCTCTACTCCATTGTCTGTCAGGACGTCGAAGGTAGCCTCGAAGCACGCATGGCGGCGCGCCCGCCGCATCTGGCACGTCTGGAAGCGCTGCACGCCGCTGGCCGTCTGGTCATCGCCGGCCCCAACCCCGCTATCGACAGCGAAGCACCGGGCGAAGCCGGCTTCAGCGGCAGCGTCATCATCGCCGAGTTCGATTCCCTCGAAGACGCCCAGAAGTGGGCCGATGCCGACCCCTTCGTCATCGCCGGTGTCTATGCAAGCGCTGAAGTGAAGCCTTTCAAGCAGACCCTGCCCTAGCCCGGCACCCGACCGGTCATCTGGCCGGCGGTTTCTCGCAGACGACGGACAGCCTGGCTGTCCGTCGTCTGCGTTGCAGGCCTCTCTCTGATGCTGACTCGCTCTGATACCGACTCATTGTGCCACTCTCCCGCTCGACCTCCTGCCAGGAATGCCCGTGAACGACCACCCCTCCTCCCCCCGCCAGCCCGCTCCCGGCCAGTCAGCTCCCGATCAGGCCGCCTCGTCAGCCCGAAAGACTTCGCCGCAGGAAGCCCCGGCCACCACGGCACGCAAGCCTGCCACGACGCCACCGAGCGCGATCGAGCCGGTCACGGCGCCCGGCGTAGTGCCGGACGTACCACTGGCGCCACTGGCGGCACTGGAGGAGGCGCAGCTTGAGTGGGATGACACTGCGCCACAGGCCACCGATTACGGCGATGTGTACTTCTCGATCCACGATGGCCGCGCCGAGACCGTGCACGTCTTCCTCGACAGCAATCGTCTGAGCGAGCGTTTCCGTGACTGGCGGGAAGCGCGCCCCTTCGTGATCGGCGAGACCGGCTTCGGCACCGGCCTCAACATCCTGTGCGCCGCTCAGCGCTTTCTGGCGACGGCACCCGCCGAGGCGCGTCTGCATGTCGTCTCGGTGGAAAAGCACCCGATGCGTGCCGCGGATCTCGAGCGGGCACTGTCCGCCTGGCCGGACCTCGCCTCACTGGCAAAGCCGCTGGTCGCTCAATGGCCCGCTGCCGTCCTCGGCGTGCACCGCCTGTGGCTGGATGAGCGCATCACCCTGGACCTGCACTTCGGCGATGCGGTGGAGCGCCTGTCGCGCCTGGAAGGTGGCGTGGATGCCTGGTTCCTCGATGGCTTCTCGCCGTCGAAGAATCCGCAGATGTGGTCACCCGAGCTGTTCGCGGCCATGGCGGGTGTCTCGCGCCCCACGGCGACCTTCGCCACCTTCACCGCCGCGGGCTTCGTGCGGCGTGGCCTGCGCGCGGCAGGCTTCGTGTGGCGCAAGGTGCCCGGCCACGGCATGAAGCGCGAGATGATCTGCGGCGAGCTGGACGAGCCGACCGCCGCCGCGCGCGCCGAACTGATGGGACTTGATGCCTCTCCCGCATCCGGTCATGCCCCCATGCAGGAGCACGCGGTGCGTGGCGCCCTTCATCCGCTGCGTCGTGAGCAGCCCTGGACCCAGCCCCCGCAGCCCGCGCCGATCGCTCGCGAGACGCATGTCGCGGTACTCGGCGCCGGTATCGCCGGCACCAGCTGCGCCGAGGCGCTGGCACGGCGCGGCGTGCAGGTCACGCTGATCGATGCCGAAGCCCCCGGCGCGCGCGCCTCCGGCAATCGCCAGGGTGCGCTCTACGTCAAGCTGGCCGCCGAGACCAACCCCGCCAGTCGCTTCCAGCTGGCCGCGCTGCAGTACAGCCGGCGCTGGCTGGAAAGCCTCGACCCCGAGCAGAGCCTGTGGTCCGCCAGCGGCGTGCTGCAGCTGGCCACCAGTGAACGTGAGCGCAAGCGCCAGCAGCGCTTCCTCGACAATCACCCGCTGCCCGAGGCGCTGCTCAAGCCGGTCAGCGCCAGCGAGGCCAGCCGGATCGCCGGCAGCGAGATCGCCTTCGACGGCCTCTTCTATCCGGTCGCCGGCTGGGTGCGCCCCAGCGCACTCTGCCAGCATCTTGCCGCCACCCCGGGCATCCGCTTCCTGCAGGCACGCATCGAGGCCATTCAGTCGCTGGAGGCCGAGGAAAGCGGGGCCACTGGCAACGGCGAGCCACGCTGGCAGCTGCAGATCAGCGATGGCAGCTGCATGGAAGTCGATCAACTGATTGTCGCGCTGGGGGAGCAGACTCACCTGCCCGAGCCACTCGCGCACCTGCCGCTGCAGCCGATTCGCGGTCAGGTCAGCGAGATCACGGTAGCGCCGGAACACGCCGCGCACCTGCCAGCGCTCGACAGCGTGGTGTGCGCCGGTGGCTATGTCTCGCCCTATCAGCGCCACGCCGATGGCAGCGTGACCCTCAGCTTCGGCGCGACCTTCGCCCCACGCGATGAGGATGAGGCGGTCCGCGAGGCGGATCACGCCGCCAATGTCGCTGAACTGCGCAGTGCCCTGCCCGCCTTCGTCGCCGCCTGGGAGCAGGCGCGTGGCGTCAGGCTGGAAGACGATGACTGGCAGGGACGTGTCGCCTGGCGCGCCGCCAGCCCGGACAAGAGCCCGTTGGCCGGCCCGGCACCGGACGCCGCGCAATGGCGTGAGGATTACGCCGCCATGGCCTTCGATGCGAAAAAGCGCGTGCCACAGTCGAGCGGCGCCCACCTGCCCGGCCTGTGGCTCTCCACCGCACACGGCTCACGCGGCTTCACCACCGCCCCGCTGGGCGCCGAACTGATCGCCTCGCAGCTATGTGGCGAGCCGCTGCCGCTGGAACGCGAACTGGCCGAGCACCTGCACCCGGGGCGCCGCCTGATCCGCGATCTCGTCCAGCGGCGCTGAAAGGTCAGCATCACTCAGGCCTGACGGCACTGCCTGGCCAGGGCCTGACGGTCGATGACCTGATAGGTGAAGGATGGCCGGCCGATCTGGCCGTAGTGGAAGGCCTCGCTGAGCATGTCGCAAGCCGCGAGATGGCGCAGGTACTTGCGGATGGTGACCCGCGACATGCCGGTGGCAGGCAGCAACGCCTCACTAGTGAAGCTGCCTTCCTCTCGCGGCAGCGCCATGATGGCACTGGCCACCAAGGCAAGGGACGCCGCCGTCACACCCTTGGGCAGGCGGCCATCTGGCACAGTACCCGAGGTAGCAGCGGCCATTCCCTGAACTGCGAACAGCTGATCCAGCTGCTGCTGGCTGACCTCCCCCTCGAGGCTTTCCAGCTGCTGGCGGCCGCGTTGCGCCAAGGCCAGGGCCTGCTGAAAGCGAGCGAAGCTGAAGGGTTTGACCAGGTAGTCGCATACCCCGAGCGCATGCGCGCTACGTACCGTATCCGCTTCGCTGGCGGCGGTGATCAGGATCACCTGGATGTCCGGGGTGGCATGGCGCCTCAGCCATCGCAGGACCTCCAGCCCGCTGCGGTTGCGCAGGTAGACATCCAGCAGCACCAGGTCCACCGCTTCCTGCGCCAGCACGTCGAGTGCCGTCGCGACATCCTCGCACTGGGCCGCCAGACGCATGCCATTGATGCGACTGAGATATTCGACATTGAGACGCATGACCATGGGGTCGTCTTCGACTATCAGCACACGCATGCGCACTGGCTCCTTCTTCTTGCAGATTCAGGTCGCATGACCAACATGTGGCATTCAAGCCATTTCAGGGCGCTGCATCATCCAGACGCTGACAAGGCAAGATCAACTCGACCAGGGTACCGCCGCCCGAAGGCGCATAGAGGTGCCATTCTCCCTCGCGTGCCGCCACGATGTCCTGCACCAGCGACAGGCCCAGCCCTCGCCCTTCTCCATGACTGCTCACCCCCGCCTCGCGTGCCATCTGCCTCAACTCCGTCGGCATGCCGGGGCCATTGTCCGCTACGCTGATCGACAACTGCGCCTCCGCCGCCAGAGACTCCAGCATCAACCCCAGAGTGACAGACGGGACATGGCCATCCTCACTCATCTCT
Source organism: bacterium Scap17 (assembly GCA_013376735.1). NCBI lineage: Bacteria > bacterium Scap17. The sequence goes on along the minus strand of VINJ01000001.1, from coordinate 441,174 downwards.
TCCAACGCTTCGAAGGCATTGTCGAGCAGATTACCAATCACACTGACCAGATCATGACTCAGACTGCGCTCCAGTACCGGGAACTCGACCGGAGCCGCCTCTTCCGGCGACATTCCCTCCTCATGGCGGCCATTGGAGCATTCGATCTCCAGCTCGACATTGAGCGTGATGCCACGCTCCCGAGCCTCGCTGTGCTTGCCGATCAACAGACCTGCCAGCAGGGGGTCCGCGATGCGCTCGGCAGCGGCGGCATCCGCCGGCAACTCCCGCTCCACCAGCAATGCCAGATAATCGCGCAGACCGGCGAGATCCTGCATCTGCGTCAGGCCAGACAGTACGTGCAGTCGATTGCGGAGCTCATGTCGCGCGGCACGCAGTGACTCCGCCTGACGGCGGACGCCGGTCAGCTCCTCGGCGAGGCGCTGCATGCGATCGTGCTCGCGCAGTACCAGCACGCCGCCCATCAGCAGCTCGCCATCATGCACCCGCTGGCAACGCACCAGCAATCGCCGCCCGCCGTGGGTCACCTGCCGCAAGCGGGCCTCTTCCTGCTCGCTCTCCGGCTGGCGCGCGACAAGGCACTCACGCATGCCGGTGTCGGGCAGCCAGTCATCAAGGCGCTCGCCCAGCGTCGGCAAGGCTCCCAGCAACTCGCGTGCCGCGGCATTCACCAGCGTGATCCGCCCCTCGGAGTCGACCACGATGATGCCTTCCTCCAGGCTGGCGAGCACCGCCTGATGCTCCTCCACCAGGCGCGCGATGGCCGCCGGCTCCAGTCCCTTGAGCTGTCTGCGCAGATAGCGCGCCAGTCCCAGTGCGCCCAGCGTGCCGAACAGCATCAACACACCCAGTCCGAGCAGCAGCTGGCGCTTCTCATCGGCCAGACGCCGCCCCAGCGAATCCAGCGTGATGCCGATGGCCACCGCACCAACGACGGCGCGCTCACCGCCCTTGGACGCGGTCGCCATGACCGGAACGAAACTGCGCAGGCTTTCACCGAGCGTACCGCGGGATTCGGAGAGATAGGAGGCGCCGGCAAGCGCACGCTGCTCGTCGCCACCCTGGAAGGGCTGTCCGATACGTGTGGGGTCCGGGTGACTGAGCCGCAAGCCATCCGGTCGCATCACCACGATGAAGTCGACGGCATTCTCCTGACGCAGTCGCTCGATGCGTGCCGCCAGCCGGCTGTCCGCGACAGGAGGCGCAGCCTGCGGTGAGCTGGCCTCGCTCAGGGCGGAACGCACCTCGGGCAGACGCGCGATACGCTGGGCAAGAGCGGCAATGCGCTGACCCTGGATCTCGCGCTGGGTCCGCTCCAGCTGGGCACTGAAGAGCCAGGCCGCGACCAGCAGGCTGACGATCACCATGCCGGCGGCGAGCAATGAGGTCAGCGCGCTCAGCCCGGGTTGAGAATGCCGCAACACGCCGGACAAGCCATGTGCCCCCTTGGTGGCATGGCCATTCGGCCCGGCGCATGGGCGAGTGGCAGCCGGCGCTTTCATAAGTTTCAAAAGGCTTTCTTTAATTCGCAAAACTTGGCCCTCGGGAGCCACACCGTAAGCTCCCTGTGACGCGCATCCAGTGCGCGAACATGATGTCCCTTCCCCGTCCCAAACGATCCCGCGATGCCACGCCAACGCGTCCGGGCATGACAACAGGTCCTGCAACGACAGAGTGCAGGACAAGGAGCATGCATGACACATTCCTCGCAGACCGCCACGGCCATGCCTGCCACAGAGTCCCCCTGGCAGAAGGCGCGCATCTTCGGCATGTCGCTGCCGATCTTCGCCCTGTCCTTTCTGGTCCTTGTCGCCGCCATCGCCACCGACACCCTGCCTGCGGGCATGATCGGCGCGCTGCTGGTGATGATGATTCTCGGTGAGCTGCTGGGCTTTCTGGGCGACCGCCTGCCGATCATCAACAGCTATCTGGGTGGCGGCGCCATTCTCGCCATCTTCGGTGCCGCAGCGCTGGTCTTCAGCGGCTGGCTGCCGCAGGACGTCACGGCGAATGTCAGTGAGTTCATGAAGGCTGGTGGCTTTCTGAACTTCTACATCGCGGCGCTGATCACCGGCAGCATTCTCGGCATGGACTCCCGCGTACTGGTCAAGGTCGGGGCCCGCTTCGCGCTGCCGCTGCTGTGCTCGGTGCTGTTCGCGGCGCTCTTCGCGATGCTGGTCGGCTGGGTCATGGGCTTCTCGCCCAAGGATGCCGTCATGGTCATCGCCCTGCCCATCATGGGCGGCGGCATGGGCGCCGGCGCCGTGCCGATGAGCCAGATCTACGAGCAGCTGCTGGGGCAACCGGCCAGCTACTATATCTCGATCCTGGTGCCGGCACTGGCCCTGGGCAATGTCTTCGCCATCATCATCGCCGGGCTGCTCAACGGGCTTGGCAAGCGCTTCCCGTCACTGACCGGTGGCGGCCAGATGATGCCGGGCGTCAATGTCCGCGAAGAGAAGAGCACGCCTGACCTGTCCCAGTTGGGCATCGGCATGGTGATTGCCCTGAGCTTCTTCGTCGCCAGCCAGATTCTCGGCAAGGTCATTCCGCTGCACCCCTACGCGCTGATGATCATCGCGGTCGCCATGCTCAAGTGCGCCAACCTGGTACCGGAGAACATCAATCAGGCCGCCGCCCAATGGTTCCGGTTCGTGGCAGGCAACTGGACCTTCGCGCTGCTGTTCGGCATCGGCGTGGCCTATACCGATCTGGGCCAGGTGATCGATGCCATCACCATCACCTACGTGGTGATCGTGTTCGGTGTCGTTGCCGGCGCCGCCTTCGGTGCGGGCCTGGTGGGCAAGCTGGTCGGCTTCTATCCCATAGAATCCGCCATCACCGCTGGCCTGTGCATGGCCAACATGGGCGGCACGGGTGACGTCGCCGTACTCTCGGCGGCCAATCGCATGCAGCTGATGCCCTTCGCGCAGATTTCCTCGCGCCTGGGCGGGGCCTTGATTCTGCTGATCTCGAGCCTGGTCGTGCCGATGTGGTTCGCATGATCCGGCGCATCGCCAGACGCCAATAGGCGCACCAACGGGTGCAATAACAGGCGCTTCATTAACGACAACGCCCCTGGCCTGTGCCAGGGGCGTTGTCGTTTCCGACCCCAAGGCCAGGGGCAGGATCAGGGCATGCTCATTACATCATGACCGCTGGCTGGACTCAGTCGCCCTCTTCCTCGTCATCTGCCAGCTGGCGACCGAAGGACTGCCACTGTTCCAGCGTCATCACCTCGGTGGATTCGGTGCCGATATCATGGACAATCAGCAGCTTGCCGCGTGACAGCTGGCCTTCCAGCTCCGCGACCCAGCCGGCCATGCCTTCACCGACATCGGTGGTGTCATAGCCCTGACGGGTGACGAAGGCTTCCAGCAGGGCGCGCCGTGTATCGGCGGGCAGCATGGTCTGCGGTACCTCGATGAAGCGGTCCCGCGGGTCCATCTGATCAAGTGGCATCTGGCTCATGGGTAGCTCCTGTCCATCATCAGGGTGGCGTGACGCCGCCTGCGGTGCATCGTTCAGCGTATCCGTACTCATGCATCCTCTCCCGCGCTGTCCTGCACATTGTCTTGCGGATTGTCCTGCTGTGTATCAGCACCGGATTCCCATTCGGCCAGGCGCTTCACGAAGGTCTCTTCGTCCAGCACCGTGAGGCCCAGCTGCATGGCTTTCTCAAGCTTGCTGCCCGCTGCCTCGCCGGCGACCACACCAGCGGTCTTCTTCGAGACACTGCCCGCCACCTTGGCACCCAGCGCCTGCAGACGCGCCTTGCCTTCATCACGCGTCATGCTGTCGAGGCTGCCGGTCAGCACCCAGGTCTGGCCTGCCAGCGGCTGGGGGCGCTCACCGATCTCGACCTCTTCCCAGCTCAGACCACAGGCGAGCAACGCTTCCAGCGTCTCGTTGTTGGTCGGCTGCTGGAAGAAGGTATGGATATGTGCGGCGACGATGGGGCCGACGTCCTCCACTGCTTCCAGCGCGGCTTGATCGGCTGCGCGCAGCGCTTCAAGCGTGCCGAAGTGCGTGGCCAGATTCGCGGCAGTGGCTTCACCGACTTCCCGGATGCCGAGGGCGTAGATGAAGCGTGCCAGGGTGGTGTTGCGGCTCTTGTCCAGCGAGGCGACCAGATTGGCGGCGGACTTCTCGCCCATGCGCGGCAGCTCAGCGAGCGTGGCAGCTTCCAGATGGAACAGGTCCGCCGGCGTCTTGACCAGCTCACGCTCGATCAGCTGCTCGATCAGCTTCTCGCCGAGGCCATCCACATCCAGCGCCTTGCGGCTGGAGAAGTGCTTGAGGGCTTCCTTGCGCTGCGCGGCGCAGATCAGTCCGCCCGCGCAGCGTGCCACCACCTCGCCTTCGAGGCGCTCGATCTCGGAGCCACACACCGGGCAGCCGTCCGGCAGCACGATGGCTTCACGGCTGGCACCTTCACTGGCGACCCGCACCACCTGCGGGATGACGTCGCCGGCGCGGCGGATGATGACGCTGTCACCGATCTGCACGCCGAGACGTTCCACCTCGTCCATGTTGTGCAGTGTGGCGTTGGAGACCACCACTCCGGCGACCTGCACCGGCGCCAGCCGGGCGACCGGCGTCAGCGCGCCAGTACGTCCGACCTGGAAATCGACGCCTTCCAGGGTGGTTTCCTGCTCCTGCGCCGGATACTTGTAGGCGATGGCCCAGCGCGGTGCGCGCGCCACGAAGCCCAGTTCACGCTGCAGACGCAGCGCATCGAGCTTGATGACCGCGCCATCGATATCGTGGTCGAGTCCATCACGCTGCTCGCCGAGACGACGGGTGTAGTCGATGATGCCCTGAGCACCGCGCACCACCTCAAGCTGCGGGCTGGTACGGAAGCCATAGTCGTTGAGCAGCGCCATCAGACCGGAATGATTCTGGCCGGCCTCGCTGGCGAGCAGCGCATCATCCACCCGCGCGACCTGATAGGCGCAGAATTCCAGCGGACGCGAGGCGGCGATATTGGAATCCAGCTGGCGCAGGCTGCCGGCGGCGGCATTGCGCGGGTTGGCGAACACCTTGCCATCCTCGTCGCGGCCGCGGGCATTCAGCGCCTCGAAACCAGCGTGGCTCATGTAGACCTCGCCGCGCACTTCCAGCAGCTCCGGCAGATCATCCCCCCGCAGCTTGAGCGGGATCGAGCGGATGGTGCGCAGATTGGTGGTGATGCCTTCGCCGGTGCGGCCATCGCCGCGCGTCACGCCCTGCACCAGCACGCCATTCTCGTAGATGAGTGACACGGCCAGGCCATCGAGCTTGGGCTCGCAGCAGAAGCTCAGCTCGTCACCCGCATCCTGGGCATCTCCCAGCTCCAGCGTTTTCGCCGCACGTTGCACGAAGGCACGCAGCTCATCGTCATCGAAGGCGTTGTTGAGCGACAGCATCGGTACTGCATGCTGCACTTCCTCGAAGCCGCTGGCCGGCGCGGCTCCGACACGCTGGGTGGGCGATTCCGAGCTGATCAGCTGGGGATAGTCGGCTTCCAGCGCCTCGAGACGACGCAGGCGCGTGTCGTAGTCGGCATCGGTCAGCGTCGGATCATCCAGCACGTAATAGCGGTGGCTGGCCTCGAGCAGCTCTCGGTGCAGCTGCGCGACCTCCTCCATCACCTTGGCAGGCACGCCTTCCACCGCGGCCGGTGCAGCGGAGCGAGAAGCGCTCGAGGCGTTGGGTTCATCGGCGGGCGCCGAAAACAGATCATCCTGGGCTGACATGACACTCACTCGAGACAATGGCTCGCCAGCACTGCCCATGAGCAGCACTGGTCGACCGGAAAGCGGATGGCGACGAATGCTCCGCGCTGGATCAAGCCTGGAGAGACGCCGTGATGCGGCCATTGTACTCAATGCGACCGCAAGTCCGAACCTTCAAGCCGCCTGGCGCAGCGATCAGCAGACACGAACGCCAACGGCGACCCGAAGGTCGCCGTTGGCGTTATGGCATGACTGGTCGACTCAGAGAATGGCTGGGGAGTCGATCAGTTGGCCTGGTAGCGATGCAGACGATTGCGACGCTCGAACTCATGCACCTGCTGGCGCTTGAACTCGATGGTCTGGGCCGTCATCACGCTGTGGTTCTCGTCTTTCAGCTCACCGCCCAGACGCCGCACCAGCAGCATGGCGATCTCGACCATGGTCTCGAAGGCGGCGGAGGTGTCGTCCGCGCCCGGCAGCGGCATCAGGAAGGTGACGCCGTCGAGCTGGCTTTCCACCATCTCGGCCGGCTTGAAGATGCCCGGCTTGACCACGTTGGCCATCGCGAACTGCAGCGGGCTGTCGTCGTCATCTTCCTCGTGACGCAGGAACAGCCCCATCTCGGAATGACGCAGACCACAGGCCAGCGAGATGCCCAGCACGTCTTCACCACTGAAACCTTCGTCGCCCCGCGCCATCACCGAGATGATGATGACTTCACTGGCATCGGCCAGGGTGTCACGTGCGAGCTGGTCATCGACCTGATTGCGTTCGGCACGCAGCACCAGCGGATGACGATCGTCCTCGGGGGCTGTGGCATCGGCAGCAGGCGCGGCGGCCGCTTCCAGTGAAGGTTCCTGGCGCTGGGAAGCACTGCTGGCGCCATCGGCCGGCTTGCCAACGGACGACGCCTCGGCCTTGGCATCCTGACCTTCCTCGATCTCGGCCATCGGCTCGAGATCATCGGCCTGGGTGGAGGAGACGCTGATGCTGTCATCCTCGGCGGTGATCACCGGCTTCTCATGGAAGTCGTCTTCGCGCGCCGTCTCGACCTGCTCACTGGAGGCGCTGCCGAGCACGGGCTCACGATGCGCATCGTCGTGCTCATGCTCGTCATCACGCCGTGCGCCCAGACTGGCCGTCACGTCGCGCATTGACTGGCTGGCACGCGCACCGAAGGCAGCCGCACGCTCGCCGAAGCCCTTGCGCTCCGTTGCTTCACGACGCTCCATGGGCTGCACCGGACGACTCGGTTGAGTAACCCGCGAGGCCTTGATGCCGTGCGCATTGTCGAGCACGACATCTTCCTCGGCCTCGGCATGCGTCCCGGAATCGCCAACCACCCGGTAGCCGCCGTTCGGCAGCTCCCAGTTGTCACGTTCTTCCTCTTCTTCCACCGCGGGATTGCCCGCATCGTCGGTGGAATCCTCTGTACCCGCTCGATCCAGTCGGGGTACTCGACGTTGACGTTGGAGCCTGCGCACACCGTCAACGACGATGATTGCGACCAGCACCAACCCCAACAAGATGAGCCACTCTCTCAATTCCATGGGTCATTAGCCTGTTTGCTTGGGCACCATGCACGTGAACAGCATAGCGCGATTGCAGAAAAAGGGGACATTTTTTCGAATGTCAATCCTGTGGTGGTGACCTGCGCAATCGCCCTTCAATTATCCCTGACTGACACTATGACGCAAACTCGTAGTGCTTTCGATGTCTAGATGCAACACGATCTTGCCAACCAGGCCGCCAAGGCGGCCACTGGCTACCGCGCCGGAGGATGACCTTGCCCTCCTGAACGGCTTTTCCCTCACGCTTCGGCAAGCACGGCAGCTTCTTCTATCCCTACAGAGACAAGGCGCGAGACGCCGGGTTCCTGCATGGTGACGCCCATCAGCCGATCTGCCGCTTCCATGGCGATCTTGTTATGGGTGATATAGATGAACTGTACGCTTTCCGACATCTCCTTCACCAGCCTTGCATAGCGTCCGACGTTGGCATCATCCAGCGGCGCATCCACCTCATCGAGCATGCAGAACGGAGCGGGATTGAGCTGGAAGATGGCGAAGACAAGCGCCAGTGCCGTCAGTGCCTTCTCGCCGCCTGACAGCAGGTGGATGGTGGAGTTTTTCTTGCCCGGTGGCCGCGCCATGATCGCGACTCCCGTCTCCAGCAAATCATCACCCGTCAGCGTCAACCATGCGGTTCCGCCCCCGAAGATCTTGGGGAAAAGCGCCTGGATTCCGGCATTGACCTTGTCGAAGGTTTCCTTGAAGCGCACCCGTGTTTCCTGGTCAATCTTGCGGATGGCGCGCTCGAGAGTCTCCAGCGCTTCGCTCAGCTCGGCATGCTGGGCTTCCAGATAGTTGCGACGCTCGGCCTGCTGGTCGTATTCCTCGATGGCCGCCAGGTTGATGGCCCCCAGCCGCTTGATGCGCTCGCCGATCTGCTCGAGATTGTGACTCCAGGCCGATTCAGTGGCATTGGGGTCCAGCTCGTCCTCGAGCTGCGCGATCGCCGCCTCGTCATAGCCCAGTTCCACCAGTTGCTCGTCCTGCGCATCGCCCTTGAGGGTCAGCGCCTGCACCTGCATGCGGCCTTCCTCGAGGCGCTGGCGAATCCCCTCGAGATTGCGCTCATGAGTCTGACGCGCCTGCTCCGCCTGACGCATCTGTTCGACCAATTCATGAGTCTTGTCACGACAGGCGTTGAGCTTGGTTTCCTGATACAGACGCGTCTCGAGCAGCATCTCGAGCTTCTCGCGCTCTTCTTCCTGCGGCAGCGAGGCTTCTTCACGGCTGGCCTCGAGCATCTCGATGCGCTCGGCGAGCTTCTCGCGCTGCTCGACGGCTCGCATGCGCTGACCCTGCATGCCGTCACGTTCGGTGGTCAGGCGCTGACGCTCCATGTCGAGACGGTTGACCTGCTCACGCGCTGGCGCCAGCTGGGCACGCAGCCCGGCCAGCGCTTCCTGATGTTCGCGCCGTGAACGCTCCAGCGACTCACGTGACTGGGCGTTGTTCTCGACCGCCTCCAGTGCCTGCTGCCAGCGCTCGCGCGCCTCCTCCAGCGTCAGGGCCTGAGTCTCGCGCGTTTCCGCCAGCTGCTCGAGCTCCTCATCCAGCTCACGAGCGCGACCATCGACATGCTCCAGGCGGCTGGCGATGCCGGCTTCCTTGAGACTGAGTTCACGCTGGCGCTCGCCCAGCTCGCGCTCTTCGACGCGCAGATGCTCGAGCTGCTGCTCGGCGCCGGCAATCTGTTCCGCGGCTGCGGCCAGGCGCGTCTCGATCTCCTCGAGACGCTCATCCAGTGACTCGAGCTCCAGCACGACCTGCTCGAGGCGCGCTCGCTGGGCGATGACGCTATCGGCACGCTCACCAGCCACCTGACGGCGACTCCAGCCCTGCCCCAGCCACAGGCCATCCGGCGTCAGCACGCTCTCGTGCGCGGCCAGCGAGCCACGCCTGGCCCAGGCGGCTGCCTGCGACTCGACACAGTGGATGCTGGCCAGCCAACCGGTCAGGGCATCCGCGCCGCTCACCTGCGCCGCCAGTGTGCCTTCTGGGCGGGCTGCCGCGCTGGACGCCGGCGTGCCATCGATCAGCAACAGCTCGCCGCCGGGCAGCTCATCCATCAGCGTGGCCAGCCGCGACGGCTCGCCCGCCGCCAGACGCGCCTTGAGGAAGGGGCCCAGTACCCAGGCACTGGCCGATTCCCAGCCCTCGGCGACCTCGAGCCCCTCGGCCAGCGCCGGGGTCTCGGCGAGCCCATGCTGCTCCAGGTGGCTCGCCAGACTGTCATCGTCGTCACGCAGCGCCGCGTCGATCAGCGCCTCAAGCGAGGCCTTCTCGCCCTGCAAGACATTGCGACGCTGGCGCAACTGATCGCGCTCACCATCCAGCGCCAGACGATCGGCCTGAGCCTGCTCACGGGCTTCACTGGCCTGCTCGCGACGCGACTCCAGTGATTCGCCGCCCAGCGACAATTCATCGAGCTGCTCGCGCAGCTCTTCGCGGGCTTCACGCAACTCGGCGACATCCGGCAGCTCCGCCAGCTGCTGACGACGGCGCTCGCGCTGGCGCTCGGCGTCGGCGATGGCATTCTCGAGCTGCTGGATCTCGCTCTGGGCCCGTTCGGCGCCACGCTGGGATTCGTTGTCGGCCTGACTGAAGCGCTCCCACTCGCTCTGGCTGTCCTGGCGGCGCTCTTCGGCCTCTTCCAGTGACAGCTCGAGCCCTTCGAGGGTCTCGCGGGCCAGCTCGAGTTCCGGGGCGATGTCTTCCAGGCGTGCATCGATCATCTCGAGGCGCTCGCCGTCCTCGCCCTCGACGCGCTGGATGTCGCTCAGCTCGCGCCTGGCCATTTCGAGGTCCGTCGCCAGCTGCTGTTCCCGGGTGCGGGCGTGCTCGAGGCTCTGCTCGAGGCGCGCGATCTGGGCACCGGTCTCATAGAAGGCGGCCTGATGGGTTTCCAGCTCACCGGCCAGCTCGTCGTGCTGATAGCGCTGCTCTTCCAGCTGGCTCTCGCACTGACGCTGACCGAGAATCTCGCGCTCGACGCCGGTTTCCAGCTCCGCGACACGTGACTGCTGCTCGCGCTGCTGGGCACGCAGGCCCCGTCGACGCAGCACGGCCAGCTCGCCCTTGAGGCGGTATTCATCCTGCTTGAGGGTCTGATAGCGCTTGGCGGCCTCGGCCTGACGCTTGAGGCGCTCGAGCTGCTTGTCGAGCTCCTCACGCAGGTCATCCAGGCGCTCCATGTTCTCCTGGGTGCGCTTCATGCGATTCTCGGTCTCGCGGCGGCGCTCCTTGTACTTGGAGATGCCCGCGGCTTCCTCGAGGGTGCTGCGCAGGTCATCCGGGCGCGCCTCGATCAGCTGCGAGATCATGCCCTGACCGATGATGGAGTAGGAGCGCGGCCCGAGGCCTGTGCCGAGGAAGACGTCAGCGATATCACGCCGGCGACATTTCTGGCCATTGAGGAAGTAGCCGGACTGGCCATCACGCGTCACAAGACGCTTGACCGCTATCTCGGCATACTCGGACCAGGCGCCACCGAGGCTACCGTCGGCATTGTCGAAGGTCAGCTCGATGGAGGCCTGCCCCACCGGCTTGCGCCCGGTGGAGCCATTGAAGATGACGTCCGTCATCGACTCGCCACGCAGGTTCTTGGCGCTGGACTCGCCCATGACCCAGCGCACAGCGTCGATGACGTTGGATTTCCCGCAGCCGTTGGGGCCGAGAATCGCCGTCATGTTGCTGTCGAAGGGCACGGTGACCGGATCGACGAAGGATTTGAAGCCGACCAGCTTGATCGATTTGAGCCGCATTGCGCCTGGCGCGTCCTTGAGTCTGGAGAAAGAAGATCTGGAAAAGCAGGTTCTGGAGCAGGAAAGCCTGATGTACCGCGGCGTCGCAGGTCTGCCAGGTCGCGCCCGCACCGTCGACCGTCGCAAGGTAAACATGTCCTTACGACGAGACAGCCGGTCATCGAGGGTATTTTCGAAAAACCAGCGCGCAGTCTACCCAAAAGCGGCGATGGCCCCAACCGGCGCAATGACAAACGAAGCCGTCATCGCGCGGGCCAGAGGCCAATCGCGGCTTACTGAGTGACGCGGTGATCGATGCGCAGTGCCAGCGGCGCCTGAGTCGCATCAGCGCCTTTCTCGCCGCCGGCATCAGCACTGCGGGTGACGATGACATTCTCGAGCTTGCCTTCGAGATCCCCCGGCTGCGCCGTCGGCTGGCCGGAAGCGGAGATACGCGCCACGAGATCGACGCGCTCGGCCATCGAGAGCCGCGCCATCGGGGCCATGGCGTTGTCGTCCGAGAGCGTGATCGTCAGCGGCAGCCTGTCCGCGGTGGTGCGCACCACCGCCAGCGGTGGCAGCTTGCCTTCGGTGTCGCGTGCCACGATGAACAGGGTCGTCGCAGCGGCGTTGGCCGGCAGCGCCGCCAGCTGCGCCTCGAGTGCCGGGTCCAGTGATACCTCGAGTGTCAGCCGGGCAGCGCCCTCTTCATTGGCCAGAGCTTTCGCGCCCTGAGCATCGGCCGCAAGCTGATCCGTCGCTACCGAGCGCTCCAGCGCGACCGACGCATCGACGTCTCCTGCACTGGCCATGCGCTGACGCGCGGCCTTGATACCTTCGCGCAGTGCCTTGGCGGCATCGGGATTCTCGAAGCCGGCAATCGCCTTGCGCCAGTAATCGATGGCCTCGGGATAGCGGGCATGATCGAAGGCCTCGATCCCGAGCAGGCCAAGTACCGTCGGCTGACGCGGATCGTCCGCCAGCACTTCATCGACCAGCGCCTGGACCTCATCGGTCAAGGTACGCTGGGCGGCGAAGAACTTGAGCTGCGCCAGCTGCGCGATCAATGCGGGCACGCGGCCTTCGAGCGCGATCAACGCCTCGAGCGACTGCATGGCCTCATCGAGACGTCCGGCATCGCGGTAGAGCGGGAACAGCGCCATCCATACCTTGGCGTTGTCGGGCTGGGCTTCGGCCTCGGCGCGCAGCCGGGCGATGCGCGCCTCGAAGCTGGCGGCATCATGGATCGGCGTGGCGGCAATCGCCTGCGCCAGCGCCAGGTCCCCGCTCGCGCCTTCGCGCTGATACCAGAAGAGCGAGCCCGCCACCATCGCCACCAGCAACACGGGCACCAGCACACGGCCGCTGCTGGCCGCCTTGAGCGGAGAGCGCTTCAGGGATTCAGCATCTTCCAGCAGGCTGCGTTCCAGCTCGACCCGCCCTTCCGCCAGCGCCGTGTCATCCAGCTCGCCGCGCGCATGGCCGCGCTCCAGCGAGGCCAGTCGACGCCGATAGACACGCACGTTCTCGGCGCCGAGGCTGTCGTTGTCCTCGAACGCCTGCTGATCGGCATGCACGTGACGCGCCCGCCGCAACGGCAGCAACAGCAGCCAGCCGGCGGGAATCAACAGCACGGCAATCGCCAGCCATAACAGGATCATGAGCGCTCCTTGGCAGTGTGTTGCCCAGCGCCGGGTCGCTCATCGCCGGACTGGCGGTGCGTGGCGAGCAGCGCCGACAGGCGCGCCTGCTCATCATCATCCAGCGCACGCACACTCGCACGCCGCCGAGCACGCACGATCAGCGTCACGACCAGCAAGCCGAGCAGAATCAGGACGGCCGGACCGCCCCACAGCAGCCAGGTGCGCCCATCGAGGCGCGGGTTGTAGAGCACGTACTCGCCGAAGCGCGCGACCATGAAATTCTGGATCTCGCTGTCGCTGCGGCCGTCCTTGAGCAGGTCCGCCACGTTCTGGCGCATGTCACCGGCGATGGGAGAGTCCGAGTCACCGATCGCCTGGTTCTGGCACTTGGGGCAGCGCAGCGCGGCAGTCAGGCTGTCGTAGCGCTTCTGCAGCACCGGATTGTCGAACTGATGCATCTCGATGGCGGCATGCGCCTTGCCGGCAGACAGCCAGGCAAGAAACATCAGCACCACCAGCGCCTGCACCAGCGGGATGGCGACACTCCTGAGTACGGACTTCATGAGCTGGCCTCCTCATCGGGCGTGCTGGCGGCGTCAGGCGCGGGCTCTGCAATGCGTTCAAGCGTCGGCAGGATGACGTCGCGGACATCTTCGGGCCGGATGTAGCCGGTGTGGTGATAGCGGATCACGCCCTCGGCATCGACCAGGAAGGTTTCCGGTGCCCCATAGACGCCAAGATCAAAGCCCAGGGTGCCCTCGGGGTCGAACAGATTGACGCTGAACGGGTTGCCGAATTCCTCCAAGAACTGGCGGCCCTTGGCGCGAGTGTCCTTGTAGTCGACGCCGACCATGTGCACGCCGCGGCTGGCGAGATCCAGCAGTTGCGGCATCTCATGCTTGCAGGTCGGGCACCACTCGCCCCAGACGTTGACGAGGCTGACCTGCCCCTTGAGCAGCGAGGCATCGAGGCGCGCCTGCGGCTCACTCAAGGTGCTGAGCGAGAATTCGGGGAAGGGCCGCGACAGCAGCGCGGAGTCCCGCGCGTAGGGGTCATCATCGAGGCGCTGGTAGAGGAAGGCACCCAGCCCCACCACGACCACCAGCGGCACGAACAGCACCAGACGACGAAGATTCATGGGCGAGCCTCCTGTGTGGTGATAGAGCGGGTGTCAGACGCCGTGCTGGCCTCGACACGGCGGCGATAACGGCGATCCAGCACGGCGATCACACCGCCCGCCCCCATCAGCAGGGCGCCCAGCCACAGCCAGCGCACGAAGGGTTTGACCTGGATGCGTACCGCCCAGCTGTCGTCATCCAGCTTCTCGCCCATGGCGACGTAGAGGTCACGCGTGAAGCCGGCATCGAGCGCGGTCTCGGTCATCGGCATGCCGCTGGCCAGGAACAGACGCTTCTCGGGATGCAGTGTCGTCACGGGGTCACCATCCCGGCTGACTTCCACCGTGGCGCGGTCCGACAGGTAGTTGGGGCCGCGATATTCGCCAAGCTCGGTCATGCGGAACTGATAGCCGCCCACGCTGACCTCCTTGCCCTGCACCATGCGTACGTTCTCGGCGACCTCGGTATTGGAGACCAGCGTCACGCCGACGATGGTCACTGCCAGCCCCAGATGCGCCAGTTGCATGCCCCAGTAGCTGGGCGTGAGGCGCTTGAGCCCCGCCCAGCGCCCCGCCTTCGAGGCACTCTTGTCCCACAGGTCGCGCAGCAGCGGCAGCACCACCCACAGCGCGATGACCAGCCCGAGTGCCACCGGGAAACTCCACTCGATATCCAGCGTCAGTGGCAGCAGGCCACCAATGACGAGTGCCGCGCTGCCGGCCAGCGCAAGACGACGCGTAAGCTCGCGGCCCGGCATCTGCTTCCAGCGCGAAGCCGGCCCGAGGCCCATGAAGGCACACAGCAGCGTGGTCAGCGGCACGAACAGCGCATTGAAGTACGGCGGGCCCACCGAGATCTTGCCCAGCCCCAGCGAATCCAGCACCAGCGGATAGAGGGTGCCCAGCAGCACGGTGACCATCATCACCAGCAACACGAGATTGTTGACCAGCAGGAAGGCATCCCGCGACAGCCAGTGAAAGCCCAGCGTCGAACGCACGCGCGGTGCGCGCAACGCGAACAGCAGCAGCGAGCCACCGACGGTGATGCCGAGCAGCACGAGGATGAACAGCCCGCGGTCGGGGTCACTGGCGAAGGCGTGCACCGAGGTCAGCACCCCGGAGCGCACCAGGAAGGTGCCCAGCAGTGACAACGAGAAGGCGAAGATCGACAGCAGTACCGTCCAGCTCTTGAAGGCGCCGCGCTTCTCGGTGACCGCCAGCGAATGGATCAGGGCGGTACCGGCCAGCCACGGCATCAAGGAGGCGTTCTCCACCGGGTCCCAGAACCACCAGCCGCCCCAGCCGAGCTCGTAGTAGGCCCACCAGCTGCCCAACGCGATGCCGACGGTCAGGAAGGCCCAGGCGATGTTGGTCCAGGGGCGCGCCCAGCGTGCCCAGGCGGCATCGAGGCGCCCGCCCATCAGTGCCGCCATCGCGAACGTGAACGCCACCGAGAAGCCCACGTAACCCATGTAGAGCATCGGTGGGTGGATGATCAGCCCGATATCCTGCAGCAGCGGATTGAGGTCCGCGCCGTCAGCCGGCATGTCCGGCAGCAGACGCGCGAAGGGATTGGAGGTCAGCAGCACGAAGGCCAGGAAACCGGTGGAGATCAGCCCCATGATGCCCAGCACCCGTGCCAGCATGTCGCGCGGCAGATGGCGCGCGCCCAGCGAGACGGCAAAGCCCCAACCGGCCAGTATCAGGCTCCACAGCAGCACCGAGCCCTCATGACTGCCCCAGACGGCACTGAACTTGAAGTACCACGGCAGCTGGCTGTTGGAGTTGTTGGCGATGTAGGCGACGCTGAAATCATCCAGCAGGAAGCTTGCCGTCAGGCAGGCATAGGCGATCAGCACGAACAGGAACTGCCCCCAGGCCATCGGCTGGGCAAAGCTCATCCACAGCGGACGACGCGTACTGGCCCCCGCCAGCGGCACGACAGCCTGCACACAGGCCAGACAGGCACCCAGAATCAGCGCGAAGTGGCCGATTTCCGGCAACAGTTGCGTCACCATCACGGGGTCTCCTGCGGATCGATCGCGGCCTTGGCAGCGCTGCTGTCGCTGGCCAGGTTGCCCGTCCTGTTACCAGAGACATCGCGCCCCGAGGCCTTGAGTGCATCGGATACCTCCGGCGGCATGTACTTCTCGTCATGCTTGGCCAGCACCTCGCTGGCCTCGAGATGATCACCATCGAAGGTGCCCATCACCACCACGCCCTGCCCTTCACGGAACAGGTCCGGCAGGATGCCCTGATAATGCACCGTCACGTCATGATCGAAATCGGTGACGGTGAAGATGGCATCCAGCGTCTCGTTGTCACGCCTGACACTGCCCTCACGCACCATGCCGCCCGCACGGATCTGCCGCCCCTGGGGCGCTTCGCCGCTGGCGATCTGCGTCGGGGTATAGAAGGCGTTGATGTTGGCGCGCAGGGCATAGAGGGTCAGACCCACCGCGAGGGCGGCCAGCAGCACGATGGCCGTGACGATATACAGGCGCTGCTTGCGTTTGGGAGTCATGGTCAGGGCTCGGTCAGGGCAAGGGACGGTCAAGCCTCTCGCGGTCAGCGGGACAACCGCCGCGGGAGGAAGAAAACGGGTTCAATCACGAGAGGTGCGGCGCGAAGCCTGATGTGCCGAACGATGCGCAGCGTGGCGTGAAGCAGGGTGCGAAGAATGACGGGAAGCGTCACGGCGCAGCCGGCGACGGATATCCGCCTCCAGCGCGCGACGCGACATCCGCGTGGCGATCACCAGCCCCATCAGACATGCCGCCGTCAGCCCCCAGGCCGACCACACATACAGCGCATGGCCGCCCATGGCGAAGAACTCGCTGACACTCGAGAAGGCGATGCCCGGCAGGTTCATGATTTATCCCCTTCTTCCGCGACCACCGCAGCATCGGGGCGCGCACGCGCAGACGGACTCAGCAGATCACGCACCCACTGCTTGCGACTCTCGCGCCTCAACACCTCGACCCGCGTGCGCATCAGCACCAGCGCGCCGAACAGGGCGTAGAAGCCGATCACCATCAGCAGCAGCGGAATCCACATGCTGGCCGGCATCGGCGGCGCTTCGCTGAGCGTGAAGGTGGCCGGTTGATGCAGTGTGCTCCACCAGTCCACCGAATACTTGATGATCGGGATATTGACCATGCCGACCAGCGCCAGGATCGAGGCCGCGCGCGAACCGCTGTCACGGCTGACGAAGGAGCCACGCATCACGATGACGCCCAGATACAGGAACAGCTGAATCAGCATCGAGGTCAGCCGGGCATCCCAGATCCACCAGGTGCCCCAGGTGGGAATGCCCCACACCGAGCCGGAAAACAGTGCCAGCGCTGTCATCAGGGCACCGACGGGCGCGGCGGCCGTGGCCACCATGTCCGCCAGCTTGATCTTCCACACCAGGAAGAGCAGCGCACACACCGCCAGCAGCATGAAGCACGACTGGGCGAGAATCGCCGCTGGCACATGTACATAGATGATGCGGAAACTGTTGCCCTGCTGGTAGTCGGCGGGCGCGAAGGCCAGCCCCCAGACACTGCCGGCCACCAGCGAGATGATCGCCAGCGCCCATAGCCACGGCAGCCAGCGCTGACTGGCCGCGAAGAAGGTCGCCGGCGCACCCATGCGATGCAGCCACGGCCATAGCCCGCCCTTGCGGGGACGAACCTTGCGGGCAGGCGCTTGAGGAGAGTCGGAATCGGCGGTCACACGGGCCTCTTGTCAGGGGCAATGAAGAGCCTTGCGAATGCTCGAGCATGCTCGGGCAGCGTCATGCAGTTCTTGATTGGGCTAGCCACTGATGCTCAGCCTGAGTCCGGCGGCGATGGCGAGCGGCGCCAGCAACAGGGCCAGCGCCAGCATCGCGCCCAGAATGGCCAGATGGGCCAGGCTGGGCATGCCGTTGACGGCGCTCTGTACGGCACCGGCGCCGAAGATCAGCACCGGAATGTACAGCGGCAGGATGATCAGCGAGAGCAGTACTCCGCCACGCCGCAGCCCCACCGTGAGTGCCGCACCGATCGCGCCGATCAATGACAGGCTCATGCTGCCCAGCGCCAGCGAGGAGATCAACACGCCAAAGGTGCCGCTCGGCAGTCCCAGCATCACGCCCAGCAAGGGTGCCATCAGCGCCAACGGCAGGCCGGTCAGCAACCAGTGGCCTACCACCTTGGCCAGTACCAGCAACGGCAATGGCTGCGGCGTCAGCAGCAGTTGCTCGAGACTGCCGTCGTCCAGATCCTGCCGGAACAGGCCATCCAGTGACAGCAGCGTCGCCAGCAACGCCGCCACCCACAACAGGCCCGGCGCCAGCGTCGCCAGCAGCGCCTTGTCCGGGGAGATGCCCAACGGAAACAGCGTGATCACCAGGGCGAAGAACACCAGCGGATTGATCAGCTCACTGCGTCGGCGCAGCGCCTGACGCAGGTCGCGCGCGAGGGTCGCCTTGAAGGCCCCGGCCAGCGAACCGGTGGGCGGGGCCTCGGGCAATGCCGTCAGTAGCTCATGGTTCATGCCGAGGCGCCTTGTGTCGAGGCTGTGTCTTTCCCGCCCATACCCTGCTCTGAACCCTGCTCTAGCCCCTGCTCGGCCTTCACCCCTTCCTTAGCGCCCAGGCACAAGCGGCGCAAGCGCGAGGCCTGCGAGAAGCGATGATGAGTCGTCATCACCACACCGCCCCCACGCTGGGCGTGAGCCAGCAGCAATGCTTCCAGCGCCTGAACGCCGTCGCGATCGATGGCGGTGAAGGGCTCATCGAGCACCCACAGCCGGCGTGGCGTCAGATACAGCCGCGCCAGCGCGATACGTCGCTGCTGACCGGCGGAAAGCTGCTGGGCAGGCACATCCTCGAAACCGGCCAGCCCTACGGCATCCAGCGCCGCCCAGGCGATCTCGCTGCAGGCCTCTGACTTCACCTGCGGCTGACCGCCAAGCGCCTGATACCAGGCAAGGTTTTCCAAGGCGGTCAGGGTGCCCTTGATGCCGGGCTGGTGACCCAGATAGAGCAGTGAACCCAGAAAGTCGTCACGCACCCGCGAGGAAGGCTGGCCGCGCCAGAGCACCTCGCCCTCGTAGTCATGGAACTGACCGGACAGAATCTTGAGCAGGGTCGTCTTGCCACTGCCATTGGGGCCCTCGACCTGCAGGATCTCTCCCGCATGCAGCGAAAGATCCAGCCCCTCGAACAGCCAGCGCTCATCACGCTCACAGCCGAGCGCCACGACCGCCAACAGAGGCGGCGCGCTACTGACTTCATCGCTGGCAGGCTGGCTGGGCATCCCGGATTCTCGCGGCTGAGCCGTCGCGGAGTGCGACATCAAAGGCAGACCCAAGGGTCACTGCGAGCCATTCTACGAGCTGAGGTCGACACTGACCACCGTGCAGCCGATCGCCTGGTCTCGCAGCCCCACCATGACGGGCAGTCAAGCACTCGAGAAATATATCAGCGACATGTGGTGCACATTCATACGACACACTTTCGCTGGAGTGGCGCCGGCCGATCCGCTGACCTCTTGCCACTTCGCGAGAGCTTGCTATGATGCAGACACTGTATACAAAAACAGTATCCATACAGTACCTTCATCACACGCCTGCCGAGTGCAGGCACAGACTGATCGGGTCGGCTCAACGCGTTGTCAGCATGTTCGCGGAGCCTAGCAGGCGACAGATGAACTCAGCCTGACGACCCTCCACGCTGCACCGCAGGCCGACGCACCATCCGCGCCGACCGCACGGCATCAGGGGATAGCTCATGTCACGTCTTCACGCTCCGCATTACCTTCAGCGTCTTCACAACCTGCCGCTCAATGACCAGGCCTGGCAGGAAATCACCGCCAGCGACATGATGGATATCCCGCTGCTTGGCAACATCACGGCCGGCATGCCCATCGAAGCCATCGCCGACTGCGGTACGGTTGCCGTGCCGACACGCATGGTGCGCCGCAACACCTACGCCCTGCGCGTGCGCGGCCATTCGATGATCAACTGCAATATCCATGATGGCGACATCATCATCATCGAACGCAGCGAAAGCGCCGAGAATGGCGAGACTGCCGTGGTGATGATCAATCAGCAGGAAGTGACGCTGAAGAAGCTGTATATCGAAAAGACCGGCGTGCGCCTGCAACCGGCCAACGACAGCATGGCCCCCATCTATCTCAAGAATGCCGATATCGAAGTGCTGGGCATGGTGATGGGCGTGGTGCGCGGCAATGCCGTCACTCACTGAGGACGACGCTTTGGTAAGATGGTGCCATGACCTATCTGATACCGGCACTGGCGCCCGAGGCGCACCATGAACACAGCATCGAGATCGAGAAGAGCCGCTTCATCGCCTGGCTGGCCCATGCCCCGACGCCAGAAGGCATGACACGGCTGCTGGCTCAAGCGCATCTCGCCCACCCCAACGCACGCCACCACTGCACGGCGTTCATCGCCGGGGCGCCTGATGAGCAGAATGCCATCGGCTTCTCCGATGATGGCGAACCGGGCGGCACTGCTGGCAGGCCGATGTATCAGGTGCTCGAAGGCAGTGGCGTCGGCCAGGTGGCCTGTGTGGTGATCCGCTACTTCGGCGGCATCAAGCTGGGCACCGGCGGCCTGGCGCGGGCATACAGCCGCGCCGTGCTCGAGGCACTCGAGCACCTGCCCACCATAACCTTCACGCCGCGCACGCCCAGGCGCCTGAAGGTCGGCTTCGCCCATGAGGCCGATGTTCGCCACTGGTTGAATGGCTACGATGTGCCAGTGGATGCCAGCGACTATGGTGCCGATGGCGTAGTGTTGACGGCGGGCTGGCCGCAAGGTAGCGCCCAGCCGCCGCTGGAAGAACTGCATGCGCGTCTCAAGGGAGCGCTGGAAGTGCTCGACTCCCGCGACTGACCTGCACCAGCGACTGACCGGCGCCAGCGATTCCCTTTGGCTGTGCACAAACACGAACGCCATCACCGCCCGGACAAGGGGCGGCGATGGCGTTCGTGTTTTCACTTCTCTCAGCGGAACTGCAGAGCTTGCACCTGATTGGCGATGGCAGCCTTGGCCTCGGCCAGTGAGGCGGCCCTGGACTCATCGCCCATGTTGAGCCCTTCGGCATACACGAAGTGCTGATCCGTGATCCCCATCAGCCCAAGCATGGATTTCAGGTGCGGTGTCTGGGAATCCA
This sequence comes from bacterium Scap17, assembly GCA_013376735.1. Classification (NCBI taxonomy): domain Bacteria; species bacterium Scap17. The sequence continues at coordinate 420,215 of VINJ01000001.1, read as the reverse complement.
TTTCAGTGCCCACGTACATGCCGCCACGCGCCGCCAGCACCAGCGCCTGCTTGCCTTCCAGCAGGCCCACCGGCCCTTTCTCGGTATAGCGGAAGGTCTCGCCGGCACGCAGCACCCGGTCGAACCACGCCTTCATCTGCGTCGGCAGGCCCAGATTGTAGAGCGGTGCCGCGACGACCAGCAGGTCTGCCGCTCTCAGCTCGGCCAGAAAACCATCGGACAGTGCGGCGAGCTTGCGTTGCTCGGCGCTGCGCTCATCCGCCGGCGTCATCCAGGCCTGCATTTCCGCGCCATCGAGATGCGGCAGGTCACGCTCGACCAGATCATGATGCGTCAGCTGAAATGGCTGCCCGGAGGTCTCGAGCGCACTGACGAAGGATGAGGCCAGCGCACGTGAATTACCCTTGTCGGCAAACAGGGAAGCAGACACCAGCAGGACATTGAGTGAGGCTTTTGACATGTGGAGGGTCTCCATGAAAGTGAGGCGCGATCCTGTCGACGGTGTTCGACCCGATCCGCATGCACAGCATGATAAATGAACCATTGCACACGAAAAGCGACTTAAATCGCCCATATCATTCGAAAAAAGCGAACGATTAGTCAGTCATCACCCTTATTCGACTGCCGACGGATAACGGAACGCCTCGCCGCAGCCCCTCAATTCTTGCCCCGCAATCGTCAAGGTCGCCGTCAGTGGATAGGGCGCGCCCTGCATGGAATCGAAGCAGGCGCCCAGCGCGACCACCAGCTGCAATGGCTCGCCCTGCTTGCCGCCAGCCGGGAGTTGCGCCTTGAGCACACGGCTATCGTCTGCCTCGCGGGCGATCCGATAAGGCAGCTTCACCACCTGGACACCTGACGAGCGAGCGTCAGCCTCCGCTTCTGCAGTGCGCTCGGATGCCTGGGCCTCGTGCGGCGACTCGAGCAAGCCCTGCATGGCCGTCAGCGTCAGCAGGTTGTGCTGGCTGTCGAGACTGACCTGCCAGCCGGGCTCATTGCCCTGCGCCACCAACAGTGGCTTCTGCATCGTGGGATGAATCACGCGCCGATCATCCTGCACACATTCCAGGTTGCCACGGGCATTCTGCAGCATCGCCTCGGAACCCTTGAACCACACCTCCAGCCCCTCTTCACCGGGCAACGCCTTCACATCACCAGACGCCTGCTCGGCCGGCGATGCACCGGCATTGGCCTGATAGCGCTCGCCCGAGGCACTGACGACCCGCTCCAGGGTATAGGCATGCCGCCGCGACCACAGTCGCAACCAGTCATGCGATGCCTCGGCGTCGCCTTCGCTGAAGGCCATCAGCAGATCCTGCGCCGGAGTACAGCGCCACACCTGATACTCACTCGCCCGAGGCGGTGGCAGAAAGCTGGAGGGCAACGTCACGGCAGCCGCCTTGCCCAGCGACTCCGCGCTGGGGAGCGGCTTTTTCGGCACTTCATGCACCACGGGGCCCGGAGCCTGCGCAGGGGCAGGCATCTTCAGCGGCGGCCGATCGAGATCCGACTCTGACGTGACATCCTGACTCCACGGCAGGGAGGTACACCCCGCCAACAGCATGGACACCGCCAGAGGCGACAGGCGCAAGCCCGCTCGACCGGCAGCGATCATCCCTGGCGTGAGACTCGCGGCCCACCCATGGGGCAACGCATGAAAAATGGCAAAAAGGCGACAGCAATGACGTGACATGATGAACCCTCCCTGGGCATGTCGGACGACAAGAGGCAGCGCAGCACTCTCGCGATGAGACACTGCGGCATGGCTGGACTTCAAGGCGGAGACGGCGGCCTTCCTGGCGCACCCTGTCAAAGTCTATCAAGCGCAGTGAGGCTTGTGGGGATGGGTATACACTGAGGGTACAAGGCGCGCGCCCTGCCAGCCTTGCATGACACCCTATGCAAGGCTGACTCTGGCATCCTTCGTTTTCCGCCACCCCAAGTGATACGCCAATCGCCATGAATATGAGACAGTGTCATGAGCGCCCTCTGGCAGCCGCACGTCATGATGGTGACCTTCCACGACGTACCTTTTTCAACCTCTCAACATGAGCACCATTCATCATGCTTGAATTGCGCCATCTGCGTACCCTGCTGGCCCTGCGTGATGCAGGCTCGCTGGTCGAAGCCGCGGAGCGTGTCCACCTCACCCAATCTGCCCTCTCCCATCAGCTGAAGGACCTCGAGGAGCGCCTGGGCGCGCCACTGTTCATCCGCAAGACGCGCCCCGTGGAGTTTACCCGCGCCGGACAGCGCCTGTTGTCGCTGGCAGAGCAGGTACTGCCGCAATTCCGCATGGCTGAGCGCGACATTGCCCGCATGGCGGGAAGCGAACAGGGCCGGTTGCACATGGCCATCGAGTGCCATAGCTGCTTTCAGTGGCTGATGCCGACGGTGGATCGCTTCCGCGATCACTGGCCGGAAATTGAAGTCGATATCCCCTCGGGCCACAGCTTCGCCCCCCTGCAGGCATTGGGCCGCGAGCAGCTGGACCTGGTCATCACCGCCAATCCGGTGGAGATGACCGGCATCCAGTACATTCCGCTGTTCCGCTATGAGGTCATGCTGGCCGTGGCACGCCAGCATGCATTGGCCATCAAGGGCCATGTGGAGCCTCAGGACCTGTGCGATGAGACCTTGATCATCTATCCGGTCGAGCATGATCGCTTGGACGTGTTCACCCAGTTCCTCGAACCGGCCAACGTGAGCCCGCGCGAGATCCGCAGCGCCGAGATGACGGTGATGATGATGCAGCTGGTCGCCAGCGGTCGCGGCGTCACGGCGCTCCCCAACTGGGCGCTGGCCGAGTATCTGACGCGCGATTACGTGCGCGGCCTGTCGTTGGGCGACGGTGTCTGGGCGACACTCTACGCCGCCGTCAGAGAAGACCTGCTCGGCACGCCGTGGATGGACGACTTCCTGCGTACCGCTCGTGAGACATCATTCGAGGTGTTGAGTGGCGTGAAGCCTGCCTGATACCCGGATCTCAGCGCCTACGCGGAATGGATACACGAAAGCCCCACCACTCGATGCCTTGCGGCCTGCCGAGTGATGGGGCTTCTTGTCAGTACTGTTCAATGCTTGTTCGCGTCATATCACTACAGCTTGCGTCCAAGACCTTTTCTTCAGCACAAACAGAACCGCCCCAGCATGAGCTGGGGCGGTTCTTGACATCTATCATCTCAAGCGGAAAGGCATTCCGCAGAGAGTGATGATCAGTCGAGAGCCTTGACGTTGGCTGCCTGCAGGCCTTTCTGGCCCTGGGTCACGTCGAAGGAGACCTGCTGGCCGTCCTGCAGGGTCTTGAAGCCTTCAGCTTGAACTTCGGAGAAGTGAACGAACAGATCGTCACCACCATCAGCCGGAGCGATGAAACCGAAACCTTTAGCGTCGTTGAACCACTTAACTGTACCTGTAGCCATGAGAAATTCCTCTCTGATCAGCATGTTTGAAATAACGGGCATTACCCGAGGAGCGTGGGCAAAGCAAAACCATGCATCAAATCAGCGAGGCTTCTCGGGGCGCTCAAGGCGATTTGCCGAGCAGCACAGGCGACTGAGTGGTGCGTCTTGCTATCCAACAAGAGCTACATTGCACGCTAACCCATGACCACGTCAAGCCTTTTCGACAATCACCTCACACGGTCGCCAATCGATGCCACTCCAGCCATGTCAGAAATCCCCCTTCCGGCAGCTGCAGATTCGGCGCATCGGTCCCCAGCAGCAGGCGGTCTCCCTCGAGCGTGACGCGCCGCACAAGCGTCACCTCATCCCAATCGGCGATCGTGGCCAACGACAGATGATGGCAGACCTCCTCCCGCTCACTGTTCCACTGCCAGCGCCCACAGTAGGCAAAGCCCTCACGAAAGGCGGCGACCAGCTGATCATCCGTCGGCGCCATCCCCAGAGGCTGACGCTCACAGGACACCAGCTGCACGCTCATATAGCCATTGGCCATGTAATGCAGCTGGCCCTTGCACTCGCCCAGCGGCTCCAGCTCGCGTCCATCCGGCCAGGCATACCAGAAACGCTCGAGCCGCCATGCGCCGATCAAGTCAGGATGCAGTGACAAGGAAGATTGCCGCATGGCCGATTCCTCAAACGGTCGTGATCAGGTGGCGTGCTCGTCCCGGGGTGACGGCGGCTTGACCGGCGGCAAGGGCACAGGCGCCTTGCGCTCCAACTGGCTGGAGGTCAGTGGCAGCAACAGGCTGAAGCGTGCGCCCTTGAGCGACCGGCCCTTGTCCACCACCACGCTGCCACCGTGGGAATGCAGGATCTTCTGCACGATGGAGAGCCCCAGCCCGTAGCCGCCGGACGCACGCGTACGCGAATCATCCAGGCGCGCAAAGGGCTTGAAGACCTTCTTGCGATCTTCCTCATTGATGCCGGGGCCATCGTCTTCGACATCGAGCCTGACCACCTGCGGGTCACTGGTGATACGCACCAGCACACGGGAATCCGCGTGCCGGCAGGCATTGGAGACCAGATTCTGCAGCGCCCGCTGCAGATAGCGTGCCTCGGCCTCAACTTCCAGCCCCTCGCCTTCGATGCTCAGCAGCAACTCAGGATGCAGCGGCGCCAGCGTCTCGCAGACCTGCTCCGCGATCTCGCGGCAATCCACCATGCCGAGGTCCAGCTGAATACCGGCGGCATTGTTGAGGCGCGCGTAGGTCAGGATCTCGTCGATCAGCTTGTCGAGTTCCTCGATGTCGCCGTCTGCGCCCTTTATCTGACGCTGGACGAAATCATCCTCGACCATGTCCTCGATCATCTGCAGCGCGAAGCGGATACGTGCCACCGGCGTACGCAATTCATGCGAGACCGCCCGAATCATGTCCTGCTGCGCGCCCAGCAACCCTTGCACCCGCTCGGCCATGCCATTGAAGGCCATGCCGAGACGCCCGAGAAAGTCATTGGACTCGATGCGCACCCGCGTATCGAGATAGCCGCCCGCGATTCGGGTCGCGGCCTTTTCCAGACGTGTCAGGCGCGCCTCGAGTGAACGCACCACCAGATAGATGACGCCGCCCAGCAGACTGATGACCGCCAGTATCATGGCGATGATCAAGGCTGGCGGTGTCGTCTCGAAGCCGCGGATGGGCCCGACCTTGAGCATGGCGCGGTCACCCAGACGAGTATAGAGCGCCATCGCCTGACCGTGACTGGCCACGTTGAGCACCACCCGACCGGCCTCCAGGCGACTAGCCTGCTGCGCATCGAGATTCTGCGGAATGTCCGGCAGCAGCGCGAAGGACAGACCGGAGGCCTGCTGCAGTTGGGCCAGCAAGTCGCTGCGCTGCTCGGCACTCATGGGCTGCAGGGTGTCATGCAGCGACACCATCAACCCGCGCAACTGCCGCTCCGCGAGATGCAACAGACGGAATTCCAGCACTCTCTCTTCGCCCGGCACCGCCATCAGCAGCTGCCAGCCGGCATCATCATGGGGCCGCACCAGCGGCCGCCCAGCCTCAAGGCGGCGCTGCTCCCACCAGCTGAGATCAAAGACCGCCGCCGGTGCCAGCAACAACCGCCCATCCAGCAGCCGGGCGGTCCGATTGAGGAAGTCCCCGCGCTCAGCTTCCGGTGTGGCCGCGATCTGGCTCACCAGCAGGCGCATCGGCGCCGCCCCCAGACGTGTCTGGTAGGCCTCCAACCGGACCATGTTGGTCAGCTGAAAGCCGCCCAGCGCGATGCCCAGCGTGAGCACCAATGCCACCAGCAAGGCGACATAGACACGCAGGAAGATACTGTCGGAGAGAGCCCGGCGCATCGTCTAGAGGTCCTTGACGAACAGGTATCCCTTGCTGCGCACCGTCTTGATCCGCTCAGGATGATTGGGGTCATCGCCAATCTTGGGGCGGATGCGCGAGACACGCACGTCGATGGAGCGGTCCTGGCCGTCGTACTTGATGCCGCGCAGCGCAGAGAAGATCTCCTCACGCGTCAGCACGCGGCCCGCATTCGAGGACAGCAGCCACAGCAGGTCGAACTCGGCACTGGTCAGTTCGATGCGTTCGCGCGCCAACCATGCCTCACGGGTGGCGTTGTCGATCTCGAGATCATTGAACACCAGGCGCGTCTCACCGGCGGGCACCTCGGGGCCATCGGCGCGACGCAGCAAGGCCCGCATGCGTGCCAGCAGGACACGCGGCTGCACCGGCTTGGGCACGTAATCGTCGGCGCCCATCTCCAGACCCAGCACCTGATCCATGTCATCGGTACGTGCCGTCAGCATCAGGATCGGCCCGGCGAACTGAGGCCGCGCGCGACGACAGATGGACAGGCCATCCTCGCCCGGCAGCATCAGGTCCAGAATCACGATGTCGGGGCGCAGACTGATGATCAGGTCCACCGCCCGCGCGCCGTCATTCTCGACGCTCACGCGGAAGTTGTTGGCTTCGAGGTATTCGCGCGTCAGTGTCGCCAGACGCTCGTCATCCTCAACAATCAATACATGTTCTTGCGCATTGGTATCCAAGGGCATTCCATCCGCATCGTTGGGTCAACGTGGCCAGCAGCTCACAAGCAGTTACTTTCCTGTGCCACGTCGTAACCTTTTCAGGGTGATTTGTCACGAATGATACGCCAATTTAGGCGTTTACGCGCCAGCAGCGCAGGCACCATCTGCATTGACGCAGCGCAGAAAATTTAACACCTGAACGCTTGACATCCCCCAGCGGCAAGGCCGGATTTTCAACCACACCTTACCCACAAGTTATCCACTTGCACGCCCCATCAAACAACACTATCTTGTGTCCAAAATCAGCTTACACCCCATATGTAGGGTTTTGGCGACGTCGACGCCCATAGATCATGGCGACGATTGTCAAGCCCCGAAAGCATGAATCAGCGTATGGGACGGCAGTCACGCAAGGCTGCCGAATCCGTGTCTCATGAACGCTATCAGGCTCAGTCCGGGTGATGATTGCCCCGCCTGAGCCTGATCGAGTTTCTCGACGACAAGGCTGACGACGACAGAATGCCCCCGGGGCGCAGGCAGGAATTTCCAGCCTGCGCCCCGACACGAATTGCCCTCGAGCCCTAACGGGCAACGATTCACCTTCAGACGATTCAGGAAGGCGTCATGGATTCCACTTTCAGCACCGATCAGGCGGCCGTCGACGTGACCGCACCTCAGCGCCTGCGCGTCATCAAGCGCACTGGCGATGTCGCGCCCTTCGATGCCAGCAAGATCTCCGTCGCACTGTCCAAGGCGTTCATCGCCGTGGAAGGCGACCAGGTCGAGTCCAGCTCGCGTATCCGCGATCTGGTCCAGCAGCTGACCAGCCAGATCACCGATGCCTTCCAGCGTCGCATGCCTGACGGTGGCACCCTGCACATCGAAGACATCCAGGATCAGGTCGAGCTGGCATTGATGCGTTCCGGCGAGCACAAGGTGGCCCGCGCCTATGTCCTGTACCGCGATGAACACGCTCGCGCCCGCAGCGCCCAGAGCGACGGTATTGCCAAGCCGCACCCGACCATCAACGTCACGCACCTCGACGGCAGCGTGCGTCCGCTGGATCTGGGCCGTATCGAGACTCTCGTCTTCGATGCCTGCGCTGAGCTTTCCAACGTCGATGCCCAGAAGATCGTCGATGACTCCCTGAAGAATCTGTACGACGGCGTGCCGGTCGATGGCGTGTCCACCGCGCTGATGATGACCGCGCGTACGCTGGTCGAGAAGGACCCGAACTACACCTACGTCACCGCCCGCCTGCTGCAGGACAACCTGCGCCGCGAAGCCTTGAGCTTCCTCAAGGTCGCTGACGAGGCCACCTTCGGCGAGATGAAGGACCACTACCCGGTCGCCTTCAAGGCCTACATCGAAAGCGGTATCGCCTTCGAGCAGCTGGACGAGCAACTGGCCACCTTCGATCTGGAGCGTCTCGGCGCGGCCATCGATCACACGCGTGACAACCAGTTCACCTACCTCGGCCTGCAGACCCTGTATGACCGCTACTTCCTGCATCAGAACGACGTGCGCTACGAGCTGCCGCAGGTTATGTTCATGCGTGTCGCCATGGGCCTGTCCCTGAACGAGGAAGACCGCGAAGGTCGTGCCATCGAGTTCTACGAGCTGCTGTCCAGCTTCGACTACATGGCTTCCACGCCGACGCTGTTCAACGCCGGTACCCGTCGCAGCCAGCTGTCCAGCTGCTACCTGACCACCGTGCCGGACGCCCTCGACGGCATCTACGGCGCCATCCGCGACAACGCCATGCTCTCCAAGTGGGCGGGTGGTCTCGGCAATGACTGGACGCCGGTGCGTGCGCTGGGGTCCTACATCAAGGGCACCAACGGCAAGTCCCAGGGCGTCGTGCCCTTCCTGAAGGTCGTCAACGACACCGCCGTTGCCGTCAACCAGGGTGGCAAGCGCAAGGGTGCCGTCTGTGCCTATCTGGAAACCTGGCACATGGACGTCGAGGAATTCCTCGACCTGCGCAAGAACACCGGTGATGACCGTCGCCGTACCCACGACATGAACACCGCCAACTGGGTGCCGGACCTGTTCATGAAGCGTGTCTTCGATGACACCGAGTGGACCCTGTTCTCGCCGTCCGACTGCCCGGACCTCCACGACCTGTACGGCGCGGCCTTCCAGGCGCGTTACGAGCAGTACGAGGAGATGACCCGTCAGGGCCAGCTGAAGCTTTACAAGCGCGTCAAGGCGCGTGATCTGTGGCGCAAGATGCTCTCCATGCTGTTCGAGACCGGCCACCCGTGGATCACCTTCAAGGACCCGTGCAACCTGCGCAGCCCGCAGCAGCACGCCGGTGTCGTGCACTCGTCCAACCTGTGCACCGAGATCACCCTCAACACCTCCGAGGACGAGATCGCGGTCTGCAACCTGGGCTCGATCAACCTGGCGCAGCACATCGTCGACGGCAAGCTGGACGGCGACAAGCTCAAGAAGTCGGTGCGTACCGCCGTGCGCATGCTCGACAACGTCATCGACATCAACTACTACGCCGTCCCGCAGGCGCGTCGCTCCAACATGCGTCACCGCCCGGTCGGCCTCGGCATCATGGGCTTCCAGGACGCGCTCTACGCGCAGTCCATCGCCTATGCCTCCGAAGAGGCCGTGACCTTCGCCGACGAATCCATGGAACTCGTCAGCTATCACGCCATCGAAGCTTCCAGTGATCTGGCCGCCGAGCGTGGTCGTTACGAAAGCTTCGACGGCTCGCTGTGGAGCCAGGGCATCCTGCCGATCGATTCCATCGAGAAGCTCAAGACCGAGCGTGGCGCCGACTACATCGAGATGGATGAAAGCCAGACCCAGGACTGGGACTACATCCGCGAGAAGGTCCGTACCCAGGGCATGCGCAACTCCAACGTGATGGCGATCGCGCCGACCGCGACGATCTCCAACATCTGTGGCGTCTCGCAGTCCATCGAGCCGACCTACCAGAACCTGTTCGTCAAATCGAACCTGTCTGGCGAGTTCACCGTGGTCAACGCCTACATGGTCAATGACCTCAAGGCGCGCGGCCTGTGGGACGAGGTCATGATCAACGACCTCAAGTACTACGACGGCAGCGTGCAGCCGATCGAGCGCATCCCGGAAGACCTCAAGGCGCTGTACGCCAACGCCTTCGAAGTCGAGCCGAAGTGGATCGTCGAAGCCGCCTCGCGTCGTCAGAAGTGGATCGATCAGGCCCAGTCCCTGAACCTGTACATCCAGGGCGTGTCCGGCAAGAAGCTGGACGTGACCTACCGCATGGCATGGTTCCGTGGCCTCAAGACCACCTATTACCTCCGTGCTCTGGGTGCGACCGCCGTGGAGAAATCCACCGTCGATCGCAGCAAGCACAATGCCGTCGGCAATGCACCGACTCCAACACCGGCTCCCGCGCCGACACCGGCACCGGAAGCCAAGCCGGAACCACGCGGCATCGAAGACTTCCTGCAGGGCAAGAGCGGCCAGCGCGCCCCCTCCGCCAGCAACATCGATGAATTGGGCTGTGAGGCCTGTCAGTAAGCGATTGCGCCAGATCCGAGTCTGCTGACGCTGACTCACCGCCTGCCAAGACACACCTTGCAGGCAGACTGCGGCAAATCCACAAGACCGAGCCTGGCTCGGTCTTGTGCCGCCACCAACAATCACTGCCTCCTGACATTCCCTCGAAACAAGCCCGGGCCTGACTCCCCGCCGGGAGCCACGCCACTCGATGGCGCTCGCGTCGTAGAACGCACCGCCCCTGCCTTTTCGTCACGCTGACTGCCCGCGTGACCATCACCGAACACGAGGAACGCAACATGTTGAACTGGGACGATTTCCACGAAGACGACGCCCCCGCTGCCGAAAAGCCGGCGACAGCCAAACCGGCACCGCAGCCCGAAGCTCCCGCTGCTGCCCCGGCGGCTGACGCTGTCGTCGCGAGCGAGAACAGCGAAGGCTATACGGTCAGCGAAGCCGAGCGCATCGCCCGCGCCCAGCAGGCGCTGGACGATCTCGACGTGGCCAAGGGTCTGGAAGAACTGGAAATGGGTGCCCAGCGCATTCAGGTCGACGAGAAGCGCATGATCAATGCCCGCGCCGACGTCAACCAGCTGGTGCCCTTCAAGTACGACTGGGCATGGCAGAAGTACCTCGACGGCTCCGCGAACCACTGGATGCCGCAGGAAGTGAACATGAACGCGGACATCGCGCTCTGGAAGAGCCAGGACGGCCTGACCGAGGACGAGCGTCTGATCGTGATGCGCTCGCTGGGTTACTTCTCCACTGCCGACTCGCTGGTCGCCAACAATCTGGTGCTGGCCGTCTACAAGAACATCACCAACCCGGAGTGCCGCCAGTACCTGCTGCGTCAGGCCTTCGAAGAGGCGATCCACACCCACGCCTACCAGTACTGCATCGAATCACTGGGCATGGACGAAGGCGAAGTCTTCAACATGTACCGTGAAGTGGACTCCGTGGCGCGCAAGTCCGCCTGGAGCCTCAAGCACACCCAGGCGCTGGCGCGTGCCGACTTCCACACCGGTACACCGGAAGCGGACCAGGAATTCCTGCGCAACCTGATCGGCTTCTACGCCGTCACCGAAGGCATCTTCTTCTACTGCGGCTTCTCCCAGATCCTGTCCATGGGTCGTCGCAACAAGATGACCGGCGTCGCCGAGCAGTTCCAGTACATCCTGCGTGACGAGTCCATGCACCTGAACTTCGGCATCGACGTGATCAACCAGATCAAGGTCGAGAACCCGCACCTGTGGACCACCGAATTCCAGGACGAAGTCACCCAGATGATCCTGGAAGGCACCCAGCTCGAGATCGAATACGCGCGTGATACCATGCCGCGCGGCGTGCTGGGCATGAACGCGGCCATCATGGAGGAATACCTCCACTTCATCTGCAACCGTCGCCTCGCGCAGCTGGGCCTCAAGGAGCAGTTCCCGGGCGCCAAGAACCCGTTCCCGTGGATGTCCGAGATCATCGACCTGCGCAAGGAGAAGAACTTCTTCGAGACGCGCGTCACCGAATATCAGGTCGGCGGTGCCCTGAGCTGGGATTGATCGCTGATCACTCCCTCTCCCGGTGACAGGCACGCGACTGACGCCTGTCCCTGATGAGCACTGAAGCGGGCCATGTCATTGATATGGCCCGTTTTGCGTCCAGCGTCCGCACAGGGTAGGCTTCGCGCCGTCCCGACTCTCCCCGGCTTCACGTGAAAGGAACGAACATGCAACTCGGTATCATCGGACTCGGCCGCATGGGCGGCAATATCGCTCGTCGCTTGATGCGCAATGGCCACGAAGTGGTCGCCCATGATCGTGACGCGGCAATCGCCCAGTCACTGGTCGCCGACGGTGCGACGCACGTCGATAGCCTCGTGGAGCTGGTTAAGCAGCTCGAGGCCCCGCGCGCCTTCTGGGTCATGCTGCCGGCTGGCGAGATCACCGAGCAGACCATCGCCACGCTGGCCGAGCTGATGGAAGCCGGCGACACCATCATCGATGGCGGCAACACCTTCTACAAGGACGACATCCGCCGTGCCGCGGGGCTAAAACTCAAGGGACTCAACTATGTGGACGTCGGCACATCAGGCGGCGTGTGGGGCCTGGAGCGCGGTTACTGCATGATGATCGGCGCCGAGAAGGCCGTGTTCGAGCATCTCGAGCCGCTGTTCGATACCCTCGCCCCGGGCTATGGCGACCTCGAGCGCACCAAGGGCCGCAACGCCCCGGACGAGCGCGCCGAGCGCGGCTATATCCACGCAGGCCCGGTCGGTGCCGGTCACTACGTGAAGATGGTCCACAACGGCATCGAGTACGGCCTGATGCAGGCCTACGCCGAGGGCTTCGAGCTGATGCAGAGCAAGGGCTCGGAGGACCTGCCGGAAGATCAGCGCTTCGACCTCAATCTGGCCGATATCGCCGAAGTGTGGCGTCGCGGCAGCGTGGTGTCTTCCTGGCTGCTCGACCTGACCGCCCAGGCACTGGCCGGGGATGCGCGTCTGGACCACTACAGCGGTGCCGTCTCCGACAGTGGCGAAGGCCGCTGGACCGTCGATGCCGCCGTCGAACAGGGTGTCGCCGTGCCAGTGCTGGCCAATGCGCTGTTCTCACGCTTCAGCTCGCGCAAGGAGAACACCTATGCCAACCGCCTGCTGTCGGCGATGCGCTTCGGGTTCGGCGGTCATGTCGAGCCGCCCAAGAAGGACTGAGCGCCTGCTCTGACACGCCAGACGTGAAACGCCCCGCTCATGGAGATCATGAGCGGGGCGTTGTCGTTTGCGGGGCCTGCTGCCAGGGCGGTGAAGTGTCAGCCGCCCTTTCTGCCAGCTCTGCCAGTCCTGTTAGCCATCTATAGCAGCCACTGGCGTTATCGGTCATCGCCATCCACCGGCGTCAACGTCATCTGTTGACCGCGCATGTTGATATCGAACTCCCCCAGGAAACTCATTCCCAGCAGCATCACCTCATCGTGCATGCCCGGCACGATGGCCCCGCGCACCTCGCGCTGGCGGAGCCCCGCCAGGCTGACGGTATCCAGTGTGGTCAATGCGCCGTGACTGACGCCATTGGCGGTGGTGAAGCGCGCATCCCGCCCGCGTGGCAACTGCAGGCGCTCGGCCAGCGCTTCGGACACCGAGACATAGGTGGCGCCGGTATCGAGCAGGAAGGTCACCGGCTCACCATTGATCGTGCCGGGGGCCACGAAGTGCCCAGAGCGATTGCGCGACAGCGCCAGTGGCTCTCCAGATGACAGCGACTGGCCAGCCAGCGAGGCATTGGGCCGGGTGCGCTCATCAAGCTGGCCCTGAAACCACCACACCAGCATGGCGAGAATCAGCGCCCAGCACACCACCAGCATGCCGACACCATAACGGCGGGTCGCGCCGCCCCCTGAATCACTCATCCACCACCACCCCGCAACAGCAGGCGCAAACCGACGGCGCACAGTGCGAAGCCGAGAACCAACGGCACCCCGATCAACCAGCCGCGCGTCCCCGGCAGGCTGGCCTCATGTGGGGCATCGAGGCGATAGACCAGCGCCACGTTCTCCCCCACGGCGGGTGTCGGCGAGGGCACCGCCAGCGGCGAGATGATCTCGTGCCAGCCATCACGCTGATCCTGATAACGCACCACGGGCGCATACTGGATCGACTCGATATTGAAGCGCCCGCCCGGCGGCAGCCCCGCCATCGCCAGGGCCTCATCCTCGCTGAGCCTGCCGCCCTTGGGCAGATGGATCGGGCCACGCCCTTCGACGTGCAGCGTGCGGTCGTGGTTGATGACCTCGCCCATCACCTGTGCGCTGTTGCGGGAGAAGGACTGCGCCTGCTGCCAGCGATAGCCGCCGAGCAGCAGCAAGGCGATGCCGATGATGATCAATCCCCAGGTCAACGCCATGCGATGCCTCCTTGTGGTCGGTGCCATCATGCACGACGCGGTGCCGAGGTGCGGGTCTGGACGTGGTCGCTCACATCATGGGCCACGCCCTGCTCGTGTCCGCCGGCCGCTTCCAGCCTCGCGCTTAGCGCATCGAACTGACGCCAGCGCGCATGCGCCAGTGGCGTGACACCTTCGGCGTCCGCCAGATTGACGTCGGCACCGTGGGCCAGAAGCTGCTCGACGACCTGCTGATAGTCAACGCCGCCATCCCCCAGCAACACGGCCTCGATCAGCGCCGTCCAGCCGAGCGTATTCTGGTGATCGACGTCGACATCGGTCTCCTCGAGCAGCTGACGGCAGATATCGGCATGACCACGCTCACTGGCCGACATCAGTGCAGTGGAAGAGAAGCGATTGAGCACCGTCGCCGAGGCACCATGCGCCAGCAGCCGGCTCAGACAACGGCCATAGCCGAGCGCAGCGGCGGCCAGCAGGGGGGTATCGTGCAGGGCATCGGTCTGCTCGCAATCGGCGCCAGCGGCCAGCAGGGCCTCCACCGCCTCCGGCTGATTGGCCTGCACCGCGACCAGCAATGGCGAGCGCCCGCGATAATCCACGTCATTGACGCGCTCGTGCGCATCGGGAGCGGCCAATGCCTGTGCCAGGCCCTCCAGATCGCCATGCTGAGCACACATTGTCATGTCCTTCATCACCACCTCCTGACGCCCGGCAACGGATGCTGACTCTCTGACAGCCTATGCGATCCTGAGCGTGACCGTTAGCCCCACCAGCGTTCAATCGGCACCTTGAGCCTCACCGATCAGGCACGGCGTGGCGAATGACAGGCAAAAAAAAGCGCTCCCGTAGGAGCGCCAGTTCGTCATCACCGCAGGGCGCGGCAGACGAGACTCAGAAACGAAGCCCGTCCAGCTGCCAGCCGGACACCGTCAGAATACGGTGTCGCCCTGGCCGCGCCCAATCATCTCTCGGGATGGCTGCGATAGCGCCTGCCTATCAAGAAAAGACCGATGATAAAGACGGCGATGCCCTGTCATTCCGTCGGCTGCGCCCCGACCAGCGGGGAGCTAGGCAACCAGACGCGTGCCGCCAGCCCGCCCAGACTGGAGCGCTCCAGTGCCAGCTCACCCCCGTAGAGCGCCATCAGATCATCGACGATCGCCAGCCCCAGACCGGAACCGGAGCGCCCCTCATCAAGACGCGCCCCACGCCCCAGCGCGGCGGCGCCCTCTTCTTCATTCATGCCGGGGCCATCGTCCTCGATGATCAACAGCACGCCGCCATCGCGGGTCTCGCTGCTGACGCGGACCTGCTGGCGAGCCCACTGCAAGGCGTTCTCGAGCAGGTTGCCGACCATTTCCTGCAAATCCTGCGGGTCGACCCGAACGCTTGCGTCGTCCTCCAGCGCCAGACTGAGCGTGATGCCACGCCGGCTCGCCAAGCGCCCGAGCCCCTCGAAGACCGGCCCCGCCGCCTCACGCAGGCTGATGCGCCCGCTAAGATGCGCGCCACCGGCGGCACTGGCACGCGCCAGGTGGTGACGCACGGCTTCATCGATGCGCTTGAGCTCGGCGTCGATTCGCGCCCGGTCCTCACCGTCGAAGCGCTCGGACTGCGCCTTGAGCACGCTGACCGGCGTCTTGAGGGCATGCGCCAGATTGCCGGCGGCCGCACGACCGCGCTCGATCAAGCGCTGATCACGCTCGAGCACGGCATTGATGGCGCGAGTCAGCTCGGTCAGCTCCGGCGGCAGGCGGGTCTCTTCCAGCCGCTCCGCCTCGCCATCGGCGACCTTCTTGAGGCGAGCCCGCAGGCGCCGCAGTGGCGCCAGCCCCCAGCTGATCTGCGCGGCAGAGCCGCACACCAAAAGCGATGCCAAGGCCACCAGCGCGCCCGCCAGCAGCCACTCGAAGCGCGCGACCTCGGCGTCGACCTCACTACGACTGGCCGCCACCATCACGTGCAGTGGCTGGTTGCGGCCGGGCAGACGAATATCACGCTCGAGGGAGCGCAGCACCTGATGGCGCGGGCCCTTGAGGTCACGGCTGATGATGACGCCCTTGTCCATGTCTTCCAGCGGCGGCAGGCGCTGGTCCCACAGCGAGCGCGACGTCAGCACATTGCCGTTGCGATCGGAAATCTGCCAGTACCAGCCCGAATAGGCCTGGTCGAAGCGTGGGTCGCCCAGCGAGCGTGTCAGGCCGGGGCGGCCCTTCTCGCGGTCGAACTGGATGGCGGCGATCAGCACCTTGGACAGCGACAGCAGGCGCTGGTCGAAGGCGGTGGTCACGGCGTCACGGAAGCTCCAGGCCAG
Organism: bacterium Scap17; assembly: GCA_013376735.1. NCBI lineage: Bacteria > bacterium Scap17. Next base: position 404,042 of record VINJ01000001.1, on the reverse strand, counting down.
ACCGAGTCCGGTCAGCGGCATGACGATCAAGGCAATGACCAACGAGCCGCCCAGCAAGCGGCGGCCGACGGACAGTGGCTTCATGCGTCGGGGCCATCCATCGGCGCCTGTGTCTCGGCATCCGGATCACGCAGACGATAGCCACGCCCGCGCAGCGTCTCGATGCGCTCGGCACCCAGCTTGCGACGCAGACGGCTGATCTGCACGTCGATGACGTTGGAATCGGGTTCGTGGTCGCGGTCATAGACATGCTCGACCAGTTCAGAACGGCTGACCACACCGGGCACGGCGTGCATCAGGTGCATCAGCAGGCGCGTTTCCTGGGCGGTCAGCGACACGGGGCGCCCCGCCAGACTGACGGTACCGCCGTGGGTGTCACAGGCCAGATCACCCAGCTTGAGCACGGGGTGGGCATGGCCGCGTGAGCGACGCACCAGCGCCCGCAGACGGAAGATGACCTCGGCGGTCTCGAAGGGCTTGGTGACGTAATCATCGGCGCCGGCAGAGAAGCCGGCGGCCTTGTCAGACCAGCGCTCGCGTGCGGTCAGCACCAGCACCGGCACCTCGATGCCAGCTTCCCGCCACTGGGACAGCCAGCGGGTGCCGTCGCCGTCCGGCAGGCCGAGATCCAGCACCACGGCATCGTAGCTCTCGGTCTGGATCAAAAAGTCGGCGTCTCCCCCGGTGGTGGCATGCTCGACCAGTACATCGGCTTCCCCCAGGCGCGCCATCAGCGCTTCGGCCAACGGCATGTCATCTTCAACCAGCAATATCTTCATCGATTCTCGGGCTCCTGACGCAAGCGGCGTTCTACCGGTGGCGCAATGGACAATGGCACTAGCATACCGTTCCTCAGGGCCGCCAGGCACCCTCGACGCCCTTGTCACGGCCAGTGCTGGCACTGCCTGGCCTGGCCCCTGCCTGCCGCGTCCTACTGACGCTCGGCCTCGGCATTGCCGCCGTCAGTCACGAGCGGCGTGTCGTCGGTCTCGGGCAAGGGCTTGGTCAGGGGCTCGGACAAGGAACCGCTGCCAGCGCGACGCATGGCATCCAGATTGACCCCGCGCACCTCACGCAGACTGCCATCCGAGGCGCGCACGGTGAATCTGGCCATCTGGCCCTGCGGCCCGAGCATCTCGACCTCATAGATCAGCTCGCCGTGCGTCTCTTCGAGCTCCACTTCGACCACCTGACCCAGCCAATCGCGCTCGAGGCTATCGAGCAGCTCGGACAACGAGATGACATGTCCGGCGGCGACTTCATCGTGCAGGCTGCGCCAGCGCTCGCTGTCACACAGCGCATGCGGCGGCAGTGCCAGCGCACCGACCAGCAGGCTCCCGAGCCCGAGGCACAGCCAGACATAGCATTGCCGCCATTGACTGCCACGCGCTGCAAGGGCGTCTGGCTGAGCCTTGTGGGGAGTCTGCATGAAGGGGAACCTCGTGAATGCCGGCGGGGCTGGTGTGCGCCCAAGGCGGGCGCTTGCGCGTGGCGCTCAATCTAGCAACGGAATGTGCAATCAAACCTGCGTTGGAACAACGCGGACCAACGCAAGAGCAACCACTGCCCCTGTGATGCAGAGACTGACAGGAGGCAATGAACCTCAGATGAATTCACGTCTCAGCGTCGCGCAAGGTCGCCTGGCCCACAGTGAACGCCATGCCCAGCCATCCTTGAGGAGGGTGTCATGTCCCCATTAGCCGCGTCCCGTATTGCTCCCGTTCGTGAATCAGACTCCGCATCCCGGCAGCCGCCATCCTCGGCCGCAGGCACCGCCCCGTCACGCTTCTGGCTCGCCAGCCGCGCAGTCCAGCACTGGCGACACGGCCTGGGCGTCAGCGCACTCGGCCTGATGCTGGGTTCGGCTCCCGCCTATGCCAACGGCATCGAGGACCTGCCGGTGCGCCATCAGCTGTCGGCGGCAGAACTCTCGACCGCAGGGCTCTCTGCAAATGGGCCCTCGACCAGCGATCACTCAGATGACGGCAAGGCGCACGCCACGCCCGGCGATGATGCGGAGGATAGCGCGCTGGACACGGCCGCCACCCGCGCAGCCGGTAAGCCTGCGACGGATATCTCTGACGCCGCAACTACTCAAGGGCTCGCGCCAGAGCTGCTCATGCAGATGATGATCCACGCCAGTCGCAAGGGCATGATGGAATTCAGCACGATGGATATCCGCGACGATCATGTTCAGTTCACGGGCTGGGGGCATAATGGGTGGCAGATGGAACTGGCCATCAATCTCGCCGATGGAGAATTCATCAGCGAAGCGCTGCGCCAGAGTGATTCGGTGCCCGGCGACAAGGCCATCGATGGCGACAGCATGCGCCAGACCTTGAATTTTGCTGCTGTCGACGGCATCAAGAGTGTACAGAGCGTCGAAGTCGCTGCGCACGCCATCCAGATTCACGGGCGCGATGCGCAAGGCAGGCCGCAGCGGATGACACTGAACATGCCGCTGCCGGGCAACGCTTTCAACCTCGCCGCCAGCGTGTCCATGAATCCGGATTATCGGCAGTGAACTGCTCGACCCGATTGACCAGCCGCCGTGCCTTGAAGTGGTTCAAGGGTTGAACCGACTCCCAGCGCTGGATCAACGCCGAAGCCGCTTGACGGCAACGATGCCAACTTCGATGCTGAACGAGTCAACCGGCCGCCCGATGCCATCAGACGCCTCATGCAAAAGTGCGTCGCATCGAGTCCCATTTCCCCATCCCCCGGCCCAGAGCACGAATGACAGTTGCGCCGGGAGGGCAATACCCCTGTTTCCTGACCCGATATCCCCGACCACCCACTTTTACCTATCGGGTCATCCTCGCCCGGCCTGACGGCCCGGCTCTATCGTGGAGAAGACACATGCAAGGCCAACAGCACAACACTCTGTGGAACCAGGCTCGCCAATGGCAGGCCAATGCAGGCAACCAACGCCCCTCCAATGGCCTGTCCGGCCTCAAGCTGGTCGCCGCCTGGCTGATCGGTGGTGTGGTCATGATCTTCAGCCTGTTCGCAGCGCTGGTGATGATGGTACTCGGCATCATCATGCTGCCCTTCATCCGCCGTCGCATGAAAAAGCGCATGAGCGAGATGCAACAGCGCATGCAGGAGGCTCAGGACAAGGCCAATGGCCGCCAGAACTACTCGCGTGATGCCACGCGTGAAGACGGCAGCAGCACCGAGACGCTGGACGGTGAGTACCAGGTCAAGGAATAAGCCCTGACGCCAGAAACCGCTGAACGTCTCGCACTGGCCGTCTCGCCATGATTGGCTCGAATTGATCATCACGACGTTCGCCAAGAACACAAAGGCCGCCCCATGGGGCGGCCTTTTGCGTTGCAGCGTCCTGAAGCTGCCAAGGCAGACTCAGGCATCTGATCATCACACCCGATAGACGCTGGCCGTCATCACCTTGGACATCAGGCGCATGGCGCTCTTCAGCGGCCCCGGGAAGCGATGGCCACCGGCTTCCAGCGCCCACTGCTCATGATGGGCTTCGTCGATTTCCATCTGGCGCAATACGGCGCGTGAGCGCTGATCGCCCTCGGGCAGCGTCTGCTGGTGCTTCGACAGGTGCTCGCCGACCAGCTCTTCGGTCGCGGCCACGAACCCGAGGCTGACCTTGTCGTTGATGGCGCCCGCTGCTGCCCCGAGGGCGAAGCTCGTCATGTAGAACAACGGATTGAGCAGGCTGGTATTGGCATCCAGCTCGACGAGTCGTGCATCGCACCAGGCCAGGTGGTCGATCTCTTCCTGGGCGGCCAGCTCCATCTGTGTGCGCGTTTCGGGCAGACGCGCCGTGAACCCCTGCCCCTGATAGAGCGCCTGGGCACACACCTCGCCGGTGTGATTGATGCGCATCAGGCCAGCGGCGTGCTGGCGCTCTTCATCGCTGATCGCTTCGTCATGGATGTCGCCCGCCGGAGAAGGGCGCGACGGCTGGGCGGCATGTGGTACCAGGGTACGCAGTACGGTGTCGAACTGATGGATCAACTGATCGGCGCGGCTGTGATGACGTTGCGCCGAAATGGCATCGGAATGCGGCATGGGAAGACTCCTGCACGGCGTGAGCAATGAGGCCATCTTACGCAAGCCAGCCCGCGACGGTAAGGGGCAGAGTGTCGCCGGGCGAGGCCTGACCGGCCCCCTTGCGCTGTACCCTCCCCAACGAAAACCGGCAACGCCGTTTTCACGACATTGCCGGTATGCGCCTGTGTGCCGCGCGCTTGTTATCGCTAGCCGCTACCTGCCCGCTAACCGCCGGTACAGGCGCCTGCTCTATGCCGGCTCAGCCAGCCGGCCATGTGAAGCGGCGACCACCCATCAGGTGCATATGAATATGATAGACCGTCTGGCCGCCATCTTCATTGCAGTTCATCACCACGCGATAACCGCCCTCGGCAAAACCGTAGTCCTTCGCCAGTCTGGCGGCGGTGTACTGCAGGCGCCCTACCGTGGCCAGCTGATGCTCCTCGATATCGTTGAGCGTGGCGATGTGCTGCTTGGGGATGATCAACACATGGGTCGGGGCCTGCGGATTGATGTCATTGAAGGCCAGCACCTCATCATCCTCATAGACGATATCGGCGGGAATCTCGCGGTTGATGATCTTGCAGAACAGACAGTCCATGACACCTTCTCCCTTGAAGTGGGGCTGCCCACGGCAGCGTGGCCTGCCAGCGTAGCGCCAGCCGGGCAACAGGCCAAGGGCAGAGACAGGAATATGCGGGCCAGCTTGCGGACAGGACAATGTCGCCTTCAAGGAAACAGACTGATTCACTGCTGCCAGTGGGCGAATGAGAAAAACAGTAGGATAATCATTGTTATCCCGCTAACGAGAAGTCGCCCGTCATGCCCGTGCTCACTCGCCAAGATTCCTCCCTGCGCAAGGCCAACCACGAACTGGAGGCCGGCCTTGGCGCTCAGGGCGAGACACGACCGGCCACTGTCGGCGCCCCCGCCACTGAACGCGCAGCCCCCACGCGCGCCGAGAAGGCGCGGGCGGCGCTGCGTGCCGCGCCCAGGGTCACGCGTGTTGACGGCGAGCAGGCCCCGGGCGAGTTCCTGCAGCGTGCCAAGGGCTTTCTCAAGGCCGAGGTCTATATCACGTACCTCAATGGCCGGCCGGTGGTCTGCAAGGATTATCGCCGCTATGCCGGCACGCCGGCGGCATTGGTGGCACGCTGGCTGGTACGCCACGAACTGAAGATGCTAGAGCGTCTGGGCGACTGGGCACACGCCCCTCGCGCCGTGGCACGCCTGTCACCGCTGTCGCTGGCGATGGAGTACATCCCCGGTCCGCTGCTGAGTGATGCCGCCCTGGATGACGTGACGGACGCCCGCCTCAGTCAGCAGCTGATTCTCGTCGTGCAGCAACTCCATCAGCGTCAGATGGCTCATAACGATATCCGTGGTTCCAACGTCGTGCTGCGCGATGGCGTGCCGGTTCTGATCGACTTCACCTCTGCCGTGCGCCTGCCACACCTGCCGGGCACAGCCAGCCTCGCGCGCATGATGCGCCGCTTCGATCTGCGTCACTCGCTGAAGCTCAAGCAACGCACCCTCGGCCTGCCGCTGAGCACCCGCGAGGCACGCCTGCTGATCCGCAGCGGCCGCCTGAATCGCACCCTGCGCGTCTGGAAGAAAGGCATCCTGCCACGCCTCAAGGGCCGCAAGCACTGAGCCACCCCGAGCCCAGCCCCCTTCATGTCTCCCGCTAGCGGAACCGCCGCTGCGCCAGCAGGCTCTTGACCAATGGTGTGATGATCAATTCGATGGCCAGTGCCATCAACGCGCCGGGCACCACCAGCGTATGCGGGCGCGACATGAACGACCCCTGGATCATCGCGAGCAGGAAGGGGAAGTCGACACTGCCGGGATCGCGGAAGTGGATCACGACCATCGACTCGGCGTCCGTCGGGATATCCTGCGGCTCGAAGGGGTTGGAGGTATCCACCGTCGGCACGCGCTGGAAGTTGATGTGCGTGCGTGAGAACTGCGGCTGGATGTAGCGCACGTAGTCATCCATGCGGCTCAGGATGGTGTCCACCACCGCTTCCTGGGAATGTCCGCGCAGCTTGGTGTCGCGATCGATCTTCTGGATCCACTCCAGATTCATGGTCGGTGCCACCCCGATCAGCAGATCGACATGACGCGCGATGTCATGCTCAGGCGTCACCAGCCCACCATGCAGCCCCTCGTAGAACAGCAGGTCCGTACAATCCGGCAGCGACTGCCATTCGGTGAAGGTGCCGACCTTGTAGCCGGCCTCGATCATGCGCTTGTCTTCGGCATGGATGTAATGACGATGCGTGCCGGAGCCCTGCTCGCCATATTCGACGAACAGCGCTTCCAGACGATCCAGCTGGTTGGCCTCGACCGCGAAGTGGGACAGCTCGCGCTTGCGCTCCGGCGCTTCCTGAAACATGCGCACCAGCTCGTCACGGGTATAACGGTGAAAGGCATCCCCGTCCACGTAGGCGGCATGAATCGCCTCACGCGAGAACATGCGCTCGAAGGTTCGCATGACAGTGGTGGTGCCCGCGCCGGAAGACCCCGTCACGGCGATGATCGGATATTCCCGCGACATCAGTTGGCTTCTCGGGACGACATGGCAGAGACGGCCTGCTCGATGGCGGCACTGGCGCGCGCGCTCGGTTCCGCCAGCCCCTGCTCGCCAGCGAACACCAGCCCGACGCGCAGCGTCGCCAGTACCGCGTCATCGCTGACACGCAGCAGACGGTGATGGACACCAAGCCCCTTGCCGGACACGCTGTCGATGGCCGTTTCCACCACGAGGGCGTCACCCAGCCGACCCTCGCCCTGATACTGCACGGCGAGATCCGCGACGATGCTCATCAGCCCATCGATGTTCCATTCGGGGAAGCCCAGCGCCTGCCAGGCCTGGCCCCGCGCCTCGTGCGCCAGGCTGACCACGCTGTCGTGGCCCAGGTGCTGGCCATAGTTGATGTCGCTTACCCGAATCGTCATCGGGTGGCGATGTAACAGGCGGGAAACCGGAAATTCAAGCCGGATGCGGTCCATGCAGACTCCTTGTCGGCGAGACAGGAAAAAGGTTCAGGGCGGACGGCGACGCCATCTTTCGACGCCGGTCAGCCTCAAGAAGGAATAGAGGATGACTAGGGTTATCGCATGCCCGGCACCGCCATGACCAGACCCCGACACGATGGTCGTAGGCGCTCAGGGCGTCGAGAGTCACCCCAACGACAAGACCCGGCCTGAGGCCGGGTCTTGTTGTGAAGCAGGCATGCCGCGGGGTGATGGCGCGTACGAGTCAGCGCTTTCAGCTATCGCCGCGCTCGCGAGCGATGGCACGCCAGGCGATGTCGCGACGCACCAGCATGTCCTGCCAACTGATGGCATCGACGCCTTCATAGGCACGCTCGGTGGCCGCCGCGACGCTGTCGCCCAGTGCGGTGACGCACAGCACGCGACCGCCGCTGGTGACGACCTGGCCGTCCTGCTCGGCGGTGCCGGCATGGAAGACCTTGCAACCGGTCGCTTCGGCAGCATCGAAGCCGCTGATGACATCGCCCTTGCGGTAGCTGGCCGGATAGCCGCCAGCTGCCAGCACCACGCCGACCGCCGCGCGGGAATCCCACTCGCAGGTCTGGGTGTCGAGACGCCCGTCTTCGGCAGCCAGACACAGCGCGACCAGATCGGACTTCAGACGCACCATGATCGGCTGGGTTTCCGGGTCACCGAAACGGCAGTTGTATTCGATGATCTTCGGCGCGCCCTGGGCATCGATCATCAGACCGGCATACAGGAAGCCGGTATAGGGGTGGCCTTCGGCTGCCATGCCACGCACGGTAGGCAGGATGATCTCATCCATCACGCGCTGGTGAACGTCAGCCGTCACCACCGGCGCCGGAGAGTAGGCCCCCATGCCGCCGGTGTTGGGGCCGATATCGCCTTCGCCGACGCGCTTGTGATCCTGACTGGTGGCCATCGGCAGCACGTTCTCGCCGTCGACCATCACGATGAAGCTGGCTTCCTCGCCGTCGAGGAATTCCTCGATCACCACGCGTGCGCCGGCATCGCCGAAGGCGTTGTCCTCGAGCATGTCACGCACGGCGGCGCGAGCTTCCTCGTCGCTCATCGCGACCACGACCCCCTTGCCCGCCGCCAGGCCATCGGCCTTGATGACGATAGGTGCCGGATGTGCCGCCAGGTACTCAAGCGCCGCATCGACCTCCGCGAAGGTCGCGTAGTCGCCGGTCGGGATGGCATGACGCGCCAGGAAGTCCTTGGTGAAGGCCTTGGAGCCTTCCAGCTGGGCGGCACCGGCCGTCGGGCCGAAACACTTGAGGCCTGCTTCACGGAAGCGATCCACCACCCCGATCACCAGCGGCGCTTCGGGACCGACGATGGTCAGCTCGATGGCGTTGTCACGTGCGAAGGTGACCAGCGCATCGAGATCGTCAGCGGCGATCGCCAGATTGGTCAACTTGGACTCGCGTGCCGTCCCCGCGTTGCCGGGGGCCACGAAGACCTCCTCGACACGGGATGACTGGGCGGCCTTCCAGGCCAGCGCATGTTCGCGGCCACCGCCGCCGATGATCAGGACCTTCATCTTTTCAACCTTCATGAGCCAGTGAGGATCAGGGCGACCCGCAGGGCGCGAGCTACCGAGGACATATCAGGCTGCGCATTATGGCAGAAAGGCGCCCTGCTCGGGGCGCCCATTTCACATCACGATGAATTCATGTGAAAACTGGATCTGACACGATGCCACACTCAGCGCCGCTCATCGTCCGGCGGTGTATCCGATTCATCATGCGCCGCATCCGCATCGCTCGGCCGTGAGCGTGAGGCGCTCTTGCCAGCGCCCATGCCAGCGCCCATGGCCTGCTGCCAGAAGCGCAGATTCTCTTCGGCGACCTCGCGCATCATCTCCATCGGCGAGTGACGCATGGCCTGAGACCACTGCTCCTGCATGCGCTGCTGCTGTTCCATCATCAGACGCGTGCCCTGCTCCAGATAACCGGCCAGCGGCAACGGCTTGGCCATCGCATAGATGCGGATGAACTGCTCCAGCAGCTCGTTGGAGAAGACCTCGGCTTCGCCCTCACCCTGTTCCTGCTCGATGATGATGGTCAGCAGGATGGTGCGCGTGAGGTCCTCGCCGCTCTTGGCGTCCTCGACCTTGAAGACCTCTTCCGCCAGCACCAGGCTGCGCAGGTCCTCCAGGGTGACGTAGCGGCTCTGCTCGGTATCGTATAGGCGCCGATTGGCATATTTGCGGATCACTCGCACGTGTCAGGCTCCTGTCGATTTTTCTTCATTGTGCACTCAAGGGGGGGGACTGCAAGAAAAGGCGTCTCCACGCGTCAGCCATTGACGCCATGACAACGCTGTCCTCGTCGGGTCAGCAGACACGACATGCTAGAATAACGCCCGCTTGCCGCTGTCTGTAAGCGATGTATCCCGCCCTTCACTGCCCCGGTATTGCCATGAATCTGATTTTGCTCGGCGCTGACGACCTGACCGCTCAGGACCATGCACGTGTCACGGACCCACGCCGCCTGCGCCATCTGCGCGAGGTACACCGCGCCGCTGTCTGCGACGAGATGACGCTCGGCGTGGAGGGAGGGCTGATCGGTCGGGGCCGCCTGGAGCGGCTGGACGCGGACAGCGCCGAATTCAGCCTGACGCTGGACCGTCAGCCGCCGGCGCCACTCGACGTGCATCTGCTGCTGGCGCTACCGCGCCCGCGCATGCTGGCACGCTCGCTGGAACACGTCACGGCATTGGGCGTGAAGCACATCACCCTGCTGCATACGCGGCGGGTCGAGAAGAGTTATTGGCAATCGCCGGAGCTCAAGGAAGACAAGATTCGCCAGCATCTGGTGCTGGGACTGGAGCAGGCGCGTGACACCATCATGCCGACGGTGACCCACGAGAAACGGTTCAAACCCTTCGTGGAAGACCGCCTGCCGGCACTGATGATGCCATCATCAGGCACGACTCCGCGTGGCATCATCGCCCATCCGGGCATGCCGGATGAGTGCCCACGCGCCGTAGGCGAGCCGGTGGTTCTGGCCATCGGCCCGGAAGGCGGCTTCGTGGACTATGAGGTCGAGAAATTCATGGCGGCAGGCTTTGAAGGGGTACATCTGGGTGAGCGCATCCTGCGCGTCGAGACAGCCGTGACGGCGCTATTGGCGCGCCTGGGCTGAAGAGCGACAGGTTGTAAAGAAGATCCGCCCGGGCCTGGCTCTGCTCGCACGACTCGCGCGATATCGACACCTCCTTACACATCGAAGCCCGCCAGATGCCGCCATTCTCCCCAATGGGTGGCGGCGTCGTAATCGAGCAGACAACGCTCGAACCAGCGCGCACCCAACCGCCAGTCGCCGCCGCCGTCCAGCCAGACGCCGGCCAGATACTTGCGCTCTGACCACGGCAACCAGCCTTCGCGTACCAGCACCTGCATGGCCTTGTCGGCCCGGGCATCGCCGGTTCGCCCTTCGCTCCAGCGCGCAAAGGCGACGTCATTTGCGGCGCCTTCCCGCAACGCGGCGCCATACCAGGCCGCGCGAGCCTCCTCATTCTTGTCACGCAGCATGCGCTGCCAGCATTCACGCTGCAGCACGATGGCCAGCAGCTGCCGATTGATCGCCTCATCACCCGCCTCACGGCGGCGGGCATCCAGCACCTGCAGGATGCGGCGCGGACTGATGCAACCCAGCGCCAGCCATGCTGCCAATGGCCATGCATCCGCCGGGCGCGCCATCAATTGCATATCGTCCAGCGTCTTCCCCGCCTCCCGCTGGGGTGTCAGTCCCGTCGGCACACCAGCGCCTTCGCCATCGACAGAGTGCGATCGCTGATAGGACGCCCCTTCTATCGAGTCCTCATCGCCGTTGCCGGCATCTCCCTTCGCCCAGGCCTTGCCCCACAGCAAGGTCGACAGGTATGCGCGGGCGGGTTCCTCGCCGCCCTGCAGCTCCGCAAGCCTGGCAGTCGCAGGCTGCCAGGCTTGCGCCGAGCCACAGATGGCATCCAGCGGCGGGAGGCCACGCGAGGCAGAATCGGGCCACGGCGGCAGGGAATAGGGCAGCCCCTGCAAGGGTGACTGCGCCTCGCACAGCGCGCGCCACTGCTCATCGTTCAGCCCCGTCGGCAAAGCCTCGCGCTGAGACAGAGCCTCGCGCTGAAGGCGGGCCTGCAAGGCACCGGGTACCGGCGTGAGCACAGCGGAAGGCGGCAGCATCAGGTCGGCCACGCCAGAATCAACGCCACCACTGGCGTGCAGCACCTGCGAGGCAAGCGCGGCGCAGGTCGCCAGGGCGTCAAGATCACCTGATGCGCCTGTATCAGCAGAGACCGTGTCACGCAGAGTGAGATCACTGGAAGGAGCCGCACGCTCGTCGACAACGCGGGACGCTTCATGCGCCATGCGCAGGCGAGCCGTCTCTTCGCGGGGGAGTCTGCCCGGCAGCTGGCGATCAAGCACTGGGCCATCCAGCAGCTGGCTGTCGAAGGCTATCTGGTCAGGGGGGTGACAGTGGAGCCGAGTCGAGGCCGGTAGACGCCGTGAGAGCTCCTGAAGGGCGCGGCTGTCTTCCGGCGCGGCGGCGAGGCTGACCTCCAGACACTGGACATCATGCTGGGCGACCTGCGTCAGCACTTCCTCGACGGGGTCCCCGACGCGCACCAGCAGGTCACTGCCGCGGCGCAGCAGCATGCCACGCAGGTTCATCAGGCTCTGCCACAGCAGACGAAGACGCGCTGGCCCCAAGCGTGGCAAGCCGTCGCTCGGTGTCAGCCAGCGACGGTCGAAGACATACATCACCAGCATCTGATACGGGCGACGTGACAGGGGCAGCGCGAAGAGTGGGTTGTCTTCCAGCCGCAGGTCGTGACGCAACCACACCAGAGAGGTTTCCGGTGCGTTGCCCGTATTCATGCTGGCGACCTCGTGCATGATGACTCCGTGGAACATATGGCGTGCAATATTTGTACAAGAAAATCGACATATTGTACAACGCTTCACAGGGTACATGTCGCGTTCCGGCGGGTCGGGCATGCGCTGGCGAGGGGTGCAAGTGCGTGATACATTCGAGAGGTTAGGTCATGTTCCATCAATGTTTTCAACAAGATCGCGCAAGTGTCTCCACTCGAACACACACTTGTCATCCAGGGGCTTCAGGAGGAATACGGCCATGCTCGCAAGACATGACATGACCGCACCAACCCGGCATATTCGCCGTCTGTCCGTTGCGGGCAGTCGGGGACGCGCTGCGGACCTCATCCCATCCTGGATGCTGGCACCCCGTGCCGTGCGACTCCCCTTCCTGACGGATCCGCCCCTTGCGACGGTAACGTCATGCCCGAAGCGATTGACGCGCTGAACCCGCGCCAGATCCTCCGTGCAGCCTGAGCCAGCCACTGCCACCCCTTATTGCCGCGTGACGCATGTCGTGTCTCGCATGGCCCCACGAGAACGCCTGCCTGACAGAGTCTCGTGTGTCCGGCACTTCATCGCGGCAACCTGCAGTGCGCTCGCCTATTCTGTCGGCACCCAGTGGCCGAAACTCCGCCTCCCGATCTCGAAGCTGGCAGTCCGGCCCTGAGCCTGTGTCTGCGCTGCCCACGAATGACGGACTACGTACTACAACAACGACTGGAGCGAGTCTTCCATGACCCTGCTGTTGATCGTGCTATTGCCGTTACTCGGTGCCCTGGTGCCCTTGATGGCCAGAAACCTGCCCCGTGCACGCCTTGCCTGGCTGACCGCGGTGGCACCTGCCCTGGCACTCGGTATCGCCGTCTTCCACCTTGGGGACGTCTTCTCGGGCATGGTGCCCCAGTTCCATCTGCCCTGGATCGCGGAGCTGGGACTCCACCTGTCGCTGCGCTTCGATGGCCTGTCGGGGCTGTTCGTGCTGCTGATTCTCGGCATTGGCCTGCTGATCATTCTCTATTCCCGCTATTACCTGTCGGGCGAGGATTCGCTGGCACGCCTCTACAGCTTCCTGATGCTGTTCATGACCGCGATGCTCGGCATCGTGATGGCAGACAACCTGCTGCTGATGTGGGTGTTCTGGGAGCTGACCAGCCTGAGCTCCTTCCTGCTGATCGGTTACTGGTACCAGCTGAGCGAGGCGCGCAAGGGCGCCCGCATGGCCCTGACCGTCACCGGCGCCGGGGGCCTGGCACTGCTGGCCGGTATCCTGGTCATCGGGCATATCGTCGGCAGCTACCAGTTCGATGACGTGCTGGCCGCGGCGGACCAGATTCGCTCCCACGAGCTCTATCCGGTCGCGCTGGTGCTGGTGCTGCTGGGCGCCTTCACCAAGTCGGCCCAGTTCCCGTTCCAGTTCTGGCTGCCCCATGCGATGTCGGCACCGACGCCGGTGTCCGCCTTCCTGCACTCCGCCACCATGGTCAAGGCCGGTGTCTTCCTGCTGGCGCGCATGCACCCGGTGCTCGCAGGGACAGACCTGTGGTTCTACATCGTCAGCCTGACCGGCCTGGCCACCCTGCTGTATGGCGCCTGGTTCGCGCTGATGAAGCAGGACCTCAAGGGCGTACTGGCCTTCTCGACCATCAGTCACCTGGGCCTGATCACGTTGCTGTTCGGCTTCAACAGCCAGATGGCCGCCGTCGCGGGCCTGCTGCACATCATCAACCACGCCACCTTCAAGGCTTCGCTGTTCATGGCTGCCGGCATCGTCGATCACGAGTGCGGCACGCGTGACATCCGCAAGCTCAACGGTCTGTATCGCTACATGCCGCATACCACGGTGCTGGCGATGGTCGCCTCGGCCTCGATGGCCGGTGTGCCGCTGCTCAACGGCTTTTTGTCCAAGGAGATGTTCTTCGCCGAGAGCCTCGATGCCCAGCTGCTGGGCGGCCTGTCGTGGCTGATTCCGGCGCTGGCGACCCTCGGCGGCATCCTGTCGGTGGCCTACTCGCTGCGCTTCATCCACGACGTCTTCTTCAATGGCGAGCCGAAGGATCTGCCCAAGACCCCACATGAGCCGCCGCGCTACATGAAGCTGCCCATCGAGGTGCTGGTGCTGATCTGTCTGCTGGTCGGTATCCTGCCGTCGCTGGTGATCAAGGATCTGCTGGTCAGTGCCTCCGCCAGCGTGCTGGCCGGACCGGTACCGGACTTCAGTCTCGCCATCTGGCACGGCTTCAATCTGCCGCTGCTGATGAGTGCCATCGCGCTGGCGGGCGGCGTCGCCGTCTATGCCCTGCGCCACCATCTCTATTCCTTCCAGCGTCAGTTCCGCGCGCGCAACGCCCTGCTGGTGTTCGAGGCCAACGTGCAACGCCTCGTCAAGCTTTCCGAGCGCAGCATGGACAGCTTCGAGAATGGCTCGCTGCAGCGCTACATGCTGTGGCTGCTGCTGACCGCGCTGCTGTTCGTCGGCATCGGCTTGCTGGCCGTGCCGCAACTGAGCGGGGAGCTTGAGCAACAACCCTTCGATGGCATGCTGCTGACCGGCGCCATCATCACCGGCCTGGCCGGTCTCGGCACCGCGATCACCCACCGCAAGCGGCTGATCTCGTTGCTGATGCTGTCCGTGGTCGGCCTGATGACCTCGCTGGCCTTCGCGCGCTTCGCCGCGCCGGACCTGGCACTGACTCAGCTGGCGGTCGAGGTGGTGACGATGATCCTGCTGATGCTGGCGCTGTTCTTCCTGCCCCAGCGCACGCCAAAGGAATCCAGTGCACGCCGCATCATGCGCGACGTGCTGCTGGCGAGTGCCTTCGGCGTGGTGGTGGCAAGCCTCAACTTCGCCATCCTGACCCGCCCGGTGGAGTCGATCTCCGACTTCTTCATGGCCAATGCGGTCTCCGGTGGCGGTGGCCATAACGTGGTCAACGTGATTCTGGTCGACTTCCGTGGCTTCGATACGCTGGGTGAAATCACCGTTCTCGGTATTGCGGGTCTGGCGATCTTCAAGCTGCTCAACCGCCTGCGCCTGTTCATGCCGTCCAGTGACCTGGATGGCCGTGGCTGGTCGCCGGATCGCCATCCGATGATCCTGGCCACCGTCTCCCAGACGCTGCTGCCGCTGGCACTGCTGGTCTCGGTCTACATCTTCCTGCGTGGCCACAACGCGCCGGGCGGCGGCTTCATCGCCGGTCTGGTGACGGCAGTCGCCATCATCCTGCTCTACATCGCGCGTGGCGTGGACTGGACGCAGCGCTGGCTGCGCTTCCCCTATCAGCCCGTCGCGGCGGCCGGGGTGTTGATCGCCGGCCTGACCGGTGCCGGCAGCTGGGTGTTCGGCTATCCGTTCCTGACATCCTCCTTCGGCCACTTCACCCTGCCCGTGATCGGGGAAATCGAGCTGGCCACCGCGCTGCTGTTCGACCTCGGCGTCTACCTGACCGTAGTCGGCGCGACCCTGATGATTCTCGCCAATCTGGGCAAGCTGACGACTCCGCATCGCCCGACCAAGGAGAAGATGTGATGGAAGCCCTCTACGCCACTACCACCGGTCTGCTGGCCGCCTGCGGTGTCTACCTCACCCTGCGCGGCCGCACCTTCCCCGTCGTGGTCGGTCTGACGCTGCTGTCCTACGCCGTCAACCTGTTCCTGTTCTCCATGGGCGGCCTGGCCATGCATGGCACTCCCGCCGTGGTTGGCTCAGGCTCGCCCACGGCAGACCCCCTGCCCCAGGCGCTGGTGCTGACCGCCATCGTGATCGGCTTCGCCATGACGGCCTTCGTGGTCATTCTGGCGATGCGCGCGCGCGGCGATCTGGGCAGTGACCATGTCAACGGCAATCGCCTGGATGATTCGAAAGAGAAAGAGGACACCAAGTGATGCTGCAACACCTGATTGTCCTTCCGATTGTCCTGCCGCTGCTGGTGGGGGCGGGCCTGCTGCTCAGTCGTGCCACCTCACCGACCCTGCGCCGCACGGTCAGCCTGGTGGCCCAGGCAATGATGGTGGCCATCGCCATCGCGCTGGTGGTGCAGGCCGGTGATGGCGCCATCCGCTACTACGCGCTGGGCGACTGGCAGCCGCCGTTCGGGATCGTGCTGGTGCTGGACCGCCTGTCGGCGACCATGGTGCTGCTCAGCTCGCTGCTGGGACTGCTGGCCTGTCTGTACGCCACGGCAGGCATCGATGAGACCGGCTCCAATTTCCATGGTCTGTTCCTGCTGCAGCTGATGGGCATCAACGGCGCCTTCCTGACCGGCGACCTGTTCAACCTGTTCGTGTTCTTCGAGGTGCTGTTGATCGCCTCCTACGCCCTGCTGCTGCATGGCGGCAGCAAGGCACGCACGCTGTCGGCACTGCACTATGTGGTACTGAACCTGATGGGCTCGGCGTTCTTCCTGATCGCGCTGGGTATCCTGTACGGCGTGACCGGCACCCTGAACATGGCCGACATGGCAGTCATCGTCACCACGCTGGACCCGGGCCGGGCCGGTCTGATGGAAGCCGGTGGCCTGCTGTTGCTGGTGGTGTTCGGCCTCAAGGCGGCAATGCTGCCGCTGTACTTCTGGTTGCCGCGTGCCTACTCCGCCGCCTCGGCACCGGTGGCGGCGCTGTTCGCGATCATGACCAAGGTCGGCATCTACTCCATCCTGCGCGTCTACTCGCTGATCTTCACCGACAATGCTGGCCCACTAGCGGACCTCGGTCGTGACTGGCTGTGGTGGGCGGGCCTCGCCACCCTGGTGGTGGCGATGCTGGGCGTGCTCTCGGCGCGTGATCTGCGCACCCTGGTGGCCTATCTGGTGATGGTGTCGGTGGGCACGCTGCTGACGGCGCTGGGCATGAACACGATCGAGGCAGACAGCGCGCTGCTGTTCTACCTGATCCACTCGACGCTGGTCACCGGCGGGCTCTTCCTGCTGGTCGACGTGGTCGCCGCTCAGCGCGGCAAGGCCGGGGCACGCATCGTGCGCTCGCGGCCGCTACTGCAGGCAGGCCTGCTGGGCGGCCTCTTCCTGATCGGCACCGCAGCCGCCGTCGGGCTGCCGCCGTTCTCGGGCGCCATCGGCAAGGCGCTGATTCTCGCCTCGGCGACGCCGGAGCAACAGATCTGGCTGTGGCCGCTGCTGCTGCTGGCCGGTCTGTGCTCGCTGGTCGCCTGCTCACGCGCTGGCTCCAGCGTGTTCTGGCGCACCAGCAAGGCCGAACCCAGCGGCGAGCGGGTCGGCGCGGCGCGTGGTATCGCCACTGGCGGGCTGATCTCGGCCGCGCTGATGCTGGTCATCTTCGCGGGGCCGCTGGCGAACTGGACCAAGGCCTCCGCCGAGCAGCTGTCCAACCCGGCCCCCTATCTTGAATCCTTGCTCGGCAAGGACGCGGCACCCGAAACCGCACCGCCGTTGAAGGGAGATGTCTCATGATCAAGCCTCGTTCCCGTCTCTTGCCCACGCCGATGCTGTCGGTGCTGCTGCTGATCGTCTGGCTGATGCTGCAGAACAGCGTCGCGCCCGGTCAGATTCTGCTCGGGGCAGTGCTGGCCATCGCGATTCCCATCCTGACCTACCGCTTCTGGGAGCCGCAGCCCGACCTCCAGAAGCCCTGGCGGCTGATCAGCTATTTCCTGCGCGTGATCATGGACATCATCATCGCCAACCTGCAGGTGTCCTACCTGATCCTCAATCCGCGCGCCAAGTTCCGTCCGGCCTTCGTGCGCTATCCGCTGGAGCTTGAGGAGAAGTTCCCGATCACCGTGCTGTCGAGCACCATCACGCTGACGCCGGGCACGGTCTCGGCCTATCTGACGCTGGACGGTCGCCATCTGATCATCCACGCACTGGATGTCGAGGATGAGCAGGAGTTGATCGACGAGATCCGCCAGCGCTACGAGCGTCCGCTCAAGGAGATCTTCGAATGCTAGACATCGCCCTGTGGATCAGCATCGCGCTGTTCGCCGCCTCGCTGGTGCTCAACGTCTTCCGGCTCGCCATCGGGCCGGACCTGCCGGACCGCATTCTGGCGGTGGACACCATGTACGTGAACTCTATCGCCCTTATCGTGCTGTTCGGCATCCAGCTCAACAGCAAGTCCTACTTCGAGGCGGCGCTGTTGATCGCCATGCTCGGTTTCGTCAGCACCGTGGCAGTCTGCAAGTACCTGCTGCGCGGCGACATCATCGAATGACCTGAGCGGAGATTCCCCATGCCCACCTGGTTCTATCCTGTACTCGAAGGCGTGATCGCCTTCTTCCTGGTTGCCGGCGGCCTGTTTGCCTTGATCGGCTCCCTGGGACTGACGCACCTGAAGGACTTCTACATGCGCCTGCACGGCCCCAGCAAGACCACCACGCTGGGGGTCGGCTGCGTGCTGATGGCGTCGATGATCTATTTCCGCGCCACCACCGGCCACTTCAGCTTCCAGGAAATGCTGGTGTCCATCTTCCTGTTCATCACCGCCCCCGTGACTGCTCATCTGCTATCCAAGGCGGCGCTGCACCAGAAGCTGGTGGCGGACAAGCGAACACGCAACGTGCCGGAGCAACTTGAAGTCGCCGAGGAGCCGGACGAGGTCAACGCCGAGGCCAGCGAATCCCGCCTGCCGTGATCGGCTCTCGGCTCTCGGCTCTCGGCTCTCGGCTCTCGGCTCTCGGCTCTCGGCTCTCGGCTCTCGCCAGACAGGCTCTCACCCTCCTGACTCTGAGCCGCGAGCGCTGATTCGCAGGAGCGGATTCACGAACAACAGACAAGCAACATGAAAACGCCCCACCAGTGATGACTGGTGGGGCGTTTTCATTTCTCAGGCTATGGAAGAAGTCTGACGGGCCTGCTGGTTACCAGCCCTGGGTATGCTGACGACACAGCGCCTCGAGCAGATCGATATGATCACTGCGATCATTGAGCGCCGGAATGTAGCGGAAGTCGCCACCACCGGATTCGGTGAAGTAGCCGCGGTTCTCTTCCTCCAGCTCTTCCAGCGTCTCGAGACAGTCAGCCGCGAAGGCCGGCGAGATGACATCGACGCTTTCCAGCCCTTCACCGCCCCACGCCTTGAGCGTTTCATCGGTGTACGGTTTGAGCCACTCGGCCTTGCCGAAACGTGACTGATAGGTCATCGCCCATTCATCGTCACCAAGCCCCAGCGCCTCGGCCAGCAACTGGCTGGTTCGCTCGCATTGCGTCGGGTAGGGGTCACCTGCGGTGGCATAGCGCTTGGGAATGCCGTGATAGCTCATCAGCAGGCGCTTGCCGCGCCGACCTTCCTTCTCCCAATGCTCCCGCACGCTGGTGGCCAGCGCCGCGATGTAATCTGGATGATCGTGATAGTCGCGCACGAAACGCAGCTCCGGCAGATGCGGGCACGGCTTGAGCGCACGCGCCAGGCGATCGAAGACCGCGGCGGTGGTCGTGCGCGAGAACTGCGGATAGAGCGGCAGGATCAGCATGCGGTCGGCACCGCGGCTGGCGAGCTTGCGCCCCACCTCTTCCATGGTCGGCTTGCCGTAGGTCATCGCCAGCTCGACGGGAATGTCCTCGCCCAGTGACTCGGCCAGGCGTGCTTCCAGCGCGGCGCGCTGACGCTTGCCGATCGCCATCAATGGCGAGCCGTCTTCCGTCCACACCGAGGCGTAGGCCTCGGCCACCTTCTTGGGACGCGTCGTCAACACCAGGCCATGCAGAATCGGCAGCCAGAGCAGACGCGGCAGGTCGATCACGCGCACATCACCGAGAAACTCCGCGAGATAACGGCGCACCGCCTTGGGGGTCGGGGCATCGGGGGTGCCGAGATTGACCAGCATGACGCCAAAACGCGGGGTACTCATGGATGATGGACTCCTGACTAGGGGCAAGAAGAGAGGTAAAGCGGCAGCGTATCCACTGTCACCGACAACGCAGCAAACTTCACCGACAGCGCAGCCATATTACCAGCTCGCCCTGTGCGTGAGGGATGAAGTTATACTATCATCACGATTTGTATAGCTTTAAGACAATTATTGTCATAACCCCTCCGGAGGCCTCGTGCCCGATCCCACCCCCGCTATTCTGCGTCTGGCGACGCGTCATGACTTTGCGCGGCCACTGGTGCTGGTTCTCGGCGACCAGCTCAGCCATGACCTGGCAAGCCTCAAGCAGGCGCCAGCCGACAGCGTGATCGCCTTCTGCGAGGTCGAGGAGGAAGGCCGCTACGTACCGCACCACCCGCACAAGATCGCGATGATGCTGGCCGCGATGCGCCATCATGCCCAGGAACTCAGGGAATGTGGCTGGCAGGTACATGAAAGCCGACTGGAGGACCCGGACAACCTCCAACGTCTAACCAGCGAGGCAGAGCGTCTGGCCGCCCTGTATCAGTGTGATGGCGTGCTGGTGACCCGCCCCGGCGAGTGGCGTCTGCTGGACGACTTCATGGCGCGACGCGAAGCCGGCAGCGTGCGCTGGGAAGTCCTCGAGGACACGCGCTTCTTCACCACGCCGGCAGCATTCGCCGGCTGGGCCGAGGGCCGCAAGCAACTGCGCATGGAATACTTCTATCGCGAACAACGCCGTGACACCGACCTGCTGATGGAAGGCAACGAACCCGCCGGCGGCAAGTTCAATCACGACCACGACAACCGCGAACCGATTCCAGACGACTTCCATGCCCCGCCACCACCGGTGCATGCCCATCACGAAGATGCGACCACTCGCGAGGTGCTGGCGCTGGTCGCGGCGCGCTTCGGGGAACAGGCCAGTGGCAAGGATCGCCACTTCGGCAGCCTCGAGAACTTCAACTGGGCCGTCACTCGCACCCAGGCTCGCTCTGACCTCACGCATTTTCTCGATCACTGCCTGGCAGACTTCGGCCGCTATCAGGATGCCATCGAGGACAGCGACCCCTTCCTGTTCCATTCACGTCTGTCCGCCGCGCTCAATATCGGGCTCTTGAGCCCGCAGGAGGTCTGCAACGCCGTGGACGCTGCCTGGCGGCGCGGCGATGTACCGATCAATTCGGCGGAAGGGTTCATTCGCCAGATACTCGGCTGGCGCGAATATGTTCGCGGCATCTACTGGACACGCATGCCCGGCTACAAGCGCGAGAACCGGCTGGAAGCCAGCCGCAACCTGCCGGAATTCTTCTGGACGGGAGACAGCGGCATGCGCTGTCTGGATCAGGCCATCGCCAGCACCCGCGAGCATGCCTACGCCCACCATATTCGTCGCCTGATGGTCACGGGCAACTTCGCGCTGCTGTGCGGCGTGAAGCCCGAGGCGCTATGCGACTGGTATCTGGCGGTCTATGTGGACGCCTGTGAGTGGGTCGAGCTGCCCAATACGCTGGGCATGGTGCTGCATGCCGATGGCGGCCTGATGGGCTCCAAGCCTTATTGCGCCTCTGGCAAGTACATCGACCGCATGTCCAATCACTGCGACAGGTGCCAGTACTCGCCGAAGCAGGTCACCGGCACGCATGCCTGCCCGTTCAACAGCCTCTACTGGCACTTCATCGAGCGCCATCGCGAAGCATTGTCGCGCAATCCGCGCATGTCACTGGTCTACGGCAGCTGGCGACGCATGAAGGACGACAAGCGCGAAGCTCTGCTGCAACAGGCCGACGCCTTCCTGGCTCGCCTCGACAGCGCCGCGGACTATGGCAGTGATGCCCATCGCGCCGGTTACTACGCCGCGCCTTCCAGTCTCATCACCGACAAGGAATCCTCATGAGCCGCATCTGGCAAGCCAGCGCACCGGTCACGCTCTATCACGATGGCAAGTGTCCCCTGTGCCAGCGCGAGGTCGCCTGGCTGGCCAGGCATCCGAGGCGGGAGCGAGTCATAACGGTGGATATCCGTGCACCAGATTTCTCGCCTCAGGCGCTGGACTTGAGCTTCGAGACGATGATGGGACGTCTGCACGTGCAGGACGCACGCGGGGAATGGTATGTCGGCATGGATGCCAGCCGAGCACTCTATGCAGTACTCGGCTATCGGCGCCTGGTGCGCCTGTCGCTGCTGCCGGGCCTGCGCCCGCTGATGGACTTGAGTTACCGCTTCTTCGCCCGCCATCGCGAGCGCATTGGCCGCTGGGTGCCTCAAAAGCACACCTGAGCCACCAGGCGCGGGCTCAGAAGCTCAGCGGGATACGCGAGCTCAAGGGTTGATGGTACTGCGGCGGGCGTCCGATCATCTCGTCATTGGCGACCTGCGAGACCAGCCACGCCCGTGACATCCCGCCCCGCTTGAGCTCGCTGTAGACATCCTCCAACGAGCGGAACAGCATCGGCTTGCCGCGCTTCATCAGCAGCTCACTGCGCTCCTCCCCTTCCTCGCCGGCGGCTTCGAGCACCAGCTGAACCTGATAGAAACGACTGGCGGCATGACTGATCACGCGCGCCTCCAGTGCAGGGTATTCGGCCATCAGCGCCTGCAGATTGCTGGTAAAGATGGCGGACGGCGTAAAGATGCTGGTGGTTCTGGACATGTAAAGACTCCTGCGCACCCAGGGGGCTGCGCATGGCAAGGCCGCAAGACGACGACGTGGTACAAGGATAGCCCGTGAAAACAGGTGCTGGGCGAATCCTAACCCCAGCAGCCCGACGTTTCAGGATGTACTTCAAGGCTTCACGCCAGACTGATGGCCAGCGATGACAGTCATGGGGCAGGCGGATGACGATTGAGTGACTCGCAGGCGGAGATCACTGCACTGGTGAGGTACATGCCTCGATGACACGCCCGGAGTCTCGCGTCTTGGCTTCGCTCTTGAGCTCGCTCCAGCGCGCGGCGATGTGGGTCATCTCGCACCCGGCAAGATCATGCAGCGCCACCAGTGACAGTCGCGTCAGCGGAAAGAAGCGCGTGGTGCCGAAGCGGTCGTGGCCCTGAAAGCCTCCCGCTGCCAGTACATCGGCCGGATACAGGCTGGAGACCGCATGCTGGAATGCCGATTGCAGGCCAGCTAGACGTTGCTCGAGCGCTGTCAGGCGCAGTGCCCGGTGCGGTTCGGCCATGCACAGCGTCATCACGAAATCATCGCCGCCGACATGGCCGAGAAAGTCACCCTCCTGCAGCGCATCGCGCAATACCGTCGCCAGCGCCAGCAGCATGCGGTCGCCCTGCGCGTGGCCGAAGCGGTCATTGAAGGGCTTGAAGTTGTCGAGATCCAGATAGATCGCCGCCCACTCGGCACTGCGCGCGCTACTGTTCTCTCGCAAGTCCTCGCCCAACCCCTCACCCAAGCCCGCGCCCTCGCCAGCCACGCACTCGAGCAACTGGCGCTCAATCGGCCCGTTGCCCGGCAGGCGCGTCAATGGATTGGCCTCCTCGGCACTCGCGACCTGCAGCTCCGTGATGATGCGCAGCAAGTCCAGGGTGCGCCCCAGTCCCTGATAGCGCCCGCCGCGCGTGATGATGAAGTCCTCATCCCGATCACTGCCTTCGCGGCCGGTCACCTTGGCCGAGACGCGCTCCAGCGTCTCATCCGCCTCGACGCGCAGCGGACTGCTCTGCATGACCTCGTGGATCAAGCGTCGTGCATACAGTTCCGGTCCGAAGCGCTGGCTCAGCAGCCCCAGCAGGCGATGGCGGATGATCATGCCCACTGGTCGCTGCTGTTCGTCCACCACGGCCAGTGACATCACCTCCTGCTCGGCATGTAGTCGCTGGGCGACCTCATTGACGGTGACATCCTGCTGCACCGGCGTCACGGCGCGCGCCAGGCTGCCGATGCTGCGGCCAGGCGGCGGGCGGTGATGCAGCCTGCGACTCAGTCGGCGCAGATGCCGGTCGAGCGCGGCGCGCTGGCCGATTGGGTCGGCCTCGGCCGGCGCGAACAACCAGCCTTGCAGGTAGTCGGCCCCCAGCTGTCGCACGCACTCCATTTCCGCCTCACGCTCGACGCCCTCGGCGATCACCTGACTGCCACTACCGTGGGCGATATCGATGATCGAGCGCACGAAGCGCCGCTTGAGCGGGTCGGCATGGATACCACTGATGAAGTGACGGTCGATCTTGACGAAGTCCGGCTGCACCGACGACCACAGCTTGAGGCTGGCATAGCCCTCGCCGAGATCATCCAGCGCGATGGCGAAGCCCATCGATTGATAATGACTGACGGCTTCCCGCATCAGCGCCGAATCCAGCCCGGGCGTCTGCTCGGTCAGCTCGATCACCACCTGGTGCGGACGCAGGCCGAAGCGCCGCAGCAGGCGTCGCGTCAGGCCGGGCGAGTGGGTGCCATCCAGCAGCACATCGGGAGACACGTTGATGAACAGCCGCTCCGTCAGGCCCAGCGTCGACCATTGCTCGAGCGCACGCTCGCGACACAGGCTGTCGAGTTCCACCAGCCGGCCGTGTTCGCGCGCCGCCGAGAACATCGCCAGTGGTGAGGCCAGTGGCCCCGCGGCATTCCCGCGCGCCAGCGCCTCATAGGCGAACACCTCACGCCCGTTGGACGACACGATGGGCTGGAAATGCATGCTCACCTGGCGCTGACGCAGCAACGCCTCCAGTGCATAACAGGATTCGACGACAGGCTGGCCATGGGCGGCTTGCAGGGGCGGGGAAGGGAGCATGTCAGAATCTGAACATGCTGACATGACAAAGGGATGACAAAGATTGCACGCGGCGCATGAGGCGCCTCATCCGGCAGAGGAAATGCCACAGCCCAGATCGGCATCCTGCCCGGGGGACGTTATACCGACCATCTCGACGTACCGACCATCTCGATGAACACAGGATCACGCCATGCCGGCCTGGCAGCCGGCATGGCGTGGTCCTCATGCACTGGAGTGACGCCTACAGCGAGTTGGGGTCGATGGCCTTGCCGAGGGAGTTGCGGTCGATCCACTTGCCCGCCTTGGTCTCCTTGTAACGGAAGACGACCATATCGCCAGCCTCTACCGGCACTTCGCTGTCTTCGGTCTGGTAGCTGTAGCTCTCACCTTCCACGACCAGCGTGAAGCGGTAGAGGTCCGGCATGCCCAGCCATTCCTTGAAGGGTCCTTCACGCTCCAGACTCTCCAGCGTGCCGCGGCCTTGCAGCTTGGGGGTACGTGCGCGTCCGCGCCCAAATCCACCTGCCATGCTATCTCCTCCCCGTCAGTGCGGGTCTTGCGAGGCAACGGCGATGCCGCCGCCCGGGTACATGATTGACGCGCGTACGCATCACGTTATTCAGCGAAGGCCTGGCCATAACTGTCGGGCGCCAGGTCCTCGAAACGGGTGTACTTGCCGATGAAGGCCATGTGAACGGTACCGATGGGGCCGTTACGCTGCTTGCCGATGATCAACTCGGCCAGTCCCTTGTTGTCGGGGTTGTCCTTGTTGTAGACCTCATCACGGTAGACGAAGGCGATGACATCGGCATCCTGCTCGATGGCGCCGGATTCACGCAGATCCGACATCACCGGGCGCTTGTTGGGGCGCTGCTCAAGCGAGCGGTTCAGCTGCGAGAGCGCCACCACCGGGCAGTCGAATTCCTTGGCCAGGCCCTTCAGCGAGCGCGAGATCTCGGAGATCTCCGCGGTCCGGTTCTCGGAAAGCCCCGGCACCTGCATCAGCTGAAGGTAATCGATCATGATCAGACCGATGCCGCCGTGTTCACGCGCCATGCGTCGACAGCGCGAGCGCATCTCGTTGGGCGACAGCGCCGCGGTGTCATCGACGAACAGCTGCTTGTCCTTGAGCAGGTTGACCGCCGAAGTCAGACGCGGCCAATCCTCGTCTTCCAGCTGGCCAGTACGCACCTTGGTCTGATCAATGCGGCCCAATGAGGAGATCATGCGCAACATCAGCGACTCGGCGGGCATCTCCATCGAGAAGACGGCGACCGGCTTGTCGCCGGAGACCACGGCATGCTCGACCAGATTCATGGCAAAGGTGGTCTTGCCCATCGAGGGACGCCCGGCAATGATCACCAGATCCGACGGCTGCAGGCCGGAGGTCATGTCATCGAGATCGCGGAAGCCGGTCGACAGGCCCGTCATCTGGCCCTTGAGGTTGAACAGCTCATCGATGCGGTCCACCGCGCCGGTCAGCAGCTGACTCATGCCCTGGGGGCCACCGCTCTTGGGCCGCGATTCGCTGATCTGGAACACCAGGCGCTCGGCCTCGTTGACCAGCTCATCGGCATCACGCCCCTGCGGGCTGAAGGAGCTCTCGGCAATCTGGTTGGCCGCCTGGATGAGCTTGCGCAGCGTGGCGCGCTCGCGAACGATGTCAGCATAGGCCTTGATGTTGCTGGCCGAGGGCGTATTGCGCGCCAGCTCGGCCAGGGTCGCCAGCCCGCCGACCGACTCGAGCTGGTCACGACTTTCCAGCAGCTCGGACAACGTCACCACATCCAGCGGGCGGCTGCCGCCGACCAGCTGAGACATGGCGTTGTAGATGAGACGATGCTCATAACGGTAGAAGTCGTCGGCCACCAGCCGCTCGGAGACCGTATCCCAGGCGCTGTTGTCCAGCATCAAGCCGCCAAGCACCGACTGCTCGGCCTCCAGCGAATTGGGCGGCACCTTGAGCGCTGCCGTCTCGCGATCCTGAATCTCGCTCATGCCTGACTGACTCCTGCTGATGACTGACATGCCCGCGGGGGCTTCTAGTTTCACGCATTGACGCAAGCCTGCCAACCGTCGCGCCCACGCCGAAGCCTCTTCCTGACGGGGGCAGGCATTCTACCGGATTTTGTGCGTCATCGCCTCGACGACGACAAATCACGCCCATGAAAAAACCGCCTTCGCATCAAGGATGCAAAGGCGGCTTGGGTACCGCAGCAGTCGCTACGCCGGATCACCGGCCAGCCACTGCAGATCAGCGATTACTCGCCGACCACGACCACACGGACAGTGGCAGTCACTTCAGCGTGCAGCTGCAGCACGATGTCGTATTCGCCAGTGTTACGCAGCGGGCCTTCCGGCATGCGGACTTCGCTCTTGGCGACGTCGATGCCAGACTGGGCGATAGCTTCGGCCAGATCACGCGGACCGATGGAACCGAACAGCTTGCCTTCATCGCCAGCCTTGGCGACCAGGGACAGTTCGATTTCGTTCAGCTGAGCGGCACGCGCTTCAGCTTCGGCCTTGCGCTCTGCAACCTGTGCTTCCAGCTCAGCGCGCTGAGCTTCGAAAGCCGCCTGGTTTTCAGCAGTGGCCGGAACTGCCAGGCCGTACGGCAGCAGGTAGTTGCGACCGAAGCCAGCCTTGACGGAAACCTGGTCACCCAGGTTACCCAGCTTGCCAATCTTGTCGAGCAGAATGACTTGCATCTCGTAAACCTCTTATCGATGACTGCCGGCGAGACGTGCGCGAAAATCCGCAAAGACGTCCACAAGCGCCAACAGCAGCAAAATCAGAATCGTGGGCCAGGTGGTCAGCATCATGAAATAGACACCGACGAGCCATAACCCGCTCATCCCCTTTAACCCGATGTAACCATGTACCAGGGCAATGCCCGCCACCAGCAGCGGTATCCAGATCAGCAGGAGCACTGCAGGCACATTGAGCAGTACGCCAATGATCCCGCAGGCTGCCAGTATCAGGATTTCGGGCAAACTCAGCCGAAAGGCATGGAATTCGCGGCGAAACCCACCCGGATTGTAGAGCCCGGACTGCCAACTGCGCGCCAGGGCCAGACAGCCCGTGGCGGCCAGCAGGACCACCAACCCGGTAATACTACCGATGACCAGCCCTGCGAGCTGTTCAGTCGGCACACCTTGAGCGGCAAAGTCGTTCAAGCGTGCGTCAAGCTCAGGGGCATTCTTGCGAATGCTCTCAAGCAGTGGACCGGCTCCGCCTGGTGGCAGGAATATCCCGGACTGCACCATCAGTGCCGCCGTCAGGCTGGCGCCTATCAGCGCCTCCCCCCATCGCACGCGAGCGCGCAACAGGGTTGCCATCAGGGTGACCAGCAATACGGTTGCCAAAGGCACCGGATCGCCTTGTACCCACCACCAACCGGCCGGAACGGCGGCGGCGATGACTACGGGTGCGGCAGGCGCAAGGCCACGCCGAAGCGTGACCAGCGCACTGATGGCGGCACTGAACCAGAAGAACCAGGGCACGATTCCCGTCAGCAATGCAATCGCAATGCATTGCAGGGGGCCGCGCATGGCCCAGCGTGCCAGTGCCAGCATCATGGTGTCGCCTTACTGGTGGCTATCGCTGTACGGCAGCAGAGCCAGGTAGCGAGCACGCTTGATGGCAGTCGCCAGCTGACGCTGGTAGCGTGCCTTGGTGCCAGTGATACGGCTCGGGACGATCTTGCCGGTCTCGGTGATGTAAGACTTCAGGACTTCGATGTCCTTGTAGTCGATCTGCTTCACGCCTTCAGCGGTGAAGCGGCAGAACTTGCGACGACGGAAAAAACGTGCCATTGCAATGACCTCCTGGGGGTGCGGTATCAGTTAGCGTCTTGAGCTTCGGATTCGTCACGCTTGTCTTCGCGACGCGGACGCTTCTCTTCAGCCGGCTTCATCATCGGAGACGGCTCGATGACCGCTTCCTTTGAACGCACAACCAGGTTACGGATGACGGCGTCGTTGAAACGGAAGATGGTTTCGAGTTCTTCAACCACCTCACCGGTAGTTTCGACGTTCATCAGCACGTAGTGGGCCTTGTGGATCTTGTTGATCGGGTAGGCCAGGTGACGGCGACCCCAATCTTCCAGACGATGCACAGTACCGCCGGCTTCGGTCACGATGGAGGTGTAACGCTCGATCATGGCCGGAACCTGTTCGCTCTGGTCCGGGTGGACCATGAACACGATCTCGTAGTGACGCATGGCTTGGCTCCTTTCGGTTTGACAGCCCCCACGGCGCGTCTCGGGCCGGGAAGCAAGGAGTGGAGTGATTACTACGGTTGTGCCATTCAGACCCGAAGGCCACGAAAGACGCACGCGGGCGAGGACAGGTGCCCCCATGCCGCGCATTCACTGCAGACTGCACTTCACAGAACCGCAGTATTGTAGAGAGGAGTCAAGGGCTTGGCAAGCGGCCCGTGAAAGACAGCCAGCCCCGTTCCGCCGGCCGCCTTTCTCTTGCCTCTCTCTTGCCTCTGCCCTGCCTGCCTATCCCCTGCCGACAATTGCCTCAGCCGCGGCGCTGACGCACGGCCTCGAACAGACAGACGCCCGCGGCAACCGAGACATTGAGGCTGGAGACGCTACCCGCCATCGGCAGCTTGATCAGGCTGTCGCAATGCTCGCGGGTCAGGCGACGCATGCCCTTGCCCTCGGCACCCATCACGATGGCGACCGGGCCGGTGAAGTCGGCTTCGAAGGCCATGGATTCGGCTTCCCCCGCCGTACCCAGCACCCAGACACCGGCCTCCTTCATGGCGTCCAGCGTGCGGGCCAGATTGGTGACCTGATAGACCGGCACCACTTCCGCAGCCCCACAGGCCACCTTGCGCACGGTCGCGTTCAGGGAAGCCGACTTGTCCTTGGGTACGATGACGCCATGGGCGCCCGCAGCATCGGCACTGCGCAGGCAGGCGCCGAGGTTGTGCGGATCCGTGACGGAGTCCAGCACCAGAAACAGCGGAGCTTCTGCGTGGGACCAGCCATCGAGACGCAGCTTGAGGCCGGTCTCGTTCTCGGTGGCCAGTGGCGCGCACAGCGCGACCAGCCCCTGATGGGCACCACCGCCGACGGCCAGTGCATCCAGCTCCTCGCGCCCCTTGAGGGTGACGCGCGAGCCGGCGGCACGCGCCTGCTCGATGATCTCGCTCAGGCGCAGCTCGGCCTCGCCCGCCTGCACCCATAGCTCGCTGGGCGCACGATCTCGTGCCAGCAAGGCTTCCACGGCATGCACGCCATAGACGGCTTCCAGCCCACCGGGAATCTTCGGCGCAGCGGCGCGAGTGCCACCCTTGCGTGCCCCGCCTCGCTCATGGCGCTGAGCGCCACTGCGCTCGCCTCGGGAATGCTCACTTCTGGCGTGGCTAGCACGCTCGCCGGCGGGCTTGCCGCGGCCGGGCTTGCGCCCCTTGTCCTGACTCATTGTGCCTTCCTGACTGATGACCCGACGGGCCCTGTCACATTGACGGAAACTGAGCTGCCGCCGACGCGACAGCCTTGAAATCGTGCAGCCTGAACTGCCCAACGCATCAGCCCCGACCGGAGCCGGGGCTGATGCAATTGCAATGACGCGTGAGGAGCCGAGCCGAAATCAGCTACGGCCGTTACCGCGACGCCCGCGCGAGCGCGAACCGCGTTTGCGCGACGGATCGTCCTTGCCTGCAGCCCCCATCGGTGCCACCGGCGCGAACGGACTGTCGGCGGCTTCCGGGCCACTCGGCACGGCCGGACGCGCTGCTGCCGGCGCTTCAGGCGCAGACTCACGCTCATTGCCAGCAGACGCCTTGCGCTCTCCACGGCCTGAGCGGTCATTGCGCTCACCGCGCGGCTTGCGCGGCGGACGCTCACCTGCCGATTTTTCGGCCGCAGTCGCGTTGCCATTGCCTTCCTGGCTGACTTCTTCAGTCAGGGACTTGAGACGCTCGCGTTCACGCTTGCCGGGGCGCCCCTTGGAAGAGGACTCCTTGCCGGAAGGTGAGCTGCTCTTGGCCGCAGATGACTTGCCACCCTCTCGCTCGCTGCTGCGCGACTTGCGCGGCTTGCGCTTGGGGCGCGGTGTCGGATCGCTGAGCATGAAGTCGATCTTGCGTTCATCCATGTCGACACGTGCCACCTGGACGGTGACGCCATCGCCGAGACCATAGCTGACGCCGGCACGCTCACCCTTGAGGCGGTGCTTCTCAGCCTCGTAGTGATAGTAGTCGGACGGCAGCGAGGAGATGTGCAGCAGGCCCTCGACGTAGTAGGCATCCAGGCGCACGAACAGGCCGAACTGGGTGACCGCCGCGACGGTGCCTTCCAGCACTTCGCCGACCTTGTCCTTCATGAACTCGCACTTGAGCCAGTCGTTGACGTCACGCGTCGCCTCATCGGCTCGGCGCTCGGTCATCGAGCAGTGCTCACCCAGCTCGAGCATCTGCTCGAAGGTGTACGGGCACCACTTGGTCGGGCGTTCGGTCACGGCATCTTCGGCGCGCAGCACGGTGTCGGTCTTGCGCGGGCCACGGATGACGGAGCGAATCGCACGGTGGACCAGCAGATCCGGATAACGACGGATCGGCGAGGTGAAGTGCGCATAGGCATCGTAGGCCAGACCGAAGTGACCTTCGTTCTGCGGCGAGTAGACCGCCTGGGTCATGCTGCGCAGCATCACGGTCTGGATGATGTCGAGGTCCGGACGCTCGGCGATCGAGGCACGCAGTGCCTGGAAGTCCTTGGGTGCCGGCTCGTCACCACCTTCCAGCGTCAGCCCCAGCTCGCCCAGGAAGGCGCGCAGATTGCTCAGGCGCTCCGGCGCCGGCTGCTTGTGGACACGATAGAGTGCCGGGAGATCGTGCTCATCCAGGAAACGCGCCGTCGCGACGTTGGCCGCCAGCATGCATTCCTCGATCAGCTTGTGGGCGTCGTTGCGGGTACGCGGCACGATCTGCTCGATCTTGCGCTCATCGTTGAACAGGATCTGGGTCTCGGTGGTCTCGAAGTCGATGGCACCGCGCTTGTCACGCGCCTTGCGCAGCACGCCGTACAGGGCATGCAGGTTGTGCAGTGACGGCAACAGCTCGCTGTACTGCTGGCACAGTGCCTGACCCTCTTCGCTGTCCGGATCTTCCAGCATGGTACCGACCTTGTTGTAGGTCAGGCGGGCATGGGAACGGATCACGGCCTCGAAGAAGCGATAATCGAGCATCTCACCATCCCGGGCGGAGATGGTCAGCTCGCAGACCATGGTCAGACGGTCGACGTGCGGATTGAGCGAGCACAGTCCATTGGAAAGCAGTTCCGGCAGCATCGGCACGACCTGCCCCGGGAAATACACCGAGTTGCCGCGCACGTAGGCTTCCTGATCCAGCGGACTGCCGCCACGCACGTAGTGGGAGACATCGGCGATGGCGACCAGCAGTTTCCAGTTGCCGCTGTCGTCCTGCCAGGCACAGACGGCGTCATCGAAGTCCTTCGCGTCTTCGCCATCGATGGTGACCAGCGGTGTCTCGCGCAGGTCGATGCGCCCCTTCTTGTCTTCTTCCAGCACCTCGGCGGAGATGGTCGAGATCTGGTCTTCGACTTCCGGCGGGAATTCACTGGGGATATCGTGGGAGCGGATCGCGATATCGATTTCCATGCCCGGGTCCATGCGCTCACCGAGCACCTCGACCACTTCACCCACCGGCTGAACGCGTGTAGCGGGCTGCTGAGTGATGCGCACGGACACCACCTGGCCATCCTTGGCACCATTGACCACGCGGTTGGGGATGATGACTTCCTGCGCGATGCGCGAGTTCTCGGGAATCAGCACACCGAAGTCCGGCTCGGACTGACGATAAATGCCGACCAGGGTCTGGGTGTTGCGCGCCAAGACCTCGACGATGGTGATCTCGTCACGGCCACGACGGTCACGGCCGCTGATGCGCGCCAGCACCTGATCGCCATGGAAGACGCGACGCATCTGGCGCGGCGGTACGGCGAGGTCCGGCTTGACGCCATCTTCGCGCGCCAGGAAGCCGAAGCCGTCACGGTGACCGACGATGCGGCCACGGATCAGGTCCAGCTTGTCGATCAGGGCATAGGCGCCGCGACGATTGCGCAGCACCTGACCGTCACGCTCCATGGCATTGAGGCGACGACGCACAGCTTCCTGCTGCTCCTCGTCCTCGAAACCGAGCATGCGGCTCATGTTCTCGTGGGTAATGGGCTTGCCATACTCTTCCAGCTTGTCGAGCAAGAACTCTCGGCTGGGGATGGGCTTGTCGTACTTATGGGCTTCGCGTTCCGCGTGCGGGTCGTCGCTGAGCGTCCATTGGGTCATTAATCAGGATTCCTTGACGATGAATTCGAGACGGGCAGCGATCGCGGCACGGAATGACAGGTTGTCTCTCATCCGCGCATTATAGCCTCTACCCTTGGGCCGACCCAACCATTCCCCGCCACTCATCACGGCGGAGGGGCCATTCAGTGCTCTCAATGGCGGCCCGAGGCCAGACTCTCAAGCCTGAAAGCTCGCCAATCGATGAGCTTCATCTGTCTGTCCTCTCTCTGGTCTCTGTCTATCCTCATGAAGCGAGAGAGGCTTTCTGCGGCCCGCTCAACAAGGCATGAAAGAAAAAGCTTGCATTCCCGCAGTACATCCGTATTATTCGGCACCACTTGCCCAGATGGCGGAATTGGTAGACGCGCTAGCTTCAGGTGCTAGTGTCCGTATGGACGTGGAGGTTCAAGTCCTCTTCTGGGCACCAATTTCGGGTTTCATGTTGGCGTGACACACGTTAAGATGGATACCAGAAAGCGGGTAAAGCATTTAAGTTTCAATAACTTGACTGCTGATCCGGGTCTACGGGCCGAAACGAGTTCTGATGTCTGCCCAGGTGGCGGAATTGGTAGACGCGCTAGCTTCAGGTGCTAGTGTCCTTATGGACGTGGAGGTTCAAGTCCTCTCCTGGGCACCACGGACGTCAGACTCACAACGAACGCCCCCTGTATCGCGCTTCGCCCAGATGGCGGAATTGGTAGACGCGCTAGCTTCAGGTGCTAGTGTCCTTATGGACGTGGAGGTTCAAGTCCTCTTCTGGGCACCACGATGCGCACTCGAACAGGGAACATGGCATCCACTACCAAGGATCTCATGCTCGTTCAGCTGCAAGACTCAGCTCTTGAGACTTCAGCACACAACTTGATGCCCAGATGGCGGAATTGGTAGACGCGCTAGCTTCAGGTGCTAGTGTCCTTATGGACGTGGAGGTTCAAGTCCTCTTCTGGGCACCATCAAGTTGATATCCGATGCATCCTCGCAGCACCTGCTGCTCACATCGCGATACTCCCCCCCCTTGCAATATCCTGACTGACTCACCCTCTTGTTTTGTCCAGCCCCACAGCGCCCTGCGTTGTCTTTCGCATGCCCCGACGATAATACCGCCCTCCTCATGCGCAACTTGTCCACACCCGTTGCCATGCCTGGCGCTGTGGATAACTCTTTTCAGCCGCCCTCTTCCCGCCGGACCTGGTTCTGTCGGACCTTGGCTTGGCGCTGATAGGCTCCTATGTCACCTGCCTCTCCCTGTGCGCTCAATAACGTGATGGCGTACGACTGAAACTGTCCACCTGCCAGCCATCGCGCACGACTTGCGCCTCGAGGCGCTGCTCGACGTCATCGGGAAGCTCATGGAAGAAGTCCAGCCCTGTCAGTGACTCGATGCGGTCGATGCTGACCAGAAAGCGATCCAGCGGCTCATCTCCCCTCACCTGCTGCGGAAGGAGAAATGCCAACGCACGCGGTGCCTGCCGGCCCGAACCGGGCGAGATGATGATCTTGTAGAAGGCATCGGGAATCTCGATCAGATTGGGCAGCCGCTCGATACTGCCGCTGAAGACCGGTCCTGCCGTGATCCACAGCGTACCTTCACGTGGCAGGATGCTGTCCATGATGGCAGCTTCCAGCCGTTGCCAAAGCTTGCGATTGAGTGCCGGTGTCTGTGGCGAGATATTCGTCATGCGGAAGGTCTGATGCTGCGCCTTGACGCCGTAGATCTTGCCGATGGCGTAGTTGGGCGCCAGGTGCCCACGATCGTAGCCACTGTTGCGATAGCTATCCGGCGTGACGGGCCAAAGTGAGCGCCAGTCGCGCTCAAATTCGTCAGGACGCTCCCCCAGCCGCGACCCTTGAGTATTCTCGAGCCGCCATGTCACCCACAACGGGTTGGCACGCAGATCAGACCACCCCACCAGATAGGCATCGCTGCGCAAGCCACGCGCCAGCGTCTTCCAGTCCAGCGCACGCGCCTGCGGCACGCCCTGCCAGACGTAGAATTGCTGGTAGTCGCGCTCCTGCCACCACCAGAGCCCACCCCCTACCAGTGCAAACACCACGCTGACCCCGAAGCCTCGCCATAGCTTGCGGCCGGCCGAGCGAATATCATCCATCACATCCAGCATCCCGCCATTTCCTTCTTGTCGTTGCAGTTACCTCGGCAAGGCATGCATTCATCATTTCGCCATGGCTCGCGGGCCACAGCGATGTCATTCACGCTACTGCGTCGATTCCATCATGCCAGAGTTATGCCAGCGAGGCTGACGGTTGCCCCAACTCAAGCCACAATAAACAGGTAGCACCCGCTTGATGCACCATCGGCAAGCAGAAACCTCCTGACAAATCTGCCCGAACACTGATGGCGCAGAACCTGACCACATGTTCAGCATCTGGCATGCCACCTGCATCCATGAATGCCAGCAAGCGGTCAGCAATGCCACACAGAGTGCCCATCAAGGTGCCGGTGGCACCCGCGACACTGCAACGACTGACATGCAAGCGCCTCCTGACAGGCGAGCCGTGACCGCAGCACATCCCGACGGTTGTGCTCCATTGATGAGAAGGAATCCGACCATGGCCAATCAGAGCCGCCGTAACTTCATGCGCAATAGCCTGCTGGGGCTTGCTGCCCTGCCGCTGGGCGCCGCCATACTTTCACCCCGCGCCCTTGCCGCCGACCTGCCGCGACTGGATACCTCCAACCCACAGGCAAAGGCGCTCAACTATGTGGAGGTCGCCAGTGAGGCCGAGGATCATCCCGCCTTCAAGCCGGGTTCGGACTGCGCCAACTGCATGTTCTACAAGCCCGAGAACGAGGGCTGCCAGCTTTTTCCCAGCCATAGCGTCGAACCGAAGGGCTGGTGCCAGTCCTGGACCAAGCGTCCGTCCTGAGGCGCTCAATCGAAGCTCTCTGGCTGAAAGCACGAGAGCCCACTGAAACAAGAAAACCGCCGCGAGAGTGTCCTCACGGCGGTTTTTTATGCCTGTCTCATGCCGATTGCGCGCCGGTCAGGTCGGACATCCCCTCGATACCACCTTGAGCCGCCATGAACTCCCCCTGAAGCCCTGTCAGCCGGGATTGGCATCCTCCGGCAGCGGCCACTGGTAGCGCCTTGCCACCTCATCGCTCTCCATCGACTCCAGATGAACGGGGAAGCCCCAAAGCTGGTGCAGATAGCGCATCACGGGGTAGACGCTGCGCGCCAGCGGGCGGCGATCATCCTGCACATGGCGCAGGGTCAGCGAGCGATCACCGCGAATATTGGCGGCCCACACCTGGATATTCGGCTCACGATGGCTCAGCGCGTACTGCACGCACAGCGCCTCACGAATGCGCTTGTAACCGCGACTGTCGTGAATGGCGTCAATGACGAGATGCTCATCGCTGTCATCATCGACCAGCGAGAACAGCTTGAGATCCCGGATCACCTTGGGCGACAGGAATTGCTGGATGAAGGACTCATCCTTGAAGTTGCGCATCGCGAAGTGCACCGTTTCCAGCCAGTCGCTGCCGGCGATATCCGGGAACCACTCACGATCCTCATCGTCGGGGTGCTCACAGATACGCTTGATATCGGTGAACATCGCGAAGCCCAGCGCATAGGGATTGATGCCGTTGTAATGCGGGTGATCGAAGCCGGGCTGCTGCACCACCGAGGTATGCGACTGCAGGAACTCGAGAATCACGCCCTCGCCGATCACCCCCTCATCGTAGAGCTGATTCATGATGGTGTAATGCCAGAAACATGCCCACCCCTCGTTCATCACCTGCGTCTGGCGCTGTGGATAGAAGTACTGCGCCAGCTTGCGCACGATACGCACCAGCTCGCGCTGCCAGGGCTCCAGCAACGGGGCATTCTTCTCGATGAAATAGAGCAGGTTCTCCTGCGGTTCCGGCGGATAGTGTCCGCGGCGATGCAGACCGAGAGGATCATTGACCTCATCGACCACCTCATCCTCTTCGCCCGCCTGGGGAATCGTGGTCCAAAGCGCATTCACCTGGGCCTGCAGGTAGGCCTCTCGCTCCTGCTGACGCTGGACCTCCTCTTCCGGCGAGATGGCTGAAGGACGCTTGTAGCGATCCACGCCATAGTTCTGCAGCGCATGACAGGCATCGAGCAGCTGCTCGACGGCGTCCACGCCATGACGCTCCTCGCACTCGGACACGTATTTCCGCGCGAAGACGAGGTAGTCGATGATCGCCGAGGCATCCGTCCAGGTGCGGAACAGATAATTGCCCTTGAAGAAGCTGTTGTGGCCATAGCAGGCATGCGCCATGACCAGAATCTGCATCATCAGGGTGTTCTCTTCCATCAGATAGGCGATGCACGGGTCGGAGTTGATCACCAGCTCATAGGCCAGCCCCATCTGCCCTCGCCGATACGCCTGCTCCACCGACAGGAACTGCTTGCCGAACGACCAGTGATGGTAGCCGACCGGCATGCCGATACTGGCGTAGGCATCCATCATCTGCTCGGACGTGATCACCTCGATCTGGTTGGGGTAGATATCCAGATGGTACTGCGCGGCGATGCGCGCGATCTCGCTTTCGAAATGCTCGAGCAATTCGAAGGTCCAATCCGACCCGCTGGCCGGTTGGGTATCTTCCAGCCGGCTATCGATGTGCTTGCCCACTCGGTCATCAAGACCGCCATCAAGACCATGACTCATGAGGCCTCCTGACCCGGCGTGACTGCCGGGCACGTCGCATGATGTGATCAGGCGCTGATGCGGCGCTTGAACAGCTCGCGGAATACCGGGTAGATGTCGCCTGCCTCGACGATCTGCTGCATGGCAAAACGTTCCGGAAATTCCGCCTCGACCCGCTCGTACTCCTCCCATAGCGCCTGATGGGCATGCGGCGTGATCTCCACATAGGCGTAGTACTGCAGGCGCGGCATCAGCTTCTTGATCATCAGTTCGCGACAATTGGTGGAATCGTCGTCCCAGTTGTCGCCATCCGAGGCTTGCGCCACGTAGAGATTCCACTCGCCGGCCGGGTAGCGCGATTCGATCACCTCATCGAGCAGCGTGAGGGCACTGGACACGATGGTGCCGCCGGTCTCGCGGGAGTAGAAGAACTCCTCCTCATCGACTTCCTTGGCAGCGGTGTGATGACGGATGAAGACCAGCTCGACCTTCTCGTAGTTGCGCTCCAGGAACAGATACAACAACAGGAAGAAACGCTTGCCGATGTCCTTGTGCGCCTGGGTCATCGACCCCGAGACATCCATCACGCAGAACATCACCGCCTTGTTGGACGGCATCGGCTGATTGATGAGGTGGTTGTAGCGCAGATCATAGGTATCGAGGAACGGCACCGCCTTGAGGCGCGCCTCGAGCCGCTCGATTTCCGCCTTGAGCTCACTGATGCGCACCTTGTTGCGCAGCACCGGGTCCTTGCGCTCCTCCTGCTCCAGCGCTTCGACAGCCTCCTTCAGCGCTCGCTTGATCGGGGAACGCATCGCGATGCGCCGCGCCTGTGCCGAGCGCATCGAGCGAACGATGTTGATACGTGCCGGTGTGCCGTCACGCGCAATCCCCGCGCGCACTGGGCGCACCTCTTCCATGTCCGCGATCTGCTTGCGCTCCAGATGCGGCAGTTCCAGTCCGTCGAAGACGAACTCGAGAAATTCCTCACGCGACAGGGTGAAGGCAAAGTCGTCTTCCCCTTCGCCCTGATTGGAGGCCTGGCCTTCGCCACTGCCACTTCCCCCACCACCACCGCCGGGACGGCGCATGCGGTCCCCTTCGACAAATTCCTTGTTGCCGGGATTGATCACACGCCGCTTGCCGCCCTGCCCGTGCTGGAAGACCGGCTCGGAAATGTCTCGCGTCGGGATGGAGACTTCCTCACCGCGCTCCATGTCGGTGATGGAGCGCCGATTGACGGCATCCTCCACCGCCCGCTTGATATGACTGCGATAGCGCCGAATGAAGCGCTGTCGATTCACTGCACTCTTGTTGCGTGCATTGCTGCGTCGATCAATGAAATAACTCATTCGCCCTCCTTGCCGGCCCCGCCCTCAGCGGATGGCCGGATGGCAAGTGCCGGCGGCAATCGTGCCCGCCGGCAGGCCTGTCGTCAGTCGGCAGGGCTTACTGCGACTTGCGTACGCGCAGGTACCATTCGGACAACAGGCGCACCTGCTTCTCGGTGTAGCCGCGATCCACCATGCGCGCCACGAAGTCCTCGTGCTTGCGCTGGTCGGATGCCGAGGCCTTGGCATTGAAGGAGATGACCGGCAGCAGCTCTTCGGTATTGGCGAACATCTTCTTCTCGATCACCGCACGCAGCTTCTCGTAGGACTGCCAGCTCGGGTTGGTACCGTTGTTCTGCGCCCGTGCGCGCAGCACGAAGTTGACCACCTCGTGACGAAAATCCTTCGGGTTGGAGATGCCCGCGGGCTTCTCGATCTTCTCCAGTTCCTCGTTGAGTGACTGACGGTCCAGCAGTTCACCGGTCTCGGGATCGCGATACTCCTGCTCCTGGATCCAGAAGTCGGCATAGGTCACATAGCGATCGAAGATGTTCTGCCCATACTCGGAATAGGACTCGAGATAGGCGGTCTGGATCTCCTTGCCGATGAAGTCGACGTAGCGGGGTGCCAGGTATTCCTTGATATAGCGCAGGTAGCGCTCATGGGTTTCCTTGGGCAGCTGCTCCTGATCGAGGCGCTGCTCCAGCACGTAGAGCAGATGGACCGGATTGGCCGCGACCTCACTGGCATCGAAGTTGAAGACCTTGGAGAGAATCTTGAAGGCAAAGCGTGTCGAGAGCCCATCCATCCCCTCGTCAACACCGGCGCTGTCGCGGTATTCCTGGATCGATTTGGCGCGCGGATCGGTATCCTTGAGGTTCTCGCCGTCATAGATGCGCATCTTCGAGTAGACGCTGGAATTCTCCGGCTCACGCAGACGCGACAGCACGATGAACTGGGACAGCATGCGCAGCGTATCTGGGGCACAGGGCGCCTGATTCAGCGACGAATGCTCCAGCAGCTTGGCGTAGATCTTGACCTCCTCGGAGGCGCGCAGGCAGTAAGGCACCTTGACGATATAGACGCGATCAAGGAAGGCCTCGTTGTTGCGGTTGTTGCGAAATGCCTGCCACTCGCTCTCGTTGGAGTGCGCCAGCACCACGCCATCGAAGGGAATCGCGCCCATACCTTCCGTCGGGTTGTAATTGCCCTCCTGGGTCGCGGTCAGCAGCGGGTGCAGCACCTTGATCGGCGCCTTGAACATCTCGACGAATTCCATCAGCCCCTGGTTGGCCTTGCACAGCCCGCCGGAGAAGCTGTAGGCATCCGGGTCGTCCTGGGCATAGAGCTCCAGCTGACGGATATCGACCTTGCCGACCAGCGCGGAAATGTCCTGGTTGTTGTCATCACCCGGCTCGGTCTTGGAGATACCGATCTGATTGAGGCGCGAGGGGTAGAGCTTGACCACGCGAAATTTGCTGATATCTCCGCCATATTCCTTGAGCCGCTTGGCGGCCCACGGCGACATTGCACTGCGCATGCAGCGCCGAGGAATGCCGTACTCCTTCTCGATCAGCTCACCATCTTCCTCCGGCGAGAACAGCCCCAGCGGAGACTCGAATACCGGCGAGCCCTTGATGGCATAGAAGGGGATCTGCTCCATCAGCAGCTTGAGGCGCTCCGCCAGAGACGACTTGCCACCGCCCACCGGGCCGAGCAGATACAGGATCTGCTTGCGCTCCTCCAGTCCCTGCGCCGCATGCCGGAAGTAGGAAACGATCTGCTCGATCGCCTCTTCCATGCCATAGAACTCGGCAAAGCTTGGATAGCGGCGGATCAGCTTGTTGGAAAAGATACGGGAAAGACTGGGGTCCTTGGCGGTATCGATGACCTCCGGTTCACCGATGGCCGCCAGCATGCGCTCTGCAGCGCTGGCGTAGGCAGTAGCGTCCTGCCGGCACAACTCCAGGTACTCCTGGAGACTCATCTCTTCTTGCTGAATCCGCTCATAGCGGCTCTGCACGTGATCGAAGATGCTCATGGAAGCCTCCTTGTCGCGACATCAGTCGCTGGGACCATCGCCGGGCCCACTCAGATAAGACCGCAAGATTCGCTCGCCCGCTCAGCCTGGATGGCGTTCGCAGGACGACTGCCTCGGCGTGTTTATCAGCATAGGTCGATATAGGGTGCCGGTGTCCAATACAGTGAATGAAAGCATTCAACGAACTTTCCGCCAGCGCAGCCAGTTCTGCCAGCCATCACAGGATCTACGGCAACCAGAGGGTCAGCAGACACTCCGTTCGCGCCTGAATCCCCCTGACAACACGTTGAAGAAAGAAGCAGGAACACGACCAATGTCTCTGCTGCCGCGGGTACTCCCTCCACCTCATGTTGCACCGCAGCACACCCTGAGCATAGGAAGAGACTGACGGTTGACGCCAGTCACTCGCACGCCCAGACGACACTGCATACCAGCCAGTCGAGCAAGAATGATCGCGTCCACACCTCTCACCCGACCACCCCCGCCGCTCTTCACACAGCCTCCTGCTTCGCCGCAAAGACCATGAAGACAATGACTGGCGACGAAGTGGCTACCAACCTGATCAGACTATTGCCTCAGTCACACATGACGTTGACCAGACCAGACAACAGGCCATAAAAAAAATCCCCATCGCCGGGGCGATGGGGATTTTGAGGGAGGCGCTCACGCCTTGGGGACTGCCTGAATCGAGAGACTCACAGCACGTCGCGAATATCCTTGAGCAAGGCGTCGAGCAACTCGGTGGTGGTGTTCCAGGAGCAGACGAAGCGCGCGCCGCCCGCACCGATGAAGGTATAGAAGGTCCAGCCACGCTCACGCAGTGCCGCCAGCACATGCTCGGGGAAGCTGGCGAACACGCTGTTGGCCTCGCTGGGGAACAGCAGCTCGATGCCCTCCAGCGCCTCGAGGCGCTCGGCCAGATACTGCGCCATGCCGTTTGCATGACGGGCGTTGTTCAGCCAGACATCATTTTCCAGCAGCCCCATCCAGGGCGCCGCGATGAAGCGCATCTTGGAGGCCAGCTGACCGGCCTGCTTGCAGCGATAATCGAAATCGCGTGCCAGCTTGCGATCGAAGAAGATCACCGCCTCTCCCATGGCCAGACCATTCTTGGTGCCGGAGAAGCACAGCACGTCCACGCCCGCCTTCCAGGTCAGCTCGGCCGGCGAGACACCCAGCGCGGCGCAGGCATTGGCGAAACGGGCGCCATCCATATGGATCTGAAGGTCATGACGGTCCGCCACCTCACGAATCGCCTGCAGTTCCTCCAGGCTGTAGACGGTGCCGACCTCGGTGCACTGGGTCAGGGAGATCACCCGCGGACGCGGATAGTGGATATCGCTGCGCTTGGTGACCAGCTGCTCGATGCCTTCCGGCGTCAGCTTGCCGTCGGGGCCCGGCGCGTTGAGCAACTTGGAACCGTTGGAGAAGAACTCCGGCCCACCGCATTCATCGGTCTCGATATGGGCCAGTTCGTGGCAGATGACACTGTGGTAGGACTGGCACAGATGGGCCAGCGACAGGGAGTTGGCGGCGGTGCCATTGAAGACGAAGAACACCTCGCACTCGGTCTCGAACAACTGACGGAAGCTGTCGGTGACCTGCTGCGTCCAGCGGTCATTGCCGTAGGCGAGGTCGTCATCACGATTGGCCTGCATCATGTACGCCATCGCCTCGGGACAGATACCGGACGTGTTGTCACTGGCCAGAAAGCGTGAAGTGCACGCCTCATCGGCAGCAGAGGTCGCAGCGGGGGTCGGGGCAATGGCGTCAGTCGTCATGGGAATTTCCAGAGCGGGACAGGGGATCACCCTGTCCGGTGAAACAGACACGGCTCCCGGATGGCAGGAGCCGCTGCAGAAACTCCATCATAACAGCGCTGCACGTCGCCGCCAGTGGCAGGTGAAGGCTGCACGCAAGCCACCGGATGGTGCCTCACAGGAGGGGACGAGCCAGATGACACTCACCCCGGCAGCACCCTCAGATGGCCTGCAACGCCGGATAGCCTCGTCGCCCCTGCAAGCCCCCGCTGTGCAGCACGCGAATGCGCGTACCGCGTGCGATCAGACCATTGGCCAGATGGTGCGCCAGCGCCGCAAACAGTTTGGCGGTGTAGACCGGCTCCACCGCAACGCCGGTCTCAGCCTCGAAGCGCTGAATGAACTGGATCAACCAGTCAGGCGCCTTGGCAAAGCCGCCGGCCTGCGCGCCCAGCCACAGCCCCCACTCCGGCGTCTTCTGCTGGCTGCCGCCACTCTCCGCCAGCAGGCGACGCACACGATGGTAAAGCTGATCGCCATGATTCATGGTCGGCACCCCGATGACCCGCAGCCCATCGCGCTCGCCCAGCGCGCTCAGCACCCCGGCAAGCGTCGTGCCGCTGCCACAGGCCAGCAGTACCAGTTGCGGCGCAGACTCGCCGGGCACCGGCTCGGCCAACGCCTGGGCCAACGGTGCCAGCCCGGCGACACCCTCCACGCAACCGCCACCCTCGGGAATCCATACTCCCTCGCCATGGCGCCTGGCAAAATCAGGCTGGTCGCGCTGCCGGTACTCGGCTCGCGAGACGAAACTCAAGCGCATGCCATTGTCACGTGCATCGGCGAGCGTGGGCGTCAGCGGCGCTTCGGGGTGCCCGCGCACCAGGCCATGCGTCTCGATACCCAATCTGGCACCCGCCGCCGCCAATGCATGCAGATGGTTCGACCACCCCCCTCCACAGCTGATGATGCCCCGCTTCTCGCTCAACGCCCTGGCCAGCGGCAGGCGCAACTTCCAGGCCTTGTTA
The DNA here is from genome assembly GCA_013376735.1 of bacterium Scap17. Lineage (NCBI taxonomy): Bacteria > bacterium Scap17. The sequence continues at coordinate 360,460 of VINJ01000001.1, read as the reverse complement.
CCGGAAATCTCGCTATCCAGCGTGTCAGCGCGCAGGCACTCGACGATCACACCGGCCTCATCGGCCAGCGGCCACGCCAGGCGCTCGACCGCTGGCGGCGTGAACAGATCCAGCAGGCTGTCCAGTGTCTCGGCTACCGGCGGGGAGGCGGCCAGCGATGATGAATCCCGAGCGCTCTCCCTCTGCGGCGACAAAGGGCTGTCCTCGGTGTCCGGCATCAGAGCCTCAGCGGTGGCATGGCGTGAGGCGGTGGCGTGCGGTGACATGAGCAGATCCCATCGTGGCGACAAGGCAGAAATCAGAGCGCATCGAACCGCTGGCGCGGCGCCTGAGGCAAACTCTGAAGACGACAAAGCCACCACGGAGGCACATGCAACAAAGGCACGGCGTCCGCGATGGCTTCCATCAGTCTAGGCAGTGGTCCGGCTCAGCTCAACGCTGAATATCCCCATGCGTGATCGCGGTCAACTCAAAGGGCTGCGGCCGCCATGGTGCCCTGCGCGATCGCGCGCTTGGCATCCAGCTCTGCCGCCTTGTCGGCGCCACCGACGATATGCAGCTCCACCCCCGCCGCCTCCAGAGGCGCCTTGAGCTCCAGCACCGAATCCTGCCCGGCGCACAGCACGATGCTATCCAGCGCCAGATGCTGCTCTTCGCCATTGAGGCTGACGGTCAGGCCTTCGCTGTCGATCGAGCGATACTCACAGCCGGCGACCATCTTGACGCCACGCTGCTTGAGGGTCGCGCGATGCACCCAGCCAGTGGTCTTGCCCAACCCCTTGCCGGGCTTGGAGGTCTTGCGCTGCAGCAGCCACACCTCACGTGGCGCCTGCGGTATCACGGGCGCCTTGAGTCCGCCAGGCGTGCTGACCGAGAGATCTACCCCCCACTCCTCGCACCACAGCTCACCATCCAGCGAGGGCGACGGCTCGACGTGGGTCATCAGCTCCGCGACATCGAAGCCGATCCCGCCAGCCCCGATCAACGCCACGCGACGCCCGACCCGCTCCGGTGCGCTGATCGCCTCGGCATAGCTGAGCACCTGCCCCCGCTCGATACCGGCTTCGACACCCTCGATATCCGGCGTCCTCGCCTTCACGCCCGAGGCCAGAATCACGGCATCGAATTCCGCCAGCATCTCGGCGGTGGCGCGGGTATTGAGACGCACCTCGACCCCACAACGCACCAGCTTCTCGTTGAAGTAACGCAGTGTCTCGTCGAACTCTTCCTTGCCGGGAATGCGGCGTGCGAAATTGAACTGCCCCCCCACCTCGGACTGCGCCTCGAACAGCACCACCTCGTGGCCACGCTCGGCCGCCGTCACGGCGGCAGACAAGCCGGCAGGCCCTGCGCCCACCACTGCTACACGGCGCTCATGTCGCGCGGGCTCGATCACCATCTCGGTTTCATGACAGGCGCGCGGATTGACCAGGCAAGAGGTCAGCTTCATCTGGAAGGTGTGATCGAGACACGCCTGATTGCAGGCGATGCAGGTATTGATGATGGCAGCATCGTCCGCCCTGGCCTTGCTGACCCATTGAGGATCCGCCAGGAACGGCCGCGCCATCGACACCATGTCGGCATGGCCCTCGGCCAGCACCGACTCGGCAACCTCGGGCATGTTGATGCGATTGGTGGTGATCAGCGGCAGACTGAGCTCCTGCTTCATGCGCTGGGTCAGCCCCGTGAAGACAGCGCGCGGCACGCTGGTGACGATGGTCGGCACACGCGCCTCATGCCAGCCGATGCCGGTATTGATCAGGCTCGCCCCCGCCGCCTCGATGGCCTTGCCGAGCGCGACCACTTCCTCCCAGGTGCTGCCCTCGTCGACCAGATCCAGCATCGAGAGGCGATAGATGATCAGGAAGTCCTCACCCAGCGCGGCACGAATACCGGCGACGATCTCCACCGCCAGGCGGATGCGATTCTCGAAGCTGCCACCGTACTCATCCTCGCGCTGATTGGTGCGCCGACAGATGAACTGGTTGATGAAATAGCCTTCTGAGCCCATCACCTCGACGCCGTCATAGCCGGCCTCGCGTGCCAGGCTGGCGCAGCGCACGTAGTCGGCGATCTGCTCCTTGACCTCTGAGGTGCTCAGCGCGCGTGGCGTGAAGGGGTTGATCGGCGCCTGAATCGCCGAGGGCGCGACCTGATCCGGTGAGTAAGCATAACGCCCCGCATGAAGGATCTGCAGACAGATGCGCCCATCCTCGGCGTGCACCGCCTCGGTGACCTCGCGATGGTGCTCCGCCTCCTCCGGGGTGGTCAGCTTCGCGGCCCCCTGCATGACAGCCCCTTCCGCGTTCGGCGCGATACCGCCCGTGACGATCAGCGCCACACCGTGGCGTGCACGCTCACGATAGAACGCCGCCAGGCGCGCGAAGCCATTGGGAGTCTCCTCAAGCCCCGTGTGCATCGAGCCCATCAGCACACGGTTCTTGAGCGTGATATGGCCCAACGTCAGCGGACGGAAGATATTCGGATAGGCAGTCATTGCGGTCTCTCCTTGGCTGTCTCGAGCACCTCGGACAATCATTGTTGTATCGTGCCGCCGCCATTCTCATCAGCAACACTCATGAATCATGGCCATCAGCAGGAGGCTGTCAGGACATCAACGGCTGAGGACAGATGGCAAACGGTCGTATGAAACGAGTGATCCCAGTGTAGAGCATCGCGCCATGGGCTCAATACTCCCAAAGGCCACATCGCGAATGAGACCAGTAATGACGGCAGCGAGAGGAAAACCGTGCAGGATACCCGTCAACGGGGAAAGGGGAGCGTCGCGATGTGCACCGAGAAGGCCGACAAGCCTGGAACATGGCAAGGTTGAAAAGAGACAAGAGAGAGGAAAGGGGAAAGAGGCAAGAACGGAAGACAAGCGAGGATGGATCAGTACTGAAGATTTTTCGGCAGTCAGAAACGCAAAAACCCGAGCTCGAAAGCTCGGGTTTCACGAATTCTTGTAGATCGAATGGCGGACCGGACGGGACTCGAACCCGCGACCTCCGGCGTGACAGGCCGGCATTCTAACCAACTGAACTACCGGTCCGCATTGGTGGGTGATACTGGATTCGAACCAGTGACCCCAAGCATGTGAAGCTTGTGCTCTAACCAACTGAGCTAATCACCCAATACAAACGATCTTTGCTGCAAGCAGCGGTGATATCTCGCGATTCTGATGGCGGACCGGACGGGACTCGAACCCGCGACCTCCGGCGTGACAGGCCGGCATTCTAACCAACTGAACTACCGGTCCACTTCAGAACAACTCAACATCGGGCGCATGACAAACGAGAATGGCGGACCGGACGGGACTCGAACCCGCGACCTCCGGCGTGACAGGCCGGCATTCTAACCAACTGAACTACCGGTCCACGACAAACGCTTGCTTCTGCTAACGAACCAGGCCATTTAATCAAGTAACGCTTTGAAAAGCAATGACTTTTTTCAAATGGTGGGTGGTACTGGGTTCGAACCAGTGACCCCCAGCTTGTAAGGCTGGTGCTCTACCAACTGAGCTAACCACCCCTGTCTCGTTGGCGCTGCATTCTACGGAATCCGGCCCATGAGTCAATACTTTTTTTACGCGCAATTTCAGCAATCGTCCGCGACAGAGTATTGATAAGACAGGACTTTCCCGCTGCATCTCGCCTGCAGGCCAGTAAACATCAGCGTTGCGTCATCATTCTGACATGCCGCTGTCGCCATCGAAGGCCTGGGTAATGCCCCGCAAATAATGATGATTCACTGCCGCTTTCCGCCCAATGCCGGGTGATGGGCCAAGGCCTGTGCTGCACGCGAAATCAGTCCTTCACGCGTCTCGCCACTCACTTTTCGTGGTTTGAAATCATGTTCGCCATCATTCAGCCAATGCAAGGTGAGGCTTTCCGGCAACGGATATTCCGTCACTTCCTCTCGAGTGCCGAAGGGATCGCGGCTGCCCTGACAGATCACGCCGGCCATCGGGATATCCGGCAGATGGTCGATGCGCAACTTGTCGGGCTTGCCCGTGGGATGGAAGGGATAGCCCAGCGCGTACCACCCGACCGGCAACGGCGCATGCGCCATATGGGCCAATTCCACCAACAGATGGGAGGCCACACGACTGCCCATCGACTTGCCGCCGACCAGCCAGGGCAGAGATCGCAAGGAGTCGACGTCTGCCACACACGCCATCAGCGCCTGACACCAGCGCGCCATCTCCTCGATCAGCCCGGGCAGCCGGGGTGGCGGTCGGCGGCGGCTTTCGCAGCGCATCCTGACGAGATAGCTGAAATCGAATGCCAGCCATGCCATGTCATGCGCCAGGCAGGCAGCAGCGAACCGTTGATGGAAGTCGGTCTCACGCCCGGCGCCGGCACCATGGGCATGCAATAGCAGGGCACGCTCAGGACGCCCATGGATCTCAAGCGGGCCCAGTTCCGCCAACCAGCCTCGCCACGGCCCTCGCGCTGTCAGCGCGTCGTGGGACATGGTCTGGCGAGCAGCAAGCTCCGAGGCGACGTCGGCCAGGCTGGCGACACGAAAGCCTTCCTCGGCGTAGGGGCTGGGGACCTCAGCCGTATTGGACGCATTGGCATCTTCGTCCGATGATGAAGTGACGGCGGGCAAGCGAAATTCTCCTGTTGATCTCGTACGGCTCGCGCCAGACAACGCTGGAACCGATGAGGGGTAAACGCTGCATTCCAGCGCGAGGGATGGCCTGTCAGTCGGTCATGGTCGCGCGTGATATCGCTCAGCGCCAGCTCTGCCACCCTGAACAGTGGCGTCGGTGATATGGCCGCTCCCGCAGCGCCGCTTCCAGCACCGTCACCACCAGCACTGCGCTTTCGCCCACTGCCGACGAGGTCGTGATATGCGTACAGCTCTTGAGGCTTCGGCCTGCCAATCCCACGTGAACAATCATCATCACGCAAGCCATGATTTCGCTCGTATGGCCGTCATCTGGGGCCTGCTCAGCCTCTGTCTGGCCGTATGGCTCAACCTCATCTGGCTATGGCCCTCGCTGGGGCCGGAAGCGGCCTGGCTGAGCTACGGCCGCCTCGCTCCCTTGCAGCACCACCTGCTGCTCTACGGTCTGGGCGGCTCGGCAGTGATCGCCGGTGGTTACTCCATCGCCATGCACAGTGTCCTGCAGCGCGAATCACGCACGGACGCCGAGACGGCGATACCGGATATCGCACTGCCCCCTTTAACGCTCAAGCTGATGCAGTTCACCTTCCTCGGCTGGCAGGCCGTGGTCGCGCTCGGCGCACTGGCGATTGTCGCAGGCTACTCCTCGGGCCAGTACATGGCCGAAGCCCCCTGGCTCGTCGATCTGCTGATGACCCTCGTCTGGCTGGCCGTGGCGTGGGTCTTCTTCACGGTACTGGAACAGCGCACGCTGCGCCGCCTGCCGGTGGCCTGCTGGTACTTCATCGCCGGCCTGATGCTGGTGTTGATGCAGCATGTGCTGATCTCGCTCAGCGTGCCGATCGACCTGCTGGAATCGATACCGCTCTTCACGGGCAGCCTCGAGGCACTGATTCAGCGCTGGCAGGCCGGGCCACTCCCCGGCGGCATGTTCGCATTCGGCCTCATTGCCTTGCTCCATCACATGGTGATGAGCCGCTCGCGGCGGCCGCTCCACTCGCATCGGCTGGCGACCACCAGCTTCTGGATGCTGGTGCTGCTGGTGACATGGGGAGGTGCTCCGCTGCTGTTCGCGAGCGCCCTGCCGGCCTGGAGCCAGACGCTGGGCATGGCGATGGGCCTCCTGCTACTGGCACCGGGGCTGGCACTCAGCCTCAATGGCCTGATGACACTCAAGGAGGATTGGCACTCAGTGCGCCGGGATCCGCTGATCTGCCTGCTGGCGGCAGCTCTGATCAGCTTCGCCCTTGCGGTTCTTGAATACAGCCTGCTGTCATTGCCGACCCTCAATGCCATGACCTTCAGTGCCGCCAACAGCCTGTCGCCGGCAGCAAGCCTGGGGGTGGTCGCGACAGTCGCCATCGTGATGGCCTATCACCTGCTGCCCCCGATGCGCTCCCTCGCGCTGCTCAAGACCCATGCCCTGCTGGCCATCATCGGCACCCTGCTGTGCATTGCCGCCAGCTGGGCCACCACGCTGCTTCAAGGCAGCATGTGGCATGTGCTGGCAGATGACGGCAGACCGCTATACACCCTGAGCGAGGTGCTGGCAGCGGCCCGCATGCCGATGATGATTTCGTTGGGCGGACTCGTCTGCTGGGCACTCGGCATGCTGCTGATGCTCCTCAACGTGATGCACACCCTGGCTGTCCACAAGAGCGAACGGCAAGCCGCTCATGAGCGCCAGCTCCCGAATTCCGGCTCGCGGAAGACATCATCACAGCCTGCCATGCCTCCTGCATCACCCTCGGCCACGCCCCCTGCCACATCCTCGGGAGGGCACTACGCATGAGACATGTCCTGCTCGAACGTCACGCCGGCCTGATGACGGCACTATGCCTGCTCACCATGAGCCTCGGCGCCCTCGCCCAGCTGGTGCCGCTTGGAGCTCACCCCAGCCTCTCCAGCGCGCCCGAAGACCTCAAACCGCTGAGCGCCCTGGCACTGGAGGGTCAGCGCATCTATCAACGCGAGGGCTGTCAGCAGTGCCACACACGCATGGTGCGCGATCTACCGGGCGACACGGCGCGCCACGGCGATGCGACGACCACCCGGGCACGCTTCTACGACCGCCCTTCGCTGTGGGGCGTCGAGCGCTGGGGGACGGATTTGAGCCAGCTGCCTGCGCAGCATGACGATGCCTGGCAGCGCCTGCATCTGCATGACCCGCGCAGTCAGGTGCCGGACTCAGCGATGCCTGCCTACCCGTGGCTGTTCGAGCGGGCGTTGAGCGGCGAAGGTATCGCGGCACGCATGCGAGCCCTGCAAGGCCTGGGCGTACCCTACGCGGAAGACGAGATTCTTGCCGCCCCCAATGACGTGCGTGGCACTGCCGAAATCACGGCTCTGCTCGCCTACCTGCAGCAGGCCACCCCTGCGAGGGACACCGCCAGCCGCGGCCCATGACAGCCCCCTCAGGAGACACGACATGAATCTGCTGGAGACAACTGGCCTACCCCTGTTCTGGAATCTCTGGGTGCTGGCCCTCACGCTGGGCAGCCTGGTGTTGTTCGCCATGCTGGCACTGGGCAGTCTTTCGCGCGCTGACAGCAACGAGCGCGAAGGCGATGGCCCCATGCAGGAACATCGCATCAACGGCGTACGTCAGCCTGACACACCAGCGCCACGTGCCTGGGGCATTCTGGCACTGGCGACGCTGGCCGCCGCGCTGATCCTGCTGCTCGGCGCAGCTGGCTGAGCCCAGATGACCAGCGACTGATGACTGAGCGCTGGCCACTGCATACTGACTCACACCTTCAGCTGAGGCAGGTCGTCGCGGTATGGTCACACGGGGCCAACCAGGCCTAAAGTTCACACACCTTGCAACGCCCATGGGTTGGGCAGGATAATGAATTAATAAAATCTAATATTATGGCGTCACGGAATTGCGCTGCCTCGGCCGATGAGCGCTCAGACCCTGGCCGCTCGATACACTGCGGCTCAGCAGGGCAGCGGCGGGCGACAAGGCCCCGCCCCACCATTCGTTGCGCCCGAAAGACCCCTCCCGCTGCCCTGCCCCAGGGGTAGCGGTGACATTCCTCAGGAGAGTCACCATGACGGCCAATGCACAGGCATCACACCGCTTGCGCGCCCATGAAGCCCGCTGCCAGACCTGTTCGCTGAGTTCACTGTGCCTGCCACTGGCACTGAACATGGAAGATATCGACCAGTTTGACGCCATCATCCGCCGTCGCGCGCCACTCAGAAAAGGGGAAGTCCTCTTCACCCAGGGCGATGCCTTCGATTGCGTCTTCACGGTGCGCTCCGGAAGTCTCAAGCAGGTCACCAATGAAAACAGCGGTACGGAGCAGCTGACCGGCTTCTACCTGCCCAGCGAGCTGGCCGGACTCGATGCCATCGACAGCAATTGCTATCCCGGCACCGCGGTGGCTCTGGAGACCACCACCGTCTGCGAGATTCCCTTCGACCGACTTAATGCGCTCTCGGAGCAGATGCCTGAGCTGAGAACCCAGCTGTTCAAGAGCCTGAGCAAGGAATTGCACGAAGATCGCCGCATGATGATGCTGCTGTCGCGCAAGACAGCCGATGAGCGGCTGGCGAGCTTCCTGGTCAACCTGTCACAGCGCTTCCGTCGCCGAGGCTATTCGCCGTACAGCTTCCGCCTCTCGATGGCACGCGCCGATATCGGCAACTATCTGGGGCTGGCCGTCGAAACCATCAGCCGTATCCTGACCCGCTTCCAGACCCAGGGGCTGGTCGACATTCGTGCCCGCGAGGTGCATATCCTGCATCTGGATGGCCTGATCGAGCTGGCCGAGGGCGAGTGTCAGGGCGGTCGCTGATGACGCCTGCTGACAGCACATCACGCGGTGCGACACTGCGCTGATCCGCCGCCAAGGCGCCAAGGCGCCATGTCGGCACCACACAAGACAGAAGCCCGCCACGCTATGTGCGTGGCGGGCTTCTGCTTTCCGTCAGGCCAGTCGTTAGTCATCGAAGCAGTCCGACAACCCAGACAGTCCTGACGACAGAGCGTGTTTCGGCCGCTCAAGCCCCGCTGGCAATCAGCGGTTCTCGAGGCGGTTATAGTCCAGCAGACCCGCTTCGACAGGGCGATCAGCATAGTTGGTGCGCAGCACGCTGTCGGAGAACTCCCAGAAGCGCGGGTCAGTCCGGCGCACCCCGATATCGGCCTGCAGGGCGCGGTAGTCCTCTTCGCTCTCGAGTGCCGCCACCCGCTCTGCCAGCCCCGTCAGAGTGTCAGGCGTCAATCGCCAGAAGGCATTCGGGTAATCGCCCGCCACGCCCCGCAAGACATCGAGAGTGTCTTCCTCAGGACGGCGATTTTCCTCCTCATCGAAGAGGCTGGTGATGTTGGCGTGGGCGGAATTGCGCAGCACGCTGTAAAGGCGCGGCGATTCATCAGTGCCATCCTCCAACGCGACGATCGTCACCTCCGGCATCAGGCTGGCCGAGACTCCCTGCACCGCAGCGAGGGCCTGCAACTCATGTCGCACGTGCTCATCCACGACATTGCTCAGACTGCGCTCATGAACGAGTTCCGGCGCGAGGCGCTCCTGCATGCGCCGCATCAGGCCAAGGCGGGCCTGGTCCGGCGACGAGAGCTCCTGCGGTGTCCAGACAATGTCACTGGGGGCATCGAACTGCGGCGGCTTCTTGAACAGCAGCCCCCCAAGCCCCGGGTCGACATCACGATACCAGCTGTCATGTACCGCCTGGCGCTCCCCCGCCGGCAACAGTGCCAACAGATTGTTCTCGCCTTCCATGCGCAGGAAGTCCATATACAGCCGCGTGATCAGCTGATGTCCCAGGTTGCCGTAGACATCGAAACCAGCGACCAACAGATAGTGGATACGTTCCAGCATCGGGTAGTCGATGATCCAGCCGGTCTTGGGCACACCGCCGACCAGCCCCTTCATCACCGCAGCATTGTCGAAGTGGCGATAGATGGTCAGCGCCGCGTTGGGGTTGCGCCCCTGGCCGGGGCCCTCGGCCCAGCCGCTGCCGTCCCACATCACACGCGTATCCAGGCGCAGGTCGCCATCCAGATAGGCTTGTGACATCAGACGCTGCTTGGCCTTGAGGTAGGCGGCCTGCTTGCTTTCGAACTTGATCCAGGAGCTGATCGGCAACGCATTGCTGCTCTGCTCGGCGGGCAGACTGAGATTCTCCCCTTCCTCGGCCAGGGTGCGCTCCACTTCCGGGTGACTGAACATCTTCGGGTCCGTGAAGCCGACCCAGAAGTGATCATTGATCACATCCACCGCGACCTGCCCGCGACAGACCGGCCCCTTGATGAAGCCCATGATGGTGTTCTGCGACTCATCCAGCATGAAGCGATAGCGTGATTCGGCCGGGATGGCCTCGAAGGTCAGGAAAGGATTCGAGGCCGTCTTGAGGTCGTAATCCGGCAGGTCATCCACCGGGTAATCCGGGGTCAAGAACAGCGCCTGCCAGCGCTTGAAGCGCGCATCATTCAGCGCATAGGGCAGATGATTCTTGGCCAGGATCGTCGCGCGCTCCTGCCACAGACGGTAATAGACTCGCGGACGCCCGGCGTCATCGTGGGGCATGCTCGCGCGCTCATCGGCGGTGTAGGCGGCGTAGGGTGGGTCGTAGGGACGGCGCGTGGAGATGCGCTTGATCGGCTCGCCCGGCGGGGTGCTGGAACGCACCAGCTTGAAGAAGATCGGCCGTCCGTCCGCGCCCTTGATGCCCGGGAAATACACATGGCTCAGGAAGAGATGCTCGTAGATATAGCGATTCATCAGGCGTTGCTTGAGGCTGTCGCCATTGAAGAAGCGCTCGGCCTGCTCGATGTGCGGCATCAGCGCCTGGGGCAGCGGTGCCGGGCCCGTCATCGCGCCACCCTTGGCCAGCCAGTTCACCAGCGTGCGGTGCTCTTCATCGCTGACCTGTGGCAGGGCGTAGGGCATGCCCCAGTCAGGATGGTCTTCGGCGAACTTGTCGTAGCCCTCGACGGGGGCACACACCTGACTGCGATTGAGCGACAGGTCGAAGCGGTCTTCCGGCAGCAGGCCATCTTCAGTCACCGGCAGCGGCGCCTTGCGCTTCTGGCTGAGCGCACGGAACAGCACACTGCCCTCCAGATTGGCGGCCGGAGAGTCGAAGCGCTCATTGAGCACCGGCGAGAAGTCCATGCTGCGCCACTGCTCGGTGCTGTCCGCATCTTCGAACATCCGGGTCAGATTGGCCGCCAGCAGGCGCGTGCCATCGTAGACCGGCACCGGATTCATGCCGCGATCGATCCCGGCCGCCGATGACATCTTGAGCTGACAGGGAGCGTCGTAGCAGCCATGACAGACCACGCAGCGCGTCTCGATCACCGGCTTGACCTCATCCTCCCACTGACGTCCGGCAAGACTGTCGTGTGACACCCCCCGCTCACGCGGTGACGCGGGGCCGAAACGCTCATCGAGCTGATGAATCGCGACGGCACTGCAGCCCCCCAACAGTAGAACGAGCACGATGCTCCAGCGCCAGCGCGGTATGCGCCACAGGCGTCGAAGTAGGTCCGGCATGGGGAACTCCAGCAAGAGGAAGGGATATCGGCAATCGGGCAGATGATGGCGAAAGCGTACCATAAGCAGGCTCACGAACTCGCCAGGACTGCCTTTCCAAGCATAGTGAACAATGATGTCAGATTTTTTCTGGCGCCTGCGCATCCAACCTTGTTTTGACGGCGTATGACGTCATGACCCGCCTGAACGAGCTGTCTGACGCTAGCGGGTACCACGATGTTCCTGATCCATAATTCAAAAAATACGGGCCCTGCCCGATAGGAAGCCATCATGACCATGAAGAAGACCGTTACTGCCGCTACCTTCGCTGCCGCTGCCGCCGCGCTGTTCTCCACTGCCGCTCTGACCTCACTGCCGGTGCACGCCGGTGACAATGCCGTGAAGTGCTCCGGCATCAACTCCTGCAAGGGCACCTCCGAATGCGCGACTGCCAACAGCGCCTGCAAGGGTCACAACGCCTGCAAGGGCCAAGGCTGGTCGTACACTGCCAGCGCTGAATCCTGTATCGGCGAAGGGGGTACTGTCATCGAGGGCTGATCCTCAGGCACGCACAGGCGTCTGCCCTGGCAGGCGCCTGTGGCGAATTCCCGACGGGAGGACGGCACACCGTTCTCCCGTTTCCGGTTGTGACTTCAGGCTCGCGCCGATGCCATTCAGCCCAGCTGCTTCGCGATCCGCCCCGTCGAGAAGAGGATTCCCGCATGACGACAGCTGTCACCGCTCGCCTGCCTACCCCCGCCAGCGCCGGTACCGGGCAAGGGCTGGGTCTGCGCCCCGAGTACTACCACGAGATTCTGACGACACTGCCCGAGATCGACTGGTTCGAGGCCATCAGCGAGAACTACATGGGGCCCGGATTCATCGAATCCAACGGTGTCAGTGCCGGTGGCAAACCGCTGCACTTCCTCGAACGCGTCCGCGAGCACTACCCCATCGCCTTGCATGGCGTCTCGCTATCCATCGGCGGCAGCCATCCCATCGACAGCCGCTACCTGCGCGAGCTGCGTGCACTCTGCGAGCGGATCGAACCGCTGTGGGTCTCCGACCACCTGTGCTGGACGCGTACCGGCGCGCATCAGTTCCATGACCTGCTGCCGCTGCCCTATACCGATGCCACCATCGATCATCTGGCCGAACGCATCGATCAGGTCCAGAACGCGCTCGGCCGTCAGTTATTGCTGGAAAACGTCTCCAGCTACCTGACCTGGCGCCCTGACGAGATGAGCGAATGGGAGTTTCTGGCCGAGGTCAGCCGCCGTGCCGACTGCCTGATCCTGCTTGACCTGAACAACGTCATCGTCTCGAGCCACAATCATGGCTTCGACCCGCTGACCTATCTGGACGCCATGCCGGCAGAGCGTGTCTGGCAGCATCATCTGGCCGGGCATGTCCGGCAGGAAGTCTCGGGCGGCGAGCTGTGCATCGACACCCATGACCAGCCCGTCCCGGACGCCGTGTGGACGCTGTATGACGCCGCGCGGGCACGCTTCGGCGATGTCGCCACCATGATCGAGCGCGACGACAACTTCCCGCCGTGGTCGGAATTGATGCAGGAGTATGCCGAGTTGCGCCGGCGCAGTGGTCGTCCGCTGATGGATGCCGCGCGCACGAATCAGATGGCAGACACCGGAGGGCTGCGCGCATGACGCAAGCGAGCCCCGCAGGCGGTGCTGATCGCAGCGCCTTGGCGCAGCTGCAGGAGACCACGGGCGCCTACCTCGCGACACCTAGCCCTGACACCCGCAGCGCGGCGGCCGAGTCCGTCATCAGTGATCAGCTTGCCAGTGCCGAGGAGCGCCTCGACATCTACGCGATGGCCTATCGACTGCGGCTCTTCGAGGTCTTCGGCGGAGATTTCGAGGCCGTTCACACCCTGATCGGCGATGACGCCTTCGGGCTGCTGTGTCGTGACTACCTCGCGGCCCACCCGCCGAGTCATTATTCGATTCGCTGGGCAGGCCAGCATTTCCCGGCCTTCGTCGCGGCGCGCGAACCCGAGCGCTCTCTGGTCACCGAGATGGCCGCCTTTGAATGGGCATTGGGGCTGGCACTGGATGTGGTGGACAGCACTCCGCTGAGTGCAGAGGCCCTGCAGACACTGGCCCCCGAGGAGTGGCCGGAGCTGACCCTGGCAGCGCATCCGTCCCTCAAGCGCTTCCTGTTCCACTTCGATACGCCGGCCATCTGGAAGGCCATCGACAACGATGAGCCGCCTCGCGCGCCGGTCGAGTCCGACACGCCTACGCCCTGGATCGTCTGGCGCCAACCCACCGCTGGCGCGCCCGAGGTGCACTATCGCTCTCTCGATGCACTGGAAGACCTGGCTCTCGGCACCATCCTCGCAGCCGGAGACAAGGGCCTGAGCTTCGGCCGGCTCGGTGAGCTGCTGACGCCGCAGGTGGGGGCAGAACAAGCCCCGGGCGTGGCGATCAACCTGCTGGTGCAGTGGCTCGCCGACGGTTTGCTGATCAGGCCCTGACATAGGCAACCGCGCGCCCGACGCCACGCCGGACATGACAGCCAGCGACGAAAGCCGGACAATGCACGCCGACCCTCATTGTGATGGTCGGCTTTCGTCTTCCTGCTGCCGTGATGCCCATGCCCTCTTCTCCTTATGCTCCGCACTCCGACGCGCCGACGGCGCCTCAGACACCTGCGCCGATGGCGGACGCCACGCCCACGCCTCTCGAGGCCGAGTCTGCTGAGATGACCGAGCCTGTTGAGCTGACTGAACCCGCCGAGCCACTCGACATCCTGTTCCAGGATGAGGTGCTGGTGGTGGTTCACAAGCCATCGGGCTTGCTGGTACACCGCAGCCCCATCGACAAGCACGAGACCGAGTTTCTGCTTCAGCGCCTGCGCGACCAGATAGGCCAGCATGTCTTCCCCGTGCATCGCCTCGATCGCCCCACATCAGGGCTGATGGTGTTCGGCCTCTCGCCCCAGGCGGCGCGCAAGCTTAGCACCGCCTTCGAGGAGCAGCAGGTCAGCAAGCGCTATCTGGCGATCGTGCGCGGCGTCGCGCCCGAGCAACAACGCCTCGATTACGGTCTGCGCAAGGAAGATGGCAAGCTGCCCAAGGCCGAGATGCCAGAGCAGGAAGCCATCACCGACACTCGCCGCCTGGCACAGGTCGAGCTGCCCATCGCCATCGATCGCTATCCGCAGTCGCGCTTCTCGCTGGTCGAGGCCCGTCCGCTGACCGGCCGCCGCCATCAGATTCGCCGTCACCTGTCACGCCGTGGCTACCCGATCATCGGCGATGCCAAGCATGGCAAGGGCAATTACAATCGCTACTTCGCCACGACACTGGAATGCCCGCGCCTGCTGCTGGCGGCTGTCGGGCTCGAGCTTCCCCATCCCGAGGGCGGCTGGCTGAGCCTGTCGTGCCCGCCAGAAGGTGCCTACGCGGCAGTGATGGAGCGCTTCGGCTGGCTGGGCCATCTGCCCGAACGCTACGCTGAACACCTGGCAGAGCGCCCGAGCAGACATTGGCTCGATGCGACCGACGGCGTCCTGGCTGACTGAGCGCGCCCCTGCCAATTGCCACCCGTTCCCCCGAGATTCGCGAGCTGCGCATGACCACCTCTTCCGACACCCCGGACTCGACCGACATGAGCCCAGAACAGCAGAGTTCTGGAAACAAAAGTTCTGAAAACAAAAGCTCTGAAGAACAGAGCCCTGACCGCAAGCCCTCAGGCGAGCCGTCGACCCACGACAGCACGCCCTCCGCCAGCGAACGGATGCTGGAGAGCTTCTTTGCGGACGGCGCTGCCAGTCAGGCTCCCGCAGAAGACGACTACGACTTCCGCTTCGGCGGCATTCGCCGCCTCTACGGTGCCAGCGCCTTCGCCCACTTCCGCCACGCGCATGTCGCGGTGATCGGTGTCGGCGGCGTCGGCAGCTGGAGCGCCGAGGCACTGGCTCGCTCCGGCATCGGCGAGATGACGCTGATCGATCTCGATGATGTCTGCGTCTCCAACGTCAATCGTCAGCTGCATGCGCTGGATGGCCAGATCGGCCGTCCCAAGGTCGAGGTGCTGGCCGAGCGCTGCCAGCTGATCGCGCCACAGATGAAGATCCACGCCATCTCGGCCTTCGTCACGCCGGACAATCTCGCCGAGCTGATCCACGACGACCTCGATCACGTCATCGACGCCATCGACAGCGTGCCCGCCAAGACGGCGCTGATCGCCTGGTGCAAGCGGCGCAAGCTGGGCCTGACCGTGACGGGCGGCGCCGGTGGCCAGCTCGACCCGACACGCATCCAGATCGGTGATCTTGCCCGCACTGAGCAGGACCCGCTGCTGGCGCGCGTTCGCTCACTGCTGCGTCGCGACTACAATTTCAGTCGCAACCTGAAGCGCCGATTCGATGTCGAGTGCGTCTATTCCGACGAGCAGCTGACCTACCCCGGCGCCGACGGCGAGGTGTGTGCCACCAAGCCCGGCGACAGCGCCACGCGCCTGGATTGCGCCGGCGGCTTCGGTGCGGCCACCTTCGTCACCGGCAGCTTCGGCTTCACCGCCGCTGCCCGCGCGCTGGCGCGCATCGCACGCCGCGGTGCCAAGGCCACGCCTGCCGCCGATGACACCTCTGTGGCTGATGACGCCCAGGCGCCGAATGCTGCCGACTGATACGCCTGCTTCTCGCTGTTGGCTTCACTGCTTCTTGCTTCTTGCTTCTTGCTTCACCCTCAAGGAAATCGCCATGACTGACCTGCCCGCCATGCCGCCGCTGCCGGAAAATCGTCCCGTGCCGGGTCTCTACCGCCACTACAAGGGCGCGCAGTACGAAGTGATCGGCACCAGTCGCCACAGCGAGACCGAAGAACTGCTGGTGGTCTATCGTGCTCTTTATGGTGAATGCGGGCTGTGGGTGCGCCCGCTGAGCATGTTCATGGAGAACGTCGAGATCCAGGGCGAGCCGGTGCCACGCTTCGCGCTGGTCTCGGCGTGGTCCTGCTGATCCATGGGCGCACCCACATCCTGACCGTCCAGACAGGTACATGCCGCCTGTCGGTCGCGGTGCTATACTGCGCCGCTTGTTTTTCCAGACATACGCATTGAGCCGCTTGCGGGCATGATCTGCCCGCGCGGCTCGGCCACGCCCACACAGCGCATTGCCCGGCACGTCTGGCAGGCACTGTGAGCTGGTTCATACCACGTCAAGAGCGGAGGAAGCATGAGCGCACTGGTTGGTGTCATCATGGGATCAAAATCGGATTGGGCGACCATGTGCCATACGGTCGAAACCCTGGAAGCGCTGGGGATCGAACACGAAGTCAAGGTCGTCTCTGCCCATCGCACGCCCGACCTGTTGTTCGACTATGCCGATACCGCTGCCGAGCGTGGCCTTGAGGTCATCATCGCCGGTGCCGGCGGCGCGGCGCACCTGCCGGGCATGTGTGCCGCCAAGACCTGGCTGCCGGTGCTGGGCGTGCCGGTGCAGTCCAGCATGCTGTCAGGTGTCGATTCCCTGCTCTCCATCGTGCAGATGCCCGCCGGCATCCCCACCGGCACGCTGGCCATCGGCCGCGCCGGTGCCGTGAATGCCGCGCTGCTGGCCGCCAGCCAGCTGGCCAACAAGTACCCGGCCATCCGCACCGCGCTGATCAACTTCCGTGCCGAGCAGACCGACCGTGTGCTCGACAATCCGGACCCGCGCCCCGACGCGCCCAGCCTGTCCCACGGAGGCGAGTAAGCCATGAGCCAGCCGTTCCGCTTCGGTATCGTCGGCGGCGGTCAGCTGGGCCGCATGTTGGCTCAGGCCGGCGCCGCCCTGAATGCCCGCTTCACCTTCCTTGATCCTTCGGATTCGCCCTGCGGTCGCGTCCACGGCCATCACCTCTGCGCCGATTGGCAGGATGATGTGGCCCTGACGCAGCTGGTAGCGGCGTCTGACGCCGTCACCTTCGAGTTCGAGAACGTGCCGGCGGACGCCGTCGCGCGTCTGGCGGCCGAGCGCCCGACCTTCCCGCCGGCTGGTGCCCTGGATACCGCACGTGACCGCTGGAGCGAGAAGTCGCTGTTCATGCGTCTTGGCATCGAGGTGCCGCCGCTGGCGCTGGTCGACAGCCAGGCGGATCTTGAAGCGGGCGTCGCGACCATCGGTCTGCCCGCCGTGCTCAAGACACGCACGCTGGGCTATGACGGCAAGGGCCAGAAGGTGCTGCGCGAGATGGCAGACGTCGCCGACACCTTCGCCGAACTCGGTAGCGTGCCGCTGATCCTGGAAGGCTTCATCGCCTTCGATCACGAAGTCTCGGTGATCGCGGTACGCGGTCCCGATGGCGAGACACGCGCCTGGCCGCTGTCGCGCAATGAACATCGCAGCGGCATCCTGCACTGCTCCACCCCGCTCGACTCCCACGGCCTGCAGGCCGAAGCCGAGGCGGCGGCTTTCAAGGTGATGCACGAGCTCGACTATGTCGGCGTGATGGCCTTCGAATTCTTCGTCGTCAAGAACGCCGATGGCAGCGAGCGCCTGCTGGCCAACGAGATCGCCCCGCGTGTGCACAACTCGGGTCACTGGAGCATCGAAGGCGCCGTCACCAGCCAGTTCGAGAATCACCTGCGTGCCGTCGCCGGCATGCCGCTGGGCGAGACCGCACTGCTCACGCCCTGCGCGATGCTCAACATCATCGGCCGCATGCCGGAACGTGACGCCGTGCTCGCCATCCCCGGCGCGCGCCTGCACGACTACGGCAAGGCACCGCGCGCGGGACGCAAGATCGGCCACATCACGGTGCTGGCTGGCGACAAGGAGAGCCTCGACGCACGCCTCGCGGCTGTCGAAGCGCTGCTGGTCAATGAACTGGGCAAGTAAGCCGGTTCTGCGCCACTGAAGATCTGCACAACCCAAACAAGACGCCCCCGCTGCCATCGGCAGCGGGGGCGTTTTCGTTTCGCCACGACTCAGCGCGCCGCCACGGGATCAGTCGATCTCGTGGTGGATCTGCTTCTGCAGGTAGAGCTCGATGCCGACCTTCTCGATCAGACCCAGCTCGGTCTCCAGATGATCGATATGCTCTTCCTCGTCGTCGAGGATCTTGCGGAACAGATCACGCGAGGTGTAATCGCGAATCTGTTCGGCGTAGGCGATCGCTTCCTTCAGATCGCCATGTGCCTGGTGCTCCAGCGCCAGATCGCACTCGAGCATTTCCTTGGTGTTCTCGCCGATGCGCAGCTTGCCGAGGTCCTGCAGGTTGGGCAGACCTTCCAGGAACAGGATGCGCTCGATCAGGGTATCGGCGTGACGCATCTCTTCGATGGACTCGTCGTATTCCCACTTGGCCAGGCGCTTGAGGCCCCAGTCCTTGTACATGCGTGCATGCAGGAAGTACTGATTGATGGCGACCAGTTCGTTGGCCAGTATGGTGTTGAGATGCTCGATGATCTTGGGATCGCCTTTCATGTCGCCATTCCTCTCTTGTCAGGGTTGCTGCTGCGTCAGGTTCTCTACTGCGCCTGATGACGGCATGCATCAGCCGCAGCGCGGGCACATCAGGCGCGCCCTCTCGGTCAGGTGCAGCAAGTATGGCGCAAAAACATGATTTTTTCGAGACATGGCAACAAGTTATCGACTTTTAGGCGCAAATGGGAAAGATTGGTATCCGCGTTGTCATGTGGCGGCCGATACCGGCTTGCCTAGCGCCCATGCGAAAACGCCCGCCATCCGGTCTTGAGACCAGATGGCGGGCGTCAGGGACGCGAGTCCTTGCCGGGACTCGACGAGAACGGATCACGCAGTAGTGGCCAGCGTGGTGACTGAGGTGTCAGTCGCCGGCAAGCGAGCCTCGGCTCAAGCCTGCGTCACACCGCGTAGGCGAGATCCTCTGTCGGCATCATTTCACGCGCGACCGCTTCGCGAGTGATGGTCTTGGCCATGCAGGCACATTTGCCGCACTGGGTCGCGCATCCGGTCTGCTCACGGACTTCGCGGAAGCTGCGCGCTCCCTGTTCCACGACTTCGCGGATCTTGTGGTCTGACACACCTTTGCACAGACAGACGTACATGGCTCACCTCGCTCACTTCAAGTGAGACAAATGTAAATGATTCGCAGAAACATGCGCAACACCTGACTGCAAAAAATTCTCATTCACAAGTTATATCAAATACTTAGCGAGGCGATTTCTGGCCGGTTTACGGTTGCGGAACACACGATGTCATAAGCAGGCCACATCAGCCTCACAAAGCGATTGCCGTGGGCAAAGTCAGCGCCGTATAAAGAATGATGGCTCGTGGCTGACAGAAAGGTAGGGTTGCGATTTCACACGAGGCCGCTAGTATGTATAACGTTTTTTTATGCAATTCGAAAAACAATCGCACCAAAACATAATGAGTCATCGCTAGTCGATCACTCAAGCGGGTCACTCGAACGCAGCCCAGCTCCTCGCTCACGGAAAGCGCCGCGTCACGAGGAAGGCAAATGACTGCCACGCCCCGCCAGGCAATCAGGAAAGAACATGAACAGGACACTGCAAGAGATTCCGTCGCTTCACCTCCTCATGGCCATGAGCCGCATCGGCATGCCGATGATGGGCGCCATGCTGAAGCCGTGACCGGCCTGAATCCGTCTGCTGTTGCCCTATCTGCCGATTTCCGAACGCCAATTCGCAAGGAGCCCGATGTCATGTCAGTACAACTCGCCACCGCCGATCATCACGCCACGTCCCACCTACCACTTGACCTGGACGCCGTCCGCGACGCCGGCAGCTGCTTCGGTGACCACCACCGCCTGCCGCTGACCCCGCTGCTGCGCAATCTCTATCGTGAAGCCCGCCGTGAAGGCCTGGTGGATGAGCATTGCAACGCGCGTGAGCTGATGAGCCATATCGCTCTGCCCCATGACCACGTGGTCACCCAGGAAATATCCGACCGTGTCTGGCGCTACAACGTCGGTTACTCCAACACCGGCGAGAGCGCGGAACAGGGCGACCTGAGCGCGGCGCTGGACTCTCTGAGCGAGCGCACCCTGGATGAGCCGCTGCCGGGTGCCCTGCAGCGCCTGACCGAATCCTGGCTGTACCTGCCGGGCGAGCTGGAAAGCCCGCGCCAGGCCAGCGCCGACGTGCTGTGGCTCGACAAGCAGGGCCGTGCTCGCTACCGCCTGGATCAGGCACGCCATTGGTTTGCCACCCTGCGCGACGAAGCCGTCGACATCGACGGCTGGTTGGCATGGCGCCTGACACACCTGCCGCTGACCAGCGCGCCGGTGCTCGATACCGTCAGCGCCTTCACGCGTCTGGCGCGCCTCGACCACGGTGGCCAGCGTCCGATCGGACAGCTGTCCTTCGTGCGCTACCGTGAAGGCGTACGCCTGGAGGGCATGGGCACCGCGGTGATCGACCTGCCGCGCGAGCTGCCCGAGACGACGACGCAGGAAGACAGCCTGGTGGTGTCACGCGCCAGCGTGGAGCGCATCATCACGCGACTGGATGGCCTGCTGGGCGTCTGATCACGCCCTGCACTCGCGGAAAACACAACGCCCCGCCAGTCGATGACTGGCGGGGCGTTTTCTTGTCTGGCTGAGCTCACGTCTGGCTGAGATAACTTCTGGATGAGCTCACTGCTTTCCTGCACGGCGCACGCGCCAGAGGCGCTTCACTCGCGCCGCGGCTTGGGCAGCACCACCACGCGAGTACCGGAGGCGATGTCCTGCCAGCTGCGCTGCTCAGGGTCCCACAGCTGCCAGACGTACCCCAGCCCGCAGGCGCCCAATGACAGCCCGGCAACCACGAAGCGTATCAGGCACTGCGGCAGCGTCGGGACATGGCCCTGCGGCGTCTCGATGCGCAGTCGCCAGGCCTGCATGCCCAGCGTCATGCCGCTACGGCTCCAGCAGCCGCCGAAGAAGGCGAACATCGCCACCAGCAACAGACTGCGGAACAGCGGCGACTGATTGGCCTCACCGCCATTGACGGCGACACCGATGAAGCCCAGCACGATCAACAACGCCATCACGAGGAAGGCGTCATAGACCACGCCGCCCAGACGCCGCATCAGGCCCGCAGGGCGCACTCCCTGCGGGTCGAGACGGCGGCGAGAGTGCGGGGCGCCCCTAGCCACTGCGTCGGATCAGCAGCAGGCCGATCACGTAACAGACCAGCATCGGCGCCAGTACCGCCCAGATGGGCGCGAAGCCGAACACCACCGAGGCCGGGGCGAGCAGGTCCTGCAGATACTTGAACAGCAGGCCGACCACGATGCCGTAGAAGACCCGTGTGCCCGCCGCCACCGTGCGCAATGGCCCGAACACGAAGGAGGCGGCCACCAGCACCAGAGCCGCCAGTGTCAGCGGCTGCAGAATCTTCTGCCAGAAGTAGAGCAGCGGCTGGTTGGCCGACAGCCCCTGTTCCTGCAGGTAGCGGGAGTAGCGCCACAGGTCGGAGGCTGACTGCTGCTTGGGGTCGCTGATGACCAGCTTGAGCAGGTCCGGCGTCAACTGGGTGTCCCACTCGCGGGTCTCCTGCTGAGCCACCGTGGTGGCGCTCGGCTCGCCATCCTGGGACTCGAAGGTGGTGGTCTGCACTGCCTCCAGCGTCCAGCCATCGTCCTGCCAGACGGCGCGCCTGGCGTAGAGCGCCTGGGTCAGATGGCGCTCGTCATCGAAGCGATAGCGGGTCACGTTGAGCACCACATCATCGCTGCGAATCGAGCCGAATCGGTAGTAGTCGTTGCCCTCGCGCTGCCAGCCGCCACCCTCGGCATAGACGGCGCCTGCGCCCTGCTGCTTCTCGGCGCGCCAGGCGTCGGCCTGCAGTTCGGTGACGGGGGCGACGTATTCACCTACCGCCATGGTGATGGCGATGACCAGCCCCAGCGGCTTCATCACGCCCCACAGAATGCGCGTCAGTGAACGACCGGCGGCGCGCATGATGGTCAGCTCATTGCTCGAGGCCATGCTGCCCAGCCCGATCAGGGCGCCCAGCAGTACGCCGACCGGCACGAATTCATAGAAGCGCGACGGCAGACGCATCAGCAGATAGAGGAGCACTTCGAAGGCGCCGTAGTCGCCTTTCACGTCCCCCAGATCATTGATGTAGGTGATCATCAGGTCGAGCCCGAGAATCAGTACCTGCACCACCAGCATGGCCACCAGCACATTGCGGGCGATGTAACGGTCGAGACGATCAAGCAGCATCAGCGGCCACCTCCGCGGTTGTCGCGCCAGCTCAGCCAGATGCCGAGCGCCAGATAGACGCCGTGAATGGGCCACAGGCCGATGACGGCCGGGTACTTCTCGGACGCGACGGCACTCTGCGCCGCGATCAACAGACTGAGATAGGTGATGTGCACGAAGATGGCCGGCAGCAGGCGCGCGAAACGCCCCTGACGCGGATTGACGCGAGCCAGCGGCAGGCCGATCAGCATCAGGATCGGCACCATCAACGGCAGCGAGATGCGCCACTGCAGCTGCGCAGTGGCCTCTGCCGAATCGGATGTCCAGAGCTGTGCCGTGCTGGCAAGCTCGATGTCATCCTTGAGGGCTGCGGCGTCCTGGCCCTCGGTGATGCGCACGCCATAGCGATCGAAGCCCAGTCGCTGGGCGATCGCCTTGCCCGGCTCCACCCCGTAGCGCGTGCCGTCGCTCAATACCAGATAGCGGCTGCCAGTCTCGGGGCTGACTTCCTGGAAGGCACGCTCGGCGCGCACCACCGATTGGCTCGGTTCGCTGTCGGGCGTGCTGGCGGCATTGCTGTCACCTGCCTCGGCGATGAAGACGTTTTCCAGCTCGCTGTTGTCATCGCTCATGCTCTCGGCATAGACGGTGCGATTGCCGATCTCCTGGAAGCGTCCCGCGCCGAGTATCGAGAAGTCGGTCTTCTGCTTCTGCTGCTCGAGCAACAGCTCATTCTTGAGCGCGCCGGCAGGCGTCAGATAGAGGCTGCAGGCCGCGACCAGCGCCGTGATCAACAGCGCCGGCAGCAGGGTGACACGCAGCAGGCGCTCCGGGCCGACGCCACAGGCGACCAGCACGGTGATCTCGCTGTTCATGTACAGCTGACCGAAGGCCAGCAACACGGCAAGGAAGAAGGACAGCGGCAGCAGCAGCTCGAAGAACCCCGGCAGGTGATAGAGCATCAGGCTGCCGAGAATCGACGCCGGGAAATCCCCCTCCGCCGCATCACTGAAATAGCGGATGAATCGGCTGCCCATGATGACAAGCATCAGCACCCCGGCCACGGCGGCCATGGTGGTGAGTATCTCGCGTGTCAGGTAGCGGAAGATGATCAAGTGGAACTCCTGTTTCCCGCTCGCAAGCGAGCGTGTTGACCAGATCGATGATAGCCGGTGGAGGAATGGTCGTGATCACATGAAGGCATCATCCCCCTCATGCATGGTGCGCAGCCTTTGCGTACACTGGCGGCACGGGTCTGAAGACTGGACGGGAGCGGCTCCCCCTCATGCAGCAGCATTATCCAGAAAGGATGCTGCCTTGTCGCGGCTCCAGGCATTGCACGTGGACAGCCTGACATGATGGACTGCCCTCACTCGTGCATGCCAGCTCAGCTTGTCATGAGAGGTCTGCGCCCCCATCCAGATCATGCCCCCGATGTCGCCGCGAGCCGGGCACGCCTGGCCTGACGACATCCTTCATCCTTGTATTGTTCATCTTCGTACCCTCACTCGCGCGCGTGGAGTTGCCATGGAATTTCCTGTAGTCACTGCCAATCCGGCCCAGCTTGAAACCGCCTGCATCGTGGTACCTGTCATCGAGGGCGACCTCACCGGTGCTGCGGCACGACTCGACGATGCCAGCGAGAAGCTGATTTCCCAGCTGATCGAGCGCGGCGACTTCAAGCCCGAGCTCGGCAATACCCTGCTGGTGCCCTTCGCTCCGGGCCTCGGCGCTCAGCGCCTGCTTCTGGCCGGTTTCGGCAGCGAGGAAAAGCTCGACGAAAGCCGTTACAAGCGTGGCCTCGATGCCGCCATGACTGCCCTGCTCAAGCTGCCCGTCGAAGACGCGGCCTTCGCTGGCCTCGAGCTGAATCTCGAGCTGCGTGAGGCTGACTGGATGGCGCGCATGATCGCCGAGAGCGCACTGCGTACTGCCTATCGCTTCACCGAGATGAAGAGCAAGCCGGGCGAGCCAGTCTCTCTGACCCGCCTGAGCGTGGTGAGTGCCGACAAGCAGCGTCAGGCCGAACTGGAAGCCGGCCTGCGTGTCGGTGCCGCCATCGGCATGGGCGTCAATGAAGCGCGCACGCTGGGCAACCTGCCGGGCAACATCTGCACGCCGCGCTACCTGGGCGAGCGTGCCGAGCAACTGGGCGCCGCCTCGGATGGCGCCCTGAAAGTGACCGTGCTCGGCGAGGAAGAGCTCGAGGAGCTGGGCGCCCTGTCCCTGCTGTCGGTCGGCCGCGGCAGTGAAGAGCCGAGCCGCCTGATCGTGATGGAATACCGCGGCGCGGAAGACGAGAATGAAGCCCCGCACGTGCTGGTCGGCAAGGGTATCACCTTCGATACCGGCGGTATCTCGCTCAAGCCGGGCGCCGGCATGGACGAGATGAAGTACGACATGGGCGGCGCGGCCAGCGTGTTCGGCACCATGCGCACCGTGCTGGAACTCAAGCCGAAGCTCAACGTGGTGGCCATCGTGGCCAGCGCCGAGAACATGCCGGACGGCCGCGCCACCAAGCCGGGCGACATCATCAAGACCCTGAAGGGTCTGACCGTCGAAGTCCTCAACACCGACGCCGAAGGCCGTCTGGTGCTGTGCGATGCGCTGACCTACGCCGAGCGCTTCGAGCCGGCCAGCGTCATCGACATCGCCACCCTGACCGGCGCCTGCGTCATCGCGCTGGGCAATCATGCCACCGGTCTGATCTCCAACGATGATGATCTGGCGCTCGACCTGCTCGACGCCGGCGAAGAAGCCTGGGACCGTGCCTGGCACATGCCGCTGTGGGACGAGTATCAGACGCAGCTGGATTCCAACTTCGCCGACATCGCCAACATCGGCGGTCGCGAAGCCGGCATGATCACCGCAGGTTGCTTCCTGTCCCGCTTCGCGGACACCTTCCCGTGGGCGCATCTGGACATCGCCGGCACCGCCTGGATGTCCGGCAAGCAGAAAGGCGCCAGCGGCCGCCCGGTGGGCCTGCTGACCCAATACCTGCTGGATCGCGAAGCGGAACTCAGCGCCCCGCTGGAAGAGACCGCCTGAGGCTTCGCATGCTCTCGATGGCGTGCTAGCGTTGAGACACGCGAGTCGGCTCGCCACCCGGCATCGCTGACCCGAGAGGTCCTATAAAAATGATTCGACCCCCGGCGTTCCACGCCGGGGGTCTCGCTGCTACGGAGACACCCACGTGACCAAAGGCTTCGACGTCCGCGCGTCCACGCAACCGGCGGATGCTGCCGTTCGCGACACCATTCTGGCCAATCCCGGCTTCGGCCGTCACTTCAGTGATCACATGGCCCATGTACGCTGGACCGCCGACGGCGGCTGGCACGGCCATGAAGTCCGCCCCTACGGCCCGCTGAGCCTCGACCCGGCCGCCTCGGTACTGCACTACGCCCAGGAAATCTTCGAAGGCATCAAGGCCTACCGTCATGAAGACGGCTCGGTGTGGACCTTCCGCCCCGAGAAGAACGCCGCACGTTTCCGCAACTCCGCCCGCCGTCTGGCACTGCCGGAGCTGTCCGACGAGGGCTTCGTCGGCTCACTCAAGGCCCTGCTCGCGCAGGACAGCGCCTGGGTACCGACTCCGGCCAGCGTCAGTGACGAATGCAGCCTCTATCTGCGTCCGTTCATGATCGCCAGCGAAGCCTTCCTCGGCGTGCGTCCGTCGCGTGAGGTCGATTACTACGTGATCGCCTCACCGGTGGCGGCCTACTTCAAGGGCGGCATCAAGCCGGTCTCCATCTGGCTGTCCTCGCACTACAACCGTGCGGCCGCCGGCGGTACCGGTTTCGCCAAGTGCGGCGGCAACTACGCGGGTTCACTGGCCGCGCAGAGCGAAGCCTCCGCCAATGGCTGTGACCAGGTCGTGTTCCTGGACGCCGCCGAGAACAAGTGGGTCGAGGAACTGGGCGGCATGAACCTGTTCTTCGTCTTCAAGGACGGCCGTCTGGTCACGCCGCGCCTGACCGGCACCATTCTGGAAGGTGTCACCCGTGACTCCATCCTGACCATGGCGACCGATCTGGGTCTGACGCCGGAAGAGCGCCCGATCAGCATCGACGAGTGGCGTGAAGGTATCGCCTCCGGCGAGATCACCGAGGTGTTCGCCTGTGGCACCGCGGCGGTCATCACCCCGGTGGGCGAGCTGGTCAGCGAAGACGGTCGCCTCGACCTGACCGCCAATGCCGGCGATGTCGCCATGCGTCTGCGCAGCCAGCTGCTGGACCTGCAATACGGTCGCGCCGAAGACACGCGTGGCTGGATGACGCGTCTGGCATAAGTGCACTGACATGAGTTTTTACATAAGTGCTTGGACATAAGCGCTCTGACACAAGTGCTCTGAAACACGCCCTCGAGCCTGCCCATGTGGCTTGAAGGATAACCGAAACTCCAAGGCCCGCCTCGCATAGAGGCGGGCCTTGGAGTTTCTGGGGCGCGGATATCTGACTGCGGAAAGATGTCACGGGAGGCAGGCTGCATCGAAGCCACGCGGCGAGTGCGGTATCCTGAGCGCTCGAGAATTCCTTGCCCGAGCGGTGCCCATGACCCAGATCGACTTCTACATCCTGCCCGACACCACGCTGGAAGCCCGGCTGGAATTCGCCTGCCGGCTGGCCGAGACCATCCACGCCAAGGGCTTTCGCCTGCATGTGCATGTCGAGGACGAGGCGATGGCACGTCAGTTCGATGAACATCTGTGGCAATTCCGCCCGGAAAGCTTCGTGCCCCATGCGCTGGATATCGATCTCGACATGGCCGCCCGCGAGGCCGAACACGCCGATGACGTGCCGCGCCCGCCGGTCACCATCGGCTGGCAGGACGCCCCGGCGCCGGGTATCGAGGCGCTGCTCAACCTGCACCCCAAGATCCCCGAATGGTTCTCACGCTTCGAGCGCGTCGCCGAGATCATCAATCAGCATCAGGATGTGCTGGTAACCAAGCGCGAATGCTGGCGCACCTACAAGTCACGCGGTTATGCCGTGCGCTCACATCAGCTCAAGGGCGTCAGCTGAACGACACGCCATGCGTCAGCGGTCCGTATCGCAGGCACGCTGGAAGCTGACCATCAGATGTGTCATCCAGCGCTCGATATCGTCCATGTCGGGCGGACTTTCACCGCTGTCGAAGAAGGCCTCGGGCAGACCGCCTGCAGCCTCGCTGGCGTCACGCTCCCCGATTCGCACAGCCCACAACGGCAGCTCACGCGGCATACGCTGGATCTCGGCGAACAGCGCCGCCACGTTCATGTCCGGCACATCGCCGAAGATGACCAGACACGGGCAGACATCTCGCACCAGGCGCAACGCCTGGGCCGCACTGCTGGCGATGATGATCTCCAGATTGGCGACGTGACTGCCGATCACCTCGAGGCGCAGACGGTCCTGCGCCCGCGTGCTGATCACCAGCCAGCGACAGGGTACCGGCAATCCCTTCTCCGCCGACCACGCCGCCTGGACGACGCGCTCATGGGCACTGACATCCGCCAGCGGCAACCAGACCCGGAAGCTGGCGCCCTCGCCCAGCTCGCCCCGTGCCGTGATGTCACCGCCCATGCGGCGGGCAAGCTCCCGCGACAGCGCCAGCCCGAGCCCGGTACCCTCGATCCCTGAGTCTTCACGCCCCAGACGCGAGAACGGCTGAAACAGCTGGACCGCCTGCGCGGAATCAAAGCCAAAGCCGCCATCGGTGATTTCCACCCAGCCCATCTCCACCCCGCTGGCATTGCGCTCCTGGCCGATAGCCAGACGGATCCAGCCCCCCTCGCGGTTGTACTTGATGGCGTTGCCCATCAGGTTACCGAGAATCTGATCCAGGCGACGCTGGTCGGCATTCAGCCACAATGACTCGCCTTCCAGTGCCAGCGATAGCGTCAGATTGGCACTCTCCAGGCGCGGCTGATATTGCCCCGCCAGCCGTATCAGCTTCTGGCCCACCGAGAGGGGTTGGCAATCCAGCGGCAGATCACCAGCCTCCAGACTCGACATCTGCAGCACGTCCTCGATCAGCGCCGACAGCTGTGCCGCCGCATGACTGGCCTCATCCACGTAGCGGCGCTGCTCGCGGGTCAGGTCGGCTTCCTCACAGAGCAGGTCCGTGAAGCCCATGATGGCATTGAGCGGGGTGCGAATCTCGTGACTGAAACTCGAGAAGAAACGCGACTTGGACTGACTGGCCTCGGTGGCACTGTCGCGGGCCGCCTCCAGCAGCTTGAGCGACTGCTTGTGACGCTGGATGTCCAGCGCAAGCCCGGTCGCGCGCTGTGGCCGGCCCTCATGATCACGCCGGGTGATCTGGCCGCGAATCTGCACCCAGACCCAATGACCACGCGCATGCCGATAGCGCACGTCACGTGCCTCGGCCCAACTCTCACCGTGCATGACTCGCCAGCGCGCCTCGAGCAGACCGACGAGGTCTTCCGGGTGCGTCATGGCGTCAAGGTCCGCCAGGTGCATGCTGGCGCGGACCGGCAGCCCCAGCATCAGGAAGAAATTCTCGTGCAGGTAGAGATCGTCCTGTTCGAAGTCGTAGCGCCAGGTGGCATCGCCGGAGGCCGCCATCACCATCTCGACGTGCCGCGCCCCTTCGGCGCGCTCAAGCTCGATCTGATCGCGCCGCTGGGCCGCTTCGCGCAATGCCTCGCCGGCCTGGTCCAGCTCCTGCAGCTGGAAGCGCTCGCGGACTACGGGCTGGCCGCGACCGATGCGCAGTGCCATGTCGCTGAGGCGTGCCAGTGATTCGGACAGGGTGGCCGCCATGGTCTCGGCCCGCCAGCGCATCACCACCAGCAGGGCGAAGAAGAACAGAATCAGTCCCACCAGCATCACGTAGCCCAGCTGGTTGAAACGCTCATTCCAGATATCGATGCCGCTGTTGACCTGCTGCGCATCCACCACCGCCAGCAACCGCCAGTCGGTGCCCGGCACCGATTGCCAGCCGACCAGCCGCTCACCGGCGAGCAAGGAAACGCTGCGCACGCCCTGCGCCTCATCCGAGATACTCCGCAGCAGATGCGCCATGGCCGGGGAGTTCTCGACATCATGCGCCGTATCGAGGAAGCGATCGTGCAGCAGCGGCATCGGCACCACTTCGGGATCGGGCTGGGGGCCGAAATCCTGCTCGCCGACACGCGGCATGGCCATGACGACATCGCCACTCACCAGAATCAGATAGGCGCCCCAGGGCAGCTCGGCATTCTCGAGCCGCTCGACCAGAGAATCGAGGGTGACATCGATCCCGACCACGCCTTCGAGGAAGTCGCCGCGATGGACCGGCATCAGCGTCGAGACCAGCCACCCGCTGCCGACCGGGTCCTGGTAAGGCGGCGTGATGACGGCGCCACGACTCGGGTTGTTGCGGTCATCCGCCAGGTAGTAGAAGCCGTAGCTGGTGAGGTCGACGCCGGGCGTGAAGATGTTGCGGGTATCGGTCCACGGCAACATGCGGAAATAGCCATCGTAGCCGGAGAACCAGATCTGGCGCAGCTCGGGTTGCGTGGCGAGCATGTCCGACACCTGAGCGTCCATTGCCGAGAGGCGCACCACCTTGTCGTGGTCCTGCAGATAGCTGGGCACCAGCGAGGAGTAGTAGGAGCCGGCGCCACCATCATTCTCGGCGACGTACAGGGTGCCGTCGCCCGCGCTCATGTGGCGCTTCAGCTCCTGCTCGCGCTGGCGGGCCGTCACGGGGGTATCCATGTGACGCAGAGCACTGCGCGCCAGCTGGCGGACATCGCTGCGCCAGTCATCCGCCAGCAGGCTGATATGCTCTGCCTCGTAATGGGTCAGCTGCTCGAGCTGGGTATTCACCCGCTCACTGCGCGTGGAGTCCTGCTGCCCGGAGACCAGCCAGTGCAGCACCAGATAGCAGCCCAGCAGCGCCACCTCGAGCACCAGCAATGGCACCAGCGCATGACGCAGCAGTTCATGCCAGACCCAACGACGAGTCGGACGAGGGGCACCGTCCGTGGGGCGAGGCTTGGGCATTGCGGCTCCGCGAGCGTGAGAAAATGGGAAGTGTGCGAGGCGGCAAGCCTCGGCCTGATGAGATCGCAACAGGATACGGCATCAGTGCGTGGATGTTGCCTGCTTTATGAAAACTGCGTCTGCCGGACGCCACGAGAGCCTGCCCGCCAAGACCGAATGACGCCCGACATCAGCGGCGCTATAATCGAGCCCATTTTCTGCCTGCGCTGACCGCTCCTTGAGCCGGCGCGGGACGCCCCGCCCAACCGGATCAATGCAGACCCATGGACAAGACCTACCAACCGAACGCCATCGAGACGCGCTGGTACGAGCGCTGGGAATCCGACAACCGCTTTGCGCCATCAGGCCAGGGCGAGAGCTTCTCATTGGTCATCCCGCCGCCCAACGTTACCGGCTCCCTGCACATGGGCCACGCCTTCCAGGATTCCATCATGGACACCCTGGTCCGCTGGCGCCGCATGCAGGGTCGCAACACCCTGTGGCAGGTAGGCACCGACCACGCCGGTATCGCCACCCAGATGCTGGTCGAGCGCAAGGTCGCCGCCGAAGAAGGCAAGACCCGACATGATCTCGGCCGCGAAGCCTTCACCGACAAGATCTGGGAGTGGAAGGAAGAGTCCGGCGGCAACATCACCCGCCAGCTGCGTCGCATGGGCACCAGCATCGACTGGAGCCGCGAACGCTTCACCATGGATGACGGCTTCTACAAGGCGGTGCAAGAAGTCTTCGTGCGTCTGCACAAGGAAGACCTGATCTACCGTGGCAAGCGTCTGGTCAACTGGGACCCGACCCTGCACACCGCGATTTCCGATCTCGAGGTCGAG
Organism: bacterium Scap17; assembly: GCA_013376735.1. Classification (NCBI taxonomy): domain Bacteria; species bacterium Scap17. The sequence goes on along the minus strand of VINJ01000001.1, from coordinate 329,361 downwards.
AACCGCGAGCAGCAAGGCAGCTTCTGGCACTTCCGCTACCCGCTGGCCGATGGCGTCAAGACCGCCGATGGCAAGGACTACGTCATCGTCGCCACCACACGCCCGGAAACCCTGCTGGGTGACACCGGCGTGGCCGTCAATCCCAAGGATGAGCGCTACGCGAGCCTGGTCGGCAAGTTCATCGAACTGCCGCTGGTCGGTCGCCGCATCCCCATCGTCGCCGATGAACACGCCGACATGGAAAAGGGCTCCGGTTGCGTCAAGATCACCCCGGCCCACGACTTCAATGACTACGAAGTCGGCAAGCGTCAGGGCCATCTGCTGATCAACGTGATGAGTCAGGATGCCACCATCCTGGAGCGCGCCGAGATCTATGACCTCCAGGGCCGTCCGCAGCCCCAGGAAGACGCCAGCCTGCCAGCCGCCTACGCCGGTCTGGATCGCTTCGTCGCGCGCGAGAAGCTGGTCGCCGACATGGACGCGCTGGGCCTGCTGGAGCAGGTCGAGGTTGTCAACAACACCCTGCCGCACGGTGACCGCTCCGGCGATGTCATCGAGCCGCTGCTGACGGACCAGTGGTTCGTGGCCGTCGAGGAGCTGGCACGCCCGGCCATCGAAGCGGTCGAGAACGGCGACATCGAGTTCGTGCCCAAGAACTACGAGAACATGTACTTCGCGTGGATGCGTGACCTGCAGGACTGGTGCATCTCGCGCCAGCTGTGGTGGGGCCACCGCATTCCGGCCTGGTATGACAACGACGGCAACGTCTATGTCGGCCGCAATGAAGAGGAAGTCCGCGCCGAGAACCACCTGGGTGCCGACGTCGAACTGCGTCAGGACGAAGACGTTCTCGACACCTGGTTCAGCTCCGCGCTGTGGACCTTCGGCACCCTCGGCTGGCCGGCGGACACGGAAGAGCTCAAGACCTTCCACTCCACCGACGTGCTGGTCACCGGCTTCGACATCATCTTCTTCTGGGTGGCGCGGATGATCATGTTCACCCTGAAGTTCAAGGGTGAAGTGCCGTTCCGCAAGGTCTACGTGCATGGTCTGGTGCGCGACAGCCTCGGTCAGAAGATGTCCAAGTCCAAGGGCAACGTGCTCGACCCCATCGACCTGATCGACGGCATCGGCATCGAGGAGCTGGTCGAGAAGCGTACCGGCAACATGATGCAGCCCAAGAAGGCCAAGGCGATCGCCAAGGCCACCCGCAACGAATTCCCGGAAGGCATCGAGCCTCACGGCACCGATGCGCTGCGCTACACTCTGCTGTCACTCGCCTCCACCGGGCGTGACGTGAAGTTCGACATGGGCCGTCTCGATGGCTATCGCAACTTCTGCAACAAGCTGTGGAATGCGGCGCGCTACGTGCTGATGAATGCCGAGGACCAGGATTGCGGCGTCAACGGCGAAGCCGTCGAGCTGTCGCTCGCCGATCGCTGGATCATCGCGCGCCTGCAGCAGACCGAGCAGCAGGTCACCCGCGCGCTGGAAGAGTTCCGCTTCGACCACGCCTCCCAGGCGCTCTACGAGTTCATCTGGAACGAGTACTGCGACTGGTATCTGGAGCTGTCCAAGCCGGTGCTGTGGGACGACAACGCCAGCATCGAAGCCAAGCGCGGCACACGTCGCACCCTGGTGCGCGCTCTCGAGACCATCCTGCGCCTGATCCACCCGATGATGCCGTTCATCTCCGAGGAGATCTGGCAGCGTATCGCACCGCACGCCGGCAAGCCGGTGGAAGGCGAAAGCATCATGAGCCAGGCGTGGCCGCAGGCCGAAGCCGACCGGATCGATGAGCAGGCCATCCGCGATATCGAGTGGCTGAAAGGCATCATCATCGCCATCCGCAACGTGCGCGGCGAGCTCAACCTGTCACCGGCCAAGCCGCTGGAAGTCTTCCTGCAGAACGGCGCAGCTGGCGATACCGAGCGCCTGGAAGCCAACCGCCTGTTCCTCTCCAAGCTGGCACGTCTGGAAAGCATCACCTTCCTGGCGGCAGGCGACGAAGCCCCGATGTCCGCCATCCAGCGCGTCGGTGAGCTGGAAGTGCTGGTGCCGATGGCAGGCCTGATCGACAAGGAAGCCGAGCTCAAGCGCATCGACAAGGAGCACGAGAAGCAGCAGAAGGTCATCACCGGCCTCGAGAACAAGCTCGGCAACGAGAAGTTCGTCGGTCGTGCACCGGCCGATGTGGTCGAGAAGGAGCGCGCCAAGCTGGCCGATGCCCAGGCGGAACTTGCGCTGCTGGCAAGCCAGCGCGTCAAGATCGAAGCGCTGTAAGTCGCGCTCGCTCTGTACGCAAGCAAAAGCCCCCTGCACCGAACGGTGCAGGGGGCTTTCTCGTTTCTGGCAGTCCGCTAGCGGATCACCTCTACCAGCACATCGAACGCGTTACTCGGCGACGTCTTCCAACGGCAGGAAGGTGGCCAGCAGATAGCCGGTGTCATCCATCACGCGCAGCCGAGCAGTCTCGCCACTGCCGACGACCTGATAGCTGGCCACCTCTTCCAGCATGCGGTTGAAAGCATTGGACTGCTCGGGATTGGGACACATCTTCATGGTCGAGGCCAGCGGACCGATATCCAGCGTCTGACGAGACTCATCCAGCACCACCGGCCCCATCAGGCGGTTGCAACCATTGCTGCCCACCAGGCGCAGGCGGTCATCCTCCTCTTCTGCCAGCTGCTCGGGGGTCGGGGCCTGCAACAGGAAATTGGGGGCCTCTTCGCTGGCATCCGTGGCAGAGAAACTCCATTGGGTGCCCACCAGGGCAGGAACAGCGGCACCCGAGGAGGCACTGCCCTGCGGAGGCTGCGTCATGGCCGCGCAGCCAGCCAGCAAGGAAATAGCGAACCCCACGGAGGTACAACGCGAGAGACGACGCACGGTAACGGACATGGATGACTCCTGTGGCGCCCGCCAGTGGCATTGCCGGCAACGGCAGTCACCCGGCAGGCGGAAAGAACGGTGAGTAAGGGACGGACATGACAGCAAGGGTAGCGATCATGCGCACGGCTGTCATGAACGACAAGCCCTCACGCCATACGTCTGAGTGGCACCTGTCAGGCTGCCGCCAGCTTGCCACCAGCGCGATGGACGCAACCATCTGTCCACCTCGCAAAATTTGAAAACAGTGTTTCCAAAGCGGAGCCTGCTCTAGAATTTCGACCAGATCGCCACTCAACGTCGCCTGTCTCGAGCCATCTGGCCACCAAGCCAGCGAGCTACCGGCCTGAGTGCGCCTGTCCCGACATGAGCCCTGCAGAGCTGACACGACATGACTCCCGCCGCCCCCGACAGTCCTTCCATGCACGCCGTTGATACTGCGTCTTCACAGCGAACCAGTGGTTCGCAGCAGGCCCCGTACGTGCAACCCTCGCCCCCGCCTCGCCCGCGCAGGGCGCCGACAGGATTCAACCCGCGACGACTGGTGCTCCTGAATGCGCTGGGAGTGGCGCTGCTGGCATGCTGGTGGATACCGGCGCTGGATTTTTGGCCCACCCTCGACAGCGATGTCTTCTGGGACTTCAACCAGTTCATCACACCGCTCAATCCACGCTGGGACACGCTGCTCGGCATTCTGAACACGCGCGCCTTCGACGCCGTGGCCTTCGCCATGATGGGAGTATTGTTCTGCTGGGCGATGCTCAATGATCAACAGCCTGCCCGCTACCGCCGCTGGACCAGCATCGGCATCACCATGCTGCTGACGGCGGGCCTGCTCTCGCTGTTCGTGCTGCGCGCCATCAGCTATGGCCATGCCAGCCCGACGCGCGTCTTCAGCCACGCACAACATCTCTCCGAGCTGGTGTCCTTCAAGACCAAGGATTCGGCGTCGAACAGCTTCCCGGGGGATCACGGCCTGATGCTGATGGTATTCGCGAGTTTCATGCTGGCCTTCGCACCGCGCCGCATCGCGCTGTTCAGTCTGGCGTTCGTGGTACTGCTGAGCGCTCCGCGGATCATGGTCGGCGCTCACTGGTTCAGCGATGTCTATCTGGGCTCGCTCAGCATTGCACTGATCGCGTTGCCCTGGATGCTGTGCACACCACTGGCGGCCACCGTTGCCCGTGGCATGGAAAACGCGCTGACCCGATTGAAGCAGCGCTCCTGAAGCAGCATTCGTGAACCTGCACTCAGGTCAGCCGACGAGGGGTGTCCGCAAGAAAGGGTCGGAGCCCTTGTGGTGTCGCTTTTCCTGGCGGTCATCCTCCTTGTCGCGAGTGCCCTCCTCCATGGCCTCTGCCTTGCCAAGTCCGCCGCCGTCATTGCCGGGAGGTGGAGGGCTGACATCGGCCGTGGCAAAGCCTGTCATCTCATGTTCCCCACCGGCCACCACCTGATCACGCCCATTGTGCTTGGCGTGATACAGCCGCCTGTCGGCCAGCTGCATCAGCTCATCCAGCGAATCGACCTCATGACTGATGGCAACGCCGATGGAAACCGTGATCGGTACCGGCGTGCCAGCGAAGACCGGAGGAGACTTGGCCAGCAGGGAGCGCATGCGTCCCGCCACGGAGATGGCCTCGCTACGCCCGATGCGCGGCAGCAACACCAGGAACTCCTCCCCCCCGACGCGTCCGGCGCGATCGCCCTGACGCAATGTGGCCGTCAGCAGACGGCCTAGATGGCGCAGCACTTCATCACCGACGGCATGACCATGCAGGTCATTGACGCGCTTGAAGTTGTCGGCATCCAGCATCAAGACCGCACAGGGCACTCCGTCACCCCACCAGTCCTCGGCGTGGCGGAATATCTGGCGGCGATTGAGCAATTCGGTCAACTCATCACGACTGGCATCCTTCAGATACTGGCGCTCGAAGTGTTCGGTAAGCGCCAGCATGCGCCACAGGAAGGTGACCATCATCAGGAAGACCGCGAACAGGTTGGCAGACTGCAGCATCCAGGTCGGCAAGAGGTCTCCCTCATACAGGACTGGCGAGACCATCAATGCCGAGACAGCTGCCATGAACAGCATCAGTGTCGTCACCACACGAATGCGCGGCGCCAGCGGTGCCAGATGAATCCCGGCCATCACGATGAAGAAATAGTACTCATAGCCCGCCGAGAGCCCGAAGCAGAAAACCGAGAGCCAGGCCATCAGCGTCAAGGCGCTCATCATCAGGGCCAGGCCCAGCGTCAGCTGATGCGCCCGATGCATCATCACGCCCAGCACGGACACGAGCGCCATGATGCCGCTGACGAATGCCAGCCGCGGCTCGTTGAAGAGAGTGAAGAAGGGAACCCACATCACGAAGAGGCCCATCAGCATCAGATAGACCCAAAGATAGGCATGGTAGAAACGACGATGCTCCACGGCGAGCAATCGTGGTTCATGTCGTAGCCAGGCACTTATGACTCTCGGCATCAGGCAGTCCTTGCCAGCTAGGCAGTGTCCGCGTGACAGTCCCTCACGCGAGGGCAGAAGGTGCAACATCGCGGCAGGCGGGCAGCAAGAAATAAGGAAGAAGGTATACCTGCCTGCCGCGGTGACACTCCGCTAAGACCGAGCACGATATGTCACGCATCATGCTACGGGGCTTATGAGCTTCATTACATCATAAGCCCTGCTGGGCGATGCACCAGTCGTAATTCGGCTATTGCGTTGCCTGGATGCGACGCTTACGCGCACGTCAGTATGCGACCTTGCTTACCAGCTGCCAGTATTGCTCATGGAGGCCCAGGGTTCCTGCGGCTCAAGGGCGTCACCGGCCTGCAGCAGCTCCAGCGAAATCCCATCCGGGCTTTTCACGAACGCCATGTGGCCGTCACGCGGCGGGCGGTTGATGGTCACGCCGTTGTCCATCAGATGCTGACAGGTAGCGTAGATATCCTCGACGCGATAGGCCAGATGGCCGAAGTTGCGCCCACCCTCATATTCCTCCGGGTCCCAGTTATGGGTCAGCTCCAGCATCGGCGCCTTCATCTCACGGGCGCGTTCGGCATCCTGCGGGGCTGCCAGGAAGATCAGCGTGAAGCGACCCTTCTCGGAATCCTTGCGCGAGATCTCGACCATGCCGAGCAGGTCACGGAAGAAATGCAGTGAAGCGTCGACATCACGGATACGCAGCATGGTGTGCAGATATTGCATGGATCACTCTCTTGAACGGTGGCTGAGGCAGCACTGAGGATGGAAAAGGCGTGGCCGAGCGTAGCTGGCTCGGCGCACGGGATATTCTAGACACGCGACTGCCGCGCGACGAGTCTCCTCGCGGCACGGCAGTGTGGCGATGCATGCACCCTGCGGCTGGCGTCTCGCGCCATCAGGCGATGCGTGAACTGCGCTCCAGGCGTACGGGCACCGCCTTGGAGGATGGCGTGCCGGTATCAGCGCCGTGACTTTCCAACGCGACCAGCACGTTGGTTTCCGGATAGTAGGCCCCGATGCAACCGGCCGGGATGTCGTACTCGACCAGACGGAACTGCGGCGCACGCCGTTCGCTGCCGTCCGGACGCGGCTCGCCGAGCATGTCGACCCAATCACCGTCGGCCAGCCCCAGCCGCGCCAGGTCTTCACCATTGATGAAGATCACCCGCCGCTGACCCGACACGCCACGATAGCGGTCGTTGTAGCCGTAGACGGTGGTGTTGTACTGATCGTGACTGCGCATGGTCTGCAGCGTCAGCCAGCCGTCACGCCGCGCCAGCTGTTGGTGCATCACCGACTCCGGCAGCGGCATGTGCGAGAACTCGGCCAGGCCGCTGGAGGTCTGGAAGGCAAGCTCGCGTACCGGATTGGTGAGGTAGAAGCCGCGCTTGTGTGCCAGCCGTGCATTGAAGTCCGCGAAGCCGGGAATGACCGCCGCGACCTCGTCACGGATCAGATCATAGTTCTCGCTCAAGGCCTGCCAATCGACCGGATCACTGACACCTCGCGCCGGCAGCACGCGCGCCAGGGTGGCACCCGCGATCGCCGCGATGATGCCGGGCTCGGAGCGCAATTCAGGGCTGGCCGGCGCCTTGATACCGGCGCTGGAATGCACCATCGACATCGAGTCCTCGACGCTGATGTGCTGGGAAGCCACCTGTGAGGAGCGATCGATCTCGCTGCGACCGAGACACGGCAGAATCAGCGCATCGGTCTGCTTGCCCATCACCAGATGACTGCGGTTGAGCTTGGTGCTGATCTGGACGTTGAGCTCGAGGTTGCGCATCGCGGCCTCGGTTCGCTCGCTGTCCGGCGTGGCACGCGTGAAGTTGCCGCCCAGCGCGATGAAGGTCTTCGCCTTGCCCTGCTCCAGCGCCGCCAGGCTCTCCACGGTGTTGTAGCCCGGCGTACGCGGCATGCTGACGCCGTAGCGCGCTTCCAGCGCATCGATCAGCCAAGTGGGCGCCTTCTCGTCGATGCCCATGGTGCGATCGCCCTGGACGTTGGAATGGCCACGCACCGGACAGGCCCCGGCACCGGGGCGACCGAAGTGCCCCCCGAGTAACAGCAGGTTGACGATCTCACGCACACTCTGGACGGCATGCAGATGCTGGGTGATGCCCATTGCCCAGGTGCAGATGACGTTGTCGGCACCCGCGAAGATGGCGGCCGCCTCCTCGAGCTGAGCGCGCGTCAGGCCGGACTGGTCCTCGAGGGTTGCCCACTCGGTCGCCTCGACCAGGGCCTGCCAGGCCTCGACGCCATGGGTATGCGCCTCGATGAAGCTGGCGGCGCGCGTGAATTCGCCCCGCGCCTCCATCGCGAACAGCGCCTTGGCCATGCCACGCACCGCCGCCATGTCGCCGCCCATGCGCGGCTGGTAATAGCGATGGCTGATGGGCTGGCTGGAGAGGGTCATCATCTCCAGCGGCGACTGCGGGTCGGCAAAGCGCTCCAGCCCCCGCTCACGCAGCGGGTTGAAGCTGACGATGCGCGCGCCACGCCGTGAGGCACGCCGCAGATCGCCCAGCATGCGCGGGTGATTGGTGCCGGGGTTCTGACCGAACACGAAGATGGCATCGGCATGCTCGAAGTCCTCCAGCAGCACCGTGCCCTTGCCGACGCCGAGGCTCGTCTTCATGCCGACACCGCTGGCCTCGTGGCACATGTTGGAGCAGTCGGGGAAGTTGTTGGTGCCGAACAGACGCACGAACAGCTGATAGAGATAGGCCGCCTCGTTGCTGGCACGCCCCGAGGTGTAGAACAGCGCCTCATCCGGCGACGTCAGCGCGCTGAGGTGCTCGGCGACAAGCGCGAAGGCCGCGTCCCAGCTGATCGGCATATAGCGATCGCTGGCCGCGTCGTAGCGCATCGGTTCGGTCAGGCGGCCCTGATCCTCGAGCATGAAGTCGTCCCAGCCCAGCAGCTCCGTGACGGTGTGCTGAGCGAAGAAGCGCGGTGTGACACGCTTGGCGGTCACTTCCCAGGCCACCGCCTTGGCACCGTTCTCGCAGAATTCGAAGGAGGAGCCGTGTTCCGGGTCCCCCCAGGCACAACCCGGGCAGTCGAAGCCCTTGTCCTGATTGGCCTTGAGCAGGGAGCGCACGCTCTTCCACGGCGCCCTGGAGTGACTGACATGCTGACCGACGCTCTTGAGTGCGCCCCAGCCACCCGCCGGCCCGGAATAGGCGGCAATGCGCGGATGACGCGTCTGTTGCGCATCCTCGCGGGGCAGATTGGCAGACGCAGGCGTCTCGATCTCGGGGGCAGCAATGTCGGTCATGTCAGGATCCAGTGGCCAGGAGGAACAGGAGGAACAGGAGGAACAGGAGGAACAGGAGCTAGGATAAACGGGGGCGCTCAGCGTGACCGCTGAGCAGTTCGAGTCGACGCCCGCGGTGGGCACAGATCAGATTGAGGTCGCAGGCACGCGCGGTCTCGACGGCGAGTCGCGAGGGCACCGCCAGGGTGATCAGGGTCGGAATGCGCGCACGGATGGTCTTCTGCACCAGCTCCAGGCTGCAGCGGCTCGACACCAGCAACGCCTCGGGCCACACACCACTGTCGAGGCTCATGCCGATCACGCGGTCCAGCGCATTGTGGCGACCGATGTCGGCGCCCTGCGAGATCAGACCGCCTTCGCTGTCCAGCCCCAGCGCCAGATGCATGCCGCGGCGCGTGGCGCGCTCCAGGCGTTCCAGCCCGCGCATCAGCGCATCGGGCGCCAGCGCTGTCCGTGGCGGCAGACGCATGAGTCCCGCCATCAGCTCCGCTTCGTCCTGCACGCCACAGGCGCCGCAGCTCGAGACACTGCTCTCACGCCGCTGATGACGCTCGGCCTTGCGCACCAGCGAGTCACTGACCTCGAGACGCACCGCCAGCCCATGGCGCAGCCGCGAGAGATGGATCGCCGAGACCTCGTCAAGCCGCGTGATCCAGCCCGCGGTGAAGGCATGCCCCAGCGCCAGCGGCTCAAGGGCCTCTGGGCTGGCCAGCAAGGTGCCCATCGCAGTGTCATTGAGCGCCAGGCTCACCGGCAGCTCCGATGGGCCATCCAGCTCGCGCAGCGGCACCTCGCGGGCATCCGCATAGCCTGCAGCGCCTGGCGCTTGTTGATAGAGCGAATCTTTCATTACGGCTCTCCGTGGCGCAGATGCGTGGCGAGAACGGTGCGCGCAACCCTCACCCGACCTCTGCGCAATATGGGAATATCCTACCGCCATGCCAGGAGGGCGACCAATTGAGCCGAGCCGCCAATTGATAGACACCGACAATGAAGATGGCGTCCGGTCGATGCCGGGCAGGCGGGCCATCGCGGCGGGCGAGAAATTCGCGCGCGAGTCGCGTAAAATGCGTCGCCGCCCCTTGAGGGTGCGCCTGCTGTCGCGCTATCCGCCGGCCGCTCTCATCTCTCGCTCATCCTGCTCCGGATTTACGTTCCGGCCCGCACGAGGACCCTCGCATGACCGACACGCCCGACCTGACCGCCGCCGATCTGACCAGCAACGCCACGCCTGCCTCCACCCGCCCCAGCCCGTTGGCGCCGCAGCATGTGGTATGCGCACTCTACAAGTTCGTCACCCTCGAGGACTTCGAGGCGTTGCGCGACCCGCTGCTGGCAGTGATGAACGAGCACGCCATCCGCGGCACCCTGCTGCTGGCCCGCGAAGGCATCAACGGCACCGTGTCCGGCTCACGCGCCGGCATCGATGCGCTGCTCGCCTGGCTGACATCGGACCCGCGCCTGGCCGAGCTCGACACCAAGCAGTCGCTGGCCGAACAGGCGCCCTTCCTGCGCGCCAAGGTCAAGCTCAAGCGCGAGATCGTCACCATGGGCGTCGAGGGCATCGACCCGCGTCATACCGTCGGCACCTATGTGGAGCCGAAGGACTGGAACGCGCTGATCTCCGATCCCGAGGTGCTGCTGATCGACACCCGCAATGACTACGAAGTGGAAGTGGGGACCTTCGCCGGTGCCGTCAACCCGAACACCACTGCCTTCCGTGATTTCCCGGACTACGTCTCGCGTGAGCTGGACCCGACACAGCACCGCAAGGTGGCGATGTTCTGCACCGGCGGCATCCGCTGCGAGAAATCCACGGCCTATCTCAAGGAGCAGGGTTTCGATGAGGTCTATCACCTCAAGGGCGGCATCCTGAAGTATCTGGAAGAGGTACCCGAGGAAGAGACGCTGTGGCAGGGTGAGTGCTTCGTGTTCGATGAGCGCGTCACCGTCGACCACCAGCTGCGCCCCGGCCAGTACGACCAGTGCCATGCCTGCCGCCTGCCGATCACCGAGGAAGACAAGCAGAGCGAGCGCTACCAGAAAGGCGTCAGCTGCCCACGTTGCTACGACAAGCTGAGCGACGCCCAGAAGGCGCGCTTCGCCGAACGCGAGAACCAGATTCGCCTCGCCAGAGAACGTGGCGAAGCCCATCTGGGCATGGACGCCGTCGCCCAGATGCAGGCACGGCGCGATGCCAAGCAGCAGCAGCGTGAAGCCGCCCGCCGTGCCGCGCTGAAGGCCAGCGAGAAGCCCAGCAAGAAGCGCTGATAGCAGCCAGCGCCGCTTTCGCTACCCGAACACCCCGTCTCGACGGGGTGTTCTGCATTGCAGGCTGCCTCAATCGGCCACACCCGCCGAGTGAGGCAGCGAACGCAGCAGCTCAAGCACGGCGTCCAGCCGTCGGCTACGTTGCTGTCCACTGCGCCACAACAACCCGACCGTCTCGCCCTCCCCGGGCAGTCGGCGCGCGATCAGCTTTTCACCAAGCCGCGAATCGGCCAGGTTCTCCGCCAGCACGCTGACCCCCAGGCCAGCCTCCAGCATCGCGCCGAGGCCGGAAATCGAATTGGCCTCCAGCAAGGGCGAAGGCTGCAGCCCCAGCAGCTCGAACTGCTGATTGAGGCGTCGCCGCTGCTGCATCTCCGGCGTCAGCAACACCAGCGGATAGTCACGCAGGCACTCCCACTGCGGCGCGTCGGGCAGGCGGAAATGTACCTGACTGGCGATCAGCGCCGAATGCTCCTGATAGAGCGGCCGACAGGCGAAGCCGCTCATGGCCGGGGCCGCCGGATAGCCGACCGCGAGATCCAGCTCCCCATCCTCGAGGCCCTGGGCCAACGATGAGGTCGACAGTTCACGCAGGCGCAGCGAGAGCTGCGGAAAGGCTTCGCGCAGTCGCGGCAGGAACTCGCCGACCGCTGCCAGCGCCGATGGCACCACCCCCAGCGACAGGCGCCCGGTCAGCACCGCGTCCGGTGACAGGTCTCCCTTCAGCTCATCCAGCTCGGCGAGAATGCGCCGTGCGTGGGTCAGCACGCGCTCCCCTTCCGGCGTGAAGCCCTCGAAGCGGTGGCCGCGCAATATCAGCGCCGTGCCCAACTCCTCCTCGAGCTGCTTGAGGCGCGCCGACAGCGTCGGCTGGGTGACATGACAGACTCGCGCCGCACGACCGAAATGGCGCTCACTGGCCAGCGCGACCAGAAAACTCAACTGTCGATGATCCATGTCGGGGCCTTGATTCTCGCTGAAGGAAGGCTGGCATGATGACAGGCAATGGCCAGCGGGTCAGACACGAAAACGCCCGGCGCGATGGCCGGGCGTTGGATATCACCACTATCCGGAGCGTCGCTTATTGCGCGGCGTCCTGGACAGCTTCGCCAGCATGCTCGACATCCTGGCCGGCACCGTCAACGGTGTTGCAGCCGGAAAGTGCTGCCAGAGTGAAGAAAGAGGCGAAGATGAGTGCAATGGTGCGGGACATGGTCATGCTCCTTGCGGTAGTGAATATCGAGAAACCTCATGAAGACGCCAGTTCCTGCGCCTCTACCCTCATACCTTGGGCCGCCTCATGGGCTTTCAAGGGGTGAGATTCATGTTTTGTTCACTCGCCGCCCATGTCATGGACAGTGCCATCAACTGGCCGATTCCTCGATGGAACCCCCAAGGTGCTCGAGATCTTCCCCGAAACCTTCCACGGTATTGCAGCCACCCAACAGCAGGCCGAACAGCAGCGCGGTGCCAGTCATCATCATGAATCGTCGCATGAGCATTCCTCTCTCGGGCAATCAGCTGGCGGCGTTGTCGATCGAACCGCCCAGATGCTCCAGGTCCTTGCCGAAACCGGCCACGGTATTGCAGCCGGCCAGACTCACACTGGCCACCAACAGGGCAGCCACCATCAAACGCGTCATTCTCATCACTTCTCTTCCTGATCAACGGCCAACGAAGGTAAGACACCCTCACTGGCCGAAGGTGCCAATACTCAACGATTTACCAGCAGAATCTTGCCCAGCGCCTCGCCGGATTCCAGCAACTCATGCGCCTTGGCGACGTCACGGAAGCTGAACTGGTGCTCGTCGAGCAGCGGACGTACCGCGCCGGCCTCCAGCATCTCGCTCAGGGCGTTGAGCAGCTCCGGCTGGTCGTCCATACCAATACCTGTCAGCAGCGGTACCGAGCGGAAGATGACGTGCAGTGACAGGTTCTTGGAGTGCAGCTGGGTCAGGTCGTGGGTCGAGCGGGTATTGATGGAGCACAGACGACCGGAGGTCGCGGTGGCCTCGATGGAGCGATCCAGATTGTCGCCACCGACGGTGTCGAAGACCAGATCGAAGCCGCGTCCGGAGGTCAGGCGCGCCACGTAGTCCGCGACCGCTTCCTCGCGGTAGTTGATGATCTCGTCCGCCCCCAGCTGGCGTGCCAGGTCTGCCTTGGCTTCGCTGGACACGGTGGTGGTGACATGCGCGCCGAGATACTTGGCGATCTGTACCGCGACATGGCCGACGCCGCCGGTGCCGGCGTGGATCAGCACGTGCTCGCCTTCCTTGATCTGACCGCGCGAGACCAGCGCCGTCCAGGCCGTCAGGAATACCAGCGGCAAGGCCGCGCACTCTTCCAGCGTCAGCGCCGCCAGGCTCGGGCGCTTCACGATCACCCGGGTGTCGGCGATCATGTAGTCCGCCAGAGCGCCCTGCCAGCCCTTGACGCCACCGGCACAGCCCAGCACTTCATCCCCGACGGAAAACTCCGTCACGCCTTCCCCGACGGCATCGATCACCCCGGAGACATCGCCATTGAGAATGGCCGGGAATTCCGGGTGCGACTTGACCAGCCCGCTGCGCAGCTTGGTCTCGATGGGGTTGATGCTGGAAGCCGTCACCTTGATACGCACCTGCCCCCGCGCCGGTGTCGGGGTCTCCAGTTCGCGCTCGACGAACACTTCGGGACCGCCATACTGCTCGATGACCATGGCTTGCATGAGGAAAGACTCCTGAACGATGAAGGAAGAGACGCCATAGCCGGGCTCGGCGCCATCATGAATAAGAGGTGAGCGGTATACCGGTGTGTCGACAGGACAGGCCGGCGTTCCGTTAAGACTACCTCGAGCTTACTCCGTGTCTAACATAAGGTCAGCATAAGGCCAGCATCAGGCCAGCATCAGGTCAGTGCCAGCTTGAGCACGATGATGAAGATGACCGCGACCGTCAGCCACTTGACCCACCGCGCACCCGCGGGACTCATGTTGACCCGCGCGCCGAGAAAGGCGCCGCTCATGTTGCCGACCGCCAGCACCAGACCATAGGCCCAGCGCACCTGACCATCGAACACGAACACCGCCAGCGCCGGCAGGGTATACATCAACACGATGAAGACCTTGAAGACGTTGACCTGGGTCAGGTCGATCTTGAGCAGCCGGTAGAGCACCACGATGAACAGCACGCCGACACCGACCTGGATGAAGCCACCATAAATGCCGATGCCGAACATCGCCATCACCACCACGGGCGTGATGCGCTCCGGCGTCAGTTCACGGGTGTCGATGCGTGGCGTCGGCAGCAGCATCATGATCGAACACACCACCATCACCACGATCAGAACGCTCTCGAAGGCCTCGGCACTGATACGGGTCGCCAGCCAGGCCCCCAGCATGGCGCCTGCCACGGCGGGTACGGCCAGCCGCCAGGCCACCCCCATGTTGTGCGCGCCCGCCTTGAGGAAGGTGCTGGTCGCGGTCGCACTCTGCAGCGCGATCGCCACGCGGTTGGTGGCATTGGCCTGGGCCGCCGGCAGACCGAGAAACATCAGCAGTGGCAGCGTCAGCATCGAGCCACCCGCCGACAGCACATTGATGAAACCGGCCACGCCACCCAGTGCGATCAGCGCCACTACGCTGATCAGATCAAGGCCGCTGGTCAGCCCTGCAACATCCGACATCATGCCGACATTCCTTGTCCTACTATCCCGTTGAGTGAAGACGCCCGCGGCAGACATGCCCCAGAGCGCGCGATGCCCGACACACCACCCTCGCGACTGAGCGGGGGGAGTGATGCCGGGCATCGTTCATAGCATATCGCGTCGCGTCACGCCTGCTTCAGCCACATCGGCTGACGGGCCTGGCGATCATCCGACACGCCTGGCTCAGTGCGCCAGCGCTTGCTGGCGGCCACTCTGGCGCACGCTGTAGGCCAGCACGCCCAGGAAGATGACCAGACCCGCGAGGTCGTAGGTCAGCTGACCATGCGGCCACAGCATCAGCGCCCCCAGCGGGAACATCGCCAGACGCAGCCACCAGGGCAGCTCGTGCTCCAGATAGCCTTCCAGGCCCGCGACGATGGCGTAGATCCCGAACAGCGCGAACACGAACACCGTCAGCATCTCGCCGATGTCACCGGAGATCAGCGGGCTCCAGGCGAACAGCAGGGGCACGATGTAGAGACCCTTGGCGACCTTCCAGGCCATCAGGCCGGTCTTCATCGGCGGTGTGCGGGCGATCGCGGCTGCCGCGAAGGCGGTCAGGCAGACCGGCGGCGTGACGTTGGAATCCTGGGACAGCCAGAAGATGATCATGTGGGCACTTACCAGTGCCATGGTCAGCACGTGCGGCGACAGCGCCTGCTCATACAGCTGGCTCTGGAAGGTATCCGGCACCAGCGCCAGCAGTTCGCGCGCGGCGTCCATGCTCATCGGCGCGCCCAGCAGGTCCAGCTTGTCCGGGGCGGCCAGCATGAAGATGGCCTTGGCCTGCTCCGGCAGGTTTCCCGCCGCCAGCAGGTCCACCAGCTGGGAATGGGCGATCAGGTTGTAGAGCGCTGGAGCGGACAGCGTGCCTAGCACGATATAGGACGCCGTCACCGGCAGGCCCATGCCCAGAATCAACGAGGCCAGCGCGACCAGGATGATGGTGATCAGCAGGCTGCCGCCCGCCCAGTCGGTGATCATCAGCGAGAAGGTGTTGCCGATACCGGTGGTGGAGACGACGTTGACGATCAGGCCGACGGTGATCAGCAGGATCGCCGTGGTGGTCATGTTGCGCACCCCGGCCAGCATCGCCTCGAGGATGTCACCGAGCTTCATCGGGTTCTTCGACAGCCATGAGGCCGCGATGACGGACAGGATCGCGATGCCGGCGGCATAGGTGGGCGTGAAGCCGTAGATCAGGGCACCAACCAGCACGAACAGCGGTGCCAGATAATGCCAGCCATCCTTGAGCACATCCTTGAGACGCGGACCTTCCGGGTCATCCAGCGCGGTGGCGTCGGAGCGCTTGGCCTCGATGCGCACGAACATGGCGACGGACAGGAAGTAAAGCAGCGCCGGCAAGGCGGCCACGCCGACGATGGTCAGGTACGGTACCTGGGTGTAGGACGCCATGATGAAGGCACCCGCGCCCATCACCGGCGGCATCAGCTGGCCACCGGTCGAGGCCGCGGCCTCGACACCGGCCGCGAAGCGCGCCGGGAAGCCGGCCCGTCGCATCAGCGGAATCGTGATCACGCCGGTGGAGACGGTGTTGGCGACACTCGAGCCGGACACCGAGCCCATCAGGCCGGAGGCAAACACGGCCACGAAGCCCGGACCGCCCTTGAAGCGACCCGCCGCGCAGCGCGCCAGATCGATGATGAAGTCGCCCGCGCCGGACTTGACCAGGAAGGCCCCGAACAGGATGAACATGAACACGTAGGACCAGGAGATGCGCGCGATGGAGCCCAGCATCCCCTCGCCGCCGATGAAGCTTCTGAACAGCACCGTCTCCCAGGTCAGGCCCGGGAAGTTGAACACGCCGCCCACATACTTGCCCCACCAGGCCACGTAGGTCAGCGCGATCAGACACAGCACCGGGATGAACCAGCCGGTGGTGCGACGCGCGAACTCGAGGATCAGGCCGACCGCGACGATGGAGACCACCCAGTCCGCGGTGGAGAACACCACGCCGCGGTCATAGAGCGCATCCTCGAAGCCGATCAGATAGAGGCCGCAACCCAGTGCCGCCAGCCCCAGCAGGACATCCACGCCCAGCACCCAGCGCTTGGCGCCATCACTGGCTGGCGTCAGCATCGGAATGGTCAGCGCGCACAGCAAACCGAACAGGCCGTAGTGCAAGGCGCTCACCCACAACTCCGACAGGGTCGAGACGGTGTTGAAGTACAGGTGCGCCAGACAGATGACGATGGAAATCACGAAGACGGCACGCCCCAACCAGGGCAGCTCCATGCGCCACGGCGCAGCTTCGGCGGATTCGTCGCGCACACCGGAGAGATCCGGCTCCTGCACTTCGCTATCAGTGGGACGAGAGGGCTCTGGCGAGCGGGAATCATGCATGGCGTTGCCTCAAGACGGGATCAGACAGCGATGGCGCAGCGGCGACTTGCGTCACCATGCGCCCGGGCTTGCGAGGAGAAGACGGGCTTCTACAACAATCATTCGTGGGCACTGCTCTGGTCCTGCGCCTCACCTTGCCCGCGCGGGGCAGTGACATGACGCCGGACCGGCAGTGGTTTATTGGTCTGGGAAACTGCGCTGCCCTCACCGCCGCCAGAGGCGAGCGATGAGGGCAGCGGGAACATCAGGCGTGGATCACTCGGCGATCAGGCGTGCCGGAATCTCGATGCCCTGCTCCTTGAAGTAACGTGCGGCTCCCGGGTGCAGCGGCAGCGGCAGGCCCGCGATGGCCTTGTCGAGGGCCATGGCCTTGGTGGCCGGGTGGATGTTGTTCAGGAACGGCAGGTTCTCGTACATGGTCTTGGTGATCTGATAGACGTCTTCTTCGGAGACATCGTCACGCACCACCAGGATGTTCGGCTGGGCGATGGTGTTGATCGCCTTGTCCTGGCCCGGGTAGGTGCCAGCGGCGATTTCATACGGGGTCCACAGCTCGAACTGGGAGTTGACCTTGGCCAGCTGCTCTTCGGTGAAGTCCAGCGTGGTGATCTCACCGCCCAGGTTGGCGTAGGCGCGGGTCACGGCGGAGGCCGGTGCGCCGGCCGGGATGTTCATGCCATCGATGTTGCCGTTCTGCATCGCGTCGGCGCTCGGGCCATAGCCCATGTAGGCCAGATCCATCTTGTCGGCATCGATGCCCAGCTGCTCGAGGATGAAGCGACCCGAACCTTCGGTACCGGAATTCTTCTTGCCGATGGAGAAGCTCTTGCCGTAGAAGTTGGTCATGTCCTCGATGGTGCCGGACTTGACCTCATCGTTGCGGGCCACGAAGTGCTCGACGTTCTGCCACAGCATCGAGACGCTGCGCAGGTTCTTGTGCGCCTTGTTGACCGGCGGAGTGCCATTCCATGCCCAGGCGCCGTAGAGGCCCTGGATGATGCCGAACTGGGCCTGGTCCTCTTCCATCAGCTTGAGGTTCTCGCCGGAGCCGGCAGAGGAGATCGCGGACACGGAGATGCCGGCGGTCGGCTCGAGCTTGACCTTGATCAGCGTGGAGAGTGCCACGCCGACCGGGTAGAAGGTGCCACCGGTGGTGGCGGTACCCATGATGTACTTGCTGTCCGCCTGAGCCACGGCACTGAGACCAAGAGAGGCTGCGATGGCGAGACCGAGACCGGCCTTGAGGAACTGGCGCTTTTGCATGGAGTGACTCCTTGGCGAACCTGCAGGGCGCAGGTTGAGCATTCTTGTAATGTGGTTAGGCAGACGGACATAGCGGCTGAGCAGGCTCTGGCCCTGGACGGTACTGGCCATGTCGCGACCGACAATGCGCAAGGTAGCCCTCTTTTGCGTGGGGCGTTCGTTGCGAGCCTCTGCTTCAGCGTAGGAAGAAGGTTAGCAACTGTCCGCGCGGCGCGGTATTTGGCGATGGGGGCATTGCGCAGCCTCCAGAGCGCGCACGGGCAATCCGCAAAGTGGCAGGATTTTGCCGATCTGGTCACACTGAAGGCATTCGCGGGCGTTCAAGCCAGGGCATCCGCCACGATTCGGGTTACCCTTTGCCCTCGACACACGCCCGCCCTGCTCCATCCGATCAAGGAGAGACGATGACCCCCTTCAGCCTTCACCCGCAGCTGGATGCCGACACTCACTTCGTGGCCGATCTGCCGCTGTGCACCGTGCGCCTGATGAACGATGCGCGCTATCCGTGGCTGATACTGATTCCGCGCCGCGATGCCATCCGCGAGATCTACGAGCTGGACAGCAGCGCCCAGCAGCAGCTGTGGCAGGAAACCACCCAACTGGGCGAGCTGCTGATGACGGTGAGCGGCGGCGAGAAGCTCAATATCGGCGCACTGGGCAACATGGTGCCGCAGCTGCACATGCACGTGATTGCCCGCCGCAGCGATGATGAAGCCTGGCCGGGGCCGGTGTGGGGCGTCGGCACGGCCGAGCCCCACGACAGCGAGACGCTGACGGTGCTGATCGACACTCTGCGCATGAAGATCGCCGAGCTGCCGAGCTATTCCTACTGACGCCATCACCTGCGTTTTCACTGACACCTACGTTCTTGCAGACACTGTCATCCACGCTCTCACATCTACGAAAACGGGGCCCGATGGGCCCCGTTTTCGTAACTTGCAGGTAGCAAGCGGCACGCCTGCCTTGGCGGCGCTGATCTCACTCGCCGCCTGAGGTCTGCCCTGAGGATCTCGGGCCCAGAGGGCTCTGCAGGGAGGTGCCCGATGCCGAGCGATCGAACGGCGAAGCACCGCGACCGGAGGGAGAGTCCAGCGCCTTGAAGCTGCTGGCGACCAGCAAGGCGCCAAAGACAGTGATGATGATGCCGCCGAGCAGCCCGACCAGTGCCGCCCACGGCCACTGACGACGCGCGCGACCGTCCGAGTGCGGCCCACCCAGACGCGCGCCGGCCGCTGCCAGACGTCCGCTGGCCCTCATGATCAGGGTGGCCATCGCCACGCTACCCACCGTCAGCGCGGTGCCCAATGACATTGCCAGCACCGCCAGTACCCCGCTGCCGACCATGTTCAGCGCCAGCGCGGCCAGCAAGACCAGAATCGCGCCGGAGCACGGCCGCAGGCCGATCGCCAGCACCGCCATGCCCATGGTGCGCCAGTTGCCACTGGCCTGCTCCGCCGTCACGCCATGCGCATGGCCGCAACCACAGTCATGCCCATGTGAATGAACGTACCCATGTGAATGAGCGTGGCTATGAGAGTGTACGTGGTCGTGGCCAGGCGACGGCTCGAACGCCAGCCCCTGCATCGCTGGCGCCTCTGGCTTGGTCGTGCCTGAAACCGGGCTTGAGACAGCCCGGGCGCTGAGCGCGCGCCACAAGGAACGCGCGGCGCGCCACAGCAACAGCACCCCCAGCACCAGCACCCCGAGATGACTGAGCAGGGTGACCTTCTCGACCTGCCCGAGCACATCGCGCCCCGCCCAGTCGAGCAGCCCCGCCCCGAGACCGACCAGCACCAGCGCACTGACGCCCTGCAGCAAGGCCGCCAGCAGTGACAACCACAGCGCACGGCGCCGAACGATGGGCTGACTGACCAGCAGCGTACTGATGACGACCTTGCCATGGCCGGGACCCGCGGCATGCAGCACGCCATAGGCGAAGGACAGCCCGATCAGCGCCCAGGGCGTGCCGGGGTGCGCGGCAAGCTCATTCATGGCGCGCCCCAGCGAGCGCTGGAAACGCGATTGCTCGGCGAAGACCCACCCCAGCGCCTCGCCCCAGCCCTGCACCAGGCCTGGCCAGAACGCCATGCCCAGCACGAGCAGCCCGCAGCCGACCGCCAGCCAACCGGCCAGGCGCCGCCCCCGCGACGAGGCCGGCTTCAGCAGGCCATCACGCATGCCCTTGAGGCTCTTGATATCGCCAAGTCCACTGGTGTCCTTCGGCTCACTGCTCATCAGTCACCCCACAACTGACACTGCCGACTTCGGCGAAGTACTGGCCGAGATCCATCGGTGCGGTGGCGTTGATATCCAGCATCGAGGCCTCGGCGACCTTGGATGGGTCCGGATCGGCCGGCGTGATGCCCGGCGTGCAGTCGAGCGCCGAGTCCTGCCCTTCCAGTCCGCTCACCACCAGCCCTTGCTGCACGGCGATGGCGTCCGGGTCATGCAGTATCTCGATGTAATAGGTGGGGTCGTAGATGCGATAACTGAGGGTGTGGCCAGCCATCGCGACCGGCTCGGCCAGCGGCAGCTCCATCTGGAAGGCGACACGCTCGCCCTTGAGCCAGGTGGTCTGGCGCGTCGCCTTGCCAAGCGCCACGGGCTCGCCGTCCAGGGTGACATGGGTGTAGTAATCGAACTGCGACAGATTGGCCAGAATCTCGCTGCCCAGCACATCGAGGCGCTGCTCCATGCTGGTATCGTCCTCGAGCGCGGCCAGTTCCTGACGCAGCGTCAAGCTGTAGAAGGGGTCGAGCAGCCAATACTGACGCATCGCGACGGCCCGCCCCTGGTCATCGAGGCGCAGCGTCACCCGCAGGTCGACCCAGCCGTGCGGGTGGGCGGCGGCAGGCTGACTGGCCACCAGGGTGCCCAGCATCAGCAACGGCGTCAGCCAGGCTGCGGGGCGCAGGCCATGACGAGACGGGAAACGCGCCAGCGCGGACGACAGCGCCGCCACCAGGCGATGAACAGCAACAGACATCGAGAAACTCCGGCAGAACGTCACGGGGACGACAGGAAAGGTTTGGCAGGATGTTACTTCATAACAAAATTGGCGACATCCCGACGCAGTCCGAGGACATTTTCGACAGGCTTTGATGGCGGTCAGTTCACCGAATCATCATGACCATGACGAAAGTCTTCTCGGCGCAGTCCGTACTTGTGCATCTTGAGATTGAGAGTACGCCGCGGCAGTGCCAGCTCCTCCAGCACCTGAGCGATGTTGCCGCGTGCGCGAGTCAGGGCGGCGCGAATCAAGGTCGACTCGAACATCGCCACCTGTGCCGCCAACCCCTGGTCCTCACTGCTCGCCAGCGCCTCGTCGCTCGCCCCGTTGCCGGCCTCGTCTGCATTCTCCTTTGCTGAGGCATTGCCCGGCGCGGATGGCTGTCGCGTCGTGAACAATTCCCCCAGCACCACACGGCGACTGGCGGCCTGGCGCAGCTGCCAGAGATTGCCCGGCCAGTCTGCCGCCATCAATGCAGCCAGCTCACCGCGGCCGAAGGGTTGCGCCTCCACCTCGTGCACCTCGGCGGCCTGACGGCTGAAGTGCGCCATCAGCAACGGGATGTCCTCGCGCCGCTCGCGCAGGGCGGGTGTCGTCAGTTCGATCTCGGCCAGCGCATGCCCCAGGGTGCGAGTCAGAGGCCCGCTTGCCATCACGTCACCCACGCTGCACAGCGCGCTGCACACCAGCCGCGGCGCTTGACGGGCGCCGTTCTCACGCGTGGCGATCCAGCCGTCCAGCCACTGCCATTGCGCGCCACTCAGGTGGTCCACCTCATGCAGCAGCAAGGTATTGGCTGCAGGACATGCCGCGAGTGCATCCTCGATCGCGCTCGCCAGTGCCTCCGCGCCCTCTGCCCTCGCTTGCGACAGGGGGGCGCATTCCACTCGCGCCAGCAAGGCCGTCGCCGCCGTCGGCATGGCGTTAGATGAGGGCGACGCCTCAGCAGGCGGCGCATGCTCGGCCAGCGCCAGCGCCAGAGTGCTGCGCCCGCTGCCCGCCTCGCCGCTGATCCAGACACGCGCCGGGTGCCCGCGCAATTCAAGCAATCGCTCACGCAACTGGCGAATCTGACGGCTCTCGCCACGCAGCAGACCACTGAGGCCGCGCACGCTCAAGCGGCGGCGCAGACGTTGGTTTTCATCACTCAGACGCCGTCCCGCCAGCGCCTGACGCAGCTTCAGCTCCAGCGCTTCGGGGTCAAACGGTTTCTCGATGAAGTCGCGCGCACCGCCCTGCATCGCGGCAACGGCCGTGGCGACATCGCCGTGGCCGGTCATCATCAGTACCGGCAGCTCCGGTGCCTGCAGCGCAAGCCGCGCCAACAGCGTCAGGCCATCCATGCCCGGCATGCGGATATCGCTGATCACCACGCTGACCGGCTCGGCGGCGGCCAGGGCTTCCAGCAGCGCCTCGGCGCGCGAGAAGCAGCGCAGGTGAATCTCGGCAAGCTCCAGCCACTGGGCAAGAGATTCGCGCACTGCCGGGTCGTCATCCACCAGCCATACCGGGGCCTCACGGGTCAGATCGCTGTCCTGCTGCAGGCGCAGCTCTGCCGGGTCCAGGCCCGTGGCGGCAAACTCCTCTGCGCCCTCGAAGCCAGCGCTGTCGTGCGTATAGCCTGTCATTCGTGCGAATACCCCGTCATGTCACGGATTGCTGCCCGCTGCCTTGTTGTTCGGTGCCGTCGGCTGCATGCGTTGCCTCCGACGCCGGCGTGCGTAGCCACAATTCGAAGCAGGCGCCGCCCAGCGCAGAACCATCGGCCAGACGCAGCTGGCCACCGAGGTCGCGCGCCATGCCATAACTCAGAAACAGCCCCATCCCCATGCCTTCACCGACCTCACGTGTGGTGGTGAAGGGATCGAACAGCGTGGCACGCAGCGCAGGGTCGATGCCGGGGCCATTGTCCTCGATACGCAGACATCCGCCCGGCTGCCCCTCAAGACTGGCCACTGTCGGCCACGCCTGCCAGCTGAGGCGCAGGCGCGCAGGTCCATCGCGCGACTCGCCGAGGAGTTCATCACTCCCTCGGGCCTGCTGCGCGTGCACCTGGCCTTCCAGCGCATCGAGCGCATTGCGGATCAGATTGGTCAGCAACTGCTCGAGACGCACCTGTTCGCCCATCACGATGACGTCCCGGGGCAGCGCCTCCCGCTCCACGGTCAGATCGAGGGCGGTGACTCGCTCGGCGAGCAGTTCCAGTGCGAAGTCGATGCGCGGCGCCAGCGCCAGGGCAACGGGCGCCTGCTGACTGGCTGGACGCACGAAGACCCGCAACTGGCGAATCATGTCCGCCAGGCGCTCGGACAGCTCACTGATGCGCGTGAAGTTGCTGGCGGCGGATTCGGCGGCACGTGCAGTCAATTCGGGGCGCGTTGCGGCGGAAGCGATGCCCCGCGCCAGCAGCTTTCCGCCGCTGGCGGCGTAGGTGCGAATGCCGACCAGCGGCTGATTGAGCTCATGGGCGATACCGGCCGCCATGGTGCCCAGCGCGGCCAGCTTGCCGGCCTGCACCAGCTCGTCACGTGTTGCCTCGAGTTCGCGCGAACGCTGGGCAACCCGCTCCTCGAGGCGCTCGTTGATCTCGCGCATCATCACCGCTTCACGCCGAATCAGCCCCAGGCGCGCCTGACGCTCGCGCATCCACAGCGCCATCATCGCCAGTCCCAGAATCACGGCGAGCCCGACCAGCACCACATTGCGCGCCTGGATATAGAGTGGCCGCAGCGGCATCAGAAAGTGCAGCTGCCAGCCCAGCGGCCCGCTGGCCAGTGACTCATCCAGATAGCGTTGGCCCATCGCCGCCGTCGGCAGCGGCACGATCTTCGACGCCGCCAGCTCGTGATTGTCACCCAGCACCAGGCTGCCGTCCTCCAACTCCCGCGACAGCGGTGTCAGCGGCGCACCGCGAAACTGCTGCTGCGCCCGAATGCTGTCCAGCGCCTGCGGCTCGATCGCCTCCAGCGCGCGATATTTCCAGTTACGCCGCGAGGCCAGCAGCACGATGCGATTGGCATCGGCGAGCAGCACCGTCTCCCCCGCCTGGCGCCAGGTATCCTCCAGCGCTTCCAGCGAGACCTTGACCACCATGACGCCCAACGGCTGGCCCTCGTCCCCCAGTACCGGCGCCGAGACGAAATAGCCGGGCCGCCCGGTGGTATTGCCGACGGCGAAGAACTCGCCGCGCCCGCGCGCCAGGGCATCGATGAAATAAGGCCGGTAGTCGTAGCGATAGCCGACGAAGCTGTCTGGCTCATCAAAGTTGCTCGCGGCCACGGTCATGCCGTCGCGATCAGTCAGGAAGATGGCCGCCGCACCGGAGGCGCGCGCGACTCGGCGCAGGTGCTGATTGAGGTCACTGCTCGAACCGAGGGGAGCGGCGGCACTGGCGGCATCGGGCTGATATGAGGGGGTAACAGGCGCAGTTGCCGCGGGCGAGGCGCCCGGCTCGCCGAGGGCGATGCGCACACGGGCCTGGCGCGCCAGCAATTCCGGCAGCCATTGGAAGCGCGACAGTTCGGCATTCAGTGTGCTGGCATAGAAATTCAGGCGAGTCGCGGCGTGCTGGCGGGCATCACGCTCGCCGCGCGCCAGCTCCCAGTGCCAGAGAGCAAACAAGGCCATCAGCCCGGCCAGCAGACTGGCCGTGAGGGCCAGCCAGGCCAGACGCCGACGGCGCAGCGCACTCAGCGTCATGGGCCATCACACCGCGCGAGCGCCGGCTCGCCCGGGCTCCGGCACTGCCCGCCGGCAAAGTGGTGGACAAGGCCAGAGAGGCGGCGCCGAGGGCCGCCTCGTGGGGTTACCATGCGTGGGGTTGCCATGCGCGGGGCGGTCACGGTGCGCCGATCACCGGCACGGTGCGCGCATCCAGGGCCACGGCGACCTCCACCAGCAGGTTGTCGAGGCGGCCCGGCGCGATATCGGCACCATTGCTGTCACCGCTCACGCTGAGACGAATCTGGCCGTTGACCTCGCTCACCCAGGCTTCCAGCGCCAGCGGCGGCCGGGCAGCGTAGCTGGCATCGAGGCGCTCGAGGTCCGGGTCGGCGCGCTCGATGATGAAGCCACGCTCCGCCAGCGTCGTCAGCAAAGTGACGAAGACCTGCCGGGAGCTCAGGGTGCCGCTGTTGGGGGCGATCACCGCGGTGCGCGAGTCAGGTGCATGGGTCGGCTGATTCATGCAGCCACCCAGCACCAGCAGGCCGGCGAGCAGCGTCGCAAGCCCCAGACGTTGCCACAGTGAGCGTGGAGATACCTTGCACATGACCATCAGCGAACCTCCCGTGGATCACGACCCGCCAGGGCGGCCTGCAGCTGACGCTCGATCTGGCGGCAGCTGTCGCTGTCATTGTGAGGGCGGGCATCGATGACGTAGCCGCCCTGATTGATGACCTGCTCATCGCGAATCACGCGCACGCGCTCGTCCGGCGCGACCAGCGAGATGCGCTCGAAGCTGATCGGGTCATCGCGAAAGGTGTCATTGCCGACGCCCACGCCGAAATCATTGCCTGCCGCGACGCCATAGCCCACCGAGAAGCCGATGCGCGAGCCGAAGGGCCCATCGATCGCGCCCAGCCCCGGCTGGTCCACCTTGCGCTCACCTGTCACCAAGCCCAGCGACTGCTCGCTCTCGCGAATCTTGTAGCCACGAGCCTCGACGACCTGCGCCGCGGCACGCAACCACTGATTGGCATCGCCCTCACGCGGGAAGATGCAGGCCTCTGGCAGGCCAGCGCTGTCATTCGCGGCCAGCGGGTCCTTGCCGGACAGGGCCGAGCAGCCGCTCAGCAGCATCAGCCCCACTGCGAGCAATGTCATGCGCGGCAGTCGCGAGCGCGCTGATGTGTCAGCCACGCTTGGGCGTGCGGGATAATCGGGAAGTCGATGGAGCATGCGAACGTCTCCGGTCAGCCACATGAGCGAACACATCATCATGATTTTCACACCATGAATCGCGCCACAGGCACTAGACTGACACATAGGTCTTGTAGGATTTCTGCACAATAATGGTATCGAGACACCTGAATACCCTGGATGCAGGAAGCCTCATCTTAGCGCCCAGCCATGCCAGCGCCTACCGTATCCAGCACCCGACAAGGCGCGATGAGGCCGCACCGCCATTGCCAACTTGCCCGAGACTCGCGAGTCGTCTGTCCTTTCAGGGCGGCTCACCCGGTGCGCGAATCGCCCATCAGCCTGTGCAACACCGGTTACATATGGAAACGATATCGCGCGGACAATTCACGACGCTACAGGTTCAATAAGTTACCATTATCGACGAACAGGCAATCAGGGAGTTAAATTTATGTCAGAAAATGCCGACCAGCCCACGGTCGCGAAGATCAATCCGCCAGTCTTCTTCGGCTCCGCCGGGGTGATTCTGGCCTTCGTGATCTTCACGGTGGCCATGCCGGAGACCGCCCAGACCATCTTCGGTCACGTCCAGTCCTGGATCATCGACACCGTCGGCTGGTTCTACCTGCTGGCCATGGGCGTGTTCGTGATCTTCACGCTGGGGCTCGCCTTCTCACGCTATGGCGACATCAAACTGGGGCCGGACCATTCCGAGCCTGATTTCAGCTACAGCTCCTGGTTCGCGATGCTGTTCTCGGCGGGCATGGGCATCGGCCTGATGTTCTATGGCGTCGCCGAGCCGGTCTTCCACTTCACTTCACCGCCCGTGGGCGACGCCGGCACCGTGGAAGCCGCTCGTGAGGCCATGAAGACCACCTTCTTCCACTGGGGCATCCATGCCTGGGGCGTCTACGCCGTGGTGGCGCTGGCGCTGGCCTACTTCAGCTTCCGCCACAACCTGCCGCTGCGCATCAGCTCGGCGCTGTATCCGCTGATCGGCAAGCGCATCCATGGCTCGATCGGTCATGCCGTCGATATCTTCGCCGTCTTCGGCACCATGTTCGGGGTCGCGACCTCGCTGGGTCTGGGCGTGCTGCAGGTCAGCTCCGGTCTGCATTATCTGTTCGACATCGACAACAGCCTGACGACCCAGATCATTCTGATCGCCATCATCACCGGCCTGGCGACCATCTCCGTGGTCATGGGTCTGGACGGCGGCATCCGTCGTCTCTCCGAACTGAACCTTGGCCTAGCGCTGGCGCTGATGCTGTTCGTGCTGTGCGTGGGCCCGACCATCTTCCTGCTGCAGACGCTGATCCAGAACATCGGTGGCTATCTCAGTGAAGTGGTCGACAAGACCTTCAACATGTTCGCCTATATCCCGGAAGAGGGTCCGTCCAAGTGGCTGGGTGGCTGGACCCTGTTCTACTGGGGCTGGTGGATCGCGTGGTCCCCGTTCGTGGGCATGTTCATCGCGCGTGTCTCGCGTGGCCGCACCATCCGCGAGTTCGTCTACGGCGTGTTGTTCGTGCCGATGGGCTTCACCTTCCTGTGGCTGACCTTCTTCGGCGACAGCGCCCTGCACATGCTGCTGACCGATACCGCAGGCAACCTGGCGGAAGCGGTCTCCGCCGATGCCTCAGTGGCGCTGTTCAAGTTCCTGGAGCTGTTCCCGTTCGGTAGCGTGACTTCCTTGCTGGCCACCCTGCTGGTGGTGACCTTCTTCGTCACCTCCTCGGACTCCGGCTCGCTGGTCATCGACATGCTGACCTCCAAGGAAGGTGACGAATCACCGGTCTGGCAGCGTGTGTTCTGGGCCTTCTCCGAAGGCTTCGTCGCAGTAGCTCTGCTGATGGCCGGTGGCCTGGGGGCTCTGCAGACCGCCTCACTGGCCTCTGCCCTGCCCTTCGCGATCATCCTGATGTTCGTCTGCTATGGCCTGCTCAAGGCGCTGCGTCTGGAGGGCGTCAAGCAGCGCTCCATGCAGCATCTGAGCAACACACCGGGCCACACCGCCGCCGGTGCACGTAGCTGGCAGAAGCGCGTCCAGACCCTGGTCGAGACGCCGCGCCAGAAGAATGTGGAACAGTTCGTCGTGGATGTGGTGACACCGGCGCTGGCGGATGTCGCCAAGGAATTCGAGGCCCAGGGCCTGGATACCCGCGTCAATGACGAGGAAGACCGCAGCTATCTGCAGGTCAGCCACGGCGAGGAAGTCGACTTCGTCTACGGTGTGCGGGTGCGTGAATACGCAGCACCGGCCTTCGCGCTGCGCAACGTCAAGCGCAAGGGCACCAGCGACGTGGAACGCCAATACCGCGCCGAAGTCTTCCTGCGTGAAGGTGGCCAGACCTATGACGTCATGGGTTACACCAAGGAGCAGGTGATCGGCGATGTGCTGGACCAGTACGAGAAGCACATGCACTTCCTGCACATGGCGCGCAACTGACGCCTGAGCGTTGCAGAGGTGATGACAGCTGATGACATGGCTGTCGCAAAGGCCCCGCCCCGTGCGGGGCCTTTGCGTATGAGGCCGAAATCAGAATGTCCTGGCCGACGGCATTGACTGCAATATCCGTGTGCGACCTTGAAAACCGCGTGCGCGCACCACATGTCTTTCCAAGCATTCATCTACGGCTTGAGGGTGGCGCGCCGGCGCGCGATAGGGGTGGCCGATGAGGGCGATACAGTGAATTCGTTACCCTGCATCCCGACCAGCCTCTACACTGGTGGCATACTGGCAGCACGGCTCGCCACCTGCATCTCCACTTTCCCCACAATGCCGCTCACTTCACATTTTTCAGGAGAGTCTTCATGTCCAACGATACCAATGCCATCGGCCTGCACACTGCCAGCGCCACTCAGCTGGCCGAGCACCTCAACATCCTGCTGGCCAACTACCAGACCTTCTACATGAATGCCCGTGGCTACCACTGGAACGTGAAGGGCAACCAGTTCTTCGAGCTGCACGTGAAGTTCGAGGAAACCTACACCGACCTGCTGACCAAGGTCGACGAGATCGCCGAGCGTATCCTGACCCTGGGTCACGAGCCGCTGCACGCCTACAGTGACTACGCACGTGTCGCCACCATCAAGGAAGACACCCATGTCAGCGACGGCACGGCTTGCATCAAGGGCCTGCTGACCGGTTACAAGTCCCTGATCGAACTGCAGCGCGAGATCATGTCCGTCGCGTCTGACGCCGATGATGAAGGCACCGCTTCACTGGTCGGCGACTACATCCGCGAGCAGGAAAAGACCGTGTGGATGCTGTCCGCCTACCTGGGCGAGTAAGTGCTCCAGTCGATGCAGCGCCAGGACATGACAGCGCGGATCTCTGATGCGGCTCCTGCCTGACGCTGTACTTGACTGACGCTGTACTTGACTGACACTGGGCCGCGAGGCATTCGCGCAGTGTGAACGCCGCCTTTCGACCCTGCTCACGCGGGACTCGGAAGGCGGCGTTGTCATGTGGCCATGAAGGCCCGCCAGATACCGACCAGGAGGGTTGCATGTCACTGCCGCTGACACATCTGCTACGCAAGCTGCTGCATGTGGCTGCCAAGCCCATGCGCCACGCCCAGGGCAAGGATGGCTACGTCATTCACGCCTACCGCGGCTATGGCTCGCACAGCGAAGCCTTTCTGATGGGGCGCATCTTCCGCCAGCCAGGCTCACGCAGCCAGCTGGCCCCCGGTGCCGGGCGCGACCTGATGGATGTCGGTCGCCGCATGCTGCGCTGGGGCAAGAGCGGCGTCGAAGTAGAGGTCGCGCTGGGGGACAACCGAACCACCGCCATCACCGACCGCGATGGCTACTTCAGTGTGCATCTGCCGCTCGATGCGCCACTGGAACACCAGGGCCAGTGGCATACTGCCCACATCACCGCGTGTCCGCCGAAGCAGCCTCCGGTGAAAGGCGAGGCGCAGGTCTATCTGCCGCCCATCAGCACACGCCTCGGGGTAATCAGCGATATCGACGACACCGTGATGTACACCGGTGTCGCCAACAAGCTCAAGATGCTTTACCGCCTGTTCATCGAGTCCGCCGAGCGGCGTACCGCCTTTCCCGGTGTGGCCGCGCTCTACCAGGCGCTCCATGAGGGTGATGACGGCCAGCAGCAGCGCCCGCTGCTCTATGTGTCGCGTGGTCCGTGGAGCATCTACGAGATGCTGGAAGTCTTCTTCCAGCACAATCGCATCCCGGTCGGCCCGATCCTGTTCCTGCGCGAGTGGGGGCTGACCCTGCAACGCCCGCTGCCCAGACGCTCCGAAGACCACAAGCAGGCGTTGATCGAGAAGATGCTCGGCCTGTATGACGAGATGCAGTTCCTCCTCATCGGCGACAGCGGCCAGCATGACCCGGAGGTCTACGCTGAGGTCGTGCGCCGCTATCCCGGTCGCATCTGCGCCATCTACATTCGCCAGATAGGCGATTCGGACTCGCGCAAGGCCGAGCTGGACCAACTCGGTGAGGAGCTGGCCGCTCTCGGCTGCGTGATGCTGCTGAGCACCGATAGCCTCGACATGGCGCACCATGCGCATGCCAACGGCTACATCGATGCCGCCAGCGTCGAGATGGTACGTGCCGAGATCGAGCACCAACTTGCCGACGAGCCGGCCTGAGCGCCTCGCTAGTCAGCGGATAGATAGCGGCACTATCGCGGTACTATCGCGGTTCTACAACGCAAGACGGAGACCTCAGGGTCTCCGTCTTGCGTTGTGCGCGACTGATATGAGCCTCACCGAACGACTCTGCCGAAGGACGGCCTCAGGCGATACGTGAGCGAATCAGCCGATCGAGCGACAGGCGTCCCGGGCCTTGCAGCACCAGCACCAGCAGGCTGGAGAGCCACAGCCCGTGGGTCACCCAGGCATGGGGATAGACGAACAGCTGGATGGTCAGCGTCATGAGGGCCAGCCCCAGCGCCGCGAAGCGCGTCCCCAGCCCCAGCCACAGCATCAGCGGGAAGAGGTGCTCGGCGATGGTCGCAAGCCAGGCGGCCAGTATCGGCGAGACCAGCGGCAAGGCGTATTCATGCTCGAACAGGAAGAAGGTGCTGTCCTTGATCGAGAAGCCGTCGACCTTGGTCTGCGCCGACATGAAGAACACGGCACCGACCACGATACGCATCAGGATCAGTACCGCATCCATGCGCAGGTTTTCCAGCCAGACGAACACTTTCAGGACCTGCCCCGCCACACCGGTGCGAACCGCAGGCGTCGTTGATGATTCAAGGCTCATGATGAGAACTCCTCAAGAGTGCGCCAGGGCGCGAAGGGTCGAGCGGAAAAGAACCGTGCAGGATGGAACAGAGCAGGAAGCTACCGAGCAGGATCAGGTCGGCGCACGAAAGGCACCACTTGCCAGTAGGGGGGCCAGCAGCGGCCCCAGCTCCTGCTCGGGGTGCGCGTCCGCGAGCCGCGCTGCCGAATCCGCCAGCGTCTGCCCCGCCAGCAGCAGTTCGAGCAGCAAGGCAGCGGCCTCACACAGCACCGTGACCTGTACCTCCAGCGCCGGGCGCGTGATCAACACCTGCTCCGGTCGTGCGATATCCAGCCCTTCAAGCGTCGCGCCGGCATGCTGATGGCGCTGCCAGATCTCGAGCACCGCATGTTCCAGGCGCAGCAGGCATGCCGCGGGGTGCGCCGAGAATCTGAGTTCCATCACTGCCTCAGGCGGTAATTCCGCCAGCTGTGTCGGCACCAGGGCCTCGGCGTCCGCCGCGTGATAGGCCACCAGGCGAGCGGCCTCGAAGCGTGCCAGGTCCACCGCATAGAACGGCAGATGAGCAGCTGACACCTGACGCGCCTCGACCAATGTGGTCAAGGTCGCGTGCAGGGTTTCGGCAAGCCCGGCGCCGTACTCCATCATTAGCGGTGAGCGTGGCAGATGCTGGCGGGAATGATCATGGGCCAGGGCCGCAAAGAAGCGCTCGCCCACCACCTGCCGGGTCACCGGATAGGCCTCTTCCAGCGCACTGATCAGGCTGGCCCAGACATTGTTGCGATAGACATCGAGGCGCTGCTGATGGCCTGCCTCGATACCCAGAAGCGCAGCATCGGGCTGGGTGAGAGCCTCGATGAAGGCGCGCTGCCAGTCGGGCTGGTGACCAGCGCTGGCATGCCGCTCGCGAGAGGTCATCGGTCGCCCTCCATGCCGGAGCGCGTCAGCTGCTGCGCCCGTGTGCTGTGCAGTAACGCCTGAGCGCGCGTGGTCTGCCCCAGCAAGACCTCCAGCGCCGGTACCTGGGTATCCCATTCAATCAGCGTCGAACGCGGCCCGATGCGATTGATGAAGTCGGCATATAGCTCCCAGACCTCATCACAGACCGGTGCACCATGATTGTCGATCAGCAGACCCTCACGCGTATCTTCGCCATGCCCCGCCAGATGGATCTCCCCGACGGCGCGGGCCGGAATGGACTCCAGCCAGGCCGCGGGATCGATACCGATGTTGTGCGCCGAGACGAAGACATTGTTGACGTCAATCAACAGACCGCAGCCACTGCGCTCGACCAGGCGAGTGAGGAAATGCGTCTCGGGAATCAGTTCCGATCCCAGCTCGCGCGCATCGAAACGCAGATAATGGGCGGGATTCTCGATCAATACCTGACGGCCCAGGGTGTCCTGCAACTGCATCAGGTTATCGCTGACCCGTGCCAGCATCGCGTCCGTCAGCGGTACCGGCAGCAGGTCGTTGTAGAAGTGGCCGCTATGGCCGGCCCAGGCCAGGTGTTCTGACACGCTGGTGGGCGGGTGACGCTCGCAGAGCGTTCTGAGGCGCGCCAGATGCGTGGCATCCAGCGGGCGCTCCGATGCCAGCGACAGGCCGACACCATGAATCGAGAGCGGATACTCCTGCAGCGCATCCAGCCGGGCATGAGGTGCCCCGCCGGCGCCCATGTAGTTCTCGGCATGAATCTCGAGAAACCCCAGCGCCGGACGCGACGACATCAGCTCACGCACATGCTGCGCCTTGAGGCTGATACCGACGGCCATCTCGTCGAGGGACGGATAGGCCGTACCGAAATCCGAACTGCCGGAGGAAGGGGGTGGCTGGTGCATGAAGACCTCTCGAGGCGGCGGACGTCCGGTGGCGGCGTGGCGCCAGGCCACCGGACGTCAAGTTCGGGGGATGCTCGGGAAAGCCCGAGCCAACCCCGACGCGTGATGCTTACTTGATCTCTTCCAGGCTGCCGGTGCCGTTGGGCGTCTCGATGGAGGTGCAGGTGCCTTCCGGCACCAGCTTCCAGGCATTGCCCTGATAATCGACGGTCGAGGTCCCGGCACACGAAGTGCCCGGGCCTGCGGCGCAGTCATTCTCACCGGCCAGCGACACGCCGTAGCACTTTTCCATGCCCGCCGCGTGGGCCGGGAGGGAAACGACAGCGGTAGACAGAGCGACAGCGGTTCCGAGCGCGGAAGCCAGGGCAAAAGCGGTCTTGGCGGACTTGTTTGTCTTGGTAGACATGGGCACATCTCCTGAGAAAATGCTCTTTAATGAGCCAAACGTTATTTATCTATCACTTTCGCCCCTGCGCTGCGGGCTCAATTCAACTTACGGGGGGCTTGAGAAGATGGATGCAGAAAAGATCGAAATTATTGCCGCGACTCGACAATATCGCGCTGACCGCACTCCCCTCACCGCATGTGGAGACGATACCCCGCGCTTGCGTTGACCTCGCCATGCAAAAACGCCAGCGGCCCCATGCAGGGGCCGCTGGCGTTGACTGTCATCTGCTGTCTGAGGGGCTGACATAACGGCTGTCTGCCGAGCTGTCGCCGATGAAGGCGATCAGCTATCGCCCTGCCACTTGCGCTCCATGAGCTCCCAGCGCGAGAGCGACGCAGGCGCCTGGCCTGCCTCGGCATCCAGTGCTTCGGCACCCGAGGCTTCGGCGCCCGGCGACCCGGCGACCCTGCGTCCGGCGCTCCGGCGTCCGGCGTTCCGGTGACACCCCGGCCTTCACTGGCTGCCGCTTCTTCGCTGGCAAGCGGCTCGGGCGCGGGCTGGCGATCTAGCGCCGGCGGCGCGGATGTCGATGGCTGATCCAGTGACTGCTCGGGTTGATGCAGGGTGTCACGCGACTGGCGCACCAGCGACTCCGGCAGCGGCTTCTTCATGCGCGCACCGAGTTCCAGCAGCTCCTCTGCACGGTTGATCAGGTTGCCGCGCCCGCTGGCCAGCCGCTTCATGGCGGTATCATGCGCCTCACGCGTGCGCCCCAGCTGTGTGCCGAGTTCCTCGAGGGATTCGGCGAGGCCACGGAACTTGTCGAGCAGTGCTCCGGCGCGCTCGCCGATCACACGCGCATTGTCGTTCTGGCGCTCCAGACTCCACAGACTCGCCACGGTGCGCAGGCTGGCCAGCAAGGTGGTCGGCGTCACCATCACCACCCCCTGGGTGAAGGCGTCCTGGAACAGGCTGTCATCGTGTTCGAAGGCCAACGCGAAGGCCGGCTCCATCGGCAGGAACAGGAACACGAAGTCCGGCGAGCCCAGCCCCTCGATGGCGGGATAGTTGCGCCGCGCAAGCCCGGTGACATGGCCGCGCACCGAGGTCAGATGCGCGCGCAGTGCGCGTGCTCGCGTCACGTCATCCTCGGCGTTGACGTACTCGGTATAGGCGGTCAAGGAGACCTTGGCATCGATGATGAGATGCTTGTTGTCCGGCAGGTAGACGATGGCATCCGGACGCTGGCGACCGCCCTCGCCGGTGAATGACACCTCGCGCTTGAACTCGATGCCATCACGCAGACCGGAGCGCTCCAGCACGGTCTCAAGAATCATCTCGCCCCAGTTGCCCTGCATCTTGCTGTCGCCCTTGAGCGCCCGCGACAGGTTGGCCGCTTCCTCGGTGATCTGGCGGTTGAGCCCCGCCAGCTGGTCGAGCTGACTCTTGAGGCTGGTGCGCTCGCGCACCTCCTCGCCATGCAGCTGCTCGAGGCGCTGACGGAAGTCGCCGACCTGCTCACGAAACGGCTTGAGCAACTGCTCGAGCTGGGCGCCACTGGCGGCGGTGAAGCGCTGCTGGCGCTCCTCGAACACCTTGCCCGCCAGCTGCTCGAACTCCTGACTCAGGCGCTCGCGCGACTCGTTGAGCAACGCCAACTGCTGCTCGTGATGGCTGGCCTCCTGACGCTGACGCGTCACCAGCGAGGCATGGGTCTCGCGCAGCTCGGCGTAGCGCTCGGTCAGTGTCTCGAGACGCTCCTCGCGCTCCAGCAGCTGCGCCTCCAGCACTTCCTGCTGGCGGGTCAGGCTGCGTGCCAGCGTCTGCTGCTCACTCAAGGCGCGTGACTGTTCATCCAGGCGCCCCTGCAGCGATTCGCGCAGCGTGGCGAGTTGCTCCGTCAGGGCATCGCGTGCCTGGCGCGCCTCCTCCAGCGACTGGCTCAGATAGCGTTGCTGCTGCTCCGCCTGCTGCCCATCCAGCGCGGCACGTTGCTCGACCAGGGCCGCCTGCTGCTCGGCCTGTTGCTGACGCTCACGCGACTCGTCCAGCGAGGCCTGCCACATCTGCTGCATCGATTGCTGCTCTTCCTCACTGCTTTCCTGCAGCACACGGAGCTGCTCGCGGGTTCGCCGCCAGCCCAGCCCAAGGATCAACGACAACATCAACAGCACGCCGACCAGCAACCACATCACGGCGGAAGATTCAGAAAGCAGCGACATCGGGCACTCCATGGCCTGTGAAAACGCAGCGGGGTCACCCCCCTTGAAAGTCAGTATCGCGCATCCATGTCTTGAGTGTCAGGGCACGAAAGGACGGGGATTGCCTGCCATCATCGAGCGGCGCTCACTGCGGTGAGTGGCGCACGCCGAGAGCAGAATTCTCCCCTTCTCTGCCCAGCATGCTCGCAAGAGCCGAAGCACGGAAAGGAGATTCGCATGACACAGCAGACCGATCAGCAGACACGTCAACGACTGCAAGGTAAGCGCGTGGCCATTCTCGCGACCCATGGCTTCGAGGAATCCGAGCTCGCGGTGCCGCGCGCCGCACTGCAGGAGGCGGGCGTCGAGGTAGACATCGTCTCGCCGGAGAAAGACGGCATTCGCGCCTGGGCCGAAACCGACTGGGGCGAGAAATATCAGGTCGACACCCTGCTCAGCGATGCCAGCGAACACGACTATCACGGCCTGGTGCTGCCGGGTGGCCTGTTCAATCCAGATACTCTGCGTCAGGACGAGAGCGCACTGAGCTTCGTGCGCAGCTTCTTCCAGGCCCACAAGCCGGTCGCCGCCATCTGTCACGCGCCGTGGATCCTGATCGATGCCGGTGTCGTCGAAGGCCGTCAGATGACCTCCTTCCCCTCCGTCGCACAGGACCTGAAAAACGCCGGTGCCGAGTGGCAGGACAGCGAAGTGGTGTGTGACAGCGCGCTGGTCACCAGCCGCAAGCCAGCAGATCTCGATGCGTTCAACGCCAAGCTGCTCGAGGAACTGGCCGAAGGCAAGCACCAGCATCAGCACGCCTGAGGTCGCAAGCCAGAGATCTGCAAGATAGAGATCCGCAAGCTAGAGAGCCGCATGCTCTTAGGCTTGAACAGACAGACGCCCCTGCCACTTCGGCAGGGGCGTTTTCGTTGTCTCAAGGACGCAATCCGGTGCCTTGGTGGCAGAAGTGAAGTGTCCTCGCAGCACTGGCTGAACCACTCACCTCCGAGGTTCGTTGGCCACTCTGTAGCCATTCATCTCAGAACCCTATTGCGAGCAACCACTTACGCTACAGGCAACGCAATCTGGACAACTCAGCACCACGACTACACACCGAGCGACGCACGGAGACATTAGCGAACGCCTTTCGTAAAAGACGCTGCGACACGATATTCTGACGACAAGGATCCTCTTGGGTGACTGACCGACCATACGGGAGACCGCCCCATGCATATCTCGACCTTGACCACAGCCCTTGCCTCTCTGCTGCCCTCCCTGCTGCTGGGACTGACGCTGATGCTCGCCACGCCGACGCTGGTCGCCGCGGATGATCGCCATCGCGCACAGGGCCAGCACGGCGAGCGCCACAGCACGCCGCAGAGTCGCCACGAGGCGATCAAGCGCCGCCACCTCAGGATGTTCAACGAGCCGCGCGTGGAGCGCCATCACTCGCGCCAGCATTCCCATCATGACATCCGCCGCCATGTCCCCAAGCGCCGCTACTATCAGCATGGGCGTCTTGAACACGACCGCTACCGCCCGTACTACTACCGGAACCATGACTCCGGTCGGCATGCTATCCGCCGCTACCATAACGGCGTGAGCATCGGCATTCCGGCGATCCGCATCAATATCAACTGAAGCCGCGCACTCTCATCAGGCCAGGCCAGCGCCTGATGTCCAGACATGACGACGCCCAGAGATGACGACGCCCCCGCAGGCTGACCTGCGGGGGCGTCGTTCGTCTACGTGACGCGTCTTGCCTGAGAGTTGATCAAGCGGCCCTGGCAGGCTCGGCAAGTTCCGTGATCAGTCCCTTGAGCACCTGCCAGAATTCACCGACCGACTCGACCTCGACACGCTCGCTGGGCGAGTGAGCGCCGCGGATCAGCGGCCCGAAGGAGATCATCTCGAGCTGGGGATACTTGGCCCCGAGGATGCCGCACTCGAGCCCGGCATGGATGACCTTGATCTCCGGCGCGCGGCCAGTGACGCTCTCGTGCAGGCTGCAGAAGCGCGCCAGCAGCTGCGCATCCGGCGCCGGCTGCCAGCCCGGATAGGCATTCTCGGCCACGGTGGTCGCGCCGATCAGCGCAAAAAGCCCACGAATGCGTTGCTCCATCATGGTCACGGCATCATCGCGCAGCGAGCGCACCAGCGCACAGAGATGGAAGCGCCCCTCGCGCAGCTGCACCACGCCGAGGTTGTTGGAGGTTTCCACCACGCCTTCCACCGCCGCGCTCATGCGCTCGACCCCGTAGGGCGCGGCATCCAGCGCCGCGACCAGCCGCTGGGTGTCCTCGACGGACAGAGCATTCTCGGCGTTGCCACGGGTCACGCTGAGCGCGACATCCGGGTCCGTCTCGCGCAGCTCGTCGCGAATCTGGGCCTCGAAGTCCGCGAGGCGCTGGCGCGCGGCGGCGACGCGCTCGTCATAGATCACCACGCCGACCGTGGCCTCACGCGGCAAGGCGTTGCGCAGCGTACCGCCAGACCAGCTGACCAGACGCGGCTTGAACTCGGCCAGCGCGACCAGCGCGCGTGACATCAGGCGATTGGCATTGCCGCGCCCACGATGGATATCGAGCCCGGAATGGCCGCCGACCAGGCCACCGATGGTCAGCTCCAGCTCCGCTTCGGAATCCTTGAGAGACGAGGTGGCAAACTCGTGATCAACATTGATGTCCGCGCCACCGGCACAGCCGATATAGACCTGGCCGCGGTCCTCCGAATCCAGGTTGAGCAGGTAGCGCCCTTCCAGCCAGTTCTCGGCCAGATTCAGCGCGCCGCCCATCGAGGTTTCCTCCTCAAGGGTGAACAGCGCTTCCAGCGGACCGTGCATGAGGCTGTCATCTTCGAGAACGGCCAGCGCCGCCGCGACGCCGAGACCGTTGTCGGCCCCCAGAGTGGTGCCGCGCGCCTTGAGCCAGCCGTCTTCCAGATAGGTATCGAGGGAATCACGAGTGAAGTCGTGATCACTGTCGCTGGCCGCCTGGGCGACCATGTCGAGATGGCCCTGCAGCACGATGCCCGCTGCGCTCTCGTGACCGGGCGTGGCGGGCTTGCGCAGACGCAGGTTGCCGAAAGCATCGCGATCATGGGCGAGACCATGCGCTTCGGCCCAGTCGATCAGATAGGCCACCAGCGCGGCTTCATGCCCGGACGGGCGCGGGATATTGCACAGAGTGCGGAAATGACGCCAGAGGATGGCGGGGTCCAACGTATCGATATGCTCATTCATGGCGAAGATTCCTGTTCTTGTCATCAATGAGCATACGGAACAGCGGACGGGCGTGGCTAGGGGTTGTCGACACCTGTCGATCAGTGACTTCGAATATGCAAGGATGACAATCACGATCCTGCTGACAGCTGCATGCCATTCCCCACCTTCATCGGAGCCTCTATGCCTCGTCGACTACTGCTGCTGACCGCCATCTCCGCCACTGCCGGCCTGCTGATGCTGAGTGGCTGCTCGCCGATTCCTGACATGCCCGGCCCGATCGGCATTCCGGGCCTCTGAGCCACGCCCGGCCGTTTTGCTCTTGTCAGACAGGCTTACCGATGCTCATGTCAGATGAGC
This sequence comes from bacterium Scap17, assembly GCA_013376735.1. Taxonomy (NCBI): domain Bacteria; species bacterium Scap17. The sequence goes on along the minus strand of VINJ01000001.1, from coordinate 290,013 downwards.
TTGTCAGACGGCCCTGTCATTCGCGCTTTTCGATCAGGCGCCCGGCGGCCGCTCGGCACCAGCGATCCCGCGCCTTGCGGCCCACGATGCCCAGCCCCTGGGCCCAGCTGATGAAGGCAGGTGCATCCTGTCCGCCCAGCGCCAGCACCAGGCCGTGACGTGACGCCTCATCGAGTCGTGAAGGCTCACAGGCCTCGAGCGCTGTCTCGAGCCACGGCCGCACCAGCGCCAGCCCCCCGCCACCACGCCGATACCAGTCCAGTCGCTGCGCGCATGCGGCTGGCGTCAGCGTGGCCAGGTCATTCTCACTTCCTCGCTGCCACAGTCTGTCGGCCAAGGCGGGCGGCAAGCCGTGCAGCTCATGCTTCAGCAGGCTGGGCAGCAGGCGCTGGAAGTCCTGCTGCAGCGCGCCCAGCAAGGCATCCTGCGCCAACTGCCCGCGCGGTGCAGATTTTCCACTCCCGCTTTCGCCGATGGCCTTGCCCATCATCACCGCGTGCTCGCCACTGGCGGCATCGCGCTTGAGGCCCATGCGCAGCGGCACGAAACCCTGCGCCTGCCAGAAGGCGACCAGATCGGCCTCGGCCCCGAAGCTGGTGCCGAGTCGCGTGACACCTGCCGCCAGTGCCTGCTGTTCCAGCGCCTGGAGCAGGCGCGCGCCCTGACCACGCCGCCACAGCGCGGGATGCACCGCGATACGCAGCACCCGCCACCAGCGGGCTTCGGCGGCGCCCTGATGGCCTGCATGCGCCGCCAGCGACTGTGCCAGCAGGTGCCCACGCGGACGCCGCTTGCCGCACCAGATGTCATGCGCCAAGGGCGTCGGGAAGCCGCCCTCCTCGACGGCGGCCACCACCCCCAGCCAGGCATCACGCCCAGTCGTGTCATCGCGCTGACGAATCGCCATCAGCGTGAGCCCCGGCGTGTCGAGCAGCTGGCGCAGGTCCGCCGGTGTCGTGCGGTAATGCGCCTGCACCAGCAGGCCGAACAGCTGCCGCAGCGCCGCCTCATCACGTGCCAATGCATCACGCTCCAGTACGACAATGTCGCAGCCCTCCAGCCACTGCTGAGCATTCTTCGCGCACGGCTCAGGCAGCTCAGGCAGCTCAGGCGGCTGCGCCGAGAGCAGCAGCAGGTCATCGGTCAATGCTTCCAGCGGGTCGCCGGGCGCCCAGCGCACGGGCGTCGTCATCTCCAGCGCCTGCCAGCCGGAGCACTGACGCTCGAGATGATGGCGAAACCGCAGCTGGAAGCCGCGCCCGGTGCCTTCATAGCCATGCACGGTGGTGGCGAAGGCGATGCGCGGAAAATGCGCCAGATAGCCTTTCAGCAGTGGCGTGGGGATGGCGGCGGCTTCATCGACGAACAGCCGCGGCAGCAGCTCATCGTGACAGGCAAGGCGAGCCGCCTCGATGGCATCCGGCGCCAGAAAGCGCAGCACACCGCCGGAAGCCGTGTCGTCCTCCGCCTGTCCAGCCGGCAAGCGAAAGACATTGCCCTCGCGCTGCCCCCGGGGCAGCAGGGCCGCCAGGCGTTCGAAGATCGCGCTGACCGCCGCAGGGCGCGGCGCCGTCAGCCAGACATCCTGTCCCGCTGCCAGACAGCGCGCCGCTGCGATGCCCAGCGCGCCACTCTTGCCACGCCCGCGATCGGCACTGATCACCACGGGTCGCGCAGGCGCCAATGCCTCCAGCGCAGCCACGCTGGCGGCCTGGCCCTGCGTCAGGCAGTCGCTGTCGGCGATGGAATCTGATCGCGCTGCCTGATTGCCGTTATCCAGCGATGGCGCAGGCAGGTGTCCGCCCTGTGGCCAGTGCAGCACACTGGCGTGCGTTGAGAGGCGGCGTGCCAATCTCGCCAGATAGCGCGCCGTCAGCTGCTCCCGCGCGAAGGGCCAGTGGGCCAGACGCGCATGATCGCCATCCGGCACTGGCGCAGGGTCTGCCGCGGCCCAGGCAGCAGGCGTCATCAGTACCAGCAGGCCACCCGCCTTCAGGGTGCCGGTAACGGCACCGAAGGCATCGGGGTTGAAGCCCGTCGCCGGCTGCGCCGCATCGAAGATGACCAGTGACTGCTCACCGCCCAGCTGGGTGGCAGCCTTGGCCATCGCCAGCGCACGCACCGGCGGTGCGCCCGCTGTCGACAAGGCTTCACCTGTGCCCAGCCACAACGGGGCAGTCTCACGCACTGGCCATAGCTCGCAGATTGCCTGCGCGGCGCCGGAGGGGTCATCGCCACTGATCCACAGGCAGGCACGCTGGCGCCGCGCGAGCAGATGTTGATGCAGCGCTCGGCACCACGCCTCGAGGGCGGGCAGTTCAATGCAAGCAGGAGAATCTGAAGGAGGAATCGTCATGTCGCGCAGCATGCCGCATGGCAGCGCGCCAGACCAGATGGGCAGACCAGATGGTGCGAGAAACTCGCGAGGCAGCCGTGTGGCAATCGTGAGGCTGTTGCAAGAAAGCCGCGATCTGCCCGGCGCTGCCGCCCGGTCTGTCTCGCCCCTGTTACTTGAGAACAAGCTCATATTTACACAACGTCCCGTTGCAAGATGAGCAACGCAAGCGGCGCAGGGATGAGAATAGTTATATTTAGGCTTATCGGGATAATGAAGCTCCACTTCCCATCATTGCGAGTCCCCCCCGATGCCACAGCGTCACTCCCTTACCACTGCTCTGCCCCGCGCGCTCAAGCCTTGCCTGCTCGCCCTGAGCCTGGCGGCAACGTTCGTGGCGGGTCAGGCCTCGGCACTGGAATACCCGATCGGCACGCCGGTCAAGGAAGGCGGCATGGAAATCGCTGCCGTCTACCTGCAGCCGGTGGTGATGGCCCCGGCCGGCAAGCTGCCGGCCAATCAGGCCGATATCCACCTGGAAGCCGATATCCACGCGCTGATGGAAAACGACAATGGCTTCGCGCCGGGCGACTGGATTCCCTACCTCGGCATTCACTACACCCTGACCAGGCAGGGTGGCGAGGCGCCGATCGAAGGCGAGCTGGTGCCGATGATCGCCAATGACGGCACCCACTACGGCAAGAACGTCAAGCTGGATGGCCCGGGCAAGTACCACCTGACCTTCGAGATCCAGCATCCGGACATGCCGCGTCATATCGACAAGGAAACCGGCGTCGCCGAGTGGCCGCAGACCATCACCACCGACTATGACTTCGTCTATGCCGGCGTCGGCAAGAAAGGCGGCTACTGAGCGCCGCTCTGCCCTTTCTGCATGCCCCTGAATGTCTGCATTCCGTGAGGCGGCCTTTGCCGCTTGCGCCTTCGATGGCCGCCTGTGCTGACCTGCACTCGCGGCCATTGGTCGCTCTACCACCAGCGCCTTGTGCTGGTGTCAGTGTGCGCTTTTCCTCATCGTCCGGAGTGTCCCATGCGCCTGACCGCTTTCTTGCCCTCTCGCCTGCCCTCTCACTTGCCATCTCGCCTGCCCCGTCGAGCAAGCGCCCAGCTGCCCGCGCTCGCCCTGTTGCTAGTAGCTGTCCTGCTGCTCGTGGCCCTGCTGGTCGCAGCCCTGTTGCCTCGGCCGGCGGCCGCCAGCGACATGCCGTCCTACGACCTGACCCTCGACAACGGCAAGCTCATCCCTGAGGTCCTTGAGGTCAAGGCGGGCGAGAAATTCGTCATCCAGCTGCACAACGCGGGCAATACGCCGGCCGAATTCGAGAGCAACTCACTGCGCAAGGAGAAGGTGCTGGCACCGGGCGTGAAGTCGTTCGTCGTCATCCATCCGCTGCGCGCGGGCAGCTATGACTTCTTCGATGATTTCCACCTGCCGGACGCGCGTGGCAAGGTCGTCGCCGAATAAGCTCGGCCACCCTGTGCCAATGACGCCTTTTTCGTCATCGATGGCGCGCACCGAACGTCAGTAGAAGAGAGTCCGCATGTTTGATCAGATCCTGTTTATCGTCTGGCGTGAAAGCGTCGAAGCCATTCTCGTCATCGGCATCATGCACGCCTGGCTGGTGCAGTCCGGCACCCGTGCGGGCCTGCGCTACCTGTGGGGCGGGGTCGTCGCCGGTCTGGTGCTAGCCGGCCTGATGGGAGCGGCGCTGATGGGTGCCGACACCTGGTTGACCGGCACCGCGCAGGAGGTCTTCCAGGCCGTACTGGTATTGACCGCCTGCCTGTTGATCACCCAGATGGTGCTGTGGATGCGCACCAAGGGGCGCACGCTCAAGGCAGAACTCGAGAGCGGCCTGGCCAGCGCCGTCTCCTCCGGCAGCTACTGGGGCGTGGCGACGCTGGTCGCCATCGCCGTGGCACGTGAAGGCGCGGAAACCGTCGTCTTCCTCTACGGCATGGGCGCCGCCAGCCTGCAGTCCGGCAGCATCGCCAGCTTCGCGCTCGCCGCAGGCCTTGGCTTCGCCCTCGCGGTGGCGACCTTCATGGCGCTGCAGCTCGGTTCACGCCTGTTCTCGTGGAAGCTGTTCTTCCGCGTGACCGAAGTCCTGCTGTTGCTGCTGGCGGCGTCACTGCTGATGTCGGGCCTCGAGCAATTGATCGGCCTCGGCTATCTGCCGGCAGGCCTCGACCCGCTGTGGGATTCCAGCTGGCTGCTCGATGATGGCAGCGGCCTCGGCGGACTGCTGGCGACCTTCGCCGGCTATCGCGCCTGGCCTGCCACGACGATGGTGGTCGGCTATCTCGGCTACTGGGTCATCGTCATAGGCCTCATGAAGCGTCAGCGCAAGAGGGAGCGCGTCGACCAGCGCCGCCAGCTCACTGCCCGCGCGCGCAGCTGAGTCCTGTTCACGCGATCTGCCAGTCAGGAGAAACGATAGTCATGGCCAATTGCGGCTCCAGCCCCCACGGCGACATCAGCAACCTCATCGCCAGTGATGGCGGCTCCTCGCCGGGCCGTCAGGCCACGCGCATCGCGCGCTTCGGACAGGCGATGCAGCAGCGACGTGGTCTGATCCAGCTGGTGCAATGGCTGGTGGTCGGCATCTATGCCTTTCTGCTGGTGGTGCCGGCCCTGTTGCCACTGCCGGATTACCAGGCGCATATCCTCACCAACCTGACGGTGTTCGCCGAGTTCGTGTTCTGGGGGCTGTGGTGGCCCTTCGTGCTGATCAGCATGGTGCTGATGGGCCGCGTGTGGTGCGGTGTCTTCTGCCCCGAAGGCACCCTGACCGAAGCCGCCAGCCGCATCGGCCTCGGTCGCCCGATTCCCGGCTGGATGCGCTGGGGCGGCTGGCCCTTCGTGGCCTTCCTCGGCACCACGCTGTATGGCCAGCTGGCCAGCGTCTATCAGTACCCGCTGGGCGCACTGGTGGTGCTGGGCGGCTCGACGGTGGCCGCGATCACCGTCGGGCTGATCTACGGCAAGGGCACCCGCGTCTGGTGTCGGCAGCTGTGTCCGGTGAATGGCGTCTTCAATCTGCTGGCGCGCCTCTCGCCGACCCACTTCCGCACCGACCAGGCGCGCTGGAACGCTCACAATCAGGCTGTCCGTCAGGGCAACGCCGTGCGCATGTACGCCCCTGACTGCGCGCCGCTGATTCCGCTCAAGCAGCTCGACAGTGCCGGTGACTGCCATGTCTGCGGACGCTGCAGCGGCTACAAGGACGCGATGCAGCTGGAGTGGCGTGCGCCGGGGGTAGAGCTGGTCGAGCCGCCGCAGCCGGTGCGCTTCACCCACTACTCGGTGCTGGTGTTCGGCCTGCTCGGCATCGCCATCGGTGCCTTCAGCTGGAGCGCCAGCCCGTGGTTCGTCGCCCTCAAGCAGCAACTGGCGGTCTGGCTGATCGAGCACGATCTGATGTGGCCGCTGACCACCACCCTGCCCACCTGGATTCTGACCAACTACCCCGAGCACAACGATGTCTTCAACCTGCTCGATGGCAGCCTGATCACGCTGTGGATCGTGGTTGGTGGCGGACTGCTGGGCGCGCTCACCAGCCTGCCGCTGCTGCTGGGCAACTGGCTGATGGGTGGCAAGGCGACGCTGTCACGCCTGTGGCATCTCTCGCTGAGCCTGATTCCGCTGGGCGGGCTGGGCGTGTTTCTCGGCCTCTCCGCCACCACCATGACGCTGCTGCGCGGCGACGGCATCAACCTCAGCTGGGCCAATGATCTGCGCGCCACCCTGCTGGCACTGGCCTGCCTGTGGGGCCTGCGGCTGGCCTGGCGCATTACCGGTGAGCAGCGCAATGGTGAACAGCGCAACGGCGGCCTGCTCGCAGGCAACGCTGCACGGCTGATCGGCACCGCGAGTGTCGCGCTGGCCTGCCTGCCCGCGCTGGGCATCTGGTATCTGATGTTCTGGGGCTGGTGACGCCCTGCTGGCTGAATGCTGGCTGACTGACAGAGGCTCATGGCCTGACACACCAAGGCTTGAAAGACCAAGGCTTGAAAGACCAAGGCTTGAAAGACCAAGACCCGCCGATTGGCGGGTCTTTGACCCGCCGATTGGCGGGTCTTGGTCTTTCAGCGACTTGCGGCGTTTTCTCAAACTACGATCAAGGCGCCATCAGTGCGCTGGGCTCTGTTCGCCACTTTCGCTGGCATCCGCCTTGCTGGCAGGGTTTTCCGGACGACGGAACAGGAAGGCCGCCACGCTGCCGACTACATAGACCGCGCCCAGCCACAGGAAGATATTGTCGAAGGCCAGCACCTCGGCCTGGAGGCTGATGCGCTGGGCGATCATCTGCACACCGGCCTGCCACGGATCAGCCAGCCCCGTGAAGGTCGACTGATAGCTTGCCAGCTGGTCGATCACCACCTGGCGGCTCTGGTCGATGGCCCCGATCATCTGGTTCCAGTGATAGTCCTCACGCAGCTCGCGGAGGGTATCGATCAGCGCCAGCCCCACCGCGCCGCCCAGGTTGCGCATCACGTTGAACAGGCCACTGCCGTTGCCTATCTCGTGGGGCGCCAGACGCCCCATCGCCAGCCGGGAGACCGACAGCAGCACCATGATCTGGCCCGCGCCGCGGATCACCTGCGGCCAGAAGAAGTCATCGAAGCCCGAGTCCGAAGTCAGGTGCACGTTCATGCCGGTGCCGAGGCCGGTCAGCACCAGGCCGATGCACAGCATCAGGCGCAAGTCGATGCGGTCGGAAAGCTTGCCCGCCACCGGCGCCATCAGGAACATCACCACGCCGCTGACGAACATCACCTGCCCGATCTGCACGCTGGAGAAGCCGGAAATCGAGCCGAGAAACAGCGGCACCATATAGACCAGCCCATAGAGCACCACGCCGATCCAGAAGCCGATGATCGCGCCCAGCGCGAAGTTGCGGTCCCTGAACACCCGCAGGTCGACGATGGGATTGCGGGTCGTCAGCACGCGCCAGAAGAAGCCGACCGCCGCCACCGCGCACACCACACTCCAGAACAGGATCAGTGAACTGGCGAACCAGTCATCGCCGGGCCCCTCCTCGAGCACGAATTCGAGGCTGCCGAGAAAGACCGCCATCAGCGCCAGCCCCAGCGTATCCAGACGGCTGAGCAGGCTGCGATCACCGCTGTCGATTTCCAGATTGCGCCACACCAGCGCCGCCACGATGACGCCCGGCACCAGATTGACCAGAAACAGCCAATGCCAGCTCATGTATTCGGTGATGTAGCCGCCGACGGACGGCCCGATGGAGGGCGCCATGGTCGCCACCAGGCCGATCACCGCCTGGATGCTGCCCATCATGCGGCGCGGGAAGATCGAGAAACTGGCCGCCTGGGTCAGTGGAATCATCGCCCCGCCCATGAAGCCCTGGACCGCGCGCAGCACGATCAGGGCTTCCAGCGAGGTCGAGAGCGCACAGCCCAGACTCGCCAGCGTGAAACCCAGCGCCGAGACGGTCAGCACCAGCCGCGTCGAGAAGATGCGGGCCAGCATGCCGGAGAGCGGAATCATCACGATCTCGGCGATCAGATAGCTGGTCTGCACCCAGGAGATCTGATCCTGACTGGCGGCCAGGCCCGCCTGCAGCTCGTTGAGCGAGCTGGACACGATCTGGATATCCAGAATCGCCATGAACATGCCGAACACCGCGGCCACGAAGCCGATCTGCTGGCGGCGCGTCGGCATGTCACTAACGGTGCCCACCGGGGGCTGGGCCGAGGACTGGGTCGTCTCGGTCATGCTTACTGCGCTCCGCGATCAGCGCTGGCGACCTGCGCGGCATCGGGCGCGATGACGTCCCTGGAGAGGCTATCGACGGCATAGTTGCCGGTGTCCGGCAGTTCACGCGTATCGACACTGGGGATGACCGACAGGCCAGCACGCAGACGCGGCAGCGCATCCACAGGGCCGGTCAGGCGAATGCGCACCGGTACGCGCTGGACGATCTTGTTGAAGTTGCCGGTGGCGTTGTCGGTCGGCAGCAGACTGAACTCGGTGCCGGTCGCCGGCGCCAGGCTATCCACCACGCCCTCAAACTCGATATCCGGGTAGGCATCCACCTCGAGACTGACCGGCTGACCGACGCGCATGCGCTCGGTCTGGGTTTCCTTGTAGTTGGCCACCACATAGGCGCTCTTCACCGGCACCAGCTGCATCAGGGTCAGCGAGGCGCTGGCCATGGTGCCCACCTCGACACTGCGATTGCCGACCACGCCATCCTGCGGCGCGTAGATCGAGGTCTTCTCCAGCTGGTGGCGCGCGTAGGCGAGATCCGCCGCCGCCGACACCACCTTGGCACGCGCCGACTCCAGCTGCGCCTTGTAGACCTCCAGCTGCTGACGCGCGGACGCCAGTGCAGCGTTCTGCTGCGCCACCTTGGCCTCGGCGGTGCGCAGGGTGACCTGATCATCCTCATAGGTCTGACGCGAGGCGTAGCTGCGGCTCTCCAAGCTTCTTGAGCGCTTGAGATGCAACGCAGCCTGATCGCGTTCGGCCTTGGCCGAGGCCAGCGCAGCCTTGGCCTCGTCGATCTTCGCGCCCTGCAGGTCCAGCTGACGCTCGGCCTGGACTTCCCCGGTGCGGGCGTTGTCCAGCGCGGCACTGGCCTGGTCCAGATTGGCCCTGGCATCTTCGTCATCCAGCTGCACCAGCAGCTGCCCCTTCTTCACCGGCTGGTTGTCATGCACCAGCATGCGCGTCACCCGCGCGGTGATCTCGGAGCGCACCGCGACGCTGTCGGTGCGCACATAGGCGTTGTCGGTCTCCTGCATGAAGCGCCTGACCTGCCACCATTCGACCCCCATCACTCCGCCAGCGATCACGCCCGCCACCACGATGAGTGCCACGACACCCTTGCCAGCCTTGTTCATTCGGTGACTCTCTCTTGCTGCCTGTCGGGGACAGGCGTGTAATCTGTCCGACGCTGCGGATGAGGCCGCCACGGCGCTTGCGAGCGCCCAGGCCACGGCAGTCATCTTGCATCGCCACAAAGTGTAATAAATACTACACTTACTTGAGGCAGCCCCGACAGTTTCGACAGACAGCGTCTCTCGTTCGCAATATCGCAACCTTGCCTGTTTCAGGCGGTTTCCGGATCACAGACAGGACACTCACATGACTGATTCGCCCTCATCAGAGACCGGCCCTGACTCGGGAAGCACCACGACTCGCGCCTCACCGCGCGGGGAAGCACGCCGCAAACGCCAGCTGGAAGTCGCGCGCGAACATTTCCTCGAACACGGCTTCGCCGCGACCAGCATCAATGAGATCGCCCGGCAGGCCGGCGGATCACTGGCAACGCTGTATCGTAATTTCGGCAACAAGGACGGCCTGTTTCTGGCCGTGATGCAGCAGGAGGCGCAGACGGTGTGGTCGGTGATGGACCACGAAGCCAACGAGACACGCAGTGTCGAGGAAGCACTGGAAGACTTCGGCATGGCGATGCTGGCGCTGGCCCTCGCGCCCGAGCTGATCCGCCTGTTCCGTGGCCTCGCCTTCGAGAGCGGCCGCAATCCGCAGCTCGGCAAGCTGTTCCTCGACAACGGCCCCAAGCTGACCCGACAACGCCTGGCAGGCTACCTGTCGCGTCAGGTCGCCCAGGGCCACCTGCCGCCCACCGGCCTCGGCCAGGAACCGCTGGCCGCCGCCAACCTGCTCACCGGCATGCTGCTCAACCCGCTACATGTCGACGCCCTGCTCGGCTGCCCACCCGACACCGCAAGCCCCGAACAACTCCGCCCACATGTCAGACGCTGCGTGCGCGTCTTTCTGGCAGGTTTCGGTGCCAGTTAGAAAGCTGGCCGGTTTCGGGACCAGTTGAAGAGCTTGCTGGCTTCGGAGCCAGTCAGCAGGCTGGCCGGGTTCGGAGCCAGTTGAAGAGCTTGCTGGCTTCGGAGCAAGTTGAAGAGCTGGCAGGTTTCGGTGCCAGTCAGCAGGCTGGCCGGTTTCGGGGCCTGAGGGACAAGCCGTGAAAGAAAACGGCGACACGCTCTTCGAGGGAGTATTGAAGAGGCGTAAAGAGAGGGGCGAGGATGAGCAAAGGCCCGGGCAGCACTGCCGGCTTCAGGGCGTGTGGGTGAACTTCTGCATCTTCTTGACCAGCGTCGACTGGTTGATCCCCAGTGATGCCGCCGCAGCGCGAGTGGTGCGGTGCTTCTCCAGGGCCTGCTCGATCAAGCGCCGCTCCAGAGCTTCGGTATGTTCCTTCAGCGTGCGCTCCGGTGTGCCATCCCCCGAGGCGGTCATCACGTCGGGTATCATCGAATCCTCCCACCCTGAACTGGCATGCGCCGCAAGATACTCTGCCGGCAGGACATCGGATGTGATCACTTCGCTGATGGTGGTCACCACGAGGCGCTCCACCAGATTGATCAACTCACGGATATTACCGGGCCATGCATGGCCGCCCAGTAGCTCGAGCACTTCAGGATCAAGGCGCCGGACCAGAGCATGACGCTGACAGAAATGGCGGAGATAATGCTGCAGCAGCGGAATCACTTCGCTGCGCCGCTCACGCAATGGTGGCAGCGTGATGGGCACGACACTCAGGCGATAGTAGAGGTCTTCCCGGAAGCGCCCCTCCTTCACCCGAGCAGCCAGATCATGATGCGAGGCAGTCAGCAGACGGACGTTGGTGCGCCGAAGCTCTGTCCCGCCGACAGGCATGAAACGCTGCTCCTCGACGACCTTCAACAACTTGGCCTGCAATGACAGCGGCAGATCACCGATCTCATCCAGGAAGAGCGTGCCACCATTGGCGACGTCCAGAAGACCCTGCTTGCCACGTGCGTTTGCCCCGGTGAAGGCGCCGGGCGCATAGCCGAACAGCTCGGCTTCCAGCAGCCCTTCCGGTAATGCAGCACAGTTGAGCTCAAGGAATACCCCCTCCGCACGCGTGCTGTGCTCGTGAAGATAGCGGGCCAGCAGTGTCTTGCCCGTGCCCGTCTCGCCCTGGATCAGCACCTTCACATCAGTGGCAGCCACGCGTTCCGCCAACGCGAAACAGTCGGCAGTGGCGTCACTGGTCACCAGTTCCAGCGACTGTTCATCCGTCCCGGAGCTGACGCTGTAGGTGTCATGCAGGGAGTGCAGTTGACGCAGCTGCTCCTGCGCATGCTTGGCGCGCAGCAGCTCGGTGATATCGCGCACGCTGGTGACCACGTGGCTCAGGGAGCCGTCGTGGGCCAGCATCGGCAGGCCGCTGACCAGGATCTTGCGGCCATCGCGCAGGCTCTGCACGAGGGTGACGGGCTTGCCGTCACGGATGACCTCCAATGACACCGACTTGGAGATATACCCCCGGCGCACCAGCTCCTGCATGTGATGCCCCAGCACGTCACTGCGCTTGAGCCCGGTAATACGCTCATAGGCCTGATTGATGGCGACGGTCACGCCTCGCCCATCGGTGATGTAGACACCGTCATGCAGGGCATCCAGCAGACGCTGGGTCGGCACCTGAGCCAGCAGATCAGACGCCGGATCGGCGCCAACTTCCGTGGCATTCCTCCCGGTGGCGCTGCCCCGCTGCCTGGAGAGCGCGAGGCGTTCCTTGAGTTCCGCGGTGGACTCCACCTCCTGACGCGTCAAGACACCGATCACCTCACCACGTGTGTCGATGACCTTGACGGCCTCCAATGATTGGCGCTCCAGCAACGCCAACGCTGCTTCCAGCCTGAGATCCTGCTCCACGTTCTGCATTGACGACTCCCCCGGCAGAACCCCCCGCGCGCTCAGGCAGCGGGGGGACATGGGGTCACGATACGTCAATGCGAGGACGTCGGGGAGTCTGTCGAGGCGGCACCTGTCGAGGACAGGCTTGCCGTCTTGCTGTCGGCCGGCGCGATATCCGACTTGCCGATATCACGACTGAAGGTCTCATCGATCTCGCCGGAGAAGAAGCGCTTGCCGTAGATCAGCAGACACAGCGCAATGCCGATCCCGAAGGCCCAGGCAGCCCCCTTGATGACCAGTACGGCGGCGATCACCCCGGCAATGCCCAGGTCGCGCTGGCTACGCGCTTCCAGAATGCCCAAGCGCACGCTGACATAGCCCTGGATCAACAGCGTCAGCGCCAATGCTATCCCTAGGATGGGCTGGACCAGACTGACGATGGGCAACAGCAGTAGCCCGGTATTGGTACCCCAGCGGAATGAGCCCGAGCCACCGAACAGCGAATGCATCGCCTGCTTGCCTTCCTTGTAGCGTTCGACCACCACCACCTGCATGGCAGCCCACAGCGGGCCACACATGGTGACGTCCGGGCCGAAGAGACTCATCAGGGTATTGCGCCCGCCGAAGATCATGTGCGCACGGTTGGCGTCGTAGTCGATCTTCTCGTCGGGGCGCGATTCATCAGCTTCCTCGACCAGTGCCTTGGACTGCAGAACATCGCCGAACAGCACGATATAGGCAGCCAGCACGGTCGGCAGCGCCGTCAGGAACATCGCCAGCGGCGGCAAGCCGACACCGAAGACAGTGTACTGGCTGAACATGGTCACGAAATCAGGTTGGCTGAAGCCCCACTGCACATCCGGCCATGCGGCCTCACCCACCAGCGGAGCGACGACGATCGCCAGCAGGATGATCGGGAAGATTCCCAGCTTGCCGAGATTGCCCCAGAACGGATTCGTGGTCTTCAGCTTGGCGAAATGACGCGAGAAGATGATGTAGAAAGCCAGACCTACCGCGATGCTGATGGTGATGGGATAAGTATCGAAACGCCCGCCTTCTTTGAAGACCACGCTGATTGCGGCCAACCCCGCGCCCATGATGATGCCAGCCTTGATCGCCGAGGGGATCATGTTGACCACCTTGCTGGCCAGCCCCGTTCGCCCGAGCACGATAGCCAGTATCCCGAGCATCAGCTGGAAGGCAATCAAGGCATGCACCCGCGCCTCCCCCTCCGGGAAGGTCGCCACATAGGCCATCAACAGTGGAATGGCCGGCGTGATCCAGCCGGGAATGACCGGGTCGCCCAGCAGGTGGTGAACCAGATACAGCAGACCATTGAGCATCACGATGGCCAGTGCGGCCTCGAACGGCATGCCCAGGAGCTCCGTCATCAACGGGATGGCGGCGAGATCCACCGCGCACATCAACAACCCTTGCAGGTAGTCGGGCAGTTCGAAACGGTAGTGCAGGAAGGGAAGACGGATCTTGAAGAGCCCCAGCGCGAAGTAGGGGCTTTCCTCACCGGGCTGGCGGGTTTTCCAGTGGCTCATGATGGCGTTCCTGTTGTTATCGTTATGCATCTGCACCCTTGGTGGAGATGGTGTTCAGAAAGAAGATTCAGCGCTTCAGTAGGCCGCGCGATAGATACTCTCGATATCGGCCTGGCTGAGCTGACGTGGATTGTTGCGCAGCAGGCGTTCGACCTTGAAAGCATCTGCCGCAAGAGAGGGAATGTCCTCTTCGGGGATGTCGAAATGGCGCAGGCCGCCGGGGATGTCCACATCACGACATAGCGCATGCAGTCGCTCGACGACCAGTTCGGCAGTCGCTTCATCCTTGAGCTTGCGATGTGGGGTATCGAGGGCCTCCGCAATGTCCCGGAAGCGCTCGACACAAGCCAGTGCATTCCAGCGCATCACGTGGGGCAACAGCAGTGCGTTGGTTACCCCATGTGGCAGGTGGTAGCGCCCTCCCAACGGATAGGCCAGGGCGTGCACCGCCCCGACACCGGCATTTCCGAATGCCATCCCGGCCAGCAGACTGCCAGTCGCCATGTCTTCACGCGCCTTGAGGTTGGCAGGATTGGCATAGGCCTTGGGCAAGGCCTTGATGATCAGACGCATGGCCTTGATGGCCAGTGCATCAGTGATCGGCGTGGCGAAATTGGAAAGATAGGCTTCGATGGCGTGGACGAGCGCATCGACACCGCTGGCGGCAGTGACATGACGGGGGCAGCTCACCGTCAGCTCCGGGGCCACGATGGCGACATCCGGCAGCAAGTAATCATTGACGATGCCTTTCTTCATCCTCGCTTCGGTATCAGACAGAATTCCGATGTTGGTCACCTCGGACCCGGTGCCTGATGTCGTCGGCATGGCGACAAGTGGTGCACCGCGGACACGTGCCTTGTTCTCGCCAAACAGGCTCTCGAGGTCACCATCATGGGTCGCATACACCGCCACGCACTTGGCGATATCCATCGCACTGCCACCCCCTACCGCGATCAGGCCATCGCAGCCTCCCTCGCGGTAGCTGCTCATGCAGTCCTCGACGATATGCACTTCAGGCTCGGCGCTGACATCACTGAAGATGCGATAGTCCGTCAGGTGTCCTCTGGCCTTGAGGTCATCCAACTGAGCCTTGATCGGCTCCAGTGTTCCGGACCCCAATACACCAGGGTCGGTGACCAACATCGGCGAATGCATGCCCAGTCGCACGACCTCCTCGGCAAGGCGAGTCGAGGCTTGTTGCCCGGTGATCAGACGATTGGCAGATTTGAAGCTGGCGATACTCATGGCGATATCCTTTGGTGAGTGACGAGATGAATCCGCTGACCGCGTCTCTTGTCACTGTGGATAGCAAGCGCTATGCCAGCTCCATTCGTCTTACAACCTGCTGATATTGCTAGTATTATTCTCAGCCCCCTCCCAAGGTCGCTACGCCGATGGTCTAGAGGTGATTCCATATCACATCAAATCAGCGCCAATTTGATTCCCTTTGGAATCAAGAGGGCGATACCTATCATGCTGTGCAGTCGGCGTGGATTGCCTATACCGAAAAGTATGCGGATGACCAGAAGCGCACCCCGCAGAAAGCACACGAAGACGCCGAGTCGACTGACTCGGCTTATTCGTGTGCAAGAGAGATTATCTGCGGGAAATCAGCAATGCCCGCCAGGCGAGTGGCCTCAGGCGGGCCTTGGCTGGCGCAGGCGCGACAGCCACCCGCCGCTGCGTGCCTGGGCGCGTACTCCGGGGAAGTTGAGTTCGACCTGACGCAGGCACAGGGTCAGCAGGATGGTCAGCACGAGGTAGATGGCGCCGATGAACAGCAGCGGCTCGTAGGTGAGGAAGTTCTCGTCGCGGATGATGTTGGCGACCTGCAGCAGGTCCATCATGGCGATCGTCGAGACCAGCGGCACCGACTTGAGCAGCAGGATCATCTCGCCGGTCAGGGTCGGCAGGCACAGCTGGATGGCGCGCGGCAGCCACAGGCGACTGAAGACCTGAAACGGCCCCATGCCGAAGGCACGCCCGGCTTCCCGCTCGCCCGGCGGCACGCTGAGCAGCGCCCCGCGCAGGACTTCACCGGAGTAGGCGCCCACCGAGAGGGTGAAGGTCAGGGTGGCGTAGAAGAACGGATCACGCAGGATGCCCCAGAACATGCTCTCGCGAATGCCGGGAATGCCCTCCAGCAGGCGACCGATGCCGTAATAGAAGAAGAACAGCTGCACCAGCAGGGGCGTGCCACGCATCACGATGGAGACGCCACTGGCCAGCCAGGCGAGCGGCCTGGGGCCCTTGATGCGCGCCATCGCCATGCCGACCGCCAGCGTGAAGCCGAGCACGGCCGACACCAGCAGCAGCACCAGGGTATTGATCAGCCCTGTCCACAGCGATTCCTGATAATAGGGGTCCGATAACCAGCTGAAATCCATGTCACGCCTCCTGGGCTGAAATATCGGGTTCGCCGCGGCGCACGTAGCGCTCCAGACGACTGAACGCGGCGCTCGAGGTCAAGGTCATCAGCAGATAGAGCAGCCCCGCCACGCTGTAGAACAGGAAGTACGCGCGCGAGCTGGCGGCCGCCTGTTGCACGGTGAAGAACAGCTCGCTGAAGCCGATGACGCTGATCAGGGCGGTGTCCTTGATCAGGATCAGCCACAGGTTGGACATGCCCGGCAGTGCGTTGGGCAACATGCCCGGCAGCGTGATGTAGCGAAAGCGCGCCATGGGCGAGAAGCCGTAGGCATCGGCCGCTTCCAGCTGGCCCTTGGGGATGGCCAGGATGGCGCCGCGAAAGACTTCGGTCATGTAGGCGCCCTGCACGAAGGCCAGCACGCCGACGGCGGTGACGAAGCCGCTGATCTCGACCTTGCCCGCGACACCCAGCGCGTTCATCAAGGCGGTGAGCGCCTGGGAGCCGCCGTAGTACAGCAGGATGATCAGCAGCAGTTCCGGCACCGCGCGCACGGCCGTCGAATAGCTGGTGGCCAGCGCGCGCAGCGGCGCCCAGGGGCTGAGTCGTGACGCCGCCCCCACCAGTCCGAGCAGCAAGCCGATGGCATAGGCGGCGAAGGCGATCTGCAGGGTGGTGACGGCACCGGCGAGTATCGGGGCTGCCCAATCGGCGAGCCCTTCCTGGGCGAACTGGGACATGATCAGCGTCCTTCTCGTATCAGTAGGAAATGGCGGATGCGATACGCGAGGCGTGCTGACCAGACGACCTCAGCCGGCCGGCCAGCACGCGCAGGCTCAGCCCAGGCAGACGTCGGTATCGAAGTACTTGTTCGAGAGCGCCGTGCAGGTGCCGTCCACATAGACCTGATGGATGGCCCCATCAAGCGCCTCTTTCAGCGCGCCATCTTCCTTGCGTACCCCGACACCGGCACCGATGCCGTAGGCCTCGTGCTGTGGTGTGGTCGCCTTGATCTCGAAGTTTTCGGCCTCGTCACGCTTGACCAGTGCGCTCATGGCGATCTCGTCGGCCAGAATCACGTCCACGCGCCCGGACAGCAGGTCACTGTTGACCTGCTCCTGCTGGTCATACAGGCGCACATCGACGCCAGTGCTGCGCAGCGCTCGACGCGCGAAGTTGGCGTGGGTGGTCGCCGCCTGGGTGCCGAGAATCTTGCCGTCGAGGCCGTCCGGTATCTCGAGCTCTAGATCCTTGGCGGCCACGTAGGCACCCGGCGAGTTGTAGTAGGGGATGCTGAAGTCGATGACCTTCTCGCGGGCCTTGGTGATGGTCATCGAATTCATGATCATGTCGATGCGACCGGCCTTCAGCGAGGGGATGATGCCGCTCCAGCCGGTCGGGGTGATTTCGCACTCACGCTGCATGGCGTCACAGATCGCCTCCGCCAGCTCCACTTCAAAACCGGTCCACTCGCCGCTGGCGGAGGTGTAGGTGAAGGGCGGGTAAGGTTCCGCGGAGATACCGATCTTGAGGGTGTCGGCGGCATGCACCTGAGCGGCGCCCAGCGTCAGTCCACCCAGCGTCAGTCCCCCCATCATCAGGGCGCCGGCCAGCTTGCGCAGCGCAGAGATGGGAGCAGAGGTGGAAGCAGAGGCAGAACGCGTTCCGCGTGTGGTCAGTGAAGGTGTCTTGGCAGCGAATCCAGCGTCGTTCATCAAGGTCATCAGGCCATCTCCTGGCTGTTGTTGTGGGTCCATCTACGTCATGGCGGGGAGGTCCATGCCGGGGTGATGCAAGCAGGGCTCAGGCGGCCGGTGCGATGAAGCGGCGGCAGCGCTCATGCTCGGTCTGCTCGAAGACCTCCTCGGGGCTTCCGGCCACGCCTACCCTGCCCTCATCGAGGAACACGATCTGATCGGAGACTTCTCTGGCGAAGGCCATCTCGTGGGTCACCATCAGCATGGTGCGGCCCTCATCGGCGAGGCTGCGGATGACGCCGAGCACTTCACTGACCCGCTCCGGGTCCAGCGCCGAAGTCGGCTCATCGAAGAGCAGCACGCGCGGCTCCATCGCCAGCGCACGCGCGATCGCGACCCGCTGCTGCTGGCCGCCGGAGAGAAAGGCCGGATAGCTGTCGGCGCGCTCCAGCATGCCGACACGTTCCAGATAGTGCTCCGCGATACGCGTCGCCTCACGGCGTGACATGCCCTTCACGCGCATCGGCGCCTCGGTGACATTGCCGAGCACGGTCAGGTGCGGCCACAGATTGAACTGCTGGAAGACCATGGTGACCTTGGAGCGCAGGCGCTGGATCTGACGACGATCCAGCCCGATGAGGCCGCCACGGCTGTCGCGGTCGAAGCGCACATGCTCATCGGCGATCGACAGCTCGCCCCGGTCGGGGCGCTCGAGCAGGTTCATGCAGCGCAGCAAGGTGCTCTTGCCGGAGCCACTGGCGCCGATGATGGTGGTGACGGTGCCTTCCTTCACGCGCAATGACACGTCGTGCAGCACCGCCAGATCACCGTAGTGCTTGACGATGTTGCTGGCTTCGACGACGACCCGATTCGAGGCAGCGCGCGCGGGCCTTGCCTGGGCGTCCGGGCGCGCCTGCGGAGGCTGGGAGATGCCGTCACTGTCTGCATTCTTCGAGCGGGTCATGGGAGATACGTTCGAGGGCGAGATAGTCATGAGCGACTCACAAGTGGGTGGCTGTGGCTGGCGTGAAATGGGCGATCGTGCAGCCGCTAGCGGCGTGACGCACCCTGCTGGTGCGGCGTGATGCTGCCGGGCCTGACGGACGATGCGCGGATGACGCCTGTCTTGCCGCTGCGGGCTGCGCAATCGGCGATCGAGCTGCAATCGAGCGAACGACTATTGATACGTTTGTATAGCAAGAGGCGTTCCACATTGCGACTTTCCACGCCAGAGGCATGGCAAGCAGGGTCGTGGTTCACGGATTGTGCGTCCTGGACGCGACGTGGCCTGGGCGCTGCGGGGCTTGGGCAATACGAGGCCTGGGCGGGAGCCATCCCTCGGCGCCCGCCCACGCCGTCAAGGCGGCAGCAAGGTTAGGCCAGCCTCACAGGCTGGCCTTCACGGCGGCCAGGGCATCCTCGCCATCGCGCGTGGTCACGTCGGCGAGAAATTCCGCCAGCCGGTCCGGATTGGCGGCCAGCCAGTCGTGCGCCACCTCATCGAGGTCACGCTCCTTGAGGCTGTAGTCGAGGATGAAGCCGCTCTGCTCTTCGGAGCTGAAGACCAGCTGATCGAGGAAGCGGGCGAGGTTGGGATTGGCTTCGGCGTAGGCGGTGCGCACGACGGTCTTGACGTCACTGGCGCCATTGTCGGGGCCGAACACCGACTCCGGGTCTGCCAGGATATGGGTGTCGAATTCCGGCACCATCCAGTGCGGTGTCCAGCCGTAGAAGGCGATCCAGCGTTGCTCGCGCTGGGCGGCACGTACCTCGCTGAGCATGCCGGGCGTCGAGGACTCCATCGCATCCCAGTCGCCCAGGCCATAGACATCATTGTCGATGGCGCCATTGAGCATGTCGCTGACGGTGGAGCCGCTTTCGATGGAGTAGACGGTCTCGTCGAATTGGTCGGCGTGGGCGGCAAGGTCCGCGGCGCTGTGGATGCCAGCCTCGTAGACATAGCCCGGCACCGCGAAGCCCATGCGGGCGCCGGTGACGTTGTTGCCGAGATCGGTGATCGCACCGGCGGCCATGGCCGCGTCATAACTGTCTTTCTGGGCAGGCAGCCAGCCAGCGAGGAAGGCGTCGCTGTCGCCGGTGGTCAGGGTGTTGTAGCCGACGGTGGAGCTGACTTCCTGTCGCTCCACGTCGTAGCCCAGCGGGGCGAGAATCCGGGCGACGATCTCGCTCTTGACGGTGACGCCGGGCCACGGCGGCACGATCAGCGTCAACTCGTCATCCTTGTCCTGGGCCGAGGCTGCCAGGCTAGCCGTGCCGAGCAGCAGCGTCGCGAGGGCAAGCAGACCACGGCGGGCGCCGTGCTTCGTCGTAGGTGTCAGGGGGTACGGGGTGGTGGTCATCGTGTCTTTCCTTGTCGGTTCCGGTCGCGCCGGGCCTTGTTGTTGTCGGGGCTGAAAGGCTTCGTATATGGCGGTCGTCGTGCGTGTCCGTCGTTCACGGCGCTGTCGTTGTCGGCGCTTGTGTCTTCTCCGCCCTGCCGCGTCGCTGAATTCGCCGCAAGCAATTGATTCGTTGGAGCTTTACCCTCCAGAGGAGTGCGTCTTCAGCGAGCACTGGCCTGCCTGTCCATGCCCTTCTCAAGCTCTGGCTCCATTTCTGCCTCAATTTCTGGCTCCGGCACCAGATCCGGCAAGCCGCCGAAGGGCGCCCGCCCCATCACGCGCTCCAGCATCGGGATGAAATGCTCCAGCGGCAGGGTGTCGTATTCGGGGTCGAAGCTGGTCTGGTCCCACTCGTCACAGAAGCGCACGGTGCGCTCATAGGCGGGATGCCCGGCATGTGCCTCGCGGGCGTGGCGGTCCTGACCGAAGAATTCGCGGTAGTGATAGCCCTGGAACAGCTCGTGATGACGAATCATCCAGGTATTCAGCGGGTCGATGAACGACTCGAGGATACCGGCGGCGATCTCGGCATGATTGGCCGGTGCCAGGTCGTCGCCGATGTCATGCAGCAGCGCGCAGACCACCATCTCCTCATCGGCACCGGCGCGCAGCGCGCGGGTGGCGGTCTGCAGGCAGTGTTCGTAGCGATCGACCGGATAGCCGTGGTGATCGCCCTTGAGACGCCCCAGATGCTCGATCACGCGGCGGCTGGCATCGGACTGATACTTGCGGAAATGATCATCGATCAGTGCCCACTCGGCATGGGTGCTTTCCTCGAAGCGGCGAAAGCGTGCCTGGGTCATCGGGGCACTATCCTGCTGACTCATGCGGTGGCCTCCTGCGTGGTGTTCAACGGCTTGGCGAGCTGGTCCGCCAGCAGCAGACGGCGGCTGGCGGTGGAGTCACGGTCCACGTAGCCCTGACGCATGTGGCGGATGCCGCCCTCCAGCTGGAAGGCGCTGCGCCCGTGAAACAGTCGATAGTTGTCCATGATCAGCATCTGGCCCGGGGCCAGCTTGAGATGCAGCGTGAAGTCGTCACCGGAGATCAGGCGATAGAACGCCTGGCGGGCAGCATAGTAGCGACGCAGGGTCGCGCCGGGCAGCGCCGGTACCCGCTCGGTGCGGTTGGAGAAACGTACTCGGGCAACCTGGCCACGGCTGTCCAGCTCGATCAGCGGGCCGGCACTTTCCAGCCGCGTGGTGGCATCGTGATAGCGAAAGTCGGGGGTGACCTCGGTCAGGCAGGTGAAGGCCTCGGGGTCGACGCGACGCAGGTGCTCCGCCGCGCTGAAGCCATCCACCAGCATGCTGTCGCCGCCCTGGGCCGCGTTACGCAGGCAGTGCAGCCAGATATAACCCGGAATCGGGTCGCGGTAGGGATTGTCGGTGTGGGGTTCCAGCCCGCGCTGGGTCATCGTGAGGTCATAGGCATTGGCGACGGATTTCACATCGGCGATACCGCCCCAGTTGGTGCGTCGCAGCGGCCCGATACGGTGAATCAGCCCCTGCATGCCGTCCTCCGTGTCCGGCACGCCACTGACCCGCACGAAACCGAAGCGCTGCAAGTGCTCGAGCATGTCCAGCAAGGCCGCGTCATCCTCCAGCGCCGCGGCGAAGTCGGCCTCGGGCAGCCGGGCCAGATCCCCCTGCCAGAAGGTCATGCCCTGATAGGGATCGGGCGGCTGACACTCCGCCAGCAGGGTCGCCAGCGAGAAGCTCGCCGCATGGCCGTCACTGAAAGCCAGCGACAGCGTATCGCCATCCAGCTGCGCCCGGGTCAGGCTCAGGTCCAGCGGCAGGTCCGCCGCCTCGATCAGGCGTTGACCTGTGAGGGAATCGAGCGTCGTTTCATCGGGACTCCGCTCTCGCAACCAGAGCGCCTCGAGGGTCAGATCGCCCTCGGCGTGGCTCAGATGCAGTTGTTGTCCAGGGTCTTTCAGGCTGACGGAATGCGGGCTGCTGGGCACTCGATGATCTCCACGGCTGAGGGAGCGGCACTGTTGTCTTACCGGGCAGGTGCCTGCTCGCGGATGCTGGTGCGACGCTGAATCTCCCTTTACCTTAATCACTTCAGCCAGAGCAGATTGATGAAATTGGACGCATAATTGATCAAATTGGCCATCATTACGCTGGCCATGATCACATTGGCTATTGATCACACTGACAATTGATCCGACGGGAAGCTGAACAGGGCCACTGGATCTCACGAGTCAGTCATGAGGAACCTGCGAGCCACGCACGCCAGAAAGTGGCTGCCCGGCGCCAGCGACGCATCATTGAAGTCGTAGTCAGGCTGGTGGAGATTGGGACTGCCGGGCTGATCACCGTTGCCGATCCAGCAGTACGCTCCCGGCACCGCCTCCAGGAAGACGCCCATGTCTTCCGAGCTCAGGCTTATGGGGTGCTCGACGAGACGCTCACTGCCCCACTCTGCCGTGATGACCTCACGGCACAGCGCCGCGCAAGCCAGGTCATTGGCCACCGCCGGCGTGGAAGGGGTGTATTCGAGCGTGACCTCGCAGCCCGCCGTGAGTGCGGCTCCCTGGGCCACCTCGCGAATCCGCTGCTCCAGCAGCTCGCGTACCTGCGGCGTGAAGCTGCGCACATCGCCCTTCACCCTGGAAGTTGCTGGAATGATGTTGCTGGCATCCCCGCCATGCACACTGCCGACGCTGATGACGGCGGTATCACTAGGGCTGATGTTGCGGCCGACGATCTGGTGGACGCCGGTGATGAACAGTCCCGTGGCCAGAATCGGATCGCGAGTGAGATGCGGCATGGCGCCGTGCCCGCCTCGGGAATGAAACGTCACGCTGAATTCGTCGCTGGCCGCCATGTGCGGTACGTCATGCACCACGAAATGGCCCGTCTTGACCCCCGGCCAGTTGTGCATGCCGAAGATGGCCTTGACGGGAAAGCGCTCGAACAGGCCGTCGGCCAACATGTCGGGCGCGCCGGTGCCCGCCTCTTCCGCCGGCTGCACCACCAGCACCACATGGCCCCTGGGCGGACGCTGCTGCACCAGCTCCATCGCTGCCCCGACCAGCATCGCGGCATGGCCATCATGACCACAGGCATGCATGACATTGGCATGCTGCGAGCCATGCGTATTACCGGCGTTTTCCTGAAGCGGCAAGGCATCCATGTCGGCACGCAGCGCCACGCCGATGCCGGGCTCCTCGCCGTAGATGATGGCGACCAGACCATGCCCGCCGATCCCCTCATGCAATTCATCCACTCCGACCTCGCGCAGCATGGCGGCCACCCGCCGGGCGGTCTGCTGCTCCTGACACGAAAGCTCTGGGTGACGGTGCAACTCATGACGGAACGCGGTCAGCGTCGCCAGATCCTGCTCATTCATCGGGGCTTCCTTCCATTGCTCGAACGTCATGATTGTTGTCCTGTCATCATGCCCATGCCGCTCGCTCCTCAACAAGCTCGCCCCTCAACAAAGTCGCTCTGTCTGGCGTTTCCCGATCTGAATACCCGATATAGACGAGCGAGCTACACGTCCGGCAGCACCTCCGACAGGCAAGACGCCCGTGCAAGGCACCGGGCGTCCTGGGGTCAACAGAAACTGCGGAGGCAGCGGATATTGCAAGAACAGCTGAGATCAGCAGCGCTCAATCCGTCAGGTGCAGCACCTGACCATTGAGGGAGCGCCCGGCGCCCCCGGCCAGAAAGCGCGCGCATTCCGCCACGGCGTCCGGTCGGCTGCCCTCGGGGCACAGCAGATTGGCGCGCACCCTGTCCGGCGCGCGTGATGCCAGCCGCTGGATCAGCTCACTCAGCGCCGCCTGTGCCATGGCAGTGCCGTGATGGTCCCGAGAGGACAGCTGCGAGGACGGCGACGAGGACGGCTGCGAGGGCAGCGGTGGTGCCACGGCCAGCAGGCGTCCGCCGTGGCGCAACATGCGCGCACAGGCCGCCTTGAGCAAGGCGCCGGGGCCGGCGACCTGCGCAACCAGACACGCCTCCAGCGACTGCCCGGCCACGGCCTGCGGCGGCATGCAGACCAGCACGTCGAGGCGTCCGAGGCGCGCGACCAGCGCCTCGAAGCAGCCGTCGCCGACCACCTGACCGAAGCGGTCCGACTGCTCGCCGCCCAATGCATCCAGCACGCGTTCGAGGTCCGCCTGGGCGATTCCCATCAGGGCGATGATGGCACCATCTTCCAGGAAGGTGCGCGCCATGGCCTCCAGCCACTCCCCCTGCCCCGCGATCAATACCCTGCGTCGTGGCAGCATCTCGTTCTCCCTGATAGCTCGCTCCAGCGATCACGCACTCGCCGCACCACCACCTCCCTGTGGTGGCAAGCCGGCGCTCATGGCATCAACCCTCATGGCATCAGCCCTCATGGCATCAACCCCGGCAACCACAGCACCAGTGCCGGGAACAGCATGCACAGCACCAGCCCCGCCAGCTGCAGGCCGACGAAGGGCAGAATCGAGCGATAGATGGTGCCGATGGACACCTGCCCGGCGGTGATGCCCTTGAGGTAGAACAGCGCATAGCCGAAGGGTGGCGTCAGGAAACTCGTCTGCAGATTGATGGCGACCAGAATCGCGAACCACACCAGCAGCCCCTGGCCGGAAAGCCCGAGCCCGAAGTCCAGCGCCTCGACCACCGGCGCCACCAGCGGCAGCACCACGAAGCTGATCTCGATCCACTCCAGGAAGAAGCCGAGCACGAAGATCAGCCCCATCAACAACAGCAGCAGGCCGTAGGGGCCAAGGCCGGTGCCGGTGATGACATCCTCGATCAGGTAGTCACCGCCCAGGCGCTTGAAGACCACCGAGAAGCAGGTCGCGCCGATGACGACGAACAGGATCATCGCGCTGGTCCGCGAGGTATCCCTGAGCGTGTTGCGCAGGGTGTCGAAGGACAGCCCGCCCATCACCAGTGCCAGCAGCAGACTGCCACCCGCGCCGATGGCCGCGGCCTCGGTGGGCGTGGCGATACCGGTCATGATCGACCCCAGCACCGCGACGATCAGCACCATCGGGCCGAGCAGGTCACGCAGCAGCGCCAGCGGCAGCGGTGTCTTGTCGGTGCCGAGCAGCGACTGGTCCGGTAGCGGTGCCCAGTCCGGGCGCAGCTTGGCGGTGATCAGCAGATAGGCGATATAGAGCGCGCCGAGCATCAGCCCCGGAATCAGCGCCGCCTTGAACAGCGCCCCCACCGAGATCTGCAGGATGGAGCCCATCAGCACCAGCATGATCGAGGGCGGAATCAGGATGCCCAGGGTGCCGGAGGCCGCGATCACGCCACAGGCCATCTCGGCCTTGTAGCCCTGCCCCAGCATCACCGGCAGCGCCAGTAGGCCCAGCATGACCACCGAGGCACCGATGATGCCGGTACTGGCGGCCATCACCACGCCCAGCAGTGCCACCGAGACGGCCAGGCCGCCATGCACGCGGCCGAACAGCCGCTGCAGCGTCATCAACAGATTGCGCGCCACGCCGGAGCTTTCCAGCATCAGCCCCATGAACACGAACAGCGGAATCGCGATCAGCAGCCAGTTCTCGATCACACCACCGAAGATGCGCGAACCGACGGTGCCGAGAAACGGCAGCGGGATGTCGCCGATGAAGGCGAACAGGATGCCCAGCCCGCCGAGCAGAAAGGCCACCGGGTAGCCGGAGAAGATACCGATCAGAAGTGCCACCACCATGGCGATGGGCAAGGCGTATTCAGCGAGCATTGTCATGGCTCCCGTCTGCATGATTCTGGGGTGCCGTGGCGTCGGTGGTCGCTTGCGCAGCATTCTGCTGATCCGCAAGGCCGGCCAGACTGGCAATCTCGTGGTCTTTCAGGCGCTCAGGGGTGCGCGCCGGGTCGAACAGGCAGGCCAGATTCTCGAAGATCTGCCCCAGCGCACCGAGGGCGAGGAACACCAGCCCCGTCGGCAGCATCGCCTTGATCAGGTAACGGTCCACCAGGCCGCCATAGTTGGACTTCTCGCCGGACATATAGGACATGGTGACGAAGTGCTTGGACAGCCAGGCGATCAGCAGGCAGAAGGGAATCAGCATGATGAGGTGGCCGAGGATATCGACCACGGCGCGTCCGCGTGGCGAGAGACGCTGATAGAGCAGATCGACCCGCACATGGGTGTCGCTGTGCAGGGCATAGGTGCCACCGAAGAGCGTGAGGATACCAAACAGGTGCCACTGCAACTCGGTGACGGAATTGATGGTGATCGCGGTACCGAACAGCAGCACGTCGGGCGACCCCCAGTTGGCGATTTCATTGATGCCCAGGGCGTTGAGCGTGACGGTGGTGAGCACGGCCAGGATGATCGCCAGACCCAACCAGCTGGTCAGGCGACCCACCCAAAGCCCCAGGCCGACCAGCGGTCGGCCCAGGGCGTCACACACCGCCCCGCCCTGTGCCCGCCAGGGTGCAAGGCGGGGGTCGGTCATTGGGCGCTACCCTCGTCAGCGTTGTCTGCCTGCTTCATGGCCATCGGCTGCGGCATGGCCTGCAGCTCGTACCATTCGTCGATCAGAGCGGCGTGCTTCATCAGCGAGTCGTAGGCCTTGGCGAAGTCAGGATTGGTCTGCTTCTCTTCGGCCAGCACTTCACCCCAGGCTTCCTGCAGCGCGGTCATTACCGGTTCCGGGAAGCGCTTGACCTCGACACCCTTCTCCTCGAGCTCGTGGATCGCACGTACCTGAGCCGGCGGCGCTTCGGCCATCGCCCACTGCAGGGTCGCGCGGCAGGCAGTCTGGAACTGCGCCTTGCGCTCATCGCTGTAGCTGTCCCATACCTGCTGGTTGATCAGCAGCGAGAACCAGCTGGCGCTCTGGTGCCAGCCCGGGAAGTAGTAATACTTGGCGACTTCATTGAAGCCCATCGCCTGATCGACCTGCGGCACCGAGAACTCGGTGGCATCGACACGGCCACGCTCCAGCGCGAGGTAGATCTCGCTGCCCGGCACCAGCTGGGTGGAAGCGCCCAGCTTGTTGAGCACCTTGGCGCCAAGGCCGGAGATGCGCATCGACAGGCCCTTGAAGTCCTCCGGCGAGTTGATTTCCTTGTTGTACCAGCCGCCGGTTTCCTGCGGCGAGATGAAGCACGGCAGCACCTTCACGCCGTAGGGGTCGTAGGCGGCCTGCACAAGCTCGGTACCCTCACCGGCCCACATCCAGGACATGAAGGCTTCCGGGCTCGGGCCGAACGGCAGTGCGCCGTAGAGGTTGGTGATCGGCACCGTGCCGGCCCAGTAGCCCATCCAGTCCCAACCGGCCTGTACCGCACCGGAGGAGACGGAGTTGAAGACTTCGAAGGCCGGAACGAGATCGCCCGGTTCGTGCACGCGCAGGCCGACCTCGCCGCCGGTCGCGCTCTTGAGTTCCTCTGACAGGCGCACGGCACCGGCGCCGAGGAAGTTCTTGGTCGAGAAGGTACTGGCGACGTCGAGCTGTTTCGGCCCTTCCGCCTGGGCCGGCATCGCGGCCATCAGTGTGGTGGTGGCCACGGCCGCCGCAATGGCAGCTGCGAGGCGCAGGCGGCGGGTCGGCGTCGACAGGTGTGGCGCTGAAGTATGTGGCGTGGCGTGTTGCGACATGGTGCGGCTCCCTGATTTGTTGTTGTGCTCGCTGGTCGTACGGCTTGTGGCTTGCTGGACATGAACCACGTTGCAAGATGACGCTTACGTCAACTTACCCGAAGACAACGCAAGCGGCTGACCACGCCACAACAACGTCAATGATTTCAGAGAGCTACGAGAACAACGCCCGCACGAGCCGACTCATCGCGCCCTGCGCGGCAGTATCGGCCCATGACAGCGTCCGGAAAGCCGGACCCTCCGGCCG
Organism: bacterium Scap17; assembly: GCA_013376735.1. NCBI lineage: Bacteria > bacterium Scap17. Next base: position 262,148 of record VINJ01000001.1, on the reverse strand, counting down.
CCAAGGCTGCGACCAAGGTCGCGCGCTGTCATGCATTCTGTCTACGACTCCAGTCGAATATGCCGATAGAGGAATGCAGACCCCACGCGGGTGTGCAGGCCATGAGGTGGCGGGAAACGCAAAGCGTCCGGAATTCCGGTCACCGACCGAATTCCCGGACGCTCTGGCCACTCATTGGTGGCGGAAAGGTGGAATGTCTGTCGATCAAGGCGCTTCGGCCAATAGCCCATGCCGGTTGAGCTTCTCGTAGAGCGAGGACTTGGCGATGCCGAGCTGACGGGCGGCACGGGTGCGATTGCCCTCGGCAGCGCGCAGCGCATCCACGATCAGCTGGCGCTCCGCCTGGGCCATCGCCTCACGCAACGTGGCCGGTGTGGTGTGTGGCTCCCGGGCGGTTGTGGACGACTCGGGCGCTGAAGCGGGTGTGGACAAGTCGCTTTGATGGGTAACGCCATGCCGGGCATCGCCATGCCGGGCATTTCCATCTCGAGTTGCGCTATATCGGGCATCGCCATGCCGGGCACCGATGGCATCCGGCAGATCGGTCGGTTGGATATGGCTGCCGCCCAGATAGAAAGCGGCTTCGAGCACGTTTTCCAGCTCGCGCACATTTCCGGGCCAGTGGTGGGCGCACAGGCGTTCGAGGGCGGCGTCGGAGAGCATCGGCGGGCGGCGGCCACTGCGTCGCGCCAGGCGTGACAGAAGGTGCGTGGCCAGGGTCGGCAGGTCGTCGCGGCGCTCGCGCAGTGGCGGTACCTGCAAGGGCACCACATTGATGCGATAGAAAAGGTCTTCGCGGAATTCGCCACTCTCGACCAACGCTTCCAGCGGACGATGAGTCGCGGCGATGACACGCACATCGACGCTGACCAGACGGGTCGCGCCGACCGCCTCGACCTCGCGGTCCTGCAGCACGCGCAGCAGCTTGGCCTGCATCGCCAGCGGCATGTCACCGACCTCATCGAGAAACAGCGTGCCGCCATCCGCGAGCTGGAACTTGCCGGGCTTGCCGCCACGCTTGGCGCCGGTGAAGGCGCCTTCTTCATAGCCGAACAGCTCCGCTTCCAGCAGCGCTTCGGGTATCGCCGCGCAGTTGAGCTTGATGAAGGGGCCCTTGGCACGCGCCGAGCTGCGGTGCAGCGCATGGGCATACAACTCCTTGCCGGTGCCGGACTCGCCACGGATCAACACCGAGGCGCCGCCGGGGGCGATCTTGCGCACCTTGCAGGCCAACTCCCGCATCGCGGGCGAATCGCCGATGATGTCACTCAGCTGCCAGCGCGCGCCGGTGGGGGTTTCCAGCGCCTGACGGTAATAGTCCACCTCCGCTTCCAGCGCCTGAACCTGAGCATTCACCTGCCGCCATTCCCAGGTGTCGTGATAGAGCACCGAGCCGATGGCGCCGATCAGCTCGCCGTCGCGGAAGATGGGGTAACGGTGGGCAATCATGTGGTGGCCACGAATCAACTGCAGTTGGGCCAGCTCCGCGCGTCCGCTCTCCAGCACCTCGTGCATGCGGGTGTTCTCGATCACCTCGCTGACATCGCGTCCCAGCACCTCGCTGGCCTCGACGCCGAGAAACTCGGCGTAAGGCGCGTTCAGAAACTGGATACCGCCCTGGGCATCCACCACCACGACCCACTCCTCCACCGCATCCATCGCGGCACGCAGCAACTCGCGGCGCCCCCGCTCCAGATGAATCGAGGTGGCAGGTAGATCATCGCGCAGCGGGGCAGCCATCTTCTCCTCGCCCACCGCGCCTGACACAGGCATCTGCTGAGCCATCACCGCTCTCCCTTGGCGTGTCCGGTCATCGTGGGCAGCCGTCATGCCGCCACCAGCACCCGCCGGGTCTGATTGTTATGAGCTGCGCCATCACGCAACCAGCGTCCGGAAAACCGGACACCACCCACAGCATCGGCCTACCGCCGCCAAGGATCAACGTAGCCAGTGGTCGTAGAGCTTCACGTTAGACATTTTACTAAGCCAGTTACTAAAAATAATCGCGAAAACAACTTGCACTCGAGCTAAACTACCGTAAATATCAATCAATTCAGAAATCGCTACTTACCACTTGTGCTACACCCACACAGCTAAAAATATTTAACAATTATCGAAAATTACGCAAGGGAATCAATATGAGCCGTGGAGTAATTGCAGCACCTGCGATAATCAACGTCCAAGGCAATGGATTTGTAATGGAACGCGGGCTTTCAGAGCAAGAAATTCGTTATTATTCTTTATATTGGGACAGAATTGTCATACCCGGAAACAATCTAATCTACGTTGGACTGCCTGATGAAAAAATATTAATTGATAGCGGTGTCATTGAAAGACCTCGAGTTACATTTCAAGGCTCTTTCATGGGAGCTGAGGTCGGCCATTCCTTTGCAAAAGCTCAATCTGTCGTAGCAAAAGAACTTATCGAGAAAGAAAAATCGATTGACTGGGTCCTACATCAAATTGGAAACAATCTAAATATACCGAATGAATACGTTGAGCAAAAGCACTCTTTACGCTTTGAACTTGTTAACCTACTACCTGTACCAAGTGGCGACACTCCTATTGAAGAAATACTAGACTTCAAAGAGCGGAGAGCTACAGAGCTAAATGCCTTACATGCTGCAATTGAACTTGCTTATGTAGAAGCTCTTAAAAATCCAGATTCCAACTTGGGATATGCGGGGGCTATTCGTGAACTAAAAACCAGCATTAGTAATCTTGATGAAGTAGCAAATGAGCGTTGGCGAAGAACATCTAAATTTGATTTTTCAGCAGAATTCAATCTTGATGGCGGGCGTTTTGTGAGTGCTGTCGCTAGCGGTGCGGCCTTCGATTTCTTCACTAATGCTTTCACAATGCCGGTAGGTGCAGTTGTTGGTGGCATTGGATCTCTGATAAAACTGAAAGCTTCTTATCGCTCAAGCTTTAAACCAGCAGCCAACAATACAACTCTTGCCTTCTTATCGCATGCAAGTGCAGAAAATATCATATAGAAAACATGCGAAAAACTATTCTCCCTATTGACATAATAAAAAATAAACAACAAGGAAGTATGAAGCATAACTGGCACCCTACAAACCATCCGGGGTGCCAGCCAACAAATAAGCCCTTCAAAACAAAGCTACTATATTTCCTCGACGAGCTATTTTCTATTTATCTGAGCACTCACACTAGTCTCAGTGCGCTTCTTCCCAGTTGTCGCCTTGCTCGACTTCGACGAGCAGCGGGACGTCGAGGGAGGCGGCGTTCTGCATGCGCTGGGCGACGTCTTTCATGAAGTCTTCGACCTGCGCTTCGGCGACTTCGAAGACGAGTTCATCGTGTACCTGCATGACCATCATGGCGTCATAGGCCTTGTCACCGTCATTGCCCGCCAGCCAGGCGTCCACGTCGATCATGGCACGCTTGATGATGTCGGCGGCGCTGCCTTGCATCGGGGCGTTGATGGCGGTGCGCTCGGCGGCAGCACGACGCGCATGATTGCGCGAGCCGATTTCCGGCAGGTAGAGACGACGGCCGAAGATGGTCTCGACGTAGCCCTGCTCGGCGGCGAGGTGGCGCGTGTCTTCCATGTAGGTGGCGACGCCCGGATAACGCTCGAAGTAGCGCTCGATGTAGGTCTTGGCCTGGCCGGGTTCGATATCCAGCTGACGCGAGAGGCCCCAGGCGGACATGCCGTAGATCAGTCCGAAGTTGATGGCCTTGGCGCTGCGACGCTGATCACTGCTGACCTTCGCTTCCTCGGTGCCGAAGACTTCCGCGGCGGTGGCAGCGTGCACATCGCGATTCTCGGCGAAGGCCGAGAGCAGGCCCTTGTCACCGGAGAGGTGCGCCATGATGCGTAGCTCGATCTGCGAGTAATCCGCCGCGACGATGCGATAGCCGGGGCGCGCGATGAAGGCCTGACGGATGCGACGGCCCTCGTCACTGCGCACCGGAATGTTCTGCAGGTTCGGGTCTGACGACGACAGACGCCCGGTAGCGGTGACGGCCTGATGGTAGCTGGTGTGCAGGCGACGCGTGGTCGGGTTGACCAGCTGCGGCAGCTTGTCGGTGTAGGTGCTCTTGAGCTTGGTCATGCCACGATGGCGCATGATCAGCTTGGGCAGCGGGTAGTCCAGCGCCAGCTCCTCGAGCACCGCTTCGGCGGTGGACGGCGCGCCCTTGGGCGTCTTCTTCTTGACCGGCAGCTTCTGCTCCTCGAAGAGGATCTCGCCCAGCTGCTTGGGAGAAGAGAGATTGAACTCGCGGCCCGCAAGCTCGAAGGCCTGCTTCTCGATGTCGTGGATCTGCTCGGTCAGCTCACGCGTCTGAGCGTGCAGGCGCTCGGGGTCGATGGCGACGCCGTTGCGCTCGATACGCGCCAGCACCGGAATCAGCGGGTATTCGTAATCACGCAGTACCTCACCCAGACGCCCGAGCTTCTCGATGCGCGGCATCAGCAGCGCGGCGAGGCGCAGGGTGATGTCGACATCCTCACAGGCATACGGCATCGCCTCTTCCAGCGCGATCTGGTCAAACGTCAGCTGCTTGGCACCCTTGCCGGCGATGTCGGTGAAGCTGATGGTGCTCTCGCCCAGATACTTGAGCGCCAGCGAGTCCATGTCGTGACGGGTCGCGGTGGAATTGAGCACGTAGGACATCAGCATGGTGTCGGCCAGCGGGCCGGCCACCGCGATGTCATAGCGCGCCAGCACCTCGATGTCGTACTTGAGGTTCTGGCCGATCTTGGTGATGGCGGTGTCGGCGAGAATCGGCGTCAGCGCCTCCAGCACGGCCTGGCGATCCAGTTGCGCGGGGGCATCCAGATAGCTGTGGGCGACGGGAATGTAGACGGCCTCGCCGACTTCCAGCGCCATGCCGATGCCGACGATCTCGGCTTCCATGTAGTTGAGGCTGGTGGTCTCGAGGTCGAAGCACAGCGAGGTGGCGTCGCGCACGCGCTCGAGCCACGCATCCAGCTCGGCCTGCTCGGTGATGGCGCGGTAGTTGCGCTCCTCACGCGGCGGCAGCGCCTCGGGCATCTCGTCTTCCTCATCCGCCGCATCCAGCTCAGGCGTCGGTGCAGCGGCGGTCTTGCCCTTGCCGGCGGCCTTGTCCGCGACCGGGGCGATGCTGTCGCCGAGCAGGTCATTGCCGGCGGCAGCGCTGCCCTTCTCATCGGCATGCGGCGTGGCCGCCATGTCGCCGCCTTCCAGCAGCTCCTTCAGCCAGGCCTTGAACTCCATCTCGCGGTAGAGCTCGACCAGCGCGGCGGTGTCCGGCGCGGCGATCGCGAGGTCATCCAGGCCATATTCCAGCTCGCAGTCCAGCTTGATGGTGGCGAGACGATAGGAGAGATAGGCATCTTCACGATGCGCTTCCATCTTCTTGGCCAGGGTCTTGGCGCCACGGAAGCTGAGCGTCTTGATGCGATCGAGATCACCGTAGATGGTGTCGAGGCCGCCTTCCATGCCCTGCAGCAGGCCCAGCGCGGTCTTCTCGCCCACGCCCGGTACGCCGGGGATGTTGTCGACCTTGTCGCCCATCAGCGCGAGGAAGTCGATGATCAGGTTCGGCGGAATGCCGAACTTCTCGGTGACGCCGTCCACGTCCAGCGTCTCGTTCTTCATGGTGTTCACCAGGGTGATGTGCTCGTTCACCAGCTGGGCCATGTCCTTGTCGCCGGTAGAGATGACGGCATCACGCCCGGCTTCGGTCGCCATGCGCGCCAGGGTGCCGATGACGTCATCGGCCTCGACACCTTCCACGCACAGCAGTGGCAGGCCGAGGGCGCGCACGCAGGCATGCAGCGGCTCGACCTGCAGGCGCAGGTCATCCGGCATCGGCGGACGCTGGGCCTTGTACTCGGGGTACATGTCGTCGCGGAAGGTCTTGCCCTTGGCATCGAAGACCACCGCCATGGGGCTGTCCGGGTACTGGCGAATCAGGCTCTTGAGCATGTTGATCACGCCCTTCACCGCGCCGGTGGGCAGGCCCTTGGAGGTGGTCAGCGGCGGCAGAGCATGAAAGGCACGATAGAGATAGGAAGATCCATCGACGAGAACGATCGGCGTGGCGGCCATGAGCAGTCGCATCCGTAGGCTGAAGGGTGAGCTTGGAGCAAGCAGAGTCGGGGCCGAAAACCTTCGGCAGCTATGGCTGTCATGATACGCAAGGGCTGCGGCGAGGCACAGTCGCGACATGGCTTGTGCACTGCGTGCCCGCTCAGCGAAATCGTGCATGCCGCCGGCAAGAGTCGTAAACTGCGCCCATCAGGCAGGCATCGGGGGTCGCGCCGCATCGCCCGCCTTCAGGACTTCCGCGCACCGTACCTTGCGTCCAGGAGATTTCTCATGCGCTCGACTGCTTCCATTGCTCCGCATTCCCTGCTGCGCCTGCCCACGCTGCTGGCCACCGGGCTGCTGCTGGCCGTCACCGCCCTGAGTGCGCCGCTGGCCGTCGCCGAGAGCGAGGCCCCGAAGCCGCAGATCACCAGCCGTCAGCAGGATGACCGCCAGCTGCGCGAATACCGCGTCAATGGCCATCTGTATGCCATCGAGATCATCCCCAAGGGCGGCGCGCCCTTCTTCCTGCTCGACAGTGACGGCAACGGCAACTTCATCAAGTCCAGCGTCACCAGTGCCAGCCAGCTCAAGGTACCCGGCTGGGCACTGAAAAAGTGATAAGCTCGGCATCTGGTTCACGCGAGAGCTGAGCCAGCAGCGACAGGCATCACGCCCGCGGCATATCGCTTGCCCCCGGGCGTGACGGCATCCTTCCTGCATACCTACAACAACTCCTGTCAGCGCATTGCCGCCGCTTCGCTCCGGCGGCGCGCCACTGATGGGGCGGACACATTTCGGCGAGAAGAGTCACCCATGGCAGTCTTTACCCCCCTGAGCGACGCTCAGGTCGCAGAATTTCTGGCAGAGTACGACGCAGGCACGCTGACATCGCTTGAGGATGTCGCGCACGGCACCGAGAACTCGACCTTCTTCGTCACCACCGATCGCCGCGAGATGGTGCTGACCCTGTTCGAGCAGGGCGAGCATGCGGAACTGCCCTTCTTCGTCGAGCTGCTCGACTTCCTCGCCAGCCACAAGCTGCCGGTGCCGGGCCCGCTGCACGACCGCGACGGCCAGGCGCTCAAGGTGCTGGCAGGCAAGCCGGCGCTGCTGTTCCCGCGTATGCCGGGCAGCTGGCCGGTCTCGCCCAACGTGGCCCAGTGCCGCGAGATCGGCGCGGCGCTGGGGCGCATGCATGCCGTCTCGCAGCACTTCACTGGCCACCGCCCCAACACCCGTGACCTGCATTGGATCAAGCCGATGCACCACAAGGTGCTGGCGTATCTGAGCCCCGAAGACCAGGCGCTGATGGCCGACGAGATCGATGTCTGCGAAGACGTCTTCAGCGGTGTCGAGCTGCCACAGGGCGCGCTGCACGGTGACCTGTTCCGCGACAACACCCTGTTCGACGGCGACCGTCTCGGCGGCATCATCGACTTCTACAACGGCTGCACGGGCGACCTGATCTTCGATCTGTCGATTCTGGTCAATGACTGGTGCTCCAATGACGATGGCCGCCTGGACCCGGCGCGTTATGACGCCCTGCTCAGCGCCTATCTGGCCGAGCGCCCGATGAACGCCGACGAACGCCGTCTGTGGCCGAGCATGTTGCGCATGACCGCGCTGCGCTATTGGCTGTCACGCCTGCTGGTGGTCTACGTGGACCCGCCCGCCCACAGCCTGACGCCGAAGGACCCGGCGCAATACCGCCAGCTGCTGGGTCGTCGCATCGAGGAAGGCGCCCTGCCGCTGCCCGACGCCGCACAGCCGGCCTGATCGAGCACTTCGATGGCGAATGCGTCGTCAAAGCAATTGCCTGCTGGCCTCCAGCAGGCATAATGCGCCCTCTGAACGCCCGCATCCGTGCGGGCGTCATTGTCTTCTCCGGTGCTGCCCGGCTCGCGGCGCGCCACCGGACTTGTCTTCACGCCGTCCACCTCCGGAGACCGCGATGACTTCCTTTGCCGCCGAAGCCCGCCGCACCTACAACATCGACCAGTGGGGCAGCGGCTATTTCGACGTGGGCCAGGATGGCCTGACCCTGGTACGCCCGCATGGCGAGCCGGGCACGCCTGCGCTGCCGCTGATCTCGCTGATCGACAAGGCCCGCGCCCAGGGCCTGCGCCTGCCGTTGCTGGTTCGCTTCGCCGATATCCTGCATGACCGCGTCGAGCAGCTGTGTGGCGCCTTCGATGCCGCCATCAGCTCACGCGGCTATGGCGCCAGCTATACCGCCGTCTATCCGATCAAGGTCAACCAGCAGCGTCGCGTGGTCGAGGAACTGCTGGCGACCAGCGAGCGCTCACGCGGGCGTGTCGGACTGGAAGCCGGCAGCAAGCCGGAACTGCTCGCGGTGCTGGCGCTGTCGGACAACGGCCCGTCGGTGATCGTCTGCAATGGCTACAAGGACCGCGAATACGTGCGTCTGGCGCTGATGGGCGAGAAGCTCGGCCACCGCGTGCATCTGGTGGTCGAGAAGGCCAGCGAGCTGGAGCTGGTGCTGGAAGAGGCCAGGCGCCTGGACGTGCGTCCGCGCATCGGCCTGCGCGCGCGCCTGGCCACCATCGGCAAGGGCAACTGGCAGAACACCGGCGGCGAGAAGTCCAAGTTCGGCCTGACCGCCAGCCAGATCGTCGCGCTGGTCGAACGTCTGCGCGAAGTGGATGCGCTGGATTGCCTCAAGCTGGTCCACTTCCATCTTGGCTCCCAGATCGCGGACATCAGCGATATCCAGCGCGGTCTGGCCGAGTGCGCGCGCTTCTATCAGGGCCTGCACGAAGCTGGCGCCGGCGTGGAGATCGTCGATGTCGGTGGCGGCCTGGGCGTGGACTATGAAGGCACGCGCTCGGAAAGCGCCTGCTCGCTCAACTACTCGATGCGCGAATATGCCGACTATGTGGTCGGTGCCTTCCACGCCGTCTGTGATGCCCATGACCTGCCGCATCCGCACATCATTTCCGAATCCGGCCGCGCCCTGACCGCCCATCACGCGGTGCTGGTCACGGACGTGATCGGCGAGGAGCGCGTGAACCTGCCGCTGCCCGCACGCCGCGAGGACGATGCCCAGATCGCCGCGCTGTGGGCCCAGGCTGCACGACTGGAGGGTCAGCTGGAGCCGCGTGAGCTGGTGGAGATCTACCACGCCGTGGTGCACGCCCAGCATCAGGTGCAGGAACGCTTCGTGATGGGGCTGGCGAGCATCGCCATCCGCGCCGAGGCCGAGGCCATCTACACCAACGTGTGTCGCAGCCTGGCCGGGCGTCTCGATGCGCGTCAGCGTTCGCACCGCGCGGTGCTCGATGAGCTCAACGAGAAGCTGGCCGACAAGCTGTTCGTCAACTTCTCGCTGTTCCAGTCGCTGCCGGACATCTGGGGCATCGAGCAGATCTTCCCGATCCTGCCGCTGACCGGCCTCGACCGCGCGCCGACACGACGTGGCGTGATTCAGGACATCACCTGTGACAGCGATGGCCGCATCGACACCTATGTGGATGACCAGGGGCTGGACGCCACCCTGCCGCTGCCGGAATGGCATGCCGATGAAGAGAAGCTGCTCGGCTTCTTCATGGTCGGCGCCTATCAGGAAATCCTCGGCGACCTGCACAACCTGTTCGGCGATACCGATTCCGTGGATGCCAGCCTCGACGACGATGGTCAGTGGCAGCTTTCCCATGCCATTCAAGGTGATAGCGTGGCGCAGGTGCTGCGCTACGTGAACTTCGACCCGGAGCAGCTGGCCGCACGCCTCGCGCGTCAGTTCAAGTCATCCAACCTGAATGCGCTGGAGCAGGCCGATCTGCTCGAAGACCTGAAGGCCGGTCTCGACGGCTACACCTACCTGGAGAGCTGAGACAAAAGCCCAGACAGCAAAAGCCCCTGCCGGTGACCCGGCAGGGGCTTTTCTTTTTTAACCCGCTCGGGGCTGCTTTCAACTCCCTCAGGGCTACTACTTACTCGCTCAGGGCTGCTGTCAACACGCTGAAGGCTGTCTTAGCCCTAGACGTCATGCCACGCCGCGAGTGCGTGTCTCGACACGCAGCAGCTCGCCGCTGCCATCCGGGGCATCCAGCGCCAGTGCCAGTGCCTGATCCGGATTCAGCTCGCCGACGCCTTCCGGCGTGCCGGTCAGCACCACATCGCCGGGCAGCAGGGTGAAGCTGTGGCTGATTTCACTGAGCAAGCGCGCAACGGGGAACAGCATCAGGCTGGTATCCGCCTGCTGGCGCTGCTCGCCGTCGATGGCAAAGCGATAGTGCAGCGCCTGGAAATCCACGCTGTGCAGCTCGCCATCGGCATCGCGCCAACGCGGCCCTTCCAGCGCCACGAAGGAAGACAACGGACAGCTGCCATCAAAAGCCTTGGCCAACTCCCACGGCTGGCCCTTGGCCTTGAGCTTGCTTTGGCGCTCACGCAGGGTCAGGTCCAGCGCCAGCCCCATGCCGGCCAGTGCTTCCAGCGCCTCTGCTTCGCTGGCTTCACACAGCGGCTTGCCGATCAGCAGCGCCAGCTCCGCCTCGTAGTGGTACTGACCGCGCCGCCGAGAGATCGCCAATGGCTTGTCCATCGGCGTCACGCTGGTGGCGGGCTTGATGAACAACAGCGGCTCGCTGGGCACTTCATTGCCGAGCTCCGCGGCATGGGCTGCGTAATTGCGGCCGACACAGACCACCTTGCCGAGGTCATGAGCGAAGACGCGACCATCGCTGAAACGCGGGGTGAAACGCTGAGCAAGCGGCATGCAGAACTCCTGTCGGGGCGTGATGGAGGATCAATGAAAGACGATCAATGAGAGATATCGCAATGATACGTCGCCCCGACAGCCTGCCACTACCACACCAACGTCCGAGATTTCGCCGCCTGAGCGCAACCTGGCGTTGTGCAGTTCAGTCCACTGACCTGCTCAATCCTGCGGTCTTTGGGTCTTTCGCTCGCTCCCACCAGCGATCTGTCACGCGCGGCTCATTTCTCCAGTTCATCCCAGCCACCATCGAGACGGTGCGCGAGAAACTCCGGGCGAGGTCGCGCAGCGGCAAAAGGCGCCTGCATCGCGTTGTCGACGCGGTTGTAGACGAAGAAGGCGTTGCTGCGCGGGTCCGGCGACATGTTGGCATTGGAGCCATGCAGCGTATTGCAGTCGAACATCAACAGACCACCAGCGGCACCGGTCGGTGCTTCGATACCACGTTCGGCTATCAGCTCGCTCAGCGCTTCGCGCGAGGGAACCCCGACTTCCTGCGCCTGCAGGGACGACTTGTGATTGTCTTCCGGTGTCTCGCCCAGGCAATGCACGAAGACTTCATGCGAGCCGGGAATCAGCATCAGCGGACCATTGAAGTGATGATTGTCGGTCAGGATGATCGAGGCGCTGACCGCGCGCATCTCCGGCATGCCATCCTCGGCGTGCCAGGTCTCGAAGTCCGAGTGCCAGTTGAAGCCCTTGCCCTCGAAGCCCGGCTTGTAGTTGATGCGCGACTGGTGGACATAGACATCGCCCCCCAGGATCTGACGCGCGCGATCGACCAGGCGCGGGTCCTCGGCGAGCTGACGGAAACGCTCGGACAGGAAATGCACGGCGAAGATGGAGCGAATCTGGCGGCTCTTGGGCTCGGTGATGGTGAAATCACGTCCCTGCCACTCTTCGTTGTCGAGCAGCGCTGCCAGCTCGGCCTTCAGCGTCTCGACTTCCTCCGGCGCCAGAAATTCCGGCTCAAACAGGAAGCCATCGCGCTCGAAGCGCTTGAGCTGCTCGGCGCCCAGCGGCCCCTCATCGGCACGCGAGTTCACGACGGGCTCGCGGCGCTCCTGCCACAGGTGCTGCGGCGGCTGGCTCAGACGCGTCGGATAGGCATCTCGTGAGTGATCGGAGCCACGGTCGCTACCCGACTTGTCGAGATAGGCTTCCGGCGCCTGATCACGGTCGGCATTGGTCTGCCGGGCGTCCAGCTGCTGCTTGGAGGTTTCTGCAGCGGCGCTGCCGTTGCCACCATCGGTCTGCTCGTGTTGACGTTGCTTGGACGAGAGAGCGGAAGTGGCGTTGTACGAAGTCATATGGCGTGAAGCTGTCATCGTGCTCTCCTTAAGGCATCAGTGTCTTGCATTGAGGAAAGTGGAATCTGGCGTTCTTGCATGCGGCCCTGCCGCACTGTGCCACCTATGGGCCATACAACAGACTTCAACCCCAAGATTCATGAAAAAAGCATAGAGGTCTGATCCGCAAGATCGTTAAAAGACCATCCAATCTCACACCACTCCCGCCATCACCCTTCTCAAGAAAACATGAGGCCGTCTGTGCCTCGCGAATGACAAAATCCTTCAGTCATCCCCTCTCGCCAGTTCTGGCTCATCCTGTTGGCACTGAATCTCATCTTCCGTGAGATAACCGGCTTAATCAGCGGCTCACCACTGGCACCATGCCCGTGGTATTTCCCCTCACTTCGCTTCGCCATTTGCAAAACGCATCGCGCGCAACATCGCGCATTAATGCGTAAGTATCTGTGAAATATTGTGAAATTATTTGGCACGCTTCGTGCCCCTAGGAAAGCACGGCAGAACAACTGATAGAGACATATCAGAGAAAAATAACGGCGCAGGATCATGCGTCACACCAGGGGAACTTCCAGCATGTTTAAGCCACGGATATGCATGGCCGCTTGCATGGCCACAGTGCTGGGGGGCTGCGCCGCTGTGGAACCGAAATTCGACAATGTCGAACCGGTCGTAGGGCCACCAGTCACCTCCAACAATACGCCATATAGCGAATGCCTCGTATCACTCAGTCGAATTCAGGGAGCCACCAACCTGCCTGTGATTGCAGTGGGTCAGGTGACGGACAAGACCGGTCAACGTAGTTACTCCACCGTGACAGAGAGTGCTGCCGTGACCCAGGGCGTATCCGAGATGCTGATAAGTGCCCTCTACAAGACTCGCAAGGTGCATCTTACCGAACGCCTCGATGTGCGAGTCCCGCTGGCAGAGCAGCAGCTTTTCGAGAACAAGGCAATGGCCTACTCGCCGCGCAAACTTGCAGTTCTCCCTTCGCATTTCGTGGTTCTCGGTGCTCTTACAGAGCTCAATTACAACATTTCAAGCGGCGGTGCCCGCCTGTTTGTCAGCGGAATCGGGGCCGGACTGCGCACTGCAGTCATCAATGTCGGCTTGGACCTGCGCATGGTCGATATCCGCACCTTCCGCACCGTCTATGTCACCAGCCTGCAGAAGCAGGTGGTGGGTTACGAAGTCGAAGCCGGTATCTACCGCTTCTTCGGCAATCAGTTGGTCGAGTTTGACTCCGGCGCAGTGCGCAATGAACCACTGCAGCTGGGCGTGAGATCAGTCGTGGAGATGGGCGCGTACCAGCTTCTGACTGAAGGCCTGGGGCTTCCTGTACCTGCGGGACAGGAATGCGAGCTTCACCCGGGACAGCATGTTGCAGACGACGATAGCAACACGCAGCAAGTGGCCGCAGCCAATACCAGCAGCAATGCAGCAAGTGGCAATGAAGCAGTCGCAACACCGTTGCAAGCAGCACCCGCATCAGCAGTACCGGCAGCATCCAGCGCAGCACAATAAGTCAACATTCATGAGGAACATGACAATGACTACCTATAACAAGCTCGCAGTCGCCATCGGTCTCGTAAGTGGTGTGATGATGGCAAGTCAGGCGCAGGCCTTCGATAACGTGGACTGGGATTGGGATGGACAGGTGAATACCGATGTCGACATTGACGTCTATATTGACCCGCAAATCAAAGATCCAGGTGGCCTGGTGATGGTCGAAAGTCTGCAGAAGCAGATCGGTGATGTCAGCTCCGAAGCCATCGTCAGTGATGTCAGCTACGGCGCTGCAGAAGCAGGAACGCCGAGCATCGACCTGCTCGACAGTACGAGCTCCAGCTCCTTCGCGATTTCAGGTGCCCACTCAAGCAAGCATGGCTCCAGCGCTTCCGCCGCGGCAGCAGCAGCGGCAGAGGCCAGCGTCGATGTCTACGTGACCTATGAGGGTTCGACCCCCAATCCTGACATCACCAAGCTCGAGTCCCTGGAGAATGCCGCCACTTCGGTGGGCAACAATGTCTCGGTGGATAGTGATGCCATGGTCAACCTGCACAATGAGCAGTTCTTGGCGGGTTCTGGTGGCTATTTCTTCTACCCGGGCACTGCTGAAGTCGAGTCCTTGGCCAAGGTCGACAACATTCTCAACCTGAGCGTGGACAATGCCGCGACCTCCGTGGGCAACAATATGTCGGTCACTCTGGATAGCACAGATATCGATAGCGCCCTGATTGCCGACAATACCCAGATGAGCTTCGCCAACATCAGCTCGACTGCCAAGGTCAGCAACATCACACTGGATCTGCCGCCGGCAGGCAGCTTCGAGGGCCCGGTCATCAACAACGCGGCCACCTCTGTGGGCAACAACATGTCCATCAGCGTCGGCCCCGTTACTCCGTAAATCCTCAACAGGCAACCAACACACGCGGGGCGACCCGCGTGTGTTTCAGTACCTGCCGACATCAGAAGTCTCACGCATCAGACACTGCATCTTTCACAGAGCGAAAGGAGCAAGACATGAATGCCTTTACACGTATCAGCCTGGGGGTCATCAGCGCGGGATGCCTGCTGGCCACGACTGCCAGCGCCAACTCGCTGATGGGGCCCTTCCCTTACGACTTTCCGGCTCGTAGCGCAGAATCCGCCCTGATCCTCTACGAGAGCAAGAAGGCCGGCAGCCTGGGGGAAGGGTCCGATACCAATATCGGGGAATACACTCTCAATACCGGCAGCAGCACCTCGATCGGCAACTGGCAACAGATCGAACAGACGCTGAGTGATGGTTCCACCGGCACCATCGATGGCACTGCGGATCAATCCGCGGATGGTAGCTCTCAGACATCATCGACTGACTTCACCATTACCCACAACAACGGAGATGAAGAGGAAGACGCCCAGTGATGCACTGCCCGGGACAGTCATCAGCGGCAAGACAGACCATCAGATACCAGGGCTCACCCTTTCAGCGTGAGTAGAGAGTTGGTCAGCCAGGCGAGCGTCGAGACTGAGAAGTCTGCCACTCAGGGGGAGCGGAAAAAACGCACT
Source organism: bacterium Scap17 (assembly GCA_013376735.1). Classification (NCBI taxonomy): domain Bacteria; species bacterium Scap17. The sequence continues at coordinate 247,002 of VINJ01000001.1, read as the reverse complement.
AAAAGCCGCCATGATCATCTCGCACAAGTCATTAACCTCTATATGGGTACTCGATAAACCCCCAAGACGAACACTCAACGCTGGAGAATCCAGACTCTCCGGTGAGGCTGTCACCAGAAGCAGCCCGACAATGATTCTTTCGCAGCCCGCTCACACAAAGCGCAGGCAATGCAGAAAGACCAGCAGCAAGGGAACAACACTCATGACCGCACTGAAAGCTCATCAGGCTGCATCATCGGCTACCGCATTGAATCTGGCTGACGATATCTCCACTACCTCGCGGGTAAGGGAACTACCGGTAAAGCGACCTCGCGGTTTTGGGGAGTTTATCGGAGACTCATCGGCCATGCAGACGCTCTATCGCACTCTCATCCAGGTCGCCCACTCGGACGCTCCCATCTTCATCACCGGCGAAAGCGGCAGCGGCAAGGAATTGTGTGCCACTGCCATTCACCGCCATAGCCCGGTACGTGACGGCCCATTCATCGCCGTCAATTGTGCCGCCATTCCGGCAGAGCTGCTGGAGTCGCAATTGTTCGGACATGTGCGCGGGGCTTTCACGGGGGCCGTGAGCACCCAGCAGGGACTCGCCGTGGCGGCAGATGGGGGGACGCTGTTTCTCGATGAGATCGCGGAGCTGCCGCTGCCCTTGCAGAGCAAGCTGCTGCGCTTCCTGCAGACGGGGCAGGTAATGCCGGTGGGCGCCACGCGCACGGTAGAGGTCAATTGCCGCATCGTGTGCGCCACGCATCAGAACCCGCGGGTACTGGTCGATACTCACCGCTTCCGGGAAGACCTCTTCTATCGTCTGCACGTCATTCCACTCAAGGTGCCGCCACTGCGCGAGCGCGGTCAGGATATCCTGGAGATCGCCACCGGGCTGCTGGGGCGCATGGCAGGCCACGAGGGCAAGCGCTTCACACGACTCAGTGTATGTGCCGAGCGTCAGCTGCTGGCCCATGACTGGCCCGGCAACGTGCGGGAGCTGGAAAACACGCTGCGGCGCGCCATCATCCTCAATGATGGTGAGGTGTTGACGGCCGACATGCTGGATTTGCCCTCCAGCACGGCGCATCGCACGCCGGTCAGCCACAATGTGTCTGAGGGCAACGAGACCACATTGCGCCCGCTATGGATGGTCGAACGCGAGGCGATCGAGAGCGCCATCAGCGCCTGTGATGGCAGCATCCCCCGCGCTGCGGCGATACTGGAGATCGCGCCCTCCACCATCTATCGCAAGCGCCTGAGCTGGCTGGCAATGCACCCGGAAGAGCCCACCTCGCACTGAGGTGAGCGCCGGACCACGGCATGCCCTGTCGCCTTCCAGACCTTTGCTCCAGACGCAGAAAAGCCACCCCGAAGGGTGGCTTTTCTGTTGGCTGCCGAATTCATCCTGCGACTGCATCAGCTAGCCAGAATTGGCTGGGGTACCAGGACTCGAACCTGGGAATGCCGATACCAAAAACCGGTGCCTTACCACTTGGCTATACCCCAATTTGGTGGCCAGAGACGGAATCGAACCGCCGACACGGGGATTTTCAATCCCCTGCTCTACCAACTGAGCTATCTGGCCAACCTGAAGACACAAAAAAAGCCGCCAAGGCGACCTCTATATCGTGTGTTCTTCGCTCATCGACAGAAGCCTGAAGATGGTGCCGGCTAAAGGAGTCGAACCCTCGACCTACTGATTACAAGTCAGTTGCTCTACCAACTGAGCTAAGCCGGCACAAAGAACTCATGATATGAGTCTTCTTACTACGTTACTGCATGTCAGCTGGCTGGGGTACCAGGACTCGAACCTGGGAATGCCGATACCAAAAACCGGTGCCTTACCACTTGGCTATACCCCAACACTTGGTGGCCAGAGACGGAATCGAACCGCCGACACGGGGATTTTCAATCCCCTGCTCTACCAACTGAGCTATCTGGCCCTTGCCAACGAGGACGTATTAAATAGAAAACCTTTCCCGACGTCAACCCTTGCTTATCAAGAATTTGGCGTCGTAATTCGCCTTCCGCCGTCCTCGCCGGCCACTCAGACTTCGTAGCCCTGTCCGCCCTGCGATTCGCCCTTGGCGGCGGCGTCCGTCGGCACGAAACCTTCGGCCTGGTCCGTCTCCTGGTTGTTGAAGAAGCGATCCATCTGCTCCATCAGATAGCGACGGCTGTCGGCATCCATCATGTTGAGGTGCTTCTCGTTGATCAGACGCGTCTGCAGCGCCTGCCACTCTTCCCATGCCTGCCTGGAGACGTTGGACCAGATGTCCTGGCCCTTCTCGCCCGGCAGCGGCGGAAAATCGAGACCCGGCAGGTCCTGGTCATACTTGCGGCAATGTACGGTGCGCATGGGTAACTCCGTAAGAGGACTGGATGTCAGTGCGGATGAGCGCCGAGCCTTCGCCAGACGCCTTAACTGTTCCTCATTCTCGCACGCCTGGGCCGCTTTGCCCCAGACGTACGGCCGGTACCGACGCCAACAGGGCCTCACAGCCCGAACAGATCATCCGTGCAGCGCGCCAGCAGCGCCTTGACCGGCGCCGGCAGGCCCACGGCGTCCGGCGCGGCAGGGTCGACGAAGCGACGGTCGGCGGCCGACTCGCTGACGCTCTCGGCCGCTTGAGCTGGCGCAAGCCCTGCCTCCCCCAGCTGCACCGGCTGTGGCGTGATGGTCAGTCGGAAGTGACTGAAGACATGCTCGAAACTTGCCAGTGGCGCCTCCAGATGGGCGCCGCGGGCTTCGCGGGCGATCCATTCCCGCGCGGCCTCACGGTCCTCGACCAGTGGCGGCGCCCATAGGCCGCCCCAGATGCCCGTCGGCGGACGGCGTTCCAGCAGGATCTTCCCCGCCTCGTCACTGACCAGCAACATCAGTGTCTGACGCGTCGGTATGGTCTTCTTGGGCTTGCTCTCGGGGAAGCGCTTCTCTTCGCCACGCGCATGCGCCACGCAGACTTCCTCGAAGGGGCAACGCGCGCAATCGGGCTTGCTGCCGCGCGTGCACAGGGTGGCCCCGAGATCCATCATCGCCTGGGTCCAGTCCGCCAGCCGCACCTGCGGCGTGTAGCGCTCCGCAAGCGTCCACAGCTTGCGCTCCACCGCCGGACGGCCCGGCCAGCCTTCCACGGCATGCAGGCGTGCCAGCACGCGCTTGACGTTGCCATCGAGAATCGGCGCCCGCTGTCCGGTGCTGATGCTGATGATCGCCCCGGCGGTCGAACGGCCGATGCCCGGCAAGGCCGACAATGCCTCGACACTCTCGACCGGGAAGGCGCCGTCGTACTCATTTACGACCTGCTGCGCGGCCTTGTGCAGATTGCGCGCCCGCGCGTAGTAACCAAGGCCCGTCCACAGGTGCAGCACGTCATCGATATCCGCCGCCGCCAGCGCCGCGACATCCGGGAAGCGCTCCATGAAGCGAGCGTAGTACGGCAGCACCGTCGCGACCTGGGTCTGCTGGAGCATGATCTCCGAGACCCAGACGCGATACGGCGTGGTGTTCTCCTGCCAGGGCAGGTGCTTGCGGCCATGCTCATCGAACCAGTCGAACACGCGCGCCTGAAACGCCTCGGGACTCAGAGCGATATCTTCGAAGCCGGGCGTGGCGTGGCTCTCGGGAGCTGTCACGTCTGGCGTGGCAGCAGTGTCAGATCGCGCCATCAAAACTTCCTCTGCTCGTGCCATGGTCGACGCCATGGCCTGGGCTCAAACGGCAGCACGCCAGCCCCGAGGAGCTGGCGTGCCGGTCTTGCTGCGAAGGGAGCGCGTGATCAGTTGAACAGCCCCTGAATCGCGCCCTTCAGCTTGTCGCTGGCGCCTTCGCCCAGCTTGTCGTCGATCTTCTTGCGGGTATCTTCGTCGAGCTTCTCATCCAGCTTCTCGCTGACCTTCTCGCCCGCCTTGCGCTTGGCTTCTTCCTTGGCCAGTTCCGCTGCGGCACTCTGGAAGCCTTTCTGATCGAAGCCACACCACTCGCCCGGCTCACCGCTCAGGTTGCCTTGGCACTGCACCGGGAAGCGCAGCTTGATCAGACGAGGATTGACCGCACAGGCCGCGTCATCCGCGCCCTCGATGAAGCGCGCCGCCACGTTGTAGTCGAAGGCCTCGGTCGGCAGGTTGAGCTGGCCCTTGCCGTCCAGCGCGATGCCCGGAATCGCCAGGGCGAGATCCTGATTGCTGATCACGCCATTGGTGACCGTGAAGCTGCCCTGCGCGCGCTCCAGCGGCGTATTGGCCTTCCATTCACGTGAGGAGGTCTTGCCACTCAGCGTCGCCACGGCAGTGCACATCTCCCTGGAGATATTGACGTCGAGCACCTCGCCATTGCGAATCTCGAAGTTGCCCTTGCCGTTCAGATTGCGTTTGATGCTGTCGATCTGATTGGTGCTGGTGGTGTAGTCACCATTGAGCGTCAGGCGACCACGCAGGATGTCCTTCTGCTCCGGCGCCAGCGCCTTGAGGAATGGCGCGATATCCAGATTGGTCAGCTTCTCGCCGAAACTCATGCTCAGCGGTGTCTTGCGGCTGTCGATGCGCGCATTGGCCGCCAGCGAGCCGCCGTAGAGGCTGGCCGTCAGGCTATCGAGCTGCTGTACACCCGGCTGACCGGACAGCTTGGCGCTCACCTTGTTCATCTCGAGACCCGAGGCGATCAGCGTGCCGATATCCAGCTGGCCCTGAAGGCCCAGCGTCTTGAGCAATGCCACCGGCAGCAGCTCCGCGTCACCATCGGCCGCATAGACCGGCGCGATCACGCCCGCCGTGAGCGCTTTCCCCAGGCTTGCCGTCTTCTCGTCTGCGCCTGCCGGTGCCAGGTAGTCATCGAGATTGAGCGCGTCGACATCCAGATCGAAGGTGATCTGCGAGGCATCGAAGGACGAGCCGAGGCGCCCATTGATGGTGGTGTCATCCAGCGCCATCACCAGATTGGTCAGCTGCACCTGCGACATGTCGCCCTTGAACGGGCTGGAGAAGGCCAGCGAGGTCAGCGCGCTGCTCTTGGCGGTCTGCGGCGCGTCCATGCCGACACGCGTCATCCACGCCTTGGGCGACAGCGGTGCCAGCTTGAACTGGCCGCTATAGCTAAGCGCATCGCCGGTGATGTCCTTGGCCTTGAGCGCCCCGCTGAGGCGCAGGTCACTGCCGGAGGTCAGCAGCAGGTTCTCGAGATTTGCCGTGCCCGCCGCCAGGTCGGCTTCGGCACCGAAGGTGGCTTTCAGCGGCAGGGCCTTGTCACCCAGCGCGGCCTGATGGAGCGTCGCGTCCAGCTCGGCGCCATCGGCCAGATACAGCTGCTTGTCGGTATCCAGCGTCAAGGTGTCGATATCCAGCGCCACGCTCTGGTCCTTGTCACCCAGCGACGGCATGCGCGTGGTGGTATCCAGGCTCACGCCGGTCAGCACATGACGGCCGCCCTGCAGGTCCAGCGCCACCTTGCCATCGAGGCTGACGGTGCCTTGAAGTTCCGGCTCACGCCCATCGGCCACGAACGACAGCTCTACCGGGAAGGACTTGTCGGGGCTGACGTTGGAGGAGGTCAACGCCACGTCGTTGAGCGTCATGTCGAGCCCGCTGGCCGCGTCCTGATAGGCGATCTGACCATTGGTGACCTGCACCGAGGCGATATCGAGATTGACCGCCATGCTGCCGGCGCCATTCTGCACCGACGGCGTCGTGTCATCCGCCAGCGCCACGCCGGCGCTCTTGGCCGGCGGCAGCGCTTCATCCGCCGCGCCACTGTCGGCGGCCGTCGCCGCATGCTCGAGCAGGCTTTCCCAGTTGCCACGCCCCTGTGCATCACGCTCGAGCGCCAGCTTGAGGCCGTCGAGGAAGACGCCTTCGACTTCGACCTCACCGCTCAGCAGTGGCGTGAAGGACACGCCGACTTCCGCGCGGGCAAAGGAGGCAAACGGTGACTGATCACGCTCCTGCTCCGGCAGCCAGGCTTCGGCATCCTCGACACTGACGCCGAGACGCGGATAGAAGGACCAGTCCAGCGGGCCGTTCAGGGCCAGTTCCAGCCCCGCCTGGTCCTTGACCGCCTTGACCAGTCGCGGCTTGAGATCATTCGGATCGAGGAAGGTGGTGACATAGATCACCCCCGCCACGACCACCAACGCCAGTACTCCGACGATGGCCAGCAAGGCTCTGAACAGTGCTTTCATCTGCGTCCTCCCTTTGACACGATGAGAATTGCTGCGGCGCCTCATTCCAGAGGGCAGCATTTGAGATGGCGCTGGGGGCTTGCGGCATCAGGTGATGCCCTTTCTGCCGCTCATCATCGAGCACGCATGCCGTGCATCGTCCTCTTGCTCGGCAAAAAGCCTCAATGCGACCTCGATGATGACACAGGCGGTGGACAGGTCGCGTTGACGTCAGTTCCGCATCCAGCAACGACCGGGTTCACTCCTGCGCCAGCACGAAGCCGTCGCGGGCGGGGTCTCGCACATAGCCGAGACGTGATACCAGCAGCTCGTCGGCCAGGGTCAATCCCTGACTCGGCACGACCAGCAGACGCTGGGCACTGGCCGCTTCCAGCGACAGCAGGGCCATCAGACGCGTACCGACACCGCGTCGACGCGTGCTCTTGCGCACGCAGCAATGGCTGATCTTCCAGGCATCGCCTTCATCCTCGCAGAGCAGCGCGCCGATATGACGATCGTTGAAGAAGGCGCTGCAGAAGCGATGTCCCGCGGCGAGATTGGCTTGAATGAAGTCGTCCGGGGCAAGCGGAAGACGCTCACCGGGAGCTTCGTGATAGATACGCGACAGGTCGATGCGGACTTGCTCATCGGTCTGCCAGCGCGCGTGGTCGATCATCTGAAGAGTGACCGGCATGGTGAATTCCTCGCCCGCGACATGAATGCCCGCCATTGTAGCGGATGCCATTGTCCTTTCTCTATAATGACGGGTCGGGCAGGCACGCAGACGCCGCGCCTGCCGCCGATCAGGCGCCCCGCCGACGGCTCTCTGCCGTCGTCAATGCCCTGATCACGATTTCGATTGCGACATCACATGACAATAACCACATGATGCGCACTTCCCGGCCGGACTGGACACACGCCTCTCATACCAAAGGCCCCAGACTGCGCCCAGACCCCATCGGCCTCGAAGCCGCTGATGGCGTCACCGACCGCTGGAGAGACATCATGGTAGAGCGTATCGCCGAAGTTCATCGCAACACCTCGGAAACCAAGATCCGGGTCCGCATCAATCTGGACGGTGAAGGCAAGCTGAGCGCCAACACTGGCGTGCCCTTCCTCGAACACATGATGGACCAGATCGCCCGTCACGGCGTGATCGACATCGAGGTCGACTGCGATGGCGACCTGCATATCGATGACCACCACACCGTCGAGGACATCGGCATCACCCTGGGACAGGCCTTCGCGCAGGCACTGGGCAACAAGGCCGGCATCCGCCGCTACGGCCATGCCTACGTACCGCTGGATGAAGCCCTGTCGCGCGTGGTGATCGATTTCTCCGGTCGTCCGGGGCTGTTCATGCAGTGCGAGTTCACCCGCGGCAACATCGGTCGCTTCGATACCCAGCTGTTCTGGGAATTCTTCCAGGGCTTCGTCAATCACGCTGGCGCCACCCTGCATATCGATAACCTCAAGGGTTTCAATGCCCACCACCAGGCCGAGACCATCTTCAAGGCCTTCGGTCGTGCCGTGCGCATGGCGGTGGAAGAGGACGAGCGCATGGGGGGCCGTATCGCCTCCACCAAGGGCTCATTGTAAACAGGGCTCGCTGTAAACGAATGATCCGGGCGCCAGACGCCTGACATCCAGCGCCGGAGCCTGCCTCCGGCCTTCGGGAGAAAGACATGACGATTGCCGTCATCGACTATGGCATGGGCAACCTGCACTCCGTCGCCAAGGCGCTTGAGCACGTGGCCGACGAGAATGTCGTGATCACCAGCGACCCGCGCGCCATCCGCGGTGCCACCCGCGTGGTGCTGCCCGGCCAGGGCGCCATCCGTGACTGCATGGGCGAGCTTGAACGCGCCGAGCTGCGCGGTCTGGTCGGCGAGCTGTTGAGCAACCACAGCAAGCCGCTGCTGGGCGTATGCGTCGGTCAGCAGATGCTGATGGAGCGCAGCGAAGAGAACGGTGGCATCGATTGCCTCGCCTACTTCAAGGGCGACGTGAAACGCTTCGATGACCAGCAGCTGGACGAACATGGCCAGCGCCTCAAGGTGCCGCACATGGGCTGGAACCATGTCGCGCACACCCAGGGCCACGCGCTGTGGGAAGGTATCGAGGACAACTCGCGCTTCTACTTCGTGCACAGCTTCTATGTATCGGCCAGCGAGCGCTCCAAGGTCTACGGCGCAACGCACTATGCCGGTGCCGAGGCGCACGTCGCCATCGGTGAGGGCAGCCTGTTCGCGGTGCAGTTCCACCCGGAGAAGAGCGCGGCCGCCGGCCTCAAGCTGCTCGAGAACTTCGTCCGCTGGCAGCCCTGAAGGCTCGCCCGCGTGACCCTCGGCGTCTGTCTCGCGTGACGGACGCCGATACATCCGCCTTCGATATACCGACGACAATACAGGCGTGACAAGACACGCCGAGAGGACACCCGACATGCTGGTAATCCCCGCGATCGATCTCAAGGACGGTCAGTGCGTACGCCTGAAGCAAGGCCGCATGGAAGACTCCACCAACTACGGCGATGACCCGCTGGCCATGGCCGCGCGCTGGGTCGAGGCCGGTGGCCGCCGTCTGCATCTGGTCGATCTCAACGGTGCCTTCGAAGGCAAGCCGGTCAATGGCGACGCCGTGACACGCATCGCCCGCGCCTACCCGGAGCTGCCGATCCAGATCGGTGGTGGCATCCGTGATGCCGCGACCATCGAGCACTACCTGGAAGCCGGTGTCGGTCAGGTCATCATCGGCACCAAGGCCGTGAAGGAACCGGCCTTCGTCGCCGAGATGTGCCGCGCCTTCCCGGGCCGCATCATCGTCGGTCTCGATGCGCGTGACGGCTTCGTGGCCACCGATGGCTGGGCTGAAGTCTCCACCATCAAGGCCACCGAACTGGCCAAGCGCTTCGCTAACGACGGCGTGTCCTCCATCGTCTATACCGACATCGCCCGCGACGGCATGATGCAGGGCGTCAACATCGAAGCCACCGTGGCACTGGCCCGCGAAGGCGGTATCCCGGTGATCGCGTCCGGCGGCGTAACCAACCTGGATGACATCCGTGGCCTGGCCGAAGTGGCCGATCAGGGCATCCTCGGTGCCATCACCGGCCGCGCCATCTATGAAGGCAGCCTGGACATCGCCGAAGCGCAGGCGCTGTCCGACGCCATCAACGGCCGCAAGGCCTGAGGGGAGCGATCATGGCACTCGCCAAACGCATCATCCCGTGTCTGGACGTCGACGCCGGTCGTGTCGTGAAGGGCGTCAACTTCGTCGGTATCCGCGATGCCGGTGACCCGGTCGAGGTCGCCAAGCGCTACAACGAGCAAGGCGCCGACGAGATCACCTTCCTCGACATCACCGCCAGCGTCGACAACCGTGGCACCACGGTCGACATGGTGTCGCGCATCGCCGGTGAGGTATTCATCCCGCTGACGGTGGGTGGCGGCATCCGCACCTGTGAAGACATTCGCACCATGCTGAATGCCGGCGCGGACAAGGTCTCGATCAACACCGCGGCCGTGTTCAATCCGGACTTCGTGCGCGAAGCCGCGGAACGCTTCGGCAGCCAGTGCATCGTGGTCGCCATCGACGCCAAGCGCGTCAGCCAGGACGGCGAGACACCGCGCTGGGAGATCTTCACCCACGGTGGCCGCAAGCCGACCGGACTCGACGCCGTCGAGTGGGCGAAGAAGATGGTCGAGCTGGGCGCCGGTGAACTGCTGCTGACCAGCATGGACCGCGATGGCACTAAGGCCGGTTTCGATCTCGGTGTGACACGCGCCATCTCCGACGCCGTCAGCGTGCCGGTGATCGCCTCCGGCGGTGTCGGCACCCTCGACCATCTGGTGGATGGCGTGCTCGAAGGCGGTGCGGATGCGGTGCTGGCCGCAAGCATCTTCCACTTCGCCGAGTACACCATCCCCGAAGCCAAGGCCTACATGGCCGAACGTGGTATCGAGATGCGCCTGTAAGCGCAGCCGCAGGGTAGTTCAGGCAGAAACGCGAACGCCGCCATTTCCTCAGGGAATGGCGGCGTTCGTGTCTGCAGAGACGCAACTTCGGCTCAGGCGAGAACAGCGCTCAGACGTAGCCCAGCTTCTTCAGCGGCTTGAGCGCCTGCGCGAGTCGCTGGTCGGCAAGCGTCATGATGTCCGCGACCAGGTGCTTCTCGGCGGCGGGCAGCATCACGCGCTCCCCGACCCACAGCGCCAGCTCCGCCAGGTCATGCTGATTGCCCAGCCGCGCGGCCGCCTTGTCGAGCAGTTCCGGCTCGCGGCGCCGTCCGTGACTCGGTGACTCGAGCTCCCGCGCGGCTGCCTCGCCCAGCGCCTCGCGCGCCAGTGCCAGCTGGAACATGCGGTACTTGACCCACTTGCGCAGCCGGTGAGACGCCTCGATCTCACGCTTGCTGGCCACCTGCGCCGCAAGCTTGCTGATGCGATGACGACTGAACTCCAGCCCGGTGTTGAGCTCCTCCACCGTCAGCGGTGCCGCCTGCCAGGCCGCCCGCTCTTCGCCCAGCAGCGTCTCGAGCGGCGCGTGATCCAGCTCGCCTTCGGGCTCGCTGAGCGCGGCACTGGTCAGCCCCGGACGCAGCGCATCCAGCAGACGCTGACTGCGCTCATCCACCCAGGCGTAGGCGCGACCATGGGTCTTGCGCAGCATGTGCGCCTCGCGCGGCCCGGCCAATGCCTTGGCGACGGCGCGCGGACGCGCCTGATGCTCACTCACCGCCGACTTGCCCAGTGACTCACGCCGCAGTTGCCACCAGCCGCGCAGCTGCTTGCAGTCGACACGTAGCGCGTGCACATCCGCCGCTCTCAGCGTCGGCTGCGCGAGACGCTCACGCATGGCGTCCAGACGCGCCTGAATCACGCCATTCAGCGCTGCGTTCATCGGAGAAGAATCCTGCTGACGGGTGTCGCTCATCTGTCTCTCCAACAACGGCTGGCCAGTCATCACTGGCACCAGGATGACCCGAATCGGGCCGCTCAGTCCTGCAAGGATAGTCCGAGATTGCTGACATCTTCATTGCGGCCCAATTGCTTGAGCGCGCGCCAGTCATCGCGGGACAGCTGCGGGGCTTCGACGCTCTCGAGCACGGCGTCCTGGAAGTCACGCTCATCGATCATCAACGGATGTTCGCGAATCATGGCCTCCAGCGCTTCCTGCTCGATTCCCTCACCGGCCTGCAGATCGATCAACGCGCGCACGCCATCGGCGGACAGACGGCTGATCTTGAGCGCAGCTTCCGGCTCTTCGCTGATCAGCACATCGATGCAGGCGGTCAGCGCCATCACCGCTTCCAGCGCGCGGCGCGCGCCGAAGCTGTCATCTTCCTCGGCGGGCTCGAAGGCGGTGACCTTCTCGGCCTGCAGCGAGAAATCGATCTTGGCATCGCGCACGCGCAGCTGCTCCCAGACGAGGTCCAGCAGCTTGCGCAGCTCACGCGTGGTGTCCAGCGCGCTGGCCGTGCCGTTGGCTTCGGCGTAGAAGCCGGCATTGGGCAGGAGTCGCTCGGTCAGCGCCGCCATGAAGGCAGTACGGCGCACGGGGGCCAGCGCATCAAGGCGCGCACGGAAACCGGATACAGGCTGAGTCATGACGGCTCTATTCTCACTTCACTATTCAATATGCGGCGTCCGCGCTGGCGTCTTGCCTGTGCCAGCCACGATGTCACCGTAGAGGGGTATAGGGTATGCGATAGGATAGGCGAAAGTGTAGCGCCCGCGCGTGGCCGGATGAACGCGACCCTGCTCGAGCGCTGCCATGCTGTTGCATACCTCAGGGCCACAGGCACTCTGTCGGCACGCGACCGGCACCATCGAACAGGATGCCTTCGCTGCGCAACTTTTCCCGCTGGCGCACCGCTCCGCCGTGCTCGGTGACCTTGAGCGAGGCATTGATCACGCGATGCCAAGGTAGCTGATGGCCATCCGGCAGATGTCGCATCGCCGAACCGACCATGCGGGCAGTGGCGCCATCGGTCATCTTGGCGATACGCCCGTAGGTGGTGATGCGGCCTTCAGGAATCTGCGCCACCACGGTGTAGATCTGTTCGAGCAGTTCGGCCCGCATGCGGTTCTCTCCTTGTCGTGTCGCGGCTGATTCACCCGGTGCAGGTGCTGAGATGCAGGTGCTGAGATGCAGGTACTGGGATGCCGGCACTGGGGCCTTTACGCTGACATGGCACTCACGCATGATGAAGCCATGCATCTTTACTTCATACATCAGGGGCAACTCCCTGACACTGAACCAGATTCAGCCGCCGATACCGCAACGCTAGCGCATGACTGGCAGAGTCCGCTACGTCTCAAGGACTGGCTTTCCGGCATGGGGCACAGCTTCAACACCAGCTTCCCGCTGGCAGGCGAAGCCTTGCCGGGCATCGATGACTTTCATGCGCTGGTGGTGCTGGATGGTCCGCAACGCCTGTCGAGCGCCGCAAAGACAGCCTCGCCCGCCGAACAGCAGTCGCTGCGCCTGCAGCGCAAGTTGATTCGGCGCACGCTGAACAGCAATCGCCCGCTGTTGGGGATTGGCCTGGGGGCGCGACTGATCGCCGAGCAGATGGGGGCGATCGTCTCGTCCGCCGTGGTGCCGCAGCGTCGCTGGGCCACGCTGACGCGCAGCAACGAGTGCCCGCTGGGACTACCCGCCGAGTTCGCGGCCTTGATGTGGCATGAGGAGATCTGCGGCCTGCCGGAAGACTGCGAGCTGCTGGCCAGCGGCGAGCACACGCCAGTGGCCGGCTTCAGCTGGGATCAGGGCCGCGTGGTGGCGCTCAACTTCCATCCGCACATGGGAGCCCTGGCCACGCAGGACCGCCTGGCCCACCATCCCGCGCCCATGGAGGGCATTGGCGTGCAATCACGCGAGGCGTTGCTGGAGGATCCGAAGCGCTTTGATCGTCAGGCGGCCCTGCTGGACCGCCTGCTGGTGGACTGGCTGGATGCGTGAGTACTGACCGCGCCCATGAGGGAGGTCAGCGCTGCCAGCGGTGATTGGCGCTCCACTCACGCGCGAAGGCGAGGCTGTTGTCCCAGTCGCCGACGTGCAGGAAGGTGCGCTCGTGCTTCTCGAGCTGATAGCGGTACATCGGGTCGTAATACTCGCTGAGCAGCGGTGCCAGCCAGCCTTCATGGGCAATGGGATTGCCGCGCTTGTGCTCCTGGAAGGCGATGTCCTGCATGCGCACCAGACGAGCAAGGCGCGCACTGCCCAGGCGCTTGCGAAGACGCAGCAGTGCCTGACGCAGCTGGCGCTGCATCAGGGTCCAGCCGAGGAAGTCACCATAGTGACGACTGTAGGTGGACCATAGCCCCTCGATATAGTCCTTCTGAATCTGCACGATTCGCCAATCCAGCGGCATCTCGACGCGGATCAGCGGCGCCTGCTCCATCGCGCGCCAGGTGGCGAGCGGAATGTTGACGCTGCCGATGAAGCGCGACTCGTCTTCCATGATGGTCGGCGCTTCATCCTCAAGCGTGAGCATCTCGGCGGCAATGCGGTGCTCGAAGTCGATCTGGCTCGGCGCCGGGAAGGGGTGACGGCCGAAGGCCGAACCCTTGTGGCGCGCACAGCCTTCCAGGTCGATGCCATTGTCCAGCGCATGGATCAGCTCAGTCTTGGCACAGCCGGTCAGCCCGCCGATCAACAGCATCGGGGCCTGCTCGGCACGCTCATCGATATGCTGACAGAGCTGCTGACGCATGGCCTTCCAACCGCCCTCGATGCGTGGGCGCTCGATCCCTGCTTCCTGCAACCACTGCTGACTGAGCTGGGAGCGCATGCCGCCGCGGAAGCAGTAGAGAATCGCGTCAGGGTGCCGCTCGATGTGCTCGACCCAGGCGCGGATACGCGCACGCTTGATCCCGCCGCTGACCAGTTGATGGCCAAGATGTACCGCCGATTCCGGGCCGACCTGCTTGTACTGCAGCCCGACGCGATGACGCTCCTCATCATCCATCAGTGGCAGATTGACGGCACCCGGCAAGGCACCAGCGGCGAACTCGACCGGCGCGCGCACATCGATCAACGGACGGCCGTCGCGAATCAGGTCGCAGCTGGCCGCCACGGTGGGCAAACTCATGGGCATCTCTCGGCAGACAGAACAGGATTGAGGCAATGGGCGGCGACTAGCTGGCTGGCCGCACCATCAAGGGGCCATATTCTATCGCAAGCGTGCAGCCGCCCCCAGCCTTGTACTTTCACGCCAACGGTGGCGTCAGGCGCATCCCCTGCCCCGGCCCGATCCCGGCCGGGCCGAACAACTGACAGTCGGGGCAGGCAGCGGGTTGATCACCGTGGGCGCGATGCGCTTCGGCGACCGAGTCGCGCAGCGAGGCGATCGCCGCCTCGGCGGTATGGAAGTAGTTCTCACGCCCCATGCGCTCGAGGAAGCCACCGCGCTCCATCACTTCCAGCGCGTACATGCGAAAGCCGCACATGCTGAGACTGCCGCCAGCATCGCGCAGGCGACGCTGCTCGATCTCGAGCATCTCGGCACCCGCGATATCGATGAAGTTGCAGCCGGTGCCCAGCAGGATGACGTGCTTGCCGGTATAGCGCGCCAGCTTGCGCTGGACGTGGTCGACCGCCCCGAAGAACAGCGAGCCATCCACGCGCAGAATCACCACCTCTCGGCATTGAGCCAGCTGATAACGCTCGGCATTGCGCACCCCAAGCTCCGGATGATCCGGGTCTGGCGCCATCTCGACCAGCCGTGGCCGTGAGGTGCGGTTCAGATACAGCACCAGCGAGACCAGCACCCCGGCGAAGATGGCGAACTCCAGCGGCAACAGCAGAGTGGCGAGGAAGGTGATCACCAGCACCACCGCCTCTTCGCGACTGACGGCCAGAATCTGGCGGATATGACCGACTTCGATCAGGTTGGCGGCAATCACCATGATCAGGCCCGCCATCGCAGGCAACGGCAGCCAGGCGGTCACGTCAGGCACCAGCAACAGCACCGCCAGCACGATCAGCGCCGCCACCACCACCGACAGCGGCGTGCGGGCACCGGCATCATAGTTGGCGCCGGAACGCGTGAAGGACCCGGAACCGGCAAAGCACGAGAAGAAACTGCCTGCCAGATTCGACAGACCCTGGCCGATGAACTCCTGGTTGCCATCGATACGCTGATGCGAGCGCACGCCGATGGCGCGCGCGATGGAGACCGCCTCGATCAAGCCGAGCACCGCCAGCGCGAAGGCCGCCCCACCCAGCGAGCGCAGGGTATCAAAGCCCAGCGGCGGCAGGGAAAACGGCGGCAGGCTACCGGACAGGGCGCCAACCATCGGGATACCTGCCGCACTGCCGCCGAGCAATGCCGCGACACCGCAGCCGACGGCCATCGCCACCAGCATCCATGGCAGCTTGCGATTCAGCCGCCGGACCAGCACGGCCGCAAGCAAGGTACTGAGTCCCGTAATCAGTGTTGCCCACGAGGTATCGTCCAGATGCCCGAGCAGCGCCCACCAGGTGCCGAGAAAGCTCGAGGCATCGCCAAGCGCGATACCGAACAGATGCTTGAGCTGACTGGTGGCGATCAAGACCCCGGCGCCGGCGGTGAAGCCGATCACCACCGTATGCGAGATGAGATTGACCAGCGCCCCCATGCGCATCAGCCCCAACGACAGCTGGATGATGCCGACCATGCAGGTCAGCGCCAGCACCAGCGGCAGGTATTCGGGACTGCCCGGCGCGGCCAGGGTCGAGACGGTGCCGAACACCACCATCGAGATCGCCGCGGCCGGGCCACTGACCATATGCCGCGAACTGCCGAACAGGCCGGCGATGATCGCCACCACGATGGCGGCATACAGCCCATGCGCCGGTGGCAGGCCGGCGATCAACGCATAGGCCACTCCCTGGGGCAGCACCAGCACCGCGCCACTCAGGCCCGCGATCAGATCAGAACGCGCATCCCCGGGCGACAGCTGACGCATCCAGCCGAGAAAGGGCAACAGTCGCGACAGACGATAGGCCGCGGCACTGGTGTGCTCGGGCCCCTCTGCTCTCTCGGTAGATTCGGGAGATTCGGAGGGCGGCGAGGAAGGAGGCGGAGTATCAGCGGACAAGAAGTATCTCCGTGGCGAGGCAGGAAAGAAGTCGTCAGCCGGTAGCCGCAATGTCCCTGAGCGTTCTCGGGGCGGGCTTGAAACCAGCGGTGATAAGTCTATCGCTGAAATCACTGATGAAACAGGGCCGCCACATGCTCGGCGACCACCTGCGGCCCTGCGACAACTTCAGGTTGAAGAAGCCCGATAACGAGAAACGAAGAGAGGCGAGAAGACACGGCGCTGGCCATGCCGCGCCCGAGCAGTGACAATACCCGCTCCTGACACCGCTGCGGACCCTGACGCCATGACCACCGACGCTACGCCGACCGATACCACGACTCCCGAGACGGCGGGTGGCTATACCCCGCCGCTGGATGCCAGCGAAGCCGAGGCCATCGACGCCACGCGCCAGTGGGTCGAGACGCACATCATCGCCGACAATCTGTGCCCGTTCGCCGCCCGTGAGATGGCACGCAACAGCATCCAGTATGCCGTGGTGCCCGGTGCAGGACTCGAGCGCAGCCTACAGGCACTCGGCGACGAGCTGCTGAACCTGGACGCCAATCGCGATGCCGAGACGACGCTGGTGATCTTCAAGGACGGCTTCCGCGACTTCGATACCTACCTCGAGCTGCTCGACTATGCCGAGGCGCTGCTCGAGATGCAGGGCTACGAGGGCATCTATCAGCTGGCCAGCTTCCACCCGGAATACGTGTTCGAGGACACCGAGGAAGACGACGAGGCCAACTACACCAACCGCTCGCCCTACCCGATGCTGCACCTGCTGCGCGAAAGCTCGGTCGAAGCCGCCATCAATGCCTACGCAGGCGATGTCGAAGAGGTGCCGGGCCGCAATGAGGCACTGATGCGCGAGCGCGGTGTCGAGCTTCTGGTCTCACGCCTCAAGGCCTGTGCTCACGCCGCCCGCCAGGCTGACAAACAGGACTGAGCTTCGTGCTCGGAGAAAACCCCATACGAACAAGGCCAGCCGAGAGGCTGGCCTTGTTCGTTGTATGCAGCATCACACCACGATGTCCCCGTGCAGCAGACTCACGCGCCAGGCGCAGATGTCACAGGGCTTCCAGTGCTTGGGACAGCTTGTCGACCGCCACGATGGTCATGCCCTTGGGCGGATTCCTGGGGGCATTGCCCTTGGGCACGATGGCGCGCGTAAAGCCGTGTTTGGCGGCCTCGACAATGCGCTCCTGGCCACTCGGCACCGGACGGATCTCGCCGGACAGCCCCACCTCGCCGAACACCACCAGCTCACGCGGCAGCGGGCGGTTCTGCAGGCTGGAGACCACCGCACACAGCACCGCGAGGTCGGCGCTGGTCTCGAGCACCTTGACCCCGCCGACCACGTTCAGGAAGACATCCTGATCGCCGGTGAACAGGCCACCATGCTTGTTGAGCACTGCCAGCAGCATCGACAGACGATTGCCGTCCAGACCGACGGCGACACGGCGGGGATTGCCCAGCGGCGAGTCATCCAGCAAGGCCTGCACTTCGATCAGGATCGGTCGCGTGCCCTCCCACACCACCATCACCAGACTGCCGGAGGACTGCTCCTCGCTGCGCGACAGGAAGATCGCGCTGGGGTTCTTCACCTCCTTCAGGCCCAGCTCGACCATGGCGAACACGCCCAGCTCGTTGACCGCACCGAAGCGGTTCTTCTGGCCACGCAGCGTGCGGAAGCGCGAATCGCCATCGCCCTCCAGCAGCAGGGAGGCGTCGATCATGTGCTCCAGCACCTTGGGCCCGGCCAGCGAGCCGTCCTTGGTCACGTGGCCGACCAGCAGCAGCACGGTATTGGTTCGCTTGGCGAAGCGGGTCAGCGCGGCGGCGGACTCACGCACCTGCGAGACACCGCCCGGCGCGGATGACAGATCCTCCAGATGCATGGTCTGAATGGAGTCGATGATCAGCACCTCGGGCTTCTCGCGCTCGGCGGTGGCCAGAATCGTCTCGACGCTGGTCTCGGCCAGCATCTTGAGACCCTGGGTCGGCAGCTGCAGACGATGGGCGCGCATCGCCACCTGCGACAGCGATTCCTCACCGGTGACGTAGAGTGAGCGCTTCTGCTGGGCGAGCTTGCAGGCGGTCTGCAGCAGCAGCGTCGACTTGCCGGCCCCCGGGTGGCCACCGAGCAGCACGGCGGAACCCGGCACCAGCCCGCCGCCCAGCACGCGGTCGAACTCGCCGAAGGTCGAGGAGAAGCGCGGCACTTCGGCCAGCGAGACATTGGAAAGATCGGTCACATTGTCGCTGAGCGTGCCGGCGTAGCCGCCCCGCCCATTGCTGGCGCTACGCGCGGCACCACCGGCGACGGCCCCCGCAGCGGGGGCGGCGCCGGGCAATACCGTGGCGCCGACGCGGATTTCCTGCAGGGTGTTCCACTCGCGGCAGCCGCTGCACTGGCCCTGCCACTTCGAGAATTCGCTACCGCATTCGGTACATACGAAGGCGCTCTTTGCTTTCGCCATCAGACAATCCTGTCGGGAAGAAGTGATTCTCGGCGTCATGATGAAGTGTCGTCAGCCGCGGATTTCCAACGGCCAGACACAAGGAAGGCGGCTTGCGCCGCCTTCCTTGTGCTCACGATCGCCTTGTGGCGCACGGCACGCTTACTGGCGCTTGAGGCGCAGTGTCTCACCGTTCTGGAAGCGACGCTTCTGCGGGTCGACCAGTTCCAGGGTCTGGGCATCCAGACGCAGGAAGTAGTAGGTCTGGCCTTCGCCGTCCGGCGTCAGCTCATAGACGGTCGCGTTCGGGTCCGTCACGGTGCCGGACAGCACGTCCCACTGGCCTTCGTAATGCTCCGGGTCCGGCTGCTGCGGATGATCACGATAGGTGGCATCGAGACTGAAGGTACGCTCATCCTGGGCTGCCTCTTCGGCACCCTTGAGGCGTACATCGAGGTCAATGCCCGTGCAACGACGACACGGCAGGGTGCCCTTGTAGACGGCAACCTGCTCGCTGGCTGTCTCGGTAGCGCTGTCGTCAGCGGCACCGTCATTGGTCTGGGCCGTTGATGCGCACCCGGCGAGACCGACCATCAGCGCGGCTCCCACCATCAGAGTCCTGATCTGCATTGAATCCTCCTTAAGGCGATGACTCGATAGCAGCGTCAGCGCTATCGACGGCGAGCGGTCTGCCCGCTTTGGCAGGCAGACCGCTCACAAGCTTCCACGCTCAAGAATAGCGGGTATCCGCCCCGGGAGGCCACCCCCGATGGCGTTTATCGAACACCATTCGCTAAATCGTGTCGGCCTCAGCCGCGGCGATCATGGCCATTGTCGAGAAACGGATAGTCGGTATAACCCTTGGCACCACCACCGTAGAAGGTATCCGGGTCCTGCTCGTTGAGCTCAGCGCCGAGGCGAATGCGCTCGACCAAGTCCGGGTTGGCGATATACGGGCGCCCGATGGCGACGGCATCCGCGATGCCCTCATCGATGATGCGTGCCGCGCTCTCACCGTCGTAATGGCCGCAGAAGATCAGCGCGCCCGTGACGCGCTCGCGCAGGGCACGACGGAAGTCATCGCTGAACTTGATGTCGCCACCGGCCCAGTCCGGCTCGTTGACGTGCACATAGGCGATGCCACGTCTGGAGAGCTGCTCGGCCATGTAGAAGGCCATCTCTTCCGGCTCGTCATCGGTCAGACCGAAGATCTCGATGAAAGGCGTCAGGCGGATGCCGGTACGCTCAGGGCCGAAGACTTCGGCGACGGCATCGACGACTTCCAGCGTCAGGCGCGCACGGTTCTCGACCGAGCCACCGTACTGGTCAGTACGCTGATTGGTGCCGGTGGCCATGAACTGGTTGAGCAGATAGGCATTGGCGGCATGCACCTCGATCATGTCGAAACCGGCGCGCTTGGCACGCACGGCGGCCTGGCGATAGTCCTCGATCAGCTGGGGAATCTCGTCCGTCTCCAGGGCGCGCGGCGTACTGGTGGGATGACGCCCACTGGTGCCGTCCTCGAACTCGACGAAGCACTGGGCGCCTTCACCCCGCAGGGCGCTCGGCGCGACCGGCTGCTGGCCGTCCGGCTGCACCATCTCATGCGAGACACGTCCGACGTGCCACAGTTGCAGCGCCATGCGGCCGCCCTTGGCGTGCACCGCTTGGACGACGCCCTTCCAGCCCGCCTCCTGCTCATCGGTCCAGATACCCGGCGTGTAGACATAGCCACGTGCGGTGGGCGAGATGTTGGTCGCCTCGCTGATGATCAAGCCGGCACCGGCACGCTGACCGTAATAGGCCTGCTGCAGCTCACCAGGCACGCTGTCGGGGGTACGAGCACGTGTCAGCGGCGCCATCAGGATGCGGTTGGGGAGGGTCAGATCACCGAGCTTGACCGGATCGAGCAGGGTATCGGCGTACGGGGCATTGGTGTTGGCAGTCATCGGGGCTCCTTGAATTGCAGGTCTTCGCCCAGCGTCCTCATCGCACTAAGTCGCGCAAGCTGGGCAAGCATACCTATGACATGCGGTACACCACGCGCTGCTTCAAGCACGCGCATCGCACGAGAATAATGCTGGCATGGCAACAATGTGGAAAGCTGCACCAGTCGGCACGCTTCAGGCTCAGGCCGAGAGCCTGCCGGAGCTTGTACCGCGACGATCCAGCGGGCAACATGAAAAGCATCCATGACACGGGTCATGCACTGTCACCAGCGGCGAGAAATCATGAGCAAGTACTGGAGCCCCCAGGTCCACGACCTGACCCCCTACGTCCCCGGCGAACAACCGCGTGAGCAGCTGATCAAGCTGAACACCAACGAGAACCCCTACCCGCCGGCGCCCGCCGTGGAGCAGACGCTGCGCGAGTTCAATGCCTCTGATCTGCGCCGCTACCCGGACCCGAGCTCCAGCTCACTGCGCACCGCCCTGGCCGATACCTTCCATGTGGCCGCCGAGGAAGTCTTCGTCGGCAATGGCTCCGATGAGGTGCTGGCGCTGGCCTTCCAGGCATTCTTCCGTCAGGACAAGCCGCTGCTGCTGCCGTCCATCAGCTACAGCTTCTACCCGGTCTACTGCCGCATGTATGGCATCGAGTCGCGCAGCATCGCGCTGGCCGACAACTGGGAAGTCGACCTGGAAGCCTTCGGCAACGACAATGGTGGCATCATCTTCGCCAACCCCAACGCCCCGACAGGGCATGGCCATGGCCGCAAGGCGATTGCCGCGCTGCTGGAGCGCAATCCGCAGAGCGTGGTACTGGTCGACGAGGCCTACGTGGACTTCGGCGGCGAAAGCGCCATCCCGCTGATTCATCAGTATCCGAACCTGGTCGTGTCGGGCACTTTCTCGAAATCGCGCAGCTTGGCGGGCATTCGTCTTGGCTATGCCGTGGCCTCGCGTGAGCTGATCGAGGGTTTGGAGCGCGTGAAAGACTCCTTCAACTCCTACCCCATCGATCGCCTGGCCGAACAGGTCGGTGTCGCCGCGCTCAGTGATCCCGCTTATTTCGATGAGTGCCGCACGCGAGTCATCACCACCCGCGAGCAGACGCGCGATCGCATGGCCGCGCTGGGATTCAAGATTTTGCCCTCGCAGACCAACTTCGTACTGGCGACTCACCCGACCCACGATGCCGGCAAGCTGTTCATCGGCCTGCGCGAACAGGGCATCCTGGTGCGCCACTTCAACACCGACACACTACGTGACTATCTGCGTATCAGCATCGGTACCGATGCCGAGATGGATAGCCTGATCGAAGCCCTGGAAACCCTGTGTCGCTGAGATAGCACACGGCCTGGCCAGTGATTGCTCCAATCAGAGAAGGCGCCCACAGGGCGCCTTCTCTGATCAGGACGTTACTCACGAGTTCACCGCACGGCCCATCACACAGCTCATTACAGACCTCGTCGTACCGTTCATCGCACCGAACACACTGCAGGAGCAGCAACATGACAAAGGACAGTCTCGCCATGGCTTCGGACTCACCCTCGACACCCCGCCTGCCTCTGACGCGAGTGCATCACGTGGCGCTCATCACCGCTGATTACCCACGCGCCAAGCGCTTCTATCTCGAGGTCATGGATGCGCAGGTGATCAACGAAGCCTATCGTGAGGCCCGCGACAGCTACAAGCTCGACCTGCTCCTGCCGGGCGGTATCCAGCTGGAGCTGTTCTCCTTCCCCTCTCCGCCTGAGCGCCCCAGCTATCCGGAAGCCTGTGGCCTTCGTCACCTGGCGCTGGCGACAGAAGACATCGATACCTGTGTCGAGCTGCTGATCGCCCGTGGCGCCACGCCAGAGCCGATACGTGTCGATGAATACACCGGCGCCCGCTTCACCTTCCTGTCAGACCCTGACGGTACGCCCCTCGAGCTCTACGAAATCTCGCCCTGATGTGATGGCGCACTGAAGCTTCACTGGCCCTGAAGACAAAAGGCCCCTGTCGAGATATCGACAGGGGCCTTCTTGTGTCATGTGCACGTTGCTTGGGCAAAGCTTTTCTGTAAGCGTTCGGGCATCACCGCTTGCGAGTGATCACGCAGTATGCTGCCAATGATGGGGCAGAAGTTCGTGCACTTGGCTAGCCTTTTGGGTCGGCAGCCTTTCCAACACATTTTTCAGGTAGGTATAGGGCTCATGGCCGTTCAGCTTGGCACACTGAATGAGGCTCATGATGGTGGCAGCACGCTGGCCACTGCGCAGAGATCCGGCGAACAGCCAGTTTGAACGCCCCAGCGCCCAGGGGCGAATCAGATTCTCCGCCCGGTTGTTATCGATCGGCAACGCGCCGTCATCCAGGTAGCGCGTCAACGCCGCCCAGCGCTTCAGGCTGTAATCCAACGCTTTCGCCGTCGCCGAACCATTCGGAACCTTCTCGCGATGCGCCAGCATCCAGCGATGTAGCGCATCGGCGATGGGCTTTGCTTTCGTCTCCCGCAGCCGTTGACGCTCTTCCGCACTGAATGACTGTACCTCACGCTCCACCTGGTATAGCTGACCGATCAGTTCGATAGCCTGCCCGGCGATCTGGCTCTTGCCAGCGACGTGCAGATCGACAAATTTACGGCGGGCATGGGCCATGCAACCGATCTCGGTAACACCGTTGGCGAAGCTCTGCTTGTAGCCGCTGTAGTCGTCACAGACCAGCTTGCCCCGCCACTTCCCGAGGAAGTCGCGGGCATGTTGACCGCCACGTCCCTCGCTGAAGTCGTAGATTACGGCCTTCAACCCGGCATACGGGGTGGTGGCGTAGGCCCAGAGATAGGCGCGGTGCGTCTTCTTCTTGCCAGGGGCCAGCATCGGTACCGGCGTTTCGTCGGCATGCAGCACCGGCTCGTTGAGCAACACTTCACGCAGTGCATCGATCAGCGGCTGAAGTCGCACCCCGCAGGTGCCGACCCACTCGGCCAGGGTGGAGCGCGGAATCGCTACGCCGGCGCGGGCGAAGATCTGCTCCTGGCGATAGAGTGGCAGGTGATCAGCATATTTGGCGATCAGCACCTGGGCCAGCAAGCCGGCGGTGGGGATGCCCTTGTCAATGATCTGCGTCGGCATCGGTGCCTGGGTCAGTGTCTCGCATTGGTCGCAGACCCACTTGCCACGGATATGCCGCTCGACGTGGAACACGCCCGGCGTGTAATCCAACTTCTCACTGATTTCCTCGCCGATCCGCCTCAGCTGACAACCACACCGGCAGTGATCATTCTCCGGATCATGATGAATCTCGGTGCGCGGTAGCTCGGGAGGTAAGGGCGTGCGCTTGGGCGTCTTCCTTGCCACTGGCGTGGCAGCAGTGAGGTGGAGCTCTTCCAGCTCGGTCTCGATGGCAGCAATGTCGGCGTCCACCCCTTCCTCCAGCAGGCTGATCTGCAGGACATTGAGCTGCTCGCTGCGCTTGCCGAAGGCGTGGCGCTTGAGCAATGCCATTTCATAGGTCAGCTTTTGATTGACCTGCTCGCTGTGGCGTAGCGCTTTCTCCTTTTCCTCCACCTGCGTCATCAGCGTTGCCGCCAAGTGGCGGAGCTGATCGGGAGAGAGTTGAGTCAGGTCAGGGGGCGTCGTCATTCCGCCAGTATGCCAGCCCGCCGACGAGAACGGGATTAGCGCATCCGCGAATAGCGGGGCCGCCAAGTCTGTGCCGCTCATCACACGACCGAGATCACCCCGTCGGCGCCGAGACGCTGCCAGGGCAGTCCTTGCACCAGTGCCGTGACCTGCTCGGGGCAAAGCTCGATACGATCGCCCTGCCAGTGACCGGCCCAGTGGAACTTGCCCTGGTTCAGGCGCCGGGCGCACAGCCAGACACCCAGGCCATCGTGGACCAGCACCTTCATACGGTTGCCGCGCCGGTTGGCAAAGAGATAGGCACAGTGCGGGCGAGCCGCGCCGAACACCTTCACCACCCGGGCTAGGGCCGTATCCGGACCGGCCCGCATATCCAGCGGCTCGGTGGCCAGCCAGATTTCGTCGATGCGGATCATGCGAGCAGCTCTCGGATCAGAGATCGGCAGGCGTCGGCCTCCGAGGCAGGCCACTCGATGACCATCGGGCCGTTGGGGTGCGGGATCGTGAGGCGAATAGGGTCCGCCACCTGATGCTGGGGAGTGGCCGGTGACAACTCGCGAGTCATGGGCACCGGTACAAATGCCGGTATTTCTGGCACAGCCGTTTGCTGACGGGTGGTACGGATCCAATTGTGGACCAGGTTAGCATTCAGGCTGTGCTCCAACGCCACTCCGGCAACGGAGGCACCGGGTTGCTGACACGCTTCGACGATCCTGGCCTTGAAGGCGGCAGTGAAGCGGCGACGCTTGCGAGGAACTTCCAACACGCTTGATTCCGTCATGATAAGTGTCCACTTATTGATAGGTGGACATCTAACGTGACGGAATTCAGGACTCTGCGGTAGATGGGATCACCGGTCGCTTACGCTTTTCTCTCGCCCACAGCTAATTCGCATGCAGGACTCTCTGCACAACTTTTCCTGCGCACATTTTTTCCATGTACAAAGAGAACCGCCCCTGCAGCAAGGCTACAGGGGCGGTTCGGGATAAGTGCCTGACGATGACCTACTCTCACATGGAGAAACTCCACACTACCATCGGCGCTAAGCGGTTTCACTTCCGAGTTCGGCATGGGATCGGGTGGTTCACGCTCGCTATGGTCGTCAGGCGAAACGGTGGCATCTTGCGATGCCTGAGTCTCGAGGCTTTTGGCCTCGTGACTCGCAATATGAATCATGCTGACCGATATGTCGTCGATCCTGTCGCAATCCCGGCGGTTTGCCTGGGCAAACCCCTTGGGTGTTATATGGTCAAGCCTCACGGGCAATTAGTACTGGTTAGCTCAACACATTGCTGTGCTTCCACACCCAGCCTATCAACCTTGTCGTCTTCAAGGGCCCTTCAGGAGGCGCAAGGCCTCAGGGAAGTCTCATCTTGAAGGGGGCTTCCCGCTTAGATGCCTTCAGCGGTTATCCCGTCCGAACGTAGCTACCGGGCAATGCCATTGGCATGACAACCCGAACACCAGAGGTTCGTCCACTCCGGTCCTCTCGTACTAGGAGCAGCTCTTCTCAAACTTCCGACGCCCACGGCAGATAGGGACCGAACTGTCTCACGACGTTCTAAACCCAGCTCGCGTACCACTTTAAATGGCGAACAGCCATACCCTTGGGACCGACTTCAGCCCCAGGATGTGATGAGCCGACATCGAGGTGCCAAACACCGCCGTCGATGTGAACTCTTGGGCGGTATCAGCCTGTTATCCCCGGAGTACCTTTTATCCGTTGAGCGATGGCCCTTCCATACAGAACCACCGGATCACTAGAACCTACTTTCGTACCTGCTCGACGTGTCTGTCTCGCAGTCAAGCACCCTTATGCTCTTGCACTCAATGCACGATTTCCAACCGTGCTGAGGGTACCTTCGTGCTCCTCCGTTACTCTTTGGGAGGAGACCGCCCCAGTCAAACTACCCACCATACACTGTCCTCGATCCGGATGACGGACCTGAGTTAGAACGCCAATGATGTCAGGCTGGTATTTCAAGGTTGGCTCCACCGCATCTGGCGATGTGGTTTCAAAGCCTCCCAGCTATCCTACACAGACAACATCAGCATCCAGTGTAAAGCTATAGTAAAGGTTCACGGGGTCTTTCCGTCTAGCCGCGGGTACACAGCATCTTCACTGCGATTTCAATTTCACTGAGTCTCGGGTGGAGACAGCGTGGCCATCATTACGCCATTCGTGCAGGTCGGAACTTACCCGACAAGGAATTTCGCTACCTTAGGACCGTTATAGTTACGGCCGCCGTTTACCGGGGCTTCGATCAAGAGCTTCGGACGAATCCTAACCCCATCAATTAACCTTCCGGCACCGGGCAGGCGTCACACCCTATACGTCCGCTTGCGCGTTTGCAGAGTGCTGTGTTTTTAATAAACAGTTGCAGCCACCTGGTATCTTCGACCGGTAGGAGCTTACGGAGCAAGTCCTTCACTCTAACCGGTGCACCTTCTCCCGAAGTTACGGTGCCATTTTGCCTAGTTCCTTCACCCGAGTTCTCTCAAGCGCCTTGGTATTCTCTACCTGACCACCTGTGTCGGTTTGGGGTACGGTCGCATGTGATCTGAAGCTTAGAGGCTTTTCCTGGAAGCGTGGCATCGATGACTTCCTGACCGTGGTCAGTTCGTCTCGCATCTCGACCTCAGAGGAACCGGATTTGCCTGATTCCTCGGCCTACATGCTTTCACCAGGACAACCAACGCCTGGCTCACCTAGCCTTCTTCGTCCCCCCATCGCAACCACATCCGGTACGGGAATATTAACCCGTTTCCCATCGACTACGCGTTTCCGCCTCGCCTTAGGGGCCGACTCACTCTGCTCCGATTAACGTAGAACAGAAAACCTTGGTCTTCCGGCGGGGGAGTTTTTCACTCCCCTTATCGTTACTCATGTCAGCATTCGCACTCGTGATACCTCCAGCAGACTTCTCAATCCACCTTCATTGGCTTACACGACGCTCCTCTACCGCTCATCCAGAGGATGAACCCGTAGCTTCGGTACCTGATTTAGCCCCGTTATATCTTCCGCGCAGGCCGACTCGACTAGTGAGCTATTACGCTTTCTTTAAAGGGTGGCTGCTTCTAAGCCAACCTCCTAGCTGTCTGAGCCTTCCCACATCGTTTCCCACTTAATCAGGATTTTGGGACCTTAGCTGACGGTCTGGGTTGTTTCCCTTTTCACAACGGACGTTAGCACCCGCTGTGTGTCTCCCACGCTGCACTCACTGGTATTCGGAGTTTGCCTCGGGTTGGTAAGTCGGGATGACCCCCTAGCCGAAACAGTGCTCTACCCCCAGCGGTGATACGTGAGGCGCTACCTAAATAGCTTTCGAGGAGAACCAGCTATCTCCGGGCTTGATTAGCCTTTCACTCCGATCCACAGCTCATCCCAGCATTTTTCAACATACTTGGGTTCGGGCCTCCAATTGATGTTACTCAATCTTCACCCTGGCCATGGATAGATCGCCCGGTTTCGGGTCTATACCCTGCGACTGGTCGCCCAGTTAAGACTCGGTTTCCCTACGCCTCCCCTATACGGTTAAGCTCGCCACAGAATATAAGTCGCTGACCCATTATACAAAAGGTACGCGGTCACACCACGAAGGTGCTCCCACTGCTTGTACGCATACGGTTTCAGGATCTATTTCACTCCCCTCGCCGGGGTTCTTTTCGCCTTTCCCTCACGGTACTGGTTCACTATCGGTCAGCCAGGAGTATTTAGCCTTGGAGGATGGTCCCCCCATGTTCAGTCAGGGTTTCTCGTGCCCCGACCTACTCGATTTCACGTGACTCGGACTTCGACTACGGGACTATCACCCTGTATCGTCAAGCTTCCCAGCTTGTTCGCCTGTCGGTTGTCACGCTTAAGGGCTGGTCCCCGTTCGCTCGCCGCTACTTGGGGAATCTCGGTTGATTTCTTTTCCTCCGGGTACTTAGATGTTTCAGTTCCCCGGGTTTGCCTCTATAGGTTATGTATTGGCCTATAGATACTCACCTGATGGTGAGTGGGTTTCCCCATTCGGAAATCGTTGGGTCGCAGGGTATTTGCCACCTCGCCAACGCTTATCGCAGGCTATCACGTCCTTCATCGCCTCTGGCTGCCAAGGCATCCACCGTATGCGCTTAATCGCTTGACCATATAACCCCAAGGGGTCTGTCAAGGATTACGACTCTGTCGGACCTCTCCGACATATCGTTTGATAGACATGCGCTTGGCGCACACATCTATCGTCAGCATGATTCACATTGTTAAAGAGCGGCTGTTCAGAGAACAGTGAGAAGCGCGCTCTGATGAGCACGCTTGCCACTGCCGGCTAAGCCAGCAATAAGATCAGGTAATTCGTTGTGAGCACTTGCCGCGAGCAGTAGACAGTGTCGATAAGGAGGTGATCCAGCCCCAGGTTCCCCTAGGGCTACCTTGTTACGACTTCACCCCAGTCATGAACCACACCGTGGTGATCGCCCTCCCGAAGGTTAGGCTAACCACTTCTGGTGCAGTCCACTCCCATGGTGTGACGGGCGGTGTGTACAAGGCCCGGGAACGTATTCACCGTGGCATTCTGATCCACGATTACTAGCGATTCCGACTTCATGGAGTCGAGTTGCAGACTCCAATCCGGACTGAGGCAAGCTTTATGGGATTGGCTCCACGTCGCCGTATTGCAACCCTTTGTACTTGCCATTGTAGCACGTGTGTAGCCCTACCCGTAAGGGCCATGATGACTTGACGTCGTCCCCACCTTCCTCCGGTTTGTCACCGGCAGTCTCCTTAGAGTTCCCGACATGACTCGCTGGCAAATAAGGATAGGGGTTGCGCTCGTTACGGGACTTAACCCAACATTTCACAACACGAGCTGACGACAGCCATGCAGCACCTGTCTCAGAGTTCCCGAAGGCACCAATCCATCTCTGGAAAGTCCTCTGGATGTCAAGGGTAGGTAAGGTTCTTCGCGTTGCATCGAATTAAACCACATGCTCCACCGCTTGTGCGGGCCCCCGTCAATTCATTTGAGTTTTAACCTTGCGGCCGTACTCCCCAGGCGGTCAACTTATTGCGTTAGCTGCGCCACTAAGTCCTCAAGGGACCCAACGGCTAGTTGACATCGTTTACGGCGTGGACTACCAGGGTATCTAATCCTGTTTGCTACCCACGCTTTCGCACCTCAGTGTCAGTGTCAGTCCAGAAGGCCGCCTTCGCCACTGGTATTCCTCCCGATCTCTACGCATTTCACCGCTACACCGGGAATTCTACCTTCCTCTCCTGCACTCTAGCCAAGCAGTTCCAGATGCCGTTCCCAGGTTGAGCCCGGGGCTTTCACACCTGGCTGACTTAGCCACCTACGCGCGCTTTACGCCCAGTAATTCCGATTAACGCTTGCACCCTCCGTATTACCGCGGCTGCTGGCACGGAGTTAGCCGGTGCTTCTTCTGCGAGTGATGTCTTTCTTGCGGGGTATTAACCCACAAGCGTTCTTCCTCGCTGAAAGTGCTTTACAACCCGAAGGCCTTCTTCACACACGCGGCATGGCTGGATCAGGCTTTCGCCCATTGTCCAATATTCCCCACTGCTGCCTCCCGTAGGAGTCTGGGCCGTGTCTCAGTCCCAGTGTGGCTGATCATCCTCTCAGACCAGCTACGGATCGTCGCCTTGGTGAGCCGTTACCTCACCAACAAGCTAATCCGACATGGGCTCATCCGATAGCGCAAGGTCCGAAGATCCCCTGCTTTCTCCCGTAGGACGTATGCGGTATTAGCCTGAGTTTCCCCAGGTTGTCCCCCACTATCGGGCAGATTCCCATGCATTACTCACCCGTCCGCCGCTCGACGCCTCCTAGCAAGCTAGGATCGTTTCCGCTCGACTTGCATGTGTTAAGCCTGCCGCCAGCGTTCAATCTGAGCCATGATCAAACTCTTCAGTTGAAAGCTTGATAGTCTGTTAAGCAGACCAAACTTGGTTCAGAGTCAAACTTCTCGTGAGAGGCTTGCTCCGATATTTGGTGACCTTGTCACCACTCATCGGCAAGCGCTCACACGAATTACCTGATCAAATTTTTAAAGAGCGTCGCTGTGAAGCGAGGAGGCATATTCTACCCGGAACGCTTGATAAGTCAAGCACTTGATGATGAGTCAGTCGACTGCCTCTAAGCATCATCAAGCGGTGAGGAGCGTTGCTCGATCACCTGTTCCGTAAGGAGTGCGGCGCATTCTAGCGAATCGCCCGCGATTGTCAATCGATGAATTCGAAGCGAGCTTCAAAAACATCAAGTAAAACAATCACCTGCAAACCTCTTTCACCGCTGGCAACGCCATGCGTCCCCGGCAGCGGATGCGTACTTTACGCACGAACCGCCGTGAGGGCAAGGGCTTTCTTGAAAGAATCTCGCCACGATGATGCCAGGAGTTCAGAACGCGCTCGGCCCCACCATGTCTGGTGAGGCCGAGCGGGAGGTGACTTACGACAGCGACTTCTCAGTATCAGTACATCTGAGTACCTCAGCGCGTCACGGTCACTCGTGCGTAGCGCTTCTTGCCCGCCTGGATGACGATGGCAGTATCGAAAGGTGCCATATAGGAAGGCTCGACCACTTCGCCATCCACTTTCACGCGGCCATTCTTGAGCATGTCCTTGGCCTGGGCACTGTTGTTGGCCAGACCCGCACGATTGATGACCGCCGCGATCGGCGCCACCTCGGCGCCCTCCAGGCTGACGGTGACATCCGGCATGTCCGCCGGCAACTCGCCGTCGGCCAGCTGATTGCCGCTGGAAAGGTGCGCCGTCACCGCCGCTTCTTCATCGTGGAAACGTGCCACCAGCTCGCGCGCCAGCTCCATCTTGATATCACGCGGGTTGGCACCGTCGTCGATGCTGGCCATCAGCGCCTTCACTTCATCGAGGGGACGCAGCGACAGCAGCTCGAAGTAACGCCACATCAGCGAATCCGGCATGGAGACGATCTTGTTGAACATCTCGCCGGGTCGGTCGTTGATGCCGATGTAGTTGCCCAGCGACTTGGACATCTTCTGCACGCCATCCAGGCCCTCGAGGATCGGCATGGTGATCACCACCTGCGGCTCCTGGCCACGCTGGCGCTGAAGCTCACGTCCCATCAGCAGATTGAACTTCTGATCGGTGCCGCCAAGCTCGATATCCGCTTCCAGCGCCACGGAGTCATACCCCTGGATCAGCGGGTAGAGGAACTCGTGGATGGAGATCGGCTGATTGCCGCTATAGCGCTTGTCGAAATCGTCACGCTCGAGCATGCGAGCGACCGTGCTGGAGGCCGCCAGCTCGATCATGTCAGCCGCGGAGAGCTTGCTGATCCATTCGGAGTTGAAGGCGATGCGCGTCTTCTCCTTGTCGAGAATCTTGAAGACCTGCTCCTGATACGTCAGGGCGTTGGCCTTCACATCCTCTTCGGTCAGCGGCTTGCGCGTCACGCTCTTGCCGGTGGGATCGCCGATGCGGCCGGTGAAATCACCGATCAGGAAGATGATCTCGTGACCGAGGTCCTGCAGCTGGCGCAGCTTGTTGATCAGCACCGTATGACCGAGGTGCAGGTCCGGCGCCGTCGGATCAAAGCCTGCCTTGATCTTGAGCTTGCGCCCGGACTCGAGCTTCTTGATCAGCTCTTCCTCGACCAGCACCTCATCGGTACCGCGCTTGATGATCTCCAGCGCTTCCACTACTGACTTGTCGCTCATCCTGCCCTCTCTGACCGTTGCTGCTCCCCTCGTAACGGGGCATGTTGGCCGAGAATGTTAGCATGACGAGCATGGCATGCACCCCCTGCCGCAGAGCGGCGTGCTCACGAGCTTCCCCCCCCCCCTGTTGCACGCCCCCAATGATCGGGAGATCCCAATGGCGCTTTACCTCGGCCTGATGACCGGCACCAGCCTGGACGGACTCGATATCGCCTTGCTCGATATCGCACCCTCCTCGCCAGACCACGAACGGATTCGCTTCATTGATGGGCTCGACCTGCCGCTGCCCGAGACACTGCGGACTCGCCTCTGGCAGCTGATGCATTGCGATGAGGCATGCTTCGCGGATCTCGCCGCCGCCGAGAAGGCGTTGGCTGAACTGGCCGCCAGCGCGGTGACGCGCTTGCTGACCCGCCAGCAGCTGAGTGCAGAGGATGTCGCGGCGATTGGCAGCCATGGCCAGACCATCGAGCATCGCCCCTACGGCTTCAGCGATCAGCCATGCCACACGCCCTACACCCTGCAGCTCGACAACCCCAGCCTGCTGGCCGAGCTGTGCGGCATCCCTGTCGTTGCTGACTTCCGGCGCCGCGATCTGGCCGCCGGCGGTCAGGCGGCCCCGCTGGCGCCCGCCTTCCACGCTGCGCTATTCAGTCAGCCAGACCAATGGCATGGGCTGCTCAACCTGGGCGGCATCGCCAATCTGACACTACTTCCCCCTCAGGGCTCCACGGCTGACGTCATCGGCTTCGACACCGGCCCCGCCAACTGCCTGCTGGATGCCTGGCATGCACGTCATCGTGGTACCACAGTGGATCAGGACGGTCAGTGGGCCGCCAGCGGCAAGGTGATTCCTGACTTGCTCGAGAGATTGCTGTCGGCCGACTACTTCCGCCGACCACTTCCCAAGAGCACCGGCCGCGAAGATTTCCATCTCGACTGGCTGGCTCAGCACCTGACCGGCGACGAGTCACCGGCTGACGTGCAGGCCACGCTCCTGAGTCTGACCGTCGAAAGCATCGTGCGGGCATTGGAGCAGACCGGCGTATCACTGGCCGCGCTGACTCCCTGCGGTGGCGGGGCACGCAATGGCGCCCTGCTCACTCAGCTGGAGCAGCGCCTGGCGCAAGGCGAGCAAGCGACGTCCCTTGTGTCCTGCGCTGACATGGGCTGGAACGCAGACCTGCTCGAAGCCAGCGCATTCGCCTGGCTCGCGGCACGCAGAGTCCTGGAGCGCCCCGGCAACCTGCCCAGCGTGACCGGCGCGAGCGGCCCGAGAGTGCTGGGCGGCCTCTACGCTCGCTGACCCTCATCGGATACGAAAAAGCCGCCCTTCTCGTGATGAAGAGGGCGACTTTTGATTGGGACAATCACCATGCTGACATCACCGACAGCTGGCATGACCGACACGCCTCAGTCGTCATCCCCTTGCAGCGAGAAGCGACTGGCGGCACTCATGACATCCTGCTGGGCTTCCTGGGCACTATCGGAATCACCGAACTTGATCATCAGGCGCAGGTCATTGGCGGAATCGGCATGCGCCAATGCCACTTCCTCGGTGATCAAGCCCTGCTGATGCAAGGCGTAAAGCGATTGGTCGAAGGTCATCATGCCCTGCTGCTGCGAGCGCTTCATGACGTCCTTGATCTCGACCACCGCGCCCTTGCGGATCAGGTCGACGATCAGCGGCGAACGCAGCATCACCTCAATGGCCGGCACGCGCTGGGTGGTATTGCCACTCCTGTGAGGCAACAGCTGCTGGGCCACGATGCCCTTGAGGTTCAGCGACAGATCCATCCACACCTGCTCATGACGCTCCTCCGGGAAGAAGTGGATGATGCGGTCCAGGGCCTGGTTGGCATTGTTGGCATGCAACGTCGCAAGACACAGGTGGCCTGTCTCGGCGAAGGTCAGCGCATGCTCCATGGTCTCACGCGAGCGGATCTCGCCGATCATGATCACGTCCGGCGCCTGACGCAGCGTATTGCGCAGTGCCACCTCGAAAGACTCGGTATCGATTCCCACTTCACGCTGCGTCACGATGGAGCGCTGGTGAGGATGGATATATTCGATCGGGTCTTCGATACAGATGATATGCCCACTCGAGGTCTGGTTGCGGTGCTGGATCATCGCTGCCAGCGAGGTCGACTTGCCGGCGCCGGTACCGCCGACGAAGATCACCAGACCACGCTTGGTCTCGGAAAGCCCCTTGATGATCTCCGGCAGCCGCAACTCTTCCAGGCTGGGAATCGACAGCTGGATTCGGCGAATCACCATGCCCATCTGGCTACGCTGGTAGAAGGCGCTGATCCTGAAGCGCCCGACTCCCGGCAGACTATGCGCGAAGTTGGCCTCGCGCTCTTCCTCGAAGCGCTCGCGCTGCATGTCACTCATCGGTGCGAGCACCAGCTCTCTCACCTGATCGACACTCAGCTTCCTGTCACCCAGCGCCACCATGCGGCCATTGACCTTCATCTGCGGCGGTGTGCCGGTGGAGATGAACAGATCCGAGCTGCCCTTGCTGACCATCAACTGCAGAAGTTCATGCAGCCATTCATGAGGAGTCATGAGTTGTATCCCGATATGCGCCTTGAGAGTCGCGCCCAAGGCCTCGCGCTGAAATGCCGTCCCATGAACCTGAAAAGTTGACGTGTTCCGGCCCCTGCCCCACCTACCTGCAACGTGATTGTCGGCCCTCCTGGCGAATTCAGCTCAACAAGCCCTTGGCTTTCGCCTGAGCATCTTCATTGGTCACCAGCCCTTCCGCCAACAGACGCGTCAGCGCTGCATCCAATGTCTGCATGCCCAGGGCACCACCGGTCTGGATGGAGGAGTACATCTGCGCCACCTTGTCCTCGCGGATCAGGTTACGAATGGCGGGCGTCGCGATCATGATCTCGTGAGCCGCCACCCGGCCACCGCCAATCTTCTTGAGCAGTGTCTGGGCGATGACGCCCTGCAGGGACTCGGACAGCATCGAGCGCACCATTGCCTTTTCCTCGCCGGGGAAGACGTCAATGATACGGTCGACAGTCTTGGTCGCAGAGGTAGTGTGCAGGGTGCCGAATACCAGGTGACCCGTCTCGGCCGCGGTCAGTGCCAGACGGATGGTCTCGAGATCTCGCAGCTCCCCGACCAGAATGACATCCGGGTCTTCACGCAGTGCCGAACGCAGCGCGGGCGCGAAGCCGTGGGTATCACGATGCACTTCACGCTGGTTGACCAGACACCGCTTGGACTGGTGCACGAATTCCACCGGGTCCTCGATGGTGAGAATGTGGTCGTACTTGTTCTCATTGATGTAATCGATCATCGCCGCCAGCGTGGTGGATTTACCGGAACCGGTCGGCCCGGTGACAAGAATCAGGCCGCGCGGCAGCATGCACATCTTGCGGAAGGCTTCACCGAGCCCCAGATCCTCCATCGTCAGCACTTCCGAGGGGATGGTACGGAAGACGGCCCCCGCGCCGCGCCCCTGATGGAAGGCGTTGACACGAAAGCGCGAGACCCCCGGCACCTCGAAGGAGAAATCGGTCTCGAGGAATTCCTCGAAGTCACGGCGCTGCTTGTCGTTCATGATCTCGTAGATCAGCGCGCGCACCTGCTTGTCATCCATCGATGGCACATTGATGCGCCGCACATCACCGTCGACACGAATCATCGGTGGCAAACCTGCGGACAGGTGAAGATCCGACGCGTTCTGTTTTGCCGAAAAAGCCAGCAGTTCGGTAATATCCATGCAGTTCCCTCGCGAAGACCGAAGCTCTTGTACCAACGAGTCTTGTGTACTCTGGTGAAAGTGTGAAGTGGCTCTTCAGTAGATAGTGCGATGGGCACCATGTCACCAGGCCTGTCACGCTCATGCCATTGATGACATGCCTGACACCGTGCCAGCCATCGCCAGGTTGTTCCGCAAATTCTGGAGCCGAGCCGCATGACCGCAGTCCCCGACGACGAAGCTTGTGTTACCCAGTGTATCCTAGAGGCCCGTGCGCGGCTGGAAAAGGCATTGCAGGCAAGTAAACGCAACGCTGATTCGGCGCAAGTGCTGGCCGTCAGCAAGACCAAACCCGCCACGCTGATACGCGCAGCCTGGCAATCCGGCCAGCGCGCCTTCGGCGAGAACTATCTGCAGGAAGCGCTGGACAAGCAGCAGGCGCTGTCGGACCTCACCGATATCGAATGGCATTTCATCGGTCCCATCCAGTCCAACAAGACGCGCGCCATCGCCGAGCACTTCGCCTGGGTGCATACCGTGGAACGCGAGAAGATCGCACGCCGCCTGAGCGAGCAGCGCCCCCGTGAGCTTGGCGCGCTCGATATCTGCCTGCAGGTCAACATCTCCGGCGAAGCCTCCAAGGCTGGCGTGGCACCCCAGGAACTGCTGGCGCTGGCCGAGACGGTGATCGCACTGCCCGGGCTGCGCCTGCGCGGCCTGATGGCGATTCCGGCCCCCTGCGCCGCCGGTGCCAGTGAGGCTGAGCGCCGCGCGCCCTTCCGCCAGCTGCGCGAACTGCTGGAGCGACTGCAGACGCGCTTCCCCGCCGCCAGCTACCCGCAGGCCCGGCTCGATACTCTCTCGATGGGCATGAGCGCGGACCTTGAGGCCGCCGTCGCCGAAGGCGCGACACTGGTACGCCTCGGCACTGCCATCTTTGGCGCACGTGACTATTCCCAGGTCCATTGAGCCCAACGCTCGCTGAGGAAAATCCAACACTCACGCAAGGCTCTCGAGCTTGCCGCCAGCCCTCCCACTGAATGATCAGGAGCACCGCATGACGCACCAGAGCACCGCTACACCGCGCACTATCGCGTTCATCGGCGCCGGCAACATGGCCAGCGCCATCTTCGGCGGCATGGTCGATTCCGGCTATCCCGCAGACCGTATCATCGCCACGGCTCGCTCGCGCGAGACACTCGATGCCCTCGAGCAGCGCTACGGCGTAAGCACGACCCAGGACAACGCCTACGCCGTCTCGCAAGCCGATGTGGTGGTGCTGGGCGTCAAGCCGCAGATGATGCATGACGTCTGCCAGGCGCTGACCCCTGCGGTGCAGAACCGCAAGCCGCTGATCGTCTCGGTCGCGGCTGGCATCACCTGCGACAGCCTCGAGCGCTGGCTGGGTGGCGACCTCGCCATCATCCGCTGCATGCCCAACACGCCGTCGCTGGTCGGTGTCGGCGCCAGCGGGCTCTATGCCACCGCCCAGGTGACGGAGGAGCAACGCGGCTTGATGGATGAAATGCTGACCGCAGTCGGTATCGTCGAGTGGGTCGAGGAAGAAGGTCTGCTGGAAGCCGTCACCGGCATTTCCGGCTCCG
Source organism: bacterium Scap17 (assembly GCA_013376735.1). Classification (NCBI taxonomy): domain Bacteria; species bacterium Scap17. The sequence goes on along the minus strand of VINJ01000001.1, from coordinate 209,744 downwards.
GCCCGGCCTATTTCTTCCTGTTCATCGAGTCGCTCGAAGCGGCAGGCATCGAGCTGGGGCTGAATGCCGAGACCGCGCGCCGCCTGGCGATCCAGACCGCCCGCGGTGCCGCCGAGATGGCCTTCTCCAGGGAGCATGAGCCCGCCGAGCTGCGCCGCCGCGTGTGTTCGCCGAATGGCACCACGGAGCGCGCCATCAACAGCTTCGAGGAGGATGGGCTGCGCGATATCGTCGAGCGCGCCGCCAAGGCCTCCAGCGTGCGCGCCGCCGAGCTTGCCCGCGAGCTGGATCGCTGACAGCCTCTGCTCCACTGACAACTCCTGCAGGCCGCTGGCAGCCCGGGCCACAACAGGCCATCATGCGCTGTTCATCCGTTGTTGGCATGCTAGCGGCATGACGCGTGCACTATCGCGCGCCCACTTCTCACCGTCTTAAGGAAAGCCCCATGGGTGCTATGGGTAATATCGGACTTCAGCTGGTCACCATCCTGCTGCAACTATTTGTCTACATCCTGATGCTGCGCTTCCTGCTGCAGCTATCCCGAGCGGACTTCTACAACCCGGTCACCCAGTCAGTGGTCAAGGCGACCAACCCGCTGGTGGCCCCGTTGCAGGGCATTCTGCGCCCGCTGGGTCGCTTCGACATCGCCACCCTGGCCGCCGCCTTCATCGTCGTCAGCCTGGTGCTGGTCGCGATCGGCGCCCTGTTCGGTGGCGGCATGCTGCCGGTCGGCTTCATCGCGCTGACGGCACTGGGCACCATTCTCGACAGCATCATCAACATCTATTTCTTCGCCCTGATCGCGATGATCATCCTGTCGTGGGTCGCTCCGCAGGCCAACCACCCGGGCGCCATCCTGGTCCATCAGCTGGTCGATCCGATCATGAAGCCGGTACGCAAGGTGATCCCGTCAATCGGCATGCTCGACCTGTCGCCGATCTTCGTGTTCATCGCGCTCAACCTGGTCGGCAGCCTGATCAACCAGACCCTGCCGTCACTGGGCATGCTGCCCAGCGCCTTCAGTTAAGCCGGCACTCCGCCAGCAAGGATGGCTCGCATGTGCCCAAGGCACATGCCGACGAGATCAGCGCCCGCCACGGACTCCCGTGGCGGGCGCTCTTGCATCGCGTGCCACTGGATCACGCGTGCGCACGCTGTGCTAGAGTGAGCCCTCGGCCGAAGCCACAACCACGGTGCACGAGACGCCCACAAGGCGCATCACCGCGGCTTCGCGCCCCGGACACGGGCCCTGCCCCGAACACTCTGCTGGACATGATGCTGGAAACCTTCACCACGATGCCTGATTCCCTGCCCCCGGATTCGGTCGGTCTCGTCACGCCTCAGACTGCCCACTTCGATACCCCGCTGGAGCTGGCCTGCGGCAGACGCCTCGAGCAGTACTCGCTGGTCTACGAGACCTACGGCGAGCTGAACGCGGACGCCAGCAACGCCATCCTGATCTGTCACGCCCTCACCGGCCACCATCATGCGGCTGGCTATCACGCCATGAGCGACCGCAAGCCTGGCTGGTGGGACGACTACATCGGCCCCGGCAAGCCCATTGATACCTCGAGCTTCTTCGTGATCGCGCTGAACAACATCGGCGGCTGCCACGGCAGTACCGGCCCGACCTCGATCAACCCGGAAACGGGCGAGCAATGGGGGCCTGACTTCCCATTGGTGACCGTGCCGGACTGGGTCGAGAGCCAGAAGCGCCTCGCCGAGTCTCTCGGCATCACCCGCTTCGCGGCGGTGGTCGGTGGCTCGCTGGGTGGCATGCAGGCGCTGCAGTGGGTGATGGACCACCCTGATCGCGTCGGTCACGTCGCCATCATCGCTTGTACGCCGAAACTCTCGGCACAGAACATCGCCTTCAATGAAGTCGCGCGTCAGGCGATTCGCTCTGACCCGGAATTCCATGACGGCTGGTACTCGCGTATCGATGCCGTGCCCAAGCGCGGCCTCAAGCTGGCGCGCATGGTCGGTCATATCACCTATCTTTCCGAGCATTCGATGGGTACCAAGTTCGGGCGTGACCTGCGTCAGGACCGCCTCAACTTCGGTTACGACGTCGACTTCCAGGTCGAGAGCTATCTGCGCCACCAGGGCGATACCTTCTCCACCGCCTTCGATGCCAATACCTACCTGCTGATGACCAAGGCGCTCGACTACTTCGACCCTGCCGCCACGGCAGGCGATGACCTGTCCGCGGCCATGGCGCCGATCAGCTGCCCGGTACTGGTGGTCAGCTTCACCACCGACTGGCGCTTCGCGCCGTCACGCTCGCGCGAGCTGGTCAACGCCATGATCCATGCCGGCAAGTCGGTCAGCTACGCCAACATCGACTCGCCGCACGGACATGATGCCTTCCTGCTGCCGGGCGAACGCTACCAGACGGTGCTGGGCAACTTCCTGACTCGCGCTTACGACCACGCCTGTGGCGCCAAAGCCACGCAAAAGCCGAGCACCAGGGAGACCAGCCATGCGTAACGACCTCGCCCAGATTCATGACTGGATTCCCGAAGGCGCGCGCGTGCTGGACCTCGCCTGCGGTGACGGCACCCTGCTGGCCTCCCTCAAGGAGACCAAGCAGGTCTTCGGCTATGGCCTGGAGATCGACCCCGACAACATCAGCGCCTGTGTCGCCCGTGGCGTGAACGTCATCGAGCAGAATGTCGATGACGGCCTGGCCAACTTCGCCGATGACACCTTCGATCGCGTGGTGATGTCCCAGGCATTGCAGGTACTGCGTCGCCCGGACCGTGCGCTGGAGGAGATGATGCGCGTCTCGCGTGAGGCCATCATCACCTTCCCCAACTTCGCCTACTGGCGTCACCGCCTGCACCTGGGCATGAAGGGCCGCATGCCGGTCTCCAAGTCGCTGCCTCACGCCTGGTACGACACGCCGAACATCCACCTGTCGACCTTCGCGGACTTCGAGCGCCTGTGTCGCGCCCAGGGCCTCAAGATCATCGACCGCGCGGTCGGCAATGGTGATCACGAGCCGCACCCGGCGGCGACCTGGTGGCCGAATCTGTTCGGGGAAGTGGCCATCTTCCGCGTCTGCCGCGACAACTGCCCGCCCGACCAGCGCTGAGTTCAGGCGCCCTACAGCAATCTCCTTGGACCAAGCGCCAGGCCCCGCAAGGAAACGGCCGACAGGACACTCCTGTTGGCCGTTTCGCGTCATGACGCCAGCAATTCTTCCGCGCCACGATAGCGCTGCGCTATCCGAGCCATGCACAGACAGTCGCAACTAAAGTCTATATACTTTCGGGGTAAACGCAGCTGAGGATCACGGCACGCACTTCCGGTGAGGTGCGCCGGCATCCCGAGGAGAGAGTGCATGAACTTCCATACCCGCAAGTGGGTCAAGCCCGAAGACCTCAACCCCAACGGCACCCTGTTCGGTGGACGTCTGCTGGCCTGGATCGATGAGGAAGCGGCCATCTACGCCATCGTCCAGCTGGGCACCTCGCGCGTGGTCACCAAGTTCATGTCGGAGATCAACTTCGTCTCCAGCGCGCGTCAGGGCGACATCATCGAATTGGGCATCACCGCCAGCGCCTTCGGTCGTACCTCGATCTCGCTGTGCGTCGAGATCCGCAACAAGATCACCCGCGAGCGCATCCTGACCATCGACCGCATCGTGCTGGTCAGCGTCGATGCCGACTTCAAGCCGGTGCCCCACGGCCGCACGCGCATCACCTATATCGAAGACCGCTTCCGTGAGCAGGCCGGCAGCAATGACAGTGGTGAGAACGCACGTGGCGACGCCCAGCATGACGAGACGCCGCAGAAGGCAGCGCGCCGTCGTGCTGACAGCGTACCGGATCTCAAGAACGCCTGATCGCGTCGCTCTTCAGGTCGCGTCACCCACGTCGCACCAACGAAAAAGGCACCTCCAAGAGGTGCCTTTTTTCATGCCGAGGATTCAGACGGCTCATGGATTGCAGAGGCCCGAGACCTGGCTGGCCTCTAGCTGACGGTCGCCTGCAGCGTTTCGCTCAGTCCTTCACAGGCGTCGACGACGGGCGCCGTCGCCGGCGTGAACCACACCAGATCATAGGCCGGCGCCGCACCGGCGCTTTCCGGCAGATAATCGGTGAGATGCGTCAGCGGCTGGCCCGCGTCATCCCAGGCGACCGGCATCAGCGCTACGGACAGCGTGCTGCCATCCAGCCAGCGCGGCACGCCGATATCGCGACGGGCATGGCCGGAGCCACACACCAGCAAGCTGGTGGCACCGTCGGCCGACAGGCCCTCAAGGCGTTCTGCCATCTGCTGATCCCGCGCCAACTGCGCACGCAGCATCGCGTCCAGGCGCTCTGCACCCAGCAGGCCGCAATGGCCTTCATCCAGTGCCTCACGCTGCAGGCGCAGGACCGCTTCCGGCAGTGCCAACGGCGACTGCCCCGGTGCCATGCTGGCCTCCAGCTGTGCCGCCGACAGGCTAGCAGACGCCAGTGGCGCACCACTGTCCAGCGCTCCGCGCAGCAGGGGGGCGTAGTCGGTGAAGGGCCAGCGCGCATTCCAGGCCAGCAACTGCTGGAGCTCATCATCCGGCAATCCCGCGACAGCAAGCGAGGTGCGATTGGCCAGCGACAAGGCGGCATCCTGGGTCGTGTCCAGCATCTCCAGCGCCACACCACCCAACTGTCGCCGCACGGCCAGCGCATCGATCAACCAGCGTTCCAGCTGGTGATGATCCGGATTGTCGTGATGCTCGCCCAGCAGCACCATCGAGTGCGCCTGGCTCCAATCGACCAGCGCCGCTGGCGATAGACGACGATTGCCCTCCGCGACCAGAATGCTGCCCAGCAACGGGTGGGACGCCTCGGGATCATGCCAGGCCGGCAGCGGGGGCAACGGCCCGCTGGCCGGCAGAGCGGCCTGTACGAGCGGGCTGCCCAGTGCCGAGCCCAGCACGCTAAGCCCGCCCGCCGAAACGGCCATGCCGGCCAGCAACTGGCGACGGCTCACCCCGGCCGTGTGTTCAGGTGTCCCGGATTCGTTGCTGGAGCGGAAGCTGGAAGTGATCGAGCGGCGAAATAGCGACATGAAGATGACTCGGCATGGAAGGAAGCGGCAAGACACGGTAAAAGACCACAAGAGAGCGTGCCAACGCTGCCATGATACCTGATGCGAGCCCCCTCATGTCCGAAAGGCCACCAACACTCCCCCAAGGGCCTTCATCCAGGCTGTGCTTGAGACTGCCGCTGCCATCACTGTCCGTCGGCCGCAGCATGCCATTGACACTCGATGATGGCCGCTCGGCCCTGCTGGTGATGCAGCCCGATGGCCCGCGCGCCTTCCTCGACTACTGCCCACACCAGGGCAGCCGAATGCTGACCGAGGACGAGACTGACGATCCCTACATGGACGCGACCGGCGGCTTGATACTCTGCCACCGCCATCAGGCCTGTTTCGAACCGCATCACGGCACTTGCATCAGCGGCCCCTGCCTCGGCCAACGATTGACGGCGCTAGACGTTGAGCTGGTGCACAACGACGCCTCGCCAGCCCTGTTGCTGCTGTGGGAGGCCGCAGGCAGCGGTGGAGACACGAGGGGGAAATGAAGGAAAGAGACATGAGCGCTGACTGACAGGCTGAGCGCCAGCGACCTGATCAGCCAGCAAAGCGCACGTCATGCAGTGGCAGCGCGCGCGCAAGGCCTAGTCTTGCTCGCCACAGTGGCTGGCTCGCATCCGAGAAATACTCTTCGAGGGTGATCTGCATGCCCAGCGCCACTACCTCGACACCGGCGGCCTGCGCCCGGGCAAAGGCCTGCGCATAGGCCGGGTCGAGATGCGCCGCCGGTGCGACATCCTCGATCCCGTCATGGGCGACGCAGAACACCAGCACGCAACGGTGACCTGCTGCGACCAGCGCCGCGAGGCTGGCCAGATGACGCTGGGCACGCGTACTCACCGAGTCCGGGAAATAGCCGTGACCGTCAGCTTCGCGCAGTGTCAGTTGCTTGACCTCCAGATAGATCGAGGCCGCGCCCTCCTCCTTTGGCCACATCTGGAAATCGAGCCGCGAGCGCTCCGGCGTGTCATTTCCCGGCAGCAGGACCTCGACACGTGACTCGCGCTTGAGGCGCGCAAAGTCGGCGAGCCTCATGTCGTGCAGCGCGCTGACGCTGGCCTGCTGCAGCGCCGCCTCGACATGGGCATTGGCACGTCCGGTGTGCACCGCCACCAAGGCCTCACGCCGACCGTCAGCGCCGGGCGGATCCAGCGGCAGGCGAATCAGCTCCCAGGTCCAGGCGAGCTTGCGCCTGGGATTGTCGGACGGTGACAGCCATACCTCACAACCTTCGACGCACACCGCGCGCATTGAGCCGGTATTCGGGCAATGCGCCGTCACCACCTCACCCGCCCGCTCACCCTCAAGCAGCTCCACCTCGGCGAAGAAGCGCTTGTAGCGACGGATCAGGCGACCACGATGCAGCCCCTCAAGCACCATCAAGCCGACACTCCCGCCCGGGTGGCACGTCGCTCAAGAAAGCGCTCCATGCGGGCCAGGGCTTCACGCAGACGCGCCTTATCGGCGGTAAAGGCGATACGCACATGGCGACGCCCTTCGGCCAGCGCGAAGTCCGTACCCGGCGTGATGGCGACATTCTCTTCTTCCAGCAGTGCGCGGCAGAAGGCCTCGCTGTCATCACTCAGATGCGAGATATCCAGCCAGACGTAGAAGGCACCCTGCGGCGGCACCGACGGCGCCAGCCCCAGGCGCTCTAGCCCGTCCAGCAGCACGCCACGACGGGCTTCGAGTACCTGCCGACGACGCTCGAGCTCTGTTTCGCATTCCGGGGTGAAGGCCGCCAGCGCCGCATGCTGTGCAGGAGTCGACGCGGCCAGGAAGACATTCTGCGCCAGGCGTGACAGTGGCTCGACCGCGGCTTCCGGTGCCACCAACCAGCCTAGCCGCCAGCCCGTCATGCCGAAGTATTTGGAGAAGCTGTTGATGACGAAGGCGTCCGGGCACTCCGCCAGTGCGGTGTGCGCAGGCACGCCATAGGTAAGCCCCTGATAGATCTCATCCACCAGCAGGTGGGCATCTCGCGACTGGCACAGCTCGCCCAGCGCCTTCAATTCCTCGGGCGACAGCACGTGTCCGGTGGGGTTGGAGGGCGATGCCACCATCACGGCCCGCGTGTTCTCGCGCCAGAAATCATCAGCAAGCTCGGCGGTCAGCTGCCAGCCACTCGCGGCACTGACGGGCACCACGTCCAGCTGGGCATCCACCAGGCCCATGAAGTGACGATTGCAGGGGTAGGTCGGGTCAGCCATCAATACGCTGTCGCCACGCTCGGCGCACAACAGCGTGGCCAGCAGCAGGGCACCGGAGGCGCCGGGCGTGATGATGATACGGGAGGGAGAGACCGTGACGCCGTGACGACGCTGATAGTCAGCCGCGATGGCCTCGCGCAGAGCCGGCAGGCCACAGGCAGGGGTGTAGCGCGTCTGACCGGCCGCCAATGCTGCCTGCCCGGCGGTGATCACCGGCGCGGGGGTCGGGAAGTCGGGCTCGCCCACTTCCAGATGGATGACGTCATGGCCCGCGGCCTCGCGCGCCTGGGCGGCTTCCAGCAACGTCATCACACGAAAGGCGGCAACGGATTCAAGACGACGGGCAAACTGCATGACAACACTCCTCAGGGTGGGAGCTTCATTCTAGGCGCCTGCCAAGGCCCATTCCCAGCCCCTTCGTGCAGGCAAATCGGTGTTTGCCGGCACGCACTTGACCATTGCCCGCTACAAACTATCGTCGGAGATCGGTTGCAAACTTGTCACTTTTACGCTAAATAAGCTGATCTTCTCGCGAGGGCAGCAGTCAGGACAGCCCCCTCGCCGTGGCCAAGGAGGCAGTGCAACAGACTGTCGACGGCCCAAGTCACTTGCGGAATGAGGCGGTCCCATGCCATTAGCTGAAACCAAGCCGGAAGCGCTTAAGAAATTCACCCCGTATGAGCCGGCAGCGGGTGAAGAGTACATGAACGAGAAGCAGCTAGCGCACTTCCGCCAGATCCTGATGGAGTGGAAACAGGAGCTGATGGAAGAGGTCGATCGCACCGTGCGTCACCTGCAGGAAGATGCCAACAATTACGCGGACCCTGCAGACCGTGCCACTCAGGAAGAAGGCTTCAGCCTCGAGCTGAGAACACGTGATCGCGAACGCAAGCTGCTGAAGAAGATCAACGAGACCATCGAGAACATCGATGAGGACGACTACGGCTTCTGCGAGTCCTGTGGCATCGAGATCGGTATTCGCCGTCTGGAAGCACGTCCGACCGCTACCCAGTGTGTCGACTGCAAGACACTGGCCGAGCTGAAGGAAAAGCAGCTGGGCCGCTAAGCCCTGCTGTCGATGAAGCGACGTCAGGCCGTCGCCCTCATCCCCCATACGGGCACCCTCCTCGGAGCGGTGCCCGTATGCGTTCAGGCCCTGCTGCCTGCGAATCCCCTACCACGAAGGATGACGGAGCCCACATGCCTACCGCCTACCGTGGCCGCTTTGCCCCCACCCCTTCCGGTCCGCTGCACGCGGGCTCACTTCTGGCTGCCGTCGCCAGCTATCTCGATGCCCGCCATCACGGCGGCGAGTGGCTGGTGCGTATCGAGGATATCGACCCACCGCGCTGCCCCGCCGGGAGCGCCGATACCATCCTGCGCCAGCTGGATGCCTTCGGTCTTCAGCGGGATGGTGAGCTCCGCTATCAGAGCCAGCGTCACGCCGCCTACGCCGATGCACTGGAACAACTGAAGGCCAGTGGCATCGCCTACCCGTGTGACTGCTCGCGCAAGCAGTGGCGCGAGCACGCCATCTACCCCGGTTGGTGCCGTGAGCGGACCGAACCGCCCGAGGGCGAGCATGCCTGGCGGCTGGACGTGCGCGCGGCAGAGCGCTTCGGCGGCTCCCGGGCCATCGCTGGCTGGCAGGACCGCCTGCAGGGCGCGGTCCAGCTGGATCTTGTCACGCTAGGCGACGTGGTGCTCAAGCGACGCGATGGCCTGTGGGCCTATCAGCTGGCCGTGGTGGTGGATGATGCCGAGCAGGGCATCACCGATGTCGTACGCGGGCTCGATCTGCTCGACAACAGCCCCTGGCAACGTCTGCTGCAGTCCGCGCTCGACCTGCCGATGCCACGCCTGACGCACCTGCCGCTGATCAGGGCCGACAATGGCCAGAAGCTCTCCAAGCAGAACCTGGCGCCGGCCCTGCCGGAAGACGCCAGCGCGATTCGAACGCTGCTGCACCATACCCTGACACTGCTCGGTCAGGCGCCGCCGCCCGAACTGGCGACCGCCAGCCCCGCTGAGCAACTCGCCCACGCCACTCCTCGCTGGTCACTTGCGGCGGTCGGCACCGCGCCGTCACTCAGTGCAGCCACTGTTCCAATGACAAGGACTGATGAAGGCAGCTGAGGGCGGCCGAGACCAGATACGCCATACAGTCGGAACGCCTGACAACAGCCACGATTGTCGGATTGCCACCCCTGTGGGAACAGGACAGACTCGAGCGACAGCCATCCCCTCATGCACACCCTCAGGCGAGCGACATCACCCCATGGCCCGGATTCTGATCGTCGAAAAGGAAGGTGCTTCGCGCAACACGCTGCAGCATCTGCTGGAGCGCGAGGGTCACGACGTGGTGCAGGCCAGCGGCCTGGAGGATGCCCGTCTGCAGCACCCGGCCGACTTCGCGCTGGTGATCTGCGACAGCGAACTGGCCGGAGACCATGCCGACCCGATCCTGCGTGCCAGCCGGCCAACACCCGTGCTGCTGCTGGCCGACGACCCCAGCCTGCATGCCGCCATCGGCTGCCTGAAGGCGGGGGCAGCCGACTATCTTCCCAAGCCGTTTGACCAGCAGGCCTTCGCGCGCAGCGTGCGAGATGCGCTGTCTCTGCCACGCCTGGGGGCGCCGAGTGCTGCGCCGCCTCCGCCCCAGGCGCATGCTGGCACGACCAACAAGCCGGTGGAGATGATTGGCCATTGTCGCGCCATGCAACAGGTCTATACCCGCATTCGCAAGGTAGCGCCCGCCGATGTCACCGTGCTGGTGCTGGGTGAGTCCGGCACCGGCAAGGAGCTGGTCGCGCGCGCCATTCACCGCCAGAGCGAACGCCATCAGGCGCCGCTGATCTGCGTCAACTGCGCCGCCATTCCCGAGACGTTGATCGAGTCCGAGTTGTTCGGCCATGAAAAAGGTGCCTTCACCGGCGCCACCAGCTCGCGCACAGGCCTGATCGAAGCCGCCGATGGCGGCACACTGTTTCTGGATGAGATCGGTGAACTGCCGCTGGATGCCCAGGCACGCCTGCTGCGGGTGCTGCAGGAGGGCGAGATTCGCCGCGTGGGGGCCATCGAGACCCGCTACGTCGACATTCGCCTCATCGCTGCGACCCACCGCAACCTGCATCAGCTCTCGGCCAGCGGCGAGTTCCGCCTCGACCTCTATTACCGCTTGAACGTGATGGAGATCGACCTGCCGCCCCTGCGTGAGCGTGGAGATGACGTGCTGGAACTGGCCGAGCATCTGCTGGCCGGCATCGCCCGCAAGCATGGACGCGATGGCATGCGACTCTCCCAGCGGGCGCGCCAGGAAATCCATCACTACGCCTGGCCCGGCAATGTCCGTGAGCTGGAAAACGCCCTCGAGCGGGGCGTCATTCTGGCGGAGCGTCGCATCATCGCCCCTGAGGACCTCGGCCTGCGCACGCCCTCAGGGCAGCCGCTTCAAGCAGCGCCCGCCGCCGCAACAGCCGACTCGGCGCCCTCCAGTGTTCAGGTGCCCAAGACAGCGAGCAAAGGAGCGGCGAAAGGCGCAGTGAAAGGCGCCGCCAGTGGCTCAAGCCCCGAAACGACTTCCGCGCCTGTCACAGGTCAGCCCGCGGCCGGCCAGCAGGGCACGGGCCTGCCACCGCCTGCGGACACCCCGCGCAGCGGCCTCTCGGTGATCGGCGATGCCGGTGAGGAGGAAGACCTCTCGCTGGAGGACTACTTCCAGCACTTCGTGCTCGAGCATCAGGACCACATGAGCGAGACCGAGCTCGCGCGCCGCCTCGGCATCAGTCGCAAGAACCTCTGGGAGCGGCGTCAGCGCCTGGGCATTCCACGCCGCAAGGGCCGCCGCAGCTCTCCCGCAAACTGACATTGGCGTGATGAAGCTTGAGCGGCACTGGAGCACTGACGCTGGCGCACAGAAGTCACTGCGCTGAAGTCACTGCACCATGCAGGTGCCTTCCCGGGCGAGCAACCCGCCTGCGGCGCCACCTTGCCTGCCATAGACCCCCGCATCATCGATGGCAGCGCTAGACTTTAGTGTCGAAAGACTCGAAAAAAACCCAGCTCAATCATTAGCTTGCAAGGCACTTCGTTAGACCTTCGCACCAATTGTTACCATCGACCCCAAATCATGACCCCATCCAGCGCACCAATGGCCACGTCAGGTAACACCTCGCGCTTCTCTACACCTCACGTCTCAGCGACCTATGTCTAAATGACTGAATTACTGGTTTTTTTTAAGCTGTGGCACATCCGATGCAACATCACGGTCAAGAAAAAGAACAACCGGAAATACGAAGCGCGCCCAACAACAACAAGAACGCGCAATGCTTCGAAAACCCTCGACATCAACAAGAACAATACCCGTCGAGCGCGTGACATTGATGATGAACCGCATGCCTCACTGCATGAGTGGTGGCAGGCAAGAGCCAAAACAAGAACAAAAGGCCGCAGTTCATCATCCGCCGATCCAATAACAACAAGATATCGGCAGTCCGGAATCTACTGACCAGGACGCGACGAATCCGGCCTCGAGCACCAACAAGAACAACAGGCTCGACCCCGGATCACCCCCGAAACAACAACAACTCGCGGGGGGAGGCTATTCAGCCGTCGGTGAATGGAAGATTGTTTTGAATACGAGATGGTCACCGAACAGACAGCCAGACAACAACAACATGATCTGCAACACGAAGGATCTGTCTGCATTGATTTGTGACTGTGGTGCGTATTCAGGGCGATGCGCCATCACGAAAAAGAACATCCGCTCAAGGATGCGTGTACCCTACCTGCAAGGGAGACCGAGTGATCGGTCTCCCTTTTTCCTTGTCTGAGAGGTGATTCTTGCCTCGTCAGACGCCTTGAAGTGCAGAGTCGGCCCCTGGATGGCAGACCGGCGCTTTGCCAAGGTATCTGCCCTCGGCTACACTGGGCGGCCTGCCACGCACGAGTCGAATCGCTGCATGCTCAAAGGATTTACCCGCTTTCTACAACGCCCCGGTGACCGCTTGAAGACGCTTTTCAATGCAACTGACGCGCCCGCGGCTCCATTGCCCAGCCTGCGTGTGATACCGCGGGATGAGCATCCCGTGTCCCGCCGCCAGCTCAGCGAGAATGCGCTGAAGGTACTCTATCGTCTGCAAAGCGGTGGATATCAGGCCTATCTGGTCGGTGGCTGTATCCGTGATGCCCTGCTCGGACAACGCCCCAAGGACTTCGACGTGGCCACCAATGCCACGCCGGAACAGGTCCGCGAGCTGTTCCGCAATGCCCGCATCATCGGCCGTCGTTTCCGTATCGTGCACGTGCGCTTCGGTCGTGAGGTGATCGAGGTCACCACCTTCCGCGGCAAGCCGGCCGATAGCACGCCCAGCCAGCATACCCAGCAGTCGGAAGACGGCATGTTGTTGCGCGACAACGTCTTTGGCTCCATCGAGGAGGACGCGCTGCGCCGCGACTTCACGATCAATGCCCTCTATTACGACGTGTCCGATTTCACGATCCACGACTGGGCCAATGGCGTACGCGATATCGAAGCGCGCATGATTCGCCTGATCGGAGATCCGGAAACACGCTATCGCGAAGACCCGGTGCGCATGCTGCGTGCCGTCCGCTTCGCCGGCAAACTGGACTTCGACATCGAGGAGGCCACGGCCGAACCGATGTACGAACTGGCCCCGCTGCTGCTGCAGATTCCGCCGGCGCGCATGTTCGAGGAAGTGCTCAAGCTGTTCATGTCCGGCTATGCACTGGAAACCTTCCATCTCCTGCGTGAGTTTGGGCTGTTCCAGATGCTGTTCCCCGAGACGGAAGAGAGTTTCGCGCATTATCACTGGTCCATGCCGCTGATCGAGAAGGCACTGGCCAGCACGGACGACCGCATCCGCGAAGACAAGCCGGTCACGCCGGCCTTCCTGTATGCCGCCCTGCTGTGGCCGGGCGTCAAGGCGCGTACCGATCAGCTGATCGCCAGTGGCATGCCCGACATTCCGGCAGCCCACCAGGCGGCCCAGCAGGCGATCGCTCGCCAGCTCAACCACACCTCGATCCCGAAGCGCTTCAGCATTCCGATGCGCGAGATCTGGGATATGCAGGCCAAGTTGCCGCGTCGCCGTGGCAAACGCGCCTTCCAGACCCGCGAGCATCCTCGCTTCCGCGCCGCCTACGACTTCCTGCTGCTGCGCGAATTCGCCGGCGAAGTGAAGCCGGGGCTGGGCAAGTGGTGGACCGACTTCCAGGAAGTCGATGCTCGCACCCAGGTCACGATGATCGAAGGTGTCTCCGATGAAGGCCCCGCCGGCAGCAAGCCGGCCGGCACCAAGCGTCGCGGCAAACGTCGGCGCAATGGTCGCGGCCAGGGCTGAGCAGTGGCTCGCCTGAGCCACTGCCGTCTCCACGCAGGAACTGTGCATGATTTCGACAGCCTTGATTGGCCTCGGTGCCAATCTTGACGATCCGCGCGCTCAACTGGAGCGCGCGCTTGAGGCTCTCGACCGGCTGCCGCTGACCCGCTGCACGCGACATTCTCGCCTGTATGCCAGCAAGCCGGTCGGCCCGCAGGACCAGCCCGACTTCGTCAACGCCGTTGCCGAGCTAACGACCCGCCTGTCCCCCCTCGCCCTGCTAGATCAACTGCAAGCTCTTGAACAGCAGCATCGTCGCGTGCGGTTGCGTCACTGGGGCCCCCGCACACTGGATCTTGACCTGCTGCTCTACAATGACAGCAGGATCTCGACGCCGCGTCTCGTCGTGCCCCATCGCGAAATGCTCAAACGTGGTTTCGTGATGCGTCCGTTGGCTGACCTGCTGGGCCCGCAGCGCCTCAGCGTGCTGGGCGAGGAGAATCTTGAAACACTGGCGTCTCGAGTTGAGGGCGATGACTTGCTCCCCCTCGGACCTCAGGAGTAGAGTTTCGCCATCTTGTTACCGTCGTGCCCACTTTGGCCTGTGCGGTAACACTTTCTGGTAACACCGGCCCGTGTCGCTCGCAGTCCGCCCTCGGCGGCCTTCCCGCGATCGCGGCTGCTCGACGCCACGGGCAGCCGCGTCATACGCGCCGCAACGAGTAAGCGTCCCGATGAAAAACGTCACCCTGAGCACCCTGCGCCGCCTCAAGGCCGATGGTGAGACGTTCAGTTGCCTCACCGCCTACGATGCCACCTTTGCTCATCTTGCCAGCGATGCCGGCATTGAAGTGCTGCTGGTCGGCGACTCTCTCGGCATGGTCCTGCAGGGCCATACCAGCACCCTGCCCGTCACCATCGATGACATCTGCTACCACACCGCCGCCGTGGCACGTGGCAAGCAAGGCAGCCTGCTGATGGCCGACCTGCCCTTCATGAGCAATGCCAGCACCGACATCCTGCTCGATCATGCGGCGCGTCTGATGCGTGCCGGTGCCGAGATGGTCAAGGTCGAAGGCGAAGCCTGGCTGGCCGATGCCGTCACCGCGCTCGTCCAGCGTGGTGTACCGGTCTGCGTGCACATGGGCCTGACGCCACAGCACGTGCATGCCTTCGGCGGCTACAAGGTACAGGGTCGCGACGAGGCCCGCGCCGAGCAGATCATCGCCGATGCCCGCACGCTGGAAGCCGCAGGTGCTGCCATCATCCTGCTCGAATGCGTGCCGTCCGAGCTGGCCGCGCGCATTCGTGATGCCGTCGAGGTGCCGGTGATCGGCATCGGTGCCGGCGTGGACGTCGATGGCCAGATCCTGGTCATGCACGACATGCTCGACCTGACGCCCGGGCGCAAGCCGCGCTTCGTCAAGAATTTCATGAGCGATGCCGGCAGCGTGCAGGAGGCCTTCGCCGCCTACCACCAGGCGGTCAAGACGCGCAGCTTCCCGGCGCCGGAGCACGGCTTCTGATGAAAACCGTCTCCCAGATCAACGCCCTGCGCGAGCAACTCGCCCAGGCACGCCGCGATGGCCTGCGTATCGCCCTGGTGCCGACCATGGGCAATCTGCATGCCGGCCACCTGTCGCTGGTCCGTGAAGCGCGCCGCCACGCCGACATGGTCGTCGCGAGCATCTTCGTCAACCCGCTGCAGTTCGGCCCCGGCGAAGACCTCGACAGTTATCCGCGCACTCTCGAGGCCGACAAGAATGCGCTGGCCGCCGAAGGATGTGACCTGCTGTTTGCCCCCTCGACGGCGGAACTCTACCCCACGGGTCGCGACGGACTGTGCAACGTGCAGGTGCCGGGCGTTTCCGAAGGCCTGTGCGGCGGCAACCGTCCGGGGCACTTCGATGGCGTCGCCACCGTCGTCAGCATCCTGTTCAATCTGGTACGCCCTGAAGTCGCCTGTTTCGGCGAGAAGGACTTCCAGCAGCTGGCAGTGATCCGCAAACTCAACCGCGACCTGCATTTCGGCATCGAGATCATCGGTGTGCCCATCGTGCGTGCAGAGGATGGTCTGGCGCTGTCATCACGCAACGGCTACCTGAGTGAGCAGGAGCGCGCCATCGCGCCGCGTCTCAAGCAGTGCCTCGATGCCCTGAAAGCTCGTCTTGAGCAGGGCGTGGCACGCGATGTGGCGCTACGCGAGGCCCTGGCCGTCATCAGCGAGAGCGGCTTCAAGCCGGACTACCTCGAACTGCGCCGCGCGGTTGACCTGGGGCCAGTCGAGGATGACACGCGCGAGGCGGTGATTCTGGTCGCCGCACACCTGGGCCGTACACGCCTGCTCGATAACCTGAAGGTCGCCTTGCCGGTGGCCTGATGCCTGATTAGACTGCGCCGCCTTGCACCCTGGCGTGGCACTGTCCGCCACGCCATGCGCGCCATGGCCCTGACCCCAGGGCCTAGATCTGCGCCCGGCGGCGCTCAACTGGAGACATCCTGATGCAAGCCATCATGCTCAAGGCCAAGCTGCACATGGCCCGCGTGACTCACGCCGTCCTCAACTACGAGGGCTCCTGCGCCATCGATGGCGACCTGCTCGACATGGCAGGCATTCGTGAGTACGAACAGATCCAGATCTATAACGTGGACAACGGCAAGCGCTTCACCACCTACGCCATTCGCGGCGAAGAAGGCTCGAAAATCATTTCGGTGAACGGCGCCGCAGCCCACCAGGCCGACGTCGGCGACCGCGTGATCATCTGCGCCTTCGCCAACTATGCCGAGAGCGAACTGGACGCGCACAAGCCCTCCATGGTCTACCTGATGGAAGGCAACGAGGTCAGCCATACAGCCAATGCCATCCCGGTCCAGATGGCCTGAGCACGCCTTGCTGCCTGCTGCTCTACGCCCGGAGGGCTGATGATTCAGGCCTCGAGCCTGCCGCGAGCGCTCCAACACGACGCCAGCCCTGCTTGTCCGCAGCGCTGGCGTCGTGCCGTCTGGGCAACCAATACGTATGGCTAAAGGCTGACACTGGAGATGCCCTTTGGCGATTGCCGCACCGCACAAAACTGCCTTATGCTGGAATCTCACCTCAGCAGGACTGCGCCTCGCCCGCTTGATGGCATGGCCATAGTCGCAGCCAATTGACTCAGACAGTCTCGCAAGAGAACAGGAGCGTTCAGATGCAGGATGTGGTGATCGTAGCAGCCCGTCGTACCGCCGTAGGCGCCTTCGGTGGCAGCCTGGCTGGCATTTCCGCCGCGGATCTCGGCGCACATGTCATCAAGGATATCCTCGCCAGCACGGGCGTCAGTGGCGATCAGGTCGATGAAGTGCTTCTGGGCCAGGTGCTGACAGCAGGATGCGGTCAGAACCCGGCACGTCAGGCGGTCATCAAGGCAGGCTTGCCGGAAGGCGTGCCCGCCATGACCATCAACAAGGTCTGCGGGTCTGGCCTCAAGGCGCTGCACCTGGCCACCCAGGCCATCCGTTGCGGCGATGCCGAGCTGATTCTGGCGGGCGGTCAGGAAAACATGTCCCTGTCTCCGCACGTGTTGCCCAACTCGCGTAACGGCAAGCGCATGGGCGACTGGAAGGCGATCGATTCCATGGTTCACGACGGTCTGTGGGATGCCTTCAATGACATCCACATGGGCATCACCGCCGAGAATCTGGCCGAGAAATACGAGATCACCCGTGAAGCCCAGGACGCCTTCGCGGCCGCCTCTCAGCAGAAAGCCTGCGCAGCCATCGAAGCTGGCCGCTTCAAGGGCCAGATCGTCCCGGTCGAGATTCCGCAGCGCAAGGGCGACCCGATCGTGTTCGATACCGACGAGAACCCGCGCGCCGGCACCACGGCCGAGAAACTCGCTGGCATGCGCCCGGCCTTCAAGAAGGACGGCACCGTCACCGCCGGCAATGCCTCGGCGCTCAACGACGGCGCTGCCGTGGTCATGCTGTGCTCCGCCGACAAGGCACGCGAGCTGGGTCTGACGCCGCTGGCGACCATCAAGGCCTACTCCAACGCGGGTGTTGATCCGAAGATCATGGGCATCGGCCCGGCACCGGCGACTCGCCTGTGCCTCAAGAAGGCCGGCTGGAGCCTGGAAGACCTCGACCTGATCGAAGCCAACGAAGCCTTCGCCGCCCAGGCCCTGTCGGTCAATAAGGAGCTGGGCTGGGATGTCGACAAGGTCAACGTCAATGGCGGCGCCATTGCCCTCGGCCACCCGATCGGTGCCTCCGGCTGCCGTGTGCTGGTCTCGCTGGTGCACGAGATGATCGAGCGTGATGCCAAGAAGGGTCTGGCGACCCTGTGCATCGGTGGCGGTCAGGGTGTCGCGCTGGCCATCGAGCGCAGCTGATCGCTCACACCTGCCGACCGCCTGAGCTCCCGCCGCTCGCGCAATCTCGAGCAGGGAGATATGCAAAAGCCCCCGCCAGTGACCCGGCGGGGGCTTTCTCTTGCCCGGAAGGGAAGGTGCGCCTCTCAAGCAGAGCAGGCAAGACCGGGGCGGGGACGATCCGCGACGATCTGTCAGTCCTGAGCGGCGGCCTCTTCAGCCTGAGCAGCGGCAAAGGCCGCCTTCTCTTCTTCGCTGATCTCTTTCAGCGACAGCTTGACGCGATTGCGGTTGTCGATGTCGAGCACCTTGACCACCACCTCATCGCCTTCGTTGAGATAGTCACGTACGTCATTGACGCGCTCCTCGACGATCTGCGAGATGTGCAGCAGGCCATCGGTGCCCGGCATGAAGGTGATGAAGGCACCGAAGTCGGCGATGCGCGCCACCTTGCCGGCATAGAGCTTGCCGATCTCGGCCTCGGCAATGATGCCCTCGACATATTTGGCAGCCGCCTGTGCCTGCGCCTTGTGCTCGGCATAGATGCGCACGCTGCCATCGTCGTCGAGATCGACATTGGCGCCGGTCTCTTCACAGATCTTGCGGATGGTGGAGCCGCCCTTGCCGATCACGTCACGCACCTTGTTGGGAGCGATCTTCAGCGACAGCATCGCCGGGGCATTGTCCGAGACTTCCTGGCGACTGGCGGCCAGTACCTCATTCATCTGCGCGAGGATGGTCAGGCGTGCCTCGAGGGCCTGTTCCAGCGCCTGCTCAAGAATCTCCTCGTCGATTCCTTCGATCTTGATGTCCATCTGCAGCGCGGTCACGCCTTCCGCGGTCCCCGCGACCTTGAAGTCCATGTCGCCGAGGTGGTCCTCATCGCCGAGGATATCGGTCAGTATCGCGACGCCATTGGCGTCCTTGACCAACCCCATGGCGATACCCGCGACCGGTGCCTTGAGCGGCACACCGGCGTCCATCAGCGCAAGAGAGGCGCCACATACGGATGCCATCGAGCTCGAACCATTGGATTCGGTGATCTCGGAGACGACACGGATAGCGTAGGGGAAAGCCTGCAGCGACGGCAGCATGGATTCGATGCCTCGACGCGCCAGACGCCCATGACCGATCTCACGCCGCTTGGGCGCACCGATGAAGCCCGTCTCGCCGACGCAGTAGGGCGGGAAGTTGTAGTGCAGCATGAAGCGATCCTGCTTCTCGCCGGACAGCCCTTCGATCAGCTGTGAGTCGCGCGTGGTCCCCAGGGTGGCAGTGGCGATCGCCTGGGTCTCGCCACGGGTGAACAGCGCCGAGCCATGCGCCTTGGGCAACACACCCACCGCCAGGTCCAGCGGGCGCACGGTGCGCGTATCACGACCATCGATACGCGGCTCGCCCGCGATCACGCGCTGACGCACGATACGCTTCTCGAGTGCCGCGAAGGCCGTGGCGACGGCCTCGACACTGAAGCGCGCATCATCCTCGGCGCCCAGCAGGTCGATAGCCTGCGCCTTGAGCGCCGACAGGCTGTCCTGACGCGCCATCTTGTCACTCAGGCGATAGGCATCACCGATCTGGGTGGCAAAGCTCTGCTCCAGCGCCTCGACCAGCACGCGGTCGAGATTCTGCGGCACCCACGCCCACTTGGGACAATTGACCTTGGCGGCGAACGTCTCGATCCCCGTGATGGCTTTCTGCATCTCGTGATGACCATAGAGCACGGCGCCGAGCATCTCGTCTTCCAGCAGCTCCTGGGCCTCGGACTCGACCATCAGCACGGCCTTCTCGGTACCCGCTACCACCATATCCAGCTCGGAATGCGCCAGTTCGCTGTAGCCGGGATTCAGGAAGTAGCCGCGCTGCTCGCTGAAGCCGACGCGCGCCGCGCCCACGGGGCCAGCGAAGGGTACTCCGGAGATACAAAGCGCTGCTGAGGTGCCAAGCAGTGCCGCGATGTCCGGGTCGACATTGCGCTCCGCCGACATCACCGTGCAGACCACCTGCACCTCATTCATGAAGCCTTCGGGAAACAGCGGGCGCATCGGACGGTCGATCAAGCGTGAGGTCAGGGTTTCCTTCTCGGTGGGACGCCCTTCGCGCTTGAGGAAGCCGCCGGGGATACGCCCCGCCGCGTAGGCCTTCTCCTGATAGTGGACCGACAACGGAAAGAAGGACTGGCCGGGTTTCGGCGACGCCTTGGCCACCACGGTGCACAACACCGAGGTATTGCCCATGGTCACCATCACGCTACCGGTCGCCTGACGCGCGATGCGGCCGGTCTCGAGGGTGATGGTGTCATTACCGTACTGGAAGCTGTGCGTTACCGGGTTCACGGCGCATGTCCTTTAATCTGATAGTCATCGATGCCAAGCGCTCATGGTAAAGCGCGTCACAGGCAATGAAAAGCGAGTGGATCCCACGCGACAAGCGGGCTGCGGCGAGGGTCGAACCTCAGTCCTGAAGCTCGGATCACCTCGGTATCAGGCACAAAAAAACCGACACCGCCCGCAGGCAGTGTCGGTTTTCCTGTGCCCACCGGGGGCCCGCCATGCACCGAAGTACATGGCGGCAACATCGCTGATTAGCGACGCAGACCCAGACGCTGGATCAGAGCGGTGTAACGCTCGAAGTCCTTGCGCTTGAGGTAGTCAAGCAGCTTGCGACGCTGGTTGACCATGCGGATCAGACCACGACGGGAGTGGTGATCCTGCTTGTTGGCCTTGAAGTGACCCTGCAGGCCATCAATGTTGGCGCTCAGCAGAGCAACCTGAACTTCCGGGGAACCGGTGTCGTTCTCGCCACGGCCGAATTCGGAAACGATCTCAGCCTTCTTCTCAGCGGTAAGTGCCATCTGTCTCTCCAGTAAGCAATATGCTTGATAGATTGGAAATGTCGAAGACCACGCATATTTGCAGTC
The DNA here is from genome assembly GCA_013376735.1 of bacterium Scap17. NCBI lineage: Bacteria > bacterium Scap17. The sequence goes on along the minus strand of VINJ01000001.1, from coordinate 188,833 downwards.
TTCATGCGGCTTGCGGCGAGGCCGCAATCAGCTCACCCAGCCGCCGCCTCAACGGCAGAACTGAGCAGTCGGCGAGGAGCGATGACGCCCTCCGCCGCAATCCGGACCAGCCCGAGCAACTGCTGGTCCTGATACACACGAGCCAGGGAATCCACTTCCAGCGACCCTGTCGTCGTTTCGGCCTGCTGACCACGCAAGATCATCCGCGCCATCTCGGCAGTGATGTCGAGACGCGGGAGATGATCGAGCAGGATGTCGACAGGTAACAGAACGCCTTCACGTGCCTGCTGATCAGCCAGCGCCTCGAGGCGCTCGAAATCCAGCATGGCATCACCCGTGAACGGGCCCGTCTTGAGACGACGCAGTGCCGTGAGGTGGGCTCCACAGCCCAGCGCCTCGCCGATATCCTCGGCCAGACTGCGTATGTAGGTACCCTTGCTGACCGCCACTTCGATCTCGATGCCATCGGAGTGCCGCGCAAGAAGCGACATATTGTAGATGGTAACGCGACGAACTGCACGCTCGATTTCAACCCCCTGGCGTGCCAGCTCGTAGAGCGGACGTCCCTGGTGCTTGAGCGCGGAGTACATCGGCGGTACCTGATCTATCTCGCCACGGAACCTGTCCAGCACCGCGTCCAGCTCGGCCTGCGCAATCTCGGGAATCTCCCGCTCGCGAATCACCGTGCCTTCCGCATCACCGGTATCGGTGACCTGGCCAAACTTGATCCGTGCCCGATAGACCTTGTCTGCCTCAAGAAGATGCGAGGAGAACTTGGTCGCTTCCCCGAAGCAGACCGGCAACAAGCCGGTCGCCATCGGGTCGAGCGTGCCGGTATGACCGGCCTTCTGCGCCTGGTAGAGGCGACGAGCCTTCTGAAGCGCATAGTTGCTGGACATGCCCTTGGGCTTGTCCAGCAACAGTACGCCATCGATCGGCAAGCCGCGACGACGACGGCCCATCAGGCGTCCGGCGTGGTGCCCGGGGCACCGTCTTCGCTGTCGTCATCACCACGTTCTGCACTGCGCCTGCGATCGTCGGCGACCGCATCGTTGATCAGCGAGGACAGGTGATGGCCACGAACGACGCTCTCATCGTAATGGAAGCGCAGTTCCGGTACATGACGCAGCTGAATGGTGCGCGCCAGCTGGGAGCGCAGGAAACCTGCCGCGCGCTTGAGCACGGCGAGGTTCTCCTTGATGCGTTCCGGGCTGTCGTCACCCAGCAGGGTCACGTAGACATCGGAGTAGGACAGGTCGCGGCTGACCTTGGCGGCGCTGACCGTCAGCATGCCAAGGCGCGGGTCCTTGACCTCGCGCTGAATCAACAGCGCGAGCTCTTGCTGGATCTGGTCCGCCACGCGGTCAGTACGGCTGTATTCACGCATCCGTGATCTCTCCTTGCAGGGGCGCTATCAGAGCGTGCGCTCGACCTGGATCTGGTCGAACACCTCGATCTTGTCGCCAACCTGCACGTCGTTGTAGTTCTTGACGCCGATACCACATTCCATGCCGTTGCGGACTTCGTTGACGTCATCCTTGAAGCGACGCAGGGACTCCAGCTCGCCTTCATAGATGACCACATTGTCACGCAGCACGCGGATGCGCTTGGAGCGGTACATGGTGCCTTCGACGACCATACAACCGGCGATCGCACCGATCTTCGGAGCCTTGAAGACATCGCGCACTTCGGCGACACCGACGATCTGCTCGCGGAATTCCGGAGCCAGCATGCCGGACATGGCCAGCTTGACTTCGTCGATCAGCTGGTAGATGACGCTGTAGTAGCGCAGATCCAGACCCTCACGCTCGACGATCTCACGCGCGGAGGCGTCAGCACGGACGTTGAAGCCGACCAGGATCGCTTCGGAAGCGAGTGCCAGGTTGGCATCGGTACCGGTAATACCACCGACACCGGAAGAGACCACGGCCACCTTGACTTCTTCGGTGGAGAGTTCTTCCAGCGCGCCACGGATGGCTTCCAGAGACCCCTGCACGTCGGCCTTGAGGACGACGTTGACCTTGGCGACTTCGTCCTGGCCCATCTGGGAGAACATGTTCTCCAGCTTGGCTTTCTGCTGACGTGCCAGACGCACTTCGCGGTACTTGCCCTGACGGAAGTTGGCGACTTCACGCGCCTTCTTCTCGTCCGGAACCACGGTGAACTCTTCACCGGCGTCCGGCGTGCCACCCAGCCCCTGGATCTCGACCGGCATGGCCGGGCCCGCGGAATCGACCTGCTTGCCGAGCTCATTGACCAGCGCACGCACACGGCCGTAATGCAGGCCGGCGAGGACGATATCACCCTTCTTCAGCGTACCGTTCTGGACCAGCACGGTCGCGACCGGGCCACGGCCCTTGTCGAGACGGGACTCGACCACGACGCCTTTACCCGGCGCGGACGGCACGGCCTGAAGTTCGAGAACTTCGGAGACCAGCAGGACACCTTCGAGCAGCGCGTCGATGTTCTCGCCGGTCTTGGCGGAAACGTGGACGAACTGGGTATCACCACCCCATTCCTCGGAGATGACACCGTGCTGGGACAACTCGTTCTTGACGCGGTCCGGATCAGCACCCGGCTTGTCGATCTTGTTCACCGCCACGACCATCGGGACACCCGCGGCCTTGGAGTGCTCGACAGCCTCGATGGTCTGCGGCATCACGCCATCATCGGCAGCCACCACCAAGATGACGACGTCGGTCGCCTTGGCACCACGAGCACGCATGGCGGTGAACGCCGCGTGGCCCGGAGTATCCAGGAAGGTGATGTCGCCGTTGTCGTGTTCGACGTGGTAGGCACCGATGTGCTGGGTGATACCACCTGCCTCACCTGTGGCGACCTTGGTGCGACGGATGTAATCCAGCAGCGAGGTCTTACCGTGGTCGACGTGACCCATGACGGTAACGACCGGCGCGCGGGTGATCTGCTCACCTTCGTAGGAGATGCCTTCGAGAACGGCTGTCTCGAGTGCGTCATCCTTGATCAGCTTGGGCGTGTGGCCCATTTCCTCGACCACGATGGTCGCGGTTTCCTGATCGATCGTCTGGTTGATGGTGACCGCAGCGCCCATGTTGAACATGGTCTTGATCACTTCAGACGCCTTGACGGCCATCTTGTCGGCGAGGTCTGCCACTGAGATAGACTCAGGAATGGAGACTTCACGGACGAAGGTCTGAACCGGCTTCGGCGGCTGACGGTTGGCATCACGGCCACCACGACGACCACCGCGACGCTCGGCGCGCTTGACCTTCTTGGCCCCGCCACGCTTGCGTTCGCTACGATCTTCACGGGCTTCGCGACGATCGCGTGAGTCATCACGCGGCGCAGTCTTGGCGCGACGCGGTGCATCACCACGCGGCTCCTTCGGCGGCGCATTGACTTCCGGCGCAGCGTCGGCGACCGGTGCAGCGACAGCAGCCGGTGCACTCTGACGTGGACGCTCTTCGCGGCGGTTGTCATTGCCACGACGCTCTTCACGCTGCGGCGCAGCCGCCGGCTTTTCAGCAGCGGCAGCCGGTGCAGCAGCCGGGGCTTCTGCAGCCTGCTCTTCGTCCTCTTTGACGTAGGTACGCTTCTTGCGCACCTGCACCTCGATGGACTTGCCGCGACCGCCGCCCGTGTTGATACGAGACTTGGTCTTGCGGGTCAGGGTAATGCGATTCTTGGGCGCTGCCGGAGCGGCGCCACCACCGTGGCTCTTGGTGAGGTGATCCAGCAGCTTCTGCTTGTCGACCTCAGAGACGGCGTCGTTCTCTGACTTGTGCTTCAGACCCGCTTCGTGCATCTGTTCCAGTAGGCGGGCTGACTCGCGGCCCACCTTCTTGGCGAATTCTTTGACTGTCATTTCTGACATGTACGACCCTCCTGAGCCCGTGACCTAGTTACTGTTCGCTTGCGAACCAGGGCGCGCGGGCGGTCATGATCAACGCCGCTGCTCGCTCTTCGTCGACGCCTTCGATGTCTTTCAGATCATCGATGGCCTGCTCAGCAAGGTCTTCCATGGTGACGATACCCTTGCTGGCCAGGATGTATGCCAGATGACTCTCCATGCCTTCCATGTTGAGCAGGTCTTCGGCCGGCTGTGCGCCGTCCAGTTGCTCTTCAGTGGCGATGGCGAGATTCAGCAGTTCATCCTTGGCCCGAGCGCGCAGCTCCTCGACCAGATCCTGGTCAAAGCCCTCGACCTCGAGCATTTCCTCGAGCGGGACATAGGCGATTTCCTCGAGTGAGGTGAAGCCCTCGTCCACCAGGACACGGGCTAGATCCTCTTCAATCTCGAGATGAGTGATGAAATATTCGACGAAACTGTCGATTTCCTGCTCGCGCTTGCCCTCGGCTTCCGCCTCGGTCATGACATTGAGCTGCCAACCGGTCAGCTCACTGGCCAGACGAACGTTCTGACCGCTGCGACCGATGGCCTGGGCCAGGTTGTCCGCAGCGACAGCGACATCCATGGAATGGGTGTCTTCGTCGACCAGAATGGAACCGACATCTGCCGGTGCCATGGCGTTGATGACGAGCTGGGCAGGATTGTCATCCCACAGGATGATATCCACGCGTTCGTTACGCAGTTCATTGGACACGGCCTGCACGCGTGAACCACGCATGCCGACACAGGCACCGATCGGATCGATGCGCTTGTCGTTGCTCTTGACCGCGATCTTGGCGCGCGAACCCGGGTCACGGGCAGCCCCCTTGATCTCGATCAGCTGCTCGGCGATTTCCGGGACTTCGATCTTGAACAGCTCGATGATCAGCTCAGGACGCGTACGCGACAGGATCAGCTGAGAACCACGAGCATCCGCGTCGACTTTCCACAGCAGGGCACGAACCCGCTCGTTCAAGCGGTAGCGCTCGCCGTGAATCATCTCACCGCGCGGCAGGAAGCCTTCGGCGTTGTCGCCCAGATCGATGATGAGGCCATCACGTGTCGTCTTCTTGACGATACCCGCGACCAGCTCACCTTCACGCTCGGCGTAAAGGCGCACCACTTCCGCACGCTCTGCCTCGCGCACCTTCTGCACGATGACCTGCTTGGCGGTCTGTGCAGCGATGCGACCGAACGCTTCGGATTCGATCTGCTTCTCGACCACGGCACCCAGCGCCAGCGGCTCTTCGCGCTGTTCGGCGATGCTGGCCTTGATCTCGTAGTCCGGCGTCTCGAACTCGTCGTCTTCGACGACGGTCCAGCGACGGTAGGTCGCGTAATCACCGGTGACACGATCGATCTTGACGCGGATATCCGCCTCTTCCTGATCGAAACGCTTGCGTGACGCCGAAGCCAATGCCGCTTCGACGGCTTCGAAAATCACATCCCGCGGCACGCCTTTCTCGTTGGAGATGGCGTCAACGACCAGCAGAATCTCTTTGCTCATGACTTTGCCTCGCCAGAAACCTGTCCTTGCGCATCGACCCGGGCTCGCAACGCGAGCGGTGTGCCGACAACGTCAGTTATTTGAACTGCGGCACAATGCGTGCCTGGTCGATGCTTTCAATGGGAAAGCAGTATTCTTCTTCATCGACCCGGATCACGACATCACCGTCTTCGGTGCCAGTCACCAGCCCCTGGAACTTGCGCTGGCCATCGAAGGCCTGGCGAAGTCGCAGTGCCACCACGTGACCGATGTAGCGCTCGTACTGGTCAAGCGTGAACAACGGACGATCCATGCCTGGAGACGAGACTTCAAGCTGGAACTGACCGGTAATAGGGTCTTCGACATCCAGTACGGCACCCACCTGACGACTGACGCTTGCGCAGTTGTCCACGGTAATGCCATCGGGATGGTCGATATAGATCACCAGACGGGACTGCTTGCCTTGGGAGAGATAGTCGATACCCCAGAGCTCGAAGCCCAGAGCAGAGACGACTGGATCGATAAGCGCGTTAAGCGCAGCGTCCTTGGTTGACACAGACGAGGCTCCTACAGCAGTTGCATCAGGCACCTGACCGGGAGTAGAGAAGAGAGCTAGGTGGCTGATTGGCACTGGTGCTAACAAAAAGCCCCTTCATAGGAAGGGGCCTTTCAAGAAACTTGGTAGCGGGGACCGGATTTGAACCGATGACCTTCGGGTTATGAGCCCGACGAGCTACCAGACTGCTCCACCCCGCAACAATAGTCGGACGATGGTAATGTCACCGAAAAAGGAGGTCAAGGAATGACGTCTTTCCAAGGTGGCAGAGTTGCGTCCAGACTGCCAATCGATCTAACAAGATGGTGCCGAAGGGGGGACTTGAACCCCCACGACCGTAAGGTCACTACCCCCTCAAGATAGCGTGTCTACCAATTCCACCACTTCGGCACGGGGGCGGGTATCGCCTGAGACGTTACCCGGAAGAATTCAAAGTCAACGCCTTGAATTCCTTAGAGTGCTGGCTGGTCTGCGTTGCCGCTTTCCTCAAGCACTGGCGACGTATTCTCCACACTTTCCTCGGAGTCGTCAAGTGATGGCAGTGAATTTTTCTGCTGCTCGATCACGCTGGCATTCGGAATACCCGCTTCGACTGACGGCTGGTTGGCATTGGATGCGAACCAGGCCAGTGTCAGAGAGGTCGCGAAGAAGCCCGCGGCCAGAACACCCGTGAAGCGCGCGAGGAAGTTGCCGCTACCGCTGGACCCGAAAACGGTCTGGGAAGCACCACCGCCACCAAAGGCAGCGCCAGCTTCGGCACCCTTGCCCTGCTGGAGAAGGACGAGCACGATCAGCGCGACCGCGAGTACCACATGGACCATCAGAACGGCTACTTGCATGAGATTCAACCTGCAGACTGGCAAATGGCTAGGAATTCGTCGATCTGGAGCGAGGCACCGCCCACGAGACCGCCGTCGATATCCGGCTGCGCAAGCAGCTCGGCGGCATTGGCAGCCTTCATGCTGCCGCCGTACAACAATTGCATTGCCTCGGCGAGCGAGGCAGACCACTCGGCCAGGCGCGCGCGAATGGCCGCATGGACCTCCTGCGCCTGCTGGGGCGAGGCGGTGCGCCCGGTACCGATGGCCCAGACGGGCTCATAGGCGACGACCAGACGCGTGCGCGCATCGGCGGAGAGCGCGGAGAACACCGCCTCCAGCTGCCCCAGCACGACACGCTCCGTGTCACCGGCTTCACGCTCCTCGAGCGTCTCACCGACACACAGCACCGGTATGAGCCCAGCGGCAAGCGCCGCCTCGACACGCGCCAGTACCGCCGCATCGTCTTCAGCATACAGGCTTCGACGCTCCGAGTGCCCGACCAGCACCATCGCGGCACCGACATCCTTGAGCATCTGACCCGCTACTTCGCCGGTAAAGGCACCCTCGCTCGCCGGATTCAGCGTCTGCCCCGCCAGCGCCACGCTCACAGGCATGCTCGCGCGAGCGGCGCTCAGAAAAGGGAAAGGCACTGCCAGCGCCACCTGAATGCCCTGCGGCAGCTCAGCCGCCTGCAGACCCCGGGCAAACTCATCGACCAGGGCAAGATCACCATTCATCTTCCAGTTTCCGGCAATCAGCGGTGTACGCATGTGCTTCTCCCTTGTGAGCAGTGCGAGGATGGTAATGGAGCCGCCCTTGACTGACAACCTTCGCGACCCCTGTCAAGCCCCGTGATCCGGCACGATCAGGCTCGGGGCAACTGCCAGAAACGACAACAGGCGCACTCGGCGCCTGTTGTCGTCCTGTGCAACCCGACCACTCAGCGACGTGAACCGTCACCCCGGCGAGCTGTCCTGTCAGCGCATCACGCCGACATGCTGGATTCGACCGTCGCGGCGATCTGACCCGCCAGCGCATCGACATCGAAGTGTGGACGCCCTTCGACCATGACACGAATCAGCGGTTCCGTGCCGCTGGGGCGCAGCAACACGCGCCCTTCGTTGCCCAGCGTCTGCTCCACTTCGACCACGGCGGCCTGCACGGCATCCGCCGCCATCAGCGCCTTGTTGTCGCAACCCGGCGCCAGACGCACATTGATCAGCGCCTGGGGAGCCTTTTCGAAGCCGACCAGCAATTCGCTGAGCGAGCACTCTTCACGCGCCATGATCGCCAGCACCTGCAGCGCCGAGACGATGCCATCGCCGGTGCTCTGGATATGGCTACAGACGATGTGACCGGAGGATTCGCCGCCCAGCTGCCAGCCATTGGCTTCCAGACGCTCGATGACGTAGCGGTCACCGACCTTGGCGCGCTCGAAGGGAATTCCCAGGCCTTCCAACGCAGCCGCCAGACCGAAGTTGGACATCAGGGTGCCGACGACACCACCGCCCAGCACACCGCGCTCGTGACGGTCACGCGCGATCATGTAGAGGATGTCGTCACCATCGATGACACGGCCATCGGCATCGACCAGGATCAGGCGGTCACCATCTCCATCGAAGGCCACGCCCAGATCGGCGCCCTGCTCGATGACGGCCGCACGCAGCGCCTGCGGTTGCGTGGAGCCGACACCCTGATTGATGTTGAGGCCATCCGGCTCACCGCCGATGACGCTGACCTTGGCACCCAGCTCACGGAAGACATTTGGCGCGATGTGATAGGTCGCACCATGCGCGCAATCCAGCACCACCTTCATGCCGTGCAGGCCCAGACGGCCCGGCAGCGTGGATTTGCAGAATTCGATATAGCGGCCGGCCGCATCCTGGATGCGTGACGCCTTGCCCAGGCTATCCGGGCCGACGATCACGATGTCGCGGTCCAGCTCGGCTTCGATCTCGGCTTCCAGCGCATCGTCCAGCTTGGTGCCGGCCGCGGAGAAGAACTTGATGCCGTTGTCCGGATAGGCGTTGTGGGAGGCCGAGATGACGATGCCGGCATCGGCGCGGAAGGTACGCGTCAGATAGGCGATCCCCGGCGTCGGCATCGGGCCGAGCAGGGACACATCGACACCCGCTGCCGAAAGGCCGGACTCGAGCGCGGATTCGAACATGTAGCCCGAGATGCGCGTGTCCTTGCCGATCAATACCTTGCCACGGCCGTGACGGGCGAATACGCGGCCTGCCGCCCAGCCCAGCTTGAGCATGAAGTCTGGCGTGATGGGGAATTCCCCGACCGTGCCGCGAATACCATCCGTACCAAAATAACGTCGACTCATCGTATCGTGCCTTCCTGTAGCACGGCCCATGCCATGTCGACAGCGTCGACAGTCGGGGCCACGTCGTGAACGCGAAACAGTCTGGCCCCGTCACGAACGGCCAATGCCGTCAGTGCCAGGTTACCAGCCAAGCGATCCTCTACCGCGCGCCCGAGGGCATTGCCGATCATGCTCTTGCGTGATGTGCCGATCAGCAGCGGGAGGTTGAATTCATGCAACTGCGCCATGCGGTGATACAGGCGCAGATTGTCTTGCAGTGACTTGCCGAAGCCGAAGCCGGGGTCCAGCAGCAGTCGCTCACGCGTGATGCCCGCCGCCTCACAGGCCGCGATACGCGCCGCCAGGAACGTCCGGACTTCCTGCTCGATGGACTGAGCATAATGCGTATCCTGCTGCATGGTGTCCGGCTCGCCGCGCATGTGCATCAGACAGACGGGCAGCCCGCTGTCAGCGGCGGCCTCCAGCGCGCCGTCTCGATTCAGCGCACGCACGTCATTGATCATGCCGGCCCCCAGCCGTGCGGTTTCGCGCATGACTTGCGGGTTGCTGGTATCGATGCTCACCAAGGCGCCCAGCTCGCTCACCAGCCGCTCCACCACCGGGCAGACCCGCTCAAGCTCTTCCTCGGTGCTGACCGGCGTCGCTCCGGGTCGCGTCGACTCACCGCCGACATCGATCATCGCGGCACCATCGGCCAGCATCTGCTCGGCATTGCGCAGCGCGGCATCCAGGGTCGTGCTGCGACCGCCATCCGAGAAGGAGTCCGGCGTCACGTTGAGAATCCCCATCACCCGCGGACGCGAGAGATCGAGAAGGTGTCCAGCGCACTCCAGTGACATCAGATGGCCCACTCGAGGTTCGAGAGGCGCACTCAAGGCAGAATTCGTCATGGCATTCCATGCAGGCGAGAGAGGCGCGAAGGGGGCTTCGCAGCCCAGTCAGAAATGATTGCGCACCACTTTAAAGAGCTAGCCCATGGCGCGCAAGGCGTGGAACGGCCGCCACACGGGGCGTCAGAAGATGGCAACGCCATTGGCCCAGACCTTTCATCCCGCGCTCAACATGGCGCTGACAATGCCCGTGCAGAGACATGAGTCGGCGTCATCACGCAACGGCGTAGGCCACTCATCAGCAGCACCTTAACTTCACCAGCGTCATTGCTGCAGCGGCACAGACCACCACTGCTGCAGACAAGAAAACGCCCGACTGGCAAGCCAGTCGGGCGTTTTTTCTTTCAAAGGCTCAAACATCACATGCGATATCGGGAGCCCCTTATACCTAGATCAATGACCGCTCGGCCCCCCCAGCGGATCAGACGGGTGACGGCGATTGCTGTCGTCATCTTCACCGCCATCAGTGTCATCATCCGCCTTGGGAGCTTCCGGCGCTTCCGCCTTCGGAGTGTCGGCGACCGGGGCCACCAGGCCACCATCACCGCCGCTCGCCGGGCCACCCCAGTCCTTCGGCGGACGCGGCGTGCGGCCGGCCATGATATCCGCCAGCTGCTCGGCATCGATGGTCTCGTAGGTCATCAGCGCTTCGGTCATCGCATCCAGCTTGTCGCGATTCTCTTCCAGGATCTGCTGCGCCTTGGCGTAGCACTCGTCGATGATACGACGCACTTCCTTGTCGAGACGCGAGGTGGTGTCGCCAGACTTCAGCTTGCCACCACCCTGCCCCGGGCCACCGAGGAACTGATGGGACTCGTCCTCGTCGTACATGATCGGCCCCATCTCGCTGGAGAGCCCCCACTTGGCGACCATGTTGTGGGCAAGCTCGGTAGCACGCTTGATGTCATTGGACGCGCCGGTGGTGACACCGTTCGGGCCCAGCGTCATCTCTTCGGCGATACGACCGCCGAACAGCGAGCAGATCTGACTGATGATCTGCTGACGCGAGTAGCTGTAGCGATCCTCTTCCGGCAGGAACATCGTCACACCCAGCGCACGGCCGCGCGGGATGATTGACACCTTGTAGACCGGATCATGCTCGGGCATCACCAGGCCGATGATGGCGTGGCCAGACTCGTGATAGGCCGTGTTGCGCTTCTCCTTCTCGGACATGACCATCGATTTGCGCTCAGCGCCCATCATGATCTTGTCCTTGGCCAGCTCCAGCTCTTCCATGCCGACCAGACGCTTGTTGCGACGCGCGGCGAACAGGGCGGCTTCATTGACCAGATTGGCCAAATCCGCACCGGAGAAGCCCGGGGTACCGCGTGCAATGTTGCCCGGCACGACATCATCGCCCATCGGCACCTTGCGCAGGTGAACACCGAGGATGTGCTCGCGGCCACGGATGTCCGGCAACGCGACGGTTACCTGCCGGTCGAAGCGGCCCGGGCGCAGCAACGCGGGGTCAAGCACGTCAGGACGGTTGGTCGCGGCGATGACGATGATGCCGTCGTTCGCCTCGAAGCCATCCATCTCGACCAGCAGCTGGTTCAGCGTCTGCTCACGCTCATCGTGACCACCGCCCATGCCGGAACCACGGTGACGGCCGACGGCGTCAATCTCATCGATGAAGATGATGCACGGCGCCTGCTTCTTGGCCTGCTCGAACATATCACGCACACGGGAGGCACCGACACCGACGAACATCTCGACGAAGTCAGAACCGGATATGCTGAAGAACGGCACCTTGGCTTCACCGGCGATCGCCTTGGCGAGCAGAGTCTTGCCGGTACCCGGCGGGCCTACCATCAGGACGCCACGTGGAATCTGACCACCAAGACGCTGGAACTTGCTGGGGTCCTTGAGGAAGTCGACGAGCTCCTCGACTTCTTCCTTGGCCTCGTCACAGCCCGCCACGTCAGTGAAGGTGGTCTTGATCTGATCCTGGCTCAGCAGCTTGGCCTTGGACTTGCCGAAGCTCATCGGACCACCCTTGCCGGCACCGCCCCCCTGCATCTGGCGCATGAAGAACATGAAGATGGCCAGAATGATCAGAATCGGGAAGCTGGCAATCAACAGGCGTGTCCACAGCGACTGCTGCTCAGGCTTCTTGCCGATGACCTCCACCTTGTTGGCAAGCAGGTCATCCATCAGCTTGGGATCGGACGCCGCCGGCCGGATGGTGGTGAAGCTGGAGCCATCGGTCCGCTCCCCCTCAATGGTGTAACCATCGATGGTCACACTCTTGATCCGGTCGTTCTGCACCTGCTGGACGAACTGTGAATAGTTCATCGCCTGCGGCGAGGTATCGACGCTGAAGTTGTTGAACACCGTCAGCAGCACTGCTGCGATGATCAACCAGAGAATCAGGTTCTTCGCCATGTCGTTCAAGGGGACACCCTCATTGCATGAATCTGTCTTGGCATGCCGTGAATACTCCGACTGCCGTCTTGTGGTGGCCTGCCATGCTATCTGATCGTGCCTGCGGGGTATCAAGTCAGCGCAACGCGCCACTTCGCCTACCGAGTCACTCAAAGCTTGCCGTGCATTGTGCTACTTGCCTGCCAGCATCGGTAATGCATTGAAACCCACCGAGCTGTCACTGGCCCATCGTACTCAAGACCCAATGATATCGACACTACACCAGATGGGGGCTGGCAACCATTGCTTAAAGCCCGACGATGGACTATTGCGCCGATAGACAGCCTGCATCAGCCAGCGCCTGCGATTCGTCCGGACACATTGAAACCAGTCTGGACGAGCATCGCATGGCTCGCCTTAACCCGCGATGAAGCATGCGACCAGCAACGTGGAAAACTCGCCACCGCGAGCCGATACCTGCCGCATGCAGCGCCGGGCAAGGACACTTACCGTCAACCCTTGAAGCCCTGCCCCAGCAGATAGACTTCGCGTGAGCGTGCACGTGATGCTTCCGGCTTGCGGGTCACGACCTTCTTGAAGCTGCCGCGCATATCCTTCAGATAGGCATCGAAGCCCTCGCCCTGGAAGACCTTGACCAGAAAATTGCCGCCCGGCTTGAGGGTCTGGCGCGCCAGATCCAGCGCCAGCTCGACCAGATACATGCCGGCAGGCTGATCGATCGCGCTCATGCCGCTCATGTTGGGCGCCATGTCGGAGATCACGAGGTCCACCGGACGGTCACCCAGGGTGGCCAGAATCTGGTTCAGCACGGCCTCTTCGGTGAAGTCGCCCTGAATGAAGTCGACACCGGCCAGGGCGTCCATCTCGAGAATGTCGGAGGCGATGACCACGCCTTCCATGCCGACGCGGTCCGCGGCGATCTGGCTCCAGCCGCCGGGGGCTGCGCCGAGGTCGATGACGGTGGCGCCCGGCTTGAGCAGGCGGTCCTTGTCATCGATTTCAATCAGTTTGTAGCTGGCACGGGAACGATAACCGTCTGCCCAGCTGCGCTGGACATAGGCGTCATCAAAGTGTTCCTTCATCCAGCCAGCACTGCTCTTGCTGGGGTGAGCCACGTTGTCACCTGGAATGTCGGGGAAAATCGAATACTGGCGGAAGATAGCGCGGGGGATAACGACGACACGAAAGGCGTGGCAAGCTTGCTGCACGGGTCGTGTCATGAGCGTCGTCATGGAGTAGAATGGCGGGTCCTGCGCGCGGTTCTGCCCGCGGGCACAGACATTGCCTGCGCAACAGACGGGTTCACACCCCTGGATTTCAAGCCCTGGAGTCGACCCTGTCTTTCGCTACGCTCCCCGCTCCCATCGGACGCCAACAGGGAAACTTTACGATACCATGAGCTTGTCACAGTCACAAAAGAAAGCATTTCGCAGCATCGGGCACCATCTTGACCCGATCGTCACCGTCTCGGAAAACGGCCTTTCCGAAGGCGTCGTGACGGAACTGGAGCGCGCACTGCACGATCACGAACTGATCAAGCTGAAGCTGGCGATCAACGATCGCGAAGCGCGCGGCGAAGTGGCTCGCCACCTGTGCAGCGAAACCGGCGCGACCCTGATCCAGAGCATCGGCAAGATCGCCTTGCTCTACCGCCGCAACCCCCAGGCCAAACCGAAGCTCTCCAACGTACAGCGCTTCAGCGAGCAGTGATCTGCCGCCCGGCCTGACGAGGCGAGCCTCTGCGCTCGTCTCGACACGACAACGCCGCCCTCATCGAGGGCGGCGTTGTCGTTTCCCGCCTTGTCCAACGCGACCTGATTTGCAGAAGAAGCTGCAGAACGAGAATGGCCCTGCCGGCATCACCGGCAGGGCCATCAGGGCCTCGGCATCTGATAGCTCAGATGCGCAGGGCGTCAGATGTGATGCACCTCGGAGATTTCATACTCCACATCGCCACCCGGGGTACGCACGACCACGACATCCCCTTCTTCCTTGCCGATCAGCGCACGCGCGATCGGAGAGGTGACGGAAATCTTGCCGTCCTTGATGCTGGCTTCATCTTCGCCAACGATGCGGTAGCGCACTTCGCTATCGTCATCGAGGTTCATCAGGTCGACCGTGGTGCCGAAGATCACCTTGCCGGTCTTCGGCAACTTGGTGACGTCGATCACCTGGGACATGGAGAGCTTGGACTCGATCTCCTGGATACGCCCCTCGATGAAACCCTGCTGTTCACGCGCGGCGTGGTACTCGGCATTCTCCTTGAGATCGCCGTGCTCACGAGCTTCCGCGATGTCAGCGATGACCCGGGGACGCTCAGTGCCCTTTAGGTGCTCGAGCTCCTTGCGAAGGCGGTCTTCGCCTTCGACGGTCATCGGACTTCTACTCATATCATGACTCCTGCATGCAGATCCTGGAGACGACGGACCTTGACGTCGTTGCCGTAGGCAAGCGCCATGCACACGGCATTGGCACCCGCCAGCGTCGTGGCGTAGGGCACCTTGTGCGCCAGCGCCGTGCGACGGATCACGGACGAGTCATTGATGGCCTGACGTCCCTCTGTGGTGTTGACGATATAGGCGATCTCGCCGTTCTTGATCATGTCGGCGATATGCGGCCGCCCTTCGAACACCTTGTTGACGGGTTCAACCTCGAGGCCGGCAGCGGCGATCACCTCTGCCGTGCCACGGGTAGCACAAAGCGTAAAGCCTAATGCTACCAGAGAGCGGGCCACCTCGATAACGCCCGCCTTGTCGAACTCACGCACGGACAGGAAGGCCTTGCGATCACCAGTCAGGGTCGGGATGGCTTCACCGGCACCCAGCTGCGCCTTGTAGAAGGCTTCCGCGAAGGTATCGCCAGAGCCCATCACTTCGCCGGTGGACTTCATTTCCGGCGACAGGATCGGGTCGACCCCCGGGAACTTGGCGAACGGCAGCACCGCTTCCTTCACACTGTAGAAGGTCGGCACGATTTCCTGGGTGAAACCGATCTCTTCCAGGGTCTGGCCGGCCATGCAGCGTGCGGCGATCTGCGCCAGCGACTGGCCGATGCACTTGGAAACGAACGGCACGGTACGTGAAGCGCGCGGATTGACCTCGATGACGTAGATCACGCCATCCTGCCAGGCCAGCTGCACGTTCATCAGGCCGACGACGTTGAGTTCCAGCGCCATGCGCTTGACCTGCTCGCGCATCTCTTCCTGGACGTCTGCCGGCAGCGAGTACGGCGGCAGGGCGCACGCGGAATCACCGGAGTGGATACCGGCCTGCTCGATGTGCTGCATGATGGCGCCGATCACGACCTGCTTGCCGTCGGACACCGCATCGATGTCGACCTCGATGGCCGCGTTCAGGAAGTGGTCCAGCAGCACCGGCGAGTCATTGGAGACCTTGACCGCGTGGGTCATGTAGTTCTCGAGCTCGGCGGCGGAGTAGACGATTTCCATCGCGCGACCGCCCAGCACGTAGCTCGGACGCACCACCAGCGGGTAACCGATGACCTCGGCCTTGACGAAGGCTTCCTCGAAGCTGCGCGCGGTGGCGTTTTCCGGCTGGATCAGATCGAGCTTCTCGATCATCTGCTGGAAACGCTCGCGGTCTTCGGCGCGGTCGATGGCGTCCGGCGTGGTACCGATGATCGGCACACCGGCGGCTTCGAGCTCGCGCGCCAGCTTCAGCGGCGTCTGACCACCGAACTGGACGATGACACCGACCGGCTGCTCCTTGTCGGCGATCTCCAGCACGTCTTCCAGAGTGACCGGCTCGAAGTAGAGGCGATCGGAAGTGTCGTAGTCGGTCGAAACCGTTTCCGGATTGCAGTTGACCATGATGGTCTCGTAGCCGTCCGCACGCATGGCGAGGGAGGCGTGGACACAGCAGTAGTCGAACTCGATACCCTGACCGATACGGTTCGGACCGCCACCCAGCACCATGATCTTCTTCTTGTCGCTGACTTCCGCCTCGCACTCTTCCTCATAGGTGGAGTACATGTAGGCGGTGTCGGACGCGAATTCGGCGGCACAGGTGTCGACACGCTTGTAGACCGGACGGATGCCCTGCTTCTGACGGTGCTTGCGGAAGGCCTTCTCGGACACGCCCATCAGACGCGCCAGGCGCGCATCGCTGAAGCCCTTGCGCTTGAGGCGGAACAGACGATCGGCGTCCATCTCGCCCAGCGAGCTTGCGGCCACTGCGCCTTCCTGAGCGATCAGGTCGGCCAGCTGCACCAGGTACCAGCGGTCGATGTTGGTGAGACGGAAGATCTCTTCAATATCGAGGCCGGCACGCATGGCATCGGCGATGTAGAAGATACGCTCGGCACCGGCGGCCTGCAGCTCGCCCTTGATGCGCGCCATGTTCTCGTCGCTGAAGTTCTCGACGATCGGATCGAGACCGTCAACGCCGGTCTCCATGCCACGCAGCGCCTTCTGCAGGGATTCCTGGAAGGTACGGCCGATAGCCATGACTTCGCCGACCGACTTCATCTGCGTGGTCAGGCGGTCATTGGCCTGCGGGAATTTCTCGAAGGTGAAGCGCGGAATCTTGGTGACGACGTAATCGATGGACGGCTCGAATGACGCCGGTGTCTTGCCACCGGTGATGTCGTTCTGCAGCTCATCCAGGGTGTAGCCGACGGCCAGCTTGGCGGCGATCTTGGCGATCGGGAAGCCGGTCGCCTTGGAAGCCAGTGCCGAGGAACGCGACACGCGCGGGTTCATCTCGATCACGACCATGCGGCCAGTGTCCGGGCAGATGCCGAACTGGACGTTGGAGCCGCCGGTCTCGACGCCGATCTCGCGCAGAACGGCCAGCGACGCATCACGCATCAGCTGGTATTCCTTGTCGGTCAGAGTCTGGGCCGGGGCGACGGTGATGGAGTCACCTGTGTGCACACCCATCGGGTCGAAGTTCTCGATGGCGCAGACGATGATGCAGTTGTCGTTCTTGTCACGAACGACCTCCATCTCGTACTCCTTCCAGCCCAGCAGCGACTCGTCGATCAACAGCTCGTGGGTCGGCGACAGCTCGAAGCCGCGATGGCAGATCTCTTCGAATTCTTCACGGTTGTACGCCACGCCGCCGCCGGAGCCGCCCATGGTGAAGCTGGGGCGGATGATGGACGGGAAGCCCAGCTCGGCCTGGATTTCCCAGGCTTCTTCCATGGAGTGCGCGACCTTGGCCTTCGGGCACGCCAGACCGATCTTCTTCATCGCCTTGTCGAAGCGATCACGGTCTTCGGCCTTGTCGATGGTGTCGGCGTTGGCACCGATCATCTCGACGCCGTACTGCTCGAGCACGCCTTCGCGCTCCAGTGCCAGTGCACAGTTCAGCGCGGTCTGGCCACCCATGGTCGGCAGGACAGCATCCGGGCGTTCCTTCTCGATGATGCGCGCCACGGCTTCCCAGGTGATCGGCTCGATGTAGGTCGCATCGGCCATCACCGGGTCGGTCATGATGGTTGCCGGGTTGGAGTTGACCAGGATGACCCGGTAACCCTCTTCACGCAGGGCCTTGCAGGCCTGTGCGCCGGAATAGTCGAACTCGCACGCCTGGCCGATGACGATGGGGCCGGCGCCGATGATCAGGATGCTTTTCAGGTCTGTACGTTTAGGCATGTCTCTTCCCGCAATGATCTGGTGACTGAACTCAACGATGGATCAGGCCCTCGGGCCTGCGCTCGGCTCAGCGTCGCGCGCGCATCATCTCGATGAAACGATCGAACAGCGGGGCGACGTCCTGCGGGCCAGGACTGGCTTCCGGGTGCCCCTGGAAGCTGAAGGCCGGGCGGTCGGTGCGCTCGATGCCCTGCAGGCTACCGTCAAACAGCGACTTGTGGGTCGCGCGCAGGTTGCTGGGCATGCCCGCTTCATCCACTGCGAAGCCATGGTTCTGGCTGGTGATCATCACCACACCGCTGTCGAGGTCCTGCACCGGGTGGTTCGCACCGTGGTGACCGTGGCCCATCTTGACCGTAGTCGCGCCGGAGGCCAGTGCCAGCAGCTGGTGGCCCAGACAGATGCCGAAGACCGGCGTGTCGGTCTCGAGCACTTCACGAATCGCCGTGATGGCGTAGTCGCAGGGCTCGGGGTCACCCGGGCCGTTGGACAGGAAGATGCCATCCGGATTGAGCGCCAGCACCTCAGCGGCAGGCGTCTGCGCCGGCACGACGGTCAGGCGGCAGCCGCGGGAGGCCAGCATGCGCAGGATGTTGTGCTTGACGCCGTAGTCGTAGGCGACCACGTGGAAGGGGCGTTCGGACTCACGGGTATCGGCGTAGCCTTCGCCCAGTGTCCATTCGCCTTCGTGCCACTCGAACTGCTCGCTGCAGGAGGCTTCCTTGGCCAGGTCCATGCCCTTCAGACCCGGGAAGGCGCGTGCCGCTTCCAGCGCGCGTTCGACGGCATCATCACCCCGGGCATCTTCACCGGAGAGGATGGCACCGTTCAGGGAGCCCTTCTCGCGCAGGATGCGTGTCAGGCGACGCGTGTCGATATCAGCGATGCCGACGACATTCTCGTCGCGCAGGTACTGATCGAGGGAGCGAGTGGAGCGGAAGTTGCTGGCCAGCAGCGGGAGGTCGCGGATGACCAGGCCGGCGGCTGCGACGCTGTCGGACTCGGTGTCCTCGTCGTTGATGCCGGTATTGCCGATGTGCGGATACGTCAGAGTGACGATCTGTCGGGTGTAGGAGGGATCGGTCAGGATTTCCTGGTAGCCGGTCATGGCAGTGTTGAACACCACCTCGCCGCTGGTCTGCCCATCAGCGCCGATGGCGCTGCCGTGAAATACACTGCCGTCTTCCAAGGCCAGTATCGCGGGTTTGATCAACGCAACGTCCTCCCCATAGTGTCCACTTTCCTGCCCGGAATCCGCGGTCGAACACCGGACATGCTGCTTGATTATCGTGCTCGGCATTCGCCAAGCCTGTGTCCCGCTGCCGACTTCTGCCAGGCGCCTGTCACTGGACAGACGCGCGCCAGAAGCGGCAAATTCAGGTTGCAAAAAAGCGGGACGAAACCGAAAAATCAGGTTTCATCCCGCTTGTTATCATTCTTCGGAATGCTGCTGGCCCGAGCGCTGCCAAGACGGCAACCAATAGGGCGGCCAAGAACGTGGCCAAATTGGGTAGAGATTACCGGAATCCTCGGGTGCTGACCACCCCGCGCATGCCCCGCCAGCAGGCGACAAGGCCCACGATACGGCCGTTTCGTCGCTGCGGTCAGCTTGACGAAACCCTTGGCCGAGCCAGGACACTGCACACCACTTGCAAAGCGAGGCAGTCCAGCGGCACAAGGCGGCCCCAATGGCTCACACTTGCGCCGCATCCTGCCCATCGAGACAGCTTTCAAGAAATGCTCCTGAATGTCGCCAGACTGTCATCTCAGCGCTTCGCTCTGCATTCCGCTTACCCCTTTGCTCCCCACTTCGCTCACTTGAGCCCCAGCACATCCTGCATGTCATAGCGGCCGACTTCACGCCCTGACAGCCATTCGGCCGCGCGTGCCGCACCCTTGGCGAAGGTCATGCGGCTCGACGCCTTGTGGGTGATCTCGATGCGCTCGCCTTCGGTGGCGAACATCACGGTGTGCTCGCCGACGATGTCACCGGCACGCACGGTAGCGAAGCCGATTTCCTTGTCGGTACGCGGGCCACACTGGCCTTCACGCACGAAGACACCATGGGTGGCGAGATCACGCCCGATGGAATGTGCCACGGCCTCGCCCATCGCCAGCGCCGTGCCGGACGGGGCGTCGACCTTGTGACGGTGGTGCGCCTCGATGATCTCGATGTCATAGCCGGCATCGCCCAGGGCACGCGCGGCGGTCTCCAGCAGCTTGAGGGTCAGGTTGACGCCGGAACTCATGTTGGCCGCGAACACGAAGGGCACGCTGTCACGGTAGCCATCCAGCTGCTCGAGCTGCTCCGGCGTGAAACCGGTCGTGCCGATCACCATGCGCTTGCCGTGCTCGGCGCACAGCGTCAGGTTGGCCAACGTCACCTGCGGTGCGGTGAAATCGATCACCACATCGAAGTCATCCACCACGGCAGCCAGACTGTCGCTGGCGACCACGCCCAGACGACCCTGACCGGCCAGCTCACCGATGTCGACGCCCGCCAGGGAGCTGCCGGATTCGACGATGCCCGCCGCCAGCGTCAGACCTTCCACTGCACCGACGGCCTCGACCAACGTGCGTCCCATGCGTCCGGCGACGCCCATGATTGCGATACGGGTCATGCTGACTCCTACCTGTTGTGGGTCTTGAGGGTGACAGACCACGAGAATGCCCCGAGCGTGTCACCTATGCTGTGCCCACGAGTATATCAGCCGCCTGCAGCGTTGGCTGACGTCATGTATTTGTGCCGGTTACGCGCTAGAGTAGCCTCGTACCGGGTTGTCTCCTGTTGATCGTCATTTTTCTTATCACCGCTCAGTCTCCGGAGTCAGCATGCCTGCACGCCAATTCTTCGCCTCGCGCCGCTGGCGCCTGCTCCAGACCCTCACTGTCACCGCGGCGCTCGCCGGCCTGTTGAGCGCCTGCGGCGTTCACCCGCGCCCCTACACGCTGGCATCGCCAGAACAGAAGAGCGAGTTTCCGGAAATCCAGTGGTGCGGCACGCTCAGACTGCCGGGCAAATGGCTGGATGACACTCCCGTCGGTGGCCTGTCGGACATCGGCTGGGACCAGGACGAGTCACTGCTGTATGCCGTGTCGGACCGCGGCTGGCTGCATCGCCTGCGGCTCGCCTTCCGCCATGGCGAGCTGGTCGGGGCCAAGGCGCTCAATACCTATACCCTCCGCGACGAGACCGATGTCTCGCTGCGCGGCGCCCTCAGTGATGCCGAGGGCCTGCAGCTGCTGCGCGCGAACAATGACCGCCGCGGCGATTCCCGCCTGGTGATCAGCTTCGAGCAGCAGCCACGTGTCGAACACTTCCTGCCCAGCGGCCTGGCCGTCAGCGAGCCCTTCACTCCGATGGGCGCGCGTGGCGCGGCGCCCAACAACGGCATGGAGGCCCTGACCCTGCACCCGCAATACGGCATGCTCGCCGGGCTGGAAGCCACGCCCGAGGGCATGAGCGAGGGCATGACGCGCATCTTCAGCCTCGACGACAAGCACGAGTGGAGCTACCCGCTGGCCAGCGATACCGGTTCGAGCCTGACCGCGATGGAGATGCTGCCCGACGGTGACATGCTGATGCTGGAGCGCGCCTTCTCACCGCCCTTCCCGCTGGTGATCAGTCTGCGCCGCGCGCATCTCGGCGAGCCCGGCACCCAGGTCGAGGTGCGTACCCTGGCACGCCTGTCGAGCGGCGATGGCTGGTCGCTGGACAACTTCGAAGGGCTGACGCATCTGGAAGGCAATCGCTTCCTGATGATCTCGGATGACAACTTCAGCAGCTTCCAGACCACGCTGCTGAGCTGCTTTGCGGTCATCGAACCAGAAGCCTTCACGGCTGAATCAGCGCCGCAATAGCCATGCCCCGGGCTGTGTTACTGGGCTGAATTGCCTGGCTGAGCCACCGAGCCTGAAACGCGAGAGCCCCGCACTCGACAAGTCGAGTGCGGGGCTCTCTGGCATGAAGGCCATCCATGGAGCTGGCCCGCGGACGGCAAGGCGAATGCCTAGGGCTTCATGTCTTCGAAGAACTTCTTCACGCCATCGAAGAAGCTGTTCTCCTTCGGCGAATGGCTCTTGCCGGTATCACCAAGGCTCTGCTGGAACTGACGCAGCAGCTCCTTCTGCTCTTCATTCAGGCTGACCGGGGTCTCGATGACCACCTTGCACAGCAGGTCCCCCGCGGGGCCGCCGCGCACCGGCTTGACGCCCTTGCCGCGCAGACGGAACAGCTTGCCGGTCTGGGTCTCGGCCGGAATCTTCAGCACGACACGTCCGTCGAGGGTCGGCACGTTAAGCTCACCACCCAGCGCCGCATCGACGAAGCTGATCGGCACTTCACACTGCAGGTGACGACCATCGCGCTTGAAGATCTCGTGCTCGCGCAGGTTGACCTGCACATATAGATCGCCGGACGGCCCGCCGTTGACACCGCCTTCGCCTTCGCCGTTCAGGCGGATGCGGTCGCCGGTGTCGACGCCCGGCGGAATCTTGACCGAGAGGGTCTTGGATTCCTGGACGCGGCCTTCGCCGTGACACTTGCGGCACGGCACGCTGATCTTCTCGCCACGACCGTGGCAGGTCGGACACGCCTGCTCGACCGCGAAGAAGCCCTGCTGCATGCGCACCTTGCCCATGCCGTTGCAGGTCGGGCAGGTTTCCTTGCTGGAACCCGGCTCGGCACCATCGCCATCGCAGTGGTCACAGGCCGCCAGACGCGGCACGCGGATGTCGACCGTGGTACCGGCAACCGCCGATTCCAGATCGAGATCCAGGTTGTAACGCAGGTCGCTGCCGCGCTGCGGAGCGTTCGGGTTGCGACGACCACCGCCGCCACCGAAGATGTCACCGAAGACATCGCCGAACACATCGCCGAAGCCGCCGGCACCACCACCGCCAAAGCCGCCGCCACCGAAGCCGCCGCCGCCCTGACCATCGACACCGGCATGACCGAACTGGTCATAGGCGGCGCGCTTGTCAGCATCGGACAGCACTTCGTAGGCTTCAGAGACTTCCCGGAACTTCTCGGCCGAGGTTTCATCATCCGGGTTGCGGTCCGGGTGATGCTTCTGGGCCAGGCGTCGGTACGCCTTCTTGATGTCCTTGGTGTCGGCGCCACGCTCGACACCAAGCACTTCGTAATAATCACGCTTGGACATGGATCAGGTCCGCCTGGATTGCTGGCAGCCTGAGGCTGCCGGTCTGTTCTGGAATGCCGGTTGTCACCGGTGGCTCGCGGCTAGCGCAGGGCGCCACCGATGCAAACGACAACGCGGGACGCCTTCACGAGGCTCCCGCGCTGTCATCAGACGTCGTTCAAGAAATCCCTCAGGACTTCTTGTCGTCGTTGACTTCCTCGTACTCGGCGTCAACCACGTCGTCGTCCTGCTTCTTGCCAGCCTGACCGTCGGCAGCCTGCTCACCCTGGGCACCCTGCTCGGCGTAGAGCTTCTGCGCCAGGTTGCCGGACGCTTCGGTCAGTGCATCCAGCTTGGCCTGGATCGCATCCTTGTCGTCGCCTTTCAGGGCTTCTTCCAGCTCGGAGATCGCCGTCTCGATGGCTTCCTTCTCGCTGGCTTCAGCCTTGTCACCGGCTTCGGTCAGGGTCTTCTTGGTCGCGTGAATCATGCCGTCGGCCTGATTGCGCAGCTGGACCATTTCCTCGAACTTCTTGTCTTCGTCGGCGTTGGCTTCCGCGTCGCGCACCATCTGCTCGATCTCGTCGTCGGACAGGCCGCCGGAAGACTTGATGACGATGGACTGTTCCTTGCCGGTCGCCTTGTCCTTGGCGGACACGTTCAGGATACCGTTGGCATCCAGGTCGAAGGAAACTTCGATCTGCGGCACACCACGCGGTGCCGGCGGAATGTCGGCCAGGTCGAAGCGACCCAGAGACTTGTTCTGCGCGGCCTGCTTGCGCTCACCCTGCAGGACGTGGATGGTCACCGCGCCTTGGTTGTCTTCAGCAGTGGAGAACACCTGAGACTTCTTGGTCGGGATGGTGGTGTTCTTCTCGATCAGCGGCGTCAGCACGCCACCCATGGTCTCGATACCGAGGGTCAGCGGCGTCACGTCCAGCAGCAGCACGTCCTTGACGTCGCCGCCCAGCACGCCGCCCTGGATACCGGCACCGACAGCGACCGCTTCATCCGGGTTGACGTCCTTGCGTGCTTCCTTGCCGAAGAACTCGGCTACCTTGGACTGCACCAGCGGCATGCGGGTCTGACCACCGACCAGGATGACATCATCGATCTCGGAGGCGGACAGGCCAGCGTCGGACAGCGCGGTCTGGCACGGCTTCAGGGAGCGTGCGACCAGGTCGTCGACCAGAGACTCGAGCTTGGAACGAGTCACCTTGACGTTCAGGTGCTTCGGACCGGTGTTGTCAGCCGTGATGTACGGCAGGTTCACGTCGGTCTGCTGAGCGCTGGACAGTTCGATCTTGGCCTTCTCGGCGGCTTCCTTCAGACGCTGCATGGCGAGGTTGTCGCCGGACAGGTCGATACCACTGTCAGCCTTGAACTGGTCAACCAGGTAGTTGATCAGGTGCATATCGAAATCTTCACCGCCCAGGAAGGTGTCGCCGTTGGTGGCGAGCACTTCGAACTGGGTCTCACCGTCGACGTCGGCGACTTCGATGATAGAGATATCGAAGGTACCGCCGCCCAGGTCGTAGACCGCGATGGTCTTGTCACCACGGGACTTGTCCATGCCGTAGGCGAGAGCTGCGGCAGTCGGCTCGTTGATGATGCGCTTGACGTCGAGACCCGCGATGCGGCCGGCGTCCTTGGTCGCCTGACGCTGGGAATCGTTGAAGTAGGCCGGCACGGTGATGACGGCTTCGGTGACTTCTTCACCGAGGTAGTCTTCCGCGGTCTTCTTCATCTTCTTGAGGATTTCCGCACTGATCTGCGGCGGCGCCATCTTCTTGTCTTTCACCTGCACCCAGGCGTCGCCGTTGTCGGCTTCGACAATCTTGTACGGCACCATCTTGATGTCTTTCTGAACCACATCATCCTTGAACTTGCGACCGATCAGGCGCTTGACCGCGAAGAGAGTGTTCTCCGGGTTGGTCACTGCCTGACGCTTGGCCGACTGGCCGACCAGAATCTCGCTGTCGTCGGTGTAAGCGATGATGGACGGTGTGGTGCGACCGCCTTCAGCGTTTTCGATGACCTTGGTTTTCTCGCCGTCGAGCACTGCCACACAGGAGTTGGTAGTACCCAAGTCAATACCGATGATGCGTCCCATAATCGTATACCTCGAATCTATTGCTAGCCTGAAAGATAAGTCTGGATGTCGGCACCTTGTGTCGGTGCCTGAACTTGTTTCTCTAGATGGGGTCGCGTGTCAGGGTTTCAAGACCCGGCCGGGCAAATTTTCCCGGGCCGGATCGCCCTGAGCCCCCACAGGGCGCGATCCAACGCCGACTGGGCGCTGGGAGCGCGCAGGCCTCAGGAGGCCTTGCTGACTGCCACCATCGCCGGACGCACCAGGCGGCCATTGAGGGTGTAACCCTTCTGCATCACGTCGATGACGCTGTTCGGCTCCGCGTCCGGGGACGGCACCATGGCGACAGCCTGATGGTATTCCGGATCGAAGGGCTCGCCGTGCGGATCCAGCTGCTCGACGCCTGACTTGTTCAGGGCATCCAGCTGCATTTTCAAGGTCATCTCGATGCCCTCGACGTGGGTCTTGGCCGCTTCGTCACCCGACATGGATTCCAGCGCCTTCTCGAGGGAATCCACCACCGGCAGCATTTCCTTGACGAACTTCTCCAGCGCGAACTTGCGCGCCTTCTCGGCGTCCTGCTCGGCACGACGGCGCGCGTTCTGCGCATCGGCAGCCGCACGCAGCGCCTGGTCCTTGGCTTCCTTGACGGCCTGCTCAAGCTCTTCGACCTGGGCGGCCAGCATCTCAGCCTCCGGGTTGTCCACCAGAGTGCCTTCGGCGCCGGTATCGTCGGCATCCAGCACGTTGTCGATCACTTCACCTTCCGGCGTTTCCGGCTGCGGCTCGGCATCGCGAGCGGCACGCTGAAGCTCTTCATCCATCGGGGTCTGCGGGTCCTGAGCCATGCTGATCTCCTGCGGGGCGGCGTCTATGCGCCATTGCCCTTATTCGTGGCCTGCTGAGCGTGTCGCGAAGCATCACACGCACTGGCTGACAGACAGGCCATGAGTTGCCTTGAGAGGCAGCAAGGCCAGGCCATTGCTGCCGACTGAAAGTGTCAGTGCCTCTATATGGGGACAGCACATCGCTTCTCAAGCCTTGCCGCAGGCTTTTCTCCCCACTGAGCCCGGCATGGATTGAAGGCCACCCGAACGTGCTGTATAAAAAGCCATGCTCACTGTATAAACATACTGTATGGCGACACCGTAGCCCGCCCATCGAGTCCGGGTCCGCTGATGTTTCCCAGCACGGCGTACGTCAAAGCCCCCTCGGAGGTAGTCATGCTGCTGCAACTCGCCATCCAAGATTTTGCCATCGTCGAAACGCTGGAACTCGATTTCCGCCGCGGCATGACTGCCATCACCGGCGAGACCGGTGCCGGCAAGTCCATCCTGCTCGGCGCCCTCGGCCTGTGTCTGGGCGAGCGTGCCGATGCCGGCAGCGTGCGCCATGGCGCCGACCGCGCCGACCTCATCGCGCGTTTCGATATCAGTGAGCTTGACGACGCCCGTCAGTGGCTGGATGAACGCGAACTGGGCAGCGACGACTGCCTGCTGCGTCGCGTCATCACCGCCAGCGGCCGCTCAAAGGCCTGGATCAACGGCACGCCCTGCACCATCGCCGACCTTCGCGAGCTGGGCGAGCACCTGATCGACATCCACTCCCAGCACGCCCATCACTCCCTGCTCAAGGAAGAGACGCATCTGCGTCAGCTCGATGAATACGCGGGCCTGGAATCGCAGGCCGCCCAGCTGCGCGAGGACTTCCGCCACTGGCAGGAGGCGCATCGTCGTCTCAAGCGCATGAGCAATGATGGCGATGAGGTACGAGCGCGCCGCCAGCTGCTGCGCTACCAGGTCGAGGAGCTCGATGAACTGGCGCTGTGCGAAGGGGAACTGGAAGCCCTGGAGCAGGAGCAGGAAACGCTGGCCAATGCCGAGCAGATTCTGGCCGAGGCGCAGTCCGCCGCCGAGTGCTGTGATCACGACGAAGAAGGTGCGCTGTCTCGCCTCAACCAGGCCCTGGCGCGCCTGGCGCATCTGCCGGGCAACGAGCACGGCTCACTGGCCAGTGCGCTGGGCATGCTCGAGGAAGCGCGCATCCAGATAGAGGAAGCCGCGCGTGAGCTGCACCGCTTCGTGGAAGTCACCGAACTCGATCCCGAGCGTCTGGCTTTCGTCGATGAGCGCCTGAGCCGCATCCATCAGATCGCGCGCAAGCATCATGTGATGCCGGACGAGCTGCATGGCCTTCATCAGCGCCTGCGCGAAGAACTCGACGGCCTTGGTGGCGATGAGGAGGCCATCGAAGCCTTGCGCGAAGAAGTGGCTCAGCGTCGTGAGGCCTGGAAGGGGCTGGCGAGTGAGGTGAGCGCCAGACGCGCCACCGCCGCCCCACAGCTGGCCAGCGACATCCAGGACCAGCTGGCCTTCCTCGGCATGGGCAAGGCCACCTTCGAGGTCGCCATCGAGGCGCGGGAGCGCCCGCAGCCCGAAGGCATGGAGCGTATCCACTTCCGCATCAGCGCCAACCCGGGCCAGCCGCCACGCGCGCTGGCCAAGGTCGCCTCAGGCGGCGAGCTCTCGCGTGTATCGCTGGCGATCCAGGTCGTGGCCGCCAGTCGCTCGACCATTCCCAGCCTGGTCTTCGATGAAGTCGATGTCGGCATCTCCGGCGCTACCGCCGAGATCGTCGGTCAGCTGCTGCGTCGACTGGGCGACAAGGGCCAGGTGCTGACCGTCACTCACCTGCCGCAGGTCGCCGCACAGGCGCATCAGCACCTGCATATAGAGAAGCAGGCCGAGAAGGACACGACCCGCACGCATATGGCGCTGCTGGATGACAGCGGCCGCGTGCGCGAGCTGGCACGCATGCTGGGCGGCATTCATCTCTCCGAACAGACCCTCGCCCATGCCCGCGAGATGCTGGGCGCTGCCGACAGCCGCCACTGAGTACTGTCGTCAAAGCCGCCGTCGCCGTTCATGCGCTGTCGTCGACGTCCATTCGTCCAATGACACTCCTCAACAAGACGAACGCCAGAGCCAGGGACTCAGGAAACATGAACGCCAGATACACGAACGGCCGCCCTCAGGGGCGGCCGTTCGTGTATCTGGCCGGAGAAGGCTCTCCGACCAGGTCATCCCTGACGCAACCCGCGTCAGCTATCGCTCTTGTCACCCTTGGGGCGCACGTAGAGCACTAGCGCATGCTCGACCAGCTCATAGCCATGCTCCTCGACGATCTCGCGCTGACGGCGCTCGATCTCGGGATCACAGAACTCTATGATCTCGCCGCTGTCCAGACATACCATGTGGTCATGGTGTTCTTCCTGGGACAGTTCGAAGACAGCGTGACCGCCATCGAAGTTGTGACGCATCACCAGTCCCGCTGTTTCAAACTGGGTGAGAACACGATAAACCGTCGCCAGACCGACATCTTCGCCAGCCTCAAGCAACGCCTTGTACACGTCCTCGGCACTCAGGTGTCGATCCGTCGATTTCTCGAGGATCTGCAGGATCTTGACTCGCGGTAGGGTTACCTTGAGTCCCGCCTTGCGCAGTTCATGGTTCTGATCGGCCATGCTGGGGTACTCTTCGCAGTCGCTTGATGTATCAGGTATGATCGGCCAAGGCAAAACGATAGGGAATCTTCAGGGCAAATGCAAAACTTGATCAAAACAGTCGCCTTTTGCAGCGCCCTGTCGCTGCTCACCGGGTGCAGCTACTTAAGCGTCTACAAGCGCGACCTTCCTCAGGGCAACCTGATCAAGCCGGAAATGGTCGAGCAATTGAAGCCGGGCATGAGCCGCGAACAGGTCATCTACGTGATGGGCTCACCGCTGCTGACCGCCCCCTTCAGTGAGGATAGCTGGGACTACGTCTATCGCCTCAAGAAAGCGGATGGCGAAATCATCAACAAGCGTGTGACGTTGACCTTCGCAGGCGATTCACTCTCCAACATCGACAAGAGTGGCGACATCGACCAGGAAACCGTCATCGTGCCGGACCTGGACATCGACCCTCGCGCGGCACAGCCTAACCGTGCTGAATCCAAGGCAGGCGCAGCCGACCTGCCTGAAGAGCGCTGATCACTGTCCTCTTCACTCAGTGACAAGCCGAAAAAACAGCGGGGCACCTCTCAAGGTGCCCCGCTGTTTTTGATTCTCGCTGGCAGCTCGTCTTACTGGCCGGCGCGAGCGGCCTTGTCGGCGCGCCGTTTGCGCGCAAGCTTGGGGTCGGTGATCAAGGCACGATAGACCTCGACCCGATCCCCGGCGTCCAGCACATGCTCATCGGGCTTGCGCAGCGCCTTGCCGAAGATGCCCAGGTCCGCCTCGAGAAACACCTCGGCGGCAATCGTCGGAAAGTGCTGCTCCAGACGTGCCATGCGCACGGCCTCGCGCGCCGTGGTACCGGGGGCGACCGCCAGCGAGACGATCTTCTGCTTGTCGGGCAGCGCATAGGCCACCTCGACCGTGATTCTGTCTGTCATGTCTGCTCCTTTGCTCTCGCCACCTTCTATATACCACCTGTGCGATATATCACCTGCGCGGCGTTCCACCCTGGCCAACGGCCATGTGTCAGCGCTGGGTATAGATCTGGTCAGCGCGGCGCGTGAAGGCCTCGACCATCTGAGCGGCGACCTGGCTGAACAGCTTGCCGAACGCCATGCCCAGCAGGCGATTGCTGAACTCGAAGTCCATCTCGAGCGAGACCTTGCAGGCATCTTCGCCCAGTGGCGTGAACAGCCAGGTCCCCTGCAGACGCTTGAAGGGGCCATCGACCAGATTCAGCTCTATCCGCTCGGGGGCATACAGGTCATTGCGCGTGACGAAGCTCTGCTGCATGCCTGCCTTGGACAGGGTGAGCCTGCCCTTGAGATGGTCCTCATCACGTTCCAGCAATTCCGCGTTGCTGCAGCCGGACAGGAATTCGGGATAACGCTCGAAATCATTGACCAGATCGAACATTGCCCGGGCCGAATGCCGCACCAGGGCAGACCGGTTGACCGTAGGCATCTAGCTCTCCGCTGACTTGGATACGCAGCATGCGTATCATGAACAATGGGCCGGCGCACGAAGTGCCGTCTGGCCTTGAATGGTAACACGCCTCCCCCCATCCAGAAGGATGTGCCATATCCACACTGGATGACGGCAGGCGCACACGACAAATGAGGCAACATGGGCAAGAAAAAGAAACCCGAACAAGGCGGCAATCTGATCGCCCAGAACAAGAAGGCACGCCACGAGTACCACATCGAGGAAACCTTCGAAGCGGGTCTGGTACTGGCAGGCTGGGAAGTGAAGGCGCTGCGCGCAGGCAAGGGCCAGCTGACCGATACCTATATCGTGATCAAGAATGCCGAAGCCTGGCTGCTGGGCTGCCACATCCATCCGCTGGAAACCGCCAATACCCACGCGGTGGCGGACCCGCAGCGCACGCGCAAGCTGCTATTGCACAAGAAGCAGATTGCACGCATCTTCTCGCGCACCCAGGACAAGGGCCACACCTGTGTGCCGATCAAGCTGTACTGGAAGAATGCGATCGTGAAGTGCGAGATCGCGCTGGTGGAAGGCAAGAAGCTGCACGACAAGCGCGCCACCGAGAAGGACCGCGACTGGAACCGTCAGAAAGCCCGTATCCTGCGCGACCGCTGAGGGCAGCGTGAGGGAGCTCACGCCAGCAAGCTACTGTCAGGCCAGAAATTTTCCTGAACGCTTGAACTGGCGTAGCACAGTCCCCACCTGTTATGATGAAGACGTAGCAACGCAGCAAAGTAGTAACACTGTTATGGGGGCGTTCTGGCATTCGACGCTGGTGGCAAACCCTGAGGTGCATGCCGAGATCGTAACGTATCTCGTAAATAAAACGTTGCAAATATATAGTCGCAAACGACGACAACTACGCTCTAGCTGCATAAGCTGCTCCTGAAACCGTTGCGCCTGTTCAAGGTGGATGGAGAACGAGCCCGTATAAACAGGATCGTCTTGGCCGACGTCTCTAAGGTCGAGATTAAAACTCAGAGAATCGCATCGCTGTAGCCTGTTCATTGGCGGCAGTGGTGTTAAATCAAAAAATGAAACTAAGCATGTAGAGCCGAAGGCGGAGTGCCGGCGGACACGGGTTCGACTCCCGTCGCCTCCACCATATCCGTGACAGAAAGGCCTCCCTTCGGGGAGGCCTTTCTGTTTGTGGGCGATCAGTTCTGGCTGGGGCTTTCCTGTCAGAGGCAGACCGCTCTCTCAAGTCGCCCTATCAAGCCCCCCTCTCAAGTCACCCTCCCAGACTTTCCCAAGCCCCTCTTTCAGGCCTGCGCAAGGCCCGGCAGCGGCTACACAGGCGCCACAGCGCCCGTCATGGCCATTGCCCCGACCTCAGGTCGCGCTGCCGCTCAGGCGCTCGCTGGTGCGGCGTACGCCAATCAGCAGCGGCGTGCCGGTGTCGGGATCGGGGATCAGGCGACACTCGACCCCATAGAGCTTGCGCACCAGCTCCGGCGTCACCACCTCGGCGGGCGCGCCCTCAGCGATCACGCGGCCTGCGTGCATGGCCACGATGTGGTCGGCGTAACGGCAGGCGCTGGCCAGATCATGCACCACCATCACGATGGTCTTGCCCTCTTCATGGGCCAGACGCTGGATCAGCTCGAAGACTTCGATCTGGTGACCGAGATCCAGCGCCGAGGTCGGCTCATCCAGCAGCAGCAAGGGTGTCTGCTGCGCTAGTGCCATGGCGATCCAGGCGCGCTGACGCTGCCCACCGGACATCGAGGCCAGCTCACGGTCCGCCAGGTTTTCGATATCGGCGGCAGCCATTGCCTCGGCCACCAGACGCTGATCCTCCTCTGACCACTGACTCAGCGCACCCTGATAGGGCTGGCGACCGAAACGCACCAGCTCATGCACCGTCACCCCCTCGGGCGAATGCGTCTCCTGGGGCAGCAGCGCGATGCGCTGGGCCACTTCGCGCCGCTTGTAGGCGTGAATGTCCTTACCTTCCAGCAGCACCGCGCCTGATTCAGGCAACTGAAGGCGAGCCAGCCCTGCCAGCAGTGTTGACTTGCCACAGCCATTGGGCCCGACGATCGCCGTCACCTTGCCGTCGGGCAGCCCCAGGGTCAGCGCATCGATCACGGTGACATGGCGCTGGCGCGCGCCGTAGCCCAGCGACAGCTCGTTCGCTCGCAGGGTGTCGGTGGTAGCCGCGGCGTGGCCATCGGCCGGGGAATTCATCGCTCGCGGATCAAGCATCGTCTCAGCGCTCATGGCGCACTCTCCTGAAACATCATCGGCCGCTGTAACATCATCAGCCGCTGAAACATGTCGTGCGACGCTGAGCGACAAGGGCTGGCCCTGGGCCGCTCAGCAGAAAAATAGGGGCAACGGCTAGCGCGGGCTGCGCAGCAGTATCCACAGCAGATAAGGGCTGCCGACCACGGCCATCACGATACCGACCGGGATTTCCAGTGGCGACAGCAGGGTACGACCGGCGAGGTCTGCCAGCACCATCACCAGCGCGCCGGCCAGCGCCGAGGCCAGCAGCGGCACGCCCTTGTGACGCGACAGGTAGCGTGCGATCTCGGGGCCCACCAGCGCCACCATGCCTACCGGCCCGGCCACCGCGACGGCCGCCGCCGTCAGCACGACCGACAGCCACAGCGTGATCAGGCGAACACGCGACACCGGCTGTCCCAGCCCGATCGCCACGCGGTCGGTGAAGCGCAGCGTATTCAGCCCGCGCCCCAGCCAGAGCGCGATCGGCACGCCGATCAGCAGGGCCAGTCCCAGCCAGGTGAGCGAATCGGCGTCACGTGCATTGAGGCTGCCGACCGTCCACGGGTAGGCGTTGTTGGCGACATCGATGGAGACTCTTGCCAGCATCAGCTGCGTGCCGGCACCGAACAGCGCCCCGACCCCGATACCGGCGACCAGGAAGCGATAACCGCGCGTGCCGATGCCGCCGGAGAGCCCGAAGGCCAGCGCAGTGGCGATCACGGCACCGCTCAGCGCCATCACCGGCGGCGCCAGCGAGATGCCCATCCCTACCACGGAGGCCACCGCGAAGGCGGTCGCGCCATTGTCGATGCCGATGATGCCCGGCGTCGCCAGACGATTGCCGGCCAGGGTCTGCATCAGACAGCCCGCCAGTGAGAAGGCCGCACCCGTGGCGATACCGGCCAGCAGGCGCGGCAGACGCAGTTCCTGCACCACGAAGACGGTAGCGAACTCGCCGTGCCCGAAGGCCGCCTTGAAGGCATCCCACGGCCCAAGGCCGGCACTGCCCAGCATCAGCGAGGCAACACTGGCCATCAGCAGCGCCAACAGCAGCATTCCGGCCGCCAGCAACGGCGCACGCAACAGCAGCAGGGACAGCCTGCCATGGCGCCACCAGAGCGTGCCGGTGGGGGCCGAGCGGAGGGAGTCAAGCGGTGAAGGTCTAGACATCATCGATTCCAAACAAGGCCCTGCCAGGGCAACACCTGACAGGGCCGGTCGATTCAAGCAATGAGGCGATGGTGCCGGCATGCGCGCCAGCCTGGCCTCCATCATCGTTCACGCCGCAAGCGCCAGAGGCACCCGTCGCTACAGGGTGGGTAGACGACGGGCACGCACCACGGCGATCAGCACGGGGGCGCCCATCAGGGTCGTCAGTACCCCCAGCGGCAGTTCCGAAGGCGGCACGACCAGTCGCGAGACCACATCGGCGCTCAGCAGCATGGTCACGCCCAGCGGCAGGCACAGCCACAGCGTACGCCGGACATCGGCGCCGCACAGCGCACGCGCCACATAGGGCACGGCGAGGCCGACGAAGGCTACCGGCCCGGCCAGTGCCGTCGCGGCACCGACCAGCAGCGCCACCACCAGGATCGCGACCTTGCGCACGCGCTTGGGATGATGGCCCAGGCCACTGGCGACCTGCTCACCCAGCACCATAGCGGAGAGCGGCCGCGCCAGCCACAGCGTCAACAGCAGCGCGATCAGGATACTGGGCAGGCTGCTGTAAAGCGCCTCCAGCGAGCGTCCGGCCAGACTGCCGATCACCCAGAAGCGGATCTCATCGGCCGCGCGCTGATCGATCAGCAAGGCCAGAGACGTCAGCGCCACCAGCAGGCTCGACAACGCCGCGCCGGCCAGCACCAGTCGTACCGGGTCCTGACGTGCGCCGCTCATTCTCACGGTGCTCATCACGAACAGACACCCCATCAGCGCACCACTCTGCGCCACCATCACGTGCATGCCGGCCGCTTCCATCCCCAGCAGCAACGCCACGGCCACGGCAAAGGAGGCCCCGGCACTCACGCCCAGCAAGCCCGGCTCCGCCAGCGGGTTGCGTGCTACCACCTGCATCAGGGCGCCGCCACAGGCGAGCATCATGCCGACCACCATGCCGATCAGGGTACGCGGCGCGCGCAGTTCGAGCACCACGAAGCGCGCCTGATCACTGCCCTGTCCGGCCAGCACCTGCAGCGCCTGCCAGGGGCCGATATCGCCAGCCCCCCACAGCAGGCTGGCCAGACAGGTCAGCAGGGCACTCAGGCAGGCCAGCGGCATCACCTGACGCAACGCAAGACGCCCGGAGACCTTGTGGGTCATCCGGGCGGCATGTGCGCGTGGCCTACGGGCCTGTGGAGAGGTCTCTTCAGCCTGCATACCCCCTCCCGCGTCGCGATTGCGGGTGGTCCCCTGCCTGCGCAGGGGTCAAACGTCGTGCACCGACATGACTGCGACTAGCCATCATCGCGCGCCCGGTCGATATCCTTCAGCAACGCTTCCGCGGCCAACGGGCCGCTGGCGCTGGTCCACAGCTGGCCATTCACGCCGACCAGGCTGTCGCGGTCCGCTGTCTCGAGGCGCTGGAAGGCCGGTTGTGCCGCCAGGGCGTCGACCGCGGCATCAGAGGAGTCGTCCAGGGTGGCGAGGAAGATGGTCTGCGCATCGATGCGTGCCATGTTCTCGTCACTGAGCGGATCGGAATGCGGACGACCCGGCTTGACCAGATCACCGCCGACCAGCTCATAGCCGCTGGCCGCCATCAGGCCGGTCGCGAACAGCTGATCGGACATCGCCATCAGGCCACCCGGCATGCGACGCACCAGACTGGCGGTTTCCGGGGTGGTCATCTCGGCCTTCAGACGCGCGGTGTGCGCGTCGATGGCGGCCAGACGTGTCTCGAGTTCCGCTTCGGCCGTCTCGCCCAGCGCCTCGGCATAGACGCGACTCTGCTCCTTCCAGCCCTGCTGGCTCAGCGCCGAAGCGCTCGGCACGATGGTCGGCGCCAGACGCGACATCAGCTGGTACTGGGTCTTGTCGAGGCCCGGCGGTGCCAGGATCAGGTCCGGCTTGAGCGCCACGATCGCCTCGAGATTGAATTCACGCGGCGTGCCGACGATCTTGATGTCCGGCACCTGCGGCTGGATATAGCTCGCCACGCCATCACCGCCGCGCGTGGTCACGGCGCCCAGCGGCGTCACCTGACTGGCGACGGCCACATCCAGCGCGCCTTCGTACAGGGTGACGACACGCTGCGGCGCGCCCACGATATCCAGCTCACCGTAGGCCGTCTCGACACTGCGTGCCTCGGCAGACAGGGAAGCCCCCATCAGCGCTACCGCCAAGGTCGCCATCAGGCCCTGTTTGAACCATGCAGGCCGGGTCATGCCACGAGCAGTAAAAGCAGTCGACGAGACGGTCATGCAGTACTCCGAAATGAAGGAAATGATCTCGCACTCAAGCGAAGGCAGGCGCGATCCTGCGCAGGACGATACCGCAAGGCCCTCTGTGCGCATGACGATCACACCTGAACAACGAATAATAATCAATCGCAAAAATACCGGCTCGCCCTGCGACTCACCACACCAGTTCATGCAACGCGACATTGCAACATCCTGCATGGCAGCAGGTCACGCCTCTCCTCCG
The DNA here is from genome assembly GCA_013376735.1 of bacterium Scap17. Lineage (NCBI taxonomy): Bacteria > bacterium Scap17. The sequence continues at coordinate 152,784 of VINJ01000001.1, read as the reverse complement.
AGGAGTGCCTGAAGACCTTGAAGGATGGCGGCGCCTGCCGCAGGCTGTGCGCAAGAATGTCTCTGGCGGAGTCCCCACAGGGGTTGGGATAGCACCAAGTGCCCCGATAACTGAGGGGTGGACTCTCGCTCGGCGTGCGCGCAGGACGTGCGAAACGCCCCTTCAACATCTATCTGACAGATCCTCGCGTTATCGATGGGATGCTTGCGAGCCTCTGATGCACCTCCGGAGCCTGCTCTCACTCTTGCCCCGATGCCTCACACACTCACCGACATGGAGAAGCCATCTGTGGCGATTCCGACACCCCCGCACTCCCCTCCCGCCCTTGCTGCCTCGCGCCAACCGGACTCATGGCGACCTGCCTGGCTGATGTACGGCCTGATGATGCTGTTGATGGTGCTGAGCCTCGGATTCAGCAGCCTGTCCCTTGCCGCCCCATCCGAAGACGGCAGCGGCGATGGCGCGACATCCTCCTATGAGAGCCTGGCCACGCTGCTGGAAGACCCCAGTCAGCGCGAGGCATTGATCGAAGGCCTGCGCCAGCTGGACAGCCAGGCAAGCGAGAAGGCCGTCGAGGTCGCGGGTGAAGACGTCACCCTGAGCGAGGATTCGCCATCGCTGTCCCGCCAGCTTGCCGAGGTCAGCCAGGATCTGGTCGCGGACCTTTCCACCACGCTGGACAGGGTGCTGGGCACGCTCAACGGCATCGGCAACGAGGATGCCAGCAAGATTGACTGGGAGCACTTCACGTCCGAAGCCGTCAGTCTGGGACTGGTGGTCATCTCGACCATCGGCCTGTTCCTGATCCTGCGCCGCCTGGCTCGCCCGCTGTTCGGCCGCGTCAGCCAATGGTCACTGGACGGCCAGCATCGCAGTCCGCTGCTGCGTACCATGATGGCGGTGATCATCGCGGCGGTCGTCGACGTTGCCGTGATCGGTCTCGCCTTCCTCGGCGGCTATCTTCTGGCCATCTTCGCCTACGGTGAACAGGGCGTGATCGGCCAGCGCGAATCGATGTTCCTCAATGCCTATCTGGTGATCGAGCTGTTCAAGGCCTTGATGCGCATGCTGTTCTCTTCAGGCTTCAAGGGCCTGCGCCTGTTCCCGATGCGCGATGAGGTCGCCCGTTACTGGAATCGCTCGCTGGCCATGCTGGCCGGCTTCATCGGCTATGGCATTCTCGTCGTGGTGCCGATGGTCAACAACAATCTGGCACCGGCGGTGGGCAGCTTCGTCGGTCTGCTCATCATGGGCGTCTCCCTTGTCTGGGCCATCGTCGTCATCACGCGCAATCGCATCATCCTGCGTGACCGTCTGCTGAATCAGGCCAAGGAAACCCGCAACAGCCTGGTCGCGATAGCGCTGCGCATCCTGGCCAGCACCTGGCACCTCTTCGCACTGGCCTACTTCATCACGCTGTTCGTGATCTCGCAGACCACGCCGGAAACCGCGCTGCCCTTCATGATGGGAGCGACCCTCAAGACCCTGTGCGCCATCGGTGGCGGCTATCTGCTGTCCCAGGTGCTCACCCAGCTGATCGGCAAGCGCATCCAGGTCTCCGACAAGCTGCGTGGTCAGCTGCCGCTGCTCGAGAAGCGCCTCAACTCCTACATCCCGACGGCGTTGCGCATCATGCGTGCCATCATCCTGATCGTGGTGGTCGGCATGGTGCTGAATGCCTGGCACATCGTGGCGCTGGGCGAGTGGCTGGCGACGGATGCCGGCGCCCTGTTGCTGTCACGCATCTTCCATGTACTGTTCATCCTTGTCTTCGCTATCGCCCTCTGGGTCGGCATCGCCAGCCTGATCGAGCACAAGCTCAATCCGGACACCGGCAAGGGCAAGCCGTCCTCGCGGGTGGAGACCCTGCTGGCGCTGTTCCGCAATGCCATCGCCATCGCGATGATCGTCTTCACCGCGATGATCGTGCTGTCCGAGATCGGCATCGACATCGCGCCGCTGCTGGCCGGTGCCGGGGTACTGGGTCTGGCGATCGGCTTCGGCGCCCAGAAGATGGTGCAGGACATCATCACCGGGGTCTTCATCCAGCTCGAGAATGCCATCAATACCGGTGACGTGGTCACCGCCGGTGGCGTGACCGGCACCGCGGAACGCCTGACCATCCGCTCGGTGGGCATCCGCGACCTGTCCGGCACCTTCCATATCGTGCCGTTCTCGTCGGTGGATACCGTCTCCAACTACATGCGTGACTTCGCCTACCATGTCGGCGAATACGGCATCTCCTATCGCGAGAATGTCGACCACGCCATCGTGCACCTGCGTGCGGCCTTCGATGAGCTAGAGGCAAGCAGCTATGGTCCGGAGATCCTCGAGCCGGTCACCATCGCGGGTGTCTCGGCCCTCGCCGACAGCTCGGTCAACATCCGCGTGATGATCAAGACCAGCCCGGGCAACCAGTGGGCCATCGGCCGCGAGTACAACAAGCTCGTGAAGCAGCACTTCGATGCCGCTGGCATCGAGATCCCGTTCCCGCACATGACCATGTACTTCGGTCAGGACAAGGACGGTGGTGCGCCGCCGGCCAACGTGCGCACCATGCAGGCGCCATTCGTGATCGATGGCTCGGCCGCCGGCCAGCCCAAGCCCCCCGAGCAGCGCGAGGCAGCCGCCAAGGTTGCCAAGCGTCGCGAGGAGAATCCGCTGACGCGTCATGCCACCGAAGACGGCGAAGTCGTGGATGCCGAGGAACAGCGCATCCGTCAGACCACCCAACCGGATGCCGACGGCGACTGATCAAGCATAAGCGGTATTCCGACACGGCTGCCTGTGAAGGCAGCCGTCCTGAAACGAAAACGCCCCCGAGCCAGTGGCTCGGGGGCGTTTTCATGTGCGGACATAAAACGCTGCCTCACACCTCATGCGCGAGGCTGGCTCAGGAGCCGGTGCCCCACATGCTGGACAGCGAGCTCAGCAGCGTCGAGCTGACGCCTTCGCCGCCCATGTAGCTGAGCAGCACCGGCGCGAACTGGGAGACCATGCTGCTATCCATGCCCAGCGCGGAGAAGGCGCTGTCCAGAGACGCGCTGTCATCGACATTGCCGACGGTGCTGGCCAATGCCGTGGCATTGTCGTTGCCGCTCAGGCTCGCCAGGCTGGAGAGCGTGGACAGCGAGCTGCTGCTGGTCAAGCTGGACAGCTGCGGCACCTCAGTGGACAGCTCGGAGGTCGCGCTGGTACCAAGCTGGGACTGGGCCAGAGCCAGCATGGCAGCAGAGCCACCCAGCGCCTGAGTGGAGGACACACCCAGCTGGGAGGTCAGGCTGGACATCAGGTCGGCCGCCGGCAGGGATTGGCCGGTCTGGCTGCTCAGCATGCTGCTGGCGAGGCTCATCATGGAGCTCGAGGAGCTGGAAGAGCTGGCGGTGTTGCTGGAAGAGCTGTTACCGGTAGCGGCACAACCGGCCAGTGACACGGCCAGTACAGAGGCGCCCATCAGGGCCAGGGACTTATGCAACATGCAGACTCCATCATCGCTTGGGGAAACGGACCGGACCCGGCCCGTAGATGCGCCACGTGCATGGGCGCATCCGACACGCAGAATCATCGCACGGCGGAATCGCTTCCAGCCAGCGCCACACGTTCACGCTCTGGCCGTGCAGGCCCGGACACATCGTTGCCGGATCAGCAACGAGAAATCCGGCACCGACTATGCCCACGCGAACATGCACCCGCCGACACCTCACGGCGACGCGCTGACAGGACGAAAGCCTGGGCGAGAATGCCCACAGCGCCCATCATGCGGGCAAAAAGAAGGGCATCCCGTCACACAGCGTGTGAACGTGGATACCCCGGAGAGAAACCTGCATCACCGGCCGACAGCGCGGCCGGTGCAATTGGGCAATAGCTTTCATCAAACAAGGAAACATCGTGCAAGCCGCCGAGTGTCTTGGCCGCCAGCCTGCATGACGCCTGTCATGTCTTGGTTGGCACCAGGCGGCCGCTCTTCAGACGTTGTCCTTGCTCGGCTGCGGCAGGGCCGGCAGTGAGCGATCCAGCAGCTCGACGCTCTGACGGTAGTAGAGCTGACTCTTGTTGTGCTCGCCCAGGTTGGCGAACAGACGCGCGAGTTCAGCACACACCGTACCGCTCGGACGCTGGCGCTGGCTAGCCTCGAAGTACTCCTGAGCCTTGCCCCAGCTGGCGTTGCGCAGGGCCAGTCGGCCCAGCGACAGCAGCAGATCCGGATCATTCGGACGCTCCTGCAGCCACTTCTCGGCATACACCAGCTGACGCGGTGCATCCACGTCCAGCAGGCCGTAACGCAGCACCAGACGCGAATCCCAGCACTCCTTGAGGGAGTGACGCAGCAGACGCTCGGCCAGACCTTCCTGACCACCGGCGATCAGCGCCTCGGCGTAGAGCGCGACCAGATTCACGTCGGTGCGCAGGTGGTCCGGCATGTCGGCCCACAGGTTGCGCACGCGCTCGATGTCCTCCGGATTGCGCGCGGCCTGCTGGATCAGCGCCACATAGGCACGCTGTTCCAGCTCCTTCTTCTCCTCGGGGGAGATGAGGTCCTGCTTGTCGAGACGCGGCATCAGGCGACGCAGACCATCCCAGTCATTGACCGCCAGATAGGCCTGCTTGAGCAGCTTGAGCACCTGCGGGTGCTCGCCCAGCTGCTTGTCGAGACGCGTAAGGGTCGCCAGCGCCTGTTCATGCTGCTGGCGGTCCAGCATCAGCTGTGCCTGCACCAGACCCACGGCACTCTCGGAGCCCTGGGTGGACTCATGCGCCCGCTTGAGCAGTGTATCCGCCTGCTCGAAACGTCCCTGATAGTGCGCGGCCAGGGCAGCGGAGAGGTAGTTGACCAGCGGCGTACTGGAATCTTCCGCCGAGTGGGTCAGTGACTTCTCGGCCCGCTTCCAGCGGCCTTCGGCCAGCGCCACCAGCCCCCGTACGGTCTTGCGCGTGGCATTGCGGTGACGGGTACGGCTGTTCCACACCTTGAGACGGGAGAACGGATGCGCGAAGCGCGACAGCAGGCGCAGACCGAAGTGCAGCACCACGAAGCCCGCGAACAGCAGGATCAAGCCGAACCAGAAGGAGGTCTGGACCGAGGTATCGCCGACGCGAATCAGCCAGTAGCCCGGGAAGGCCTGCATCAGTTGCCCGAACAGTGCACCGATGGCCAGCCCGATGATGATCAGCAGTATCAGGACTCTCATGCGTTGCCACCCCCTTGCTGGGCGCGACGCTCAATCAGCTCACGCAGCTTGCTCAGAGAGGCGGAGATGTCAGGCAGCTCCGGACGGATGGTCTTGCTCTTGAGCTCTTCCAGCTTGGCGACGGCATTCTGCACGCCATCGGTCTTGGTGTCGTAGTAGCCATCGACCAGCGTGATGGCCTTGTCGATGGCGGCCTGATAGAGCTGCGGCTCTTCCTTGAGCAGCGCCAGCTGCGCCTGCTCCAGCACCAGACGCACGTTCTGACGCAGGTAGGATTCCTGCTCCGGCGTGATCAGGGCTTCCAGTGCCTCGTCATGACGACGCACCGTGACCAGGTCCTTCAGTTCGTTGCCGAAGCGGGCCAGCTGCTGCTGCCAACCGCCTGTCGGCGCTGCGTCATTCTCGACCTTGGCGGCGATCTCGGCCACGTCCTGCTTGAGCGGCAGACGCGCCAGCTGTTCCTGCTCGGCGAGCAGCGCCAGATAGATACCACTGCGATCAACGCGCGGCACGCTGTCCAGGCTGGCCAGTTCGGACTGGATGGCCTTGCGCACCGGCAGCAGCGCCGGATTGTTGGCCGCCGCGATGCGCGCATCGGCGTTCTCGAGCAGCGCATCGGCACCGTTCACGTCACGCTCCAGCTGCAAACGCTGGTTGGCGAGGCGCAGCAGGTACTCGGCTTCCGCATAGTGCCAGTCACGCGCGTCGGTCTGCTGGGACTTGCTGAGCTCCTCGAGCACCTTGTTGAGAGCCTGCTCGGTGTCCTGGCTTTCGCTGGACAGACGCTTGTCGAGCTCGCTGACGCGGGATTCGTTCTTCTCGAGCGTGCTCGACAGCCCCTCGACCTTGCTGGAGACCTGGCCGACCTGCTGGGTCACGCTCTCGCTGACCTGCTTGTCGAGGCCCTGGGCATCCGGCAGCGCATTCAGACGCTGCCAGCCGAACCACGCCAGCACCGCGACCACGATGGCCAGCAGGATGACGAGAACCAGCGCGATGCTGCCGGCCTTGCTCTTCTTGCCCTGCGGCTCGCCGGGCGCCGCCGCGCCGGGCGCCGCCGTGCCACCCAGGCCTGCACCACCGGCGCTGGCCGTCTTGCCAGCCGGTGTGGAGGGCTTGCCGGGAGACGCCTTGCTGGAAGAGGCCTTGCTGGAAGAGGCCTTGCCAGCACTCGGCTTGGCGGCAGACGCCTCCTTGGCGGGTTCGCTACGCTCCGGAAGCGGCGATTTTGCGCCGGAAGGCGTCGGTGCGTTGTCGTCTGAAGTCTGGCTCACGGGCGTGGACTCACTGGCAGTGGAGGATGAGGTTGAAGAGGAGGAGCTGCCCTGTCCCTTGCCACGCCCACGACGATTGCGCCCACCTCGCGAGCGACGCTCGCGCGGGGCATCAGCCGTGTCGGATGACGAGGAAGAGGACGAACGGGAGGCCTCGGCGCCAGGGCGGCCAGAGGCAGTGTCATCGGCGGAAACGCCGGAAGCGGAAGAAGCATCTGATGCGCGAGCGGCAGCATCCTTGTCGCCCGACTTGCCGGGCGTCATGCCGGCAGAGCCGTTATCTTCCTGATCGTGTTCTCGGTTGCTCATCTACGCTTGCCCTTTTCCGGATTCTTGGGAATCGATGGCCTCACGCGGACCAGGCGCAGTGGCGCCGGTCACTGCATGGCGAGTCTTGCTGATGGGGGCGCAGGCGCGAAGTACTGCCTGCGTCAGGGCCCCGGGTGAAGCGTCCTCGGCGACCGTCACGCGCTCGAAACCATGAGCGTGTGCCAGTGTAGCCAAACGGTGGCTCGACACGATTAGCGGTTGGTGCAAGGCCTGCGGCGTCACCGACGCCATCACCGTCTCGAGCAGTTCATTGCTGGTCACCACCATTGCATCATACGCGCCCGCCGCCAGACGGCCAGCCTGTTGCGGCGACAAAGCCAACGGAAGGCGTCGATAAAGTGCCAGACGCGTGACCTGAGCGCCCCGTGCCACCAGCGTCTCTTCCAGCAGCGGACGCCCGCCTTCACCGGCCACCAGCAACCAGCGCTGCCCCGCAAGCGTCCTGAGCGACGGCAGCGACAGCAAGGCTTCGCTGGTGGTACCGACCGGCGCATCGCGCTCGGCATGCTCACCGCGCGTGGCGCGCGGCGGAACACGCACCGGCACGCCCAGCCGCGAATGCAGCACTTCGGCCGTGGCCGCACCGACGGCATAGAAGCTGATGCCTTCGGGCAGCTGCGGCCACCACTCCTCCAGCCAATCGGCCAGATAACCGGCGGCCTGGGGCGAGATCACGATCACGCCGCGATACAGATCGACATCGATGATCGCCTGGCGCGCGGCGGGTTCCAGTGGCAAGGCCTCGAGCGCCATCAGCTTGAGGCACTCCACCTCGCAGCCGGCCTCGCTCAGCATCGCATCGAGAACCGCTCCGCGCGAGCCCGGCCGCGTCGTCAACACCTCAAGACGCGACGCCTTCGCCATCGCTGGCACCTCAGCCACGAGCGTCGCCGTAGACCGCCGCCAGAATCTCGCCGGCGCCCTGGGAGAGCAGGTCTTCGGCGACGGCGACGCCCAGCGCTTCAGGCGCGTCGGACGGACCACGCGCTTCAGCGCGCAGGATGACCGTTCCGTCGGGGTTGCCGACCAGCGCACGCAGCCACAGCTGACTGCCACCTTCCTCGAGCACGGCATAGCCGCCGATCGGCACCTGACAGCCACCTTCCAGATGCGTGTTCATGGCGCGCTCGGCCAGCACGCAACGGCTGGAGCCTTCATGGGCCAGCGGCTCGAGCAGCGCAAGAATCTCCTCGTCCTGCAGGTTGCACTCGATGCCGAGCGCGCCCTGACCACAGGCCGGCAGGCAGGTCTCGGCGTCCATCTCGGCGGTGATGCGCGCCTCCAGCTCGAGGCGCTGCAGGCCGGAAGTGGCCAGGATGATGGCGTCGAACTCGCCGGCATCCAGCTTGCCGAGACGCGTCTGGACATTGCCGCGCAGGCTCAATACTTCCAGGTCCGGGCGTGCCGCCTTGGCCTGCAGACCACGACGCAGGCTGGAGGTGCCCAGGCGCGCGCCCTGCGGCAGGGCATCGAAGTTGGCACAGGTGTTGGACACGAAGGCGTCGGTCGGGGCGTGACGCTCGAGAATCACCGCCAGTCCCAGCGACTCCGGGAAGTGCATCGGCACGTCCTTCATGGAGTGCACGGCGATATCGGCGCGACCGTCGAGCATCGCCTCTTCCAGCTCCTTCACGAACAGCCCCTTGCCGCCGATCTTGGCCAGCGGGGTATCGAGAATCTTGTCACCACGCGTCGACATCGGCACCAGCTCGACGCTCAAGCCAGGATGCAGGGCCTCGAGTCGCGCCTTGACGTGTTCGGCCTGCCACAGGGCGAGCAGGCTCTTGCGGGTCGCGATACGCAGAATCTCACGGCGGGGCACGGCGTTCTCCTTGCTGGCGCGAAATCCACGCCATCTGATGCGAAGTGGTTGAGCGAACCTGACTGACGGACAGCGACGCCCTCTGATGACACTTATCATAAAGCCAGTCACCTCAGGGGGAAAATCCGTGGCACGCTTTCCTGCGATCCGCCGGACTGGCCGCGGCCCCTCGCCCACGCGCAGGAGTCTGGTACACTCCAAGGTCAACGATACCGGCTGCGCGACCGTGCACCGGACGCCGAACTCTGGACACGTCACCACAATTCGAGATCCCGATGAGCGAATCTACCAATCAGTCCTGGGGCGGCCGCTTCAGCGAGCCGACCGATGCCTTCGTGGCACGTTTCACCGCCTCCGTCGATTTTGATCAGCGCATGGCGCAGCAAGACATCCAGGGTTCCATCGCCCACGCCACCATGCTGGCGGGTGTCGGCGTGCTGAGCGAAGAAGAACGCGACGCCATCATCGCGGGATTGAAGGAAATCAGCGAGGAGATCGCACGCGGCGGATTCGAGTGGTCCGTGGCACTGGAAGACGTGCACATGAACATCGAGGCACGCCTGACCGCCAAGATCGGCATCACCGGCAAGAAGCTGCACACCGGCCGCTCCCGCAACGACCAGGTCGCCACCGACATCCGCCTCTATCTGCGTGACGAGATCGACGCCATCGACGCCGAGCTGACTCGCCTGCGCGAAGGCATGCTGGGGCTGGCCGAGCGGGAAGCCGACACCATCATGCCGGGCTTCACGCACCTGCAGAGCGCCCAGCCGGTCACCTTCGGTCACCACCTGCTGGCCTGGCAGGAAATGGTCGCCCGCGACCAGGACCGCCTGCGTGACTGCCGCACACGCATGAACGTGCTGCCGCTGGGCGCTGCGGCGCTGGCCGGCACCACCTTCCCCATCGACCGTCACGTCACCAGCGAGCTGCTCGGCTTCGACCGACCGACCGAGAACAGCCTCGATTCGGTCAGCGACCGTGACTTCGCCATCGAGTTCACCAGCTTCGCCAGTCTGCTGATGATGCACCTGTCACGCATGAGCGAAGAGCTGGTGCTGTGGACAAGCGCCCAGTTCGACTTCATCGACCTGCCGGACCGCTTCTGTACCGGCTCCTCCATCATGCCGCAGAAGAAGAACCCGGACGTGCCGGAGCTGGTACGCGGCAAGACCGGCCGTGTCTATGGCCACCTGATGAGCCTGCTGACCCTGATGAAGTCCCAGCCGCTGGCGTACAACAAGGACAATCAGGAAGACAAGGAGCCGCTGTTCGATACCATCGATACCGTGCGCGGCAGCTTGCGTGCCTTCGCCGACATGATCCCGGCGATCCGCGCCAAGTCCGAGAACATGTACGCCTCGGCCAGCAAGGGCTTCGCCACCGCGACCGACCTGGCGGACTATCTGGTGCGCAAGGGCGTCGCCTTCCGTGATGCCCACGAGATCGTCGGCAAGTCCGTCGCCTTTGGCATCGAACAGCAGCGCGACCTGTCCCAGATGACCCTGGCAGAGCTCCAGCAGTTCTCCGACACCATCGAGCAGGACGTCTTCGACGTGCTGACGCTGGAAGGCTCCGTCGCGGCGCGCAACCACATCGGTGGCACCGCGCCGAACCAGGTCCGCGCTGCCGTGCAGCGTGCGCGTGACGCCCTGGCCTCGCGCGCCTGATCATCCTCTTTCGGGCCTGGTCGCCACCGCTGGTGACCGGGTCCGCATCGCTCTATCGCTTGCTGCCAGGAGGCCGCCCGATGCGTCATCTGATGAGCCAGTCCGCCCGTCATACCCTTCGCACCCTCGCGGCACTGCTGCTGGGTGCCGGCCTGCTGGCCGGCTGCGGCCAGAAAGGCCCGCTCTACCTGCCGGCGGACGCCGATGCCGGCGGCCAGCGTGCCGAGGCCCCCGCCACGGCACCTGACGCCTCCGAGACAGAGAGCACCGCAGCCGCCGGGACTTCCGGCAGCGACGCCTGAGCCCCTCATTCACCTCCGGCGGGTGATGCCCGCCGGCGCGACATCTTGCAGGCCGGATCATGAATCACTTCGTTTATCAGGATGGCGTGCTGCACGCCGAAGACGTCTCGCTCGCCACGCTGGCCGAGCAGTTCGGCACGCCGTGCTACGTCTACAGCCGTGCCACGCTCGAGCGCCACTTCAAGGCCTATCAGGATGCGCTGGGCGACCACCCGCATCTCATCTGCTATGCCGTGAAGGCCAATTCCAACCTGGCGGTGCTCAATGTGCTGGCACGTCTGGGCGCCGGCTTCGACATCGTCTCCGCCGGAGAGCTGGAGCGCGTCATCAAGGCCGGCGGCGACCCCGCCAAGGTGGTGTTCTCCGGCGTTGCCAAGCAGGCAGGCGAGATGGAGCGTGCGCTGGAGCTGAACATCAAGTGCTTCAATGTCGAATCGCTGCCGGAGCTTGAGCGCCTCAACGCCGTCGCGGGCCGTCTCGGACGCGTCGCGCCTGTATCACTGCGCATCAATCCCGACGTCGATGCCGGCACCCACCCGTACATCTCCACTGGCCTCAAGGCCAACAAGTTCGGCATTCCGGTCGAGCAGGCGCTGGAGGTCTATGAGATCGCCAACGCCATGGAGCACGTGCAGGTAGTCGGTGCCGACTGCCATATCGGCTCCCAGTTGACCGAGCTGGCGCCCTTCCTCGATTCCCTCGAACGCCTGCTGGTTCTGCTGGATCGCCTGCGCGAGCGTGGCATCGTCATCGAGCACCTCGACCTCGGCGGCGGCCTCGGCGTGCCCTACCAGAGCGAGACCCCGCCGGAGCCCTTCGCCTACGCCAGCGCCCTGCTGGAGCGTCTGGCCCGCTATGAGCATGGCAGCGAGATGACCCTGCTGTTCGAACCGGGTCGCTCCATCGCCGCCAACGCCGGCGTGCTGCTGACCCGCGTCGAGTACCTCAAGCCCGGAGAAGAAAAGAACTTCGCCATCATCGATGCCGGCATGAATGACCTGATCCGCCCGTCGCTATATCAGGCGTGGCAGAACATCGTCACCGTCGACACGCGCGAGGCGCGCAAGACCGCCATCTACGATGTGGTCGGCCCGGTCTGCGAGACCGGTGACTTCCTCGGCAAGGACCGCGAACTGGCCATCGCGCCGGGCGACCTGCTCGCCGTGCGCTCTTCCGGTGCCTACGCCTTCGTGATGGCCTCGAACTACAACAGCCGCTGTCGCCCTGCCGAGGTGATGGTCGATGGCCCCGAGATGCACCTGGTGCGTCGTCGTGAGCGCCTCGAAGAACTGTGGACCGGCGAGCAATTGCTGCCGGAAGGTGATGCCTGATGCTGGTGAACTTCACCAAGATGCACGGACTGGGCAATGACTTCATGGTCATTGACCTGATCTCGCAGCGCAGTCGCCTGCGCGATGCCGATATCCGCCGTCTGGCGGATCGCAACTTCGGCATCGGCTTCGACCAGCTGCTGGTGGTCGAGCCGCCCCGCGACCCGGACATGGACTTCCGCTATCGCATCTACAATGCCGATGGCAGTGAAGTCGAGAACTGCGGCAACGGGGCGCGCTGCTTCGCGCGCTTCGTGCGTGAACAGCGCCTGACCACCAAGCGCGAGATTCGCGTCGAGACGGCCGGCGGCCCGCTGACCCTGGTCGTGGCCGAGGATGGTCGTGTGCGCGTCGACATGGGCGCGCCGCGCTTCGCCCCCGCCGCGCTGCCCTTCGAGGTCGAGGCCGACCTGCCGGTGCACACCCTGGAGGTCGACGGTGAGACGCTGGAAATCGGCGTCGTTTCGATGGGCAACCCCCACGCGGTGCTGCTGGTCGACAGTGTCGAACAGGCCCCGGTACTGACGCTGGGTCCGCGGATCGAGGCGCATCCGCGCTTCGCCAAGCGCGTCAATGCCGGTTTCCTCGAGGTCGTCACGCCGCATGAGGCGCGCCTGCGTGTCTTCGAGCGCGGCGTCGGCGAGACGCTGGCCTGTGGCACCGGCGCCTGTGCGGCGGTCGCCTCCGGCATTCGCCGTGGCCTGCTGGCAAGCCCGGTCAACGTCACGCTGCCCGGCGGCACCCTGAGCATCGAATGGGCTGGTGACGGCCAGCCGGTATTCATGACCGGTCCCGCCGAGACCGTCTTCGAAGGCCGCATCATTCTGTAGATCGCCTGCCCCAGCCGAGGGACGCTGCCGGAAACATGACCGACAGCGTCTCGCTACCAAACCGTCCGCAAGGAGCCCCACATGGCCGAGTCACCCGTGTCACGTCGCCCGCGCACGCTGGACCCGGATCGAGTCGCCGAATGGCTGGCCACGCACCCCGACTTCTTCGAGGGGCGTGAAGGGTTGCTGCAACGCATGCGGGTGCCACACCCGGAAGCGCGCGGCGGCAGCATCTCGTTGCTGGAGCGGCTGGTACATGACCTGCGCGGGCGGACCGATCAGGCAGAAGAGCGCCTCGAGGAGCTGTTGACCGCCGCGCGCGACAACGAGAGTCGCTATCAGCGCCTGCGTCAGCTGGTGCTGGATCTGCTCGATGCCGAGTCCGATGATGCGCTGGCCGAAACGCTGTCTACACGCCTCAGCGAGCTGTTCGACATCGCAGCCGTCTGCCTGTGGCAGCGCGATGCCGATGCTTCGGCACAGCCGCCGCGTCGGGCGCTTGAGGATGCGCGCGGCGAGCAGTTCGAGCGGCTGCTCGAGGGTCGTGCCAGCCGCTGCCTGGCCATGCCACGCACGCGCTGGGAGGCCCTGCTGCCCGATCATCAGTGGCCACTCGGCGCCGACTGTGCAGACCTCGTCGATGCAAGCCAGACCGATGCCACGCGCGGCTCCGCCGTCATCGTGCGCCTGACCCGTGGTGAGTGTCTGGGCTATCTGGTGGTGGCGAGTGCCGACGCCGAGCAGTTCCGTGCCGGTCTCGACACCCTGTTTCCCGAGTACCTCGGCGACGTGCTGGCCCGCTGCCTGGGCCGCGATGCCCCGGGCCAGCCGCCTCTGCGCACCTCGAGCCGTGACGACCAGGCCAGCCGATGAGCCGCCTCGACTCGGTCCACGGCGCCTCAGCCGCCGATACCTCCACCGAAGGCGCCTCAGCGAGCAACGCCGATCCCCTTGCCGCCGAGCAGACGCTGTCCGCTACCTGTCGGGAATTTCTGGCAGAGCTTGCCCTCGACAGCAGCCACGCGACCGTCAGCGCCTACGCGCGTGATCTGCAGGCGTTGACCGCCTTCATGCTGCGCCCCGCAGCGGACAGCAGCGCCGCTGGTGAAAAGGACGCGGCGCCCCTGCCGCAGGATTGGCAGGCGCTGGACGTCCCGACACTCAGGCGTTTTCTGGGGGCCGAGCGCAGTCGTGGCCTCGCGCCACGCTCATTGGCGCGGCGGCGCGCAGCGATTAGCCGCTTCTGTGGCTGGCTGGTCGAGCAGGATGTGCTGCCACACAACCCGGCGGGGCTGGTGCAGACCCCGCGCCTGCCGGACCACCTGCCACGCCCGGTGGATATCGACAGCCTCGCGCGCTTTCTCGACTGCCCGCATGACGGCACGCCGCTGGCGATCCGCGATCAGGCAATGCTGGAACTGCTCTACGGCGCGGGCTTGCGTCTCTCGGAGCTGGTCAGCCTCGACCTCGACATGCTGGAAACCCGCCGCCTGCGCGTGCGCGGCAAGGGCGACAAGCCCCGCCAGCTGCCGATCGGCTCACGCGCCCGCCAGGCGCTGGATGCCTGGCTGATGGTGCGCGGCCAGCTCGCCGCCCAGGACGAGCCGGCAGTGTTCGTCGGCCAGCAGGGGAGCCGCCTCGGTCAGCGTGGGGTTCAGCTCCGGCTGGTGGCGCAGGCCAAAGAACGCGGCCTGCCCGAGCATCTGCACCCGCATCGCCTGCGCCACTCCTTCGCCAGCCATCTGCTCGAATCCAGCGGCGACCTGCGCGCCGTGCAGGAACTGCTGGGACACGTCCACCTCTCGACCACCCAGGTCTACACGCGCCTCGACTGGCAGCAACTGGCCAGCGCCTATGATCAGGCCCACCCTCGCGCCCGCCGCCAGCGCGGATCAGCGACGGCAACATCAGACACCGACGCCACCTCCCCAATTGATGCCCCGCTCAAGGATGACACCCTGTGACGCCTGCCAACGCACCTCGCCTGACGGCCTTGACCTTCGATCTCGATGACACCCTTTGGGCAAATCGCGCGGTGATGGAGCGCGCCGAGGCCGAGCATTACGCCTGGCTGGATGGCGAAATCGGACATGCCAACGACTTCCCCCTCGAGGAATACACCCGCCGCCGCATGGCGCTGGGTCTGGAGCACCCGCTACGCCGCGGTGATTTCACCTGGCTGCGCCGCGAGGCCATGCACGCCATGCTGCGCGATGCCGGGCATGATGATGAGCAGGCGGGCCACTGGTCACGCGCCGCCATCGAGCGCTTCCTGGCGCTGCGCCACGAATTGACGCCCTTCCCGGAAGCCAGCGAGCTGCTCGACTCACTCGCCCGCGATTACCGCCTTGGTGCCATCACCAATGGCAATGTCGACCTGGCTCGCCTCGCGCTGGACCATCACTTCGAGTTCAGCATCGCCGCCGGCGAATGGCTGGCGCCCAAGCCGGATGCACGCCCCTTCCTCGCCGCCATGGCACGCCTGGGCAGCCGCCCCTCCACCACCCTGCATGTCGGTGACTCATGGAAAGAGGATGCATTGCCTGCCGCGCGCCTGGGTATGCAGGCTGCCTGGATCGACGTCAAGGGTCAGGGTGCCCCGGGCCCCGTCCCGACAGGTGTACATGTCATCTCGCACGTTCGCGAACTGCCGGCGCTGATTGCGCGCCTGAATGACTGAGTGAGGGAATGACTGAGTGGCAGAGCAAGTAGCGGAATGACTGAGTGAATTAAAACTTGTACAAAAATGACGCTTCAACCATATTTCATGTACAAGTTTCCCGGCGTCGTCGATGTTGAATCCTGTCTGAGATTCCTGAGACTGCGCTGGGAGATGCCTGCCACCTCGACGTCAACAGGAGAGGCCAGCATGAGCAATCACTCACTTCCGCGCTACCGCGTGTCACCTTTCTCTCCCCAGAAGCCGCACCTGCTGAAAGGGGTGGCCATCGTACTGGTATCCGCATTGCTGGTCATCGTGGCGGTCTACAGTGGACGTGTCAGCCTCGCGACGTTGCAATCCAGCACGCAAGAGGTGCCGGCAGCCTCACCACAGGAGGCCATGCGCAGCCTGCTCGCCCCCAGCGAGGCCGTGACGATGCCGGAAGTCGTCGAGCCTGTGGTGAAGGCCCCGCATATTCTCTCGGCGCCCAGGGAGACGAGCTCTCTGACCCGCCTTGACCCCATTCCCAGCGCACCGCGCAGCCTGTTCATGTAATGGGCCCCGGGGGAAGCGCAAAAGTGCAGAGGTGAGTGACAGCGTGCCTGTCGTAACGCAAACGGCCACCCCGAGGGGTGGCCGTTTCGTCATGCAAGGTGGCGTAGTTCGAGGCTTCGCCCCAGATCGTCTTGCACCTTCAGTCGTCGAAGGGGTCCTGCGGTGCCTCGTCGCCCGCCACCTCTTCCACGCCGTCCACCACCGACGGGTCCGCCAGCCACTCGTCAAGCTTGGCATGCACCTGCTCCACACCGGAATACTTCAGCGACGAGAACAGCTGCACGGTGACCAGGTCTTCCCATTCCTTGAGCGCGTGACGCACCTTCTGCAGGCTTGCCGCCGCCGGCCCGCGCTTCAGCTTGTCCGCCTTGGTCAGCAGGATATGCACCGGCATCCTGGCCTCATCGGCCCAGCCCAGCATCATCTGGTCGAATTCGGACAGCGGATGGCGTACATCCATCAGCAGCACCAGGCCCCGCAGCGACTGGCGGTTGCGCAGGTAGTTGGACAGATGTGACTGCCACTCGCGCTTCACCTTGTCCGGCACCTTGGCATAGCCATAGCCGGGCAGGTCGACCAGATGGCGGCCCGTTTCACCGATGGTGAAATAGTTGATCAGCTGGGTGCGGCCGGGAGTCTTGGAGGTACGGGCCAACGCCTTCTGCGAGGTCAGCGCATTGATGGCGCTGGACTTGCCGGCATTGGAGCGACCCGCGAAGGCCACTTCGGCACCCACGTCCGTCGGGCACTGGGCCAGAGTCGCGGCACTGATCAGGAAGCGCGCCTGACGATAATGGAGCTTGGGGGTCGAAGGAGCTGATTCGGCCATGGGAGTTCTGAATACCTGTTGAAGGCGGACGTCTCGCCCGCGCGACATCACGAGAGAGCAGAAGAAACGACCGGTGTAACGAAAAGAGTGCCGCCTGCCCTGCCATCGGCGCTGCAACTTGCCGACGACAGCGGGAAGATGCACTGGATAACTGCGATGACACGACTGACGACAGGCACGCTCACGCGCCCTGAGGGGATTCGCTATACTGCCTGCAAGGTCAGCATGGCGATCATGAGGCCTAGTGTACCACCCTGCTCTCACGGGCTGCGAGAGCGGGGGGCACTTCTCACCGCGCGCAGCACGGCGCGGGCACCGGGGAAATGACAGAGGCCACCATCCACGCCGGATGATACAAGCCCCGAACGGGCCTCTTCGTGAAACAGGGACCAGTGAAATGGATGAGCTGATGAGACCAAGGCAGATCCCCGAGCGCCCCTTGCGCCTGCTGCTGGCACTTGCTGCCACGACATTGGCCGCCACCTTGCCGACGGGGGCCGCCGCCGAGTCGCTGGTCGGCGATGCCGCGGCAGGCAAGGCCAAGGCTGCCGTCTGTGCTGCCTGTCATGGCGCCCAGGGCATCTCGCCGACGCCGGCCTTCCCCCATCTTGCTGGCCAGCAGGCCCACTACCTGCGCAAGCAGACGGCCGACATCCGGGATGGTCGCCGCTCGGTGCCGCAGATGGCCGGTATCGCCGACAACCTGAGCGATCAGGACATCGCCGATATCGCGGCCCATTACGCCGCGCAGCCCGCCAATCGTGGTCAGGCCGAGCCAGAGGCGGCCCGTGCAGGCGAGGTGCTGTATCGGGCCGGCTCGCTCGAGCGTGGCATCGCGGCCTGCACAGCCTGTCATGGTCCGCGCGGTGAAGGCATCGACTCGGCAGGTTATCCGGCGCTGGCCGGGCAATTCCCCGCCTATACCGTCTCAGCACTCAAGGCCTTCCGCGACGGCAGCCGCGACAACGACCCGAACGCCATCATGAGCAGCATCGCCGCGCGCATGAGTGACAGCGATATGCAGCAGGTGGCCGAATATCTCCACGGCCTGCGCTGAGGCATCCGTTCAGCCGGGTGTCGCGTATGACTGACTTGATGACGACCAGCACCAGCACGCCTTTCAAGGGGCGTGGTCAAGCGACGCCTTGTACGGGGCTTGCTCGAACGGCGTTCATCCAGCGGTCAACCTTGTCGCGCTAGGCTGGCCCGACAGTGATCCGCCGTGTCCCGCCCGGCAGTCTCGACAGCGGTGGTGGCTGACACGCATACTCGATGCATCACTAATGTTGCCGGGTATCATCACCGGGCATGCCTCAATCCGATGGAGATGTTCCATGAAGTGGAAACCCCTACTGACTCTGGTGGCGGGCCTTGGCCTGTCAGCAAGCGTTTTCGCCGCTGAAGCTGGCAAGGACTACCAGGTGCTCGACGAGCCGGTGAAGACCGATGCGCCGGCAGGCAACGTCGAAGTGGTCGAGGCATTCTGGTATGGCTGCCCGCATTGCTACGCGCTGGAATCCAGCCTCGAGCCGTGGGTCGATGAGTTGCCGAGCGACGTGACCTTCAACCGCCTGCCGGCCACCATGGGGCAGGACTGGGTCAAGCACGCCTATGCCTTCTATGCCGCCAAGGACCTGGGCATCCTCGACGAGACCCACAAGGCCTTCTTCGATGCCATCCATCAGGACCACCAGCGCCTGACCGATCCGGATGATATCGCCAAGTTCTACAGCGACTACGGCGTCAGCGAAGAAAACGCCAAGAAGTCGCTGACCTCCTTCGGCGTGAAGAGCCAGGTCAATCAGGCCCACGCCCAGATGCGTGCCTACAAGATCATGGGCGTACCGGCACTGATCGTCGATGGCCGCTATGTCATCTCGCCGAGCACGGCTGGTTCACTGCAGAACATGCTCAAGATCACCGACGAGCTGGTCGAGCAGGTGCGTGAAGAGAAAGCCGGCAGCAAGGACGCCGCTTGATGGCAGCGGCTGCTGACTCAGTGGCCGCCAGCGCCACGGAAGGTGCCGGACTCGACGAGACGGCACCTCCCCTGCGTCTGCTGACCTTCAACATGCAGGTCGGTATCCATACCGCGGCGTGGCATCACTATGTCACCCGCGGTTGGCAGCATGTGCTGCCCCACCCGATGCGCCGCAAGCGTCTGGAGCTGATCGCCGCCGCCATCACGCCCTACGACATCGTCGGACTGCAGGAGGTGGATGGGGGCAGTTTCCGCTCCGGCAACGTCAATCAGGTCGATTCACTAGCCGAGACGGCCGAATTCCCGCATCGCTATCAGCAGCTCAACCGCAATCTGGGCCGCCTGGCTCAGCACAGCAACGGCCTGCTGTCGCGCCTGCCGATCAGCCATCTCGAAGAGCACAGCCTGCCCGGCACCCTACCGGGACGCGGGGCCATCCATGCCCGCTTCGGGGAGGGCGAACACGCTCTGCATGTCTTCGTGACTCACCTGGCACTCGGTGCCCGTATCCAGCATCGTCAACTGCAGTACCTTGGCGAGCTGATCGCGCCCCTCAAGCATGTCATCGTGATGGGCGACCTCAATTGCACGCTGGCCCAGCTTCGTCAGCACAAGGCGTTCAACGAGGCACTCGATTCCCGCCCCAGCAAGGCCATCAACAGCTACCCGGCCTGGCAACCACGCCGTGGACTCGACCATATCCTGGTCTCCTCGACGCTGCGCTTGAGCCACCCGACCACGCTGTCACACCTGTTCTCCGACCATCTGCCGCTTGCGGTAGAAGTCCATCTGCCAGCCGCATGCCGCAAGGCAATCGGGCTCGCCTGACTTTCCGGCGCCTCTCTCAGCCATGCATCTCTGACGCCTGACACTCTGATACCGCTCCCCGAATGTCATCCCTTTTACCGCGTGGCTCACCCGTCTAGCTTTCACGACTCAAGCTCCCGCCGGCTTCGGTTTGATACGCATAACGCGACCCACCCGCGTCCTTCCTCGAGCGCTCCCATGCATCACTGCCGGCATTGCCTCGCCTATCTCACTGCAAGCAAAGGCAAAAGCCGCCTGTCAGACCAATGATCCATTTGTTGTTGTGGCGCCGCTCGCTACTCTTTGTCTGCCAATGACGTGGATTAATCGTTGACTTAGCGATGACTGATGACATGCCGCATCCGAGCGACGTCACTTACAGGGATGAAGCGTGGAATAGCGTTGTTCAAAGCAATGCCATCACGGCTTGCTGCACACCGCGACTGACCACAACATGAGCAACATCTGAATTGGCGACCTTGCCAGCAATCGCTTGCAACACAAGCGCTTGGCAAAGACACAGCAAACGCTGTCGGCAAAGCAACAACAACACCAACAATCATCACCTGCTACCCGCAGGCCAAGGGGACTCCATGTCTGCCAATGCCTCTACCCCCGGCTGGCTCACAGGGCTCGACCGCATGACCGAGGGGCTGGGACGCTGCGTATCCTGGCTGGTCGTCATCATGATGCTGGTCGAATTCATCATCGTGATGCTGCGCTACGTCTTCAATATCAACAGCATCCCCATGCAGGAATCCGTGATGTACATGCACGCGGCCGTCTTCCTGCTCGCCGCCAGCTACACGCTCAAGCACGACGGCCATGTGCGGGTGGATATCTTCTATCAGCGCATGTCGCACCGCGGAAAGTCGTGGGTCGATCTCGGCGGCACCCTGTTCCTGCTGTTCCCGGTGATGACATTCATCCTGCTCTCCAGCCTCGGTTACGTGGGCGATTCCTGGGACATCAAGGAAGCCTCCCCCGAATCCGGCGGCCTTCCGGGCGTCTACCTGCTCAAGACCCTGATTCCAGCCATCGCCATCCTGATGATGCTGCAAGGCGTGGCGGAAGCCGGCCGACACCTGCTGTTCCTGATGGGCCGCCTGCCCTCCCCGCATGCGAGCGATGACACCCCTGACCACGATGAGGAGCTGGTGTAATGCTCGAGATCATGCCACTGCTGCTGTTCGTGTGTATCTGTATCGTCCTGATGCTGGGCTATCCGGTGGCGCTGTCACTGGCCGGTACCGCGCTTGCCTTCGCCGGACTCGGCATGGGGCTGGACGCCCTCGGCATTACCCAGGGCGTATTCGATGCCAGCTTCCTGTCCGCGATGCCCAATCGCCTCTACGGCACCATGACCAACCAGACCCTGCTGGCCGTGCCATTGTTCGTGTTGATGGGCGTGCTGCTGGAGAAGTCCAAGGTCGCCGAAACGCTGCTCGACGCCATGGCGCTGATGTTCGGCTCGCTGCGTGGCGGACTGGGGATTTCCGTGACCATCGTCGGCATGCTGCTGGCCGCCTCCACCGGTATCGTCGGCGCGACCGTCGTCACCATGGGCCTGCTGTCACTGCCGACCATGCTCAAGCGCGGTTATGACCCGTCACTGGCCACCGGCGCCATCTGTGCCACCGGCACCCTGGGGCAGATCATCCCGCCGTCCATCGCGCTGGTCCTTTTGGGCGATGTGCTGTCTTCCGCCTATCAGCAGGCCCAGCTGTCGATGGGCATCTGGAGTCCGAAGACCGTCTCGGTGGGTGACCTGTTCATCGGCGCGCTGATTCCGGGCCTGATCCTGGTGCTCGCCTATATCGTCTACATCGCCATGGTCGCCTGGCTGAAACCGGAAAAGGCGCCGGCCGTCGACCGTGATTCGCTGATGGAAGAGCTGGGGCATACCGGCAGCATCTTCTGGCTGATGATGAAGGGGCTGGTGCCGCCGATCGTGTTGATCGTCTGTGTGCTCGGCTCGATTCTCGGCGGTCTCGCGACCCCGACAGAAGCCTCTGCCGTGGGCGCCTTCGGTGCACTGATGCTGGCCCTCGCCAACCGCAAGCTGAGCCTGAAGACCCTGACGGAAGTGGTGCGCTCCACCACCAACGTCACCTCGATGGTGTTCCTGATCCTGATCGGTGCCGCGCTGTTCTCGCTGGTATTCCGCGGCTTCGGCGGCGAAGAGGTCGTCACCGAGATCTTCGAGAACATGCCCGGCGGCGTCATCGGTGCCACCCTGGTGGTGATGCTGGTGATCTTCCTCCTCGGCTTCATCCTCGACTTCATCGAGATCACCTTCGTGGTGGTACCGATCGTCGGTCCGGTGCTGCTGGCCATGGGCCTCGACCCGATCTGGCTGGGCATCATGATCGCCATCAACCTGCAGACCTCCTTCCTCACGCCCCCCTTCGGGTTCGCGCTGTTCTACCTGCGCGGCGTGGCCCCCAAGGAAGTCAGCACCAAGCAGATCTACAAGGGTGTCATTCCGTTCATCCTGATCCAGCTGTGCATGCTGGGTGCGCTGGCCGCCTTCCCGGGCCTGGCCACCTGGCTGCCGGCCCAGTTCTAAGCCACGACTGACGAGACAGTACAAGGACAGAGCAGCAACTGAATTGGCGGGGCCTGCCCCGTCAGCTGATGGGAGAGCCGCCAGTCGGCTCATGCAGATGCACGGGAGCCGTTCGCGGCCCACCTCTTGCCCAGCACCGGTCACTGACCGGTGCACAACAACAATCGGGCACTTCAAGGAGCATGCCATGCAACTCAACAAACTCGCCTTCGGTATCGCCGTCGGCACCATGACCGCCATGGGCACCCTGCCGGCCGTTGCCAACGCCGCCGATACCTTCACCTGGAAGATGGTCACCTCGTGGCCGAAGAACTTCCCGGGGGTGGGCCAGGGGCCGGAACGCCTCGCACGTCTGGTCGACGAAATGTCCGACGGCCGCCTCAAGATCAAGGTCTATGGCGCAGGCCAGCTGGTGCCGGGCTTCGAGGTACTCGATACCGTCTCTTCCGGTACCGCGCAGATCGGTCACTCGGCTTCCTACTACTGGAAAGGCAAGGCGCCGGAAGCCCAGTTCTTCGCCGCCGTCCCCTTCGGCATGACCGCGCAGGAAATGAACGCCTGGCTGCATTACGGCGGCGGCCTGGAGCTGTGGAACGAGGTCTACGACAAGTTCGGCGTCGAAGTCATGGCCGGTGGCGCCTCGGGCGTGCAGATGGGCGGCTGGTTCAACAAGGAGATCAACTCGGTCGCCGACCTCGATGGCCTGAAGATGCGTATCCCGGGTCTGGGTGGCGATGTCATGCAGCAGATGGGCGTGGCGACGGTCAGCATGCCGGGCGGCGAGATCTTCACCTCGCTGCAGTCCGGTGCCATCGATGCCACCGAGTGGATCGGCCCGTACAACGACCTGGCCTTCGGTCTCTATCAGGCCGCCAAGTACTACTACTATCCGGGCTGGCACGAGCCGACCGTCACCTTCGAGGCCATCGTCAACGACGACGCCATGGCCGAGCTCCCCAAGGACCTGCAGGCCATCCTGCGTTCCGCGGTACGTGACGTGAACCAGGACATGCTCGACGAGTACACCGCGCGCAACAACGACGCCCTCGAGACACTGCTCAACGAGCACAAGGTCGAGCTGCGCCGTTACCCGCAGGACGTGCTCGACAAGGCACGTGAACTGTCCGGCGACGTGGTCAAGAAACTCGGCGAGTCCAACGATCTGGCCGGCCGCATCTACGAGTCCTATACCACCTTCGAAGGCAAGGTCGAGAAGTGGCATGAGGTCTCTGAACAGGCCTACCTGAACGCACGTAATCCGGAAGGCGTGCAGTAAGACCGCGTTACCTGCGCCGCGCTCCCGCGAGGCGGCGCAGTCCCGTCATCCAATGCTTGCAGCCGCCCCCTCGGGGGCGGCTTTTTTGGGTCTGCGCGATCAGCTTTCGAGCAGGAAGGTCACCGGCCCGTCATTGAGTAACGAGACCTGCATGTTGGCGCCGAAGCGTCCGGTCTCGATTCCCACCCCGAGCTCTCTCCCGCGCTCACGCGCCTTGTCGACCAGATAGGTGAACAGCCGCTCGCCCTCCGCCGGTGGCGCCGCCGAGGAGAAGCTGGGACGCATGCCGCTGCCGGTGTCCGCCGCCAGCGTGAACTGCGAGACCAGCAGCAGACTGCCGCCCGCCTGCTGGACGTTGAGGTTCATCTTGTCGTTCTCGTCACCGAAGACCCGATAATGCAGCAGCTTGTGCAGCAACTTGTCGGCACGCGCCTCGTCATCGCCCTTCTCGACGCCTACCAGTACCAGCAGACCGCCTTCGATGGCGCCGACGCTCTCGCCCTCGACCACGACTTCTGCCCGTGTGACGCGCTGGATCAATGCTCGCATGCCGCTTGCTCCTTCAAGAGATGGATGTTGATTCATGACATTTCGTGCTCGGAGCATACCAGACGCGAACGCCCCGCAGACTGAGCCTGCGGGGCGCGACAGGTGTTACTTGAGAGGATGGGAGGCGCTGCTAGTTGGCGAGGCTGGGCAGGAACAGCGCGATCTGCGGGAACAGCATCAACAGCACCGTCGCCAGCAACAGCAGGGCAATGAAGGGCGGCGTCCCTCGGATGACCTCCATGTACGGTTTTCTAAATACCGCCACCGCAGTGAAGATGTCGCAGCCAAAGGGCGGAGTCGCCGAACCTATCGCCGCCTGCAGGGTGACCAGGGTGCCGACCAGCACCGGGTCCAGCCCGGCGGCATCGACTGCCGGCGCAAACACCGGCGCCAGAATCAGGATCACCACGATGGGGTCCACGAACATGCAGCCGACGAAGTAGGCCGCCGCGATCACCGCCAAGAGCGCCAGCGCATGCTCCGACAGGTAGGGGATGTAGCCGCCGAGGATGGCATCCGGAATCTTGGCGAAGGAGATCATCCACGAGAAGCCCGCGCCCGCTGCCACCAGGATGAACACCACCGCGGTGATCAGCCCCGTGGAAAAGGCCACACCGGGCAGGTCCTTCAGGGTCACGCCGCGATAGATCAGCATCTCGAGAATCAGCGCATAGATCACCGAGACCGTGGCGGCCTCCGTCGGCGAGAACATGCCCGAGTAGATGCCGCCGATGATGATCACCGGGAAGCCCGCCGGCAGGCTGGCGCGCTTCAAGGCCTTGAGGCGTGCGGGCCAGTCCGCCTTGGGCTGTGGAGCGATGCCCAGCTTCCACGACTTCCACATGCAGTAGAGCGAGAACAGCACCAGGATCATCAGCCCCGGGCCGATACCGGCGATGAACAGGTCACCCACCGAGGTACCGGTCGCGACGCCGTAGATGATCATGCCGATGGAGGGCGGAATCAGCAGCGCGATATCGGAGGCATTGATGATCAATGCGATGGTGAACTTGTCACTGTAACCGGCTTCCAGCAGCCGCGGGCGCAGCGGGCGCCCCATCGCCACCACCGTGGCCTGGGTGGAGCCGGACACCGCGCCGAACAGAGTGCAGCCCAGCGCGGTGGTCACCGGCAGGCCGCCGCGCCAGTGGCCGACGAAGCGCTCGACCAGATCCAGCAGGCGCTGGGCAGTGGAGCCCTTGAGCATGATATCGGCCGCCAGAATGAACATCGGCACCGCCGTCAGCACCACCGGCTGCAGGCCACCGATCATCTGCTGGATCACCAGCTCCGGCTTGAGGAAGGGAAAATCGCTGAACAACAAGAAAAAGGTGCCGACGCTCAATGGCACCATCATGGGTACCCCAAGCAACAGCAGCCCCACCATCACGAGCAGAATCCACATCGCAGCTTCCGTCCCTGGGTCAATGAAGTGTGATCAATCGTCTATCGAGACATCGAGAAGACATTCCCGACGCAGTGACTAGAGCGCGCCGCTGCCGTCGACTTCCTCGTTTTCATCCATCTCCGCCGTACGCCATGACAACCAGGCGCCCTGCGCCAGCAGATTGCGCAGAATCGCCATCAGGTACTGGAGCGCCCCGAGCGCCAGTCCCAGCGGGACCACGGCATAGAGCGCCGCCAGCGACCAGCGCAGCGACGGCGTGACACGCCCGGACTTGGCCAGGCTCTGCAGATAATCCACCGCCAGCCAGGCGAGGTAGGCCAACAAGGCACAGGTGATGACCTGTCCGGCGATCAGCATCACCTTGCGCAACCACGGCGGCATGAAGTCCAGCAGCGCCGTCACGCGGATATGGCGCCCGGCGCGCGCGCCGTAACTGATACCGAGGAAGGTCAGCCACAGCTGCAGGATCTGCATCAGCTCTTCAGTAAACGGCAGGCTGTAGTTGAAGACGTTGCGCCCGATGACGTTGGCGATGCTGGCCGTTGCCATGCCCAGCACGCACAGGGCGATCAACCAGCGCTCGACGTGCGCCAGTCCCTGGTCACCACGTTCGAACCAGGCGGCCAGACGGCGCAGCGGCGCAGGCAGATGTGCGAGGGGGTCCTGACCGCCATTCGTCTCGGCCGGGCTGGGGCGGGTCTCATCAGCGGAGGGAGACTTGGAGGGGGGCGAGTTCATGAAGCGGTTTCCTGTTGATGCGGCATCCTGCCAGATAGGCTTTCTACCAGACGTCATGCGCGCAGTGGTTTGCACCAGACGGCCAGCATTTGTCAGGACGATCCATTGAAATTTTCCTCGGCGCCGTCGTGATTTTCACTTTGGTTACTCTTGTTCTAGCTTTATTAGCGGCGCTTGAAATCAGTATGCAGCCGACGCACGGCATGTCGCTCTGGCGCCGGGGGCCGATTGTGAAGCCTGGTGAGCAATGAGCAGAGCCTCGAGTACCAGAGACTCATGCGCACAAGCTCAGCTTATTCATAATAAATTCTAATCACACTATCCAATTTGGTGTTTTTTTTATTATATTAAGAATGGCAATATTATCTGGATGATGCAAGTTGCACGCCGGGTATGCCCAGAGCCGCCCGACGCTGATGGAAATCACACAAGGAGAACAAGATGACGATGCAATGGAACCCGTCACCCGAGCAGAATCGCGAGACGTCCAGGACTCCTGTTCCCCTTTCTCGTCTTGCCGCGTTCCTCAAGGGAGGCGCCCTGACGGCCGGCCTGGGCATGGCGGCGCTGGCCTCTGCGGGTGTGCAGGCGGACACCTGGCGCTTCGCGCTGGAGGAAGTCTCCGGCAGTGTGCAGGATGCCTACGCCCAGGAATTCAAGAAGCGCATCGAAGAGGCCTCCGGCGGTGACATCGATGTCGAGATCTACCCCTACGGCGCACTGGGCACCTCCTCACAGCTCACCGAACTGGTGCAGAGCGATGCCATCCAGCTGACCTTTGCCTCACCGGGTCACCTGGCCTCGGTGATTCCGGAGTCGGGCGTCTTCACGCTGCACTTCCTGTTCTCCGACGACAATGCCGTCAATGAAGAGGTACTCGGCAACTCCCAGGCCATCGACATGCTGTCCGAGGCCTACACCGAGCAGAATCTCCAGCTGCTGGGCGTGATTCCGGAAGGCTGGATGGTGTGGACCGGCAACCGTGACATCAAGACACCCGAGGACATGGAAGGCTTCAAGATCCGCACCATGACCTCGCCGATTCTGGTCGAGAGCTATCGCGGCTACGGTGCCAACCCGACGCCGATGCCCTATTCCGAGGTCTACTCCGGCCTGCAGCTGGGCCAGATCGACGGCCAGGTGAACCCGGTGTTCGCCATCCAGGAAATGAGCTTCTACGAAGTTCAGGACTACATGATCCAGGCCAAGCAGGCGCAGTTCATCACCACGCTGGTGGCCTCCAGTGACTTCTATTCCGGTCTGGATGACGAGCAGCAGCAGATGCTCGACAAGGTTACCAACGAGATGCGCCCGTACATCTTCGAGAAGCAGGAGGAGTACAACGCCGACCGTCTGGAGAAGATCAAGGAAGACAGCGACATCAAGATCATCACGCTGACCGATGAGCAGCGCGAAGCCTTCCGCCCGGTCGGCGAGAAGGGCTGGGAAGTCTATCGTGAGCAATCCGGTGAGCGTGGCAGCAAGATCCTCGACACCCTGCAGGCCGACATCAAGGCTGCCGAAGGCAAGTGATCTCCTGAGCGCTGACAGCTCTGGCCTCACGCCAGGGCTGTCAGTCAACTTCGAGCATCACCAAGGCATGAAAAAGCCCCTGCCGGGAAACCGGCAGGGGCTTTTTGCGGATCGGGGGTTACTGACCCAGCAAATCGGTGCGGAAATCCTCCTGAGCCGGCGAATCCCCCAGCCAGATCGCGAACAGGCCATTGGCCAGCGCCAGCGAATCGCTTTCGAAGATGACCTGCCCGTTCAGCACCAGCGACAGCGTGCCTCTGCCGCCACCGGCGGACAGCCATTGCAGCGCATAGCGATCCCCCGGCACGACGTCCTGATAGGCACGATTGAAGCGCGTCAATTCAGGCTCGATCGCCGCAAAATCCGCTGCTGAGAGGTTCTTGCGCACGCCCTTGGTGGTCGCATTGGCGAAGTCCTCGGCATCGATGGCATGGAAGTACTCCAGCACCAGGCGACGCGAGACATCCTTGAGCGGCGCCGGGCGCGGGCGACGCGCATCCTGATAATAGGCGCCGACATAGGCGTCCCACAGCAGGTAGGTGAAGAGCCCACTGCCGATCAGCGTCAGCGGCTGGCCGGACTGCGTGGTCACCTGATCCGCGAAGGTCACCCCCTTGATCTCGACGGCGAGCGCAGCCGGGCTGGTGGTGGCAATCAGCGCCCCCATCACGCCCGCGGCCAGCCAGCGCGGCATACTCGCCACCGGCGGACTGACGACACGCCAGGCGGCGTTCAGGCAGCAAACGGCGCCGCGGATAGCTGATACGGGCAAGCGGTACAGCGATATAGGCATGGCATCTACTCGTTGGCTGGCAGGGATCCAGGGGAACTCACGGGGCCTTTCTCCTGCAGGTCATCGCTCCTGCAGGGTCACCGCCCTTGTGGAATCGGCTATCAGTGGCTTGCTCTCATGGGCCTGGCTCTGGCTGACTTACCACAGGGCGTGGAAATGGTGCACCGGCCCCCGACCCTTGCCGACATTGAGCTGATCGGAGGCACGCAGCGCGCCCAACAGCCATTCGCGTGCCTCGACCACCGCCTGCGACAACGGCAGACCGTTCGCCAGTCGCGCCGCGATGGCAGAAGACATCGAGCAGCCGGTGCCGTGCAGGTTGTCGGTCTCGATACGTGGCGCGCACAGCCATTGCCCGCCGGCATCACTGACCAGCAGGTCATCGCAGGCCTGCCCCTCGAGCGCCCCACCCTTGATCAACACCGCCTTCGCGCCTCTGGCACGCAGCTCGCGGGCGACCTCAGGCATGTCGGAGCGCCCGATCAGGCGCCGCTCACCCAGCAGCACCGCGGCTTCATGCAGGTTGGGCGTGATGATGTCGGCCAGCGGCACCAGGTGCTCGGCCACCGATTGGATGGCAGCATCATTGACCAGCGCATCGCCACTCTTGGCGACCAGCACCGGGTCGAGCACGACCCAGCGCGGGCGACGCTGCTGAAGGCGGTCGGCAAGCATTTCCACCACCAGCGGATCGGCCACCATGCCGATCTTGGCGGCGCGGATATCGAGATCATCCAGCACGGCGTCCAGCTGTGCGGCGATGAATTCCCGCGAGACCGCCTCCACGCTGCGCACACCGCAGGTATTCTGCGCCGTCAGCGCCGTGATCACGCTGGCCCCGTAGGCGCCCAGCGCAGAGAATGTCTTGAGGTCCGCCTGAATGCCGGCTCCCCCGGAGGGGTCTGAGCCCGCTATCGTCAGGACGCACGGAATATGCATGCAGGAAGCTCCCGAAATATGGCTTTGACGTGCCAACAGCATACCCGAGCTGAGGAGGGAAGAAAGCCACCCCCAGCGCCCTGCCACCGTGAAAAACAGAAGAAAGTGATATGAATGAAGTGGCCCTACTGTCATTGCCGGCATTGACCTCGCTCGCCGTGATCTCGCTGGCCAGCGCCACCCTGCTGCCCGGCGGATCGGAGGCGGCCTTCGCGGGGCTGTGGTGCCAGGGGCACGCGCCCTGGGCGCTGTGGGTCGCGGCGACGCTGGGCAACACGCTCGGCAGCCTGATCAACGTCGCCCTGGGGCGTGGCGCCCGCCGTCTGCGCACACGGCGCTGGTTTCCGGTCTCGCGACGCGCATTGGCGCGCGGCACCCTGTGGTATCGCCGCTTCGGCGCCTGGAGCCTGCTGCTGAGCTGGGCCCCGCTGATCGGCGACCCGCTGACGGTGCTGGCGGGCGTCTTCCGGCTGGCGTGGTGGAAAAGCATCGTCCTGATCGTGATCGCCAAGGGCGGACGCTATGCATTGCTGCTGCTGGCAGCCGACCTGTGGCTGACGCCCTGGTGCCAATGACCGCCGCACGGCTCCTGCTCCTGCTCCTGCTCCTGCTCCTGCTCCTGCTCCTGCTCCTGTTCCTGTTCCTGACCTCACCCTCGTCTTTGTCTCTGCCACCTCAGTCAGTCGCTTGAATGAGATCGCAGACACGCAAGGCGAGGATGCGTGCTATGCTGACAAGCGCCATGCTGCACTGCACAATAAAAGCACTTCGATTGCTTTTCACCAGTGCCTCATTGCCTTGATCAGGTGCTCCGCTGCCCTTGATATGCACCTCGTCACCCTTTCGCCGCCTCCACGAGCCCACGCCCCCCCCCATCACATGGCGTCTCGCTCGCGACGGTCCCCCTGACCTCGGGCATTCCCCGGCGGAGTGCTGCACTGCTAGAGAGGAGAAGGTTTCATGCGTGATACATCCTGCGACTTCTGCGCCGATGCGCTCAATATTCTGGTGCTGCAAGGCGGTGGTGCGCTCGGCGCCTACCAGGTCGGCATCTTCGAGGCGCTGGCCGAAGCCGGTATCCAGCCCGACTGGGTGGTCGGCACCTCGGTCGGCGCCATCAATGGTGCCCTGATCGCCGGCAATCCGGAGGGCGAGCGCCTCAAGGCCCTCGAGTCATTCTGGTATGGCATCGCCCAACCCGCTGCCAGCATGGGCCCCGCCTTTCATCCGTGGGAGCGCAGTGTCGCGCGTACCTCCGCCATGCTGTGGGGCATTCCGGGCTTCTTCCGCCCGCGCCCGCTGTGGACGGTACCGATCTGGCAGAGCTTCTTCGGCGAGCCGCCCAGCCTCTACGACACCGAGCCGCTGGGCGACACGCTCAATCGGCTGGTGGACTTCGAGCGCCTGGATGCCCGCCACCCGGAGAACGTTCGCCTGTCGGTGGGGGCGGTGAATATCGGCAGCGGCGCGCTGCGCTACTTCGACTCCTCGCATGAAGCGCTGGATCACCGCCATATTCTGGCCAGCGGCGCCCTGCCACCGGCCTTCCCGCCGGTGTGGGTCGATGGCGAAGCCTATTGGGATGGTGGCCTGTACTCCAATACGCCCGTCAGCTGGGTGCTGTCGGAGCGTCCGCATGGCGAGACAGTGGTCAACTGCTACGTGATCGACCTGTGGAGTGCCGATGGCAAGGTGCCGGAGACCCTGCAGGAGGCGCAGCTGCGCGAGAAGGACATCCAGTATTCCAGCCGTGCCGGCGAGCACCTCAATCTGCTGGAGGAGAATCAGGCGCTGCGCATGGGGATCGAGAATCTCGCCGACCATCTGCCGGAGGAGCTGCGCCAGTCGCCGAAGATCCAGCGCATCCTCGCCATGACCCAGCAGCCCTCGATCAACGTGGTGCGTCTGCTGGCCTCGGCGCGCCCGGGCGAGACCTCACTGAAGGATATCGACTTCTCGCGCGCGACCATCGACTCGCGTCGCGACAGTGGCTATCAGGACATGCAGGAAGTGCTGAGCCGCTGCAGCCAGTTTGCGCCGCTGCCGGAGGATATCGGGGTCATCGTGCGCAACTTCACGCGCAACGCCGAGGGCGAGCTGGTCAGCCTGTCGACGCCGGAGGCAAGCTCCAGCGACGATGACGAGGCGAGCATCACGGCAGAGGACCTGCCCAGCCAGGCGACCGGCAGCTGAGCAGCGCTGACGACGATTCAGAACGATCTATCCACACCCCATCGCAGCCGTCACGCGCTGGCGGCGCACCAGGTGGGTGTGGATAACCCGGTGTCGGCAAGACGCCACCCGCCGGGTGGCCTCACCCGCGAGGCTGCGCGGCCCCCAGCCGTGAACACTCCTCGCGGGTAAGCTCGCGCCACTCCCCCGGCGCCAGCCCCTCGAGACTCAAGCCCGCCACCGACTCACGGTGCAGCCACACCACGCGATTGCCCAGGCTACGCCACAGTCGCTTGACGTGGTGATGGCGGCCCTCGTGCAGCGTCAGGCGTGCCTGGTCCGCGGTGAGAAACGCAAGCTGGGCCGGCAGTGTCGGGCGCGGATCATGTTCGAGCAGCACCCCCTGGCGAACCTGTGCGATGGCGCTTTCCTGTTCGGCCTCCGTCAGAGGCCGCTCCAGCCCCATGCGATAGCGCTTGGCGGGCCCCTCGAGCCCGGCATCGCTGATGCGCGCCGAGACATCGCCGTCGTTGGTCAGCAGCAGGGCGCCGGTCGTCGCACGGTCGAGGCGGCCGACATGGTGGATCTCGGCCAGCCAGCCGCTGTCCTCGCCGCGTGCATTCAGCGTGTCACGCAGCACATCGATCACGGTGGGATGTTCGGGGTCATGACAGGCCGTCACGACCCCGGCGGGCTTGTTGAGCAGGATATGACGCGGACGCCGCGCTACCTGCAGGCAGACGGTCGCGTCAGGCGCTGACAGGTGGATGTCATCGAAGGGGCCGACCTCATGCAGCGGGTCGCTGATCGTCGCGCCGTTGACCCGCACACGCCCCGCCGCCAGCGCCGAGAGCGCATGACGACGGTTGAGCTGTGGCTGACGTGTCAGCCAGCGGTCCAGCCGCATGGCCTAGTCCGCCGCCTTGAGCTGGGCTTCCATCTCTTCCAGCGCTTCCTGAGCCTCGAACCATTCGGCTTCGGCCTCATCGAGGCGACTCTTGATCTCGCCCTGGCTGGCCAGCAGCTTGGTCAGCTCCGCCTTGCGGTCCGCTTCGTAGAGCGTGGCATCGCCCAGCGCTTCCTCGATCTTGTCCAGCTCGCCCTGCGCCTTGCTCATCTTCTGCTCGGCCTTGTCGCTGACCTTCTTGAGCGGACGCAGCTTCTCGCGCAGTTCAGCCGCCTGACGGCGCGCCTCCTTGCGGTCCGGCGTGCGTGTACTGTCAGTCCCAGCATCGGCATCCTTCTGGGCTCGCGCTTCCCGCCGCTCGCCCTCGACCCGCGCCTTGAGCCAGGCACGGTAATCATCCAGGTCACCATCGAAGGGCGTCACGCGACCATCGGCGATGCACCAGAATTCATCGACGCAGGCACGCAGCAGGTGGCGGTCGTGGGAGACCAGAATCACGGTGCCCTCGAAGGTCGCCAGTGCATCGGTGAGCGCCTCGCGCATGTCGAGGTCCAGGTGGTTGGTCGGCTCATCCAGCAACAGCAGATTGGGCTTCTGCCAGGCGATCAGCGACAGCGCCAGACGCGCCTTCTCGCCACCGGAGAACGATTCCACCGTGGCGTAGACCTCATCACCGTGGAAGCCGAAGCTGCCGAGGAAGGTGCGGATCTCCAGCTCACCCGCCGACGGTGACAGGCGCAGCACATGATTGAAGGGCGTCGAGGACAGGTCGAGCCCGTCCACCTGGTGCTGGGCGAAGTAGCCGATGGCCAGATGCTCGCCGGCGGTCCGCTGGCCCTCGACCAGCGCAAGCTCGCCGGTGAGCGCCTTGATCAGCGTCGACTTGCCGGCGCCGTTGGGGCCGAGCAGACCGATGCGCTGTCCCGGCAGCAGTGAGAAGCGTACCCCGGAGAGCTGCGGCGGCTGACCGGGATAGCCGATCACCGCTCGGTCCAGCCCCAGCAGCGGATGCGAGATCTTGTCGGAGCACGGGATGGTGAAGTGGAACGGGGAATCGGCCTTCACGGCCGCCGTTTCCTCCATGCGCTCCAGCATCTTCATGCGGCTCTGGGCCTGACGTGCCTTGGTGGCCTTGGCCTTGAAGCGACGCACGAAATCCTCGATCTCGGCACGCCGCGCCATGGTCTTCTCGTGCTCGACCTGCTCACGCACCAGACGCTCGGAACGCGTGCGCTCGAAGCGGCTGTAATTGCCCTTGTAGACCACCAGCTTGCGACGATCGAAGTGGATGATGTGATCACACACCGCATCGAGGAAGTCGCGGTCGTGGGAGATCAGCAGCAGCGCGCCGGGATAACGCGCCAGCCATTGCTCCAGCCACAGCAACGCATCGAGATCCAGGTGGTTGGTCGGCTCATCCAGCAGCAGCAGGTCGGATGGCGTGAACAGGGTACGCGCCAGATTGGCCCGCATGCGCCAGCCACCCGAGAAGGCCGCCAGCGGCTGACTGAGCTGCGCCTGGCTGAAGCCAAGGCCGACCAGCAGCTGCTCGGCACGTGCCCGTGCGGTATAGCCATCGAGGGTGTCGAAATGGGCGTGCAGCTCGGCCTGACGCTGGTGCTCGCCGCTCTCTTCGGCGGCCGCCAGGGCGCGCTCGGTCTCGCGCAGCGCGTGGTCCCCGTCCATGACGTAGTCGACGATCGGACGCTCCAGTGCATCGATTTCCTGCGCCATGTGCGCGACACGCACGCCACCGGCCAGCGATACCGTGCCGCTGTCGGGCGTCAGCTCGCCGAGGATCAGGCCGAACAGGCTCGACTTGCCGGCGCCGTTGGGGCCGACGATACCGGCCTTGTGACCGGCATGCAGCGTCAGGTCCGCTTCGTCGATCAGCGGTGCTCCGCCGCGTTGCAGGGCGAGCTGGCGCAGTGCAATCATGACAACCTCGATCAGAAAATACGGGGGACGTCGGGCTCCCGTTCACCGCCACCGACACGAGCGCTACGACTCAGCAAGCTGCTGGGCGCGACTCGTGAAGAGACATCATCGGTGGCACGTGAAGAGACATCATCCGTGACACATGAAGAGACATCATCCGTGACACACGAAGAGGCCGACTTGATGGGCGCATATTCTATCGGATTGTGGGACTACGCGCTGTCTCTGTATGCCCTGCCCGGCGAGGTCGGCTCTGCGGGCAACTCTCAGCCGACGCCGGACATGATGAGTACCTGCCTGCTGCTGCAGAACGAGGCGGGACTCGATGTCTGCGAGCTGCTGTGGATTCACTGGCTGTCCGCCCACGGCATCGCCCTGGCCGCCTCGCCCACTCGCCTGCTGGAAGACGTGCGCGACTGGCAGGGCTGGATGACCGCCATGCTGCGCGAGCGCCGCCGCCAGCTGAAACAGGAGCTGACGACACTGCCCGCGACCCAGGACCCGGCCGCGGTGCAACGCCTGGAACGCCTCTATCAGCAGCTCAAGGCCTGCGAGCTGTCCGCCGAGCAGGAGACCCTCGCCCAGCTGGAAGAGCTGAGTCCTGCACTGTCGTCAGCCGAAGGTGCGACCGGCCTGCGGGCGCCCTTCGCGCATGTCGCGGACCCGCTGCAGGCCTTTCAACAATCACTGGCTCTGTTGAGCGGCAAGACGACGCTCGCCGTGGGGGATCACCCGACGGCACGCGCCCTGCGCAGACTGGCACTGGCCCGCGTGCCCGTCAGCGCCTGACAACGCCAGCGAGATGCGGAACTTGTACGCGGCTGGTAGAGTCGGAGTAACACTAGTGCCCGAGGCAGGCCATGCCGCCTCGGTGTCAATTGCGTGTTTCGGGCCCGTCTCAGGCCCATTCCATCCTGAAGGAGTTTTCATGAAACAGCTGGTCAGTGCCGTCGCGCTCGGCGCCCTCCTGGTCACCCCGTTCAGCTTTGCCGCCGATGACAGCCTCGCAGACGAGCAGGCACAGCTCAGCTATGGCATCGGCGCAACTCTGGGCAAGAGCCTCTCCCAGGACATCACCGATCTGGATCTCGACGCCTTCACTCAAGCCGTGCGTGATGTCTACGCCAAAGGCGACATGAAGATGAGCGACCAGGAAATCGCGGATTCGCTTTCCCGCTTCCAGCAGAAGAAGATGGAAGAGCAGAAGAAGATGGTCGAGCAGGAAGCGACCGACAACAAGGCAGAGGGTGACAAGTTCCTCGCCGACAACGCCAAGAAGGACGGCGTGAAGACCCTGGATTCCGGCCTGCAGTACAAGGTGCTGGAATCCGGAGACGGCGCGACCCCGTCCGCTGAAGATACCGTCAAGGTGAACTATGAAGGCAAGCTGCTGGACGGCACCGTCTTCGACAGCTCCTACCAGCGTGGCGAGCCGGTCAGCTTCAAGGTCAACCAGGTCATCAAGGGTTGGCAGGAAGCACTGCAGGAAATGAGCGTCGGCGATACCTGGATGCTCTATGTCCCGGCCGAGCTTGCCTACGGCAAGGCTGGCACCGGCGGCCCGATCGGCCCGAACGAGACGCTGACCTTCAAGGTCGAGCTGCTCGACGTGACCAAGGCCGACGCAAAGCAGTAATGGCGGCGTAAGCCTCCCCCTGCTGGTAACCGGCAAGCACTGCTGCCGGTAGCAACGAAAGAGCCGCCCATCGGGCGGCTCTTTGCGTTTCTGGCAATGGCGGATGTCCGCTGGTTCTCCACTCCAGAAATCCCTGTACGGACGCCGCCAGCCTGTGGATAAATCTGTGGGGAAGCTATTGACCACAGGTTGACAACCGGCCTTTCCGGTGCCTGTCGCGGCAGTGATGCTGGTTGAACGCAAAGCAACCACTGACTTGATATTTTTAGTCGATATCACGTAACAGTTTGTTTTTAATAGCCTTTATAAATCAGCACTTGACGACACTGCGTTGCATGTTCGAGGCGTCATGATTATCCACAAAATTTTCCTCGAGCGCTTGCCAACTTGTGGACAATGTGTATTTCACCTCTGAGAAAGGCCTCAAGACGCGGCGCATTCAGCGGGTGCCACGCAGGGCTCAATCAGCGGTCGCGCTCAGGACGCGCGTCACGCCAGCGCGAACACCGGCCGGCCCCGGCGTGAACGGAATACGATCGTAGATGCGCCCCTGGGCAGAGACGAGATAGAGCGCGGCACCATGATCGATGGTGTAACCCAGCGCGGAGTCCTGTGCCTCGACACGTCGATAGCTGACGCCATAACGCCGCGCCACATCGGCGAGTGCCGCCTGACTGCCGGTGATGCCCTGAAAGCGTGGCCCGAAGTGCCCGGTGTACTCGGCCAGCCGGGCAGGCGTGTCGCGCTCGGGGTCCAGCGACACCATCACCGGCACCACGCGCGCCGCCGCCTGGGGTGGCAGTTCAGACATCACCTGACGCAGCGCCGCCAGCGTCATCGGGCAGACATCCGGGCACTGGGTATAGCCGAAGTAGAGTGCGACGACCGGCGTGGCCTGCGCATCTGCGGCCTCGCCCATCGTGACCTCCGCGAGTGTGAAGTCACCCTGCTGCGATTCGAGCTGGATGGGACCGCCCAGACTGGCCCAGGCCTGCATCCCCGCGACCGGCGCCAGGTCCTGCTGCGCCTGCTGCCAGGCGACACCGGCTCCGATCACGGCCGCCAGGCCGATGGCGCCCAGCAGCCACCAGCGTCTGGCGACGCCCTTGTCGAGCTGATGGCTCTCTTGTCGGCGAGTGCCTGCCTGCCCGTCCTGTGACTTTCGCTCTGCGCCCATCCCTGCCTCCCGGTGCCTTCATGCCTGAAACGACGTCCCTGCCGGCCGGGCTCAACGCCAACGGCTAGCTGCCCTGATGCGTCGGGCGGGTATCACGGCGAAACAATTGATCGACCGAGCTTTCTAGCTGCTCCGCCGTGGTGGCCCGGGGATGGCTATCGAAATCGAACCAGCTGCCCAGTCGGCCAAGCTCGGTGGTCACGATCACCTGCGCACGCCACGCCATGGTCGCGCTGCTGCAGAACCCCAGCTGCCCTTCCCCCTGCCAATGCTGGCGTTCGAGGCTCTGGGCATCGGTGGTGCTCAGCACGCTGCGCTTCACGCCCATGTCCATATGGCGGCCGATGAAATCCACCTCGACCCCCTCCGGTGAGACGCCCTCCGTCATCACGCGAATGCCCAGCGGTGTCAGCGGACTGATATCACCGTCCAGCGCCAGGGTAATACGCCCGAAGCGGCCCAGTTCGGCAGTACAGGGGGCATGATTGAGCTCGCAGGACTGATTGGGCGCAAACCAGGTCACCTTGCCGTTGCTGCCATCGCGTACCAGGTAATAGTCGAGCAGGTAATACAGCGAGACCACGATGGTGATCAGCGTGACGATGATCAGCAGATTGAGCAGCCGCGGGCGGGCATTGTCTTCTTCTACGCGATACATGGCAGTTCCGGCAACGGTCCGGCAGCGCATCGACAGGCAAGGCGCCCCGAATGGGAAAGAAAGTGACGTGATGGGAATGGTCTGCGCTCAGACACGGCATGACGGCAACGCGTGGCCGGCGAACAAGACCTGAGTCCAAGTGCAGCGCTGAGCGAGTCATGACAAGCTTACCAGCCCGCCTCACCGCGGCAGTAGGCGAGACATCATGTCACGCGCACACCACGTCGCTCTCAAGGCATTCGCACTCAGCCCCGACAAGGAGTCAGCATGGCAAGTGTACAGCAGGCGCTCGGCCCCCTCTTCCTGTTGATCCTCGCCGGGGCGCTGCTCGGGTGGAAGCGCTTCCCCGGCGAAGGCTTCTGGAGCGAACTGGAACGCCTGATCTATTACGTGCTGTTCCCTGCCATGCTGGTGTCCACGTTGGCACGTGCCGACATGGCCAGCGTGCCGGTCGTGGCGCTGGCCAGCGTGATGCTGGGCGCGATGCTGCTGTTCGCCGCCGCGCTATGGCTGAGCTGGCGTCACGCGCCAGACTGGCTGAGCCGCCATATGGGCGACGCCGCCTCCTTTACCTCGCTCTTCCAGGGCAGCATCCGCTTCAACAGCTACGTCGGTGTGGCCGGGGCAGCAGCGCTGCATGACAGCGCCGGGGCGACCGTCGCGGCCGTGGCGCTGGCGATGATGGTGCCTGCCGCCAACCTGCTGTGCGTGATGGCCTTCATCGGGGCTGGCACCCTGGGCGAAGGCGGCCTGCTGCGCTCGCTCAAGGCGCTGACCCGCAACCCGCTGGTACTGGCGTGTCTGGCCGGCACGGCCCTCAACCTGAGCGGCATCGGCTTGCCGGGCTGGAGTGGCGACGCCATCAGCCTGCTGGGGCGCGCCGCCTTGCCGCTCGGCCTGGTCGCGGTGGGCGTGGCGCTGCGCCCGCGTGTGCTGGTCAGCAGTGGCAGCGTGGCGTGGCTGGCAAGCCTGCTGAAGCTGCTGGCGATGCCGGCACTGGTGGTCGTGCTCTGCCGATGGTTCGGCCTCGAGGGGGTGGCGCGCGATGTGGCGATTCTGTTCGCGGCGCTGCCCACCGCGACCTCCGCCTATATTCTGGCCCGCCAGCTGGGCGGCAATGCCGAGCTGATGGCGGCCTTGATCACCGCCCAGACGCTGCTGGCGATGCTGACCCTGCCCCTGTGGCTGGCGACCTGAGCTCCTGTCGACCTGAGCTCCTGTCGAGCTGTCGAGCTGACGACCGAACATTCGAAAAGCGCCTTGAGTCCCCACCGTGTGCGCAGCGCACAACAAAAAGGGCATCCCCAGATGAGGATGCCCAAGACCGTGACTAGCTTGATGAGGAGAAACACCGTAGCGGGGGCCTGACTCCGCCGCTACGGCTGGGCTTGCGCCCTGCGATGTCTGCCCGGACACCGCACATACAAGATAATCATTCTCATTTGCTTTTGCAAGGCAAATGCGAAGAATTTCTATTTAAGTTTTATCTTGTACATCCTCTAGCGAGAACACCCTCAGCTCCGCATGCAATTCGACCTCCAACGCCGTCATGGCTTCCGCACGTGCCAGGCCATCACGCTCGGCGCGATACAGATGCGGGGTCATGGTCAGCAGGTCCCGAATCTGCTCATTGCTGGTCAATGACAGCCCCGCATGCAGATGCTCGACCTCGCCGCTGATGGCGAAGCCCGCGGACTCGGCAGCGCTCAGTCCGGCCTCGCCACGCGCGGGCTTCAGCTCGCGGTAGAGAATCCTGCGCAACGCCAGCAGGTGCTCGGCCCCCGCCTCCAGCAGCACGACGTGGCCACCGGGCTTGAGGACACGCGCGAATTCCTGCCAGACAGGGAAGCCGAAGGCGCAGATGACGACATCCACACAGGCATCCTCCAGCGGCAGGGCGGCGTTGGTGCCCACCAGCCAAGCGGCATCACGTGATTGCTTCGCCGCGGCCAGCACCGCATGTTTGGAGATATCCACCCCCGCCGCCGTCAGCGAGAAATCCCGCTCACCGGCAGCGCACGCCAGCTGACGCAGATAGAAGCCTTCGCCGCAACCGGCATCCAGCACGGCCAGCGACGTCTGGGCCGCAGCCAATGCCAGCACACGACGGGCCAGGGCCGCCGCCAGCGGCTGATAGCCGCCGAGGGCGAACAGGCGCTGGCGGGCACTGACCATCGCCTTGCTGTCGCCGGGGTCCAGGCTGCGTTTGCGCTGCACCGGCAGCAGATTGACATGCCCCTGGCGTGCGATATCGAAGCGATGCCCGTCGGCACAGCACCAGCTCTGGCCATCACGTACCAGCGGCTGGGCATCCAGCGGACAGGTGAGGGCCGTCAGCGGGGTCATGGTCGGGCGATCAGCCGAGTCAGCGGTAGGCGTCGTCATGGTCAGCAACTCTCGGGACGAAGTGGGAAGAGAAGGGAAAAAGCGGTGGGCCTCACACGCAAGCGGCCACCCGAAGGCGGCCGCGATGCAGCGTCAGGATGACGCCGCCACTGCGCACGAGGCGCTGATCAGTCCTGCTTGACGAAGATCAGGTCCCACACGCCGTGGCCGAGACGCTCGCCGCGCTGTTCGAACTTGGTCAGCGGACGGA
The DNA here is from genome assembly GCA_013376735.1 of bacterium Scap17. Lineage (NCBI taxonomy): Bacteria > bacterium Scap17. The sequence continues at coordinate 112,313 of VINJ01000001.1, read as the reverse complement.
AGTCCGGACGCGGCACATAGGGTGCGGTTTCCGCCGGAGCGGTGTTGGCAAAGCCCGGCGCTTCGGCCATCTCTTCCGCCATCGCTTCGGCGTAGTTGGCCCAGTCGGTGGCCATGTGGAAGTGGCCGCCCGGCTTGAGCACACGACGCACCAGCTCGACGAAGGCCGGCTGAACGATACGACGCTTGTGATGCTTCTTCTTCGGCCACGGGTCCGGGAAGAACAGCTGGAAGGTGTCGGCGCAACCGGCCGGCACGCAATCCGCCAGCACTTCCAGCGCGTCGTGACGATAGACACGCAGGTTGGTCAGGCCCAGCTTGTCGACATCATCCAGCAGCTTGCCGACGCCCGGCGCGTGCACTTCGATGCCGATGAAGTCGGTGTCAGGGTTGGCCTGCGCCTGTTCACACAGTGACTTGCCCATGCCGAAGCCGACTTCGATCACCAGCGGCGCCCGACGCCCGAACAGCGCTTCGAGATCCAGCTCGCCCTGCTCGTGACGCAGGCCAAGGCGCGGAAAGACCTCTTCGAGCCCGCGGGTCTGGGCCTGGGTCATGCGGCCACCACGAATCACGTAGCTCTTGATGCCACGCTTGCGGGCGACGGCTTCATCGGCAACGGAAGGGGACGCTGGCGCGCTTTCGGTCTGCACGCCCTCGGGCTGCGCGCTCTCGTTCTGCACACTCTCTTGCTGCGCATCGTCAGCGGGAGCAGAAGTGGACATGTCGTCCTGCGGCTTGGAAGTCTCGTCAGTCATGGGGTCGTCTTGGTCTTTGCATGAACGATGCGCGAGCATCGGATTCGAATGTTTCAGGGCTCAGCCGGTGATCAGGCCAGCGCCCGGTGAAGAAGCACGTGCCGTCAGGCGAGTCGGCATGCGGCCGGCCAGGAAGGCACCACGGCCGGAAATCACGGCCTGACGCATGGCATCTGCCATCAACAGCGGCTGGCGCGCGTGGGCGATGGCGCTGTTCATCAGCACGCCATCACAGCCCAGCTCCATGGCGAAGGCGGCTTCTGACGCCGTACCCAGACCGGCATCGACCAGCACCGGCACATTGGCGCGCTCGATGATCAGCGATAGGGTGTGCGGGTTGAGAATGCCGAGGCCGGAGCCGATCAGCGAGCCCAGCGGCATGATGGCGCAGCAGCCGATTTCCTCGAGCTGGCGCGCGACGATGGGGTCGTCGGAGGTATACACCATCACGTCGAAGCCATCGGCGACCAGCGCTTCAGCGGCCTTGAGCGTCTCGACGATATTGGGATACAGGGTGTCCTGATCGCCCAGCACTTCCAGCTTGACCAGGTTGTGGCCATCCAGCAGTTCACGGGCCAGCTTGCAGGTACGCACCGCGTCACGCGCGTTGTAGCAGCCGGCGGTGTTGGGCAGGAAGGTATAGCGATCCGGTGACAGCACGTCGAGCAGGTTCGGCTCGTCAGCGTTCTGGCCCAGGTTGGTACGGCGGACCGCAAAGGTGACCACTTCCGCGCCGGAGGTCTCGATGGCGGAACGTGTCTCGTCCATGTCCTTGTACTTGCCGGTACCGACCAGCAGGCGCGAGGAGAACTCGCGACCGGCGACGATCAACGGGCTGTCGCCGGCGACCTGGGTGACGGGGGTGTTCAATGTCGGGGCAGAACTGTCTGTCATGATGACCTCATCGAGCTGGACGTGAACGCGCTGAGCGCGAGCGAGTAGTGAAAAGTGTCAATCCTGGAAACAGGACGGATCAGCCACCACCGATGGCATGGACGATCTCGATGCGGTCACCGGCATGCAGACGGGTGTCGGCGTGCGCGCTACGTGGCACGATGTCTTCATTGCGTTCCACTGCCAGCCGGCGGCCCTGGAGACCGAGACTCTCGACCAGGGCGGCAATCGTCGTGTCGTCCGCCACCACGTGGTCTTCACCGTTGAGCTGTATCTGCATGCTGTCCTCCCGCGAAAAGAGGCCGCTATTGTAGCGGCTTTACGTGGACAGGCGTAGGCACATCGTGCCGCGCCATCTGCCCTCAAGGAATTAATGTCTATGCGTCACAACGACTCCCACTCCCGCCACTGGTGGCTGGCCATGGGACTGGCCGGCATGTCCACCGTCGCACTGGGTGCCTTCGCCAGCCATGGCCTGCGCGGCACCCTGAGCGCGGACATGCTGCGCGTGTTCGAGACCGGCGTCCGCTATCAGATGTGGCACGTGCTGGCGGCGGTCGGGGTACTCGCCTGGCGCTCGGTGCAGCCGCTGCGCGGCCAGATGCTGACGCTGGGGCTGTGGGCCGCCGGCATCCTGATGTTCTCGGGGTCGCTGTATGCCCTGGCGACCACGGCGCGCACCCAGCTGGGCATCATCACGCCCATCGGCGGCCTGCTGCTGATCGCCGGCTGGCTGAGCCTGGCCGTCACCGGCTGGCGTCAGCGCGGCAGCGAGGAGAAGGACATCAACAAGCTGTAGCGCGCTTCCCCGTGACGCTGCCGAGGTCAGTCATCGCTGTCCGGCAAGGTATAGGTCGCGGTCACGATGGCGACCGGGTCGGTGTCACCGTGGCTGAAAAGCTCGATCTCGCCGACAGCCAGTCGCCGGCCCAGCTTGCGGATGCGCGCGGTGGCCATCAGGTCGCGGTCGCCGCGCGCACGGCGCAGGAAGTGGATACTGAGGTCACTGGTGACGGCCATCGGCTCCGGGCCGATCTCGCCGAGAATCGCGACATACAGGCAGACATCCGCCAGCGCCATCATCGTCGGCCCGGACACGCAGCTGCCGGGACGCAGGTGCTCGTCCTCGATGGCCAACCCCATGGTCGCCCAGCGATCGCCGACGGCCTCGATGGTCCCCAGACGCTGGGGGAAGACTTCATCGAGGAAATCCTCGATGGCGGCGGCGCTCATCACGGGCATGACATTCTCCTCGACACACTGGGTCCGATCGCGCGGTTACGCGGTTTCTGGGGCAAGGCTAGCGGCAAATGCGGTCTCGGGAAACATGCGCCTGGCAAAATAGTCGCCGAGCAACTCCTGCTCGGCGACAGACGACAACGGCGACCCAGGGTCGCCGTTGTCGTGTTCAGTGTTTCCTCAAGCCAGCCGCCCTGCGATCAGCGCGCCTGCTGCTTTTTCTCGAGACGACGGCGGTGCAGGACCGGCTCGGTGTAGCCACTCGGCTGCACGCGCCCCTGGAAGACCAGCTCGCAGGCGGCCTGGAAGGCGATGGAGCCCTCGAGGTCATCCGTCATCGCCTGATAGCTGGGGTCCGCGGCATTCTGACGGTCCACCACGCCGGCCATGCGCTCCAGCGTGTCCTGCACCTGGGCACTGTCGACGATGCCGTGATGCAGCCAGTTGGCGATGTGCTGGCTGGAGATGCGCAGCGTGGCGCGGTCTTCCATCAGGCCGACATCGTGGATGTCCGGCACCTTGGAGCAGCCGGTGCCGTGATCGATCCAGCGCACCACATAGCCGAGAATCCCCTGGGCATTGTTGTCCAGCTCGGCCTGGATCTCCTCGGCACTCCACTGGGGATCGAGCGCCAGCGGGATGGTCAGCAGATCATCGAGGCTGGCCCGCGGACGGCTGAGCAGATCATGCTGCACGTCCTTCACCGAGACCTGGTGATAGTGCAGCGCATGCAGCACGGCGGCGGTCGGCGACGGTACCCAGGCGGTGTTGGCGCCGGCACGCGGATGGCCGATCTTCTGCTCGAGCATCGCGGCCATCAGGTCGGGCATGGCCCACATGCCCTTGCCGATCTGGGCACGGCCGCGCAGGCCGCACTCGAGACCGATATCCACGTTCCATTTCTCATAGGCCTGAATCCAGGCGGCGCCCTTCATGTCACCCTTGCGCAGCATCGGGCCGGCTTCCATCGAGGTATGCATCTCGTCGCCGGTGCGGTCCAGGAAGCCGGTGTTGATGAAGGCCACGCGGGAGCTGGCCGCGGCAATGCAGGCCTTGAGGTTGACGGTGGTGCGACGCTCCTCATCCATGATGCCCATCTTGAGCGTGGAGTCCGGCAGCCCCAGCAGCTGCTCGACCCGCGCGAACAGCTCATCGGCGAAGGCGACTTCCTCGGGGCCGTGCATCTTGGGCTTGACGATGTAGACGGAGCCGGTACGCGTGTTGCAGATGCCACCACGCGCCTGCTTGTCGCCCTTGAGGTCGTGCAGCGCGATCAGGCTGGTGAAGATGGCATCCATGATGCCTTCCGGCGCTTCGCTGCCGTCCTCGAGCAGGATGGCCGGGTTGGTCATCAGATGACCGACGTTGCGTATCAGCATCAGCGAGCGACCATGCAGCACACGCGTGGTGCCATCGGCACCGGTGTATTCGCGGTCCGCATTCAGCTTGCGCGTCATGCTGCGACCATTCTTCTCCAGGGTCTCGGTCAGGTCGCCCTTCATCAGGCCCAGCCAGTTGCGATAGACCGTCACCTTGTCTTCGGCATCGACGGCGGCTACCGAGTCCTCGCAGTCCATGATGGTGGAGAGCGCAGCCTCCATGATCAGATCACTGACGTTGGCGGGGTCGGTCTTGCCGATGGGGTGCTCGGCATCGATCACAAGCTCGGCGTGCAGGCCGTTGTGGGCGAAGATGATCGCGCTCGGCGCGCTTTCGTCGCCGCGATAGCCGAGGAAGCGTTCCGGCGACTTGAGGCTGAGGTCACGCCCTCCGGCACGCACCAGCAGATGACCATCACGAATCGTGTAGCCTTCGCTGTCGTGGTGGCTGCCGCCGGCCAGCGGCGCGATGGTATCCAGCACCTGGCGCGCATAGGCGACGACCTTGGCCCCGCGCGCCGGGTTGTAGTCCTTGCCACGCTCGGCGCCATCTTCCTCGCTGATCGCGTCGGTGCCGTAGAGCGCATCATAGAGGGAGCCCCAGCGCGCATTGGCGGCATTCAGGGCGTAGCGGGCATTCATCACCGGCACCACCAGCTGCGGGCCGGCCTGCTGGCAGATCTCGCTATCCACGAAGGCAGTGCTGGCTTCGACCGTGTTCGGCTCCGGCAGCAGATAGCCGATCCTGTGCAGAAACGCCTTGTAGGCCTCGAGGTCTACCTTGCCCGGATGCTCGCGGTGCCAGACGTCGATCTCGCTCTGCAGCTGCTCGCGGGTCGCCAGCAGTTCGCGGTTGCGCGGCGCAAGCTCATGCAGCAGTGAATCGACACCGGCCCAGAAGGCCTCCGGCGCGATGCCTGTGCCCGGCAGCGCTTCCTGCTCGATGAAGCGGTGCAGGCTGGCATCGATGGCCAGGCGTTGAAGTTGAATACGGTCGGTCATGCGTCTGCTCTCCCTGAAAACGAATCGCTGGAAACCCTCAACGGCTGACAAGACTGCAGGCAGTCATGTTGATGAAGACTCTCGTCGCGCGCTGCTGAGCTGGCGCGGCCGATGACGTTTGGATTGACGCCATCGACTGCCGGACAGGAGGCAGGCGCCACCTGCCGAACGGGGACGAATCCCATCACCATACCCGATGGCGAGGCCGGCGAAAGGATGGCTATGACCAATGAACAAGCTCATGGAGCCCGATTACCCGCCCAGCGTTGATTCCGCGTCGCTGTTGTTGCTCGGCGACAGGCGGGGAAAACAGTGAAGAAACACTGTTCTTTGTGTAGCTCGCAGCCGCGCCAGCCGCTAGCATGGCAGCATTATGGAGATGACCATGCCCGATTTCAGTGAACTGCTCGACCACGGCCCCTTTATCCGCCTGCCTGACATGCTGCCGGGCCAGACGTCCAGTCCATTGGAGCGTTACCTGGGCCATTATGGTCTCGATGCGCTGCGCAGCGAGGACATCGCCGTGCATGCCGGCCACCTGGAGGCCGGGGGCTTTCGCCTGTGGGCCCAGCTATGGACACCGCGCAAGCCGCGCGGCACCGTCTTCGTGGTCCACGGCTACTTCGATCACCTCGCCCTCTATCGCCATCTGCTGGCGCACCTGCTGCGCAACGGCTGGCAGGTCGCCTTGTGGGACCTGCCAGGGCATGGCCTGTCATCCGGCGAGCCCGCCTCCATCGATGACTTCGGCGACTATGTCGGCTGCCTGCAGGCCTTCCAGGATTACCTGGAAGACCACAGCCTGGCGCCGCACCCGTGGTTCGGCATCGGCCAGAGCACCGGCGGCTCGGTGCTGGCCACCGACGCCCTGATGCGTGGCGATGAATCGCGCTGGCAGGGTATCGCCCTGCTCGCACCGCTGGTACGGCCGTGGGGCTGGTCGCAGTCACGCTGGCTGCACAGCATGGCGCGCCCCTTCATCGATTCCATTCCGCGCAAGTACCGCGCGAATACCAATGATGTGGCCTTCTACGAGTTTCTCAGCACCAATGATCCGCTGCAGGCCGATCGCCTTGCGGTGAAGTGGGTGACGGCGATGCGGGAGTGGATTCCCCGGCTGCGCGCCCTGCCTCCCTGCTCACTGCCGACCCTGATCCTGCAGGGCGAGCAGGACACCACCGTCGATTGGCAGTGGAATCTCGGCGTACTGGCGAGCAAGTTCCCCAATGCGCGCATCTACCGCCATCCCGAGGCCCAGCACCATCTGGTCAATGAAGCCGAGCCGATTCGCCAGGAGCTGTTTGCCGAGCTGGACGCCTTTCTCGATGCCCTGTCGCAGCGCCCGTCAGACCTGCCGCAGCAAGGGCGCACGGCATGAGGGCCCTGCATCGCCTGCCCATGCTGGCCGCGACCCTGCTACTCTCCACGCTGGCGGGCTGCATGAGCCTGGACCAGGTGCCGCGTGCCGAACGTGACCCCATCTATGGTCTCGGCCAGAGCGCGGCGCGCCTGATCGCCGAGCAGCGCTGGACACCCCCGCTTGAGCAACAGGTATTGCTGCTCGCGCCGCCCGAGGTGGATGCCACGCTGCAGGCCAACCCGGGCGCGCTGAACGAGGCGCTGACCCGCGCGCTGCTGGCGCTCAAGAACGGGCCTCAGGTGCTCAACTGGAGCACTGACCGCCCCGCCGTCGATAGCCGTCAGTGGCGTCTCGAGACCACCCTCGAGGCTAGTGGCGTCGCACTGACCCTGTCGGACCGCACGCTGCAGCCGTACCAGCTGCAGATGACGCTGGTCCGCAGCGCCAGTGCCGAGCGCAATGAGACGCGTACCTTCACCCTGAGCGGTGCCTTCGACCAGGCGGCCCTCGAGTCGCTGGCGCGCAATCCCCCGCGCCCTGATCTCCAGGTCTTGAGCCCTGAGCCCTGAGCCCTGAGCCCTGAGCCCTGAGCCCTGAGCCCTGAGCCCTGAGCCCTGAGCCCTGAGCCCTGAGTCTTGCGCCCGGCTGCGCCGAGGTCCCCGCCACCTCTGATACACCCTTTATCGTTTTCTGCTTTTCCGGAGCCAACATGACCACCGCCAGTCCCCGTCGCTTTCTTGCCCACCTCTATCAGGATGGGCCGCATAACCCGTTCCCCGGCATCAAGGCGCTGGAACGCAGACTGGGACACGCGCTGCCGTATCAATATGGCTCCAACGAAGGCCTCGACATGCCGCACCACACGCTGGGCGGCGCGCTGGGTACTGCCCTGGCCGACCTGAGCCGCAGCTATGCCGACGCCGATGCCTGGCAACTGCGCCAGCAACTGGCTGAGCGTCTGGGAGTCGCGTACGAGAATCTGCTGGTCGATGCCGGTGCCGACAGCCTGCTGGCACTGGTGATGCGCGCCACCGTCTGTGCGGGCGAGCGCGTGATCACCAGCGCCGGCACCTATCCGACCCTGGCGTACTTCGCCCGCGGGCTAGGCGCCGAGGTCATCGAGGTGCCCTACAGCGAGCGCTTCGCCACGGCCGATGATGCCTCATCGTCGCGACTGGCACCGGACCTCGCGGCACTGCTCGCCGCGGCAAGGCAGCATGATGCCCGCGTCGTCTATCTCGCCAACCCCGATAACCCCAGCGGCCACCTGCATTCTGACGCCGATGTGCGCGCCCTGCGCGACGCCCTGCCGGAGAGCTGCAGCCTGCTGCTGGACGAGGCCTATCACGACTTCCGCCCGGACGCCGCCCACGCCGACCATGCGCCCATGGCACGCACCTTCCGCCTGCGCACCTTCTCCAAGGCCTATGGGCTGGCGGGCCTGCGTCTCGGCTTCATGATCGCCGAGCCTGACGATGTCGTCATGCTGACCAAGGTGCGAATTCACTTCGCGGTCAGCGCCCCGGCAATGGCCGCAGGTGAGCTGCTGCTGGCGCACCCTGAAGAGGCGGCAGCGCATGTCGCCGGCGTGATCGACTGTCGCGATCGTCTCGCCGAGCATCTGCGCTCGCTGGGCGCGGAAGTGCTGCCCAGCGCGACCAACTTCCTCTGCGTGCGCCTCAAGAGCGCCGAACTGGCAGCGCAGGTGCAGCAGCAATTGATGGCTCAGGGCGTGCTGATCACTCGCTCCCCGCATCCTTCGCTTGGCCATATCCTGCGCATCTCGACACTCGAAGACAGTCTGGTGCCGGGCCGTCTGGCGCGTCTCGAGCAGGCCATCGCCGAAGAGCGCCGTTCATGAACGATTTATCGTGAGGGCTTCGCGATGACGCTGGTCAGCCTCGCGGCCCGCGCCTTGAGCAGCCTCGCCGTGATGGGTGCGAGCCTCTGGCTGGTGCCCGCACTGTGGTTCCGCCTGCCGGGGCCGGAAGGGCTGCGCACCACCGTGGCTGCTCTCGCAGCGGTGCTGGGCCTCGTGTGCGTGATTGCCCTGTGGTGGCCACAGGCCAGCGCAATTCGCTGGCGGCTGATGGGCAGCTACCTGATGCTGCTGGTCGCAAGCCTTGCCTGGTGGGCCAGCATCACGCCTCGAGCGGACCGCGACTGGGCGCCGGAGGTGGCGCATCTGGTCGAGGGGAAGGTAGTCACGCCAGCACGGGACGAGGCTGCCACCCAAGGTGAAGTGCTGCATCTCGAGCAGGTACGCAACTTCGTGTGGCACAGTGCCGAGGATTACACGCCGCGCTGGGAAAGCCGCGACTATCCGCTGGAGGAGCTGACCTCGGTGGACCTGCTGACCAGTCACTGGATGGGCCCGCAGATCGCCCACACGCTGGTCAGCTTCGGCTTTGCCGATGGCCGCTATCTGGCCTTCTCGGTGGAGATCCGCAAGGAACGTGCCGAGCAGTTCTCGACCCTCGGCGGCATGTTCAAGCAGTACGAACTGGCGGTGATCGCCGCCGACGAACGCGACATCATCCGCGTGCGCAGCAATGTGCGCGGCGAGCAGGTACACCTCTATCGGGTGCAGATGCCGCGCGAGATGATCCGCGAGCTATTGCTGGCCTACGTCGACGAAGCCGAGACATTGCGCACTCAACCACGCTTCTACAACACCGCCACCAGCAACTGCACCACCCTCGTCTACGCGATGATGACTCGCCTGACCGACGGCCTGCCGCTGGACTACCGCTTGCTGCTCTCCGGCTATCTGCCGGAATACGTTGCAGACCAAGGCGCCCTGAGTGACGCTGCGCCCTTCGCGAAACTCAAGGCCAGCAGCCTGATCAATCCCGCCGCCATCGCCGCCGATGAGCATCCGGACGGCGACTTCTCACGCCTGATTCGTGCAGGCATTCCCGGCGCGGACAGCCCCTCATACTGAGCCCGCGCAGGGCTGAGGTCCTGACCCGCCAACGTCAAGCGCTGCGCTGCTGGGCACCGGCGCCCGGGCGAGCCGGGTCCCTGCCCATCATGCGGTCCAGCTGGCGATAGCCGATGGCCTCCATCAGCTGCGGCCGCTGCACACCGTCCTGGTCGATCAGATCACTCAGTGTCAGTGCGACACGCAGCACCCGGTGATAGGCTCGCGCCGAGAGATTGAGGCGTGACAGTACGCCGGCCAGCCACTGGCGCTCGCCGTCTTCCAGCTGACAGGCGGTTTCCAGCGCGTGGGAATCCAGATGGGCATTCAGGCCGCCGCGTGCCAATTGGCGCGCGCGAGCGGCCAGCACTCGTTCGCGCACGCCGGCCGAGGCCTCGCCGGGAGTGGCGGACGTCAGCTCCTCGGCGGGCAGGCCCGGCACCTCGACCTGCAGGTCGATGCGGTCCAGCAACGGGCCGGACAGACGCGCCTGATAGCGCTGGATCTGCGCCGGGGTGCAGCTGCAATTGCGGCGACTGTCACCGAGGTAGCCGCAGGGGCAGGGATTCATCGCCGCGACCAGCTGGAAGCGCGCCGGGAAACGGCGTTGATGGCTGGCGCGCGAGATCAGGATACGGCCACTCTCCAGCGGCTCGCGCATCACTTCCAGCACGCCACGGTCGAACTCCGCCAGCTCATCCAGAAACAGCACGCCATGATGCGCCAGCGACACCTCGCCCGGGCGCGGCTTGGAGCCACCGCCCACCAGCGCGACCCCACTGGCCGTGTGGTGCGGGGCGCGGAATGGCCGCTGCCCCCAGCGCTCCATGATCGGCAGACCACATACCGAGCGCACCGCCGCGACTTCCAGCGCCTCACCTTCGCCCAGTGGCGGCAAGATGCCGGACAGGCGACTGGCCAGCATCGTCTTGCCGGTGCCCGGCGGACCAGCGAACAGCAGGTTGTGGCCGTGAAGACCTACAATGTAGGCTGCCGCCATCAACACACGCAGTAACAGAGCTGAGTCATGACCACCGAGCAGCCCAAAGCCCCAGCCATCAAGGCTTACAGCTACCTTCGCTTCTCCACACCAGAGCAGATGAAGGGTGACAGCTTCCGAAGACAGACCAAGCTAGCCAAGGACTACGCCCAGAAGCTCGGCCTCACACTGGACGATCACAGCTTCCACGATCTAGGTATCTCCGCTTACCAAGGCAAGAACAGACAGACAGGCGCACTAGGGATCTTCCTCCGTGCCGTGGAGGACGAGATCATCGCTGAAGGCTCCTACCTGCTAGTGGAGTCACTCGACAGGATCTCCCGACAGTCAGCCCACAGAGCCGCCAGCGTCCTGAGCAGCATCTGCGAGATGGGTATCAACGTCGTGACCTTGTTCGATGGGAGGGTCTACAGCGCCGAGACCCTAGAGCAAGACCCAATGACCTTCATGATGGCTGTGCTCACCTTCCAGAGAGCCAACGAGGAGTCAGCCACCAAGGCCAAGCGGCTTCGCTCTGTGTGGGAGAGCAAGAGGAAGATGATCGCTGAGGGGAAGCCTGTACGCCTCACCTCTCGCGCTCCTCAGTGGCTCAAGCCATCAGATGACGGTGTGGGCTTCGACATCATCCCTGAGCGTGGCGAGGTGGTCAGGAACATCTTCAAGTGGACACTGGAAGGCACAGGCAAGCAGTCCATCGCTGCGAGGCTCAACAGGGAAGGCGCTCCGATCTTCGGTAGAGGGAAGCTGTGGCACACCAGCTACGTGAGCAAGATCCTCACCAACACTGCCACCTACGGAACACTCACTCCCTTCACCAGCCGTGCCGACAGGAAGGAGCACAGGGAGGCCTGTGAGCCAATCGAGGGCTACTACCCAGCGGTGATCGACAGGGAGACCTTCGAGGCTGTCCAAGCTCTCAAGGCCAGTGCTTCCCCGAGGAGAGGACGACATTCATCGTCACCAGTACAGAACATCGTTGGTGGCCTAGCTGTCTGCCCTCTGTGTGATAGCAGGATGATCAGGGTCACCAAGAACAAGGCCAAGGGATGGGTCTACCTCGTCTGCCACCGAGCCAAGCAAGGAGCTGGCTGCGTCTACAACGCTGTGAGAGTGGACATGGTCGAGCCATTCATCCAAGAAAACATCTCCTACATCGCTGCTCAGTGCCCTGTTGGTGATGACGACTTCGATGAGCGCTTCGATGACCTCATTGGGCAGCTCGAAGGTGTCGAGGGACTGATTCACAACATCGTAACCTCTATCGAGAATGGTCTTGATCCAAGCAAGCACCCTGCCATCGGTGAGCGACTCACTGTCCTACAGGAGCAACAGGAAGCCCTCAAGGAAGAGATCGATCAGATGGGTCAACAAAGGATCAGCTTCAACAATGACGTGGCTCAGAGACGAGCACAGAAGCTAGTGGCAGCGGTACAGGAGAACTGGGAGGACAAGGAGCAGATCAACACGCTCATGCGTGGGTGCTTCTCCAAGGTGGTCGTCGACTTCACTACAGGGCTACTGGAGTTTCACTGGCAGCAAGGCGGTGAGGAAACCCTGATCACTTACACCTTCCTCGAAGAAGAATGGGTAGACCCTAGAGAAGCCTCACAGGAGCCACATGAGAGCCACCTAGCCTAAGACGAACATACACTCATCGACGTACGTACAGCCCCTCACAAAGCCTGTGTGATCCACTGAGGGGCATGTATATCTATAGGCGCTGTCTCTGAGGTGGGGGATCACAAAAATACATCTACCCACTGCTGTTCCCTGATGCAAAAAGCCATCCCTGCGAGTCGTCACAAGGATGGCCAGGATGTTAAGCGGATAGCCCTACTACTGCCGTTCTACAGCTGCCCTACTGCTCAGCCCTTCGCTGTCCTACAGGCACGCTTCACTGATGCCGTTGAGATGTCGAAGTGCTCTGCTGTGGCCTTGATGCTTGCGCTGTTCTCACTACGCCACTGAGCCACCTGAGCGTCATCGATGGTCTTCTCTCTGCCCAGCGCTCGGCCCTCTGCCTTCGCCCGTTCGATCCCTGCCATCTGCCTCGCCTTGATGTTGCTCCTCTCCAGCTCAGCCATACCGGCGAGCATTGTCAGCATCATCTTCCCCATGGGCGTTGAGAGATCGAAGCCTTCACGAATCGAGATCACAGCGACTTCCTTCGCGGCCAGCGCTTCGACTGTCTCCAGCACGTCGATGGTGTTACGGCCAAGGCGATCAATCGCATAGACCACGACGGTGTCACCCTTGCGCACGTACTGGAGGAGCTTGCTCAGCCCTTCACGTTGCTCTGCCTTGATCGCTCCCGAGGTTGCCTCATCGGTGAACCACGTATCGATCTTGTGCTTCTCCTCGATGGTGGCTCGCTGTGTGGCTGTGGTCTGGTCGTCAGTGCTAACGCGCAGGTAGGCGATGGTTGCTGCCATGGTTGGTTACCTTCCTTGGTGGATCACAATCTATGGCTCAATACTATGGGTGGCTCATTGGTATGTCAAACACTATTGATCCATGATGATGGTAACTCCCTAGCGTGGCTCTCAGGGTGTACCTTGTGATCTAAGCTGGCGGCAGGGCTGGCGGACGTGACGGACAGAGGGAAGACGGTGAGGAGTAGCGAGGCTCTCGGCTTGGCTGGCTGGTGACTATCGAAGGCTTTTGTTCTTTTAGGAGAGGTGCAGCGAGGCTGGCTGGCGGCTATTGTGCATATTTGCATGATTGTCAGTGAGAGGAGCAGCGAGGCTGGCGATGAACAAGCACAGTGTCAGGCCATGGGTGGGTGGCTAACGACGAACGAACAGGGGGCTAACGGGGTAGCTGTGTGCGTTCACCCCCATAGATATCGGCTCAGAGATGTGCGCCAAAAAAATAGGCCGGTGCCAACGGTGAGTGAGTCCGTAAGCATCCGACCTAGAGATGTTCGATGTGTTGTCCTGCTGGTGCTGCTGCGCTGATAAAAGGGCGGAAGACCATCAGTTTCTCCGAGCTGCTGCGCTGAGATGCCCGCCAGCTGGGGCTGAGAGGCGTCGCTGTGTGAAATCCATGAGAGATCCTGGGCCTTCGCCTTGCCGATTGTGCGAGAGAGCGCGAGTGGTGAGCCTTCAAGGCCGTCTTGAGCCGAGGCTGTTGGCTGTCGCTGTGCTGTCGGTGCGTTGCCGGTGAGTGGTGGGATCATCCAATACCACCTTCCCTCGATGGAGCCTTTCTCTCTGGGCCGAGTGTCAGCCAAGCGAAGCGCTCACTGTTGGACTCACTGAGGGAGGCTCATGAGAGGTATATACATGGAGGGTGATACATCCCACAGAGGCACTAAGAGACAGCTAAGAGGTGAACTAACAGAGGGACTAGTAGAGGGACTCATAGCTGTTCCTATAGATAGGCAAACAGGGGGGCTTTCTGTTTCCCCCATGAATGGGCACTAATCGCTAGCTCACGTCTCACGGGCGTCTCACGGGCGTCTCAGAGGTGGTCTCATAGGCGGTCTCAGCGTTGGCTCAGGAGTGGATATGCATAGGGGTGGTATCGTCCATAGCTAGCTCACAGAGGGGCACACAGGGAGGCTCACAGAGGGGCACAGTTGGAGAAGCAAAGCGTTCTTCTCCATGAATGGGCACGAATCGACAGCCACTGTGTGGCGCTATGTGAAGCTGTGAGAGCTGATCATCCTTACCTGCCCAATCACACCAGCCATGGCATAGTGAAGCTCAGAGAGGCGCACAGAAGCTCTCAGCGGACAGCAGACCAGACAGCCTGACAACAAGGCTGCTCATTGAATCGCCAAGGGAAGAAGAAGCTCATGGAAGAGAAGCTCAAGCGGCTGAAGGAGTTCAACAGCAAGCCGAAGCGGCCTAGCCAGCGCAGCGAGTGTAAGTGGTGCAAAGAAGAGATCCAGCCAAGAGCCTTGATCTGCGCAAGCTGCCAGCAGCCCCAGAGGAAGAGACATTGGCTCTTGGCTCATCCATCCGTGGCAGTCTCAGCTATGTCGATTCTCATATCTTCAGGCTCATTCTGGGTTGCATGGAAGGCCAACAACCCGCCGCCAGCAGCTCCTAAGGTAGGCGCTTATATAGGTGGGTACGATAAGGAAGGGTTCCACTTCACAACCTACAACTACGGTAATGCACCCACTGCACTCTCAGCGGTTGATCTGAAAATAACGCTCGAGGATAACGACACCACTCATAGCTCATATGCTTTCTTTGAGTTGGCTGAACCAGTTTTTCTTCCAATCGGATCCACCCGCGAGACCATCGCAATCGATTATGACTCTCTTACGCCGAACCGCTCCAAGTGGCGGAGTACCGGCGAAGACAAGGAGTTCAATCTAGGTTTCCTCAGCGTCGCCGCAGCTTGGGGTAGCAATCTCGATTGCGAGATCACACTTTGGTACTCAGTTGCCGGAACAATGTACAACCACGACTCTTCAACCCTCTACAGTAACGGTAACTGCGTCCCCGCAATGGCATGGATGGCTCAATCCTTCGGGCCTTTCGAGGGCAAGCCCATAACAGATGAAGACTGGATCTATAGGGTTAAGGCTCAACCAAGATAATAGGTCTCCAAGAACATAACGCTAGCAGATTGTGGCCGCCGGCCGCGGCGATCTCCAATGCCCTGCGTGCCTGATGCTGGCCACGCACCTCGCTCAGGTCAGGCTCCGGCAGGCGCGCCTGGGTAATGATCGAACACACATGCGGCGTGAGGCGCTCGCGCCCCAGCAGGTGAGCCACCAACTCCAGCAGATGCCCCACCGCCAGTACCTCCAGCTCCTCGGCGAGTGCCGCCTCATCGGCATTGCCGCGCGGCACCACCAGCGTCCGCCCCGCCTTGCGACAGCAGAGTGCGGCTGGCAGCACGCCAGTGACGGCACGGATGCTGCCATCCAGCGCCAGCTCGCCGAGGCACTCCATCGCTGCCACGGCCTCTTCGGGTATCTGCCCGGAGGCGACCAGAATCCCCAGCGCGATGGGCAGATCGAAGCGTCCGCCTTCCTTGGGGAGGTCCGCTGGCGCCAGATTGAGGGTGATGCGCCGTGCCGGAAACTCGAAGCCGGCATTGAGCAGCGCACTGCGCACCCGCTCACGACTCTCCTTCACCGCCGCTTCCGGCAAGCCGACGATGGACAGCCCCGGCAAGCCGTTGGAAAGGTGTACCTCCACCTGAACTTCCGGTGCTTCGAGACCAAGTGACGCGCGCGTGCGCAACATTGCCAGTGACATGAGTCTTCCCTGCGTGATGCCGCCTCTCAGTTGCACGGCGCAATCGGAGCAGGCCCTGGCCTGCCATGAGCACGAAGGCATACACCGCTGCCAACCCTCCCAGCATGGCAAACCTCATACTTTCCAGAAGGCGAGCGCCTCAACGCTTGGTCACTCGACGATTGCCGCAATGCTTCGCATACCACCACGACATGGTCATGCGCCGCCTGGAAGTACGTATTCAGGCGATAATATTCGCCGCCATTTCGTAACTTTCATTACGCCCCATCCTCAAGCAATTACTGGATACGTAACACGAAAACAGGATGTGGATAACATTACATAATCATCGAATGTGGACATTTTTTGAGCGCTCAAAACTTCAGCATTCAAGGCACCCGACACCATCGATGATCAAGCAGCCAACGTCAGGCCAGAACACCCGCAGCCCGCTCTCAACTCACGAGCACCAACCAACAGAAATTAAACTTTATAAGCGCAGGCAGGGTGCTTGGACACTCGACTCAGTCGAGCGATGAAAGCCATGTCAGAGATCAGATTGAGCCAGAGGAGCTCATGAGGCGCGCCTGGCGGAGAGGAATCAGAGAAGGCGCATGCGCTGCGTTCGAGGAATTTGCACGAGCATCGGGTCGTTGATACCCAAGGATTGGCGCCTGAGGACCTGGCGCTGAGTGACGGCTTATTGCTGCCTGGTAATTGAGGGCATCTGGCGCCCTGCGGCTGCGACTGCGACTGCCATTTCAGCTTCACGCGTCGCGACACGCCCGGGGCTGACGATACGGGTCTCTCGCCGGCATGACGCTTACGCTGCCAGCATTGCCGACAAACGCTCTCGGCGAGTTAAAAGTAGCGGCTTTGGCAGCAGCTTCCATGCAAAAGCGCCTTTTTTGGCGCATTTCAGCACCACCAGTCGCCACATGGGCATAGTGTAAGCCCGACTCGAGACCTGGCTGCACCAAGAAAGTGCTCATACAGGGGCAATAGCGTCCTCGAGAGAGCCACAAGAGTGCCGCCGGACGGCGACTGCTGTATATTTGATCGGTTGTCCCGGCCTTGCCGGGAGGACCGCCAAGCTGTCTCACGGAACGCCGCCGCTGCGCGGCAGAGAATCGTCCAACCCACGGAAAGGGCCAGCCATTCAGGACGACTTCGGCTTGTTTCAGGAGCAATACCCATGCAAGACATGCTTGCCCCGCTGGCATCCCTGGCGGATGTGATCGGCATGCTAGGCACCACTCTGGTCGTCGGCGCCTTCTTCCTGCTGCAGCTCGGCAGACTCGATGCCCGCAGCCTGACCTACAACCTGATGAATCTGAGCGGGGCGATCCTGCTGTTGATCAGCCTGTGCATCAATTTCAACCTCGCCAGCTTCGTGATCGAGATCTTCTGGATCATCGCCTCAGTGGTAGGTCTGGTTCGTTGGATGCTGGGCACTCGGCCCCAGACTGCCTGAGGCCGCCCCTGAGAATCAGCGGCGCCCATGACGCAAAAAACCGCCACGCCCCGAAAGGGCGTGGCGGTTTTGGTTCAGCCGTCACCTGACAGGATCAGGCGTCGCGCTGGCGCTCGATTTCCGCGGCATGACTGGCGGCTTCACGCTTCGCCACCGCGGCCTCCCCCTTGTCATCCACTGGCGTGGCGGGCTCGGCAGCCGGTGCATTGCCCGCTACCAGCCCCTGCTTCTCCAGCAGTGCCTCGAGGGCAATGACCTGCTTTTCCAGCGACTCGACGCGGCTGCGCGTACGCGTCAGCACATCCATCATGATGTCGAAGTCTTCACGCGAGACCAGTTCCATGCGGTCGAAGGCACCGCGCATCACCCCTTGCACGGACTTCTGCAGCTCTTCCGGGCCATGCGAGGCATCCTGCAGGCGCTCACCGATCTGCTGGGCCATACGCCCGATGACGTCATTCTTGAACATGCTGCACCTCAGCCGTTGCGGGCCGGCAGCCACCTCAAACGGGCTACCGGTCAGAAAATGATGACACCCCTGTACATGGGGCCGTCGTGTCCTGCTGCAAGGATACGCAACCCTGGAGTCGGGTGCATGCCCCGCATCATCCTGCACCAGACAATCCTCATCGACAGGCACACACCTGCACCACATTAGCACTTGCCCCCACACCCAAAGGCGCAGAAACAGCACCATTACGGTGCATGCCAGATGACCTTCGGATTCAGCCATCTTTGCACAGGCCGAAAGACTGTCAGCCATTCTGCGATAACCAGATGAGTTACAAGGATTTTCAGCCGCATGGCACATCTCGTGCGATGCACTTGTCAGGAACAGGCCGCCAGCTCATCTGACTGGCCATGCTTAACAAGAATGATCATTCCGGTAGCGAACGGGGGCAGCACATGAAACTGATCACCGCCATCATCAAACCCTTCAAGTTGGACGACGTGCGAGAAGCACTGGCCGACAACGGCGTGCAGGGGATTACCGTCACCGAAGTGAAGGGCTTCGGACGTCAGAAGGGGCACACCGAGCTGTATCGCGGTGCCGAGTACGTCGTCGACTTCCTTCCCAAGGTCAAGATTGAAGTGGCTGTCGATGACAGCAGTGTGGAATCGGTACTGGACGCCATCACCCAGGCGGCCAACAGCGGCAAGATCGGCGACGGCAAGCTGTTCGTCACCCCGCTGGACGATGTCATCCGTATCCGCACCGGTGAACGCGGCGCCGACGCTGTCTGAGCCCCGCGCACAATAACAAGGAGAACCCCGCATGAACGAGATCATCGAGGTCAAGTACGCACTTGATACCTTCTACTTCCTGGTGTGTGGCGCCCTGGTACTATGGATGGCAGCCGGCTTTGCCATGCTCGAGGCCGGTCTGGTCCGCGCCAAGAACACCACCGAGATCCTGACCAAGAACGTGGCGCTGTTCGCCATCGCCTGCACCATGTACATGGTCGTCGGTTACCACATCATGTACTCGAGCGCCGAAGGCGGCTTCCTGCCGAGCCTGGGCTTCCTGATCGGTGCCGAGAATACCGCTGAGGAAGCGCTCGCTTCCGGTGGCGACATCTACTATAGCGCGCGTTCCGACTTCTTCTTCCAAGTGGTGTTCGTGGCGACCGCCATGTCCATCGTCTCCGGTGCGGTCGCCGAGCGCATGAAGCTGTGGGCCTTCCTGGCCTTCGCCGTGGTCATGACCGGCGTCATCTATCCGGTGCAGGGTTACTGGACCTGGGGTGGCGGCTTCCTGAGCGCAGCGGGCTTCAGCGACTTCGCCGGTTCCGGTATCGTGCACATGGCCGGCGCTTCCGCCGCCCTGGCAGGCGTGCTGCTGCTGGGTGCTCGCAAGGGCAAGTACGGCAAGAACGGCGAGATCAATGCCATCCCGGGCGCCAACCTGCCGCTGGCCACGCTGGGTACCTTCATCCTGTGGCTGGGATGGTTGGGCTTCAACGGCGGCTCCGAGCTGGTGCTGTCCAACATCGATGAGGCCAACGCGGTCGCTCAGGTCTTCGTCAACACCAATGCCGCTGCCTGTGGTGGTGTCATCGCCGCGCTGATCCTCGCCCGCCTGTGGTTCCGCAAGGCTGACCTGACAATGGCCCTCAACGGCGCGCTGGCTGGCCTGGTCGCCATCACCGCTGGCCCGCTGGCACCGAGCGTCGGTGCTGCCACCCTGATCGGCGCTGTCGGCGGTCTGCTGGTCGTGTTCTCCATCGTCGGTCTCGACAAGCTGAAGATCGATGATCCGGTCGGCGCCATCTCCGTGCACGGTGTGGTCGGTCTCTGGGGTCTGCTGGCCGTGCCGCTGACCAATGACGATGCCACCTTCTCCGCACAGCTGCTGGGCGCCGCCTCCATCTTCGCCTGGGTGTTCATCGCAAGCCTCGTGGTGTGGCTGATCATCAAGGCGATCATGGGGATCCGCGTCAGCGAGGAAGAAGAGTACGAAGGTGTGGATCTGGCCGAATGTGGCATGGAGGCCTACCCGGAATTCACCTCCAGCCGCAAGTAAGCCTGGACGTGACAGCATCTGCAGCCTCAAGACTCCCGCCACCTGGCGGGAGTCTTTTTTCCTGACTGGATAAGCGGTGTATGCTTGAGTCAGAGACCGGCGTGACGAGCAGACCTCGTTACCCGCACCATCACCCAAGGAGAGACACGATGAAACTGGTCACTGCCATCATCAAGCCATTCAAGCTCGACGACGTGCGCGAATCCCTGTCGGAGATTGGCGTGCAGGGTATCACCGTGACCGAGGTCAAGGGATTCGGCCGCCAGAAGGGCCACACCGAGCTGTATCGGGGTGCCGAGTACGTGGTCGACTTCCTTCCCAAGGTGAAGCTGGAAGTCGCGGTGGATGACGCCATGATCGATTCCGTGATCGAGGCGATCACCAATGTCGCCAACACCGGCAAGATCGGCGACGGCAAGATCTTCGTCTCGCCGCTGGAGCAGGTCATTCGCATCCGTACCGGCGAGACCGGCAAGGACGCCGTCTGAGCCTCTGGCGCAAGCCTTTGGCACTGACGTGCTGCCCCGACGGGTGACATGAGCACACAAAAAAACCGCAGGCCATCGGCCTGCGGTTTTTTGTTTCAGCACTTGTCGCTCATAAGTGATCTTCGCGAATCACTTCTCGACCTGATCATTTTTCAACAAAGGCACGCTCGATCACGTAGTCACCCGGCACGCCCATCTTCGGCGAGATGGCGAAGCCGCGCGCATCCAGCATCGCGCTTATGTCGTCGAGCATCGCCGGGCTGCCGCAGATCATGGCGCGGTCACGCTTCGGGTCCAGCGGCGGCAGGCCGATGTCCTCGAACAGCTTGCCGTTCTCGACCAGGTCCGTGATGCGGCCCTGGTTGCGGAACTCCTCGCGCGTCACGGTCGGGTAGTAGATCAGCTTCTCGGCGATCTCTTCGCCCAGATACTCGTGCTTGGGCAGCTCTTCCGCGATCATGTCGGCATAGGCCAACTCGGAGACATGGCGCACGCCGTGCATCAGGATGATCTTGTCATAGCGCTCATAGGTTTCCGGGTCCTGGATGACGCTCAGGAACGGCGCCAGACCAGTGCCGGTGGAGAACAGGTAAAGATTCTCGCCCGGCAGCAGGTCGTCCAGAACCAACGTGCCTGTCGGCTTGCGGGATACCATGATCTGATCGCCCGGCTGCAGGTGCTGCAGGCGTGAGGTCAACGGGCCGTCCTGCACCTTGATGGAGAAGAACTCGAGGTGCTCCTCGTAGTTCGGGCTGGCGATCGAGTAGGCGCGCATCAGCGGCTTGCCTTCGACTTCCAGGCCGATCATCACGAACTGGCCGTTCTTGAAGCGCAGGCTGTCTTCACGCTGAGTGCGGAAGCTGAACAGCGAATCGTTCCAGTGATGGACGTCGATGACTTCGGTTGTGGTCAGACTGCTCACCTGATGGCCTCCCGGGGCGTGGCCCCTCGAATTCGATATTCTCTATTGGCATAAACAAATAACAGCTTATGACCCAATGAACTATGCAGCGATTGTAGTCACTGCAGGGTTATGCGTTAAATGGTTTATCTGGATATAGGTTATCTAGTTTACCAATATTGGTTGCGAATGAATCGCATTTCAACCTCGATCGTGCAGGGTCCGCCCGCTCTGACGGCGAATCCTGCGTTGCGTTCACTTTCGCCTCCTCATCTCTGCCCCTTCACTGCATGCCCCGGGAGGTCGAATGCGCTACAGCCTTCGCCAGCTGGCCGTCTTCGTGGCGGTCGCGCGGCATGACAATGTCTCACTGGCCGCCGACAGTCTGGCCATGTCGCAATCAGCGGCCAGCACGGCACTGGCCGAGCTGGAGCGTCAGTTCGATTGCCGGCTGTTCGATCGCCATGGCAAGCGTCTGCGGCTCAATGGCCTCGGGCGTGAGCTGCTGCCCAAGGCGATCGCGCTGCTGGGCCAGGCCGAGGAGCTGGAGCAGCTGCTCGGTCAGCAGGACGCCACCGGCTCGCTGGAGATCGGCGCGACGCTGACCATCGGCAACTATCTGGCACCCCAGATCATCGGTGACTTTCTGCACCATCACCCCGCCAGCCGCGTCGAGCTGCACGTGCACAACACCCATCAGCTGATCGAAAAGCTGGTGCACTTCGAACTCGACATCGGCCTGGTGGAAGGCGAGGTGGAGCATCCGCTGCTGGAGGCAACCCACTGGGTCAGTGATCGGCTGAGCATCTTCTGTGCGCCGTCACACCCGCTGGCACAGGGTGAGGTCACGCTTGAGCGCCTGCTGGCGGCTCGCTGGATCATGCGCGAGCGTGGCTCCGGCACACGCGGCACCTTCGAGCAGGCATTGCGCCCACATCTGGACGGGCCTTCGACCAGCGTCTCACAGCGCCTCGACATCATGCTGGAGCTGGAACACACCGAAGCCATCAAGCGTGCCGTGGAAGCGGGACTCGGCATCGGCTGCATCTCACGCCTCGCACTGAGAGATGCCTTTCGGCGCGGCAGTCTCGTCGAGCTGCCCACTCCATGGCTGGAGCTGACGCGCGCCTATCGCTTCGTCCACCATCGTGATCGCTTCATCACCCAGGCGATGCGCGAATTCGTCGCCAGTTGCCGCAACCTGAGCGGCAGCGCCTCACGCAGTGACGAGATCATCCTGCCGCAGGTGCCGTGATTCGCACATGCCCAGCCTTCTGCAACCGAGACTGACGCCACAGAGCATCAAGCCACTATAGCCTTGAGACACCAGCCGGCACGACATGAGCCTCAAGGAGATAGTGACCGCTCACACACAAACGCCGCCAGCGTTTCCGATGGCGGCGTCCTGATCTCTAGGCGAAGGAGGGGTGATCAGTGAGTCAGGCCAGTGAAACGTGCCTTGATCTCATCAGCGCTCTCGTGGGAGAGGTCCTTGTCGACGGTTTCCGTCACCAGCTTGGCGACCGGCTTGTCGAGCTTGTCGCGCAGCGCCCCCAGGAACTTGGGCGCGGCGGCGATGATCAGCTGATCGAACTTGCCGTCATTGGCCGTCTGCTTGAGGTATTGCGCTACTTCCTTGGCGAAGAAGTCCTGATGCTTGTCAGAGGTCGCGCCATCATCGCCAGTCTGATGCAGACTGCCGTGCCCGCCGCTGGATTCCCCCTTGCCACCGGTTCTCAGGTCACCGGTATGCTGGCGGCTTTCAGGATGTACGAGGCTTTCCACTTCGGTGACCTTGCCGGCAGCACGGGCAAAGATACGTGCACGTGCGGCATCGGCAGCAACGATGTAAGTAACCATTTACACACTCCCTGTCTCTGGTGAGGCGTCGTTGATCAAGAATGACGATCATCTCGGCGTACATCGCAAGACATGCAGGCGGCGTGGCGAAATTCAACCCTCGCCGTTCATTTCGCGCCGATTCCTCCGCCAGCAGGGCACCTGCACGACACCTGCAAGGCAAGACGACGAAACGCTCGACCACCTCGGCATGGCTGTTGCCATTCCCGACACGGGTGTCGCGACCCCCGGACATGACGTCGATGGCGAAGTGCGTGCTAACATCCGCGCAACGCGGGGTGCCACCTGCCCTTCTGCCACCGCTCCCCTCATCCTGTGGTCTTTTTCGGAGAAGTTTCGATGCGCAATCTGCTCCTGATGCGCCGCCCGCTGCCCCGGCGCGTGCTGGTCACCGCTCACCTGATGCTGCAGCTGGGGTTGCTGGCGGCTGCCTGCGGCTGGACGCTGCAGCAATTGACGCCCATCGGGCCTGACAATTCGCTGGTCGCGCAGTGGCCGGTACTGGCGCAGGGTGTCGGTGGCTTCCTGCTGGCCTTCGTGATGACGCGCCTGCTGTTCGAGTTGCTGATGGCGCCGCATCACCTGCTGAGCATTCGCGGGACCAATCACACCCTGGATGCCGCGGCGCTGGTGACGCGCTCCATCTCGCGCCGCCCGGCGGTGCACGACAATGACGACAGCTGGGTCGGCAAGCCACGCAGCGTCACCTGGCCGCGCGAAGGCGAAGAAGTGCCCGCTGCCGCAACGGCGATAAAGACACCCGCCGATGCGCCTGCCGCTGCATCGCCCAAGGCCGTTGCCAAGCCGCAGGAGCCAAGTCTGGGCAGCGATGAAGAGCTGCCAGACACCCGCAGCAGCGAAGTACGCCGCACCGAGCCCAGCCTCTAGGCGAGCCTCTTTACTCAGAGGAATGTGTTGATAGTGAGTGCCCACTGACTGACTTGCGACTCACACACGACAACGCCCCGCGTGATTTCCATCACGCGGGGCGTTGTCTTTTGACGGCTTACAGCATCCGATCAGCCCGTGGCCTCAATGCCCCAGAATCTGGCTGAGGAACAGCTGGGTCCGTTCGGACTGCGGATTGTTGAAGAACGGCTCCGGCGCGTTCTCTTCGATGATCTGGCCCTGATCCATGAAGATGACGCGGTCGGCGACGGTCTTGGCGAAGCCCATCTCGTGGGTCACGCACAGCATGGTCATGCCTTCATCGGCCAGTTCGACCATGACATCCAGCACTTCCTTGATCATCTCCGGGTCCAGCGCCGAGGTCGGCTCATCGAACAGCATCACCTCCGGGCTCAGACACAGCGAGCGGGCGATCGCGACACGCTGCTGCTGACCACCGGACAGCTGACCGGGGAACTTGTGGGCCTGATCGGCGATACGCACGCGCTCCAGATACTTCATGGCCTCGGCTTCCGCCTCCTTGCGCGGCCGCTTCTGCACCCAGATCGGCGCCAGACAGCAGTTCTCCAGCACCGTCAGATGCGGGAACAGGTTGAAGTGCTGGAATACCATGCCGACGTTGCGACGGATCGCCTCGATCTGCTTGATATCCTGGGTCAGCGGCATGCCGTTGACCACGATATCGCCTTCCTGATGCTCCTCGAGATGATTGATGCAGCGGATCATCGTCGACTTGCCGGAGCCGGACGGGCCACAGATGACGATACGTTCGCCCTTGCGCACGCTCAGGTTGATGTCGCGCAGCACGTGGAAGTCGCCGTACCACTTGTTGAGGCCCTTGAGCTCGATCATCGGGCGCTCATCGGCGCCGGTGTTGCCCTGCGAGGTGGATGTTGTCGTTGTCATGATGAAGATTCCTTGGCGCCGTGATCAGCGCTTCTTGTGACCGGTATGCAGCAGGCGCTCGAGATACTGGCTGTAGCGCGACATGCTGAAGCAGAAGACCCAGAAGACCAGCGCCACGAAGGCATAGCCCTCGATGGAGTAGCCCAGCCATTTGGGGTCGGCGAGACCGGCCTGCACGATGGCGAGCAGATCGAAGAGCCCGATGATCAGTACCAGCGAGGTGTCCTTGAACAGGGCAATGAAGGTATTCACGATGCCGGGAATCATCAGCTTGAGCGCCTGGGGCAGCACGATCAGCCCCATGTTGCGCCAGTAGCCCAGCCCCAGCGCCATGCCGGCCTCGGTCTGTCCCTTCGGGATCGCCTGCAGGCCACCACGCACCACTTCCGCCATGTAGGCACTCTGGAACAGGGTGATGCCGATCAGCGCACGCACCAGCTTGTCGAGATTGACCTCACCGGGCACGAACAGCGGCAGCATCACCGAGGCCATAAACAGCACCGTGATGAGCGGCACACCGCGCCAGAACTCGATGAACACCACACAGATGCTCTTCACGATCGGCATTTCGGAGCGACGCCCCAGCGCCAGCAGGATCCCCAGTGGCAGTGCCGCCACGATACCCACCACCGCCAGCACCAGCGTCAGCATCAGACCGCCCCACTCGTGGGTGCCGACGATCTCGAGGCCGAAGCTGCCGCCATGCAGCAGGAAGTAGGCAATGAAGGGGAACACCGCCAGGCTGACGATGGCGACCCAGCCCTTGGCCGGCAGCTTCGGAATCGCCTGCCAGGCGATCAACGCCGCAAAGACGGCAAAGACGATATCGACCCGCCAGGTTTCCTCACTCGGGTAGAAGCCGTAGATGAACTGATCGAGGCGCGCACTGATGAACACCCAGCAGGCGCCCTCCCCCGTGCAGTCCTCTCGTGAGGTACCGCTCCAGCTGGCATCGATCAGCGCCCACTGCAGGCTGGGCACCACCAGCAGGTAGACCAGATACAGCGCGAACAGCGTGAACAGCGTATTGATCGGTCCGGCGAACAGATTGGCTCTCAGCCAGGCCACCGCGCCGATGCTGTCGCTCGGCGCCGGACGGGAATCGATCATCTTCTCGGTGACCCGTGACAGGGTCTTTTCAATCGACGTCTTTTCAATCGACATGGGCAGACCCTCAGCGCTCGACCAACGCCATGCGGGCGTTGAACCAGTTCATGAACATGGAGACCAGCAGACTGATGGTCAGATAGACCAGCATCGTCATGGCGATCACCTCGATGGCCTGACCGGTCTGGTTGAGCGTGGTACCCGCGAAGACCGAGACCAGATCGGGGTAGCCGATGGCCGTGGCCAGCGACGAGTTCTTGATCAGGTTCAGGTACTGGCTGGTCAGCGGCGGGATGATGACGCGCAGCGCCTGCGGCACCACCACCAGACGCAGTGTCATGCCACCGGACAGCGACAGCGCCCGTGACGCTTCGGTCTGGCCGTGCGGTACCGCTTCGATGCCGGAACGCACGATCTCGGCGATGAAGGCTGCGGTATAGACCGACAGCGCGACCCACAGGGCAAGGAACTCGGGGACGACCGTGATACCGCCACGGAAGTTGAAACCCTTGAGTTCCGGCAGCTCCCAGCTCAGCGGCATGCCCATCGCGAAGTAGGCCAGCAGCGGCGCCACGATGATCAGAGCGAGCGAGATCCAGACCGCCGGCAGGCGCTGACC
Organism: bacterium Scap17; assembly: GCA_013376735.1. Lineage (NCBI taxonomy): Bacteria > bacterium Scap17. The sequence goes on along the minus strand of VINJ01000001.1, from coordinate 85,770 downwards.
GGTACGTGCCTGACGCTGGCGGTTCCAGTAGCTGAAGATGCCGCTGGCGACGACGGCCAGCACTAGCACCGCAATCACCGCCGAGAAACCGCTGGAGGTGATGGGGGCCGGCACGAACAGACCGCGCACGTTGAGGAAGAACGCCTCGCCCAGCGACAGCGAGCCACGCGGACTCGGCAGGGTTCTCAAAACGGCGAAATACCAGAAGAAGATCTGCAGCAGCAGCGGGATGTTGCGGAAGACTTCGATATAGACCGCCGCCAGTCGCGAGATCAGCCAGTTGGGGGACAGACGCGCGACCCCCATGATGAAGCCGATCACGGTCGCGGCAATGACACCCAGTGCGGATATCAACAAGGTATTGAGCAGGCCGACGATGAAGGTATCGCCATAGGTGGATTGCTCGGAATAGTCGATCAGGCTCTGCAGGATGCCAAAGCCTGCGGTGTTGTCCAGAAAGGCAAAGCCGGTGGTGATGCCACGGCTTTCGAGGTTGGTCAGGGTATTGCTGACGATGATCGCCAACACACCGAACACGCCTGCCAGCATCAATAGCTGGAAGATCAGTGCCCGCTTGGCCGGGTCACGCCAGAATGGCGGCTTGACCGTGGCCGGCGGGCGAGAAGCAGGTTGTGTCATACAGGCAATCTCCGCCGGAAAGCTATGCGACTTCCGCCTGCCGTCCTATCGAACGGCAGGTCAGTTATCTCTCGGCACTCGATGAATGGGTCACGAGGAACAGGCTGGGCCTCACAGGCTGGGCCTCATGTGGAAATTCTTGCTACCGGGCCCCACATGACGCTGGCCAGAGGAAGTGGAGCAAGACGCTCACTTCCCCTGGCCAGCGTCCTTGCTCAGCCTGTCATGACGGGCAAGGCCCACCCGCAGTACAGGGCGAGCCCGCGCATCAGCGAACCGGCGGGGCGTACTGGACGCCGCCATCGGTCCACAGTGCGTTCAAGCCACGCTCGATACCCAGTGCAGAGCCGGTACCCACATTGCGCTCGAACATCTGGCCGTAGTTACCGACCTGCTTGATGACCTGATAGGCCCAGTCAGCCGGCAGCCCCATGGCTTCGCCATAGTTGCCATCGGCACCGACCAGACGCGCGACGTTCGGGTTGGTATCTGCCTTCTTCTCTTCGATGTTGTCGGAGGTCAGCCCCATCTCCTCGGCATTGATCTGCGCGAACAGGGTCCATTTGACGATGTTGAACCACTGGTCATCGCCCTGACGGACGACGGGGCCCAGCGGTTCCTTGGAGATGACTTCCGGCAGCACCATCGCGGACGCCGGATCGGAGAGCTTGATACGCAGCGCGTAGAGCTGGGACTGGTCGGAGGTCAGGACATCACAGCGGCCAGCCTCGAAGCCCTTGACGGTCTGATCGGAGGTATCGAAGACGACCGGTTCGAAGGACATGTCATTGAGGCGGAAGTAGTCCGCCAGGTTCAGCTCGGTGGTGGTACCGGACTGGATGCAGACGGCTGCCCCGTCCAGCTCCTTGGCACTGGAGACGCCCAGGTCCTTGCTGACCATGAAGCCCTGGCCGTCGTAATAGTTCACGCCAGCGAAATTGAGGCCCAGTGAGGTGTCACGGGTCGCCGTCCAGGTGGTGTTGCGGGACAGGACATCAATCTCGCCGGACTGCAGCGCGGTGAAACGCTCCTTGGCCGTCAGCGGTACATAGCGCACCTTGCTGGCATCGCCCAGTACGGCCGCTGCAACGCCGCGGCAGACATCAACGTCGATGCCCTGCCAGTTGCCGGCGTCATCCGGTGCCGAGAAGCCCGGCAAGCCGGTGCTGACGCCACACTGGACAAAGCCCTTTTCCTTGACGCTATCCAGGGTCGCAGCACTGGCGCCTGTCGCCATGGAGGCGGCCAGGACAGCGGCGCTAGCGATCAGCAGTGGCTTCTTGTTGTTATGCATCGTGATTCCCTCGCGAAAGTCTGGAGTCCGCTCGATCAGCCTCGAGTCAGAAGTGGTGCAATGCATTGCATGGCACCTATCGACAATAGCAAGCCGCGTTCCAATTTCCGCCTATCGCGTGATCCGCTGCGTTCAACGCTGAAAAAAGCGCTAAAACCCAGTGATATAGGCCAAAGCCTCGAGGTGGGGCGGCGGATCATTCCGCGCGATTGCCGCGCAGTTAGGCGCCTGACAAGACCAGTTCGCCTCATATCGGTGCAAAATAAAAACGGCCGTTTCATTGCGAAACGGCCGTTGGCGGTGCAGCGATGTGGCGCGAGTGGCAGATTGCGACCAATGTCTCGGTCTGACTGACTCAACGCTTGTTCATCCCATCAGGCACGTTTTCGTGCCTGATGGGGCTTGCTTGCCACCGCAAGATGCATGCGGATCACTTCTCCAGCAGGCGCTGCATGAAGGGCGGTAGCACCAGGGCGGCGCGATGGCCTTCGACGGTATAGAAGTCACGCGCGAAGGTGGCGGCAGCGGCATCTTCCTCGCGGAAGGACTTCACGTCACAGCCCTTGCCCGCCAGGGTGCAGCTCCACCAGCCGGACGGATACACCGGCTGCGGGAAGGGCAGGGTCGCGACGCTATCAAAGCCCGCTTCGCCCATGTCATTGCGCAGGTCCTTGATGATGGAATCGGTGTGATAGAGCGGGGACTCGCTCTGCTGCACCATCAGGCCGCCCTGCTTGAGGATACGATGGCAGCGCTTGAGGAAGTCTGTCTTGAACAGACCTTCCGCCGGGCCGACCGGATCGGTGGAGTCGACGATCAGCACATCGATGCTCTCGTCCGGGCAGTTATCGACCCACTTGACGCCATCCTCGAACAGCAGCTCGGCGCGCGGGTCGTGATTGGACTCGACCAGCGCCGGGAAGAATTGCTCGGAGGCACGCGTGACCGCCGGATCGATATCGATCTGGGTGACCTTCTCCACGCCCGGGTGCTTGAGCACCTCACGCAGGGTGCCGCAATCGCCACCGCCGATGATGACGACACGCTTGGGGTCTGCATGAGCGAACAGCGCCGGATGCGACATCATCTCGTGATAGAGGAAGTTGTCACGGTCAGTCAGCATCACGCAGCCGTCCAGCACCATCAGGTTGCCGTAGGTCTCGGTGGCATAGACTTCGAGGTGCTGATAAGGAGTCTGCTCGTCATGCAGCTTGTGGCTGACCTTGAGCGAGAAGGCGCTGCCGTGGCGATCGAAGATTTCGGTAAACCAGGAGCCATCGAGACGTTCGGTCATGGGGGACCCTCGCATTGGATATCACAGACGGGATATCAAGGTATGGATAGAGACGGCACGATGGCCATCGGAAATTGCGCCAATCAGCACTGCGCCAGCGTCAGGCCGGCAGTTCACGGCCCGCATGACGACCATGCGGCGTGATGTCGTGATACGCGACATGCCGGGCAAGCGCCAACATGGCGCAGGCGCTGCACCATAGCCAAAGACGGGCGGAGTGGAAAGTGTTGATGCATGACAATTTCAGACAGGCCGCGTAGCGATGACACTCGGCCCGGAGGAGAGGCTCAGCGAGAAGCCGGCCCGAGGCGGACCAGATGGAGAATCAGCCTGACGCACTGAAACACTCCCAGCCCGATGAGGATGCCGGCGAGGTCCGCCAGGGCATCCAGCACCTCAGCGCCGCGATAGGGAATCGCCAGCTGCAGACATTCGATGGCGACGCCCAGCAGCAGCAGGAGCGGCAGGATGATCAAGCTGGTCAAGCCCGCCAGCCGTGTGGTCAGCGCCAGCAACGCGAAGGCGGAGAAATGCTGCAGCTTGTCCCAGGGGAAGGTCTGCTCCGGATGTGGCACGCCCGGGGAGAGCGTGCCGAAAAGGATCAGCAACAGGCACAGCAGCGCCACGAAGGCCCAACCGCGGCGTGGGGTGAGACGCTGCTCGGCCGGCGTCATGCTGGCTGCCCTGCTGCTTGCCACCTTCTACAGGCAGCCACAGGGATGACAGCAGAAAAGACCATGCAGGACTCCCCCATCAGCCGCGGGCGACCGGTGTCGCATTGGCGGCGTCATCCTGATGGTAGGCCGGGCTCAGCTCGTGCAGCGCATCCATCAGGGCATTGACGTTACCCGGGTCGGTGAACTGGCTGATGCCGTGACCGAGGTTGAAGATGTGGCCCGGGCCCTGGCCGTAGCTGTCGAGGATACGCCCGACTTCGGCACGAATGGCGGCTGGCGTGCCGAACAGTGCATTCGGATCCAGGTTGCCCTGCAGGGCCACACGATGGCCGACACGCTCACGCGCATTGGACATCTCGGTGGTCCAGTCGAGGCCGACGGCATCACAGCCGGTGGCGGCGATGTGCTCGAGCCATTGGCCACCATTCTTGGTGAACAGGATCACTGGCACACGGTTGCCTTCGCTGTCCGGCTTGAGGCCGGCGACGATCTGTTCCATGTAGCGCAGCGAGAACTCGAGATAGGCCGGCGTGGACAGGGTACCGCCCCAGGTATCGAAGATCTGCACCGCCTGTGCACCCGCAGCAATCTGGGCATTCAGGTAGTCGGTAACGGCCTGCGCCAGGGTGTCGAGCAGCTGATGCATGGCTTCCGGATTGGAATACATCAGGCCTTTCACGTGACGGAAGTCCTTGCTGGAACCGCCCTCGACCATATAGGTGGCCAGTGTCCACGGGCTGCCGGAGAAACCGATCAGCGGCACGCGGCCGTTCAGCTCACGACGGATGGTAGACACGGCACGCATGACGTAATCGAGATCACGCTCGACATTCGGCACGCTCAGCGCCGCGATTTCCTCGGCAGTCCGCACTGTCTTGCGGAATTTCGGGCCTTCGCCGGTCTCGAAGTAAAGGCCCAGCCCCATGGCATCCGGGATGGTCAGGATGTCGGAGAACAGGATGGCGGCATCCAGCGGGAAGCGCTCCAGCGGCTGCAGCGTCACCTCGCAGGCACGCGCGGTGTCCATGCACAGGTCCATGAAGCCACCGGCCTGACCACGGACTTCGCGATATTCCGGCAGATAGCGGCCAGCCTGGCGCATCATCCAGACGGGAGTACGGTCGACCGGCTGACGGGCCAGCGCGCGCAGGAAGCGATCATTCTTCAAGGTCATCGGAATCACACATCAGCTCGGGGAATGTCTCGGCATTCTATCAGAGCCTGAGAAAAATCCCGCCCATCGTGGTGATGCAACAAATGCATTGGCAAATCGCCCCACCTTTGTAGTCCCTTTGCTGGCGTCATCCGACCATTGTGGTGGTGGCGGCAACAACGCTTTTCCATACAGAGCGATGAGTCATCGGCCACAGACTGGTAAACTCGCCACATGACTGCATGCTGGCCGCCGGTATCTCGAGCGACTCATCGAGACATTGCCGGACCACCGCATGCCCGCGCTTTTTCAGCCCGGCGATTGTCCGGGCGTTCGAGGTGAACAGTGACCATTCGATTCATCGCCGCCTCGCGGCTGCCAACGCCCTGGGCGACCTTCACCATGCACGGTTTCGAGGATGAGACCACCGGCAAGGACCACATCGCCCTGACCCTGGGCGACATCGATGACGGCGCGCCGGTACTGGGCCGCGTGCATTCCGAGTGCCTGACCGGCGACGCCCTCATCTCGATGCGCTGTGACTGCGGCTATCAGCTGCAGGAAGCGCTCAAACGCATTGCCGCCGAAGGCCGCGGCGTGCTGCTCTATCTGCGTCAGGAAGGCCGCGGCATCGGTCTGCTCAACAAGATTCGCGCCTATGAGCTGCAGGATGGCGGCGCCGATACCGTCGAAGCCAATGAGCGCCTCGGCTTCGGGGCTGACATGCGCCGCTACGATATCTGTGTGCCGATGCTGGAGCATCTCGGCGTCAGCGCTCTCAAGCTGATGACCAACAACCCGCGCAAGGTCGATGCCCTGACCCGTGATGGTGTCACCATCAGTGAGCGCCAGCCGATCACCACCGGCCTGAACCCGCACAACGAGCACTACCTCTCGACCAAGGCGGGCAAGCTGGGCCACATGATGGCACTGGATGATTTCACCCAGGCAAGCGACGTCGATATCGAACGCAGCGAGTAGCCGCGCGCAGGGGGAGCCTGGTGGGTTCCCCCTTTCTTTGTAGGCAGATTGACCGGCTGGCACAGCGAGCGTGACATGACGACGTCACCCGCCAGAGAGTAGGCTGGAGTCGAACCCGCGCCGGAGACATCGCCATGCGCAAAGACTCAACGGCTGCATCATCACAGCCTTCTTCATCGCAACCTCAGTCATCACAGCCTTCGTCAACACGGCCCGCCTCGACACCTCCTCCGGCATCACCCTCTTCCAGCGCATCGCCTGCCGATGACGCAGATTCACGCGACACCACCGCGACACCTGATCTCTATACCCGGCTGGAGGAATGGCTGCACAGCACCAGCCACGGCATCGGCGCCGTCATGGGCCTCGTCGGCATGATCGTGCTGATCGTGATGGCCAGCCTCGCCGCCGAAGTCGACCCCTGGAAGATCGTCAGCGTCAGCCTCTACGGCCTGACCCTGGTGGTGCTGTATGCGGCCTCGACGCTCTATCACGGTATCCGTCATCCACGCCTGAAATATGCCTTCCAGCTGCTGGATCACTGCGCCATCTATCTACTGATCGCCGGCACCTATACGCCCTTCCTGCTGGTCAATCTTCGCGGCCCGACCGGCTGGACGCTGTTCGCCATCATCTGGTCGCTCGCGCTGGGCGGCATCTTTCTCAAGCTGCGCTGGCCTGAACGCTTCAGCGCCCTGCGCGTGAGCGTCTATCTGCTGATGGGCTGGTTGATCGTGTTCGCCTCGCCGATGCTGGTCGAGAAGCTCTCCGAGACGGGGCTCATCCTGCTGGTCGCCGGCGGCATCACCTATACCCTAGGCGTGATCTTCTTTCTGATGACGCGCCTGCGCTATCACCACGCCATATGGCACCTGTTCGTGCTTGGTGGCAGTACCTGCCACTTCTTCGCCATCTACACCGCAGTGCTGCCGTATTCCGTATGACGTGATCGGGGCAGCCACGCTGGCCGGCGCTCTTGAGCACACCGGCTTGAAAGCACAGGTTTGAGAACACGGCACTGAGAACAAGGAACTGAGAACACCGGCAAACCACCTCAAAAAAGCGGGAAGGGTCGTCATGACCCTTCCCGCTTTTTTCTCGCGATTTTTTTGACGCTTCAGGGCTCGTCTCTCACAGGGCTGTCTCCCTGAGGGGCAAAGACCGGCAAGCGATAACGGGTGCCGCGCCCGACACCGTAGCTTTCCAGTACCTGCTTGGCGGTCAGGTCGGCGAGATCACGGGCGGCGGTAGGGTCGGAGGTATCGACCAGGGCACGGTATTCGGCGCGCCCCACGCCCTCTTCGTCGTCTCGCTCCAGCAATGTCAGCACCAGCTCGCGCTGGCGGGCATTCAGCGGTGTACGCGCGTGCTCCAGCCACAGTCGCTCGGCACGCTGGACGCGCTGGTAATGGAAGGCCGTCCGACGACCGGCGTCGCGCAGACGCAAAAGCCACCACTCGGCCCAGACATTCATGTCACCGGGCGCTGCATCCTCCACTTCACCATTGAGCGCGCGGTCCAGCTGCGGCGGTAGCGGATGGCCGCTGGCCGAGGTCTGAGGCTTGCCGAGATAACGCTGCTCCAGCTCGCGCAATTCATCCTGATGCTCGAGCACCACCGAGAACAGCGCCTGGCGGCGCCAGCAGAGTTGCTCCAGCGCTTCCGGCTCCCAGCGCTCGGCGACCTTGCCGACAAACTCGCCCTGCTGCTGCAACGCGGCCAGGGCATCGATTCGTGTCAGCCAGCGCATCAGCAGCAAGCGCCCGATCAAGCCGTTGCCCAAGGCCAGCGGTGCGAGCGCCTGCCAGTGCGCATGCAGCTGCAGGGCATTCAACACCCCTGAGTTATCCACATCCGGTTCTTCCGTCGCCAGACGCTGCCAGAAGACATCCAGCTCCCGGTCCAGCGCATCGGGGTTCTCCGCCGGGGCGCGATAGCGCAAGCGCTTGAGACCGTAACGACCGCTGACCGCTTCGTAGCGCGCCTCACGCCATGCACCGAGTGGCTGACCACTGCTGCGCGGCAGGAAAGGCCCCAGACGCCGATGCCACTCGAGCACCTGTTGGCGGGTCAGCGGCTGGAATGCCGTGCGCACGACTTCCAGCGTCACATCCACGAAGACGTCGACACCAGGCGCCGGCCCGCGCGGTGACTCCTGATGGCCGGACTCCAGCCCCAGCGCCTGATACAGCGCGTCACGTAACGCCGCCCGCCCGAGCACCACACCGGACAGCTGGGCACTGGCTTCCATCTCTTCACTGAGGAGCGTCGCCTCGAGACGCAGGCGTTGTCGGGGATAGAGATTCTGCCCCTGAGCGACCAGCGGCGACATCACCGCCTGGGTCGCCGCCAACTGCCCCATCAAGGGCATGACCTCCAACTGCCCCCGTGGCCAGTCAGGCTGCTGCCAGATCCACATAAGTTGTTATCCCCATTGAGGTTTTCATCAACATCTTAGCAAAAAGATCCGCAATAAACCATATACCGAATCAAAAAATGATACGAAAAATAGACAATATGCGATCACCGCTCTCAAATTGATCGATTGCATGTCATAAAAATCTAATAAACCTCTCAACCCCATGATTTTTATCGGATATGTCGCTGCTCACATCGCATGAGTGCTACCTACGCCCTCATGAAGACCAACATTTGACCATCATGACAAAATAGATCAATTATCGAATCATCAATAGATACGCAAAAGACTCAACAGCGCATCATTCAGCGCCTGATGGCTGAAACCCATCCTCGATCGATGGCCTGCCTCGCGCCGCCCTGGCGCACCGCACCGTTTCGAACTGACCTGTCTCGAACTGACCTGTCTCGAACTGACTTGGCTCGAACTGACTGCCTCGAGCCGCCCTGAGCCAGCCGTCACCAAACGGCTTGGGGCGCGCCCCCGACGATTGACGCCGCTGAACGCGCAAGGCGACCTCTCAACCTCGTCAGGCGCCCTGCAAGCGTCTTCTGAGGCTCAAAAATGCAAAAGGCGCCACCCTGATATCAGGATGGCGCCTCGTGGCGTGTACGCGCTCTCAGAGCGCTCTCATGACTTCATTGCAGAACATGCAGGAAAGATCAGCCCGTCAGCTTGGCCTGTTGCGGCGCTCGACGACGGCTTTCGACATCAGTTCTGGCAACAGGGCTCAGTGCTGCTGACGCTCCTCGGCGGCCTGTTGCTCTCGCTGACGGGCCCGCTCGCAGGCCGGACGCGCCCGCACCTCTTCGCCCCACTGCTCAAGCACGGCCGGCAGAGGTTGCCCGGCCATCTGCGCCCAGCTGAGGGTCTGGGCGAGGAAGATATCGGCGACACTGAATTCATCGGCCACCAGCCAACCCTGACCACCGAAGCGGCGCTGGAGTGTCTTGAGAGCACGCTGGAATTCCCATTGGGCTGTCTGCTTGATGGCATCACAGCGCTGGTCCTCCGGCAGCGCGAAGGTGTGCTTGGCCAATGTCCACAGCGGCTGCTCAAGCTCGGTGGTGAGGAAACTGAGCCATTGATCCATCTGTGCCTGTCCAGCCAGCGATTGTGGCAGCAGTCGCCCTTCTCGCGCCGCCAGGTAGCGGCAGATGGCACTGGACTCGAACAGGACCAGCTCACCATCCACCAGGGCTGGCGCCTTGCCATCGGGATGAATGGCCAGGTATTCAGGGCTGTACCCCTCACCGGCCTTCAGATCCAGACCATGAATCCGGTATTCGAGCCCCAGTTCCTCTAGTGTCCAGGCGACCCGCAGCGAGCGGGAATTTGGATAGCTGTAGAGAGTCAACATGGTCGGGCGCACTCCGTGGCGTTGCGGTGGTGACTGGCGCAGGTGGCGGCTTTCGCGCCGGCCAGGCCCTGGCTGCTTGAGCAGAGGCTTGATGGTCATCCAGCATGGGCGGGAAGTCGCGGAGATGCCATGCATCCTTCGCCGTCTCGGCGCAGGCAGTCATGCAACGAAAAACGCCTGTGGACAACTCGAACTCTCGAGTCATCCACAGGCGTTTCGGTATGGCATGCCGCCAGGGTCAGCTGGCGAGGCGAGCCTCGATACTGGCGCGGATGCCGGCGGCATCCAGACCGCAATCACGCAGCAGCTCGACCGGCTTGCCATGCTCGACGAAGCCATCCGGCAGCCCCAGCAGCAGCATTGACTGAGCCAGTCCCGCGTTCAGGTAAAGCTCGGCCACGCCGGCTCCCGCGCCACCCGCGATGGCGTTTTCTTCCACCGTCACCACCAGGTCATGCTCCGCGGCGATCTCGAGCAATGCCTCGCGATCCAGCGGCTTGATGGAGCGCAGGTTGAAGTGGGTCGCGTCCAGCGCCTCGGCGACCTCGGCCACCGGCGTATTCATGCTGCCCACGGCGACGATGGCGACACGCACCTCGGGGCTGCCGCTGATACGACGACGGTATTCCCCCTGACCGATGGCCATTGGCGTCAGGTCGGCATCGGTGGCCACCCCCGGCCCGGTACCGCGCGGATAGCGCACCGCGGCCGGCCCGGGATGCGCCAGTGCCGCGCTCAGCATGCCACGGCACTCGGCTTCATCGGCCGGCGCCATCAGCACCAGCTCCGGCACGCAGCGCAGGAAGGACATGTCCAGGCTGCCGTGATGCGTCGGGCCGTCCTCGCCGACCAGACCGGCACGATCGATGGCAAAGGTCACGTCCAGTTTCTGCACCGCGACATCGTGGATCAGCTGATCATAGCCACGCTGCAGGAAGGTGGAATAGATCGCCACCACCGGCTTCATGCCCTCACAGGCCATGCCCGCTGCCACTGTCACCGCGTGCTGCTCCGCGATGGCGACATCGTAGTAGCGATCAGGATATTCCTTCGAGAAGCGCACCAGATCCGAGCCTTCCCGCATGGCCGGCGTGATGCCGATGACGCGCGCATCAGCGCTAGCGGCATCACACAGCCAGTTGCCGAAGACACTGCAGTATTTCTGCGGCTTGGGAGCCGGCGCGTCGGTGACGGCAGGCGCCTGCTCGGCGGCCTGAGGCGCGGCCTTCTCGAGCTTGGTAATGGCGTGATAGCCGATCGGGTCACGCTCCGCCGGCAGGAAGCCCTTGCCCTTGCGCGTCACCACATGCAGGAACTGCGGGCCATCCAGATCACGCATGTTGCGCAACGTCTGCACCAGCGCCGGCAGATCATGGCCGTCGATGGGGCCGATGTAGTTGAAACCCATCTCCTCGAACAGCGTCGCCGGGCTGATGAAGCCCTTCATGTGCTCTTCGGTACGCTTGGCAAGCTCCAGCGCGCCCGGCAAGGGCGACAGCAGTCGCTTGCCGTTGGCACGCATCTGGGTATACGGCTTGCTGGCCAGAATACGTGCCAGGTAACTTGCCAGGCCGCCGACGTTCTCGGAGATCGACATCTCATTGTCGTTGAGCACGACCAGCATATTGGCCTTCACATGCCCGGCATGCGCCAGCGCCTCGAACGCCATGCCAGCCGTCAGGGCACCATCGCCGATCACCGCACAGGCACGCCGTGACTCACCCGCCGTGCGGGCGCCGAGCGCCATGCCCAGCGCCGCACTGATCGAGGTGCTGGAATGGCCCACCCCGAAGGTGTCGAACTCGCTCTCGGCCCGCTTGGGGAAGGCAGACAGGCCATTGTACTGGCGCATGCTGTACATGGCTTCACGACGGCCGGTCAGAATCTTGTGCGGATAGGCCTGATGACCCACATCCCACACCAGACGGTCATGGGGCGTTTCCAGCGCATGATGGAGGGCCACGGTCAGCTCGACCACACCGAGCCCGGCACCGAAGTGCCCGCCGGTACAGCCGACGCTGTACAACAGGTAGGCGCGCAGTTCGTCAGCCAATTGGCGCAGCTGTGCCGCGCTCATGGCGCGCAGCGCTTGAGGTGTCTCGACCGCATCGAGCAGTGGCGTCGCGGGGCGCGCCTGAGGTATCTCGTCAAACAGCTTCATAGGCGTCAGGAATCAGTGGTCTCGCTCGATCATATAGCGCGCCAGCACCGCGAGTGGCTCTGCGGCCTCTCCCAACGGTGCCAGGGCATCCAGGGCCTCTTGCAGTAGCTGACCTGCTCGCTCTTGAGCACCTTCGAGTCCAAGCAGCGAGGGGTAGGTCGGCTTGTCGCGCGCAGCGTCAGCACCGGCCGTCTTGCCAAGCGTTGCGGTGTCGCCCGTCACGTCCAGGATGTCATCCTGGATCTGGAAGGCCAGGCCGATAGCCGAAGCGTAGCGCTCCAGGGCAGCAAGACGCGAATCCTGCTCGTCGACTGCCACCAATCCGCCCAGCCGGACCGCGGCGCGAATCAGCGCGCCGGTCTTGTAGGCATGCATGCGTGACAGCGCCTCTACCTCGCGGAATTGCCCGACCGCCTCGAGATCCAGCGCCTGACCGGCCACCATGCCGCGCCGCCCGGAGGCCTCGGCCAGGGTACGCACCAGGGCAGGGGTGCGTACATGGCCAGTCGTCGCCATCACTTCGAAGGAGAGCGTCAATAGGGCATCGCCCGCGAGAATGGCGGTCGCCTCATCAAAGGCGCGATGCACGGTGGGACGGCCACGCCGCAGGTCGTCATCGTCCATGGCCGGCAGGTCATCGTGGACCAGCGAATAGGCATGCACCAATTCGAGCGCCGCTGCCGCCGCGTCCAGCGCAGCGCTGTCAGCAGCCTCTTCATCGCAACCCAGGGCACGACCCACCGCATACAGCAGCACGGGGCGCAGACGCTTGCCGCCACCCAGCACGCTGTAGCGCATGGCGTCCTCGAGACGCTCACTCACCGCCGCACTGCCGGGAGTCAACAACGCCTCAAGCACGGCCTCACTGCGCGCCTGTCCAGAACGGATCAGCTCGCTGGCCTGCGATGCAGTCGGCGTGACTTGCGTATTCAATCCACCTGACATCACCAGTCCTTCTCCTCGTCCGCTTCACCCGCCATGCTGCCTGCGGCATCGGGCGCCGTAAACGCCGTGGGCGTCAGCGCACCTTCCGGGCCTTCCACCAATGCCTGCAGGCGCAACTCGGCGCTATCGAGTCGCTGCTGCGCCTCGCGCGCCAGGCTCACGCCCTCTTCAAAAGCGCCCAGTGACGCTTCCAGCGACATGTCGCCAGCCTCGAGCCGCGTCACCAACCCTTCAAGACGGGCCAGGGTGGCGGCGAAATCCTGTGGCACTTCCTTTTCGGCCATGGGTGCTCTCGCTCATCCGACCGGGCGGGCCCGGTGTCTCTGTGTGGAGCGCCAGTATAACCCGAAGGGCTTCACGACGCTGCCCACCCCCTGCGCACGGTGGAAGAGTCACATCAAACGGCTGTGCTGTGAATTTTTCATGCCCGGCACGCGGACATTTCATCCGGAGGCCCCGCCGGCTGTGATATTCTTTGCTCCCCTGTTGACAGCACGCCCCGCTGTTTCTCTGGCATTTTCTTGAGGTGTGACACGCCAGCAGGTCATGAAAAAGACCAAACGAACAGAAACGCCGGCATGACCGGCGAGAGGGTTGATCCGACAATGGCCAAGACGTCCCTGGACAAGAGCAAGATCAAGATTCTATTGCTCGAGGGTGTCCACCAATCCGCCGTGGATAGTTTCCTCAACGCGGGTTACACCAATATCGAACTGCTTCAGACCTCGCTGGCCGAGGAAGAACTGATCGAGAAGATCCGCGATGTGCACTTCATCGGCATTCGTTCCCGCACTCAGCTCAACGAGCGCGTGATCTCCGCTGCCGAGAAGCTCACCGCCATCGGCTGCTTCTGTATCGGCACCAACCAGGTCGACCTGGAAGCCGCACTGAAGCGCGGTATCCCCGTGTTCAACGCGCCCTACTCCAACACTCGCTCGGTTGCCGAGCTGGTACTGGCTGAAGCCATCATGCTGATGCGCGGCGTGCCGGAGAAAAGCGCCAAGGCACATCGTGGCCAGTGGATGAAATCCGCCAAGAACAGCCATGAAGTCCGCGGCAAGACGCTGGGCATCGTGGGCTACGGCAGCATCGGTTCCCAGCTGTCCGTGCTCAGCGAATCCCTGGGCCTGGACGTCATCTACTACGATGCCGTCACCAAGCTCGGCATGGGCAATGCCCGTCAGGTGGCAAGCCTGGAAGAGCTGCTGGCGCGCGCTGACATCGTCACCCTGCATGTGCCGGAAATCCCCTCCACCAAGTGGATGATGGGCAAGCAGCAGTTCGCGCTGATGAAGCAGAACAGCGTCTTCATCAATGCGGCACGCGGCACCACCGTCGTCATCGAAGACCTGGCCGAAGCCCTTTCCAGCGGCAAGCTGCTGGGCGCCGCCATCGATGTCTTCCCGGTAGAGCCGAAAGGCAACGGCGAAGAGTTCGTGTCTCCGCTGCGCGAGTTCGACAATGTCATCCTGACGCCGCACGTCGGTGGCTCCACCATGGAAGCCCAGGAGAACATCGGTGTCGAAGTCGCCGAGAAGCTGGTGACCTACTCCGACAACGGCACCACCATCGGCTCGGTCAACTTCCCGGAAGTCGCCCTGCCGGCACACCCCGAAAAGCACCGTCTGCTGCATATCCACGACAACGTCCCGGGCGTGCTGTCACACATCAACCAGGTGCTGTCCGAGGAAGGCATCAACATCTCTGGCCAGTACCTGCAGACCAACAACACGGTCGGCTATGTGGTCATCGATGTCGACAAGGCCTATGGCAAGAAAGCGCTCGAAGCGCTCAAGACCGTTGACCATACCCTGCGTATCCGGACTCTCTACTCGGAAGCTGATTTCGAGAACTGAGTCCGAGCTCTGCTTCATGGCCGTGGAGCAGAGGGCAGGCAAATGAAAACGCCGCAGCCAGAAATGGCTGCGGCGTTTTTTTGTTGCGGATTATCAGGCGTATTGCTCGTCGCGTGTCTTGCTTCCCACTCCTCTCCTTTCATGCCTCTGCCATCCCTCAGCCGACTTCCCATACTCTGGCACTGTCGACCAAGACCAAGGGCGTGTTTCACGTGGAACATCTCATGTCCCTATAAAACATACTGTGAATCAGCAAGTTGAGATCGAGCGCCCAGCTGACAGCGCGTTTCTCAGCGCTCCGACAATGGCGTACCAGCGACGGCCCAGTTTTCCGGCTCCACTTCCTGCAGCACTACCCAGACGGACTGCTCACGCACACCCAGCACGCGAGCAGTCTCGCGAGTCAACGCCTCCACCAGCTCCCGCTTCTGTTCCTGTGTCTTGCCAGTCAGAAGCTCCGCACGAATCATCGGCATGGTTGTCTCTCCTTGTTGTTTATATCTCTTTTCCCGTGTGCCAGATCAACCTGCTGATCAGCCGCCTTGATCGCTATTGGAACAGACAAGTTATGGCGTTACGGCAGATGTTCCACGTGAAACCTCTACCGGCAACAATAAGCGCTACCCAGTAATGCAACTCTGCGGCATAGGCAGGTAAAGAGATTGGCTGCTTTACGATAGAACAGCCAGTCCCTACACACGCCATTCAAAAACCACCCAGTTATCAGTGCGTTGGCGCGTTTAAGTTGAATATCTCAGGCAGAATGTTCCACGTGAAACACGGCTTAGGCGTAGCAGGTATCGCCCAGTAGCACCTCTTCAACGCGACCATTCAACAGCATGCCAAGCAGCGGCGTGTTATGGCCGGCACTGACCAGCGTCTCGCTTGAGATACGCCACTCATGCGCCATATCGATTACTGCCAGATCACAGTACTCACCTACTGCCAGCATGCCGCCCTTGAGTCCGAAGCGTCTGGCACTGAACGTCAATGTCTCGATCAGGCGAGGCAGGCTGAGCAGCTCGGCCTTCACGAGCGCCAGTCCCAGCGGCAGCATGGTTTCCAGGCTGGTCATACCGGGCTCGGACACTGCAAAGGGCGCGCTCTTGGCAGCGGCTTCATGGGGCAGATGATCACTGACGATGGCGTCGATGGTGCCATCGACCACACCGGCCCGCAGTGCATCCCGGTCTGCCGCGCTGCGCAGTGGCGGCTCCAGATGGAAGTTGGCATTGAAGCCTTCCAGTTGCTCATCGGTCCAGTGCAATTGCGCCATCGACACATCCGCGCTGATATCCAGTCCTCTAGCCTTGGCATCACGTACCAGCTCCACGGCTCGTGCACTGGAGAGCAGTGACACATGCGCCCGCACGCCGGTCTGCTCGATCAACAGCAGCCACTGGGTCAGGGCGACCGTCTCGGCGGATTCCGAAATGCCGGCCAGCCCGAGACGTGAGGCAATGGCACCCTCATGGGCGCAGCCCTGCCCGGCCAAGGCGGCCTCCTGGGCCTGGAACACGACGGTGATATCAAAGGTCCGCGCGTATTCCAGACAACGCCGCAGTACACCGAGATCGCGTATCGGCTGGCGAAGGTTGGTCAGTGCCACACAGCCTGCGGATTTGAGCGCGGCCATATTGGCAAGCAGCTCACCTTCCAGCCCCTGCGTCAGTGCCCCCAAGGGTGCAAGACGCACCCCCGCCACATCACGCGCGCGGTCCAGCAGAGTACGAATATGCGAGGCGCTGTCGAGCACCGGGCTGGTATCGGGGCGCGGCAGGATGGTCGCGTAGCCACCTGCCAGTGCGGCAGCCGACTCACTGACCAGGCTGCCCTTGTAGCGCGGGCCCGGGTCGCGCAGGTGTGCGCCAAGATCGATGAAGGCCGGCGTGACCAGCTTGCCCGCCAGGTCATCGCGCTGCTCGGCACTGAAACCCGCCGGCGCTTCGCCGATCGCGATCAGGCGACCGCCGTCCAGATGGAGGTCGTACTGGCCATCGCGGCCGTTGGTCGGGTCGATCACCCGTGCATTGATCAGGCTGCGTTTCATGCGCCAGCTCCTCGTGAACGTTCACCCCTGCGCTCGGCGCGCGCCTTCATCTGTCCGGAGACCGCCATCGACAGCACCGCCATGCGCACCGCGATACCGTTGGTGACCTGATCGAGTATCAGCGAGCGCGGGCCATCCGCGACGGCGGATTCGATCTCGACACCCCGGTTGATCGGCCCCGGATGCATCACCACGGCGTCAGGGTGCGCGTGTGCCAGGCTTTCGCGGGTCAGGCCATAGCGGCGGTAGTATTCCGATTCCGAGGGCAGCAGCGCGCCATCCATGCGCTCCTTCTGCAGGCGCAGCATGATGACGACATCGACATCCTTCAGCCCTGCTGCCAGCTCAGTGAAGACCTGACAGCCCAGCGTCTCGACCCCGATGGGCAGCAGCGTCTGCGGCGCGACCACCCGCACCTCCGCTGCGCCCAGCGTATTGAGCGCCTGAATCTGCGAGCGAGCGACGCGTGAATGCAGGATGTCACCGACGATCGCGACGCGCAGATGGGCGAACTCGCCCTTGTGGCGGCGAATGGTCAGCATGTCGAGCATCGCCTGAGTCGGGTGCGCGTGACGACCGTCGCCGGCATTGATGATCGCCACATGCGGCGTGATCTGGCTGGCGATGAAATGCGCCGCACCGGAGTCGCCATGACGCACCACGAAGGCATCCGCCTGCATGGCCTCGAGATTGACCAGGGTGTCCATCAGCGACTCGCCCTTGGCGGCCGATGAGGTCTTGATGTCCAGATTGAGCACATCCGCCGACAGACGCTTGGCGGCCAGCTCGAAGGTGGCACGCGTGCGGGTCGAGTTTTCGAAGAACAGGTTGGCCACCGTGCGCCCGCGCAGCAACGGCACCTTCTTGACCTCGGCATCGCCGATGCCACGGAAGTGATCGGCGGTGTCGAGAATCTCGGTCAGCACGCTGCGCGGCAGGCCTTCGATATCCAGAAAGTGACGCAGTCTACCCTGCTCATCCAGCTGGACCTGTGCCGGCGAGGCAGCCCGCACGTCCGCGCTGGCCTGCGAGAGATCAAACAGGTTCATGCCGTCACCTCGCCGGTATCGACCAGTGTCAGACGCAGGTTGTCGGGGCCTTCCAGCTTGATGCGCTTGCCTGGCGCCAGCGCCAGGTTGGCACCCAGAGCGTCCGGCTGCACCGGCAGCTCACGCCCCGGCAGCTCTACGAGGCAGGCCAGCAGCACGCGGCGCGGACGGCCATAGTCGAACAGCTCATTGAGCGCCGCGCGCACGGTACGCCCGCTCATCAGCACATCGTCCACCAGCAGCAGATCGCGGTTCTCGATATCCGGCAGCTGTGACCCTTGGCCACCATCCGGCAGGCCCTTGTGGCCGAAGTCGTCGCGCCAGAAACCGATATCCAGTGTCGCGAGGGGCTCCTCAAGCCCCAGCCGCTTTCGCAGTGCCTGGGCGACCCAGACACCGCCGGTATGAATGCCGACCGGAATCAGACGTTCACGATCGAGTTCACGGCGCTCGAACAGCAATTCGAGCTCTTCGGTCATGGCCTCGAGCAATGCCTCGACCTCTGGCAGCGTTTCATGTTCTTCGTGCATCTCAGACTCTTGCATGGATATCGCTTCCTATCTTCCCTGCCGGATGGCGGCAAACAGACAAAAAAAACCCGCTTCCGGAAAGGAAGCGGGTGGAGTATTCAGTAACCGACAAGGTCGCCCTCGCCTCGCTGGCTTGCAAACCAGCTCTCGAGAATCAGCTGAGCGGCGAGGCCGTCCACGCCATCATCGCGATAATTGCCGCGGTGGCCGCGCTCGCGCGCCAAGCCCTTGGCCGCCTTGGTGGAGCCACGCTCGTCCCACATTTCCAGCGGCTTGCCGTAGCGGCCATACAGGCGCTTGCCGAACTTGCGGGCTCGGCTGCACATCAGTGTCTCGCTGCCATCCAGCTCAAGGGGCAGGCCGACCACGAACAGGTCGGGCTGCCATTCCTCGATCAGGCGATTGACGACATTCCAGTCCGGAATGCCGTCCCGCACATGCAGCGGTACCAGAGGCGTCGCGGTGCCGAGCATCTCGGTGCCCACCGCGACACCGATACGGCGCGTGCCGAAGTCGAACGCCAGCGCCGTACGGCTGACTTGCCGCTCAGCCATGCCCGATCTCCCGCGACATCAGATTCATGTCGACGCCCAGCTTGCTGGCAGCCGCTTCGAGACGGGACTCACTGTCGGCATCGAAGAGGATGCCGCTGTCGCCTTCGACGATCAGCCAGCTGTTCTCCTTCAGCTCGTTGGTGAGCTGGTCCGGCTCCCAGCCAGCGCAGCCGAGGCAGACCATGAAATCATCAGGGCCTTCGTTGCCGGCGATCGCCTTCAGGATGTCCAACGAGGTGGTCAGCGCCAGCTCGTCGGTGACCTGCAGGCTGGAATCCCACTCGCTGGCCTTGCCGCGATGGAGGATGAAGCCGCGGTCCTTGTGGACGGGGCCGCCGTAATAGACCACCTCATCGAGGCGCTCACAACTGTCGGCAGCAATCTCGAGCTGCTCGAACAGACCGCGCATGGTCAGCTTGATCGGCTTGTTGACGATGACACCAAGGGTGCCCTTGTCATCATGATCACAGAGGTAACTGAGCGAGCCGGAAAAATTGTCATCATCGAGATGCGGCATCGCCAGCAGGAAATAGTCTCGCAGACTTTGCATGGTCCTCCCGAGGCGTCAGGGCGCGCCAGAATCGTTGCCGGGGCCGAATCGCCAGATGCGGGTGATGGTCAGCTGGCTCATGCCCTTGAGACTTTCATCAAAGGGCGCATAAGGAGCCGCGCCGTAGACCGTATCCAGAGCCGCCTGGTCGAGTTCAGCATGTCCCGAGGATTGTAACACTTCCGCGAACTCAAGCTGACCGCTGGGCAGCACGACGGCGCGAATCCGCAGCTCGCCGCTCAGATGAGCAGGCGCCGGATAGTGCTGGTTGCCGAACGTTTGCACCGTGCCGGTCCAGTCGTTGATATAGCGCGCGCGGGCCGAGGCACGCGCCGCCTTCCGTGAGGCGGTGTCGCCCACCACCTCACGTGACTGGCCGGAGGCCTGGACTCGCTGGACGTCCTGCTCGCTGGCCTGCTGTTCGTTGTCCGGCGTATCCGGCAGCAGTTCGGAACGCGCCACCTGCTGTGACGACGCCTGCTGGGTCGCGATGACCTCGGGGATGCGCTCCGGCAGTACCAGCGCCTGCGTGGCCGGAGCCTGGGCTTGCGCCACGGCCGGCTCGCTGGCCTCGGACGCACTCTGCTCGCCCGGCTGCGGGGGCACCTGATTGGTTGGCCCGGCCTGCACCGCCGCCTCGCGCCCGCTGCCACTGGCCTGCTGGTCCTGCTCGGCCACCACCTGCGAGTCGACGGCAGTGGCGCTGGCCTGACTGACCAGCGTCACATCGAGCATCACCGGCTTGGGCATCGGCGGCACCTCGGGCGGCGTCAGCAGGCCGCTACCCAGCAACCACCAGCCGATGACGGCATGAACAGCCAGTGCCGCGCTCCATGCCACCACACGGCGATGCCCCCGCGTCACCGGAACATAGGTGATCGGGTCGGTGACGCCATGATTGCCTGCCCACCACTCGACGGGTGCTGCCATACCCCACTCCCTGTCCACGGAACCTCATTGGCAGCTTCGGCTTCCCTGCCGTTTACTGCGAATCCATTGCGGGTCAGCCACTGACGCCGGCCTCACCGCGATGTTGCTCAGGCGGAGGGCTGAGCCGCCAGACGCGCTTCGATGGCATCCATCAACAGACCGGCGATATCAGTGCCGCGCTGGGTATCGATCTCGCGCACGCAGGTCGGGCTGGTGACGTTGATCTCGGTGATGTAGTCGCCGATCACGTCCAGGCCGACGAACATCAGACCCAATGATTTCACTACCGGCTTGACCTGCTCGATCAGCCAGTAATCGCGGTCAGTCAGCTCACGCGATTCACCACGTCCGCCAGCCGCCAGGTTGCCGCGCGTCTCGCCGGCGCTCGGAATGCGCGCCAAGCCGAACGGAACCGGTTCGCCATCCACCAGCAGAATGCGCGTATCGCCGGCGCTGATTTCCGGCACATAACGCTGGGCCATGATCTGACGGGTGCCCTGCAGCGTCAGCTGCTCGATCACCGAGCCGAGATTGCGGCCATCTTCGGCGACGTGGAAGATGCCGCTGCCACCCATGCCATCCAGCGGCTTGAAGATCACGTTGCCATGCTCGGCATGGAAGGCACGCAGCACCTTGTCGTTGGCCGACACGGTGGTCGGCGGGATGCACTGCGGGAACTGCTGAGCGAAGAGCTTCTCGTTGCAGGTCTGCAGCGCGGCCGTCGGATTGACCACCAGCACGCCTTCCCGCTCGGCAAAGCCCAGCAGGTGAACGGCATTCAGGAAGTGTTCGTCGACGGGCGGATCCTTGCGCATCAGGATCACGTCAAGCTCGGCCAGCGGAGTCGCGACGACCTCGCCCAGCTGATGGAAGTTGTCCGGGTCGTGGTAGACCTCCAGATCACGCATCCGGCCCATGGCGCGACCATTCTCGAGATAGAGATCTTCCTGCTCGAGATAGTGCAGCGACCAGCCACGCTGGCTGGCGGCCCACAACATGGCCAGAGTGGTGTCCTTCTTGTAGGCGACGCTGGACATCGGGTCCATCACCACGCCGATCTTGAGCTTGCGAGCAGTCATTGAGTCAACCTTGTGACGACACTGCCAGCCCGGCACGCGGCCGGCAGCGGGGATAACGGAGACTCCCGTCGCGACATGACACCATGGCGCGGGAGCGATGGGACAAGTATGCAGCAGCGCCGTGCTGCTCACCACTGGCGAAACGCCCTTGCCGGCTCACGCTGTGTTGCCGGCAGATCAACAATTCCGCCCGGGCGCCAGATGATGGAAGATCAGCGCGGCAGGTCACCAAATCGCTGCTGCAGCAAGGTCAGTGCCACCACCGGTGCCGTCTCGGTGCGCAGGGTACGCGGCCCCAGGCCAAGCACCTCACAACCGGCGGCGGCCGCTTCTGCCACCTCCTCCTGCGTGAAGCCGCCTTCCGGTCCGATCAGCAGGCTGGCGCGGGCCACGCCGCCCTCGGCCTCGGCCACGTTCAGCGCCTCGGCACCGCCCGGCTGCAGAATCAGGCGCAGCGGCTCATCACGCTCGGCCAGCCACTGCGTCATCGCCACCGGGGCATGCACGACCGGCACGACACTTCTTCCGCACTGTTCGCAGGCGCTGGCCGCCACGCCCTGCCAGTGCGCCAGCTTCTTGTCGGCGCGCTCGCCCTTGAGCTTGACGTCGCCACGCGCGGTATAGAGTGGCGTGATGGCAGCTACGCCCATCTCACAGGCCTTCTGGATGGCGTAATCCATGCGATCGCCCTTGGAGATCGCCTGTCCCAGATGCACCGCCAGCGGTGCCTCGCGATCATTGGGCACCGCCTCGATCACCTGCACGCTGACGCCCTTGCGGGTCACCTCCTCCAGCACCACGCGCACCTCCTGCCCACGGCCATCGAACAGCTGCGCCTCACTGCCGACCTTGGCGCGCAGCACCAGCCCGAGGTGGCGTGCAGGCCCCTCGGGGAGCGCGAAGGACACCCCGGCGCTGACATTGAGATCAAGATCGGGGCAGTGCAGACGAATGGCCATGGACGGGGTCTCGCGGACTAAGAAGCAGTGAAAGTGGGCCGCGATGAGTCGATGCAGCATCGCAGGCAAGGCGGCGGCCATTGTCGCCCAGAAACGCAGCGACGGGCCACTGGGGCCCGTCGCTGGTCGTACCTGTCATGTGGCCAATCAAGGCCGGCTCACGGATCAGTGAGCGGTCGCCTCGGCGGCGCCCTGGGCTTCACGCTGCTTGCGCTGCGCGTACATGGCCTCGAAGTTGACCGGCGCCAGCATCAGCGGAGGGAAGCTACCGCGGTTGACCAGGTTGTCGATGGCTTCGCGGGCATACGGGAACAGCACGTTCGGGCAGAAGGCGCCCAGGGTGTGGTCCAGCTGCTCGGCAGACAGGCCAGCGATACGGAACAAACCAGCCTGCTCGACTTCCGCCAGGAAGGCAGTGGTCTTGTCTTCGCCGTTGGTGACCTGAGCGGTGACCTTGATGGCGACTTCAAACAGCTCTTCACCGACCTGCTGATGCTCGGTGTCCAGCTCCAGCGCGACCTTCGGCTGGAACGGCTGGGAGAAGACCGCCGGAGAATTCGGGGCTTCGAAGGACACGTCCTTCACGTAGATGCGCTGCAGGGCAAACTGGAGCTGTTCCTGAGCCTGTTCTGCACCTGCTGCAGCCTGTGCGTTCTGTTCTTCAGCCATGAGACATATCCTTGAGGGTTCGGAGATTTATTCCTGGTTGCGAGCCGGCTTCCAGCAGGCCCGCAAACTTGCCCAGCCAGCGGAGGCAATGACAGCTGGCAGACACTCGGCGAGCGAGCCTGCGACTCAGCGAGTCACGACCGGCAGGCTGTCGGCTTCCCACTGGCCCATGCCGCCCTTGAGCTTGACGGCCTGCTTGAAGCCATCCTTCTCGAGGCGAGCCACCAGCGGTCCCGCCGTCTGGCCGTGCTTGCAGACGATGATCACCGGGCGTTCCTTGTACTTGGCCAGCGGAGTGGTCTCGCTGGACAGCTGACTGCTGGGAACATTGACGGCACCGGCGATATGACCGGCCTTGAATTCCTTGCTGTCGCGGATGTCGATGAAGACACCCTCTTCGCGATTGACCAGTCGCGTGGCCTCGCTGACGCTGACACCGTGGTTGCCACGCATGGTTTCCATGACGATGAGGGCGACCAGCAGGGCAATGAAGGCGCCGACCAGCAAGGGATGATTCTGCGCGAACTGAAGCAGCTGTTCGATCATGAGACGGGCTAACTCCGCTGTGACGTGCATGCCGACGCGTACGCGGCAAAGGAAATAGACCGCTACCTGAGGTAACGGAGCCAGCATTATACATGACAGGCCCAAGCATGAATGCCGCTGCATGGCATCAAAAAGGCGTAGCCGGGCGATGCGCCGGCTGCTGTCAGCTCAGTCAGGCCGGAGCGATCCACCGATAGCGCGACCCAATCCCGGCGATACACTTGCGACACTTGCACTCGGCACCTTACCACCCCTCTAATAGAGGGCAGAACGAGCAGGTAGTTTTATCACTACATGTCATGTCGTCTCCGCCTCGCGGATGCGCCACAGCATGGCCACAGGACATGACAGCTGCATGATGTGTCACCCGCCGAGCATCATCCTGGTATCCCGGCCCCTGCTCACCCCAGATCATTCGTCATCACAGCGAGGAAGTCATGGCAGCTCAAGCACAAGGTCCGCGTCCCGTCGCCCTAATCATTCTGGACGGCTACGGTCACAGCGAAGAGGAGAAGGACAACGCCATCCTCGCTGCCGACACGCCGGTGATGGACCGCCTGCGTCGTGAATATCCCAGCGAACTGATTCACACCGATGGTGGCTTCGTCGGCCTGCCGGACGGCCAGATGGGCAACTCCGAAGTCGGCCACATGAACCTCGGTGCCGGACGCATCGTCTATCAGGACTTCACGCGCATCACCAAGGCGGTGCGTGAGAATGCCCTCAAGGACAATGACGTCCTGACCGCGCCCATCGATGCCGCCGTCAAGGCCGGGCGTGCCGTGCACCTGATCGGCCTGCTGTCACCGGGTGGCGTCCACTCCCACGAAGACCACACCCTGGCCATGGCCGACCTGGCCGCCGAGCGGGGCGCCACGCGCATCTATATCCACGCCATCACCGATGGCCGTGACACCGCGCCCAAGAGCGCCGAGGCCTCCATCGTGCGTGCCGATGAACACCTCGCGGGTCTGGGCCTGGAAGACGGCCGTGTCGCCACGCTGGTCGGTCGCTACTTCGCACTGGACCGCGACAACCGCTGGGACCGCGTCGAGCAGGCCTACCGCCTGATCGCCAACGGCGAAGCCGAGCATGAAGCCGCCACCGGGGTCGCCGGTCTGGCTGCCGCCTACGAGCGCGACGAGACCGATGAATTCGTGACCGCCACCCGTATCGGCGATTCCGTCGCCATGCAGGAAGGCGATGCGGCCATCTTCATGAACTTCCGCGCCGACCGTGCCCGCGAGCTGACCCGCGCCTTCGTCGAGCCGGACTTCGCAGGCTTCGAGCGCACGCCGCCCAAGCTGGCCCACGACGGCCTGGTGATGATGACCCAGTACGCCGCCGACATCCCGGCGCCGGCAGCCTTCCCGCCGACCGAGCTGCACAATACCCTGGGGGAGGTCGTGTCCGACCGTGGCCTGACCCAGCTGCGCATCGCCGAGACCGAGAAGTATGCGCACGTCACCTTCTTCTTCTCCGGTGGCCGCGAAGAGGAATATCCCGGCGAGACGCGCATCCTCGTGCCGTCCCCGCAGGACGTGAAGACCTACGACGAGAAGCCGGAAATGAGCGCCGGCGAAGTCACTGACAAGCTGGTGGAAGCCATCGAGTCCGGCAGCTACGACCTCATCGTCTGCAACTACGCCAACGGCGACATGGTCGGCCACACCGGCAAGTTCGACGCTGCCGTCCAGGCCGTCGAGTTCCTCGACAAGTGCGTGGCGCGCGTGGTCGAGGCGCTGGAGAAGGTCGGGGGCGAATGCCTGATCACCGCCGACCACGGCAACGCCGAGCAGATGGTGCACCCGGAAACCGGCAACCCGCAGACCGCGCACACCACTTTCGAGGTGCCGCTGATCTACGTGACGCAGCGCGATGCCAAGCTGGCCGCCGACGGGCGTCTGTGCGATCTCGCCCCGACCCTGCTGACCATGATGGGTCAGTCGGTGCCGGAAGAGATGGATGGCAAGGTGCTGGTCGATTATGCCGAGGCCTGATAGCAGGCTGCATGGCGCGCCCTTCGGTGCGTCATGCCTCTCGCCCTGCCCGAGCAAATCGCTCGGGCAGGGCGACCGCCCCCGAATCTCAAAGCGCCGGAGCCGAGTCTCCGGCGTTGTGCTGTCTGCCTGGCTGCTGAGTCTCGCCCCGCTGGCACTCGCCCCCGTAACGTCCGCCACTGCGCTGGCCGCTGACGACACCGCCACCCTGACCCAGAAGAAGCAGGCCTCCGAGGCGGACCTCAAGCGCCTCAAGCGCGAGATCCAGGCGATGCAGGGCGAGCTCAAGGCCACGGCAGCGCGGCGCAGTGACACCCGCAACGGGCTGGAGAAGATCGAGCGCCAGCTCAACGCCACGCGCCAGCAGACCGGCAAGCTCGAGGATGAGCGCGATGACATCCAGCAGCAGCTGGTGGCGCTGACGCGCAAGCGTGAAGCCCTCAGTCAGCAGCAGACGGCCCAGAAGGCGGCGGTCGCCGAAGAGATGGCCGCCCTCTATCGCCTCGGTCGTCAGCCTGAGCTGAAATTGCTGCTCAACCAGGATGACCCCGCACGCCTTGAGCGCCTGCAGGTCTATCTGAACCACCTGAGCGAATCACGGAGTGCGGCGCTGGAGCGCCTGGCCGAGCTGAACCAGTCACTGGCCGACACCCGCGCGCAGCTGCTGGCCCGCCAGACGCGCCTGGATGACGTACAGGCAGGACTCAAGCGGCAGGCCAGTCAGCTGATCGCGCAACAGAATGAACGCGCCGCCCTGCTGCGCAAGCTGGATGCGCGCTATGCCAGCCATGAGGCGAAGATCGCCGAACTGGACCAGGACCGCGCGCATGCCAATCAGCTGATCCAAACCCTTGAGAAGCGCCTCAAGTCGATCAAGAGCGCACCGCCGCCCAAGACCCGCATCACGCGTGCAATGGGCAAGATGGACTGGCCGGCGCCAGGCAAGGTGATCTCCGCCTATGGGCGTGGCGAGGGCGTCAACCGTGATGGCGTGCTGATTCGCGCGACGCAGGGCACCGCCGTCACGGCGCCGCACGCCGGTCGCGTGGTCTTCGCGGACTGGATGCGCGGCTATGGCAACCTGCTGATACTCGATCATGGCGACAACGTGCTGACGCTCTACGCCCACCTGGCAAGCTTCAGCGTGGGCCCGGGTGATAGCCTGTCACGTGGCCAGCAACTGGGCAGCGTCGGCAGCAGCGGCGGGCGCGATGGCCCGGCGCTCTATTTCGAAGTGCGCCGCAGCGGTCAGCCGACAGACCCGAGTCGCTGGCTCGCGCGCCGCTGAAGTGCCTGGCAGCGGCACCTCGCGCATCGCCTGATTGTCAGTCAGCGCTGAACGCCACCGCTAGCCAGCGGGCTAGTCGCCAGGCACTCGCGCGGGATATGCTCGCAGTAGCCTGTGACTGCGAGCATGCTGGGCGGTGTTCCCCATGCCATGCCTCGACATCCGGCCCCGGCGCTCAGCGCATTTCGGTACCAGTCGAGTCCGTACCTGTCGTGTCAGTATCCGTCGAGAAGGAAATCGCATGTCTGCAATGTCGCCGTTCCGTCCTGCCCCGCGCCGCCTGCGTCAGCTGGCGGTCAGCGTGCCGCTGAGCCTTGCCCTGCTGGGTGGCGGACTGCCGGCCAGTGCAGAAGATGTCACTCCCTACGACAGCGCTCAGGATGCCCGTCAGGGCACGGACCTGCCGCTGGATGAGCTGCGCACCTTCGCCGAGGTCTTCGAGCGCATCAAGCGCACCTACGTCGATCAGGTCGATGACCGCACGCTGCTCAAGAATGCCATGCGCGGCATGCTCGAAGGGCTGGACCCGCACTCCGCCTATCTGGATCAGGAAGACTGGCAGGACCTGCGCGAGAATACCGACGGCGAGTTTGGCGGCATCGGTATCGAGGTCGGCACCGGCGACGATGGCCAGCTGACCGTCATCGCCCCCATCGATGACACCCCGGCGGCGCGCGCGGGCCTGCAGCCGCGAGACGTCATCCTCAAGATCGACAATGCGCCGCTGGATGGCCTGTCGATGTCGGAGTCGGTCAAGTTGATGCGCGGTGAGGCAGGCTCTCGCATTCGGCTGCTGATTCTGTCCGAGGGCGCCGACATGCCGCGCGAAGTGGTGCTGGAACGCGCCATCATCAAGAGCAGCAGCGTCAGTCAGCGCCTGTTGGATCCGGGCTATGGCTATCTGCGCATCAGCCAGTTCCAGAGCGCGACCGGTGACGAGGCCCACACGGCGCTGGCCAGACTGCAGGAAGACAACGATGGTGAGCCGCTCAAGGGGCTGGTGCTGGATCTGCGCAACAACCCCGGTGGGCTACTCTCCGCGGCGGTCGAGATCAGTGACCTGTTCCTGTCCAGCGGCCGCATCGTCTATACCGAAGGCCGCCTGCCCGACAGCGAACTGTCCTTCTCGGCCAAGCCCGATACCCCAGCGGGCGACACCCCGCTGGTGGTACTGATCAATGGCGGCACGGCCTCGGCCGCGGAAATCGTGTCCGGCGCACTGCAGGACCAACACCGCGCCATCATCATGGGCACCGACAGCTTCGGCAAGGGCTCGGTCCAGACGGTGATGCCGCTGGGCAATGGCGATGGGCTCAAGCTGACCACTGCGCTCTACTTCACGCCCAGCGGTCGCTCGATCCAGGCAGAGGGCATCCGCCCGGATGTCGAGGTCGTGCGCGGCCGTCTCGAGCGCGACACGCGCCGTGACTTCAGCGTGCGTGAGGCTGACCTCGAGGGGCGCCTCGACAATGCCAACGCCGCCAGCGAGTCCTCCGGCAGCAAGGCACCCGACAGCCCGGTAGTGGCAGAAAGTGACTATCAGCTGGGTGAGGCGCTCAATCTGCTCAAGGGCATGAACGTGCTGGGACGCAGCGCGGCGCTCAAGGCCACCGTGTCCACAAGCGACGAGTAAGCATCACGCCATGATCGGCAGATCATCAGGCCACAACGACAAGGCCCCGCCAGATGGCGGGGCCTTGTCGTTGCAGGGGGCATGACATGCGCACTTGTATAGAGGCATATAGCGGCATGTGTGGCAGCGATCGGCCATCCTGTGACCACCTGTTCCCAAGCGATGATAGTAGGCGCTCACATACCCGATGGCGCAGGAATTAAAACACCTTCACTCTTGTTACGGCTTGCAGCTGGCGGGCAACTCACCCCGCTGCCCCATCGCCTGACGCATCAGGATGCGCTTCAGCTCGCCCTGGCCGTCGACGAAACCAAGCCCGAAGTTGCGCAGCAGCCGCACGCCCGGCTGACGGCTGCCGAACAACAGCCGGAAGCCATCCATCATCTTGAGCATCATGGCATTGTCGCTGCGACGCCGGCGGCGATAGCGCGCCAGCCAGCGCTCGTCGCCAAGCGCCACCCCGCGGCGATGTCCTGTCAGCAGCTCATCTGCCAGCACCGCCACATCCATCAGTCCCAGATTGACGCCCTGCCCCGCCAGCGGGTGAATGGCATGCGCAGCATCCCCCACCAGCGCCAGCCCCGGCAGCACATAGTCTTCGGCGTGGCGCTGATGCAGCGGGAAACTGAAGCGCTCGCTCGCCCATTCGATGGCGCCCAGCTGACCTTCAAAGGCGTCTTCCAGCTCACGACAGAATGCCGCCGGTGACAGTGCCAGCAGCCGCTCGGCCTCTTCGGGTGTGGTCGACCACACGATGGAGCAATGCCGCTCTGCGGCCGAGGCTCCCTCAGCCGGCTGAGCCAGGGCGTCATTGACGGCCAGCGGCAGGAAGGCCAGCGGCCCGGTCGGCAGGAAGCGCTGACGCGCTACGGCCTGATGCGCGAGTTCGGTGCGCACCGTGGCCACCAGCGCGACCTGGCCGGTGTCGTGTTCCCGCGTGGCGATCCCGGCCAGCTCACGCAGCCGTGAGCGCGCACCATCCGCCGCGACCACCAGCGCCGCAGTGACTGTCCGGCCGTCGGTCAGCGTCAGGCTGGTCGCTTCCGCCGCATCGAGTTGGTAAGCATTCACTACCGACGTAACCCCAGAGCGTGGCAGTGACATGCCTGCCACACGCGCCCCGAAGCAGCGCGTGATCGCCGGGCAGGTATCGATGGCCTGCTCCAGCGCAGCGAGCGTGACCCGGTTCTCGACGATGTGCCCCAGCACCGGCACGCCACTGTCCTCGGCGCTGAACTGGATCTCGCCATTGCCCTCCGCGTCCCACACCTGCATGCCGGTATAGGGCATCAGGCGACTGGCGGCGATCGTCGGCCACACACCCAGGCCGCTCAACAGCTGCTGAGAGACCGGCGTCAATGCGCTCACCCGTGGCTCGGGGACGCTATCTGGCTGCCAGCGGGTCGCGGACTCACGCCCCTCGACCAGCATGACTCGCAGTCCCGCCTGCCCCAGCAGCAGCGCCAGGGTGGCACCGACGATACCGGCACCGACGATGGCGACATCGGCGTCATGTGCGCTACCTGCTGATCGACCGTCCTTCATGCCTGCTCCCTGTCTCGAAGTTCTGTCTCGAAGTTCTGTCTCGAAGTTCTTTCTCGTGCCCTGATTTCGAAGCCCTGTCACGTGACTCGACACCAAGGCGCTGTCAGTGAGGTTCTGTCAGTGACGCCCTGTCTGCGAGGCTCTGTCCTCGAGCCAAGTCAACGAGCGCTTACCAACCTCAGCGCTCAATGCCCATCGAGCGTCTGGCCAACAGCCGCTTGAGCGGCGAGACCAGATTGAGTCCGATCAGGCCCGCTGCCCGTGCATGCCCCAACCAGCGATTCTCGACCCCGAACAGGCGGATCAGACCATCGCTGAACAGCACCACATTGTCGCGATCCGCGCCGCGCCGCTCCTCGAAGTCACTCAGCACGCTGGTAGCCCCCGGCGACTCGCCACGCGTCAGGCCCGCCTCGATGGCCGCGACGAGATCCGTCACGCCGCGCAGCGCCAGATTGAAGCCCTGCCCTGCCACCGGGTGCAGGGCGTGGGCAGCATTACCGAGCACGGCAAGTCCGGGCCGCGTCCCTTCACTCGCCCGCACCAACGACAGCGGATAGGCGTGACGCCGGCCGACGCGCCGAAAACGCCCGGCCCGCTCCCCGAAGGCCCATTGCAGCGCCTGCAGGAAGTCGCTGTCGGGCAGCGCCATCAGGCTTTCCGTGTCAGCGGGGGAGCGCGTCCAGACCAGCTCCATGCGCTTGCCGGCCAGCGGCAGCAGGGCCATCGGGCCTTCACTGGTAAAGCGCTCGTAGGCGACCCCCAGGTGAGGCTGGCTCATCTCCACCGTGGCGATCAAGGCATGCTGCTCATAGTCCTGCGCCGCACTGTGGATGCCGAGGCGCTCCTTGAGCCCGGAACGACCGCCATCCGCCAGCACGGTCAGCTCAGCCTCGATCAGACGACCATCCTCGAGCGTGAGGCGATGGCCTTGTGCCGTGACAGCGATTTCTGCCACGCGCGCCGGGCAATACCAGGCCAGCGGCAGCTCGGCCAGCTGGCGATGCAGCACCTGCCCCATCCAGGCATTGGGAATCACGTGGCCGAGCGCGGCTACCTCGAGTTCGGAGGCTCGCATGCGTGTCGCGCCCAGGTGGCCGCGCTCACTGACATGGATGGTGCGAATCGGCGTGGCGTGCTCGCACATCGCCTCCCAGACCCCGAAGGCGGTGAACCGCTGGCGTGAGCCCGCCGCGATGGCGCTGGCACGTGCATCGAAACTGGGCTGGAAGCGCCGGGCGTCTGCCGTCGCCGCGGGCAGCTCATTGGCCTCGATCACGGCGACACGCAACGCTGCGGCCTCACGGCCCTTCTCGTCGGCCACACGCGTCATCAGCGGCGCCAGCGCACAGGCCAGGCTGGCGCCCACCAGACCGCCGCCGATGATCACGATGTCGAAGTGTTCGGCATCACGCCCGCTCATGGCTTCAGGCTCGCTCATGGCGTCAGGCCTCCGCGCGCATCAGCGCCTCGATGGCCTCGACGGACTTGGGCACGCCATGACTCAACACCTCGTGGCCCGCGGCAGTCACCGCGACGTCGTCCTCGATGCGAATGCCGATGCCGCGATATTCGGCAGGAATGTCGGCGTCCTGCGGAATGTAGAGACCCGGTTCGATGGTCAGCACCATGCCCGGCACCAGCGGACGCGGCTCACCCGCTTCGCGATAGCTGCCAACATCGTGCACATCCAGCCCCAGCCAATGCGAGGTGGAGTGCAGATAGAAGCGACGGTAGGCATCGCTCTCGATCAATTCCTCGACCTCGCCCTGCAACAGGCCCAGCTCGACCAGCCCCGTGGTCAGGTCATGCACCACCTGTTGGTGAATGCCCACCAACGTTGCACCCGTCACCACGGCGGCCACCGCGCGCTCCTGCGCCTTGAGCACGATCTCGTACAGACGGCGCTGCGGCTCACTGAAGCGGCCATTGACCGGGAAGGTACGCGTGATGTCGCCGGCATACAGGGCGTACTCGGCGCCGGCATCGATCAGCACCAGCTGACCATTCTCCAGCGGCGCGCGATTCTCGATGTAGTGCAGCACACAGGCATTCACACCCGCCCCGACGATGCTGGTGTAGGCCGGGGCCGGCGCGCCCTGCCACTGGAATTCATGCTCGATCTCGGCCTGCAGATGATACTCGTGCAGGCCGGGACGGCTGATCTGCATCGCACGCACATGCGCGCGCGCGGAAATCTCGGCGGCGTGGCGCATCAGTGCCAGTTCACGCTCATCCTTGATCAAGCGCTGCTCATGCAGCAGCGGCGCGAGATCCTCGAAGGCGGCCGGCGGTCGTGCTCCGCGACGCACCGCGGCGGCCAGCTCATCGCGCAGCGCTTGAGCCAGCGCCAGAGCTTCATCATTCTCGAACAGTACATAGAGACGCTCGCGGCCATCCAGCAGGCCGGCCATCACCTCATCACGTGCCTCATTGGTGAAGGCCTGATCGAAGCCTGCCGTGGCGACGGCACCCTCGGCACCGATGCGGATGCCGGTCCAGGCTTCGGCCAGCGGATCCTTCTCCTGACAGAACAGCACGCTCTCGCCTTCGGCGCGCCCGGGCAGCAACAGCAAGGCGGCCTCGGGTTCCGGCCAGCCGGTCAGATAGTGGAAGTCGCTGTTCTGACGGAAGCTGTATTCACTGTCGCGGTTGCGCTGGGCCAGGCCCGACGAGACCACCAGTGCGGCAGCCCCCTGCGGCAGCTGCGCGATCAGGCGCTGGCGGCGTGCACGAAAATCCTCTGCCGTCAGGGCAGCAGGTGCGGGCAGGATGGCTGGGGCAGTCATGGCAATCTCCGTCGAGAACCCGCCGGGCATGGCGCGTTCGAGTGACAAACAGGCGTGATGCTGTAGATGGGGTCACCCGCCCTCTTGTACCAGCCTGCGCCAGACGCGGCGCAAGCGGTGGGTGACCATCGATTCAGTGGGTATCGGTACGTGAGCTGACGCCGAGGCTGCCCTCGAGACCGCCTTCCGGCAGCTGGTCATCGCTGGGCTTCTCGACGTCCGGGTTGCCCGGGTGCTGCTCGGTGTAAAGCAGCAAGGCCGCCATGCGCACATGGTCAGCCAGCGCGAACAGGTCGGCCTCGTCCTCGGTGTTGTCGTCGTCGAGGTCTTCGGCGTTGGCGAGGCCGCTCGAGATGGCTTCGACATCGCTCAGCGCATCCTTGAGCGCCTGACTCCAGCCACTGCGGACATCGTCATCGGCACCGGCCAGTTCTTCCTGGAAGCCCAGCGTCCATTCGCGCAGGCTCTGACCGCGTTCGGCCAGCGAGAACATGTCATCCGGCAGCAGCGGCTCGAAGCTCATCTCGCTGGCGGCCAGACGCTCCTGATTGCGCGTGCGCCAGGTAAGGAAGACTTCACCTGCTTCACGCGTGGCCGGTTGCTCGACCCCCAGCGAGGCGCAGACGCGCGCCAGCCAATCCTCGGCACTGATGTCATCCAGCGCCAGTGCGGCCACCAGCTGACCGTCGAGAAAGGAGGGATTGTTGAGGCTGCCGTGAGCCAGGAAGTGGTCAGCGACGAGCGAGAAGTCGAAGGTATCGTTGATGATCGCCATGATGCGGCCCCATTGAGTCAGTGAGAAGTGGTTCTGTAGCGGGAGAATGGCATCTGAAGGATGTGCTGCAACACAAGGCAGCCGCGCCGCGCGGCGCGTTGACCCTCCAGAAGCGGCTCTCTATAGTGGCTCGAGAATGCCCCATCTTACCGCACTGGCCCTCCTTCTGGCTTGCCGTCCTGACTGCGACGGTGACGCACTGACAGCAGGACGTCGGCATCAATCTGGATGACGCCGGACAAGGCCCGAGAGGATCTACATGAGCGATTCCGCCACCCCACGCAATACCACCGAGATCAGCCTGCTCGGCCGCAGCTATACCGTCAGCTGTCAGCCCGGCGAGGAAGATGGCCTGACCCGTGCGGCGGCTTATCTGGATCTCGCCATGCAAGGCATCCAGCAGCGCGGCAACACCATCAGCGCCGACAAGGTCGCCCTGATGGCCGCGCTCAATATCTCGCATGAGCTGATCAACAGCCGTGACAGCGAGCGCGCCCTGCAGCGCGACTTCGAGACTCGCCTCACCGCGCTGGACCGTCAACTGGATGCCGCGCTCAGTCAGCTGCCAGCCGACTATGCCGATCAGGCGAAGGCGCGCGCCGCTGAGCGTAAAAACGCTTCAGAATCAAACAACTGATACATTCAGGCAACAGATTGTTCCCGACAGGATTAGCCCTTGGGCAGGCAGGCGGGGTTTGGTAGACTGAATGAGTTCTCTGGGGTGTACGACAGTTGCCGATGTCCCTCGAGCTTATAAGCTATTCCCAGGGAGTCCACTGCGCAGTGCTGTGTGCATGTCCGTGCGTCGGAACGCCTGATGCGCTGCGCGGGACTACCCACCTTGAACCGCTGGGTTCAAGGGCCCCCGGTAACACCGGCACCTTGGAGAACCCTGTCTGACGGAGATTGTCAGGCATGCACAAGCCCCCCGCGGTCTATGCCGCACCCGCGAGCCCACGCTCGCCACTCCCTTCTGCAGCACTCGATACCACGCTCTGGGCGCTGCCCAGCGAGCTTGATCACCCTCAGGCCGACCGTCGTGCGCTTCGCCGTCTGCTGCGCCAACGCCGCCGTCAGCTACCCCCTGCCATTCGCCTGCAAGCCGAAGATGCGCTCCTGCGTCAGCTGAAACGGCTGCCGGAACTGTTGCGCGCCCGCCACATCGCCCTGTATCTGCCCTACGATGGCGAGATCGATGCCACGCGTCTGTGCGATTGGCTACAGCGACGAGGGGCGAAGGTCTATCTGCCGGTACTGCGTCCGTTCGCGGCCAATTCGCTATGGTTCGTGCGCTACGACGATCAGACACCCCTGGTCAGCAACCGCTTCGGCATCGCCGAACCGGACACCCGTCATGGGGCTTCCAGGGCGCGGCGCCTGCCTGCCTGGGCGCTGGATGTTGTCTTGATGCCGTTGGTCGGCTTCGATGGGCGTGGGGCTCGCATCGGTATGGGCGGAGGCTTTTACGACCGCAGCTTCGCCTTTACCCGCCGCCCCGGTCCACGGCCGCTGCTGATCGGTCTCGCCCACCACTGTCAGAAGGTCCCCGCCCTGCCGGTACAGCCCTGGGATGTCCCGCTGGACGCCATCGTCAGTGATCGCGAAGTCGTGCGCCCTGCCCGTGCCGAATGAGGCGCTGGGCTTTATGACGAGATCGATGGCACGACCGCGAGATGTCGAAGGTGAAGGCAGGCAGAAAGAGGCTATCTGTGAGGAGGCGAAGCAGCAGCACAGCGAAGCCAGACGAGGCGTCAAGCTGAGGAGGAGCCGGGAGCAGAAAAGTTGGAAAGCTGGGAGCAGAAACGCTGGAAAGCCTGGCAGGAGGGTCATGGCATGGGTGCGTGGCGCCAGAGAGACTGACGCCAGCAGCACCGCTACCGCCGGTGAGGGCAGTAGCGCAGGATTCAGGAACCCATTACGGTCTGGGCGTAGCCGGTTGCCACTACACCAATCCCGAAGATGAATACCAGGGCCATGACCAGATCGGGCTTACGTTTCATGAGAGCGGGCTTCTTCTTATATCGTCAGTGGCTTTCGCGTGACGGTTGTCGATGACTGTCTTCCTGACAGTGGCCAGATGATAGGCATCTGACTTCTGTATGACAATCACCATGCAATCGTTTGAATGGACGCTTTTCCACGCAGCTTTTGATGTCTGGTCACCCCTGCCGACCAGAGCTTCAGTCAGAAACACCGTTCTTTTTCGCGCTTGGCATGAAATGTGGAATTTCCTGCGGCTTGCCCGCCGGA
The DNA here is from genome assembly GCA_013376735.1 of bacterium Scap17. Lineage (NCBI taxonomy): Bacteria > bacterium Scap17. Next base: position 49,795 of record VINJ01000001.1, on the reverse strand, counting down.
TACGCATGAAAAAGCCCCGACCTTCCATGCGAAGGCCGGGGCTTTTCTTTCCACGAATGTGACCAATGAAGCATGATGAGTTGCGCCTCAGCTCACCACCTTCAACGCCAATGACTCATATAGCCATCATCGCCCCATCGCTTGCCTCGCTCAGGACAGAAACAGACGATAGGCGGGATTGTCGCTCTCTTTCCAGAAGCGATAGCCGATCTCATTGAAATATTCCTCGACCCGCGCGCGGTCGCCATTGGGGATCTGCATGCCGATCAACACCCGCCCATGCGACGCGCCGTGGTTACGGTAGTGGAACAGCGAGATGTTCCAGTCCGCCGGCAGGTGGGTGAGGAAATTCATCAGGGCGCCGGGACGCTCCGGAAACTCGAAACGATAGACCTCTTCCTCGAGATCGCTGGTCGTGCGCCCACCGACCAGATGACGCGTGTGCAGCTTGGCCAGTTCGTTGTCGGTCAGGTCTTCCACCGCATAGCCCGCCTCACGCAGCTTCTCGACCACAGCGGCGCGGTCTTCACCGCCCGGCTTGACCTGCACGCCGACGAAGACATGCGCTTCCTCCGGGTTGGCATAGCGATAGTTGAACTCGGTGACCATGCGCTTGCCGATCACCTTGCAGAACTGCTTGTAGGCCCCCGGGCGCTCCGGCAGCGTCACGGCCAGAATCGCCTCACGCTGCTCGCCCAGCTCGGTGCGCTCGGCAATGTGCTGCAGGCGATCGAAGTTGGTGTTGGCGCCGGAGTTGATGCACACCAGCGTCTCCCCTTCCGCGCCTGACTGCTGAACATATTTCTTGAGGCCCGCCAGTGACAGTGCACCACTGGTTTCGGAGACGGCGCGCGTATCCTCGAAGATGTCCTTGACTGCCGCACACATCTCGTCGGTATTGACGGTGATGACCTCATCGACGGTGTGCTGGATGAGCTCGAACGGTGCCGCGCCGATCTGTGCGACCGCCACGCCCTCGGCGAACACCCCGACCTGATCCAGCACCACACGCTCGCCGGCTTCCATCGCGGCCTTGAGGCAGGCGGCATCTTCCGCCTCGACTCCGATTACCCGGATCTCGGGGCGCAGATACTTCACGTAGGCCGCGACACCGGCGATCAGGCCACCGCCGCCGACCGGCACGAAGATCGCATCGATCCTGCCGGGGTGCTGGCGCAGGATTTCCATGCCGACGGTGCCCTGGCCGGCAATCACATCCGGATCGTCATAGGGCGGAATGAAGGTATAGCCGTGCTCATCCATCAGGGTACGCGCGTGGGCCAGCGCCTCGGGGAAGGCATCGCCCTTGAGGATCACCCGCGCGCCGCGCTCGCGCACGGCCTGCACCTTGATCTCCGGCGTAATGCGCGGCATCACGATCACTGCCTTGACGCCCATCAGTTTGGCCGCCATCGCCAGACCCTGCGCATGATTGCCGGCCGAGGCCGCAATCACGCCACACGCCTTCTGTTCATCCGTCAGCTGGGCCATCTTGTTGTAGGCGCCGCGAATCTTGAAGGAATAGACAGGCTGCAGGTCTTCACGCTTGATGAAGATGTGATTGCCGAAACGACGCGACAACAAGGGTGCCGGCGAGAGCGGAGTTTCATGGGCGGCTTCGTAGACACGAGCCGACAGGATTTTCTTGATGTAATGTTCGAGCATTATAGGAATGTCCTGATGTGTCACAGCGCGGGCCGCATGAGCGCGACCGAACCCCCATTGTTATCAGACCGCTGGCGAGAGCGTCCAGCGCCATCGCCGGGTTTGCCGTTATAATGTGGCGTTTTCCGGCGTTGCGCTTCACGTCAAACCGTTTTCCAGTGCCTGTCGGCGGTAAACTGCTGGCCACGCAAGGAAGACCGCGCCAATGCCCACTTTCACCACCGCCCCACCGACCCGAGGTATCACATGACCCAGGATGAGCTGAAGCAGGCCGTGGCCCGCGCCGCCCTTGACGAAATTCGCCCACTGCTGAGCCGCGACACCATCATCGGCGTCGGCACCGGCTCGACGGCCAATCTGTTCATCGACGCGCTGGCGGAAGTGCGCCAAGACTTCGCCGGCGCCGTCGCCAGCTCCGAAGCCACTGCCGAGCGCCTCAAGGGCCATGGCATCGACGTCTTCGAACTCAACCATGTCGGCACCGTGCCGGTCTACGTGGATGGTGCCGACGAGATCGACCCGCGCCTGGCGATGATCAAGGGCGGCGGCGCCGCGCTGACCCGCGAGAAGATCGTCGCGGCCTGCGCCGAGCGCTTCGTGTGCATCGCCGATGGCTCCAAGCAGGTGGATATTCTCGGCGGCTTCCCGCTGCCGGTGGAGGTCATCCCGATGGCGCGCTCCTATGTCGCGCGTGAGCTGGTCAAGCTGGGCGCCGACCCGGTCTACCGCGATGGCGTGCTGACTGACAACGGCAACCGCATCCTCGATTGCTACAACTTCCTGATCGAGGACCCGATCGCCATGGAAGCGCGCATCAATGCCATCGTCGGTGTCGTCACCAACGGTCTGTTCGCGGCACGCGGTGCCGATGTGCTGCTGGTGGGACGCGAAAGTGGCGTCGAACGCATCACTGCCTGAGGAGCTGGCATGACGATGAATCTGTGCCCACGACTGCGCCTGGCGACCGCACTGCTGCTGGCAGCCAGCGCAAGCCCGCTGGCACTGGCCGATAGCCTGCCGATCAGCCAGCCAGTCACCGTGACGCTCGACAGTGGCGTCAAGATCCTGCTCAAGCCGGACCACAGCTGGGAATATCAGCTGGATGAGGTGCAGGCCGCGTCCGCCCCGACCACACAACCGCCCAGGGAAGCTGGCGCTGGCAGCGCGCTGGTGCCGACCTCGACGGCCGTGCCGGTGACGGCGGCGGTCGCTCCGGCTGGCGACTCGGCCTCACCATCAGCCGGAGCGGCCGCCGCCAGCGCCAGCAACGCAGCACCTGACAGCGCGTCACGCCTCAACCGCAGCGCGCTGGCCAATCCGCGCCTGTTGAGTGAAGGCCACCGCGATGGTCTGGTCGCGCGTCTGTCCTCGGTGAGCGAAGAGGATGACGAGGCGCTTCTGCAGTTCAGCCTCGACAACACGGCCGGCCAGAGTGTCATCGGCGTGCAGGCCAGACTGCGCCTGTATGCCGATGATGGCCATCTGCTCGCGACGCGTGAGGTGCCACTGTGGGTCGGTGAATATCGTCTGCCCCAGACCTACCTGCGCCCCGGCCAGACACGCGATAGCCGCGAGGTACGCGTCTCGCTGCCGGAGGGTGAGTGGTCACGTCAGCTGGTGCGCGTGGAAGTCACCGAGGTGGAGTTCCGCTGATCTCCAGATGCCGGTTTTCAGGCGCCAGACGCTACAGTAGCCAGACGAAAAACGGGAAGCCCTGAGGGCTTCCCGTTTCTGTTTTAGCGCCGGTCGCCCAGCGAGAGCGATGCGGTGATCAGAACTTGTAGTTGATGCTGAAGTAGTTGCCGAAGCCGGTGGTGTCTTGGCGAACGCCGGTGGCAGTGGAGCCATCGGTGAAGAACGCCATGTTGTTGTAGTACTTCAGACCATAGCCGATCGCATAGCGCTGGGTGTGGTAGTAGATACCGTTGAACCACTCCATGCTGTTGACGCTGCGGCCCGCCTGGCTGCCCACCTCATCGGCATCGAACTTGTAGTCCAGATAGCCCTGATAGGCGACGAAGCTGCCATCATCGAAGTTGACGAACGGCTTGAACCAGTTGGTGGAGGCCATGTAGCCGTCCCACTTGCTCTCATCTTCACCGCCGTAGTTCTCACGCACGTAACGCGCGTAGAGGTTGAAGCCCATCTTGCCGAACCACGGCACCTGCACATCGCTGCCCAGGCCAACGTAGTGCTCCCACAGACCGCCGAATGCGCCATTGTCACCGATGTTGGTGACAGTGGCGATGTAGAGCTCATCCACCGGGCCGAACGACAGGTCGTAACCGGTCATGGCGTCCAGCGAGAAGCGCGGCGCCAGCTTGGCGAAGAAGTTGTCGCCGTCGTTCAGGTCATCCGAGCTGTCGTCCAGCAGATCGAAGAAGTCGACATACCCGTAGAGATCGACGATGCCCGAGCGGCCGCCGAACTCCATCTCCAGGTAGGTATCTTCGCTGTTGCGGAACGGCAGGCGGTTGTCTTCACTGCGCATCAGGTTGAAGGTCAGCCACTTGTAATCATTGGCGTGGATATCGCCATTGAAGTCAGTCGCCTGCGCCGGAGCGGCAGCGGTCAGCAGCGTGGTGGCAGCCAGAGTGCTGGCCGCGAGGGTCTTGAGCATGGTCATCGCGTAACGATCCTGTCCTGAATGATGAGACTGTTCGAATTCTTGTGGTCTTGCCCGCTGAGCGGGTCTTGTCGCCATGAAGTCCGAAGAAGGCGCGGGAGTGAAACTCGCTGGGGCCCAGTCCGGAAAGGCGGCGATGTTAGCACTTCCTCGCAAAAACGACAGAGCGACATTTCGGGGATGATCAACGTGCCATCGACGACAATGTGAACCTTTTCACACTCTCGTCAGGCACCTTGTCACCCCCGGCTTTCCCGAGCTGACATCCCGATGTTTTTTAGCTTGCCGCCCGACGCATGCCGGCAGGATAGCTCCCGTCGACTGACCGGGCGGAGAGCGAGGAATGCATCAGGCCGCCAGCGCCAGGAAGAAACCGGCAATCGCCGCCGACATCAGATTGGACAGCGTGCCGGCGAGTACCGCCTTGAGCCCCAGGCTTGCGATCTCATGACGGCGTGTCGGTGCAAGGCTGCCCAGCCCCCCCAGCAGAATGGCAATCGACGACAGATTGGCGAAGCCGCACAGCGCGAACGACAGCACTGCCATGGTGTAGGGCGTCATTACCGCACCGGTGGCCGCGACGATGCTGTCACCGCTGAGGTAGGGCGCCAGATTGATGTAGGCGACGAACTCGTTCACCACCAGCTTCTGGCCGATGAAGGAACCCGCCAGGGTCGCCTCGCTCCACGGCACGCCCAGCAGGAAGGCCAGCGGCGCGAACAACCAGCCGAGAATCATGTCGAGACTCAGCGTGTCCATGCCGAACCAGCCGCCCACGCCGCCGAGAATGCCGTTGATCAGGCCGATCAGCGCGATGAAGGCCAGCAGCATCGCCCCGACATTGGCCGCCAGCTTGAGGCCGGAGGATGCGCCGGAGGCCGCGGCGTCCAGCACATTGGAAGGCGCATCATCATCCTTGAGCGAGGCATCCGCGACGGCGATCGAGTCGTCCGGCTTCTCCGTCTCCGGGAACAGCAGCTTGGCGAATAACAGCCCGCCGGGCGCGGCCATGAACGATGCCGCCACCAGGTACTCCATCGGAATGCCCAGCGCCGCATAGCCGCCCAGCACCGAACCGGCGACGGAGGCCAGGCCACCGCACATCACCGCGAACAGCTCGGAGCGCGTCATGCTGGCCAGATACGGCTTGACCACCAGCGGCGCCTCGGTCTGACCGACGAAGATGTTGGCCGTGGCCGAGAGCGACTCGGTACGCGACGTGCCCAGCACACGCTGCAGGCCGCCACCCAGCAGGCGAATCACCCACTGCATGATGCCGAGGTAGTAGAGCACCGCGATCAGCGACGAGAAGAAGATGATGATCGGCAGCACCTTGACCGCGAAGATGAAACCGACGCCACTTCCCGGATTGGCCAGGCTTCCAAAAAGGAAGTTGATGCCCTGATCGGCATAGTTGACCACCTGACTGACGGCACCGGAGACACCGGCCAGCACTCCCTGGCCGAAGGAGGTGTAGAGCACGAAGGCGCCGATGGCCAGCTGGATGGCAAAGGCACCACCCACGGTGCGCAGGCGAATGGCGCGTCGATTCGACGACAGCGCCACGGCAATGAGGATGAGCGAAGCCATCCCGACGAGACTCATGAGGGGATTCATTGGGAAGATCCTGAGGGTTCTTGTGGTTGTTATGGGTGCTGCGTGCAAGGCTGCGACGCCCCGTTCTCAACGTCGTGCAGTGTTATCCTGCATTCTCACCATGTTCAAAAAGTCACAACCTGACCAAATAGTCAATACGTCCGTTTTACCTCACGCCCACTTGTCTTCCAGTGCCAGACTGGCAATGTCAGGGGCATTTTTGAGGTTCTCCCTGTGTGTCAGTGGTTTATCATCTGCTTCTGACGTGGGACGTGGCGCTTCAGCCCAGTTTTTCGCCAACGCTCCCTCATCGGAACCGGCACCAAAGGACAAAGCCGCATGAACAATCACAGCGCCGCCCGACTCGACCGCCTGCAGGCCATTCTGCGCGAAGGCAGCCCTCTGCAACTCAGCGACGCCGCACGGCTATGCGCCGTCTCGGAGATGACCATTCGTCGCGACGTGGCGCACAGCAACGGACTGCTGGAAATTCTGGGTGGCCGCCTGTTGCTGGTCGATTCCTCCGCCGGCAGCGTCTATCGCCTGGATCGCGAGATCGACGCCAGCGCCCCGATCAAGCAAGCGCTGTGCCAGCAACTGGCCAGTCATATCGAGGATGGCGATACCCTGTACGTGGATTGCGGCACCACGCTGGTCCATCTGGCGGCCGCCATCGACCGCCAGCAGACGCTGACTCTGGTGACCTGCGCCCTGAATGTGGCCAATGCGGTCGGCCATCTGCCCGGGGTGCGGCTGGTGATGCTGGGGGGGCTGTTTCACCCAGCCACCCAGTCATTCACCGCCACCGACATGCCGGAGGCCATCCGCCGTCTCGGCATCAACAAGGCCTTTCTCTCGGCGGGCGGAGTACATGCCGAGCGAGGCGTCAGCTGCTTCCATTTCCATGAGGTCGCGGCCAAGCAGGCCGCTCTGGAAAGCGCGATGCAGCGCTTCCTGATCGTCGATGCGCGCAAGTTCGAGATGGTGCGCCCCGCCTTCATCGCCCCACTGAGTGACTTTGATGTGGTGATCAGCAATGCCAGCCCCGCCGCACGTGATTGTCTGGGCGCGCTGGAGGCAGAAATGGGCGTGACGGCCGAGCTTGTCGACTGCTGAGCAGCTGATTGTCTTGCAGGAAAGAGCCAGGCCACTCGCAGCGCCAGACCACTGCCAAACACCTGGATACATAGAATAACCGCCGCACGATTGTGCGGCGCCTTCTGTCTGACCAGACAGTCAATGCACACTTTGCGTGCGCGGGGACGTCACAGCGGCAGGTGGTGCTCGAGCATCGCCAAGGTGCCGCTCAGCGCGCCACGATTGCGCGCCACGACCTGACTGGCCGCCTGGCCTGCCTTCTGCTGCGCGGCCTGATCCGAGAACAGCGCATTCACCGCTGCGGCCAATGCCGCGTCATCCGTGACGACCTGGAGCGCGCCTTCCGCGGCCATCACCTCGGCAATCTCGCTGAAGTTGTCCAGCGATGGGCCACTCAGCAGTGGCAGCCCCAACGCAGCGGGCTCGAGCAGGTTGTGCCCGCCGATGGGTACCAGACTGCCGCCGATGAAGGCGATATCACTGGCCGCATACAGCGTCAGCAATTCCCCGAGACTGTCACCGACCAGTACCGATACGGCATCAGCCACATCGGTGCCGCTCTCTGACATGACACTGCGCCGCAAGCTGCTCTCGCCGCGCGTCTGACACCACTGCGCCGCCTGAACGGCCACTGCCTCGAAGCGTTGCGGATGGCGCGGCACCAACAGCAGCAAGGCCTGAGGGTGCTGGTCACGCACCGCAGCATGCGCCGCGAGTATCTGGCCGTCCTCGCCGTCATGCGTCGAGGCGGCGATCCATACCGGCCGCTGCGTGAATGACTGGCGCAGCGCCTGGCCGTCGGCAACGACCTGTTCAGCAATCTCCAGTTCGAACTTGAGCGAGCCGACGGCCGTGCCGCGCGCTGGCGGCAGGCCAAGCGCCATGAAACGCTCCAGATCCTGCTGCGACTTGGCCGACAGGCCACTGACATGGGCGAGGCTATCGCGCATCAGGGCGCCGATCCTGCGATAGCGCTGGAAGGCGCGCGGTGACAGGCGGCCATTGATGACGCATAGCGGAATGTCATCCCGCGCGCAGGCGGCCATCAGGTTGGGCCACAGTTCGGTTTCCACCATGATCGCCAGCGCCGGACGCAGCCAGCGCACGAAGCGCCGCGCGCTCAACGGGAAATCCAGCGGCAGGTAATGGTGTCGGGCCGGGGCAAGCTCCGACGAGCCCTGCGGGGTGTGCAGCAGACGTGCGGCCTGCGCAGCGCCGGTGGCCGTCATGGTCGTCAGCACCAGCGGGCGCCGTGGGTAGCGCTGACGCAGCGCCTCGACAAGACTCGCCACCATCACCACCTCGCCCAGCGAGGCGGCGTGCAGCCAGATGGGGCGCTCACTGTCGGGCGTGGTATTCGGTGTGGGCGGGATGATGCCCAGCCGCTCCAGGCGCGGATGCTCGGCATCGTGCTCGCGCCAGACCCGCTGCCAGATGAGGGGCGACAGCAGGGTCAGCGCGGTGCTGTATAGGCCACGGACAAGGCTCACGCCTAGTCCTCGCGATCGAGAATGGTGGCGATCATCGCGGTGGTGGAGACGCCGTCCTCGAAACCGAGCACGCGGACTTCACCGCCATTGGCGATCACTGCCTCTCCCCCGGCAATCTCTTCAGGGCGATAGTCGCCGCCCTTGACCAGTACATCCGGCAGTACGGCCTCGATCAGGCGTGCCGGGGTGTCTTCGCTGAAGGGCACCACCCAGGCGACCGCACCGAGGCCCGCCAGCACCTGCATACGACGCAGCACGGGATTGATCGGGCGTGTCGGCCCCTTGAGGCGTGCCACCGAGTCGTCGTCGTTGACGGCCACGATCAGGCGATCGCCATGGCGTGCCGCTTCCTGCAGGTAGGCCACGTGACCGGCGTGCAGGATGTCGAAGCAGCCATTGGTCATCACCACGCGCTCACCGCGTGCCTGGGCGGCCTTCACTGCCGGGATGAGCGCCGCCTCCTGGATCACGCCGAATTCCGCCAGCTTGTCGCCGTGCAGCGCGGTGTAGAGCTCCGCCACCGACAGGGTCGCGGTACCCGGCTTGGCAACCACCAGACCCGCGGCCAGGTTGGCCAGCATCACGGCTTCCGGGAAGGCGTGACCGGCCGCCAGCGCCAGACCCAGCACGCCGATCACGGTATCGCCGGCACCGGTGACGTCGTAGACCTCACGCGCATGCGTCGGCAGGTGCAGCGGCTGATAGCCCTCGCGGATCAGGGTCATGCCCTTTTCGCTGCGGGTCACCAGCAGGGCTTCCAGCTCGAGCTCGGCACGCAGCGCCTCGCCCTTCTCGGCCAGTTCCTCATCGCTGCGGCACGGCCCGACGATGGTTTCGAACTCGGTCAGGTTGGGGGTGATGATGCTGGCGCCGCGATAGCGCGAGAAATCACTGCCCTTGGGGTCGACCAGCACACGCTTGCCCGCCGCACGCGCGGCGGCGATCAGCGCCTCGACCTGATTCAGCGAGCCCTTGCCGTAGTCGGAGAGAATCATCACGCCACTGGCGCCCAGCTCGGCCTCGACTTGGCTCACCAGCGCGCTGGTATCCACCTCGTGCAACGGCTCCTCGAAATCGAGGCGCAGCAGCTGCTGATTGCGGCTCATCACGCGCAGCTTGGTGATGGTCGGCACGCTTTCACTGGCCTGGAAGCGCGTGATGACATTGGCGTTTTCCAATGCGCGGGTAAGGATGGCGGCGTTGTCATCCTGACCGACGACACCGGCGAGGGTGGCGTGTGCGCCGAGCGAGGCGATGTTGAGCGCGACGTTGGCAGCACCGCCGGGGCGGTCTTCGCTCTCGCCGACTCGTACCACCGGTACCGGCGCTTCCGGCGAGATGCGTGAGGTGCCACCGTGCCAGTAGCGGTCGAGCATCACATCACCCACGACCAGCAGGCGAGCCTGTTCAAGCGCAGTCAGATCAAGCTTCATCAGGCGTCTCCGCGTGCATAGGGGGATTGGGAAGAAGCGGTATCCGTAGAGGAGACAGCCGCGACCGGCAGACGTTCGCAGCTCTGGCCGCGAATGACGCCATCGGTGTCCGCCAGCAGCTCAGCGAGGCGCGCGATGACATCCTCGGCGCGGATCAGGCTCATGGCGTCCTGATGGCGCACGCGCTGCCCCCAGTTGATCTCGTCCATCTGCTTGTGAAGATAGGTCTTCACGGCGTCCGGATAGCGATTGACCACCAGATGCTGCCAGCAGTAAGGCGCGGCGCGCTCCGGGTTGGTGGTGGCATACAGGCCGATCACCGGCGTGTCGAGCGCGTTGCCCATGTGCACCGGGCCGGAGTCCGGCGCGATCACCGCCACCGCGCGATCGATCATCGCCAGCAGGCCCTTGAGCGAGGTACCACCGATGGCATCGATGACCGCGCCCTCACTGACCAGCGCCTTGATGCGCGCGCCCATTTCACGCTCCTGCGGGCTGCCGCCACCGGTCATCACGCTGCGGATGCCATATTGCTGCCAGGCATGGTCTACGACCGCCGCATAGCCTTCCGGCGACCAGTTGCGGAAGTTGCGCAGTCGCGGATTGGCACACGGACTGATGATCAGATACGGCGCCTCGCCAGTGACGCGTGCGGCTTCGGTGTAGGCCTCGGGCGGCACATCGAGACGCCAGTCGAGGCGGCAGTCCTCGACACCCAACGTACGCGCGAAGTCCATGAACGACTCCAGCACGTGGGCGCGCTCTCGCGGGGCCAGCTGATGGGAGGTAAAGAGGTACTGCCAGTCCTTGGCACGCGCACGGTCATAACCGATGCGCACCTTGGCCTTGAGGCCCAGCGACAGCGCACTGGCGCGCAGCGCCTGCTGCATGTGCAGCAGCACATCGAAGTGCGTGTCCTTGAGCTGTCGCCAGATGGCACGCATGCCCGCAAGACCGGTGGACTTGTCGTAGACCACGAACTCGACCCCGGTCAGGCCGGACAGTAGACTGTGCTCCCCCTTGCCGACGATCCAGGTAATGCGGGCCTCAGGCCACTGACGCTGCAAGGCGCGTACCGTTGGCACAAGATTGCAGACATCGCCGAGAGCGGAGAGCCGGAGCACGCAGATATGTGCGGGCTGGGCAGGGAGAGGATGCTTCATGCGGATGGCAGTTTTCCGAAATGAGAATGCCCACATTCTATATGATGGCGAAACAGCGCCACAAATGACGCCGGACTGGTTCATGCCATCGTTCTGGCGTGAACACGACGCCGTGACCGGCGAAGCGCCGGGGCGCGGGGCGAGTCTGTTCCTCGATGTCTGTCGTTTGCCCGCCGAGCTGCAACCCGCCAATACCAACGCGACACCGGCTTGCCGCTGGGCACTGCGCCCCTATCGTCGCGGCGGCCTGATCGCGAAGCTCGCCAGTCAGCGCTACCTCTATACCGGCCTTGAGCGCACCCGCGCCTTCGCCGAACTGCGCCTGACGGAGCGTCTGTATCGCCAGGGGCTGCCGGTGCCAGAGCCCGTCGGTGCCTGCGTGTGGCGGCATGGTCTGACCTACGAGGCCGCCCTGATCACGGTGCTGATTCCTGGCGCACGCGCCTTCGCCGATGACCTGATCGCCCTCGAAGCACAGCGCCTGCCTGCCGGGGCCGAGCTGCCCGAGGCCGTGCTCCGCCTGCTCGATACGGCTGGCCACGCCATCCGCGGCGTGCATGATGCCGGGCTTGAGCATGTCGATCTCAATGCACGCAATCTGCTGGTCGACGAAAGCGAACGCGTCTACGTGATCGATCTCGATCGCTGCCAGCTGCATGCCGAGGCACCTGCCGACGCACGCTGGCGCAAGAACAATCTCTCCCGCCTGGGGCGTTCACTGGCCCGCTTCACCCCGACGCATCACGCGGCGTGCCTGGCCCGTATTCGCAGCGCCTATCACGCCTGAACCTGCAGCGTATCGCCCTGCAGGCATCGACGCCCATGCAGTGTACGATAGCGACATGAATCGTCGGCAGACGCTTCGCCCAGGCGAGCCTGCCACTGCGTCCCATCGGCGCCTGCCACACCCCGTCGTGCTGCAGGCGCTCTCAAGACAGAGACCGTCATGAACACGAGCGACGAGGCCTCGGCCGCCCCTTCACCCGATGGCAAGCTGCGCACTGCGGTGCCCATCACCGGCTGTGTCATCACCCTCAATGAAGCCCACAACATCGAGGACTGCCTGCGCTCGCTGGGCCAGGTCTGCGAGGAGCTGATCGTGGTCGATTCCGGCTCCACCGATGCCACCTGCGAACTGGCGCGCAACATGGGTGCCGTGGTGATCGATCAACCCTACCTGGGCGACGGGCCGCAGAAGAATGTCGGGCCGAGCCATGCCAGTCACCGCTGGGTGCTGTCACTGGATGCCGATGAGCGCCTGACCGACGGTGCCGTCAGCGCCATCCGCGAACTGGCACTCGACAGCACACCCCACGACGGCTTCGCGCTGCGCCGTCGCAACTTCATCGGCTCGCGCTGGGTGCGACATGCCGGCTGGTATCCCGATTACTGCCTGCGCCTGTATGACCGCGAGAAACTCGCCTTCCGCGATTCGCGTCAGCACAGCTCGGTGCAGTCCAACCATCCCTGTGAACTGGACGCCGATCTCGAGCATTACAGCTTCGCCAATCTCGGTGAGCTGTTCGTCAAGGCCAGTGGCCGTTTCTCGAACCGCGCCGCCAAGATCATGTATCAGAAGGGAAAACGCGCCAACGCCTTCACGCCCTTCCTGCATGCTAGCAATGCCTTCATGCGCAAGTTCGTCTTCCAGGCCGGCTTCCGCGATGGCGTCGATGGCTTCTCGGTGGCGCTGTCGGCCAGCGTCAATGCCTACCTGAAATACGCCAAGCTGCTGGAATTCCAGCGCGACGCCAAGGTGCGTGAGGCCGAAGATTTCAACAAGGTATGGTGACCATGACCTCTAGCCGTGAGCCGACTGCCGCGCGAGGTATGACGCGCCCGCTTCATGTACGCCACGTCAATCTGGCACGTGGCTTTCGCGGCGGTGAGCGCCAGACACTCAACCTGATCGCAGACCTGGCGCGACGCGCAAGCCCGAGGGAGAACGGCGAAGCCGGCGCGCCGATCCGCCAGTCACTGGTGTGTCTGCAAGGGTCGCCCTTGATCCGCGAACTGGCGGCGCTCGAGCTGGCTGTCACGGTGGAAGTGATCGAGATCAGCGGACGTTTCAAGGGCCATCTCGGCCAGCCCCGCGCCGACATCGTGCATGCTCATGAAGCCAAGGCCGTGCACTGGGCATGGCTGCATCAGCGCCTCACCGGCACGCCCTACCTGCTGACACGCCGGGTGCCCCAGCCGGTGAAGGACAAGCCCTTCAATCGCCTGACCTATCGCGCGGCCGCCTGCCGGGTGGCGATTTCGTCGGTGATCGAATCTCACCTGCGCGAGCGCCAATGGGGTGAGACGGCGTTGATCCCCAGCACCCTCGCCCACCTGCCCAGCGACAAGCAAGCCGTGGCCGAGCTACGCCAGCGCTTCGGCAATACGCCCGCAGGAGATCGTGTTGTCATCGGGCATGTCGGCGCCCTGGTGGACCGCCACAAGGGCCAGCGGGTGCTGATCGAGGCGGCCCGCAGGCTGCGCGACAGCCACCCGCAGCTGCTGTTCGTCTGCCTGGGGGCCGGCGAGGACGAAGCGGCCTTCAAGGCGGAAAGTGCCGATCTCGACAATCTGCTCTGGGAAGGCTTCCACACCAATGTCGGCGACTATCTGGAAGCCTTCGATCTGTTCGCCTTCCCGTCGCGCAACGAGGGTCTCGGCTCGATTCTGCTCGACGTGATGGATCACGGCGTCCCGATCATCGCAAGCGATGTGGATGGCATCCCCGATATCGTGCATGACGACAGCACCGGCGTGCTGGTGCCCAGCGGCGATGCCCAGGCACTGGCTGCCGCCATCGTGGCACTCGTCGCTGATGCACCACGTCGGGAGCGGCTGGTCGCGGGGGCACGTGCGCATCTGGCACGCTTCACTCCCAGCGCCATGGGCGAGGCCTATCTGGGGCTTTATCAGCGGCTGGCACGCTAGACCGCTTTTCACCTCAGACACCTGGCCCACAAGCACCTATCGTCCAGGCACCTATCATCCAGGCACCTATCCCTCGGCTAAAGAACGAAAAAAAGCCCTGTTTCATGTGAAACATCACAATGAAACAGGGCTTTTTCGTTTTTCCAGACAGCAGGTCAGAAGCTCAGGCGCGCGAATCAACGTCCTCCAGGCCGCGCAGATCCGGCCAGCCCTCGTCCACACCCAATACGGGGTAGGTCCTGGGGTCCAGCGGGCCGGGTTCGCTTTCGGGGCGACACTCTTGCAGCGCAGCCTGCAACCTCTCAAGCGCCTCATCGCCTTCGACACCAGCGGTCACCCTGTCCCAGAACTCACGATGCACCGCCTTGATGACGACAGGCACGCTGGGCACCCCGACCTGTTGCGCCATGGCCAGCCGGTGCAGGCCACGGTTGATCTTGAGCAGGCGACCCTCACGCGTCACTGCGACGCCCATCTCGTCCTTGGTGACCCCCTGACGAAAGCCATTGCTGGCCATGTCCTGCAGATAACCGCGATAACAGCGCAGATAGCCGAGAATCTGCTCTTCGCTGTCCATCAACAGTCCATCACGCGGTGACGACCAGGGCTTGCCGGCATCCAGCAAGGCCTTCAGGTGCTGATAGCGCTCGGTCACTGTCAGGTCATCGCCATGCTCGATCAGGTCTCGCATCAGGCGCGAGCGTGAACCGAAGCGGAAAGCACCGCGTCGCAGGTCCCAGTCGCCATCCCAGATGAAGGCGTTGGAGGAAGGACGCTTGCGCTTGTCGCGCCCGAAGTTGACGTCGCGTACCAGCTCACGCGGGTTGATCCAGAGCGTCAACGCCTCCTGCCCCATCACGTCTTCCAGCGCATGGCGCGGCAGGCCACGGCGCTCAAGGAGCTGATGACGTGCGCGCTGGCGCTTCCAGCGCATCAACCAGCAACGGCTGAACGGCAGTATCAGGTGGTGCTCGCACCAGGCACGCAGCGCCTCGACTCGCTGGGCACGCCGCATGGCCCCGCGCATGCGCGGGTGGATCAGATCATCCGTCGTACGGTTACTCGGCCGGTTCACCGCGCATCCTCATCCAGCGAGATCGCCGTCAACAGTCGCTCGGGAGCAATATGATTCAGGCAATTGGTATGCCCCAGCGGGCAGACGCGCTTGAAGCAGGGCGAACAGTCCAGCGCCAGCCAGTGGATCTCGCGATTGGCCGTCAGCGGCGGCGTGTAATGCGGTGACGAGGAGCCGTAGATACCCTGGATACGGGCACCTACCGCAGCCGCGACATGCATCAGGCCGGAGTCATTGCTGACCACTTCCCGACACTCAGCGATCAGGTCCACCGCATCCGCCAGCCGCGTCTTGCCACACAGATTGTGGACACCCGCCAGTCCCTGGGCGATCTCCTCCCCCGCCGCGACATCCTTGGGGCCACCGAAGATACGCACCTCGGTCCCCTGTCGGATCAAGGACTCGGCCAGCGCACGAAAATGCGCCAGCGGCCACTGCTTGGCCGGGCCGTACTCCGCCCCCGGCATCATGCCGATGATGGGGGCCGGCGGCGCCATCAGCCCCAGCTCATCGCGCAGACGCTGCTGATTGGCGCTGTCGGTGACGAGACAGGGCTCCGGGATGCCCACTGGCGGATTGGCCTCCTCAACGGGCAGGCCCAGTGACGTGAAGCGCTTGACGGTCTGATCGAGCACCGACTTGTCGAGCCTGCGGCACTCGGTGAGCAGGCCGTAGCGCTGCTCACCGGTGAAGCCGACCCGCACCGGAATGCGCGCGAAGAACGGTACCAGCGCTGACTTCCACGAGCGCGGCAACACGATGGCGCGGTCGAAGCGTCCACGCAGCGAACGCCCGAGCTGCCAGCGCGCCTTGAGGGCGAAGTCACCATGCCCCGCCGGCAACGCCAGTGCCTCCTCGACCTCGGGCATGCGCTCGATGATCGGCTGCGACCAGGCGGGCGCCAGCACACTGATCCGGCAGCCGGGCGAGCGCTGCTTCAGCGTCATGAACAGGCTCTGCGCCATCACCATGTCGCCGACCCAGCTGGGCCCGACCACCAGAATGCGCTCACTCATGCCTTGCTCCTCTTCACGGCCAATCCTCCTTGCGGGTGCGCTTGCCCTGCCCCATCGCCCTTGCGCTGCAGACCTTCAGGCTCGGCGCTGCAGTCCCTCGAGTTCAGCGATTCAGCCATTCGAGATAGGCGCGCGTGCCCTGGGCAACGGTCTTGAACTCGACGTTGCAGCCGGCCTTGCGCAGCTTGCCGATATCGGCACGCGTGAAGCTCTGGTAGCGGCCCTTGAGGTTTTCCGGGAAGTCGATGTACTCGATCTCGCCCTTCTCGTAGTACTCGATGACGGTCTCGGCGATCGCCTTGAACGGCTCGGCGCGACCGGTGCCCAGATTGAAGATGCCGGAGGCTTCCGGGTGATCGAGGAACCACAGGTTCACGTCGACCACATCACCGACATAGACGAAGTCACGGCTCTGCATGCCGGCTTCAAAGCCATCGTAGGCGCCGAACAGCTTGGGGTTCTCGCCCGCCTTCACCTGGGTGTGATGGTGATAGGCAACGCTGGCCATCTTGCCCTTGTGCTGCTCACGCGGGCCGTAGACATTGAAATAGCGGAAGCCGACGACCTGGGTGGTCAGGCTGTCCCAGCGCTGGCGCACGTGCTGATCGAACAGCAGCTTGGAGTAGCCGTAGACGTTGAGCGGACCTTCGAACTCCGGCGTTTCCTTGAAGACCTGGCTGTCGCCGTAGGTCGCCGCGGAGCTCGCGTAGAGGAAGGGAATCTGGTTCGCTTCGCAGAAGTTGAGCAGCACCTTGGAGTACTCGAAGTTGTTCTCGAGCATGAACTGGCCGTCCCACTCGGTGGTGTCCGAGCAGGCGCCTTCGTGGAAGATCGCCTCGATCTTCGGCAACTCGGCATACTCGCCCATCAGGCTCGACTGGACGCGAATCAGGAAGTCGTCCTTGTCGAGGTAATCGGCGATGGTCAGGTCCGCCAGATTGATGAACTTGGTGCCGTCACTCAGGTCATCCACCACCAGGATATCGGTACGGCCGCGGTCATTGAGTGCCTTGACGATATTGGCACCGATGAAGCCGGCGCCTCCGGTAACGACGATCATTTGAGCTCCCAGAGCCTCTAGAGGCTTGTAGGCAACGCGCGCGTTCAGGAACGCGACACATCAGAATTTGGAAATGGCACGCACTCGGTTTCGTCTGCGGCCTATAACCCGATAAGCGGGGATTGTATACTCGGCAGTTCTCGAATTCATGGGCCAACGGGCTTCACCAATGACACAGCCAGACGTGAAAACCTTCCAGGGCCTGATTCTGGCCCTGCAGCAATACTGGGCCGAACAGGGTTGCATCATCCTGCAACCATTGGATATGGAGGTTGGCGCGGGGACTTTCCACCCGGCGACCTTCCTGCGCTCCATCGGTCCTGAAACCTGGAACGCTGCCTACGTGCAGCCTTCCCGCCGTCCCACCGACGGCCGCTACGGCGAAAACCCCAATCGCCTGCAGCACTATTATCAGTTCCAGGTGGTGATGAAGCCGTCACCGGCCAACCTGCAGGAGCTCTATCTGGGCTCGCTGGAGCGTCTGGGCATCGACCCGCTGGTCCACGACATCCGTTTCGTCGAGGACAACTGGGAATCTCCGACGCTGGGCGCCTGGGGCCTCGGCTGGGAAATGTGGCTCAACGGCATGGAAGTGACCCAGTTCACCTACTTCCAGCAGGCAGGTGGCATCGAATGCTTCCCGGTCACCGGCGAGCTGACCTACGGCCTCGAGCGCATCGCGATGTACCTGCAGGACGTGGACAGCGTCTACGACCTGATCTGGACCACCGCGCCGGACGGCTCCGTCGTGACCTATGGTGACGTCTTCCTGCAGAACGAGAAGGAGCAGTCGGCCTACAACTTCGAGCACGCCGCCGTGCCGGAGCTGTTCGCTGCCTTCGATCACTGCGAGAGCGAGTGCCAGAAGCTGCTGACCGCCAACCTGCCGCTGCCGGCCTACGAGCAGGTACTGAAGGCATCACATACCTTCAACCTGCTGGATGCGCGCCACGCCATCTCCGTCACCGAGCGTCAGCGCTACATCCTGCGCGTGCGCACTCTCGCCCGTGATGTGGCCCACGCCTATTACGATTCGCGCAAGGCCGCCGGCTTCCCGCTGGCCCCGCAGGCGCTGCGTGATGAGCTGCTCGCCGCCGATGACACCACTACCGAGGGAGACGCGTAAGCATGGCCTCCGTGAATACCCTGCTGATCGAACTGGGCTGCGAGGAACTGCCGCCTGGCGCCATCGACGCACTCGCTGACAGCCTCGCCAACGGCCTCGCCGATGGCCTGCGCGACGCCGAAGTCGCCTTCGGTCAGGTACGTGCCTACGCCACACCGCGTCGTCTGGCGGTGATGATCGAATCCCTGGCCGAGCGCCAGCCGGACCGCGAGATCGAGAAGCGCGGACCGGCCAAGGCCGCCGCCTTCAAGGATGGCGAACCGACTCGCGCGGTGCAGGGCTTCGCCCGCTCCTGCGGGGTCGAAGTCAGTGACCTGATCGAGCTGGAAACCGACAAGGGCACTTGGCTCGGCTATCGTCACACCCAGCCGGGCGAGCACCTCTCCGCCCTGCTGCCGGCCATGCTGGAGCAGGTCGTGGCTCGCCTGCCGGTGCCGAAGAACATGCGCTGGGGTGCCTCACGCATCGAGTTCTCGCGTCCGGTGCATTGGCTGGTCGCGCTCTACGGCAGCGAAGTGATCGAGGCCAGCGTGCTCGGCCTCGACTCCGGTCGTACCACTTTCGGTCACCGCTTCCATGCGCCGCAGGCCATCACGCTGGCGCACGCCGAGGACTACCTCGACGCGCTGGAAGGCGCCCGCGTGCTGGCCAACCGTGAGGTGCGTCGTGAGCGTATCCGCGAACAGGTCCAGGCCGAGGCAGAAGTCTATGGTGCCAACGCCGTCATCGAGGAAGCCCTGCTCAACGAGGTCAACGGCCTCGTGGAATGGCCGGTGGCACTGACGGGCACCTTCGACGAGCGCTTCCTGGAAGTGCCGGCGGAGTGTCTGATCTCCTCCATGAAGGCCAATCAGAAGTACTTCCACCTGCTGGACAACGACGGCAAGCTCAAGCCGGCCTTCATCACCATCTCCAATATCGAGAGCAAGGACCCGCAACAGGTCATCTCCGGTAACGAGAAGGTGATTCGTCCGCGTCTGGGCGATGCCGCCTTCTTCTACGAGACCGACCTGCGCAGCACGCTGGAATCGCGTCGCGAGAAGCTCGAGAGCGTCGTCTTCCAGCAGAAGCTGGGCAGCATGGCCGAGAAGGCCCGTCGCAGCGAAGCCGTGGCACGCCACATCGCGGAACGCATCGGCGCTGATGTCGACCACGCCGCACGTGCTGCACAGCTGGCCAAGACCGACCTGGTCACCGAGATGGTGCTGGAGTTCCCGGAACTGCAGGGCATCATGGGCCACTACTACGCCCGTCACGATGGCGAAGATGCCACCGTCGCTCTCGCGCTGGAAGAGCAGTATCTGCCGCGCTTCGCCGGTGATGCGATCCCCACGACCAAGGCCGGCATGGCGATTGCCCTGGCCGACCGTCTCGACACCCTGACCGGCATCTTCGGTATCGGTCAGCGTCCGACCGGCGCCAAGGACCCGTTCGCGCTGCGTCGCGCCACCATCGGGGTGCTCAACATCCTGATCAAGGGTGAGCTGGACCTCGACCTGCGCGAGCTGCTGAGCGTCAGCGCCGAGCAGCATCGTGATCTGCCCAAGGCCGAAGGACTGGCCGAGGACGTGCTCGAGTACATGCTCGATCGCTTCCGCGCCTGGGCCAACGACGAAGGTATGGGGGCCGAGCTGTACCTGGCCGTGCGTACCCTGAAGATCAGCAACCCGCTGGACTTCGCACGGCGTCTGCGTGCCGTGCACGCCTTCGGCGAACGCCCGGAAGCCGCTGCTCTGGCGGCAGCCAACAAGCGTGTCTCCAACATCCTCGCCAAGGCCAAGCACGATGGTCGCACCGAGGTGGATGCGAGCCTGCTGAGCGAGCCGGCCGAGCAGGCATTGGCAGACGCCCTGACGGCACGTGGCGCGGAAGTGGCACCACTGTTCGAAGCGGCGCGCTACCAGGAGGCCCTCGATGCACTGGCCAGCCTGCGCGAGCCGGTCGATGCCTTCTTCGATCAGGTGATGGTCAACGCCGACGATGCCGCCGTGCGCGCCAATCGTCTGGCGATGCTGGCGAGTCTGCAAGGCCTGTTCATGGGTGTGGCCGACATCAGTCTGCTGACCCAATGAGATCTGCCGATCCACGGTGTCCCTGACATCGTTGAATCGCAGCCTCTGCAAAAGAACCCCGCCACGGCGGGGTTCTTTTGTATCCGGGGTCCTGAAATGCCGTGTTGCGTGACAGGATTTCACGCAACACGGCAGCGATGTCACAATTTCTGCCTTGATCCCCTACCTAGGTCGCACTAGTATTCCAGTATAGAAACAGTGTTCGAAAAGCGCGGCAGCCTGTCGCACCATGCACTTCGAGCACTCGGCGCCATTTGCCCATCCCCATGTGCGAGCGTCATCTTGTGACTCAGCTCACAATTTCCCAGGCAAAGCGGCGACCCCTGACAAGCAGCCCGGCTGACGCCCCTGACTGCCCTGAAGTGAAGAGTTGACCATGCAAAAACTGATCGTGCTCGACCGTGATGGTGTCATCAATGAAGACTCCGATGCCTTCGTCAAGAATGCCGAGGAGTGGATCGAATACCCCACTTCCATCCAGGCCATCGCCCGTCTGACCCGCGCTGGCTACACCGTGGCCGTGGCGACCAATCAGTCCGGCATCGCCCGTGGCCATTTCGGCCACCGCGAACTCGACCAGATGCACACCAAGATGATGCAGCTGGTGAAGGAAGCCGGTGGCGATATCGCTCACATTGCGTACTGCCCACATGGCCCGGACGACGGCTGCGATTGCCGCAAGCCCGAACCCGGCCTGCTCCACCAGATCCAGGATGCCCTGCAGATTCCCGACTTTGAAGGAGCCTGGATGCTGGGCGACAGCCTGCGTGACCTCATCGCGGGCCAGAAGGCCGGCTGTCGCGCCGCGCTGGTGATGACCGGCAAGGGCCAGAAGACGCTGGCAGATGGCGAGGGGCTCAAGGACGTGCTGGTAGTGGCCAACCTGGCCGACTTCACCAACCGCCTGCTCGATGGTGAGCTCAACCACCCCATGTCGGATGGTGAGCCGGGAAAGTCCCAGCGCCGCTGCGTGAGCTGTGAAGCCGCTGCCGAAAGCTATCTGTGAGGCGCGCCTGCCCGGCGAGAACCCTGCGCACGGCGCGCTTGCCTCTCTAATCAACAGCGGCGATATGCTACCCTTCAGACATGAATCCGGGCGGGCAACTGCCTGCCTGTCTAACTTCCTCATGCTGGAGGCTTCACATGCCACTGCTGGATAGCTTCACTGTCGATCACACCATCATGAAGGCGCCCGCCGTGCGCGTGGCCAAGAAGATGGGCACCCCGAAAGGCGACAACATCACCGTCTTCGACCTGCGCTTCTGCGTGCCGAATGAAGAGATTCTCTCCGAGAAGGGCATTCACACCCTCGAGCACCTGTTCGCCGGCTTCATGCGCGAGCACCTCAACGGTGATGATGTCGAGATCATCGATATCTCACCGATGGGTTGCCGTACCGGTTTCTACATGAGCCTGATCGGTGAACCGGAAGAAGCTCGCGTTGCCGCTGCCTGGTCTGCTGCCATGCAGGACGTGCTCAACGTGGCGCGTCAGGAAGAGATTCCGGAGCTCAACGTCTATCAGTGCGGCACCGCACAGATGCACTCTCTGGAAGAAGCCAAGCAGATCGCCAGCAACATCCTGTCCCGCGATATCGGCGTCAACCGCAATGACGAGCTGAAGCTGGATGAAGGCTTCCTCAATCAGGCGCACTGAGCCTTGAGGCACGGGGCTTGATCAGCCTGTCGAGTGCGCCGAGCACTTGAACGAAAAAGCCCGCTATCTGACCGGATCAGATAGCGGGCTTTTTTCATGACGTGACATCCGAGCGAGTGTAGCCAATGCCAGATTCCAGCCGCCATGCCTTTGATTTCACGACCTTCCTGGCAGACAGGGAAGCGTGGTCAGCGCCGAATGAACTCGTCCCCTACCACTGCCGCGATGACAGCCGCCTGGGCTGTCGCCATTATCCCGCAACAGGCATGTCAGGGAGCCGCTCACACCTCATCCTGCTGCATGGCTCCAGTGCTGACAGCCGTTATCTCGCTTCGCTGGCAACGCGCCTGGCTGAGGCTGGTCATCATGTGCATACGCCGGACTTGCGCGGCCACGGCCCAGCTCCGCAGCGACGTGGCGACATCGACCACCTGCTCCAGCTCGAGGAAGATCTCGAGGACCTGATCCTGTCGCTTGAGCTACCAGCCGATGCCGGAGTCATTGTCGCTGGCCACTCTGCCGGGGGCGGCCTGGCACTGCGCTTCTCGGCCGCTATCTGTCAGCACCAGCGTGCCAACATTCCGTTGCACGGCGTGATATTGCTGGCGCCGTACCTGCATCATCTCGCGCCCAACATGCGACGTGATTCGCGCTGGGCACAGCCACGCATCGCGCGGATGCTGGCCTGCGCGCTGCTGAACCGGCTCGGCATCCATCGCCTGGATCATATTGAGGTGCTTGGCTTCAATATCCCGCCAGAGTACCGCGATGCACATACCACCGACGCCTACTCATGGCGCCTGATGACGGGCCTCAATCCTCGCGACTACCAAAGTGACCTCAAGGCGCTCGCCCATCGTCAGCTGCCAGTGCTGGCGCTGATCGGCGAGCATGACGAGGCGTTTCATGCCGAGCGCCTTGCTCAATGTCTGCAACCCCACCATTCCGTGGCGCAGGTGGAAATCCTCGAGACGATCGATCACCTGGGGCTTGCGACAGCCTTTATCACGGCAGAGCGAATCACCGCCTGGCTGAACGAGCAACGCGCCGGCTGAGACTGAGCCAAGCCCTGTCCCGCACTGTCATCCTTGTTAATGATTGCGGTAACACGCACATGCAAAAACGGCCCCTGATCGAAGATCAGGGGCCGTTTTTCTGGCCCGGCTTGGCAAGACATCCGCCAAGCGCTAGCTCAACGCCATCAGACGTCGAGATTGGCCACCAGCGCGAAGCGCTCGATGAAGTCACGGCGCGGTTCGACTTCGTCACCCATCAGGGTGTTGAACATCTGATCGGCACCGATCGCATCCTCGACGGTCACACGCAGCATGCGACGGGACTCCGGATCCATGGTGGTTTCCCATAGCTGATCCGGGTTCATCTCACCCAGCCCCTTGTAGCGCTGAATGCTGAAGCCACGTGCCGCTTCCTTCATCAGCCAGTCGAGGGCTTCGTAGAAGGTGCCGACTTCCTTCTTGCGCTCACCGCGCGAGACGTAGCTGCCAGCCTCCAGCAGGCCTTCCAGCATGTTGCCCAGCTCACTCATCTCGCGGTAGTCGGCGGACTTGAAGAAGTCGACATCCCACAGGTAATCGCTGCTGACACCATGTGCCGTCAGCGTCACTGCTGGGAGATAGAGATTGCGCTCGCTGTCGTGGCTGAGAGTGAAGCTGTAGTGCGGGCCACCCTCATAGGCAATCAGGTCATCCATTTCCTTCTGGAGACCGTCGATCCAGCCTTGCACCTGAGACTTGTCCGTGAGAGCGGCCTCATCCAGATGCGGAGCGTGCACGATCTTGCGCAGAACGGCAGATGGATAGACACGCGCCAGACGATCGATGCGCTTCATCACGCCACGATACTGGTTGACCAGTGCTTCCAGCTGAGCGCCGGCGATACCCGGGGCATCGGCGTTGACGTGCAGCTTGCCGCCGTCCAGCGCCGTGGCGGTCAGATAGTCCTGCAGCGCCTGCTCGTCCTTCAGATACTGCTCATGCTTGCCACGCTTGATCTTGTAGAGCGGTGGCTGGGCAATGAAGATATGACCGCGCTCGATCAGCTCCGGCATCTGACGGAAGAAGAAGGTCAGCAGCAAGGTACGGATGTGCGAACCATCGACGTCGGCATCCGTCATGATGATGACAGAGTGATAGCGCAGCTTGTCGGGGTTGAACTCCTCGCGACCGATACCACAACCCAATGCGGTGATCAGTGTGCCGACCTCGGCGGACGACAGCATCTTGTCGAAGCGCGCCTTCTCGACGTTGAGGATCTTGCCCTTCAGCGGCAGGATCGCCTGAGTGCGACGATCACGCCCCTGCTTGGCGGAGCCACCAGCGGAATCACCCTCGACCAGGTAAAGTTCCGAGAGGCTCGGGTCCTTCTCCTGGCAGTCGGCCAGCTTGCCCGGCAGACCGGCGATATCCAGCGCGCCCTTGCGCCGCGTCATATCACGCGCCTTGCGCGCGGCTTCACGTGCGCGAGCCGCATCCAGCATCTTGTTGACGATGGCCTTGGCTTCGTTGGGCTTCTCGATCAGATAATCCGAGAACAGACGCCCCATTTCCTGCTCCACCGCCGTCTTGACCTCGGAAGAGACCAGCTTGTCCTTGGTCTGGGAGGAGAACTTCGGGTCCGGCACCTTGACCGAGATGATCGCGGTCAAACCTTCACGGGCATCATCCCCGGTCGTGCCGACCTTGGATTTCTTGAGCAGGCCTTCCGCCTCGATATAGCTATTGAGCGTGCGCGTCAATGCTGCACGGAAACCGGCCAGGTGCGTGCCGCCATCGCGCTGGGGAATATTGTTGGTGTAGCAGAAGATGTTCTCGGCGAAGCCTTCATTCCATTGCATCGCCACTTCGACGGCTATGCCATCCTCGCGCTCCATCTCGAAATGGAACACCGGATTCAA
This sequence comes from bacterium Scap17, assembly GCA_013376735.1. Lineage (NCBI taxonomy): Bacteria > bacterium Scap17. Next base: position 24,877 of record VINJ01000001.1, on the reverse strand, counting down.
GGGCGCCTTGTTGGTGTTGATATGGTCAACGAAGGCTTTGAGGCCGCCCTCATAATGGAACAGCTCTTCCTTTGCGGAGCGCTCATCGATCAGACGGATGGCGACACCAGAGTTCAGGAAGGACAGCTCCCGCAGACGCTTGGCCAGAATATCGTAATGGAATTCGATATTGGCAAAGGTCTGTGGGGAAGGCTTGAAGCGCACCAGGGTGCCGGTCTTCTCGGTCTGGCCCACGATGGCCAGCGGCGACTGCGGCTCGCCATGGTGATAGATCTGCTCGTGGACATTGCCCTGACGCCAGATGGTCAGCTTGAGCTCTTCGGATAGCGCGTTGACGACCGAGACCCCTACCCCGTGCAGACCGCCGGAGACCTTATAGGAGTTGTCATCGAACTTACCGCCGGCGTGCAGCACGGTCATGATGACTTCCGCTGCGCTGACGCCTTCCTCTTCATGGATCTCGGTCGGCACACCACGACCGTTGTCGCTGACGGAAACTGACTCGTCGGCATGGATAACGACCCGGACTTCGCTACAGTGACCGGCCAGCGCCTCGTCGATGGAGTTATCCACCAGCTCGAACACCATATGATGCAGCCCCGTGCCGTCATCGGTATCACCGATATACATGCCGGGGCGCTTGCGTACGGCATCCAGACCCTTGAGGACCTTGATGCTTGATGAGTCGTAAGCCTGTTCGCTCATTGGCTTCTCCGTCGTGAAATCATTCCGTGTGCAGTCGCCCGTGTTCCACGTGAAACATCCTGACATCAGTGTTCGGCAACCATACCCGATCCAATGTTTCGGGTTCGACGCAGGTCACGAAGACCTGGCACTCGAGGCCTGCCAACAGCTGACAGAACAGACGGCGATGCTCGCCATCCAGTTCCGCCGGCAGATCGTCGATCAGGTAGACACAGGTACGTCCGTTCATTTCTTCGAGCAAGCGACCCTGAGCCAGCTTGAGAGCGCTGACCACCAGCTTCTGCTGGCCGCGAGACAACACCTCGACTGCAGGGCGTCGCCCCAGGCGAATACGCAAGTCGGCGCGTTGTGGGCCAGTCTGGGTAAAGCCCATATGGCTATCACTGTCGCGCCCTGCTGCCAGCACGTCGCCCAGAGGGCGCTTGGCATCCCAACCGCGCTGATAGCGCAGAGTCAGCTCGGGCAAATCAATCAGCTCGGCAAGCGTGGCTTGAAACAGAGGTGCCAGCGCCTGCATATATTCCATGCGCAGGGCATCAAGACGTTCGCTCCAGTGAGCAAACTCTCGATCCCAGACGTTAAGTGCCTGAACGTCCATCTTACCATGCCTGAGCAGTGCGTTCCGATGTTTGAGCGCCCGACGCACGCGGCGCCAGACGTCGAAGAAGTCGTGTTTCACGTGAAACACACCCCAATCGAGGAACTCACGTCGGGCAGAGGGCGAACCCTCCAGCAACCGGAAGGCATCAGGGTTGATCAGCTGCAACGGCAAGGCCTGAGCCAGTTGGGCGACTCGCTCGACCCTCTCGCCATCCAGACGCATCTCCAGCCCATCTGCGGCCTGATCACGTCTTACCCCCAAGGGGCGCGGCGGATCGCCTGCCAGGCGGCCAAACAGCGTCATTCCTGCCGTGTCATGCGCAATGGCATGCTTGAGCTTGTGCGTGCGGAAAGAGCGCGCCAGCCCCAGCACATGGATACCTTCCAGCAGACTCGACTTGCCACTGCCATTGGCACCACTGACCAGATTCACCCCTTTTCCCGGCGCCATATCGACTGTCGCCAGGTTGCGCAGATTCTGGAATTGGAGTCGTTCAAGCGCCATGACGGCCTCATTCGATAGAGAAAAGAGCCATGGCCGCCTTCGGGGCTCAAATACGACAACACCCGCCATTCAGAAGTGAAAATGGCGGGTGTTGTCGAGGCTCATTCTGCGATTGCGCGCGTCAATTGCGGCGCAATTACGATTCAAGATACTGATTTAAATAGAAATTACGATATTACAGTCGCATCGGCATCACTACGTAACGCGCATCGCCACCACCCGGCTCTTCGAGCAGTGCCGAACTGTTGGCATCGGACAGCGTCAGCTGGACGCGATCTGCATCCAGCACTCCCAGCACATCGATCAGATACCCGACATTGAAGCCGATCTCGAGGCCGGCACCCTGGTAATCGAGCGCGATATTCTCTTCGGCCTCTTCCTGCTCGGGGTTGTTGGCCAATACACGCAGGTTGCCGGCCTCCAGATAGAGGCGCACGCCACGGTACTTCTCGTTGGAGAGAATCGCGGTACGCGACAGTACCTGACGCAACTCGGCACGCTCAGCCACGATGACCTTGTCACCGCCACGCGGGACAACGCGCTCGTAATCCGGGAACTTGCCGTCCACCAGCTTGGAGGTGAAGGTGAAGTCGCCGGTCTGGGCACGCACGTGCGTCCCGCTGACCGTCAATGTCATCAGCTCGTTGCTGCCGTCGAGCAGGCGCGTCAGCTCGAGAATACCCTTGCGCGGGATGATCAGCTTCTGCGCTTCCGGCACGCTGATGTCAGCGGCCTGCTCGCAGACGGCCAGGCGGTGACCATCGGTCGCCACGGTACGCACCAGGTTGCTGGTCAGTTCCAGCAGCATGCCGTTGAGGTAATACCGCACATCCTGTTGTGCCATCGCGAAGGAGGTCGCGTCGATCAGATGCTTGAGGGTACCGCGCGGCAGGCTGACGGTGATATCGCCCTGGCCATCATCGATGTTCGGGAACTCGGCCACCGGCAAGGTCGACAGGGTGAAGCGTGAACGGCCGCTGCGCAGAATGGCGCGGCCTTCTTCCAGCGCGAGAATGATCTCGCTGCCTTCGGGCAGTGACTTGCAGATATCCATCAGCTTGCGCGCCGGTACCGTCGCGGAACCCGGCTCGTCGACACGGCTGGGCTCGACGCGCCCGATCAGCTCGACCTCAAGGTCAGTCCCGGTCAGCGACAGCTGCTGATCGGACACTTCAAGCAGCACATTGGACAGCACCGGCAGTGTCTGGCGACGCTCGACGACACCCGCCACCAGGGACAGCGGGCGCAGCAGGGCTTCACGCGAAATGGCAAATTTCATGGAGACTCCACTCTCTGGAAACGGGGCAATGCTCGCTGACAGGCAGCGCGCACGCAAAAGGAATTCGGGGCCGCGACAGGCAAGCCCGGAGCGCAGCAGGTCGATAGCGTGATTGTCGCCAACCCGACCTGCCGCTGCAATTCGATCAGCTGGTCAACAGACGCAGCAGATTCTTGTAGTCCTCGCGGATATCGGCGTTCTCTTCTCGCAGCGAGGCCACCTTGCGACAGGCATGCAGCACCGTGGTGTGGTCTCGTCCACCGAAGGCATCGCCGATTTCCGGCAGGCTGTGGTTGGTCAGCTCCTTGGCGAGCGCCATCGCGACCTGACGCGGTCGGGCGACGGAGCGCGAGCGACGCTTGGAGTGAAGATCGGAAATCTTGATCTTGTAGTACTCGGCCACGGTGCGCTGGATATTGTCCACCCCCACCTGCTTGTCCTGCAGTGCCAGCAGGTCCTTCAGGGATTCACGGATGAAGTCCTGATTGATCGCGCGCCCCATGAAGTGGGAGTCGGCGATGACCTTCTTCAAGGCACCCTCGAGCTCGCGCACGTTGGAGCGGATCTTCTGCGCGATGAAGAAGGCAGCATCGTGAGGCAGATCGACCTTGGCCTGATCGGCCTTCTTCATCAGGATCGCGACGCGCGTCTCGAGCTCCGGCGGCTCGATGGCGACGGTCAGTCCCCAGCCGAAGCGCGACTTGAGGCGCTCCTCGACCCCATTGATCTCCTTCGGATAGCGGTCCGAGGTCAGGATCATCTGCTGCCCGCCCTCGAGCAACGCATTGAAGGTGTGGAAGAACTCCTCCTGGGAGCGCTCCTTGCCAGCGAAGAACTGGATATCATCGATCAGCAGCGCATCCACCGAACGGTAGAAACGCTTGAAGTCATTGATGGCATTGAGCTGCAGCGCCTTGACCATGTCCGCCACGAAGCGCTCGGAGTGCAGGTAGACCACCTTGGCATTCTCGCCGCCCTGCTTGGCCAGATGATTGCCCACCGCGTGCATCAGGTGAGTCTTGCCCAGACCCACGCCGCCATACAGGAACAGCGGGTTGTAGGCGCCACCGGGATTCTCGGAGACCTGGCGCGAAGCCGCGCGAGCCAGCTGGTTGGACTTGCCTTCGACAAAGGTTTCGAAGGTGAAGTTCGGATTCAGGCCACTGGAATGCTTGAGGCTACCTTCTACCTGCACCTGGCGCGTGTTGCGACGCGGTGCCTGTTCCTGGGCGCCATCGCCGGCCATCTCACGCTCTTCCGCAAAATTGCCCCGCGGTGGCGTATGCACGGAAGGGGCACGCGGGCTCGGCATCTGACCCGGCGCCGGCGCCTGGGCGGATACCGGCGACGCAGCCGCACCTTCCGGACGCGGGTTCGAGACGGTCCGACGGCTACCGACGCTCAGCTCGACCTTGGGCGGCTTGCCCGGTGCCAACTCACGCAGCAGCTCGTGGATTCGTTTGAGGTACTTGTCATTGACCCAATCACGCACGAAGCGGTTGGGGGCGAGCAGGCACAGCTCTCCGCTGTCGCCTTCCTCGGCCTGCAGGGGACGAACCCAGGTATTGAACTGCTGTGAATTCAGCTCGTCTTGCAGGGCGTCAAGACATTGTTGCCAAAGTGCGAGCGACACGCGACCTCACATCCAGTTGTCAAAGGGGCGGCCATTGTATAGGCCAAGCCACGAGTTATCCACACGACATCTGCCGCAAAAAGTACTGTGGACAACATCGGTATTCTTCAAGCATCCGCATCGGGACAGGCTGGGGAGCATCCGCGTACAAGATTGCGACTGTGGACAAGACGACAGTTATGCACATAGCCATACACAGGCTGAACGCAGGTTGCCCACCATTTATCGCCAGAGCTGTCCTATCGACATGCCATTGAGCAAGATAGGAAAAAACAGGTTATCCACAGCGACTGCCTTCCTTAATAGTTATTGATTATTCAGAACTACCTTCTTTGTAATGATGATAGAAGACCAGACTGGCAGGACTTCGCGTAAGACACCGAGAACCGTCATCGAGAGCAGAGGCTCAGGTTATCCACTGCAACTTTTCGGCACGCCCATCACCGGATCAGCGATCACGCCGGTTCACTCATGGCGGCCCACCTGACCAGACATTCCGCACAGAGATTCCGCGCAGGCATGCAGCGTCGACAGTCCGCTGATCCGGTGGCCATTCGGCGGCACCTGATGGCCCAACGACGGCAGAGCGAGATTTTTTGCACCTGACGGCCTGTCTTTCCCGTGATCCAGGTAAGACACGAAGCGCCATATGGCGGGCGGCGTAGACGATATCTGTCGTCAAATGCCGCGAACGGGCTGTGGACAACTTCCCACGCGACATTGCAAGCCACTTGCAGATTCACTAGAATCCCTGCCCCTGACCAATCTGCCCTGTCCTCATGTGGATACAGGGCAACATTCGTTGACCTTTTCCAAACAACCACGTGGGAAGAAGCAGCTATGAAACGCACATTTCAGCCGAGCGTCCTGAAGCGCAAGCGCACACACGGTTTCCGTGCTCGTATGGCGACCAAAGGTGGCCGTGAGGTCATCCAGCGTCGTCGTGCGAAAGGCCGCAAGCGTCTGAGCGCCTGATCGAGGCCCGGATGTCCCGTCAGGGATTTCCCCGGCAGCTTCGCTTGCTGACTGCCGGGGATTACCGGCACGTCTTCGATCACACCACCCTCAAGGTACACGGCAAGGGGCTTCTGGCTCTGGCGTGTCCGAATGACCTGGGACATGCCCGCCTGGGGTTGGTGTTCAGCAAGAAGAACGTGCGCCGTGCCGTAGATCGCAACCGCCTCAAACGTCTGACGCGCGAATCCATTCGCCTCCGCCAGCAGCGCCTTCCGGCCGTCGACATCGTCGTACTGGCCAAGCGAGGCGTGACCGAGCTGGACAACGAGACCCTGCATCGCCAGCTGAACGGCATGTGGGCTCGTCTGGAGAAGGACGCCAGACGCCAGAAAGCGGCCAAGTCAACGCCACCTGCCTGACGTGACACCTGCCCGGTGCGTCCGGCATGTGGCGTTTTTTTCGTTATACGCCCTACCGTTCGTACCCGGACTCATCTGACTCCCCGCCAGATTGATTCACCCTCCAACGGGTATACACCATGGACGTCAAACGATTACTCCTCGTGATTCCGCTTGCGGTTGTCGCCTATCTGATGGTGGTCCAGTGGAACAAGGACTACGACCAGCCGGCTGCGGAAACACAGGCTCCCCAGGTTGCCTCTCAGGCCGCCAATGACACTGCGCAAGGCCTTGAAGCCCCAAGCAGCAGCACGACTGCCAATGGCGATACCGGCCTCTCCACGCCGGATAGCGCAGCAAGCACGCCGAGCAACAACCTGATTGAAGTCAAGACTGACGTGCTGGACCTGCGTATCGATCCGCAGGGCGGTGACGTGGTCTATGCAGCGCTGCTCGAGCACAAGCAGAACAACGCTTCCGAGTCGCCCTTCGTGCTGCTGTCCGACAATCAGTCACGCAGCTACGTGGCCAAGTCCGGCCTGCAGCTGGATGGCCACAAGGGCCGTATCGCCTTCTCTGCCGACAGCAACAGCTACACCCTTGCCGAGGGTGACGACAGCCTGCAAGTGGACCTGAAGACCGACATCAATGGCGTTGCGGTCATCAAGCGCTTCACCGTCAGCCAGGACAGCTATCAGATCAAGGTCGACTACCTGCTGGACAACCAGTCCCAGCAGCCGGTCAATGCTCGCTTCATCGGTCAGCTGGCCCGTGACAACAGCGCGGACCCGACCAGCGGTAGTGGCATGGGCATGAGTTCCTACTTGGGTGCGGCCTTCTCTTCGGAAGAGAACCACTACCAGAAGGTCGATTTCGAAGACATCCAGGACGGCAGCTTCAAGAATGTCGACGTCCAGGGTGGCTGGGTGTCCATGATCCAGCACTACTTCGTGTCTGCCTGGGTGCCGGCTGACAACCAGAAGAACCTCTACTACACCACCGTCGACAAGCAGAACCGCAACGTCGCCGCCTTCGCGAGCCCGACGACCCAGATCGCCGCGGGTCAGCAGGCTGAGCTCGGCGCGACCCTGTTCGTCGGCCCGAAGGACCAGGACCAGCTGGAAGCGACCGCTCCCTACCTGGAGCTGGTTGTCGACTTCGGCTGGCTGTGGTTCCTGGCCAACCCGCTGTTCTGGCTGCTGGAGCACATCCACGCGCTGGTCGGCAACTGGGGTGCCTCCATCATCCTGCTGACCGTTCTGGTCAAGGTCGTGCTGTTCCCGCTGTCCGCGACCGCGTACCGCTCGATGGCCAAGATGCGCAAGATGGGCCCCGAGATGCAGCGCATCAAGGAAAAGTACGGCAGCGACCGCCAGAAGGTCTCCCAGGAGATGATGAAGTTCTACCAGACGGAGAAGATCAATCCGCTGGGGGGCTGTCTGCCGATCTTGATCCAGATGCCGGTCTTCATCGCCCTGTACTGGATGCTGATGGAATCCGTCGAACTGCGCCACGCGCCGTTCATGCTGTGGATCCAGGATCTGTCAGTGAAGGACCCGCTGTTCATCCTGCCGATCATCATGGGCCTGACGATGTTCATCCAGCAGCAGCTGAACCCGACGCCTCCGGACCCCACCCAGGCGAAGATCATGAAGATGCTGCCGATCGTCTTCACCTTCTTCTTCCTGTGGTTCCCGGCGGGTCTGGTGCTGTACTGGATCGTCAACAACACGCTGTCGATCGCCCAGCAGTACGTCATCACCCGTCAGATCGAGAATGCCGAGCCAACCAAGAAAGGCGCATGATGCCTTTCAGGTTCGCCTGACATGACTCACCCACGACCCTCGCCTCGGCGGGGGTCGTGGCGTTTCAGGGCCCTGATTCCGGGGGCTGCGCCTATACTCCCGCCGCAAGGCGCCTTTCCCATCCCCCCGCTTGCTGTCACAGGCCTCCAGCCGCGACAATAGCGGCCATCTCCTTCATCTTCATTCCGGCTTCGCGCCCGAGGTTTGTGCATGTCTACCGCCTACCAGCCTGACTCCATCGCGGCCCTGGCCACTCCGCCCGGCCGGGGTGGCGTCGGCATCATCCGTGTCTCCGGTCCGGCCTGTCAGGCCATCGCCCAGGCCATGCTGGGCCAATGCCCGCCGGCGCGCCGCGCCCACTATGGCCCCTTTATGGGACTGGATACCCAGGGCAATCCCATCGCCCTCGACGAAGGCATCGCGCTCTATTTCCAGGGCCCGAATTCCTTCACCGGCGAGGACGTGCTGGAGCTGCAAGGGCACGGCGGCCCGGTGATCATGGACCTGCTGCTGGAGCGCTGCGTGCAGCTGGGCGCACGCCTGGCACGCCCCGGTGAATTCAGCGAGCGCGCCTTCCTCAACGACAAGCTGGATCTCGCCCAGGCCGAAGCCATCGCCGACCTGATCGACGCCAGCTCACGCGCGGCGGCCGAGAATGCGCTGCGCTCGCTCAAGGGCGAGTTCTCGACGCGCGTCAGCGCGCTGGTGCAGCGTCTGATCGAGCTGCGCATCTACGTCGAGGCCGCCATCGACTTCCCCGAAGAGGAAATCGACTTCCTGGCCGACGGCCATGTCGCGGCGCGCCTCAATGAGGTCAAGGCAGAGCTGGTGGGCGTGCGCGCCGCTGCCAACCAGGGCGCTCTGATGCGCGAGGGCATGACGGTGGTGATCGCCGGCCGCCCGAATGCCGGCAAGTCGAGCCTGCTCAATGCGTTGACCGAGCAGGACACCGCCATCGTCACCGACATCGAAGGCACCACCCGCGACGTGCTGCGTGAGCACATCCATCTCGATGGCATGCCGCTGCATATCATCGATACCGCCGGGCTGCGCGACACGCCGGACGCCGTCGAGCGCATCGGCGTGCAGCGCGCCTGGGACGAGATCGAAAAGGCGGACCGCGTCCTGCTGCTGGTCGATGCCGCGACTACCTCGGCGACGGACCCGATGGAGATATGGCCGGAGTTCGTCGCGCGCCTGCCGGACCCAACCCGCCTGACGCTGGTCCGCAACAAGATCGACACCAGCGGCGAGACGCCGGGGCTGACCGCCCTCACCGCAACACAGGATGGCGATGCCGAGCAGGCACGCCACCAGGCCAGCGTGGTGCGCATCTCGGCGCGCGACAATCAGGGCCTCGATGCGCTGCGTGATCACCTCAAGGACATCATGGGCTTCACCGGCACGGCAGAGGGTCGCTTCAGCGCCCGCCGCCGCCACCTGGATGCGCTGGAACGCGCTGGCGAGTCCCTCGATAACGGCGACGCCCAGCTGCATGGCGCCGGTGCCGGGGAGCTGCTGGCCGAAGACCTGCGCGCCGCCCAGATGGCGCTGTCTGAGATCACCGGCGAATTCTCCGCCGATGACCTGCTGGGGGAAATCTTCGGCAGCTTCTGCATCGGCAAGTGATCGCACCGAGCTGACTCCCGCCCGCAGGCGGGCTCTCTTGCCGACAGTGCTTGCGTCTGGCTGCCTCCCTCTCGTTATACTGCCTCTGCCGCCCCCTCCGAGTGGCGGAGGTGGGCAGGGGCAGACCGGGAGCCGACATGGCGGGACGCGCGACATCGAACAGACCGCAGGATGCCCATCGCGAGTCACGTGACTCCAGCGCCTCTCCCCCGCCGGCCCCCGCCGCCGAGCTGACTACCGGGCCTCTCCCCGAGGCCCCGTTGCGCCACCTGCTGCTCGACTTCTTCACCCGCCATTGGCCCCGCTATCTGCTGGCCATCGCGTTCCTGATCGGGGTCGCGGGGCTGAATCTGCTGTTGCCGTGGGCGATCGGCGCCACCATCGACGCGTTGCGTGACGGCAGCCTCGACCACGACGCCTTGCTGAACCGCCTGTTGTGGCTGATAGGCGCGGGGCTCGCGCTCTATGCACTGCGCTATGCCTGGCGCGTGACGCTGTTCGGTACCGCCTATCAGCTAGGGACGGAGCAACGTGATGCCTTCCATGCCAAGCTGACGCGCCTGGACCCCGGCTTCTACCAGCGCCATCGCACCGGAGACCTGATGGCGCACGCCAGTCAGGACATCGATGCCGTGGAGATGGCCGCCGCGGAAGGCGTGCTGTCCAGCGTCGATGGCGCCATGACCTTCGTGCTGGTGCTCGGCATCATGCTGATCGCCATCGATGTGCCGCTGACGCTGCTCGCGCTGTTGCCCTTCCCCTTCATGGCCTGGGCCTTCGCACGCATCTCGCGACGGATCGGAGAGCGTTTCCGCGAATCGCTGGAGCGCTTCTCGGACCTGAATGACCAGACCCAGGAAGCCTTCGCCGGCATTCGCATGCTCAGAAGCCATGCCTTGCTGGAGGATGAAGGCGCAAGATTCTCGCAGCGTGCCGCCGCCGCCGAAGCCGTCGATTATCGCGTCCAGAAGCTGGAGGCGGCCTTTGATCCGGTGGTGTTCATTGCGCTCTCGGCAGCGACGCTGCTGACGCTGGGCGTGGGTAGCTGGCGCTATCTGGATGACGCCATCACCCTGGGCCAACTGACCAGCTTCACGCTCTATCTGGCGCAGTTGATCTGGCCAATGTTCGCACTTGGCTGGTGCCTGAATATCCTGCAGCGCGGCGCGGCAGCCGCACGGCGGCTGGCTACCTTCCACGCCGCACCAGAAGCCCTTGAGGACAGCGGCACCCTGGACAATGTCAGTGACCATTCACTACGCCTTGAAATCAATGAATTCCACTACCCGGGCAGCCAGCAACGTGCTCTGGGCCCTCTCTCCCTTCAGGTGGCGGCAGGGGGCAGTCTGGGGATCGTCGGCGCGACCGGCAGTGGCAAGTCCACCTTGCTGCGTCTGCTGTCGCGCAGCTGGCCTCTGACGCCTGAGCAAGGGGTCTTGACGCTCGGCGGCAGAGAAGAAAGTGAGTACACACTATCGGTTTGGCGCCAGCAGTTCTCACTGGTTCCCCAGGACCCGTTCCTGTTTGCGCTCTCGGTGGCCGACAATGTCGCTCTCGCCTGCCCCGAGGCCTCTAACGAGCGAATTCGTGAGGCGCTGCGCGCCGCAGCCTTCGAGGAGGATCTGCGCCGCCTCCCCCAAGGGTTGGAAACGCTGGTGGGTGAGCGAGGCATCACACTCTCCGGCGGTCAGCGTCAGCGACTGGCATTGGCACGCAGCCTGCTCAGCGAGGCGCCTATCCTGCTGCTGGACGACACCCTGTCGGCGGTCGACCAGGTCACCGAACGCACTCTGCTAAGGACTCTGGCACGTCTGCAGCAGCCCGATCACCACGGCCTCAAGCACACGCTGATCATCAATTCCCATCGCCTGTCTGCCGTACAGGCCTGCCAGCAGATTCTGGTGCTCGAGGACGGGTGCATTCTGGAACAGGGCGATCACGCCAGTCTGCTGGCCGCCCGAGGCGCCTACTGGCGCCTCTGGCAGGCCCAGCAGGTCAGCCGCGAAGACGATGCCAAGGCGGAGCGCTCATGAGCCAGGATGCCGCGACACGACACGACACCCTCAGCGGCACTCGCCTGCTCAGCCGACGGCGGCTGGCATTGCTCTGGCAACCGCTGGGCAGGCGCCGCGCAGAGGTCCTGCGCGCGCTGTTGATCCTGATCGCGGCGACCGTACTGGATGTGCTTGGCCCGTGGCTGACCCAACGCTATCTGGATGATTACCTGATCCCCGGTAACCTCGCCCCCGAGGCCCTGGCAGGCTTGGTGGCCATCTACGTGATCACCCAGCTGGGCGCCGCCGCCGGGCGCTATTTCCAGCAGCTGCGCTTTGCCCGTCTGGCCCTCGCCAGCGTGCGCGATATCCGTGAGCGAGTCTTCACACACCTGCTGCATCAACCACTATCGACCCTCGACAATATCGCCGCCGGTGAATTGGTGGCCCGCGTGACCAACGACACCGAGTCGCTCAAGGAGCTGTATATCGGGGTGCTGGCGACACTGATCGGCAATGTGGTGCTGTTGATCGGCATCCTGTCGGCGATGGCCCTGATGGATGGCACCCTGGCGATGATCGCGACGGCGCTGGTCCCGCTCTCCATCGGCATGATCTGGCTGTATCAGCGCTTCTCCGGGCGTGCTGCACGCGAGGTACGCCGCCTGCGCGCCTTGCAGAATGCCAGAATCGCCGAGGCGATCGGCGGCATGAGTGTGCTGCAGGCAAGCAACCAGACCGAACGCTTCAGTCAGCGCTACCATCACCTCAACGTCTCCCAGTATCAGGCGCGCATGCGCACGGTGCGTGTGTCGGGGCTGCTGTTGCGTTCGGCCATCGACCTGATGGCGATGCTGATCACGCTCTCGCTGGTCGCCGTGTTCGGGCTGCGCGAACTGGGCGGCGGTGCAGAACTGGGAGTGCTCTACGCGTTCATCGCCTGGTTGGGTCGCATCAGCGAGCCCCTGATCCAGATCACACAGCGACTGCAAGTCTTCCAGTCGGCGCTGGTGGCGACAGGCCGGCTGGAAGAGGTCCTGGACCGGCCGCGCGAGACGCCTGAGCCAGATAAGCGCGCTGCGAGGAAATCCACGCGTGGGCACACCGACAACACCGTGATAGCGAGTGGTCACTATCAACTCGAGCAGCTGACGTTCCGCCATCAGGGTGCGGAGGGCTCGGCCCTCAAAGGCCTGACGCTTGCCATCGAGAGCGGTGAGTTTCTCGGCGTGGTCGGCCCGACGGGCAGCGGCAAGTCCACCCTGCTTGACCTGCTCAGCGGGCAGCGCCCTGCCCCGGGGACTCAGCTGCTGCTGGATGGTCGTCCGCTGATGAAGTGGTCGGCTCGACAACGCGCTACCGCAATCGCCGTCGTCCCGCAGGAGCCCTTCATCCGCGCCACGACACTGCGCGACAACCTGCTGCTGGGGCGTGAGATCAGCCAGCAGAAACTGTCATGGATTCTGCACAAGGCGCACCTGGCACCGCTGATCGATAGTCTGCCGCTGGGGCTCGACACCTTGCTGGGCGAGCGCGGCCTCAGCCTCTCCACGGGTGAGCGCCAATTGCTGGCGCTCGGACGCGCATTGGTCACGACACCACGCGTGCTGTTGCTGGATGAGGCCACCGCCAGCATCGATAGCCATACCGAAGCCCTGTTGCAGCAGGCACTGCATGAACTGCGCGGGGAAGTGACCTTGATCGTGGTGGCACACCGGCTTGCCACGGTACGCGATGCGGACCGCCTGCTGGTGCTGGAACAGGGCCGCATCACCCAGCTGGGGACCCATGATGCCCTGATGGCAGAATCCGGCCTCTATCGGCGGCTATGGCGAGAAGACATCGCGCACTGATCAGGCAGATCAACATCCTCGACAATGCAAACGCCCCCACAGGCATGGCCTATGGGGGCGTTTGCAATCCGAGCTCATGATATGGCGCTCAGCGTTCTGCGTTCACCTCAACCATCACGGCTTGCGAGGGCCGCGTGGCTTGTTGCTCTGTTTCTTGCCAGGCGCTGTCTTGCCAGAAGCGGTCTTGCCAGGCGCTGACTTGCCAGAGCTTTCCTTGCTGGCGCCGCCCTTGGCCGCCTTGCCTCTCATGGCATTGCTTTCCTGCTTCTCACGCAGGGCACGCGCTTCACGCGCATCCAGCGGCTTGCCGACATCCTTGTTGTCTTCGGGACGCTGCTTGGCCGCGTACTTTCTGGGCAGTTTGGTCGTGCTGTTCGGGTTGACCTGACCATCACGACCGATCGCCGGCGTGCTGCGCATGCTGACCCGCGTGGAACCTTCGCGGCGGCCCTTGCCCGGCACGCTGGAGGACCAGTCGCTCCAGCTGGCAGAGTCCTTGCCCGCTCCCTTGCCTGCCGTCTCGCCCTTGCCACGCGGACGAGTCGGTTCGACAGCGGCCGTCGTCTTGCGCTCGGCAGGCTTCTCGCTGACGCGCTTCTCACTCGGCGCGGAATGCCCATGCACCTGATCCTTGATCTGGGCCTTGATGCTGGTCTTGGGCTTGGCGGTCGCGGAATGGCGCTTGCCCTTGGCCTTGGATGTCGCACCGCCGCTGCGAACACGTGGCTTGGCCCAGCCTTCACCACGCTTGAGCTTCTCGCGCTTCGGCTTGGCCTGGGTCACCTCGACATCACTGTCACGCTTGACCTTCTGATTGAGCTTGCGCAGTGCCAGCAGTCGCTCGCGCGACATCGGCTTGGGCTCGCTGCGCTCGCGTGCGACCTCCTCCGACAGCCACCACAGGCCCTTGTGCTCGACGGCAACCGACTGCGGAGCCGGCAGCGCGCCCTTGAGCACCTCGACCACTTCCTGCATGGCGGTGGAGAACTGACGGTCGAACTGCCACGGCGGATTGATCACCAGCATGCCGGAGCCGTACATGCCGTGCTCGCCTTCCGGCGAATCGATCGTCAGCTCACTGCGCCACATCGGTGCCGGCGAATGCTTCTTGAGGCGCTCGAGCAGATCATGCTGACGACCCGCCGGCAGCAGCGGGTACCAGATCATGATGGTGGCATGACGTGACTTGCGCAGGGTCTCGACCACGACCTCGGCGACATCACGGTAATCATTCTTCAGCTCATAGCTGGGGTCGATCAGTACGGCGACGCGCGGCGTGGTGACCGGCACGGCCGCCAACAGACCGGACAGACCATCCTGCTGACGACGCATGACCTTGCCGAGGCTGTCACGTTGCACCGGCGCCTGATCGAAGTGGTAGATCTCGCCCGGATGCAGCTCATAGGCCAACAGGCGATCGCCACGACGCAGCGACTGGCTCAGCCACCAGGGCGAACCGGGATAGACACTCAACTCGCCGGCACTACCCTTGCCCGTCTCCGGCTGCATATCCGCCAGACGCGCCAGCCAGCGCGCCAGAGGCTTGTCCGCTGCCGATGAGCGTGGCTCGCCCGCATCGGTCAACCAGCGGTCACGCACCTGCCACAACGGCAGAACGCCCTGCTCGTATTCGCGCAGCTGTTCCGTCTCGCGGGCCGCCAGCGGATACCAGCCACGACCGGCGTGAGTGTCGACAAACGTAACGGGAGACTCTTTACGTAATAGCTGCTCGGCCAGGGTGGTGGCGAGCAGGTGCTTGTGCAGATCGGCAAAATTGCCAGCGTGATAGGCGTGCTGATAGGCGAGCAAGAGCGCCTCCTTGATACGGCGATATCTGCCACATCCAGCGAGGCAGCAGAGAGAAATCGGGGGGCGGCGACGAGAGAAAAACCAGACAAGGCCGCCGAAGGGGCTGAAGGATAGCAGAGATGATCACTTGTCACCCCAAAAGCCGTGCTTGCCAAGCAACGAGGCCCACGCAAATGCGCAGGCCTCGTGGTCATTCACCATCATGTCGCCATGGCAGCTGATGGGTACTCAGCTTTCCATCGGCGTCAGCGTGATCTCGACGCGACGGTTCTGGGCGCGCCCGGAGGCGGTGTCGTTGGATGCCACCGGGCTGGCTTCACCATAACCGCGCATGTTCAGACGGTTGAAGGCGATGCCACCACTGGCCAGATAGTTGCCGACGGCCTGGGCACGTAGCTCGGACAGATTCTGGTTGTAGTTGCTGGCACCGGTGGAATCGGTATAGCCCGCGATGTTGACGCGCGTCTCATCGTATTCCTTGAGCACGGTGATGACGCCATCCATGACCGGCTGAATCTGGCCGGACAGGGTGCTGGAGTCGGAGCCGAAGGTGACGTTGGACGGCATGTTGAGGATGATCTGGTCGCCGACACGCGTCACGCTGACACCGGTGCCCTGAAGCTGATCGCGCAGCTTGGCTTCCTGAACATCCATGTAATAGCCGATACCACCGCCCGCGGCGGCACCCGCAGCGGCGCCGATCAGCGCCTTGTCGAGACGATGGTTACCACTCTTGGTCGCCCCGGCGATTGCGCCGACGACCGCACCGATGCCGGCGCCCTTCGCCGCACTGGAGGTCTGCTGCTCATTGGTATACGGGTTGGTCGTGGTACAACCCGCCATCGCGACGGCGGCTGCCAACGGCAGGGCCAGGAGTACAGACTTCTTCATGGTAACGCTCCCTATCTACACACTCATTAAAGGCAAGACGACAATAGCGCAAATAATCGTCATGCCTCCGATAATGCCTGATCAATCAGGTGTCGAACATGGCCAGCAGGTCATTGAGGAACAATAAGCCCTGGGGCGTGGCGCGCAACAGCACGTCATCCTCAACGATGAGCCCGCGCGAGCGCGCCTGGCTCAGGCCCGGCTCCAATGCCTCGCGATCCAGCCCGGTCGTGCGACGCAGATCTTCGAAGCTGACACCCCCGGTCAAGCGCAGTGCATTCATCATGAACTCCAGCGCCAGCTCATCGCGGTCAATTTCCTGCTGACCCGCCACGAACCCGCGAGGGTCCTGCATCCTGCGCAAGTACGCTTCAGGCTGACGACTTTTCCAACGGCGTTGGAGTTGCAACTCGCCGTTCAAGTTCCCAGCCGAGTCGGTCTTCAACAACGTCAACTTGCCATGCGCGCCCGCTCCGATACCCAGGTAATCACCGAATTTCCAGTAGTTGAGGTTATGACGCGCGCTGCGCCCTTCAAGGGCATAGGCGGAAATCTCGTAACGACGGAAACCGGCAGCCTCCAGCTCGGCGTGACCGTGATCCTGGATATCCCACAGCAGATCATCTTCCGGCAGTACCGGCGGGCGCGAATAGAACTCGGTATTCGGCTCCAGCGTCAATTGATACCAGGACAGATGGGTCGGCTTGAGTGCCAGCGCACGCCGGATATCATCCAGCGCCGTCTCCAATGTCTGGCCCGGCAGGCCATGCATCAGATCAATATTGAAATTATCGAAGCCCGCCGCCCGTGCGCTGGCCACCGCGCGCCCGGCTTCTTCAGCCGAGTGGATGCGCCCCAGCACCTCGAGCTGCTCCGGCTGGAAGGTCTGCACGCCCAATGACAAGCGATTGATACCGGCGGCGCGATAGGCGGCAAAGCGGCCCTGCTCCAGCGTGCCGGGGTTGGCCTCCAGCGTGACCTCGCAGTCGGCAGAGAACGTCATGCGCGCCCGCAGGCCATCGAAAAGTCGCTGGTAAGCCGCCCCGCTTAGCAGACTCGGCGTGCCGCCGCCGATGAAGATGCTGTGCAATTCACGCTCGGGCTGGCCCTGCAGCAACTGCAGGTCCTGATCGAGATCGGCCAGCAGTGCCGTGATGTATTCCGCTTCAGGCAAGCCGGCATCACGCCCGACCCCGTGGGAGTTGAAGTCACAGTAGGGGCACTTGCGCACGCACCACGGCACGTGAATATAGAGCGACAGAGGCGGCAGGTTCTCGGCGGACATCACGCTTGACCGCTCTGCGCGGCAAGCGCCTCGAGCAACTGCTGCATCGCACGCCCCCGGTGGCTGAGCCGGTTCTTGGTCTCGGCATCCAGGGCGGCGGCGGTCATGTCATGCTCCGGCAGCCAGAAAAGCGGGTCATAACCGAAGCCCCCCTCGCCTTGTGGCGCGTCAAGGACACGCCCTTCCCAACTGGCCTGAACGATGATCGGCACCGGGTCTGTCGCATGGCGCAGATAGACGAGCACGCACCAGTAGCGCGCCGTACGCGCGTGCTCAGGCACGCCCTCAAGTGCTGCCAACAGGGCGGCGTTGTTGTCACCATCACCACTACCTTGCTGACGCCGCGCGGCAAAGCGTGCGGAATAGATGCCCGGCTCCCCACCCAGCGCATCGACTTCGATCCCGGAATCATCTGCCAATGCCGGCAGGCCGGTGACCTCTGCGGCGTGGCGTGCCTTGATCAACGCATTCTCGACGAAGGTCAGCCCTGTCTCTTCGGCGTCACTCACTCCCAGCTGCCCTTGAGGAATCGGTTCGATCCCCAGTGGTGCGAGCAGGTGGGAAAATTCACGTAGCTTGCCGGCATTGCCACTGGCCAGTACGAGAGAAGAAGCGGACATGTGAATCTCCGGGATAGGAACAACGAGAATGCGGCCGCGTGTGAGTCACACGGGCGAGGCGCTTGCAGCCCCCCATTCTAGCGCGTGAGGCCGGTGCGTACACGCAAGGGGTCTGCGACAGGCACGACTGAGATTCTTGGTGTCATGGGCCGATGTCACTCATGTGCTCAACTTGATGACTGACAGGCCGATACAGGCTATCTGCCCCAGCGCGGGCTAATGCCTGTGCAGGATTTGTCTGTGCCTCGCGGCTCAAGGAAGTAAGCATCAACCGAAAGAATCGCGTAACTCGATGATTTTTATAGCTTTAAAGTAGGAATTAAAAGAAATGTTCGTTATGCCATCTAGCACTATGCGCAGCGCCAGCCCACAGATGTCACTCGACTAGACTTCAAGACAACCATCGAATCACCGTGGATTCATGTCTCCGCCTCAGCCTGCTGATGATGAGCCCCCAAAACGCTTGCGACAGGAGCGCCCCATGACTGCTACCAGAGTCCTGTTCGTGACAAGCCCTTCACCGCAGACCGAACTGTTCGTCGAGTACCTGCAAGAGACACTGAAATGTGTCGTCGAGGCCTGCCACCATGAAGCCCCACTGCCGTCATCTCCCTGCCTGGTGCTGATCGACAGCACCCAGTGCAGTCTGGCCCAGATGATGCGATGGAGCCATATCGACAAGATCGCTGCCTTCAATGTCGAGCATGAAGACGATGCCATCTCACTACTTCTGAATATTCCCTTCAGCGGAATCTTCTATCGCCACGACAGCCTTGAACAAATCAGCAAGGGTATCGGCAAGATACTCGAGAATGAAAACTGGCTGACTCGCAACACCATGCAGACATTGATTCGTCATTATCGTCAACAACTACAGATTGCCTTCCAGCCTGTCATGGGACTGACACAACGGGAGCTGGAAATATTGTCACTCGTTGCATCACAGCAAAGTAATGCAGATATCGCGCATAGATTGATGTTGAGCCAACACACCGTGAAGTCTCATTTATATAACATCTTTCGCAAGATCAGAGTCCACAACCGCCATCAAGCGATCCAATGGGCCCACGAGCACCTCAATTTTTACATCCCCAAGCGTACGACGGAGCCGGAATCCTGAGGCTCAGGTGACGCTGGACGAGCATGTCTTCCAGCAGGTGGATCTGTGAGATCACCACAGTGACAGAGCATGCCTCAAACCGGCTACGCGTAGTAAGCGCTTCACTTTTCAAGCGTGAAATGACTCATACGCAGTGCTGCGTCGTATTCCTGACACTCACTGAATGAGAGGATACAAAAAGACAAGCAAGGTTACGCAATAACACTGAACAGAAGCATTTCGGCATTAGGTATGTGGTACCTTTTGATTTGTGGAAAGCTTGGTAAAAAAGTGCAAAGGTTTGGTTTTTATTGTACTTACCAGCGAGGATATTACACTTGCCTCGTCGTCTTCCAAGGTTGTGCACTGTTTTTCCAGTTCTTTTTGGTGCATCGAACGCAAAAGGACTGAAAAAGCTACCTGCATAACTTATAAATTATTTATAAGTGGTTGCCATATCTGCCTTATCGCGCAATCCTTGGATAGGGACAAACGCGTAATGCCCAACGCGTCATCTTCCCCATCCCACAGGATGACCCCAACCATACTTCAGATATGGCTCCGCCAAGAAAAATCGGTACGACAACTCAGAGGTCTCGCACCATGATTACAGGGAACGCAATGGTGCTGCTGGTGACTGACTGCAATCCGCAGTCAGCGCTTTTCATGGAGTACATTCGCCAGCAGCTTGAGTGTCAGGTGGCTTCCGCAAGCCCCGACGAGGATTACACACCCGGGCAGGCAGAAAGAACGATAGTGCTGCTGGACACCGACCACGTCGATGAAGGCACGATGCAACGCTGGGATGCAGATGCCAGCCAGGATGCCAGCACAGAGCTGGCCGCTATCAACATCAGTGATGAAGAGGAAGCTGCCAGCCTGCTGGTCAGTACCCATCTTCAAGGCGTGTTCTACCGACAGGACAGCCTCTCACTGATCAGCAAGGGCATCGCGAAACTGCTGGAAGGCGACATGTGGATGTCCCGACCGCTGATGACCCGCCTGCTGGATTTCTATCGCCGTCAGCAGCTCAACGCCTATCGCCCGGTCTGTGGTCTGACCCAGCGTGAGGTGGAAATCATCGGCTTGCTGGGCACGGGCGCCTCGAATACCGAGATTGCTGACCAGCTGTTCGTCAGTGAACACACGGTCAAGTCACATCTCTACAACATCTTCCGCAAGATCAAGGTGCATAACCGCATTCAGGCCATGAACTGGGCACGTCAGAACCTGGCCATGCCTGTCTCGCGCACCCCACGCATCGCTCGCAGAGCACAGATGTCGTGAACGGTCGGGGCATGACAAGCCGCCAGGTACTCGCCTGGGGACTGACATGCTTCAGTCTGTCGCCCGCCTTCGCGCAATCCGCGCCGGAGGCGGTGCGACCCGAGGTATCCGTTGCCAGTGAAGAGCAGCAGGCTCGCCGTCAGGGAGAGGATGGGGTCGCCATCCAGCGCGCGCGCCCCACGCTCTCCGACGGTCTGAATGGGGTGATGATCGATCGCACCATGACCATGATCGGCAAGACCTTCTTCCGCCAGTTCAGCCAGCAACGCCTCGACAGTCCAGCCATCCGCAACACATCTCTCAGTATCCATGAACGCCCCTCTGCACGCTGGGGCAGCCTCATCTGGATCACCGAAGGCAACAACGTTCTGTATGAAGCGACGCTCCCTCCGCGCCTGAATGACGTGGATATGTACGCCAGCGCCGCTGTATCAAGCGTCTCCGACCAGTTCCTGCGTCGCAAGGTCATGGAAGCCCTGCGCAATGACCCGGACATGGCCAGTGACGAATTCTGATGTATCGAAGACCGACATAATAAATGGGCTCCGGACACGGAGACCCTGACAATACGCAAGGGAACAGGGGAACATCATGAAGCATCAGACACTCGCGGTGTCGTTGCTGTTGTCGGCGATGCCGCTATATGCCGGTGAACTCATCTATCAGCCCATCAACCCGAGCTTTGGTGGCAACCCTCTCAATGGCAGCTACCTGCTTGGCAAGGCCCAGGCCCAGGACACCCACGAGGACCCTGATGCCTACTCTTTCGATAGCCTCTCCGATACCGAAATCTTCATCAATGACCTGCGCAATAGCCTGGTCTCTGATGCCATCACCGACGCTGTAGAAGCTACGGAGCCCGGCCGTTCCAGCGTGATCGACAGTGCGCAGCTGCGCATTGAAGTGGTCAGCAACGGCAATGGCGGTTTCTCCATGCAGGTGCTTGACCGCGCCACAGGTGAAACCACCGTCATCAACCTCGGCACATCAGGCAATTCATTCTGATCCGCTACTGATGAAGGGTTTCGTCCAATGAAGATACTCACTCTCATGCTGGCCGCTGCCAGCCTGGCGCTTGCAGGCTGTGCGCCGATGGTTGCCAATACCCAGGGTCTTGAAGGGGTGCCCAGCACCTTGATGCCAAGAACCGCCACCTATCAGGACCTGATCAGTCTACCGCCCCCTGCCGGACGTATTCCGGTCGCCATCTATGACTTCCGTGACCAGACAGGCCAGTACCGGCCTGCCCCTGCCAGTACTTTCTCTACGGCGGTCACCCAAGGCGGCGCCGCCATGCTGAGCGCCGCATTGTCGGACTCCGGCTGGTTCATCCCCCTCGAGCGCGTAGGACTGCAGAACCTGCTGACAGAGCGCAAGATCATCCGCGCCAACATGGAACGCACGGGCCAGAATGATCTTGCCGCGCTGCAAGCCGCCAACCTGCTGTTCGAGGGTGGCATCATTGCCTTCGACTCCAATGTCAGAACAGGTGGCGCAGGCGCAGAATACTTCGGCATCGGCGCCTCTGGTCAGTATCAGGTGGACCAGGTGACGGTCAATCTGCGCGCTGTCGATATCACCACGGGGCAGGTCATCGCCAACGTCAATACCAGCAAGACGATCTACTCACGCGAGCTGAGGGCGGGCGTCTATCGCTTCATCGATTTCAGTCGCTTGCTGGAGATGGAGGCGGGGTATACCAGCAATGAACCCGTACAGATGGCGGTCATGTCCGCCATCGAATCTGCCGTGATTCACTTGATTGCGCAAGGCGTCGAACGCCAGCTCTGGGTTCTCCAGGACCCGGGCAGCCTTCAGACATCAGAGCTGATGGATTATCTGCAAGCCCCGACTCCGATGTTGTAGAGCCAACCCACATTCAAGCCCCCGCAGAGAGTATCGTGGTATTCGCAGTGATTCTCTCTCCCTCAAAAGGCAGTCACCTCGCAAGAGGTGGCTGCCTTTTTTCGTATTGGTACAAACATAAGAAATAAATAAAACAACAAATCATGAAATATCATGCGCCTAATACCGTCAACAGTAATACCTCCCTGAACGGTGCTGAAAATCTGACCACTCTTTGTCATTACTCGCCGCTATTTGGCAAGACATTATGAGTAGCAATCTCTAGCCCTCATAAACCCGAAAAGGACTGATGGTGGTGGCCTCGATAAAGAACAATAGTTAGGTCACTTAGACGGTCACCTGGATGGACTCGTGCCATGGCTACGGCAAAGCATCAACAAAGAAGAATGCTACAGGCCTGCCTTTTCTTCTCATCACTGACACTCAGCTTGTGGGTGTTGGCCAATGACCTGGCGACCACCTCCGAATTGGGAAGCAGCCACTCAGTGGCCGTCATCGAGCAATCTGGCACGTACAACACAGCGATGATCGCTCAGCATGGCAATAGCAATGTCTCATTGATTCGCCAGAGCGGTGCTCTGAATGACGCAGAGGTCGATCAGTATGGCAATGGGAACACGGCATACACGCTGCAAGAGGGTGCCCTGCATGAAGCCAGCATTCTTCAACATGGCCAATATCATGCTGCGCTGATCATTCAGCAAGGCGTTGGGCAAAGCGCCAGCATTCAGCAGACAGGCATCGGGGGAAGCGCCACGCTTCTACAACAGGCCAGTAGTCAGGTACCGGCAAGTATCACTCAATATTCACGGGGCCATATGCGTGTCCAGGTCATACAACAATGATCTTTACTACAATGACTTACATGACATTGTCATATGATAATAAGTCTTGTGAAGATGGTAACTTAATATTCGCTTTCGTCGAATCGATAATACGAATTCTGCCTGGCTAGGAGAGGTTCTCACTTACATGTAGTCAAGAGTCCTGCATGACGAACACAACCTTCTGGCAAGAGCACAAAAGAGCAGTAGCAGTAGCAGTAGCAGTAGCAGTAGCAGTAGCACGGAATCTGTCAACATAGTTGGCACATGAAGTGGTGCTGGCTTTTTAAAATCCTGCTGCCTGCGGTATCGGATCCCGCTCCGGATTCAAATGCACTATCTCCGGCAGGTCGAGTTTTCGGATGTCGCCTGACCATCGCTCCGGGTGACGCTGCTTCGCGGCCTCGAAGACCTCTCGGCGCTGCGTCAGAATGCCTTTGGCCTCGCCGTCATGACGCTGGCTCGGCGTGACGTAGCGAAGGGCGCTGTGCCGGTGCTCATGGTTGTACCACTCGGTAAATTGCTGAACCCAGTCCTGAGCCTCGGCCAGGGTGGCGAACCCGTCGATGGGGAAGCCCGGCCGGTACTTCAGCGTCTTGAAGGCCGACTCGGCGAAGGCATTGTCGTTGCTGACTCGCGGTCGGCTGTATGAGGGAGTGATGCCCAGGTCATAGAGCTTTTCCAGGAAGGTCGCTGCCTTCATCGGGCTGCCGTTATCTGAATGCAGAATCAAGGGTTTATGACGATCTGTCAGGCGCTCTCGCCAGCAGGCTTTCTGGATCAACTCAGCGGCCAGCTCGCCAGTCTCTGTTTCATAGATCTCGTGCCCGACGATCTTGCGGCTGAAGACGTCCATTATCAGGTACAGATACCACCAAGTGCCGCGCGCGGGACCGGGCAGCCACGAAATGTCCCAGCACCAAAGCTGGTTCGGCGCCGTCGCCTGGTGAGTGGTCGGTGGGCGCTTACGCTGAGGGGCCTGCTGTCGACCCCGGTGATGTTGCTGATCATATTCATGAAGCACTCGGTATATCGTCGACTCAGAGGCCAGATAGCGGCCCTTGTCAGCCTGATCGGCCACGATGAAGGCCGGAGGGCGGCTTCGGTACTCTGGAGCGTTGCACAACGCCACGATCGATTTTCGCTCCTCGGGAGATAGCTTGTTGGCCGGTTCCGGGCGATCGGCGTCGGGACGGCGGTCCGCCGTCACTTCGCCTTCTGCGACCCAGCGGTAGTAGGTCCGCACGCTGATGCCCATCACCTGACAGGCCTTGGCCAGCCGAGCCCCGTCACGCTGGGCGTCTTGCACCAGGGTCACGATGCGCTGGCGATCCGGGAGGCTGGTCAGTCGTCCTCGTCGTGGGTCGTGCCCCAGATCGCCTCGGCTTTTTTTGACAGGGTCAACAGGGCCGCCGTCTCGGCGAGGGCCTTGTCCTTGCGGTGCAGCTCGCGCTCCAACTTACGGAGCCGCTTTTGCTCCGCCTTGCGAGCCTGGCGTTGTTGCTTGGCCTGCGCTGCCACGTCGTCGTTGGCGTTCATGCAGGCATCCCGCCAGGCTTCCACCTGCTCGGGGTAGAGCCCACGCTCGCGGCAATAGGCGCTGAGTTCGGCCTCGTTCATCGGGGCCGTCTCCAGGACGATCTGGAACTTCTCCTGGCTGGTCCACTGGTCGGGCTGGGTGGAACGTGATGGCAAAACTTGTCCTCGCTCTCTGGCCTGTTTCCGCCAATTGTAGAGGGTTGTTGCAGTGATGCCTTCCTGTTCGGCCAATTCCGGGATGGTCATGCTCATAGGCGGCGCCATCTTCTTGAGGATGGCTTCCTTACGCTCTGTGGAAT